>JAHDEJ010000021.1 GCA_020628865.1 Acidimicrobiales bacterium
GTGGTTCGGGCTCAACAGCGCCGCCTTCGCACTCGCCGTGACCACCACCATCGGGCTGGCCCTCATCGTCGGGTTCGTCGGTGAGACCCGGCCACCGGACGCATGACCCTCAGTTTTTGGCACACGAGGCTGTCTCCAGCTGAATCGGCACAGTGAGCTCGCCATGGCATCGAGCCGAGTCTCGGTGGAGGCGGTGTCCCACAGGCCAACTACGTTTGTTGCATGGTCTCCCCACACCGACTGACGAAAATCGAGATGTCCAACTTTCGCTCGTTTCGATCGGCCGCAATTGATGTGGGAGACCTCTCAGTTCTGGTCGGCCCCAACGGGGCAGGCAAGAGCAACTTTCTCGAGCTGTTCGACATGATCGGAGCGATTCTGGAGTCACAGCTCGGCCGCTGGGTTGGCCAGCGAGGCGGAGCTGACCGCGTTCTGCACAACGGTGTCAAACGGTCTTCGTCGATGACGGTCCGGCTTGAGTACGGCCAAGACAAGCAGGGTTACAGCGCAACTCTCGAAAGCGCTGCCGGCGGGGGCCTCTTCTTCGCACACGAGGCGGCATGGGGAACGGGCACGCTTCACAGCACGCCGTATACGGTGCAGCTTGGCAGCGGTCACGCTGAGACAATGATCCACAGCGAGGTGAAGGAATATCCATCGGGCGTCTGTAGTTGGACGCTCGAGTGCTTGTCAGGCTGGCAGCGCTATCACTTCCATGACACTTCTGACAGCGCCGGGGTCAAGCAGCCGGTATCAGTGGATGACAACCGAACACTTCGCCGAGATGGATCGAATCTCGCAGCTTTCCTCTATCGCCTACAACAACAGGGCGATCCAAGCATCACCCGCATCCGAGACGCCCTTCGCCTTGTAGCGCCGTTCTTCGACGACTTCGTTCTTAAGCCCCTTGAGACGAACAGCGACACAATCAAGTTGGAATGGCGCCACCGTGATTCCGATATGTACGCCGATGCTTCGACCCTCTCTGACGGTTCGCTGAGGTTTCTCTGCATCGCCACTGTTCTCTTGCAGCCCAACCCACCGTCCGTGATTCTGATCGACGAACCTGAGCTCGGCCTACATCCGTTCGCCATCCATCAGATTGCGGAGATGCTCAGAGTCGGGGCAATGCGTACCCAGATTCTTGTCTCAACACAATCTGTCACGCTGCTCGACCAGGTGGGCCTGGAGAGCATCATCACAGCAGACCGTGTCGACGGAGCCACGGAACTCAAGCGGGTCGATCCCGAGAGCATCAAAGGATGGGTCGACGAGTTCTCCGTGGGCGATCTTTGGCTGAAGAACGTGATCGGTGCGCGTCCGCGCTTCGCCTGATGAATCGCGTTCTCATCTCCGTCGAAGGACAAACAGAAGAGATCTTCATTCGCGATGTGCTCGCACCAACTCTGCTCGCACGAAGCGTCTTTGTGCAACCGGTGCTCCTCAAGACGAAACGACCGGCTGCCGGTCGCCATTTTGGTGGCGGAGTATCGAGGTGGTCGAAGATCGAAGCCGAGTTGCGGCTTCTCCTCCGTGACTCTGATGCAGTCATCACAACCATGTATGACTTCTACGGCATCCCCGCAGACACTCCGGGGCTCGAATCAAGCCTCACTGACGAACCACGCGCCAAGGTTGAACACGTGGAGCAATCGATTGGAACCCATATGGGATCCCCACCAAACTTTCGCCCGTACCTCCAACTCCACGAATTTGAGGCTCTTGTCTTTTGCGCACCTGACCAGCTGGCAGCGAAGGCCGGCCAGGCAGACCTCGCCGAGCGCCTCGCGGACATCAAAGACTCCTGTGGCGGACCCGAGCTCATCGACGACGGCCCGACGACGGCGCCATCAAAGAGACTCACCAAAATTTGGCGAGACTTCAACAAGACCCTTGACGGGCCAAGTGTCGTGAGAGACGTCGGACTGGCTTCAGTCCGCGGCGAGTGTCCACACCTTGACGATTGGATCAGTTGGTTGGAATCTCTGGGCGCCTCATGAAACAGCCACCCGTCGAGCTCGACCAACTTCGCTCCATCGTCGGCGCAGCCAACGTGCTCGAAGGTGGAGACGCCGCCCCACTCCTCACCGACTGGCGAAACAAGTTCCACGGCGAAGCGATCGCCGTCGTCCGCCCGGGATCAGCGGACGAGGTCGCCCAGGTCGTGCAGTGGTGTGCGACCCACGACGTCGTCGTCGTGACCCAGGGCGGCAACACGGGCCTCTCCGGCGGGTCGGTTCCCGTCGACACCCGCACCGCGCTCGTCCTCTCCCTCACCCGCATGAACCAGATCGAATCGGTCGACGCCGAAGGCTGGACGATGACTGTGCAGGCGGGGGTGACCATCGAGGCGATGCAGGACGCAGCCGCTGCAGCCGGCCGGCTCTTCGCACCGGACTGGGGAGCCCGGGGCACCGCAACGATCGGCGGAGCCATCGCCACCGATGCGGGCGGAAACAACGTCGTCCGCTACGGCAACCTCCGGGATCAGGTCATGGGACTGGAAGCAGTTCTGGCCGACGGTCAGGTCTGGAACGGGCTGCGGGCGCTGCGGAAGGACTCCTCGGGCTATGACCTCAAGCAGCTCTTCGTCGGCTCGGAGGGGACCCTTGGCGTCATCACCCGGGCGGTGGTGAAGCTCCATCCGGCGACCCCCCACGAGCGCAGCGCCTTCGCCGCCCTCACCGACCTCGACTCGCTGATGGCGCTCTTCGCCATGGCGCGCGACACCGTCGGCGAGGCACTGCTCGCATTCGAACTCGTCCCGGAGGTCGGGGTCCAGAAGGTGTGCGACACCTTCGACCTCGTGCACCCCATGGCCAACAGGAGCGAGTTCTACGTGTTGTGCAAGCTCGCGTCCGGTCGCCCGGTCGACGACGACCTCACCAACTTCCTGACGAGCGCCGCCGAAGCCGGGCTGATCACCGACGCCATCGTCGCCTCCACCGCCGAGCAGGAAAGCCGACTGTGGAAGATCCGGGAGGAGCTCCCACCGACGGGCCTCTACGAGCATCAGGCGCTCGGGCTGAAGATGGACACCGCGGTGCCCATCGAACGCATGGGCGAGTACCACGACGCCGTCCGAGCGATTGCCGCCGAAGTGGTCCCGGGTGCACTCGCCTACGGGTTCGGGCATGTGGGTGACGGCAACCTCCACATGATGGTGTTGCCCGTCACCGACGATCAGGTCGAACCGTTCCTCGAGCGGCGTGACGAGCTCATCGCCCGCATCGATGCGGCGACGTTCGACCTGGATGGCACCCTCAGCGCCGAGCACGGCGTCGGCCGCGACCTACGTACGCGGGTCGAGCCACAGAAGTCGCCCATCGAGTGGGAACTGATGCGCACCATCAAGCGGGCGCTGGATCCCGACGGCCGCTTCAACCCCGGTGTGCTCCTGCCATCGGAGTGAGTCGCCGCCGGCCGTCGGGTTAGTGTCTCGCCGTGACCGATGAGCTCCACACCTCCGTCCGCAATGTGCTCTTCATCATGTGCGACCAGCTGCGGCTCGATGCACTGTCGTGCCACGGAGGAGTCGTCGACACACCGAACATCGACGCGTTGGCGGCGCGGGGCGTCCGCTTCGACAGAGCGCACGTGCAGGGCGCCGTGTGCGGCTCCTCTCGAATGAGCTTCTACACCGGCCGCTACGTGCAGTCGCACGGAAGCCGCTTCAACCAGATCCCCCTCCAAATCGGCCAGCGCACACTCGGGGATCACCTTCGAGATCTCGGCGTTCCATCCACGCTGATCGGCAAGACCCACATGGCCGCCGACACCCAGAGCATGGAGTGGCTCGGCCTGGACCCGGAAGCACCCGAAGTCATGTATCTCGCCGAGTGCGGGTTCGACCCGGAGGAGCGGGACGACGGATTACAACCAGGCGCCGGCAACGTCGACCTCCCGTACAACGCATTCCTCCGCTCGCACGGCTACGGCGGCGACAACCCATGGCACACCGCAGCGAACTCGGTCATCGCCGATGACGGCCAGCGGCGGTCGGGCTGGCTCCTCAACGCCTCTCCGTACCCCGCCATCGTTCCGGACGAGCTCTCCGAGACGGCGTACATGACCAACCGGGCCATCGACTTCATCGAACGAGCCGGCGACGACCGGTGGTGCCTCCACCTTTCCTTCATCAAACCGCACTGGCCCTACGTCGTCTCCGCTCCGTACCACGACCTCGTGAGCCCGCTCGACCTTCCGGCACCCAACCGGTCCGACGACGAACGGGACCACGACCACCCCGTGCTGAATGCGTTCTGGAACAGCCGGATCGGCCGAACCTTCAGCCGATCGGACGTCCGGGCGGCAGTCGTGCCCGCCTACCTCGGACTCGTCAAGCAGCTCGACGAGCACCTCGGCCGGCTGTTCGAAATGCTGGATCGAACCGGTCGGTCCGAAGACACGATGATCGTGTTCACGTCGGACCACGGGGACTACCTCGGCGATCATTGGATGGGAGACAAGTACTGGCTCCACGACGAGATCGTGACCGTCCCGATGCTCGTCGTCGATCCACGGCCGGAAGCGAACCCGACCCGTGGCACCACATCATCCGCACTGATCGAGGCCATCGACCTCGTCCCGACCTTCGTCGATGCGCTCGGCGGGGATCCCGAGGACCAATCGTTGTGGCTCGAAGGCGAGTCGCTCTGTCCGCGGCTGCGTGGTCAGCGGGATCCATCCGCGGACGACATCGCCATCTGCGAGACCGACTATGCGTATGTCGAGCTGGATCTCCCTTCGCAGGCGCCGGCCGGCCGCCGCAACCAGCGGGCCACGATGCTGCGAACCGACCGCTACAAATACATCCTCGACGAGACCGGCCCCAACCTGCTCTACGACATGCACGATGATCCGTCGGAGCAAACGGACCGAATCGATGATCCGTCTCTCACGTCGGTCCAGGCAGAACTGCATGAGCGGCTCTTCGACTGGTACCGGGCGCGCAGCCACGAAACCACGGGTCGACCGGAGCGGTGGGAGGGGACAGTCGACGACGGCGACGTTGCTCGCAAGGGCGTTTTCATCGGCTACTGGGACGAGACGGACGCCGCTGCCGTCGGTGCCGACCACCTCCTCTGACGCTGCTGACGCAGAAGTCCCAGTCACGCGCCGGCCCCTGTCCGTCTGATTGCATGGGCGGATGTCGTCACCCAAGCAACCCACGCCAGTCACGGTCGCCGCGAACCAGTCGGTCGCCCTGTCGTTCGACGATCCGGGCGATACCGAGCGGGCCACCCGAGGCCTCGTTGCACAGATCGAGGACGGTCGGGTGCTGATGCCGGGCAACCCGGATCACGTCGTGTTCGACGTCGAGCGACACGCCTTCGTCAACGATGGTCCGGCGCCCGACTCGGTGCACCCGAGCCTCTGGCGACAGGCGCGACTGAACTGGAACCACGGCCTGTTCGAAGTCGCCGACGGCGTGTGGCAGGTCCGCGGCTACGACCTCGCCAACATCACGTTCATGGCGGGCGCGGACGGTGGTTGGCTCGTCATCGATCCGCTCACCAACGCGCCCAGCGCTGCGGCCGCGCTGCAGCTCGCCAACCAGACGCTCGGCGAACGACCGGTCACGTCGGTCATCTACACCCACAGTCACGTCGATCACTTCGGCGGCATCTTCGGAGTGACCAGTCAGGAGGCGGTGGACCGCGGGGACGTTCGCATCGTCGCGCCAGACGGCTTCCTCGAGGAGGTCATCAGCGAGTTCGTGATCGCCGGTCCGATCATGGGTCGGCGAGCCGCCTACCAGTTCGGGCCGTTGCTCCCGCCCGGCCCGTTCGGGCATGTCGACTGCGGCCTCGGCTCGGCGATGGGCCTCGCCCGATCCGACCTCATCGCACCCACGGAAACCGTCACCCACACGGGCGAAGAGCTCACCCTGTCCGGCATCAAGGTCGTGTTCCAGAACACGCCTGATGCCGAAGCCCCCGCAGAGATGAACTTCCACTTCCCGGACAAGCGCCTGCTGTGCATGGCCGAGAACTGCACCCACACGTTGCACAACCTCTATCCGATTCGGGGCGCCCAGACCCGCAATGCACTGGCGTGGAGCAAGTACATCCAGGAGGCAATGGACCTCTGGGGCGACGAGACCGACACCATGTTTGCGAGCCACCACTGGCCCCGGTTCGGCCAGGACGACGTGCGCGGCTTCCTCACCCTGCAGCGCGACGTCTATCGGTGGATGCACGATCAGACGATGCGACTCGCCAACCAGGGCCACGTCCCCACCGAGATCGCCGCCGAGCTGTCGCTGCCGGAAGAGTTCGATCAGTCGCACGTGCGCGGCTACTACGGCACCGTCTCGCACAACGTGCGATCGGTCTACAACCGATACCTCGGCTGGTACGACGGCAACCCGGCAAACCTGGACCCACTCCCCCCGGTCGACGCCGGCGAAAGATACGTCGAGATGATGGGCGGCGCCGACGCGGTCCTCGCCAAGGCACAAGCGTCGTTCGATGCCGGCGACTACCGGTGGGTCGTGCAGCTCGTGAACCACGTGATCTTCGCCGACGCCACGAACACGGCGGCGCGTGAGCTCCAGGCCGATGCGATGGAACAGCTCGGCTATCAGGCCGAATCCGCCACCTGGCGCAACGCCTACCTGATGGGCGCGAAGGAACTCCGAGAGGGTTCACCGGATTGGGGCCGTGTGCCGACGCGAGACATGTCGCACGCGATGCAGGCCAGTCACCTCTTCGACATCATCGGCGTCCGCTTCGACCCGGCCGAGTTCGCCCACGAGCCCGTCACCTTCAACGTCCACTTCACGGACCTGGAAGAAGACCATGTCCTGGGGGTCGGCCGGTCGGCCATCCACCATCGACCCGGCGCCACCGACCCCGACGCCGTCGCCTCGGTTCGCCTGGATCGGTCGATCGTGCTCGCCGCGCTCGACGACGCGGCCGCGCTCGAGCGGGCGGAGTTCGACGGAGACAAGACCGCATTCGTCGACTTGTTCGCCGGGCTCACCGTGTTCACGACCGCGGCGCTGATCGAACCCTGATCAGTCCGCCGGCAGCAGCTCCGGGTCGGTGACGCCGTCCATCGAGATGTACATGGCCGTGACGCCACCGGTCTGCGCGACCGCCTGGAAGATTCCCGAGAGCGTCGACATCAACAGGTAGCCCCACACGCCAAACATCAGCCCGACCTGCCCGAGCACTCCGCCACCGAATCCGACCACCATTGCGGGCAGGATCGTCATGATCAGACACTTCGCCGCATGCATCGGCTGCCTCCGAATGGAACCCACCACCGTCGACACCACCGGCGTACCGCGGGGCGCAATCGAAACGGTCGCCGCCGTGACGCTCAGGAAGACCAGCCACACGAAACCGACGAGGAACAGCGGAACGACCACGAGGATCGTGAGCAGCGGCTCGAGCACGATCAACCCGATGAGCAGTGCCCCGACGACGAGGAAGGGCACCAGGACGACAAGGACGCTCCCGATGAGCCGGGGAAACCGGCGCACGGCTTCGCCGAGAGCGGCCACCGGAGACGCCTCGAGTCCGTTGCGGCCGGCCGTCATCACGCGGAACCACGCCACCTGCGTGAACGCGTAGGTGGCGATCCACAGCAGCGCGGCTGCCACGAACCAGACGATGGCGCCCGAGGTCAGCTGGTAATCGATCGACTCGAAGAAGTCGATGTCGTCCTCGGAGAACGTGCCGCCGGTTGGTGACACGAGGCCACCGACCCGATCGATCGCCTCACCGAACTGTCCGTCGAACACCTGGTTCATCCCCGCGCTGACGAGGAACCAGGAGACGATCTGCCCACAGAACATCACCAGCGACACCACCGCGACCGGCCGCCAGCTCCGAGCAACGATCGTGAACGCAGCAACGAAGATCTCGCGAGCCCGCGGCCCGAACACGTAGACGCGATCCGGAGGGAGCGACGAGCCACCAGGGCTCGGGGGCGGTGGCGGGCCACCAGACGGCGGCACCGGTGGCGGGATCGGCGGTGGCGTCGGCCCCGACGGTGGAGGGGGCGGTGGCGGAAGCGAGCTCATCTCCGGCCAGCGTAGGTCGTGCCACCGAGCTGGGTCGGCTAACCCTCGATCGGCACGTTGAGCTCGACCGCAACACCGTTGGGGTCTCGGGTGAAGACCTGCGTGATCCCGAGATCACGGCGCTCCGAAACCGCGTGCGGGTGGTTGCCCGCGGCAAGCGCGGCGACAAGGCCGTCGACGTCGCTCGCGTCGAAGGCCACGTGATTGAACGCACCAGTCGAATCGGAGCCGGTGGGCTCGGTGACGACGTTGATGTGCACGGCGGCCTGCTCGCCCACGTACAGCCACGCGCCCGGATTCCCGGATGGCTTCGGCCGAACCGTCATACCGAGTACGTCGGTGTAGAAGGCCACCGTCTCGTCGAGACGGGTGGTGTCGATGTTGACGTGATCGAGTCCGTGAACGCCCATGCGCCCGACGCTAGACGTCTGCGGACCGGGGTGCTTCGTCTGACCAGGTCCGCTCATCGATGCCGTGACGTCGCTGATCATCTGGCGCGGAACGGTTGTTGCGCACAGCCAAGACCGCAGCGTGAGTCGTTGCGTGAACTCGACTCCCGAGTTCTTCCCAGATGCCGGCACGTCGCAGGACATCGCGCACCGGCCCCTTCACATCACTGACGTGCAAGGCGACACCGGCGTCGGCCAACTCGGCGATGACGTCGTGCAACACCTCGGCCCCGGTTGCATCGACATCGTTGATTCCGGATGCGTCCAGCACGAGAACCCGGGGCTCTTCCTCCAGCTCGAACGCGGTGCGAACCAGCAGCCGTTTCACGTGCAGTGCGTTGACGAAGGAAAGCGCCGCATCGATGCGAATGATCGCCATCCCCTCGACCACATGGGCCTCGGGGAACCGCTCGATGTTGCGATAGCTCGTCGTGCCTTCCACCTGGCCCAGAACAGCACTGTGCGGCATCGACATCCGGGCGAAGACCACCAGCATCGACGCGATGACCGCCACCACGATCCCCAACTCGATGCCGAGCAGGAGCGTCCCGAAGAAGGCGACACCAAGGCCAATCAGATCCGATCGTTTCACAGCAGCGATGTGCCGAATCTCGGTGAGATCGAAGAGCCCGACGACGGCGACGATGATGACGGCACCGAGCGCTGCCGTCGGCAGTGAGGCGAGTGTGGGCGTGAGCACGACGATCGTGACCAGGACGACCGCCGCGGTGACGATCGACGCAAACGGCGTGCGGGAGCCCGCCGCGTCGTTCACGGCGGTTCGGGAAAACCCTCCGGTGACCGGATATCCGCCGAAGACTCCGGACGCGACGTTTGCGGCTCCGAGCGCAACCAGCTCGGCGTTCGGGTCGAGGTCGTAGCGGTGACGACGTGCGTACACCTTGGCCACCGCAATCGACTCCATGAACCCGACGAGCGTGATGACCAGAGCGGTTCCGAACAGGTTGACGATCAACGATCCGTCGAACGTCGGAAGCACGAAGGCAGGGAGCGAGTCCGGGATGTCACCGACGACCCGCACGCCCCGGAGGTCGAGGTCGAACAGTTCGACCAGCAGGATCGATCCGATCACGACCACCAGTGCCGCGGGCACGCTCGAGCGACGCCGCTTCAGAATGAGCAACGTGGCAAGCGCACCCACCGCAAGAAGGGTCGTCGGGCCATGGGCGTTCGGCAGCGCTCGGACGATCTGCCAGACCGTGTCGTGGAAGTGCTCCTGTCGCGGGATGGAAACGCCGAGGAGGTGCTTCACCTGTGAACTGCCAATGATGATGGCGGCTGCCGCAGTGAACCCGACCAGGACGGAGTGCGACAGGAAGTTCACGAGGAAGCCAAGACGCCCGACTCCGAGCACGAGGTGGACGACACCAACCATTATCGCAAGGAGCGCCGCAGCAGCCACGTAGCCCGCCGTTCCCTCCTCGACCAACGGAGCGAGCGCCGAGGCGGTCAGGAGCGAGACGATTGCCACCGGTCCGACGGCGAGCTGACGCGATGTTCCGAATACCGCGTAGGCGAGCACGGGAACCGTTGCCGCGTACAACCCGACCGCGGGCGGCAACCCTGCCAGCAGCGCGTATGCCATGGCCTGCGGAACGAGCATCGCGCCGACGGTGACTCCGGCCACCAAGTCGCTCCGGAAGTCGCCTCGTTGGTATCCGGGACCCCAGTGCAGAATCGGCGCGATCCTCTGGAGCAGTGCCACGACGGTCAGCTTCTCGGATCGTCGACGTAGCGCAGGTACGGCGTGACGACCTCGACGTTGTCGAACGTTGCGATCGCATCTTCGGTCGACATCGCGGGCGAGGCGATCACCCGATCGCCCTTCTTCCAGTCGACCGGGGTCGCCACCTGATGGTCGTCGGTCAGCTGCAGGCTGTCGATCACTCGAAGAATCTCATCGAAGTTCCGACCGGTCGACTTCGGGTAGGTGAGGATGAGGCGGACCTTGTTGGCCGGGTCGATCACGAAGACCGATCGCACCGTCGAGGTGTCTCCCTCACCCGGGTGGATCATGTCGTAGAGCTCGGCGACGGTTCGCTCGGGGTCGGCGATGATCGGGAAGTTGAGCGCCGCACCGGTGGCCTCGCCGATGTCTGGCGCCCAACCGAGGTGATCCTCCAGCGAGTCGACGCTGAGGGCGATCACCTTTGCGTTCCGCTCGGCGAATCCACCGTTGAGTGCTGCAGTCCGGCCGAGTTCGGTGGTGCAGACGGGCGTGTAGTCGGCGGGATGGCTGAACAGCACGGCCCAGGAGTCCTGCTTCCATTCGTGGAATCGGATGTCGCCATCGGTGGTGGCAGCGCTGAAGTCGGGGGCGAGGTCGCCGAGACGGAGTGACATGGTGAGCTCCTCTGGTGGATTGGTACGTGGCCGGAATGTCCGAACGTTCGGACTAAAGTACGAATGTCCGTACATTTCAGTTTAGTCGGTGCCGACCACTGCAGCCGGCAAGATTCGTCACACTCGAGCGCCGGTCATCGGACGGTGTTCGCCGTCGCCGACGTGCGGGCCGGATTGGCGTCGCTCGTGCAGCCGAAGCCCGAGGAAGATCCCGGGAATGGCCACCAAGCCCAGCAATGCACCAGAGGACACCATGACCAGCGCCGGGGCCGGACAGGTCCCAGCGATCGCCCAACCGACTCCGAACAGCGCGCCACCGCGAAGGTGATGCCGTTCGGGCCGAGATCGCGAGAGCACCAGCTCCCCTCCCAACGGCGTGGCCACCCCGCGCCGCTCGAGCAACCACAGCAGCGGTAGCGACACGGCGATCGCTGAACCCATGAACCAGAAAACGTCGAACTCGTCGAGTCGAAGCATGAAGTGGATCGTGTCGTACTCATGGAGGTTCGAGGCGGCCAGCACTCCGCCGAAGGCGATACCGAAGAGAAGGCCGATCGCGTTCATCTTCACAGCGCACCTCCTGTCAGAAGACGCAAGACGAACGTGGTGGCGATCGCCGTCGCCATGAAGGTGACCGTCACAGCCACGCTCGCCGGGGAACGTTGTGCCGTGCCACACATGCCGTGACCAGAGGTACACCCTCCGGCGAGGGCGGCCCCGTAGCCAAGGAGCGTGGCACCGCCGAAGACGACGGGAACGGCCGCCCACAGCGGAAGCACCTCCCGAAGCGCGTCGTAGCCCGATCGAAACTCCGCCCCCGACCGAAGCACCTGGGTGACGATGAGGCCGCCGAGGAACATCCCGACGAAGTACCACACGCGCCACACGGCCACGCCACTCCGTCGGCGAAGGAGACCTGCGGTCTGCACGTAGGCCCCGGACGCACCCAACGGTTGATTGCTCACCACGAACATCCCGACGATCAGCAGCCCGAGGATCGGTCCACCGATCCACCAGGGCAATCGATCTGGTAATACATCGAACATGTTGACTCCCTGCTCGCATCCGTGATGGCACCTCAAGATGAGGTGACAGGATGGACGATTTGACCGAATGTCCGGTCATTTCGGAAATGTACGGACAATTGGCGAAGCGGTCAAATGGCTGGCGACTGAGGCGGCCTTGCGAGCGCTCGAAATGTACGTACAATTCAAGCATGCGCCTCCCGAACCGTCTTCTCGCCCTCCTCACGATCGTTTCGCTTCTCGCCGCCGCATGCGGTGGCGGCGACGATGCCGAGAGCGCCGGGCTCCGACTCGTCTCCGTCACGGCCGCCGAGGACATCCGAACCGACCCTCCCGCCGACCTCGTGATCCTCGACGTCCGCACCCCCGAGGAGTTCTCCGAAGGCCACCTCGAAGGCGCCACCATGATCGACTTCTACCGCGACGACTTCGCCGAGCAGCTGGCCGACCTCGACCCGGACGTGCCTTACCTCCTCTATTGCCGCTCCGGGAACCGAAGCGGTCAAACCATCGAGATCATGCGGGAACTCGGCTTCACCGACGTGGCCGACGTGGACGGCGGCATCAACGCCTGGAACGCAGCAAATCTGCCCACCGTGACCCCGTAGCGCGCCCATGGCGCCGGTGGCCGGCCGCCAGCGCATAGATTCATCGCATGCCTGACGAGCGCGGCACCCTCGGGACATTTGGCGGGGTGTTCACGCCGAGCATTCTCACGATCCTCGGCCTCGTCCTCTTCCTGCGCGTCCCGTACGTCGTGGGCGCCGTCGGGTTGGGCCAGGCGCTCGTCATCCTGTTGATCTCGACGGCGGTCTCGGTGCTCACCAGCATCTCGCTCGCCGTGGTGGCCACGAACATGCGGGTCGGCGGTGGCGGCGAGTACTACATCATCTCTCGCACCCTCGGCATCGAATTCGGCGGAGCCGTCGGCGTCGTGCTCTATCTCGCCATCTCCGTTTCGATCGCGTTCTACGCCATCGGTTTCGCCGAGGCGATCGCTCCCGTGTTCACCGGCGACAGCTCGACCGACAACACGATCATCATCCAGCTGATCGCCGCCGGACTCGTGCTGCTCCTCGCCGTCATCGGCTTCGTCGGCGCCGATCTCGCCACCCGACTGCAGTACCTCGTCATGGCACTGCTGATCGTGGCGCTCGCGTCGTTTCTGATCGGGGCCGTCGGCGACTTCGACTCCAGCCGCTTCACCGACAACCTCGGGCGCCCCCAGAACGATGTCGGGTTCTGGGAGGCCTTCGCCATCTTCTTCCCGGCCGTCACCGGCTTCAGTCAGGGCGTCGCCATGTCCGGCGACCTCCGGACACCGAGCAAGTCGATCACCAGCGGGACGTTCGCCGCCGTCGGCCTTTCCACCGTCGTGTACCTCATCGTGATCGTTCTGCTCGCCGGCGCCGCCACCGCCATGACCCTCGTCGACGAAACCAACACGATCATCGGCGACCTCTCCCTCGCCGGCTGGACGATGCTCGTCGGCGTCCTCGCAGCAACGCTGTCCTCCGCGCTCGCTTCGACCATCGGCAGCCCCCGCGTGCTCCAACGGCTCGGCGAGGACCGGGTCCTCCCCCGGCTCGAGAACTTCGCCGTCGGCGCAGGCCCGTCGAACAACCCCCGGCGGGCGCTCGGCGTGTCGGTACTCATCGCCCTCGCGACCGTGGCCGTCGGCGATCTCAACGCAATCGCACCGATCATCTCGATGTTCTTCCTCGCCAGCTACGGAATCATCAACTACGCCACCTACTTCGAGTTCCGTGCGGGCAGCACGTCGTTCCGGCCACGCTTCCGCTTCGGCGACCATCGCGCGAGCCTGCTCGGCACACTGCTCTGTGTTGGCGTCATCCTGGCGATCAACCCACTCGCCGGCGCCGTGGCCGCCCTCATCTTCGTCCTGCTCTACGGCTATCTCCGCCAGCGTGACGTGCCCGACCGCTGGGTCGACAGCGCCGGCTCGCACCACTACACCCAGGCTCGCCATCACCTGCACGCCCTCGCCAGCGAACCCACGACCTCCCGCGACTGGCGGCCCGTGGCCCTCGCCTTCGTGCCCCGGGATCCGGACAATCGCCATCGCATGCTCACCATGGCCACCTGGCTCGAAGGGAACGCCGGCTACCTCACCGCCGTCCGACTCTTCGAAGGGTCCGGACCCATCCGTCGACGCGAAGCCGCCTCGGTGGAGAAGGACCTCGCCAAGGAGGTCACCCGCATTTCGCCCGGGGCGGCGGCCCGCGCCCTCGTCGTCGCCGATTCTGAGGTGGGCGTGCAGACCCTCATCCAGTCCCACGGACTCGGGCGCATCCGCACCAACCTGACCATGTTCGGCGTCGGCGACCTCCGAGGCACACCCGAAGACCGCCAGCGCTACGGCACGATGCTCCAGAACTGCGTGCGATTCGGCACCAACGTGGCGGTGCTGAACGTGCGTGAAGACGCCTGGCAGCAATTCCTCGACACGCCGAAGCGGCAACGGTCGATCGCTCTGTGGTGGTCCGACGATCAGGTGGGACAGCTGATCACGCTCCTGGCCTGGCTCTGCACCCGACACGAAGACTGGGGCAGCGCGAAGATCACCGCCTACGTCCCGAGCGGCGAGGCCGACGAGATCGCCCGCGTGTCCGAACTGCTCGATGCCGGGCGCATCCGGGCCGATGTGGTCGCCGTCGACGAAACGCCCGCCGCCATGGCGCAGGCGCTTGGTGGTGCCACCCTCGCATTGGCACCGCTCCGAGTTCGTCGCGGCGCGGCCATCGGCCCCTTCGAAGCCCCGCTCGGCATGCTCGTCGAGAGCCTCCCACTTGCGGTGATGGTGCTGGCGACCGACGAGGTCGCGCTCAACGCCGAACCCGACGAGAGCGACCTGGCCGAGCTTGCCCGACTCAGCGACCAGCTCGACGCCGAGCTGCGACGCGTGGCCGAGCTCGACGAAGAGGCGGCGCGATTGCTGGTGACCGCCGAGGCGGCCCGACTTCGCCTGGCCGACGACCCCGACGATCCGGCGCTGACGATGGAGGCGAGCGAGGCCCAGGAGCGGGCGGCTTCTGCCTTCCGGACCTACGTCAACGCACGCGTCGAATGTCGGGAACTCGAAGAGGAAGTCCGCACGCTCGACCCACAGGCGGCGTCGGCCGAGGTCGATCCCGACATCTGGCGAAGTTCAGCCGAACGCAACGCCGAAGTCTGAACGACGCGCTAGTTCGCTCCGCGGAGCGGCAGTCCCGCGGCCGAGTACATCGCGTCGATCGCGGCCATGTTGGCGATCGAGTCGGCGCCCTGCGTGGGAAATGGCGTGCCGTGAACGACGTGGTCGCAGAAGGCCCGCACCATGTGTTCATAGGTGGTGCCTCCCACGATCTGACCGCTCGTCTCGCCCCGATCGGTGCGAATGGTGAGGGCGTTGCCGTTCTGTGGCGCCAAGGGGTTGATCGCCGTCAGCGAGCCCTTGGTGCCCATCACCTCGAGACGAATGTCGGGGGTCTCGGCGACCATCGAACTCTCGACCCGGCCGGTCGCCTCGTTGGGGAACACCAACTCGGCCTGGATCTGGGCATCGATGTGTTCGGGACCCTCTTCGGCCACGGCATGGACGACGTCGGGTTCCGCGGCCGCACCAGCATCGGGCGACGCCTGCAGGACGTGTCGGACCCAGATCGTCGAGTAGCAGCCGAGGTCCATCAGCGAACCGCCGGACGTGGCGTAGTCCCAGCGGATGTCCGGCTGCGGAATCGAGATGTTGAAATAGCCCTCGGCGCGGACCACATTGCCGATGGTTCCGGCAGCGATCAGATCGATGATCCGCCGGAACATCGGGTGGTACACGTGGTGGAACGCCTCACCGAGCACCATGCCGGTCTCGTCTGCCACCCGCACCATTTCGGCGGCTTCGGCTGCGTTGGACGCAAACGGCTTCTCGCACAAGACGTGCTTGCCGGCCCGCAGCGCTGCGATGGTCCACTCGGCGTGGAGGTGCATGGGGAGCGGGTTGTAGACGACGTCCACGTCCGGTGACTCGATGACCGCCTGATAGCTGTCGGCCACCCCGGCGACACCGTGTTCCGCGGCAAAGGCCTCGGCCCGGGCCCGATCCCGGGCGGCCACGAGGACCATCTCTGCGGAGTGCACCTGCTGGGCCGGGACGGTCAACGCTTTGGGTGCGATTCGCGCCGCTCCGAGAATGCCGAACCGAAGCGTCACTGCTGTCTCCCCCACGTTTGGACCGGCACGGCACGATGCTGCCACCGCCGTTGACTGAATCGCCACCGCGCCTCCTGCGCACCGGGCCCCGATCGGGGCGCCGCCGCAACCGGCTGCGGCCAACCCTCTTCGAGCGCGGTCGCCAGGACGGCGAGCATCTCGGGGCTCGGGGCCGGCGAGATGTCGGCGATGATGATCCGGGACGGAACGGCTGCGGGCGTGTCGCTCATGGTGAGACCTACAGCGGCACGTTGCCGTGCTTGCGTTCCGGAATGCGTTCCTGCTTCGACGCCAGGAGACGGAAGGCGGCCGCAACCTTGCGGCGGGTGTCGGCCGGGTCGATGACCTCGTCGATGTAGCCCCGCTCGGCGGCGATGTACGGGTTGGCCGTCTTCTCGGTGTACTCGTCGACCAGTTCGGCCCGACGGGCTTCCGGGTTGGCCGCCGACTGCAGCTCCCGCCGATAGATCACTTCGACGGCACCCTGCGGACCCATGACCGCCATCTCGGCGGTGGGCCACGCGAAGCTCATGTCGGAGCCGACCGCCTTGGAGTCCATCACCAGGAACGCTCCGCCGTACGCCTTGCGGGTGATCACCTGAACACGCGGCACGGTCGCTTCGCAGTAGGCGTAGAGGAGCTTCGCACCGTGGCGGATGATGCCGCCGTGCTCCTGGTCGACGCCGGGCAGGAACCCGGGAACGTCGCAGAAGGTGAGGAGCGGAATGTTGAAGGCGTCGCAGGTGCGGACGAAGCGGCCCGCCTTCTCGGCGGAGTTGATGTCCAACACGCCGGCGAAGACCTTGGGCTGGTTGCCGACCACACCGACCGTGCGCCCGTCGACACGGGCGAACCCGCACACGATGTTCTGGGCCCAGTTCGGGAAGTACTCGAAGAAGTCGCCGTCGTCGACGACGGACCGGACGACGTCGAGCATGTCGTAGGGCTGGTTCGGGCTGTCGGGGAGGATGGTCTGCAGCTCGGGGCACGATCGCTCCGGATCGTCGTCCGGTTCCACGGCCGGCGGCACGTCGAGGTTGTTCGACGGCAGGTAGCTGAGCAGCAGCTTCACCTGGTCGAGCACGTCTTCTTCGCTCTCGCCCGTATAGGTGGCCACCCCGGACTTCGACGAATGCGACTTCGCTCCACCGAGCTCTTCGAGGGTGACCTCCTCGCCGGTCACGGTCTTCACGACGTCGGGCCCCGTGATGAACATGTGCGACTTCTCGCGGACCATGAAGATGAAGTCGGTCATCGCCGGGCTGTAGACGGCGCCGCCGGCACATGGGCCGAGGATCACGCTGATCTGCGGGATGACGCCGGAGGCCTGGACGTTCCGGTAGAAGATGCCGCCGTAGGCATCGAGGCTGACCACGCCTTCCTGGATGCGGGCACCGGCTCCGTCGTTGAGGCCGATCATCGGCGCGCCGACGCTGGCGGCGAGATCCATCACCTTGTGGATCTTCTCGGCAAACACCTCGCCCAACGCACCGCCGAAGACGGTGAAATCCTGACTGAAAAGGAAGACCTTTCGGCCGTCGATCGTGCCCCACCCGGTGACGACACCGTCGGTGTACGGACGATCCTCGATGCCGCTGTCGAGGGCTCGATGGCGGGCCAGCATGTCGAGTTCGTGGAAGGAGCCGGGATCGAGCAGGTACTCGATGCGCTCGCGGGCGAGCATCTTGCCCTTCTCGTGCTGGCGCTGCACCGATCGCTCCGAGCCCGCGTTGAGGGCCTCTTCGCGGCGTCGTTCGAGGTCGGCGATTCGGTCACTCATGGATTGCTGCGACATCCAGCGAAGACTACTCGGCGCGGCTGCCACAGCCATCAGGCGGCGGTAGGGTCCCCGCATGGCCGAAGTCGCAAGCGTCTGTGTGTTCCTTGGATCTTCGACGGGTTCCAATCCCGCCAACGCCGAGGCCACCGTCGCCCTCGCCGAAGAACTGGCGGCCCGGGATCTGACCGTGGTGTACGGCGGTGGCGCCGTCGGGCTGATGGGCCTGCTGGCCGACACCGTGCTGGCGGCCGGAGGTCGAGTCCTGGGCATCATCCCCACGAACCTGTTCAGCCGTGAGGTCGCCCACACCGGGTTGACGCAGCTCATCGAAACGAACGGGATGCACGAACGCAAGGCGCTCATGGCCGAGCACTCCGATGCGTTCATCGCGCTGCCGGGCGGGCTCGGCACGCTCGAGGAGCTGGCCGAAGTAGCCACGTGGCGCCAGATCGGGATCCACGACAAGCCGCTCGGGCTCGTCGATGTGGCTGGCTACTACAGCGGCCTGCTCACGTGGATGGACCGGGTGGTCGACGACGGCCTGCTGAGCACACAGAATCGGGGAATGGTGCACGCCGACGCCGACCCGATTCGGGTCCTGGACATGGTGATGGCCGACGATCAGTCGGCGGCACCCAAGTGGGACGGCTGATCCACGATCCACAGCGCGACGACGCCGCGGACCCACCAGATCACCGTCCTCACCCAGTTCGTCGACACCAGCAGGTCGATGCGGTCGGGGTCGTACGGTTCGGAGATCAGTCGGCCATGCAACGGGGCGAACCACGCCATGGTCGTGACCCAGGCGAGGGCGAGTAGCGCACCGGACCCGAACGCGACCGTCTTGGCCGATCCGGCAGGAAGGCGCAGCCACAGCAGCAGGGCAAGCAGCACCTCAGCGGGCGCAAAGAGTGCGAGCGGCCAGCCGATGCGTTGGCCGTGGTTCCGGACGTAGTCGGAGAAGTCGGCGATCGCGACCTGGTCGTATTGCGGATAGACGACCAGCTGGACCGTGGTCATCACGCCGATCATCGCCAAGGTGGCGGCAAGGTGCAGGAGGCTCAGCCGTCGCACGGTCATGGTGCGACGGTAGCCATCGCTGCGAGTCAGGCCCGGATCGGTTCGGCGTTCGCCGGAATCTCACCGAGCTCGTCGCGGATGTCCCGAAGCAGTTCGTGGGCCACCTCGGAGGTTGCGCCACGGGCGACACGGGCAACGTTGACGACGCGTTCGGGCTCGACCAGCTCCTCGGCCCGGGGCCATTCCATCACCGCGTCGGTGACCGAGCGGCTGGACAGCAGGGCCACGCCGATTCCCGCCTCGACGGCAGACAGGACGCTTGCGGTGCTCGGTCCCGAGAACGCGATCCGGTAGGGGATGCCGGCGTCACGAAGCGCCGCTTCGGCCAGCGGCCGGTAGAAGCCGTCGTCGCCGAAGGTGATGAGTGGGACCTCGCCGGCGGGATAGGTCCACTCGGGAGACGAGACCCACACCAACCGGTCGTACCAGAGCACCGTGTCTCGGGGCTTCACCTCATGCAGCTCGAGCTGGATCACGGCGACATCGAGCTCGTTCGAGGAGACCATCGAGGCGAGGCGGCTGGAGCGGTCCACGTGGAAGTCGAGGATGGCATTCGGATGAATGCGGTTGAACCGACCGCACACGTCGCCGGTGCACTTCGCGCTCGCCTCCTCGGTCGACCCGAGACGAACGGTGCCCTCAAGGACAGTGCTACTCAGGCGGGCGACCGCTTCGTCGTGGGTGTCGATCATCGTGCGGGCGTACGTGAGCAGTTCGCGGCCATCGCGCGATGGGGTGAGCGTGCGGCCGTCCCGCACGATGAGGTCCCGGCCAACACGTTCTTCCAGGCGCTTGATCCGCCAGCTGACTGCGGACTGGCTCAATCCGAGCGCCTCGGCGGCCGCCGTCATGCCGCCTTCATCCAGGACAGCGGCGAAGATACGAAGTGATTCCACGTCCAGATGCACGATCCCAGACTATGACGAGATTCGATGGAAACTATCATTTCACTCGTATCTGTCATCCTTGTTTCGCGACCGATACTGAACCCATGAACACCCCCCAGGCACCACACCACATCCCCCACGTCCCGAACACCGGCCAGTCGCTCCGGGTAGCGCTTGGCCCCGGCTTCCAGCTCTCCGGAGCAAGCGAGAAGTTCCTTCGCGAGGCAACTCGCCGAGGTTGATTCCCTCCGAACTCCACCGCCCTCGCACTGGTCGCGGGGGCGGTGCTTCTCGTTTTGGGCCACAGCCGGTGAACATCCGAACAACGATGGCGGGCCGCGAACACCCCGAGCCACCGCATTGTTAGCGTCGCACCATGTGCGGAAACCACGCTGACGACGGACGCCCGATCGACCATCATCACCACGATCATCCCCGTGGGAGCGCCGCCCCTCCACCGACCCGACGCGCCTTCCTCGGCCAGTTCGGCCGCGGCTCACTCGCAATGGCCGTCTTCTCGCCCGCCCTGCTGGCGGCATGTGGATCCGACGGCACGACGGCGGCCGGCTCCACCACCACAACCACTTCGGCCGAGACGACCACGACCACCCCGACCACGACAACGCCCGCGTCGGACGAATCGATCCCCGAGACGACGACCGGCGTCGCAGGTGACGACCTTCGCTGGGGCCGGACGAATCTCGGATTCGTGTCGGCCTACGTGCTCGCCCGCGGGAACAAGGCGGCAATCGTCGACACGGGCACCGAGGGTTCCGCTGACGCCATCGGACGAACGCTCGTCTCGCTCGGGCTCACGTACAACGACGTCGACCATCTGGTGCTGACGCATCGTCACGGCGACCATGCCGGTTCCACCGGGGCCGTGATGGAACAGGCGGTCAACGCCACCGTCTACGCCGGCGAAGCCGATCTGTCCGGCATCGACTACGACACCATCACCGGGCTGACCGGCGGGGAAGACATCTTCGGCTTCGAAGCGCTGGCGACCCCCGGTCACACCGATGGACACATGGCCGTCATCGACCACGCCGCCGGTCTACTGGTGGCGGGCGACGCCATCTTCATCGACGGCGACGACGTCATCGAAGGTCCGGAACGCTTCTTCACCGACGTTGCCCAATCGCGGGACACGATCCGTCAGTTGGCCCAGCTGAGCTTCAACACGTTGCTCGTCGGTCACGGCGAACCGATCGAAGACGGTGCCGACGCGGCGCTGGCGACACTCGCGAGCAGCCTCGGCTGAATCGGCCTCGGCCGACACACCACCGAAGAGCCAACCTCGTTCAGCCGGTCAGGCGACCGGCCGTCACCCGACGGTCGGCGGACGACTCGTGAGGCAGTACGGCATCCCGGCCGGGTCGCGCAGCGCAGTCCAATAGGTACCGACCTCGACCACGTCGGCACCATGCTCCACATGCGTCTTCGTGAGCTCGGCAACGTGCTCCCCGGAGGAGACGTCGAGGTGCGCTCGGCCGCCACCCGTGTCGTCCGGTCCCAACTGCTGGATGAGGATCCGCAGCGGGAGATGCGCTGGCTGGACGAACGATCGGAACTCCGGAAACGTCGGCTCGTGCACCGCCCATCCGGTGAGCTCCGCCCAGAAGGCGATGTCGGCCTCGAAGTGGTCGTGGGGTACGTCGAGGCAGATCTGGTCTGCGGCATGAGGCCGCTGCGCGTCGATCACCGGGACAGGAGCCGCCTCGTCCGTGTACGGGACGATGCAGAACGGCACCCCGCCTGGCGTGTGCAGAACGACGTGGCCCGGCTCGGCGACCACCCTGGCGCCCGCGGCCACCGCCCGATCCCGCCACGCAGGAATGTCGTCGACGACGAGATCCAGATGCGCGGCCGCCGGACCCTGCTCGATCCGCTGCATCTCGAGGTACCCGTCGCCGGCGCGCGGAATGAGGTGCACGAACTCATCATGGTCCGGATGCACCTCGCCAAGCGTGGTCGCAGTCAGCTCCGTCCAGAAGTCAGAAGCCTCACCAAAGTGATCGGCCGGGATGTCGATCACCGCGTTCAGCCATTGGATCTCCATGACCACACCGTACGTTCTTGGCGAGTCCGGCCGCATCTGAAAGACTCGAATCAGCGCTGGGCGGTGGCGCCGAACGGGCCATTGCTTCAAAGAAGGGGCCCGCGCAACCGCCAACGGGCCCCGATCGGGGGACAACAATGCGAGTTGCGGACATTCTCAAGCGGAAGGGAACACTTGTGGCGACCGTGCCGCCCAACGCCCGGGTGAGCGACGCGGTCACGACGCTGCACGAACGCGGCATCGGTGCCGTGGTCGTCTCGGACGACGGCGCGACGATCGACGGAATCCTGTCGGAGCGCGACATCGTGCGCGCGCTGCACCGGACCGGGGCGGACGTGCTCGACCACGCGATCGCCGGGATCATGACCAGCAACGTGGTCACCTGTGCGGCCGAGGATCGGGTCGACGCCATGATGAGTCTGATGACCGAGAACCGGATTCGACACCTCCCGGTGGCCGCCGACGGTCAACTCGTCGGCATCATCAGCATCGGCGACGTCGTCGCATCGCGGGTCACGGAACTCGAGAACGAGACCCGGGCCATGGAGGAGTACATCCAGCACGGTCGATGATCTTGCCGAGCGCCAAAGACAGAGTCATCCGACCCAGCAAGACCGGTCGTCAGATCTACCGATCACTTCGTCATGAAACCGACATGTCAGGCGGACGTGACTTCATTCATTCTCCGGCTCGGCGCCATCGGCGTCGCTGCGATCGGGTTGGCGGCGTGTGGCGGTGACAGCCCGGAAACGCTCGGCCAGGCGCTGACCACTGCGTCGGACTCGATCGACTGGGTGGCCGAAGACGAGCAGGCCTGCGTCGGCGGTGCGATCCTCGACACCATCGGTTTCGACGCCCTCATCGAACAAGGCGTCACCTCCGAGGCATTGACAGCGACCCCGACGATCGTGACCGATCTCGTCGACGACGGTTCGGACGAACTCGGTGCCGCCGTCGAAGCGTGTGTGGACGCCGATCGGCTGTTCCGCTCGTCCATGGCATCCGATGTCGGGCTCGACATCGCCGAGTGCTCCACCGACTTCTCCGATGCGGCGCTTGCAGTCGCCAACCGCAGCAATGTGATGACCGACGGCCCGGCCATCGAGCTGACGGACACGCCCGAGCACCGTGACCTCCTTCGACCGTGCCTCGATGCGGACACGTTCGGCGAGGCCTTCGACCTCGACGCACCCGAAGACCTCATCGCTGCCCTCCAGGCCGCCCTTCCGGTGGGCCTTCGGGAGATCAGCGTGAACGACGACTGCCTTGCCGAGCGGATGGTGTCGAAGTTCGGTGTCGAACAGCTCAACGACCATGGACTGACGGTCGACACGCCGGACCTGGACCTCGATGTGTTCGCCGAGGCGGAAGCGACGTTCATCACGGACGCTGCGGCAGGCTGCAGCGACGCAACTGCCGGCTGGCGCCGCGAGCTCGTCAACACCCACGAGCCGTTCGCCGACTGCGTCGTCGCCGCAGAGGGCGACGCCTACAACGAGAAGACGATCGCCATCGCCCTCGGCGAGAGCGGCGCCCGGCGGGACCGGGACCAACTCGCGGACGACGGCCTCGCCGCCTGCGCCGACGAAGTGGCCGAGGCGTCCTTCCCGACCATCTCCCGCTTGGACCGGATCGAAGCCGACTTCCTCGCCCGCACCTGGCTCACGGATTGGGAACAGACCAGCCCGTTCAACCATGCACCGAGCGATCACTACTACCGATGCACGATGCGCGGCGCATACGCGGAACTCGGTCGAGACGAAGTGGACAGCATCTTCATCGAGTACGGCTTCAGCGACCCGGAGTCGCTTGACTCGTGGGACATTCTCGTCCCCTTCTGGCAGGCGTATCGCGAATCGCAGCGTGCCTGCGGCGGGGACTGGTACTTCATCACTGCGGAACTGCATGAGGCAGGAACGTCACCTGAGACGCTCGACTGCATCCGGGAACGACTTGGCGATGCGGACGAGATCAGTGAGATGGCCGACACCCTGGTCGCCTACTCGGTCGACATCGACGACTTCCGCTGGGAATCCGTGCTCTCGGAGATCGACGCCAACTTCGACCGCTGCCGGGACGACTCGGAACTGCGGATCTACAACGAGTGGCACAACTACATGCTCGGTGGACTCGACCTCACGGGTGTCAACACCGGCGTCGACTCGGCCTGAGCCGAGGCCGATACCGCTCGGCCTGACGCGCGTGGCACGCGCACGGTACGATCACCACAAGCGGTTACCGGCCGGTAACCGGATGGACGTGCAACAGGGGCAACCATGGATCCGACCTACAGCGACGAGGCCGAAACATTTCGAAGCCGCATCCAGACCTTCCTGAAGGAGAACCTTCCGGACGGCTGGGCCGGACTCGGCGCCCTGCCGATCGACGACATCCATCAGTTCTCGCTCGACTGGCGCCAGAAGCTCGCTGCGAATGGCCTCTTGGCTCCCTCGTGGCCGAAGGAGTACGGAGGCGGTGGGCTCTCGGTCCTCGAACAGGTGATTCTCGCCGAGGAGTTCCAGCGCGCCGGAGCGCCGACCGGTGCCGGCAACGACGCCTTCAGCATCCAGATGGTGGGCAACACGATCCTGCAGTGGGGCACCCCCGAGCAGAAGGAACACTTCCTCCCCCGCATCATCAGCGGCGAGGACGTCTGGTGCCAGGGCTACTCCGAGCCCGACGCCGGCTCCGACCTCGGATCGCTCGGCTGCCGCGCCGTGCTCGATGGCGACGAATGGGTCATCAACGGTCAGAAGATCTGGACCTCCGCCGGCCAGTTCGCCAACTGGATCTTCGTGCTGTGTCGCACCGACCCCGACGCGCCGAAGCACCGCGGCATCAGCTTCATGCTCTGCCCCATCGATCAGGACGGTGTCGAAGTCCGTCCGATCGAAATGCTCACCGGCGACGCCGACTTCAACGAGACCTTCTTCACCGACGCCCGCACCGCCAAGGAGAACGTCGTCGGTGAAGTCAACGGTGGTTGGGCCGTTGCCATGACCCTCCTCGGCTACGAGCGGGGCGAAGCTGCGGCCACGATGCCGATCATGTTCCGTGCCGAATGGGACAAGCTCGCCGAGCTCGCCAAGGAGACCGGCCGAGACCAGGACCCCGTCATTCGGGACCGCCTCGCACAGATGTACACCGAGGTCGAGATCATGCGGCTGAGCGGCATGCAGGCGCTCACCAAGTTTCTGTCCGGCCAGCACCCGGGGCCAGCGGAGTCGACGTTCAAGCTCTATTGGTCCGAGTACCACAAGCGACTGACGGAGCTCGCCGTCGACATCCTCGGCCCCGCCGCGATGTCGGCGGAGTCCGGCGCCAAGACGTCGTTCCACGCCGACCTTCCGGGCACGGAGAACAACGCCGAGTCGTGGCTCGGTGCGTTCTTCAACGCACGTGCCGGCACGATCTACGCCGGCACCTCCGAGGTGCAGCGCAACATCATCGGCGAAATGGTCCTCGGTCTCCCCAAGGAACCGCGCCCCGCCTGATCAGGCCGCCGGTTCGCTCCGAGCGAAGTCGGCGAATCGCCCGATGAACTCGGCAATCTCCGCAACCGATGCTTCGGTGAATTCACCGTTCTCATCGACGCGATCGAAATAGCGGCCCAACCCGAGCGTCTCATCGAAGAGGCGGACCGGGAGGTGGCTCATGATGTCCACGAAGTGCCCCCGAACGCCGAGCCCGACGCGGCCTCCCGGCGTTGCGCTGATCATCGTGAACGGCACACCCTCGAATCGGCGAGGCGGCCGCGACAACCAGTCGATCGCGTTCTTCATCACCGCCGGCAGGGAGCTGTTGTACTCCGGGCTGAAGAGGATGACGCCGTCCGATTCGCCGACGACATCGTGCAGCAGTTCGACGGCAGTCGGGACGCCCTGCTCTTCAACGTCGCCGTTGTAGAACGGCAGGTCCGCGATGGGATGCAGCGTCAACGTCACGTCGTCGGCGGCACCGGAGATCGCGGCTCGGGCGGCCGCCCGATTGACCGATCCGACGCGAAGGCTTCCGACGAGAGCGACGAGATTCAGGGACTCCATGCGCACAGTCAACCACTCACGCGCGGCCCATGTTCCCCATGTTCCTGTGACACATTTGGTGCCAGACTTGCCGCATGGATCTCCCCGTGATGCCGCCGGTCAAACCCATGTTGGCCAAGGCGCTCGACGCGCTGCCCGACGGCGAACTGTCGCTCGAGCCCAAGTGGGATGGGTTCCGCTGCATCGTCTTCCGCGACGGCGACGAGATCGTCCTCGGCTCGCGCAATCAGAAGCCGTTCAACCGGTACTTTCCCGAATTGATGGAACCCTTGCGGGCGTCGCTGCCCGAGCGCTGCGTCGTCGACGGCGAGCTCATCGTGGCACTCGACGGAAAGCTCGACTTCGATGCGCTCGGCCAGCGCATCCACCCCGCCGAGTCACGCGTCAACATGCTGGCCGAGAAGACGCCGGTGTCGTTCATCGCGTTCGACTGTCTCTCCGATGGCGACCGCGACCTGATGTCGGCCCCGTTCCATGAACGTCGCGCCGCCCTGGAGGCGATGGCCGGTGGCTTCGCTCCCCCGATCCACCTTGCGCCGATGACTCGCGACCGCGACCTTGCGATGGAGTGGTTCCACACCTTCGAAGGGGCCGGGCTGGACGGCCTCATCGCAAAGCCGATCGACGGCACCTACGTCCCGGACAAGCGGGTGCAGTTCAAGCTCAAACACGTCCGGACGATCGACTGTGTGGTCGCCGGCTACCGGATCCACAAGTCCGGCGACGGCGTCGGTTCGCTGGTGCTCGGGTTGTACGACAACGGCCGGTTGCAGCACGTCGGCGTGGCCGCATCCTTCACGGCGAAGAAGCGAGCCGAACTCGTCGACGAGCTGGCCGACGTGGTCCTCACCGACATCGCCGATCATCCATGGGCCGACTGGATGCAGGCGGAGGCGCACCAGGACGGCAGCATGCCCGGCGCACCCAACCGTTGGAGCGGCGCGAACGGACGGGACCACAGCTGGATCCCCGTCCGCCCAGAGCGCGTCGTTGAGGTCAAGTACGTGCTCGCGACCGACGGACGGTTCCGCGGAACCACCCGAATGCTGCGCTGGCGACCGGACCGTGAGCCCGAGTCGGCAACCATCGATCAATTTCCCCAGCCGGAACCGTTCGACCTGCGAACCGTGCTGACCTGAACAGACCCTCGGATCAGGCGGCGGGCGAGTCGGCGAACGGCACGACCAGACGCGGGGTTGACCCCGGAGCCAGATCGAGTGCCCAGATGTCGAAGACGGGCTGCGCAGCGGTGCCCTCCGCTTCGTTGACCTTGGCGTAGAGAATCGTGTCGCCGTCCAGGAACTCCACCTGGTCGTCGACCATCATCGTCTCACCGAGATCCCGACGATCGCCGGTGGCCACATCGATGGCGATCAGCCGGAACTGATCACCGCGCTGTTCCTTGGCAACGATCGTGGAACCGTCTGGGGAGATCTCTGGGCAGCTGGCGTTCTCGAAGCGAACGTCGATCCGAGAGTTGGAGATTCGACCCTCGACGATCGAGGTCGTGCCTTCCGATCCCATGGTGGCGTAGAAGTGGTCGTTGTCGACGAAGGTGACACCCCAGTAGTTGCGATCGGGGTTCTCATTCCGAAGTTCACCGTCGAAGGTCGCAAAGTCCGATTCGAGGTTGGCGCCAAGGCTTCGCTCCACCGAGATGAGCTGCGTGATCGTGGCGAACTCGCCTTCGGCCAGGTAGCTGTGTCCGAGCGTGAAACCGGTCCACACGACCACGGAACCGTCCGGCGAAACGGCGGCCCGGCTGGGTCGGTTCAGGCCGAAGCTCTTCTGGGGTTCGAGCGCTGCGTCCAGGATGAAGCCTCGAGCGGAGCCGCCGAGGCCACCGTCGTTGGCGAGGCAGATACCACCGAAGTCGTTGAGGTCCAGCCGGGTGCAGGCCAGACCGGTCGAGTGGCGAACGCCGTCGTTGTCGATCCAGCCGACGGTCTCGTACTCGTCGCCGGGAATGCGGCTCACGAATGCCAGGGCGATGTCGCTCGGGTCGATGGGATCACCGACATCGATTCCGTCAGGCGAGGTGGTCGGCGTGGTCGACACGCGATCCTCCTCGGGCTCGACTTCTGGGGCTGCCGTGGTCGCAGCCGGGTCCGGCTCTTCGTCGGCCATGGCGAGCTCATCCGGTTCGAGCTCGGCGGTGAACTCATTCGGGTCGAACTCGTCGATTGTGGCGCGTGCGCTGGCCTCGGCCACGGCGGTCTCTTCGTCGGCTCGCGCCGAAGCTCCGAGCACGTAGACGACGCCACCGGCGAGGACCAGAGCGGCGATGAGGATGAACACGAACGAGCCCGCACCGGAGCCCGGCGACTCGGCCGGTTCGACCGCCTCCATCCCGGACGGCATCGTGCCGTCAGCGATTGGCTCCTGGCTGGATGGTGGCTCGTTGAGGTCGTCGCTCATTCGTTCACTTCGCTCGTTCGGGAACCGTCATCGGACGATGACGAACCAAGGACCGCACCGACGACGGCCATCGCCATGGTGACGAGGAGACCGAGGAGCGCAATCCGGACCGCTCCATCGGCACCAACCCACTCCCAGATGAGGCCGAAGCCGGCCGCCGACGCCATGCGGCTCAACGCAACGGCGGTGGCGAGCAGCGCCAGCCCGGCACTTCGGGACGCTTCGGGGATCACCCCGGCGGCCAACGCCGGGAGCACACCGTCGGTCGCGCCGTAGTAGAGGCCGAGCAGCAGAAGGATGACGACGATCGACGTCGTCTCCGCCGGCCGCCAGAGCAGCACGCCGTAGACGGCCGCGAGGAGGAGATGGCCGGCCACCCAGACTCGGGCTCGACCGACGCGGTCGGCCAGTCGACCGATGGGGGTGGCAGACAGGACGAAGGCCACCGCCGTGCCGGCGAACAACATCGGGAACCACTCCATCCCGAAGCCGCTCGTGCCCAACGCACTCTGCTGAGCGGACGCGTCCCAGATCACGAGGTAGACGAGCGCGTCGCCGACGGTGAAGAGGCCGAAGGCGGATCCGAGGACGACGATGCGCCGGAATCCGGGGATGCGGAGTTGATCGCGGAGCGATGGACGGGTGCGGACGCCGATGCTCGTCGGGCCGACGCCGATGGTCGGGTTCCGAACCTGCGTGGTAATCACGGCGACGCCGAGCAGTCCGAACCCGAAACTCAACACGAAGATCGAATCGAAGGACCCCGGGACCGCAAGCAACACGGCAAAGGCGAGCAATGGGCCGATCAGGGCGCCGGCGGCGTCCATGGTGCGATGGATGCCGAACGCCGTTCCCCACGACGCCTGCGGCGTCGCCAACGAGATCATCGCGTCGCGCGGACCGGTTCGCAGCCCCTTCCCGAGGCGATCCATCAACAGGAACGGAACGGCAGGCAGGCCCACCCAGATGGATCCGAGCAGACCGGCGCGCGTGAGGGTGGACAGGCCATAGCCGGCGGCGGCGGTCTCCTTCGGTCGACGGGTGCGGTCGGCGACGGCTCCACCGACGATCCGCAGGGCCGCGTTCGCCAGCTCGTAGGCGCCCTGGAACAGTCCGAATGCCGCCGGCGAGAAGCCGAGGCCGACCGTGAGAAACAGCGGCAGGATGGCCGTCACCATCTCCGAGGAGATGTCGGTGAAGAAGCTCGTGAACCCGAGTGCGAGCACGGTTCCGTTGACCGCCCCGCGGCGCGAGCTTTTGCCTACCGCTTCTGCGGGACGGGTTCCGAGGCCGGAGTACACGGTGTTCAATCGGCATGTTCTGGTCCGGGGTGAACCCCCTCTTGCAAGGAACCGGAGAACGCGGCCGGATCCATTGCTGGTCACCGTTCGCGCCTCGTAGAGTCGGACCGTGGCCTATCAGTCCTTGTACCGGCGGTACCGTCCGCAGAAGTTCTCCGAGATGCGTGGCCAGGAGCACGTCGTCAAGGCGCTGCGGAATGCGGTTCGTGAGGACCGCGTCGGCCACGCCTACCTGCTGAGCGGCCCTCGCGGCACCGGCAAGACCACGGCGGCCCGCATTCTCGCCAAGGTCCTGAACTGCGAGAACCCGCAGGATGGCGAACCCGACGGCACCTGCGATTCGTGCCTGTCGATCGAGGCGGGTACGAGCTTCGACCTCCACGAGCTCGATGCGGCGTCGAACAACAAGGTGGACGACATCCGGGACCTCCTCGCCAAGGTGGCGTTGGGAACGCCGGGTCGCACGAAGGTGTACCTGCTCGATGAGGTCCACATGCTCACGTCCGGGGCGGAGAACGCGCTCCTGAAGACGCTGGAGGAGCCGCCGGACCATGTGGTCTTCGTGCTGGCGACCACCGAGCCCCACAAGGTCGTTCCCACGATCCGCAGTCGGACCCAGCAACTCGAGCTGACGTTGATCGGCGCAGACGACATCGCCCAGCTGGTCCGCGACGTCGCTGCGGATGCCGGACTGGACGTCGACGAAACCGCCGTTGGCCATGTGGTCAAGACCGGCGGCGGCTCGGCTCGAGACACCCTCTCCGCGCTCGATCAGGTCGTGGCTGCCGGCGGCGTCACCAACGCCGACACGTCCACCGCCGACCTGCTGCAGGCGCTGGCCACGAACGACGCCGCGCTGGCCATGCAGGCAATCGAAGCGGCAGCAGAGCGAGGGGTCGATCCCCGACGCATCGGCGAACGGTTCATCGATGCGCTGCGCACGGTGTTCCTGGTGAAGATGGGCTCGGCCCCACCTCGTCTTTCCGAACCCGAGCGAGAGCTGGCGGATCGGTGGCAGGGCGAGCTCTCGCCGGCCACGATCACGAGGAGCCTCGAAACGGTGGGTCGTTCTCTGGTCGACATGCGCCAGGCCCCCGATCCACGGATCGATCTCGAGGTCGCCTTCGTGCGCATCTGCGACCCGACGACCGACAGCGGCGTCGCCGCATTGACCGCTCGCATCGAAGCGCTTGAAGCGCAATTGGCCGGCGGCGTCGTTGCCGCGGCGCCACAGGCCGCCCCGGCCGCCGACGTGGCGGCCGAGGCAAACGCAGCTCCCGCGGCAGCGCCGGCCCCCGCACGGGCGGCACCACCTGCCGAGGAACGGCCGATGGCGAAGCCGGGCAGTTCACCGGCCGATGTCGCTCGCGCCGCGCTCCGACCCCGCTCGGCGGGCGGTGGCGGCGCCGCACCCGCCGCCCGCGCACCGGCACCGGCACCGGCACCGGCAGCACCAGCAGAGACGGAACCGGCGCCACGGCCGGCAGCCGCCACCCCATCCGCTCCGCCGCCGCCGTCCATGCGGAACGACGCGCCGGCGCCGGCCCCCGCACCGGCCGCCGAGATGCCGGAGCCCGATCCAGACCCCGCACCCGTGGAACCCGACCCCGTGGCCGCGGCGCCCGAGCCGACCCCGGCCCCAGCACCTGCGCCGGCCCCGGCAGCCGGCGGCGGTGCCTTGTCGCTCCAGCGGTTGCAGGAGGGCTGGAACGAGATGCTCGACGGGCAGTCCACCAAGGCTCGTGCCCGCTTCCTCGCCGGCGAGGTCCAGGTGGTCGACGGCGACGTCATCACGTTCGTCCTCCCGATCGAGGCACAGCTGAAGCGATGCGAGCCGTTCGTCGGCGAGATCGAGTCCGCCATCCAGAGCCACTTCGGCCACGCCGCCAGCCTCCGTCTGACCACCGGCCCGTCCCTCTCCGACGGCGGCGGCTCGGCGGCCCCGTCAGGCGGTGCGCCGGAGGCATCCAACCTTCCGGCCGATGACGAGGTAGACATACACGATCTGACCGATGCCGACATGGGCAACAGTTCGGTCGTCGACCGGATCACCGACGTGTTCCCCGGCGCCGAAGTGATGGCTCCCCCCCGAGAACTGAGGAATCCATGAGTGACAACCCCGCTGCACCCGATGACGGAATGCCCGACCTCAGCGCCCTGCTGGGTGGCGGGGGCGGCGGCATGCCCGACCTCGGCGGTCTCATGGCCCAGGCGCAGGAGATGATGGCCAGCGCCCAACAGAAGGCCGAAGAAGTCGTCGAAGGCACGGCCGGCGGTGGCGTCGTGAAGGTCAGCGTCGACGGTGCGCTGAACTTCCACTCGGTCACCATCGATCCGTCCGTTGTGGACCCCGCCGATGTCGACATGTTGCAGGACCTCGTCCTCGCCGCTCTCCGAGATGCCTCGAGCCAGATTCAGGACGGTCAGGCCGACGCGATGGGCGGCATGGACCTCGGTGGTCTCGGCGGCCTCCTCGGCGGCGCCTGAGTGGCTGTCTTTGCCGGTCCTGTCCAGGACTTGATCGACGAGCTCGGCCGGCTTCCCGGAGTGGGGCCGAAGTCGGCGCAGCGAATCGCCTATCACCTGCTGAAGGTGCCGAAGCTCGATGCCACCCGGCTGGCGACCGCCATCACCGAGGTGAAGGAAAAGATCTCGTTCTGCGACCGCTGCTTCAACATCGCCGAGGGCGAGGAGTGCGGCATCTGCCGTGATCCGGGTCGCGACGCCACGGTGGTGTGTGTCGTCGAGGAGTCGCGCGACATCGTCGCCGTCGAGCGAACCCGCGAGTACAAGGGTCGCTATCACGTCCTCCAGGGCGCCATCAGCCCGATCGAAGGCATCGGACCGGAGCAGCTGCGGATCACCGAACTGCTGCGCCGGATCACCGAAGAGCAGATCACCGAGGTCATCCTCTGTACGAACCCCAACATCGAGGGGGAGGCGACCGCCATGTACCTCGCCCGGCTCTTGGAGCCCCTCGGGATCACGGTGACCAAGATCGCTTCCGGTCTTCCGGTGGGCGGCGACCTCGAGTACGCCGACGAGCTCACACTCGGCCGGGCACTCGAAGGTCGCCAGAAGCTCGGGAGCTGACCGCAGCGTCAGCCGACCCGGGCTGCCTCGTGCTCGGATTCGACGGTCTCGTCGGTGCGTTCCAGCAGACTCGGCAGGACGAAGGCGAGTCGGAGAAACACGCCGCCGATGGCGAGGAACAGTCCCGCTCGCCAAAGCACATCGACGGTGACGAGGTCGACGAAGATCAGCTTGGCGCCGGTCAGCCCGAGTGTCGTGAGGCCCACCCGAACGGCCGTGCGAAACTGCTCGGCCTGAAGTGATCCAGACCAGAGGCTTCGGCTGGCGAGCAGACCGACCGACAGGACCGCCCACGAGAGGCTGATCCACATCTGGGCCTGTGGCACGGCCTGCCAGGCCGCCATCACCCAGACGAGCGTGGCGATCCACGAGCAGATCCAGGCGCCCCGGACCGCTTCCGAGTTCCGGAGCATCCACGTGCTGACCGCAGCCGCCAGCATGACGGCCGCTGTCACGAGCAGCTCACCGATCGTGAAGCCGGAACCGGCGAGTGCTCCGGAGGTGAGGGCGATCGTCCAGGCGGCCACGATGCCGCCGAGGACCGTGGCCGCCACGGTCATCTCGGCGGCGTTGCTCCGCATTGCCAACACACCGGTGAGCACCGCCTGCACCAACAGCACGGCGAGCAGGGCCGGGCCGTCGAGAACGGACACGAAGCCGATCGCCGCCGTGCCGATGCCAGCGAGCAGGTGGAGCATCGACATCGTCGGGTGCACCCTGCCGCGGAGCAGGTGGGAGGCAGCGGCACCCGATGCCCCAACAGCCACGACGGTCCATCCCGCGATGTCATCGGTGAACTCCACACCGACGACGATCGCAGTCACGAACGAGGTCCAGGGGATCAGTCCCGCTGCGAGCCTGGCCTCGATGAGCGCCAAGGTCTGTTCGGGATCGAACTCTCGGAGCTGTTGAACCGCAAGCGTGGAGACCGCCAGGATGCCGACCGCCGCACCGGCGACCGAGGTCGCGGTGACGCCGCCGTCGACGGACAGGCCGACGCCGAGGAGGATGATGCCGGCACCGACGACGCCACCGAGCGCGCGGGCGACGAACCAGCGTTGGGCCGCGGTCGCTGCGGCGAGCGCAAACGTCCATCCAACACCGACGATGAGCAACACGCTTTCGGCTGCGTCGGTGGAGCCGGCGAGCAGCACCACGCCGAGGGCCGCAGCCGGAGCGCCGAGGATGGCCAGCCGCTCGCTGCCGTGTGCTCGGGCAAGTGCGAGAAAGCCGAGGACGGCGGCGGACAGCCAGGCCACAGCCGCTCCCGTGGACAGCAGGTCGAGTCCGAGGTGGCCGATCACTCCGGACACGAAGAAGGAGGCGGCACCTCCGGCCGCCATCGTGACGCTCCAGATTCGTTGCGACGGCGCGAATCGGAAGCTCTGGCCGATCATGCCGAGGGACACGATGGTGGCCAGGCCCAGTTGTGCGGACGGTCCGATCCAGCCTCGACTGATCGCCGTGGACACGAAGAACACGGCGGCGAGGACGACCAGGCCGATTCCGCCGATCCGAAAGAGCCGCTCGAGCGTGACGCGCGACTCGATGGGGGCCGGCCCTGGCTTCGGCCGGATCGGAGGCAGGGGCATGGCGGATCGCGGCGGCATCGGATTCGGCGGTGCCGGTCGAGGTGGTGGTGGTGGCACGGGTGGCGGAGGCGGGACCGACGCGGCCATGGCGCGCGCCGGAGTCGTGACGTCGGTGACCAACCGTGCTTCAAGCGCCTCGGCATTCACGGGTTCGCCGGAATGGAGGGCCATGAGCTCGGCTTCGACGGTGAGCAGTACCCGCTCGAGGGCGGCAATTGCCGTGATGTCATCTTCCATGTGCTCACGATGACGGCGTCGCGTCTCCGGGGGCCCGGGGGAAATCCCTCAATCTGGCGTGGGGGTCTGGCGATGTATATGACAGAAGGTGCTCGAAGATGTCGAAAAGATTTCTGGAGAAAACTCTTGACACCTGTTCGACATGTTCGTAATATAACCGTAACGTCAAGTTGAAGAGGTTGATCAGGGTCACCTCTTGAACAGGACTGGGGACTAGCTGCTCCGGTCGGTCAGACCATACGACCGCCCGCGCCTGGCCGATCGGTGCAGTCACCCCCAAGTACGCAGCAACCCGGCACCTCGGTGCCGGGTTGTCTCGTTTTCGCCCAACCGACGTCTCAGTCGGGGGCAACCTCGTTGCGAAGCGCCGCCTTCATGAACTCGGCCAGCGAACCATCAGCCGCCACCGGCTCCACCTCGGGCAACTCGTCGAGATCCACCGCCACGTCGTCATCGACGGGATCGCCAATCGTCCCCTGCAGATCGTCGAGCGTCGTCCGCAGCCGACGATGAACCTCTCGCTCCTGGGCCAGCAGGCCGTCGAGCCGTGTCTGCGTGTCCCGCAGCACCTCATCGCTGCGGCGCCGGGCCGCATCCTCGGCCTCGCTCGCCAACTGTTCGGCCGACTCCTGGGCCTCGGTACGAATGGCCGCCGCATCCGTGCGGGCCGCATCCAGCACCGACTGCGCCTCGACGCGGGCCGCCTCGAGATCCGTGCCCCCGGCCACGGCCTGGGCCTCGGCAACGATCTCCTCCGCCCGAACCTCTGCCGCGGCGATGATCTCATCCGCCTGCGTCGTGGCGATCGCAACCGGATCGTCCTCCGTCCCGAGCTGGTCCCGGACACGTTGACGCGCCCGCATCTCGTCGGCGATCTCCCGCAGGAAGTTGCGGACCTGCATGATGTCGTAGCCCCGCTTCCGCATCCGGAAGGGCTGGCGATCGATCTGCTCAGGAGTCAGATGCATGCGCCGCTCCTTTCCATGGGCAACGACCTCCGTCCTGTTTACCAAACCTCCGGCCACAGTCGGTAGCTTTGCGCCGCGCGGTCCGCACTGAGAGACTTCGAACCCGGCAACCCACGACGCCGCCGGGCAACCTCACCGGGAGGCACAACATGCAGGTGCATCTGATCGACGGAACCTACGAGCTGTTCCGCTACTTCTTCGCCGCGCCCTCGCACATCACCGCAGCCGGGCAGGAGACGGGCGCGATGCGCGGCGTGCTCGGCTCCATGATCGGCCTGCTCGAAGACGGCGCCACCCACATCGGCATCGCCACCGATCACGTGATCCCGTCCTTCCGCAACGATCTGTGGGACGACTACAAGGACGGCTCCGAGATCGACCCGGACATCGAGTCCCAGTTCCATCCGCTCGAAGACGTCCTGCGGGCCGCCGGGTTCACGGTGTGGCCCATGGTGGAGTACGAGGCCGACGACGCACTCGGCGCCGCCGCAGTGATGGCCGCCGCAGATCCGCGCGTGACCGAGGTGCAGATCTGCACTCCCGACAAGGATCTGGCCCAGTGCGTTTCGGATGCGGCAGGCATCGTGCAGTTCGACCGGCGCAAGGGCGTCCGATACGACGAGGCCGGCGTCCAGGAGAAGTTCGGCGTGCCGCCTGCGTCCATCCCCGACTACCTGGCCCTCGTCGGCGATTCCGCCGACGGCTTTCCCGGACTTCCCGGTTGGGGGGCGAAGTCCACGGCCGCTGTGCTGTCGCGCTACGGCCACATCACCGATGTTCCGGCCGCCGCCGGCCAGTGGGACATCACCGTGCGGGGTGGAGCGAAGCTCGCCGCCACGCTGGCGGACAACCTCGAACTCGCGCTCCTCTTCCGTCGGATCGCCACAATTGAGCTTGACGCCCCTGTCTCCGAGAACGTCGACGTGCTCGAGTGGACGGGGCCGACAGACGAGTTCGAGGCGCTGGCCGAATCGATCGACGCCACGAGCGCGCTGCGACGGATGGAGAAACTCGCCGGCTGACGGACCGGGTGTTTCGACACACCCGCCGAAATCCTGAATGGGCAATCGGGTCCGGGCGCAGACGCCATCAGCCTCATGCGCCGATGCGCAGCGTTCTCCACTCTGGACACATGGACCGAGACCACGACCTCGGCGTCACTGTCGGCACCAACCCGACACTCCAGACTCCGCCCCTCGACACCCTCCCGCCGCTGCGCACGACCGATGAGGTCGAACCTGCGCTGCTCAGCGACGCGCACACGTGGGGGCTGCGCTTCACCGATGCCGCCTCCATCGAGGACGTCGCCAGCGCCCTGCTGGATGGGTACCGCGGCAAGCCGGGTCAGCTTCCGCTCGTCGTGACGCCCAACGTCGACATCCTGGTCACCCTGGAGGACGCCTCGCCCAGCGTGAAGGCAACCGTCGACCGCGCTGCCGTCGTGCTCGCAGACGGACAGCCGCTCGTGAGCCTCAGCCACCTGGCCGGAGACCGACTGGCCGCAAAGCTCGCCGGCTCCGACCTCACCGCCGAGATGTGGCCCCGGCTCGCACTCGAGGGGCGATCGATGTTCGCCATCGTGCCGAGTGGCGAGGTCGGGTTCCTGCTCGAACGCAAACATCCCGAGTGTGCCTGGCGCCGTGCGCCGCTGCTCGAGCCGAACGAGTCCACGCTCATGGACACCTTCGCCTGGCAATGCGTCCTGCAGATGCTGGACATGGACCGACGCCCGGAGTTCGTCTTCGTCGGCATCGGATTCCCCAAGGACCTGCTGCTCGCGAAGTCGATCATCGATCAGTGGCCGGCAGACGCCGGCGAACCTCCGGTGGTTCTCGCCGTGGGCGCCTCGTTGGAATTTCTGACCGGCATCAAGAAGCGGGCGCCGAAGCTCTTCCGCATGATGGGGCTCGAGTTCGTGCATCGCATGCTCACGGAGCCGCGCCGGATGGTCCACCGCTACCTCGTCAAGGACACCCGGTTCCTCATGATCGTGGGTCGTCACCTCCGCAAATAAGCGGGCACAACGACCCTTCAGGCCGCATCGGCGACCTGCCGATATCAACGGTATGCACGCACATCAGGCCGCCTCCGCCATCGAGGTCTCCGTCGTCATGCCCGTCGGATCCGTGGATCCGACGCTGGAGTCTGCGCTGGACCACCTGGATGCGCAGATCGTCTCCTTCGACTGGGAGTTGGTCCTTGCACTGAACACGAAGGATCCGGTCGCACGGCGTCTGCTCGAGGGCCTGGTCGACGCCCACGCCTTCGACGCACGGATCATCGATGCATCCGACGTGCGCAGCGCATCGCATGCGCGCAACGTCGGCGCCAACCATGCTCGCGGTGAGAAGCTCGCGTTCTGCGACGGCGACGATCAGGCCGAACCGGACTGGCTGCAACAGCTCATCGACGCACTCGAACCGGGTACCGCGATCGGCGGCCATCTGGGCGAGGAGGAACTCGTCGTTCCGGGCCAGGAGAACTGGCGGCCGCCGGCCACCCCGGGGAACCTGCCCGCCTTCCTTGGTGCCGACTATCTCGTCTCGGCGAACATGGCGCTCTGGGCGGAGGACTTCGCCGCGGTGGGCGGATTCGATTGCGACCTGATCCGGGGCGAAGACATCGACTTCAGTTGGCGTCTGATCGAGTCCGGGATCGAGCTGCGGTACGAACCGACCGCGGTGATGCACTATCGCCATCGGGCCGGCCTGCGTTCCCTGTTGCAACAGCACTACCTGTATGGCCGGGGCATGGCCCAGGTTCTCGCTCGGCGCCCGCCGCCCGGCGTGGAGTCGTCCGGCAACCGGATGTTGCAGGCGAACGGTCAGAAGACCGAGAACCAGAGCGTGGTCCACGTGCTCCGTCGCGGCGCCATTGCCGCCGGCCGCGTCCGCGGCCTCCTCGACGACCGCGCCGCCTGACCAGGCACCACCCGGACCACACACCACCTGACCACGCCCCGCGCGCACTCCCTCACAAGTGGGGGCTGCCCCCCACTTGTAGTGGGTCGACCGCGGAGGGTGGCTAGGCCGCGTGGGCGGTCGTTGTGTTGTTGTCGATGGCTTGTGTGAACAGCTCGATGAGTGCTGCGGCCTCAACGTCGACGTTGTGCATCTGGGCCACTCGCTCGGCGCCCTCGGCACCGAACCGATCCAGATCCGCAGGAGCGGCTGCGAGCACGGCTCGCATCGCTGAGGCGAGCTTGGCGGCGTCGCCGGCCGGCACGAGCCAGCCACACTCGCCCGGGCTGACCAACTCGGGGATGCCGGCCACGTACGTGCTGATGACGGGTCGGCGGAGCGCAAGCGCCTCCATGATCACGACAGGCAGACCCTCCGCGAAGCTGGGCAGCACCAGCGCCCGGCTCGCACGGATCGCATCCGCGACCTCGTCCTCGGTCGCCCACCCGGAGATGTGCACCTTCGACTGAAGTCCGTACTCCTCGATCGTCGCCTCCACATCGGGACGAAGCTCGCCATCGCCGACCAGTTGCAGCGAGAAGTCGATCCCGTCCTCGGCCAGCATGCGGGCCGCTTCGAGGAGGATCCAGTGGCCCTTCTGTTCGCTCAGCCGACCGACGGTCACGAGGTTGGGTGTGGCCTCGATCGGACCGCTCTCGAGTTCGAGGTACGACGAGGACAGACCGCAATGGATCACGTGAACGTCGTCGCGACGATGAGCGGGAGCAAGCCGCAGCAGCTGCGAGCGTCCGTACGAGCTGATGCCGACCACGAACGCTGCGTGCTCGATCTTCTCCGGCAGCGACAGGCCGACCTGGCGGTCGAACTCTTCCGGGCCGTGCACGGTGAAGCTGTACGACGGGCCACCGAGCATGCGGCAGAGCATGGCCACGGCCGCCGAGTTCGTCCCGAAGTGTGCGTGCACATGATCGATGTTCCGCTCGGACAGCAGCTGGCGAAGGCGAGCTGCCTCAGCCACATAAGCGGACCAGTAGGCGGCGGACTTCTCCGAGCCCTTGGCGAGCTTCATCGCCTTGGCGGTCGTCGCCGAGAGTGCCCGACGATTCGTCCGGGCTTCGGTCCGCATGGCTCCCGACAGGTCGGACGACTGGCCGTAGAGGACCGTCGTCCGCTCCGCGTGCGCCACGTCTGCGGGGTCGGTGAGGTCGCTCGACCACGGCCGGATGGAGAAGATCTCCACCTCCACCCCGTGGCGTTCGAGCGCTTCGATCTCGCGGCGCACGAAGCTGTGCGAGACCTTCGGATACTCGTTGATCAGGTAGGCGATGCGCATTCGAGACCTCTCAGGCAGCGTGAAGATGGTGTCCCGCAGCGGTCGATGACGTTCCCAGAACATCGTCGAGCACCGACACGAGGGAGGCGGCAGCCGCCTCGTCGGTGCAGTGGCGTTCTGCGAAGTCGGCCGCGCCGTTGTCGATGCGGGCTCGCAGAACGTCGTCGGTCCAGTACGCCTCGATGGACGCTGCCATCTCGGCCGCGTTTCGAGGCGAGGACAGGAGGCTGTTCTCGTCGTGGATCAGATAGTCCTCGAGGCCGGAGCGGCGAGTGGCGACCACGCCCCGTCCGTGACGGAACGTCTCGACGAGTGTGACGACTCCGGCAGTGAGGCCGTCGGTCGTCATGGGTACGACGTTGACGCGGGCGTGACGCACGTGCCGCCGAATGTCCGAGCGGGACATCGAATCGACGATCGTCACGTTGTCGGGGATCTCGAGGCCCGCGAGCACGCGGGGCCCAGCGAGGACGAGGGTGCGATAGCCGAGCGAACCCACCGCTTCGAAGAAGGTGCCGTAGTCCCGGAAACCGGAGCCGGTCGCGAAGACGAATGGCTCGTCGATGTCCGGTGGCGCCGTCTCGATGTCACCTCCGTACTGGAGGTGGACGAACTGGAAGCGATCCTCCGGCAGCTTGAGCATCCGGGCGTACGCCTCGATCTCGATCGTGCTGTGCACGACGAACCGGTTTACCCGGGAGAGGCTGGCGCGCGCCGTCAGTCGTCGCGCAGCGTTTTCGAGATTGGTGTTGAAGAACCAGCTCACGATCGGCCGGTCGTCACGGCGAAGCCGAGCGCGGGCCGCGAGCGTCGCCGTGACCTGGGGAAACACGCCGATCATCCCGGAGCAGTCGGCATCCATGGTGATCCGCGCCTGCTGGTGGAAGTCACGCCACTCGCTGCCGGAACTCCGGGGGCTCTTCTTGAGATGCCAGGGAATTGCTTCACCGACACGACCGACGAGCTCGAATCGGTGCGCCGATGGGTCGACGAAGTCGTCGAGCCAACGATCCGTGGCTTCGGAGAAGTAGGGCGAAGCGACGCGCCACAGCGGCGCCGCATCGACGAGCGGTGATTGAGCCATCGGTGTTTCTTCGGCATGGACGCGCCGTCTTGTGAGCGGTTCGACCCGTTTGCATCGGGTGGATTCGCCCGCTCGCGGCTCGGCAACAGGACGCCCGCCGTTCGCTCACATTTTCGCCCCTCGACGCCGATAGTTCGAGAAGGCCAGCAGACCGGTCGCGCCCCGCCCGCGACCGTCGGAGGAACAACCGTGGAACTGCAATTCATCAACAACGCGCTTCGGAAACGATGGTGGATCCTCGCACTCTTCGTCGTCGCTGGCGTCGTGCTGGCGTCCCGCATCGGCGGCGGTGTCGGCACCGAGTACACCTCGACCTCGCTCGTACTCGTCCAACCATCCGTCGAATCGGTGAGTCCGTCGCTCGCCAACCAGCCCGACCGCTATGTGCAGAGTCAGATCAGCGTGCTCGAGAGCACCGGTCTCGCCGAACGGGTGGCGACACGTCTCGGGGATCCCGAGACGGCGCTGACCGTTCGTCGTTCCACCGAGTTCACCCAGCGCGAGGACAGCGACATCGTCGAGGTCGTCGCAACCACCTCGAACGCGGAACGGTCGCAGCGCATCGCCCAGGCGTACGCCGACGTGTATCTCATCGATCTCGGCGCGCGGACCGACGCCGTGTTCCAACCAGAGCGGGATCGGCTCCAGGCCGAACTCGCCGCGGTCGAGGCAGAACTGGTGGAGGTCAACAACGACCTCCAACGCGCTGCCGCCCCCTACCTGGCCACGCTCGGCACCGAGACGCCGGTTGCGGTACCGGACATTCGAGTTCTCGATCCTGATGCGGCCACGCGCCAGAGCCTCCTGCTGAGTGACCTCGCCCGAATCGAAGGCCAGCTCGACGCGGTGGAGCTCACCGCCAGCCAGGCGGTACAGACCGAGCTGGTGCAACAGGCACAGCTGCCGACCGAGCCCGAGGGGACGAACACGTCGCTCATGCGGATCGCCGTCGTGTTCATCATGTCCATGCTTGGCGTGGTGGCGGCGCTCCTGGCCGCCCGCTTCTCCCCCACCGTCATCGACGCGTCGGACATCGAACGCGAACTCCAGCAGCCGATCGAGGCCAACCTCCCCCGCATCAAGTCGCTCGCCTACGGCCCCGAGGCGGCACTTCGCGAGACGTCGAGTTCCTTCACCGCCGGCCTGGACCGTCTCGTCGGTCGGCTGGAACTGGCCTCCACGGTCGTCGGCGCTCGCGTCATCCTCGTTGGTGGCTCCCGTGAGGGCGCCGGTTCCACGACTGCTGCCATCGGCCTTGCCGCTCGGTTCGCCCGGCGCGGCAACCGCACCGTTCTCATCGATGGTGACGACCAGCACGCTGCGTTGACCGGTGCGCTCGATGCCCCGGCCGGAAGCCTGTCGGACGTCGCCGCCGAGATTCCGCCGCAACTCGGTGCCACCGACCTTCCCAACCTGATCACCCTCGGTACGTCGCCGTCGATCAGCACCCGCCGCCTCGATGGCGACGCAGTGGTCGCCGCCCTGCGCCCCGTCGCCGACGTCGTGATCATCGATGTCGGTCCGGTGTTGGAGTCGATGACGGCTGCGGCGCTCGCTCGTGCGGCGGACCAGATCGTGCTGGTGCTTCCGGAGTCCGGCCAACGTCATGACGGCGTGGCCCAGGTCGCCCGTGTGTTCGACTCGGTCCGCGAACGCCTGATCCCCGTCGTCGCCGACGTGCCCCGGGCGCGCGGCAAGAACAATCGCCCCACCACCGTTCCGGACGCTGCCGTCATCGAGCCGATGCCGGAACGCGAGGTCTACGAGGACGCCGCGTGAACGAGGACATCGTCTGCACACCACCGAGCGCGCCGCCTCGTTCGCTGCGCGAGCTTCGTGCGTGCTGGCGCGAGGATCACATCGCCAACCGCACCGATTGGTCGAAGCCCGGCGTTCGGGCCCTGGCCGTGCACCGGTTCGGAAACTGGCGCATGCAGATCGGCAGCCGCATCGCGCGCATGCCGTTCACCCTCCTGCACCGCAGCGCCTTCCACCGCTGCCGCAACGTCTACGGCGTCGAGCTCCCGTGGAGCGCCAACATCGGCCGCAACGTCGTCGTTGAACACCAGGGCGGCATCGTTGTCCACGGTGACGCGACGATCGGCGACGGCTGCACCATCCGGCAGGGTGTCACCATCGGCAACCGCAATCTCGACGCGCCGTTCGATGTACCCGTGATCGGACGCGACGTGAACATCGGCGCCGGCGCAGTGATCGTCGGCCCGATCCGTCTCGGAGATGGATGTTCCGTGGGCGCCAATGCCGTCGTTCTGCACGACGTTCCCGCCGGCGTCACCGTCGTCGGTGCTCCGGCGCGACCGCTCACCGCGTCACCAGACGCAACTCTCGAGGAAAGAAGCGCAGCATGAGCAGACGCGGACGGCGCAACCGCAAGAACAAGACCATCGTCAAGCAGGCCGCAACACCGCCCCCGGTGCCATTGCGAAACGTTGGCGTCGTGGTGATCGGCCGCAATGAGGGCGAGCGTCTGGAACGATGCCTCAAGTCGCTTGAGGCTCGCCGGCTCCCCACCTGTTACGTCGATTCCGGCTCGACCGACGACAGCTGCGATATGGCCCGACGTCTCAACGTCGACGTCGTCGAACTCACCAACACGACGCCGTTCACCGCGGCCCGGGCGCGCAACACCGGCTTCAACCATCTGCGAACCACCCATCCCGACCTCGAGTTCATCCAGGTCCTCGATGGCGACACGGAGCTCCAGCCCGACTGGCTCGAGGCCGGCCTCGCCGAACTGCGATCGAACCCTCGCATCGCCGCCGTGGTCGGACGCCGCCGTGAACGCTTTCCGGACGCCTCGAACTACAACCGCCTCTGCGACATGGAGTGGCACACACCGGTTGGCGATGCCGACGCCTTCGGCGGCGATGTGCTCTTCCGGACGTCAGCCTGGCGAGATGCCGGCGGCTACGACACGACCCTGATCGCCGGGGAGGATCCGGAGTTCAGCTTCCGTCTTCGCGCCGGCGGCTGGAAGATTCGCCGGATCGACGCCGAGATGACGTTGCACGATGCAGCGATCACCTCGTTCGGTCAGTGGTGGAAGCGGACGAAGCGGGCCGGCCATGCCTATGCCGAAGGCGCCGCGATGCACGGCAGCGAGGGGCACTACGTGAAGGAAGTCCGGAGCATTGCGTTCTGGGCCGGCGCGGTTCCGCTTGCGATCACGGCGTCGCTGCTGCTCGGTCTGCTCGTGACACCCTTCGCCTACCTCGGTGCTGCCCTCGCTCTGGGATACCCCGTGTTGTGGTGGAAGGTTCGCTCGTGGCGCATCGGTCTCGGCGACACGCCGTCGACCTCCGGAATGTACGCCCGCCACGTCGTCCTCGGGAAGTTTGCCGAACTCGCCGGCATGATGACCTTCTACCGGAATCGACTCCGCGGCCATCGCACCGGTCTCGTCGAATACAAGGGTCCGAGCTGAGCCATGGAGCTCGCCCGACTCCTCACGGCTGCCCGACGCCGCTGGTATCTCATCGGTGCCTTCGTCGTTTTCGGCGCCGCCTTGGGATTGTTGGCCGCATCCGGTCGAACGGACCGCTTCATCGCCGAGGCGACGGTTGAGGTCGGTTCCGACCGGAACGTTTACGGCTCGGACCAGGTACTCGAACGCATCGTGGTCAACGAGATGGACTTCATCACGAGCCTCGACCTGCGACAGCGGGTCGCCCGAGCGGTGGGCTCCGGCATCGACGCTCACACGGACATGACCGTGGCCCAGCGCACCGACACCGACGTGGTCGACCTTCGGGTCGAAGGACCCGAAGCCAACGCCGCGATCGCGGCGGTCAACTTCTGGGCCGAGTCGTGGCTCGTCGAGGCGAACGAGCGCAAGACCGGCGGACTCGATGCTGCGATCGTGACTGCCGAAGCTGAACTCGAATCGGCGGAGTCGGCCCTGGCCGACAGCGACGGCCGGGTGGACGCGCTGCTCGACAGCGACCGTTCCGTGACCATCGCCGATCTCTTCGTAGCGAATCCTGCCCTGGCCGCCGACCAGGCACGTCGGAACGACGACGTACAGGCGGCACGGGCGACACTCCTCGATCTGCGAGCCGAACGCTCCAAGGTCACGCCGTTTGCGATCGTCAGTCTTGCCGCAGCACCAGCGGCCCCCGTACAGGACGGCACCGGCCTCGGCCCGGCGCACGGGGCGCTCATTGGCCTCCTCCTCGCTCTTGCCGTCGTGGTCGCCCTCGACCGCAGCAAGGTGACGGAAGCATCGGCCACGCGGATCACTCCGACCTTCTGGCCGGACGTCGGACGGCGGGATCAGCGCCGAGTGCTCCGCCTCAGCCAGGAACTCCGACGGTCGTTCGTCGACGACCGTCTCCAGCTCGTGGGGTTCTCCTCCACCGAGAGCCGTGCGCATGCCAGGGCGCTCACCCGTGACCTGGCCGTGCACTTCGCGGAACACGGATACGACGTGACCGTGCTGACCGACGACGCCGACGAGCAACGCCTCGCGCGATCCTCCGGCGTGCAGACGCTGTCCCGGACGCGCCTGAGCGATGTCGTCGACCTGGCCGTACAGGAGCTGTCGGACCTGCGGGGCAGCATCGTCTTCGCAAACCTCGAGGATCTCTGGTACCTGCGCTCCCACGTCGGCGACTCTGCGCTCATCGCGCTCATCGACGTCCAGCTCGGTCAGGACTCCGAGACCGTGGTGGCCGAGTCCGTGTCGCGGGCGCGGGCGATGACCCCCACCGTGGTTGCCGTCGCCGCGTGACCTCCACAGCTCGTCGGCGGATCGCAACGCTCGTCGTCGGCGTCCTTGTTGCCTCGGCCTGTTCGGGACCGCCGCTCGCCCAGGAGCAGGAGGAGAACCGCGTCTGGCCGCCGGACGGTGAGCCGGGCGACCTCGCGCTCGCCGACACCGATCCCGTCGAGGGTGGCACGAGCGCTCCCATGATCGACCGGTCGGGACCGTGGACCGTCACCCTTCACCACGAGCTCGTCGACGATGTCGTCTCCATCGATCTCGTCGCTCCTGCGGGCGCGGCAGAGGTCCAGATCGCTGCGGAGCCGACCTTCGGTTCGGCCGAGTGGTTGGTGATCGCCGATCTCGAACACGCCACACCGAACACGGGCGTCCAGGAACTGTTCGTCCGCTATCGGGACAGTGCCGGCGCCGCAGTGGGTGAGCTCACCGTCGCCGCCTACGAGTTGCGCGGTCCGCTCCGGCCGATGACCGGCGACCAGCTCCAGCCGGACCGGATGCACATCAGCCGGGTGGCCCCCGACGTCCTCCAGATCGAGTTCCAGATCGGCGAGGTCGTCTACGACGAGAACGGCGCAAGCTGGGTTCCCGGGCCTGACGTCGACGTGGCGGCGCTGTTCGATGCCGCCGGGCTGCAGGCGACGATCGACGGCAGCGAGATCGCTGTCGTGGACGTCGGCCGCTGGGCCGCACCCACGGGTCAGATCGACGCAGACGTGTTCGCCATGGCCCATCGGGTTCACGTCCGCCTGGACGACACCATCGGCGACGGCGAGATCGCACTCGCGCTCGCCGACGGGACGATCATGCGAACAACGATCGACGCATTCTCGTTCAGTCCCGCCGTCCACACCACGCATCTCGGCTGGGCAGACGGCGACGGCGCGAAGCGGGCGTACCACTCGAGCTGGTCCCAGCTCGCCGAACCCATCCGTCTCGACGATCCGGTCGGACGGGTGATCGACGAGTCGGGGGCAACGCTGCTGACGGTTCCCGGCGACGCCTTCGTGGTCGACGACACCTCGGAGTTGTGGCGCGGCGACCTGACCGGTGGCCCGACCACCGCCTTCACCCTCGATGCGCTTCCCGCAGACGGACCGCTCCGGTTCTGCATCGACTCGGTCGGATGCTCGAGCCGGTTCACCGTGACCGAAACGGGTCCGTGGCAGACACTCACCGCAACCGTCGCTCGGTCCCTGTTCCACCAGCGAAGCGGCCTGGCGCTCGGCGCCCCCCACACCGCCCTCGAACGACCACGGCCGTACCACCCTGACGACGGCGTGATCGTGACCGCGTCCACCCAGACGCTCCTCGAAGACGCGAATGGCCGGGGCGACGGACCGCTGTTCTCCGAACTGGTTGCCGGTGCCACGGACGAGGTGCTGGCCGATGCCTGGGGTGGCCACTTCGACGGCGGCGATTGGGACCGTCGGATTCAGCATCTGTGGATGGCCCGCCGCCTGATCGACCTCGTCCACGAATACCCGGACACGGTGGCGGCGCTCGAACTCAATCTGCCCGAATCCGGGGATCACATCCCGGATCTCCTCGACGAGGCCCGATGGACGATCGACGTCTATCGACGCATGCAGCTGCCCGACGGCGGCGTGCGGGGAGGCATCGAAGCCGCCGACCACCCCCTCGATGGCAGCACCTCGTGGACCGAGGAGCTCTCGATCCACGCCTATGCGCCCGACCCCTGGAGCAGCGCGATCTACGCCGGCGTGGTCGCCGACCTCGCCGCCACCCTCCGTCCCTACGACGACGACCTCGCCGACGAGTACGCGGCATCAGCCATCGCGGCGATGGAATGGGCCGAAAACGCCGTCCGTCAGAACCCACCCGCCGATCCAGACGTCCAGGTGCAACGAGCGACGGCGGCGGTGAGTCTCTACCGGCTCACCACGGACGAACGCTGGCACGAGCTCTTCCTCGAGCTGAGCACGTTGGACGACGCACCGACGTTCGACCCCTGCATCCTCGCAACCTCGTGCGAAGCCTCCTGGCGGTATGCGCGCCTGCCCGCAGCGCTCGGCGACGCCGCAACCCGCGCCAACGCGGAGACCAGCATCGTCCGCGTGGCCGAGGACCTGCTCACGGCCGGCGCCACGACTGCGTACGGCTGGGTTCCCGAAGGCGCCAACGTCCAGCTCATCTGGGGTCTGGGTCCGAGCATTCCACACACGGTTGCCCTCATGCGGGCCTACGAGCTCACCGGTGACCAGCGATTCCGAGATCAGGCTGTGCGCAACGCAAGCTATTCGGTGGGTGCGAATCCTCTGGGCCGAAGCTGGATCACCGGCGTGGGCCACGGCGCACCGGAGAACGTGCTGATGGTGGATCAGATGCATGCCGGACTTCCGATCTGGCCGGGCACCCCGGTCTACGGATCGTTCACCACCTGGCAGACGCCCTTCTGGTACGTGGACGCCTACCTGCGTCCGGCCGGCACCACGCCCGACCCGACGAGTTGGCCCACGCTGCACAACTTCGTCGACGTCGGCGTCTTCGCAGGACAGAGCGAGTTCACGGTGCAGCAGGCCCATGGCGAAGCGATCTGGACCTTCGGTGCACTGCTCGGCACCATCGAGGATTCCTCCTGATTCACGGCTCCGTGCCGATGGAGGAGATGATGGATTCTTCGCTCGTTTCCCGCGCCGCCTCGACCGACCCGGTCGGTCCGATTGCGCGCGCCGCCGGAGCAGCATTTCTCATCCTTGCCACCGCCGTGCACTTCGATGCGGTCCCCACACCGCCGAGCCTCACGTATCTGATCGCCCTGATCCCCGTTGGCATGTTCCTGCTGTTGCCGGCGGCGACCGTTCGGGGACTGACGATCTCGATGCAGACGATCCTGATCGCCGGGTGGATCGCCTTGTCGTCGGCATGGAGCTTCGATCCGGACCGCACCTCGTTTCTTGTGAGGGTCGAGACCCCGATGTTGCTCGGCTTCCTCCTCGTCGCCGCCGCGCTCCACGAACGAGACGTCATGCGATGGCTGCTCCAGGCGGGCCGCCTCATCCTCCTCGTCTCCGTGCTGGCGACGATCGCGATTCCGAGCACGCGTTCGGGCATCTGGTTCGGCGATGAAACCCTCGCCGGTTGGCACGCGCTGTTTCCCCACAAGAACGACATGGGCCCATTCCTCGCGATGGTCTTCGGCATCGTGCTGGTGGTCGACCGACGTCCCCTGACCCGGTACGGCACGCTGGCCGTGGCCGGAATCATGATCCTCGGAAGCCAGTCGGTCACGGCCATCACCACCACGATGGTCCTCGTCGCCGCATGGATGTGGCTGCAAGCCAACCGTCGGGTCGACGATCGACTCCTCGCCATCACCGTGGTGTCCACCGTTGCGCTGGCCGTCGGTGCCGCCATGGGCGCTCGAGCCGGCCTGCCGCTGTTCCTCGAGGCGACGGGCAAGGACCCGACCTTCTCGGGTCGTACCGACATCTGGTCGGCGACCGCCCAGGCCGTCGCCGACAAGCCCTGGATCGGCTACGGGCGCGAAGGTCTCTTCTTCAACCCCCCGAACGACCTCAGCCTGCAGCTCTGGCGCGAGATCGGATTCCGGGCGCCACACGCCCACAACGGAGCTCTCGACCTGCTCTTGCAGGTGGGGATCATCGGTCTCGGCCTCTACTTCGTGCTGTTCACGTCGACCACGATGTCGGCAATCCGCTCGTACCGACGAGGTGAGGACTTCGGCGTCTTCGCCCTGATCGTCCTCACGTCGATCTTCGTCGCCTCCCTCTCCGAGCCCGTGTTCGCCGGCCCGTACCTCACCATGCTGTGTCTGCTCCGCGTGATGGGCCTCCGGCTCGATCGACGGGCCGATCTGGCCTCGTTGGCGCATGTGGCCGCCACTGCCCCCCAACATCGTTTTGAGGACGTCCGGGCGTGAACCTGAAGGCGCTCGCCGCACGGAACCGATCCTTCGCCGCGGATGTCGGCTGGTCGATGGCGCACGATGGAACGACCGTCGTCGCCAACCTCGTCGCCTTTCTCCTCCTCGGTCGGAACCTCGGCGATGCCGGCTACGGCGCGTACGTCGGCGTGTTCGGGATCATCGGCCCGCTCGCCGGACTCGCCTGGGCCGGCGTCGGTTTGGCTGCGTTGCAGCGCATCATCCGTGATCAGGACGACCCGGCGCAGGTGTCACGACGCATGCTCGGACAGGGTCTCCTCACGGGACTCGGTGGCACGGTCGTCGCCATCGTCATCGGCGCGATGTTCATCCGGACCCTTTCGCTGATCGACATTGCCGCGCTCGTCGTCGCCGAGCTCCTCGCACTCAACGTCGTGTTGATCTCCGCATTCGTCCTTCAGGGCGTTGAGGGCGTTCCGGCCGCCAGTCGTCTTCGGATCGTGGTGGTGGCCGTGCGTCTCCTGATCGTCGTCGGCCTCCATCAGCTCGATCTCTTGACCATCCGCAACATCGGTCTGAGCGGCATCGTCCTCTTCACGCTGCTGACCGCCTGGGTCCTGTTGGTCCGACTGCCACGGGCCGGCATCTCGATCCGACCTGGTCGGCCGAGTCGGAGCGACGCCCGCCTGGCCTTCAGCTTCTCGGTCCCGATGGTCGGCTCGAACATCCAGCTCGATGGCGACAAGACGGTGCTCAACGCCTACGGGATGGCGGATGTGGCCGGCGTGTACGGCGCTGCATTCCGCGTGATCAACATGGCGATGACCCCGATTCGGGCGTTGCAGGTAGCTGCGTTCAACCGGCTGCTTCCCCACGACGAAGCCGCACTTGGCCAGCACACTCGACGAGCCCGTCGATTCGCATTGCTGAACCTCGTCGCCGTGCTCCCGGTGTGTGCCGTTCTGTTCTTCGCCGTCGACCTGCTCAAGCCGCTGCTGGGCGACGACTTCGAGGAAAGTGCTCGCATGGCGCGATGGTTGCTGCTGTTCCTTCCGTTGAAGGCGGTGAGCGACGCACCGCTCGGCGGTCTGCTCGGCCTCGGTCGGGCAACCACTCGGGCGTGGTGCATGCTCGCGGCCGCCGGTTGCAGCCTGGGGCTCTACGTGGTGCTGATTCCGATGTGGTCGTGGGCGGGTGCTGTCGTGGGCACAGTCATCGGCGAGTTCATCCTGCTGGTGGTCGGCACCCAGCGTCTGGTGACATGGCAACGACGACACGACGACGACGTGTCGAACGCCGAGGCGGTCGCACCAGACCTGGACGACGTCCCCGCATGAAGGCAAATCGAGCCCTCACCCATGCATTGCGAGCAGAACTAAGCAGGAGTGCAGCTCACCCGAGTGAACCGACGAAAGCGGCCTCGACCCCAGCTCAGCACTGGCCTCGGAGAATCTCTGTTATCACAAACTTGAAAAGAGAATTCTCTCTCTGATTCTTACGTCTGGTGTGTCACCGCCGGCCCCAGCGGAAGCTTCGAGAGAATGCCGACGTCTATGAGTCGCCTGTCGTTGCCTTCGATGAGGAGCCGGTGCGGGTAGAGACCGTTCAGCTCGTTTGAGTTGAACGTGTTCAGCGCCTCGACGTTCTCGACCTCTTGAACGGCCAGCACATCGACATCCATTGCAATGATGCGGTCGGCGATCTCCTGTCGCTCGTCTGCGTCCTTGCCCTTGACAACCCTGCCCTTGAAGGTGCGTAGCCGTTTCTCCGCGTTTGCGTCGAGTGTCATCACTTCCGTGAGCTCAGTGCCTGGTGGTACAGCCGCGGTGAAGTTCCACCTCGTGAAGAGGTTGTTGAGATTGAACGTTCCGATCGAGACATCCACGCCGTATCCGCCTTTCCGTCGCCTACGCCGAATTGATGCAGGTTGCGGAGGTGCCCGCTCAGCGGACCCCCCATACCTCATCGCTGGATGCCGTTCGAATCTGTCGGCGACTACTCAAGGAGCCGATCGAGAAAGTCATCCAGACTCGGGGATATCTCGATCCAATGAGGCGCCCACTCGCTGCCGGAGGGTTGATCGCCGGGCGGGTCCTGCAGGGCGTACACGGGGCCCGCCTCGTGGGCTGGATCCCACACGAATGGGAGGTCGATATCAAGCAATCCGAGGATGACGGTCGCCGAGCAGTCGATTCGGCCAGGAGCGCCTCCGAACTGATTGGTGCCACTCATCCGATCATCCGGCCCCTGATCTCGCCAGACCGCCTGGAAGCTCGAACTCTCGTCGAGGGCCGCGAGTCTCACGAAGTGGAAGCCGAACGGTGCTCCTTGCGGCTCACCACTGACCCGGACATCGAAGAGCTCCGCGAATCGTCGTGAACCGACGGCGGCGAGCCTTCCGTCCGCCAGGGCGTCAAGGTACCGGGAGGGTAGCGGTCGTGCTGGTGCGAACGAGTACGGCGTCATCCCACCACCATAAGCACGGTCTGCTCGGCGATGATGGCGCTGATGTCCGCGCGAAACTCCTCGGGCATTGCGCGGTTGGGGTTCAGCGTGCCGGAGTTCCAGCCCATCGTGATCGTCGTTCCATCGTTGCTGATCGTGAAGTAGAAGCCGCGGAGGTTCTCACGCGTTGATCCGACCTCCCTCTCAAGTGTCTGGGCCACGACATCATGACCTTGGAACTGCTCGACAAGATTCGGCGGCTCGGTCCCGTCAGCCAACCGGGTTTCTCCACTCGGGAGAGCTGCCAAGTCACCGGTGACGGTCTCGTAGGCGCCGGAGAAGCCAGCAGGTACGTCGCCGTCGAGCGTAAATCTGTCGACTGAGATTGGGTCTCCCGTACCGTTGATTCTCGAAATCGTGAGGTCCGGATGAGCGATGGTCGGCGAAGGTGTCCTGCTGAATATCCGCCTGATCGTGCTGCCAGCACTGCTCAGAATTCCAGCGGAGGCACAGCCGACAGCGGAACCGGTCAGCGCATCCTCTGCGTTCACAACCTGGTCTTCTTGGAAGTAGCCGTGCACGGTCGAGCTTGTTGCTCCTTCTGCACCGCCCCATAGGCAGCTCACTCCAACAAGGCGAGCAAACCGTGGAGCCTGACCCAGACCCGCGGCAGCAAGCGGGCCGAACGCTCCACCGAGGGCCGTCTCGGTCGCCACGCATGTTCCATCAACGTTGTCGAATCGCGTGGCTGGGACAAACAAGCCGTTGTCGGTTTGATCGCACGTCCACAACGACGTTACGAGGCCAAAGCCGGCGCCAGCTCCGACCGGCCCCCCGTATACGACGAGGACGCCAGCGACTAGGAACGTTCCGCCGTAGAGAAGCGCGGCTTCGAGGACTGGGTCGTTGTCACATGCCCACTCCTTCAGGCCGCCGATCAACCACGTCTCGTCGTGACAAGCGTCGTAGTTGTAGCAGCCCGGACCTCTAACTTGGCCGTCACGAGCGACGAAGCCCTCGACGCCGACTAGGAGATTGCCGCCGTCGAGGTAGCACTGAAAAACCTCTGAAAGCTGGCAAGGCCGCGAAACGACCTCGCCATCGGCATTGCTGAACGTGATGTTCTGGATACGCCAAGAAGCTTCGACGTCGGCCTCGGTGATCCGAGTGCTTCGGCCGTGTTCTGTCTTGATCAGATAGTTGCCGGTCTCCTCTGCCGTGAAGAGGACAAGACCCTCGTTGAGCAGTATGTCCTCACCGGTCCAGTCATAGAACGTGGGCGTGTAGGACGCTCGGTTCAGAAGGCGCCCCGCTGTTCCGTCTTCGTTGACGGTGAGCGCATGGATTGAGGCGTTCCAGTTGCCACTACTTGTCGAAAGCTTCCTGACCCACAGGTCGACACTCACAGTCAGGCCCTCGGGAACGAAAAGGGATATGTACTGCTCCTGCCCATTGCTCTGGATCGCTGACTGCCAGATCCCACCCGTCGAGCACGCGGGACGGGCCTCGAGCGGATCGGAGGACGCTACGGCGCCGTCGAGTGGAGCCGACACGCGGACAGGCTCGGGCGGCTCACCCGACACGGACCTACCCACGACGCCAGTCTCGAGAACAGGCACGCCAGCCTCAGCGAGACGGCTCGCTTCAGTCGGCGAGAAAGCCCGAGTCTCACAGGCTTGAGATTGAATCCGGCCGTCCATAGCAGTGGAGGTCACTCGATAGTCACCGTCACCAAGACCAGCCTGACTCGACTCGGTATCGATCAAGAACGTTGCGTTCCCTTCGGATGGCCGAAGCCGGTCAAACGGCTTGTAGTTGCCCGCTTCACTCGGAAGGAGCGCTAGCCAGCCATCGTCGTGCCCATCCCAAGTGATCGACGTATTGCCATCAGCGAGCGGAGTTGCGATGCAGGTCCCCCGAGCAGCGGTGGTCAGCAAGACCGGGTCGCCCACCACACTCTGATTTCCTGCGGCGTCGTACGCCGACACCGTGAGTGGCTCGTTGAGTCGGTCCGCCTCGAAGTCGAAGTAGGTCGCCGAGGTGGTCCCCACCACGTCATCGCCGCGTCGGATCTCGTACCCGACCACACCAACATCGTCGGTGGATGCGGTCCACGACAGCTGCACGTTGGCGCTATCCGCTGTGGCGAATACCTCAATCGGCTTCGAGGGTGGCGTCGTATCAGCGGGGCTACAGCCGTCAAGAAGTTGCTCGCCTTCACATGTGTCGTTGCCTTCGCCACCGGTCGTTCGGTCATTGTCGCCCGTTCCGCCGAAGAGCACGTCGTCTCCCGTGCCACCGTTCAGTCGATCGTTGCCCGGACCGCCGTAGAGGGTGTCGTTGTCGGCGAAACCGAACAGTGCCGCTTCGGCCTGTGAGGTTGAGCAGCACGAGCCCCGGCAACCCATGACGCTGCGTGATTGCAGTGGGCCAGGCAGCATCACCACATCGGTCGGCGACGGCTTGAACTGCAGCACTGCAAGATCTGCCGTGGCGAGTGCCGCGTGCTGAGTCGCAGGCGTCGGTGTTGCACCACAGCGACGTCGACGATCAGCGCCAGGACTTCTTGAGCGTCGTCATCTCGATGGCGTTCATGCGCTGCAACACCCGGGTACGAAGCGCCTGAGGACCGACGGGGCGCGTTGCCATCTCGGCGACCACGAGCCCGAGACCGAATCGATCCCTCCGGAACTTCACTCGCTCGCGACGATCCTGGCGCTGCAGGGTCTGGAGTCGCTCGTCGTCGACCACCATCTTCGGAAGCCCGCTGGGTTCGTAGCCCCGACGTTCGATCCAGTCTCCGAGCCGCGCCTCCATCAGACGAACGTCGTCGTCTGATTGGGTGAGCGACCACCGACCGGCGGCGGCCGAAGTCGGAGGTTCATAATCGGTCCATTCGGTGTAACCGATCATCTCGTCGGTCCACGGCAGTCCGAGCCAGGCACAGAGCCGACCGAGCGTCGCCTCGTGGTCGGCCACGAGTTCCTCGAAGCGGACCTCGAAGATGCGGTTCGGCGAGACCGTCGGAGCGAAGGCATCCCAGTCCTGTTCCGACTCGATCCATTTGTCGAGGCCGAACCAGACGTTGCCGGCCCAACCCATCTTGATGCACGACGGAGCGACGTCCCGCGGATCGCGGACGATGTGGATGAATCGGGCGTTCGGCCAGAGCGTGGGGAGCTGGTCGAACCGATAGTGCACGGTGGCGCCGACGAGGTCAGCGTCGCCGACCTGCGCCTGCAGGAAACCGTGCACGAGATCGTCGTATCCCAGCTTCGGGTCGACCGTGAGCCCGCTCGACTCGAAGATGCGGCTCGTCGACAGGTACCGGTGATAGTCGTCGAGGCTCGGGCGGGTCCCATCCGAATCCATCTGGTCAACCAGGAACTCGAACTCGGCCGCGAAGTTGATGGCCGGATGCGAGTCCAGCATCAGGCGGAGCATCGTTGTTCCGGAACGTTCGGAACCAACGAGGAACACCGGCTGATCAGCCGGGTTTGGTTGCAGTTGTATGGCGGGTTCACCCATGCGCTTCGACCACTTTCCATCCGCCTCCAACCCTCCAAATCGGTCTCTCGTCGGCCGGACTTGAGAAGAGGGCGGCCATCGAACCGGCGGTACGGTTGAGCCGGTGACCGCCGCCGTGACCCGCCGCGAGAACCGACTCGCCGGCGACGGATGGTTCATCCTCGTCCTGGCCATTTTCACTTCGGCACTGACCGGTCCGGGCCAGACCATCGGCGTCTCCGTCTTCATCGATCATCTGGTCGACGATCTTTCCCTCAGCCGGGAAGCTGTCAGCTTCGCGTACATGATCGGCACGCTCACCGGTGCAACGCTCCTGCCATGGGTCGGCGGTTGGGTCGACCGTCGGGGGGTCCGCCGGGCCCAGATGATCATCGGAACGTGCTTTGCGCTCGCCCTGATCAACATGTCGTTCGTGAACGGGATCGTCTGGCTCGCCATCGGATTCACGGGCATCCGACTGTTCGGGCAGGGATCGCTCTCGCTCATCTCCACAGTGACGGTCTCCATCACATTCACGCGGAACCGGGGCACGGCGCTCGGCCTGTTCTCCGTCTTCTCCAATGCGCTCATAACGATGGTGCCGGTTGGGCTCGCCGCGATCATCGCCTGGGTCGGGTGGCGCTCCGCATGGCTCGTCGCCGCCGTGATCGTCGTGGGCACCGTCGTTCCCATCGCCGTGTTCGGCCTTCGGTCGCTCCCAACCGGCACACACGGCAACGGTGCCGATGCGCCGGCATCCACGGGGTTCTCCGTCGATCGGCCGACGGCGATGCGAACCCGCGGCTTCTGGATACTCGTTGCGGTCAGCAGCTCCGCCGGAATGCTGTCCACCGCATTGAACTTCCACCAGATCGACCTTCTCGGCGACGCCGGCCTGTCGGACAATGCTGCGGCAGCCATGTTCATTCCGCAGGTCATCGGATCCACGCTGGCCGGGTTCGGGTTCGGTTGGATCGCCGACCGGGTCGGACATCGCTACCTTCCGGCGGTGTCGATGGCGCTGCTGTTCACCGCCCACGTGCTCGCCGCCCTTGCCGCTCCCGGACTGGCCGTCTTCATCTACGCCGTGTCGCTCGGCGCGGCCGGCGGCGCCGTTCGAACCGTAACCGCCCTGTTGTTGCCCGAGTGGTTCGGCACCGCGCACCTCGGCTCGATCCAGGGGGCGGCCACGTTGTTCAACGTCGGCGCGTCTGCACTCGGCCCGGTCGCGCTCGCTGCACTCGAGGCGGGGATCGGTTCGTACCCGCCTGCGATCATGATCCTGTCCACCATTCCGGCGGCCGCACTGCTGTTCAGCCTCACCCAACCGAATGCGCCCACGGCAAATTCGCCGGAGGCCTTGGCGCCGACGGATCTCAGCAACTAGACGGGAGTCATGTCGCTCGGCCTCCTTCTGACCGCGTTCGGGCTGGGCCTGCGCCACGGCGTCGACTGGGATCACATCGCCGCCATCGCCGACCTGAGCAGCAGCAGCGAAACGCGGCGGCGCGGGTTCGTGCTGTCGATGCTCTATGCGCTCGGGCACGGCGTTGTCGTGTTCGCACTGGGCACGTTGGCGATCGCCTTCGGTGCCGCCATTCCCGAGTCGCTCGACGTCTGGATGGGTCGAGTCGTCGGCATCACATTGATCGCGCTCGGCGCCTGGATCCTGCTCGAGCTCGCTCGTCGCGGACGCGACTTCCGGCTTCGCAGTCGATGGATGCTGATGATCGATGGGACGTTCGCTGGGCTTCGGCGAGTGCGAAGCGCCGCCACCCGCCGCTTCATCTCCGTCGAGCACGATCACGACCACGAGCACGTCGACGCCGACCACGACGCCAGCCATGCGCATGACCACGCGCACGTCCACAGCGAGGCCGAGATCGACCTTCGTGCCGCCATGCCGGAACCGGCCGCCGTGGGCTGGCGTGGTGTTCGGGAGCGCTTCAGCCACAGCCACACGCATCAGCACTCGCACCATCATCGCCACGAACTTGCGCTCCCGACCGAAGCGACCACGACCTACGGCAACGGCACGGCGACCGGCATCGGCATGCTCCATGGTGTTGGCATCGAGAGCCCGACGCAGATCGCCATCTTCGTTGCGTCCACCTCCGCGGTCGGCGTGTCGTTCGGCCTGGTGCTGCTCGGCGCCTGGGTCGCCGGCCTGATCATCTCCAACGCGGTCCTGGCCCTCCTCGCCGGCGCCGGCGTGCTGAACGCCGAGAAGAGCTTCCCGGTCTACGCCACCCTTGCGGTGATCATCAGCGTCATGAGCATCGCCCTCGGCACGTTGTATCTGATCGGGCTGGACGTGTTGCCCGGCATCCTCACCTGAGCCACGTGTACTCGACCGTCCTGTTCGACCTCGATCACATGCTGTTGGACTCGGACGAGTCGGAACGCTTGGCGTTCGCGGCGACGATGGCGGCCGCCGGAGTCGTGGATGGTGCCGAGGAGTTGTTCCCCGCCTACACGGCAATCAACCGTGCGATGTGGGCCGCCGTGGAGCGCGGCGAGATGACGCCACTCGACGTGAAGGCGCGTCGATTCGAGGACTTCGTGGACCAGACGGGCATCACGGCCGACCCGGCGCAGATGGCGGGCTGGTTCGTGCACGGATTGGGTGCCAATGGCGAGCTGTATCCGGGTGCGCTCGAGCTGCTCGAAGCGGTGCGGCCGACCGCTCAGACCGGCCTCGTCACCAATGGGATCGGCGAGGTACAGCGAGCGCGAATCGCCCGGCTTGGGCTCGCGCCCTTCTTCGACGCGGTGTCCATCTCGGGTGAGCTGGGGGTGGCCAAGCCGTCACCGGAGATCTTCGACCACACGTTCAGCCTGCTCGCCGATTCCGATCGGGATGGTGCAGTGATGATCGGCGACAGCCTCACGAGCGACATGGCCGGCGGGATCGCCGCCGGAATCGACACCGTGTGGTTCAACCGTCATGGTGGCGATTCCGGTGAAGTCGAGCCGACGCACGAGGTGTCGTCGATTGGTGAGATCGCCGGAGTGCTCGGCGTGGGCTGAAGCCCCGAATCAGAAGTCGATCAGATCGCCGATGCCGCCCGAGCCGAGGCCGCGGGCATCCTGCTTGAGTGCCGTGTCAATCGAGACGGCCGACGCGTAGACGAGCTGGCGCAGCGGATCGGACAGCGGCTCGTGCACCTGCAGGACGTAGTTGTCCGCGGTGGTGAACATGGTCTTGAGCACGCCTTCGAACGTTTTCGTGATGCGGGCGACCTCCCGATCGTTCTCGTCTCGCAGGGAGAAGTTCCAGGCACGCCAGTTCTCGGCCTGGATGCGACCGACTTGCACGCCGCCGACCTCGAAGTTGAATCGGATCTTGCCGAAGACGTTCTGCTGGACGATCTGGCCGACCTCGTTGCCGGCCGCGTCCTGCACGATGACGCGGGACTTGAAGAACTTGGCCGGTCGGGTGAGCGCGAGTTGGACGATGCCGTTGCGATCGACGACCTGATACTTGTGCGTGAAGTACTGATCCCAGCTTCCGAAGAAGCGGAACACCTTCTTGAATCGGGATTGGCCGACCTGGCGGACCGCCCCGATCTGACCGCCGGACTGGTCGTAGAGGGCGAACTCGGTGTTGACCTCGATCAGCTTGACCTTCTGGTTGACGACCAGGATGGGCTCGTCGAGGAGATGACCGCCGCCCACGTGCGTGGGTGGGCCGCCCGGTGCACCGCGTCGTTCCGCGTTCTGTTGGTGTTTGGCGACCTGCCTCTGGAGTTTCTCCGGCGCCTTGGGGACGACGACCTGCTTGGCATCGGTCAGCGGATCGTGGCTTTCACGCCCGTGTGAGGCAACCCGTTCGGTCCATTCGGTGCCGTCGTACCACCGATATTCGTGCCGACCCATCGGGTCCGGGTACCAGTCCGCCACATGTTCTTCTGTCATTTCCACATTCCTCTTCTATTGCCCACTCCGCCTCTGCCCACCACCTTCGGCGACAGACCCCTCCCCCACATCGGGGTCAGACCCCGAAACCCGCTTGGGGGTCTGACCCCTAATGGGGATTGGGTGCCAGAGCAGAACCCACAGGGTTATCCACAGAGTGTTGATTTTGTTGGGATCGCGGCCGCGCGTTGTCCACAGAACATCCACATTGGGGTCTGACCCCGTTCCTGGACCCCGTTCCTGCGGGGTCAGGTCCTCCCCGGGTGACCGCCGGCGGACACGGCGCGGCCTAACAGGAATTGCGGAGGACGACGAGCGAGTCGGTTTCGCGAAGCGAACCGGCCTCGTCGGCGCGAAGGCTCACGCCGTCGCGGAGCACGACCACGAGCGTGGTATCCGGGGGCAGCGAGATGGTCCCGTCGTGGCGGATCGGCTGCACTTCAGCGAGCTCCATGCCTGCGCCGGCGTCGAGGAGGTCGTCGAACACCTGCACCGCACCCGGCGCGTACGTACCGAGGCCGAGCATCCGGCCGACCGCTGCCGGCGCGTTGATGACCTCGTTGGCGCCTCCCTGACGCAGCAGGTGCAGGTTCTCCTCCTCGCGACCGCCGGCCACGATGTGGACCTTCGGGTTCATCTCCCGAGCGGTGAGCGTGATCAGGACCGCCGTATCGTCGCGATTCGGCGTGACGATCACGGCGCGGGCCTTGTCGATGCCAGCCTGACGCAGCACGGCGCGCTGCGAAGCATCGCCATGGACGGCGGCAAACCCGGCGGCCGAGGCCCGATCGATCTCGTCGCGGCCATTGTCAACCACGACGATGCGATCCTTCGGAACGTCACGAGCGAGCAGATCGTTCGCGGCGCTGCCGCCCGTCGCCCCAAACCCACAAATGATGTAGTGGTCCTGCACCTGTTGCCTCCATCGGTTGGTCGCCAACGCGCGGCGCGATTGTTCGGTGAGCACCTCGACGGTCGTGCCGACCACGAGGATGAGAAAGAGAATGCGAGCGGGGGTGATCAGCAGGATCGTGGCCAACCGAGCGCCGTCGCTGATCGCGGTGATGTCGCCGTAGCCGGTCGTGGTCACCGTGACGGACGCGTAGTACAGGGCGTCCAGCACACCGATCGGGTCGCCGGTGACATCGGAGTAGCCGTCGCGGCCGAGACGGACCACCAGAGCGACGAAGAACACCAGGCTGAGCGCAGCGCCCACGCGGCGCATGACGGCGGAGAGCGGGGCCCGAACCTGACCCGGCAGCTGCACCTGCTCCGCCATGTTCTCGGTCGCGACCATCCCGCCGAAGTTAGTGCATGCCGTGTCGCCCTCAGCGCTTCCCCGTCGGGAACGCTGTGGCAGGATGCGGACCATGCCCGTGCACTTCAGTCCTGAGGAGATGGCGGATCGCAAAGTCCGCACCTGCGCCGCGCTCGCCGCTCGGAATCTGGATGCGCTGCTGGTCTTCAAACAGGAGTCGATGTACTGGCTGACCGGCTACGACACGTTCGGCTTCTCGATGTTCCAATGCCTGGTACTCACGGCCGACGGTCGAATCGCGCTGCTGACGAGGGCTCCGGACTACGGCACGGCCCGCTACACGTCGGACATCGACGACGTCCGCATCTGGGTCGACGTCGAAGGGATGAACCCGGCGATGGACCTGCGCGCGATGCTGGCCGACCTGAACCTCGCCGGGGCCAGTCTCGGCATCGAACTGGATTCTTACGGACTCACCGCTGCGAACTGGCGCATGCTCGAATCGCAGCTCGATGGCTTCGCCCCCTGGGAAGACGCGTCGACCGTCGTTCAGGAACTCCGTCGAACCAAGAGCCCGGCCGAGCTCGCGTATGTGCGCCGGGCCGCCGAGTTGGCTGACGATGCGTGGGACGAAGCCACCCGGCTCACCGCGGCAGGAGTCAACGACGCCGAAATTCTCTCCGCGATGCAGGCGGCGGTGCTGTCGGGAGGAGGCGACTACGCCGGCAACGAGATGATCATCGGTTCAGGGCCCGGAGCGCTCATGGTCCGCTACACGAGCGGGCGCCGCCAGCTCGATCCGAACGATCAGTTGACACTCGAGTGGTGCGGGGTGCAGCGCCGATACCACGCAGCGATGATGCGGACCATCCTTGTCGGCGAGCCCGACCCGCGGCAGGTCCACATGCACGAGGCGACCCGTCAGGCGCTGCTTGGCTGCGAGGCGGCGATCCGGCCGGGCGCGACGATGGACGAGATCTTCCGCGCCCATTCCGACGTGCTCGACGAGCACGGCTACCGCAGCAGTCGGCTCAACGCATGCGGCTACGGCATGGGCGCGGTCTACGCCCCGATTTGGGTGGACTGGCCGATGCTCTATGAAGGCAACCCGCTCACGGTCGACGCCAACCAGGTGCTCTTCCTTCACATGATCCTGCTGGACCACGACAACCAGTTGGCGATGACGCTCGGCCATTCCGTCGTCGTCACTGCTGACGGATGCGAACGCCTGAGTCGATCGAGCCTCGACCTGGTGGTCCGGTAGACGCCGAACTCACGGCGGCGGGCGACCGCCGCCGCTCAGTCGGCGGTGTTGCCGTCGATCGACTCGCGAATGAGGTCGGCGTGACCGCAGTGGCGGGCATACTCCTCGATCATGTGCACGAGGATCCAGCGAAGACTCCAGTGCTCGCCGTCCCGGTTGGTCCGTTCGGTTCGACGATCGAGCGAGTCCGACGCAGCGATACGCCGATCCGCATCCTCGATCGCCGACAGCAGCGGGGCGACGGCCTCATCGAAGGTCATGCCGTGCGAGAGGGTCATCTCGGCGTCCTCGTCGGCATCGAAGTCGAGCTCGGCGAAGGGTGGTTGTGGCTCCTCACCGTCGAGGCGGATGGCGAACCAGATCTGCTCGACGAACGCCATGTGGGTGAGGAGCCGTCCGAGGGTCAGCCCGGACTCGGTGAGCGGCACCTGCAGCTGTTCGACATCGAGCCCTCGGGCCCGTTCGATGAACTCGTTGCGGTAGAACGTGAGGAACGCCATGAGCATCGTGCGCTCGTCGGCCTCAAGCGGGATCTGCGTCCACGCCGGCTGGGTCATGCTGTCCGCCTCCCCTGGGCAACGTTCTTGAGGACGATAGTCGACGGTCACTTCCGCCGATCGGTGGAGTGCGGTGCTCGGCGATGGACGGGTCGAAGGACACGCACCGTGGTCCCGGTCACCAGACCGAACTGATGAGATCGCCCTAGCGAAGTCCCTCGGTGAACTCGACCATCGCCGCGGTGAGATCATCACCGGCCCGGAAGAAGACGAATGCGGGAATGACCATCCGGTCGACACCCAGGCTCTCCAGCTCCTCGACGGAGCCCCGGGGGTCGCGGGCCAAGCCGTCGCTGCCGGCCGTGATCTCGATCTGGTCCGGGTCGCGCCCGGCGTCCGCAGCCGTTTGTCGGACGATGTCGATCAGCTCGCCAAGATCACCGGTGCCGGGAAAGAAGCCGTCGCCGATCCGACCGGCTCGCTCGGCCGCCTTGCGGCTGTGGCCACCGATGTGGATGGGCACCGGACCGGCGTGGGGTTTCGGATTGCTGCTGACGTTGTCGAGCTGGACGAAGTCCCCGTCGTGTGTGACCCCGTCGCTCGACCAGAGCGCCCGGAGCACGTCGATGTACTCCTCGGTACGAGCACCCCGGCGCTCCCACGGCACGTCGAGCGCAGCGAACTCCTCCTGCAACCAGCCGACACCGACGCCGAGAATGACCCGACCCTCGGTGAGGGCGTCAACCGTGGCGACCTCCTTGGCGAGCACCGCCGGTTGGCGTTGCGGGAGGATGAGGATGCCGGTGGCCAGTTTGAGCTCGGTCGTCGTTGCGCCCACGAACGAGAGCCACGCCATCGGATCAGGGATCGGGCTCTCACCGCTGCCGGGCATCTTCCCGGTCGGCGAATACGGATAGGTGGACTCGTAGCCCTCCGGATAGAGGACGTGCTCGACGGTCCACAGCGACTCGATACCGGCCGCCTCACATGCGGGGCCGATGGCCCGAGCACCCTTGGCGCTCGCGAACGGGCCGGTGTTGGCGAATCCAAGTGCGAGTTTCATGGGCGGAGCGTAGTTCGGTGTGGGACGATCGGAGATGGAACTTTCGTCTGCACTCGCTGCCGTCATCCCAACGTTCGAATCGGATCGACTTCGCTACCGGGCATTCCGGGAAGACGACTTCGAGCCGTTGGCCCGGTTCTTCGCAGACGACGTCTCCCGCTTCTACGGCGGACCCTGCGATCGGGTCACGGCATGGCGTAAGTTCGCGGCCTATCCCGGACACTGGGCGATTCGGGGATTCGGCCCATGGGCGGTGGAGCGCAAGGACACCAACGTCTTCATCGGCCTGGTCGGCCCGTGGTTCCCGGAGGGATGGGTCGAGCGGGAGATCACGTGGGCACTGATGCCGGGCAACCATGGTCATGGCTTTGCCACCGAAGCGGCCGCCGCCACGTTGCAGGCGGCCTACGACATGCTCGGCTGGACCACTGCGGTCAGCGTGGTGGCGCAGGAGAACACGGCATCCGCTGCGGTCGCCGCTCGGCTCGGGGCGACCATCGAGCGTCAGATCGACTTTCGCGACACCGTGGCCGACGTGTGGCGGCATCAGCCGCCGGCATAGACCGCCGTTTCAAGTTCGTGGGCAAGACCGAGTGAGCCGGTGTCGGCGAACGGGAACATCCGGCTTGCGTACACGCCGGCGAGAGATGCAGCCGGGTCAACCCAGAAGTAGCAGTTGGCCATGCCGGCCCACGCGAGCGTGCCGGCGCTGCGCCCCGTGTGGGCGGGTACGAGGTTGATCTGGCCGACGAGGCTGTGACCCTTCGGATCGCCGGGAAAGAACTCGGCGTGCTCCGACAAGGTGAGGTCGGTGGAGCGCAGCTCCTGCACCCGCACCTCGCCAATCTGGTTCGTGAAGGCCAGCGCTCGCATCCGTTCGGGGGACACGAGCTCCACCCCGTGTGCGGCGCCTTCGCCCAGCAGCACGGCGAGGAAGCGACAGAAGTCGGGGACGGTTCCGTAGAGGCCACCGCCTCCGGTCTCGAACTCACCGTTGATGGGTGGATCTCCGTCGAGAACGGCGAGCGTCCCATCGGCCAGCCGTTGGTGGCGGCCGGCCAGTCGCTTCCGCAGTGCGTCGTCGGGATGGAACGTCGTGTCGTGCATGCCGAGTGGATCGAGAATGACCTCGTGCAGATGCTCGCCAAGCGTCTGTCCCGTGGCGGCTTCGATGACGAGGCCGGCCCAGTCGATGCCGATGCCGTACTCCCATCGAGCACCGGGATCGAAGATCAGCGGCACGTGAAGTGAGCGGCGCTCGAGCAGCGAACGTGGGTGTCCGGTGGCTTCCATCCACTCGCCAAGTTGCGCATTCCAGATCGCATAGCCGAAGCCGCTGGTGTGCGTCAGCAGATGACGCAGGGTGATTGGGCGCGTGGGTGGCCGGAACTCGGTGACGGATTCGTTCGAGGCGAAGACCGTGCTTTCGGCCAACCAGGGGCACCAGGAGGAGGCCGGTTCGTCCAGGTCGAGCACACCGATTTCGACCAGCCGGAGCGCGGCCACGGAGACGATGGACTTGGTCATCGAATGCAGCGCAAAGACCGTGTCGGGCTGCATCGAATCGCCGGTTCCCAGCGTCGTCGTCCCGGCGGCGCCCATCCAGCGGATGCCCGTGGAATCCAGCACAGCGGAAACGGCACCTGGAGCCGCCCCGCGTTCGATGCCGGCGAGAAGGATCTGGTCGAGGCGCTCACTGTCCACCGAACCTTCCTACCCGTACGATTCATCGATGGCCATCTCCATGACGGATCTGCTCGTGTTTTCCGATCGCACCATCGATGGGTTCGTGCGAGCGATCCAACGTCTCGACGATTCGACGATCAACGCCCGACCGGCCGCCCTCCCCCAGGCGAACACACCCTTCGCGTTGGTGACCCACAGCTTTGGGGCGATGGACTGGTGGGCCGGTCACATCATCCTGGGCGAGCCGAGCGACCGCGACCGAGATGGCGAGTTCACGGCAACCGGTACCTGCGCCCACGCGCTCGACGCCTGCGCGGCCGCACGAGCCCGACTCCACGCCTGGGCGCCTCGGATCGATGAGACACCCACGCTGGCGGTTGCTCCGCAGACGCAGATGCCGCTGGCCGGCGAGTGGACGGTCGGCGCGGCCCTCATCCACATCTACGAAGAACTGGCGCAGCATCTCGGTCATTTGGAGATGACGGTCGATCTGCTGGTGGCCGAAGCCTGAATCAGGCGGCGGCCAACCAGGCGCGATGGAATGCGGCGAGCTTGTCGGGATTCCGAACGGCGACGGAGCTGGCGAGCTGCCCGTCCACCACGTTGGACACCATCAACATGAACGGCTCGCCGTGGAGGGTCGTATAGAGGGCCGATTGTCCGTTGGCGCGCACCTGGTGGAACTCCATTCCGGGCTCGGCCGACTTGGCGATACCGATGAAGAAGCGGGCCACTCGGGTCGGACCGACGATGGGCGCCCGGGCGGCCCGATGGTTGGGTCCGCCATCCGAGAGGTGGACGACGTCCTCGGCGAGATGGGATTCGAGACGTTCGATGTCTCCGGTCAGTGCTGCCTCCAGCACCGCGTTGGTGAGGCGTTCAACCTCGGACTCGTCGGCCGTGAACCGGGGCCGTCCTTGCGCAACGTGGTCGTTGGCACGCTTGGAGAGCTGGCGGGTGGCCGACGGCGTCCGCTCGATCACTTCGGCCACCTCGTCCAGCGGCGTGTCGAAGACCCGGTGAAGGATGAAGACCGCTCGCTCCAGCGGCGACAGTCGTTCGAGCACGGCGAGGAAGCCAAGCGTGACCGACTCCTGGAGGAGGAGTGGATCCGCCGGGTCCTCGTCGGCCGGGAGGCCGTCGAACCAGGGTTCGGACAACCACGGACCCACGTACTGTTCGCGGCGATGCTGGGCCGACTTGAGCCGGTCGAGGGCAAGCCGAGTCACCACGGTCGTCAGCCAGGCCGGCGGGTTGTCGATCGTTGCTCTGGACGCCGCGTACCGGAGCCACGCTTCCTGCACGACGTCCTCGGCATCGTCGGGGGTACCCACCAACCGATACGCCACGCCGAGAAGGCGGCCACGTTCCTGTTCGAAGAGTTCGGCGTCGGCCACGATCAGTGCACCCTCGGGCGGGTCTCCACCATTCGAATCGCCGCCGCGGCAGCCGCCCGGGCGCTGGCCAGGCTGGCGTCGGCGAGATGACCGAATGGACCGACCCAGTCGCCGGCGAGCGCCACGTGGTCGAAGCCGCTGTCGGACACCGCGGGCCGTCCGGCCAGGCCGCCACCGGCAGCCGTTGCGATCGCGCCAACCGTCGTCATCCGATGCAGCCTACGACGCACGACGATGTCGCTCTCCCCCACGCCGGCGAACGAAGCGAAGGCCGTGAGGCCGTCGACGTTCGGTTCCGCCTCCTGAGCGAGATACTCCACGAGCGCAGCATGCCAGTGCCCGATGGGCGCAAGTTCAGCCGCGGCGGAGTGGTTGGAGAAGTAGAAAGGCACGTCACCGCCGAGCACGAAGTTCTGGGCCGGCTCCGCCGCAAGGCCGAGATCGAGGCAGCTGGCCGTGGCGGGAGGACCTGTCGTCAACTCCCGGCCGAGCAATCGAGCGGCCTGCCCGGGATCGCCGAGTGCAAGGATCACGGCCGCCGCATCGGGCAGATGATCCACCGTCGTTCCGGTGCGGACGGTGACGCCTGGCGTCGCGGCGAGCTGATCCACCATGGTCTGCCAGCCGCGGTCGAGGTAGAGCACGCCCTGACCGAGGGCCAGCTGCAGCTGGGAAACGGCCACCTCCGCGCTGAGCCGATCGGGGTCGTTCACGTAGGTGGACAGCCGAACCAGCGCGTGCAGAAGGGTACGCGCCCGAAGGTCCTTCACCGAACCTTCGACCCACTCGCTGACCGTCCGGTCAGCGAAGCGGCCCGGCCGGAGTCGAGGGAGCGAACCGAGCAGCCGGCCGATCTCCGCCTTGCCGCGAACGCCGAGCGCCCTGGTCCGCAACAACGTCCCCGGCCCGGCCGGTGCGATCTCGGCTCGACCGTCGAAGACGACGCGCCCGGCAACAGCCGGCGGCCCACCGGTCACCGCCACGCCGAGCTCGTCGAGCACCTCCTGCCCAACGCCACCCCGATACAGGGCGTGCGGGCCCTGGTTGAGAAAGAACCCATCTCGGTCGTCGGTGGCCGCCCGGCCGCCAACCCGAGCGCTGCGCTCGAGCACCGTCACCGAATGCCCGGCCCGGGCCACATAGGCGGCAGCGGCGAGCCCTGCGAGCCCGCCGCCGACGATCACCACATCTGTCGTGTTGTCATCCATGTCGTATCGACGAGACCGCTTTCAGAAAAGTGACATGGTTCTGGAAGCGGGTACTACCGGTGCGCGCGCATTCGGTCGACCAGCAGGAAGGCGCAAGCGCTGACGAGCCCGCCAAACGTGGCGAGCATCACTGCTGGGTCGTCGATCACTGCGGTCGGATCGATCGTGCGCATGAAGGGCACCGACACGAGCGCAACGATCCAGCCCATTCCCATCGTGAGCAGCGCCATCTGTTCGCTGTTCCGATCCCAGCGCTGTTCGAGCACCCAGAGGAACACGGCCATCTGGGCGAGCAGGTAGAAGACCGACGGGCTCACGGCACCCCCGGCAACGAAGACGAGGTTCATCGTCATACCGGCAACGAGTGCGATCCGTCGACCGAAGCCGGTGACGAGTGCCAGGCCGACAAGCCCCTGCAACATGACCACGCCGACGATGACGGCATTGATGTTCGGCTCCACGAACAGCTCGGCGAACGTGTCGAACCATGGCAGCCGAGTGTCCGCATGTTCGGTGAGGAACTCCTCGATCGTGGCTCCGGACCACCACTCGCCGTCGATCACCTTCTCCGTTGCTGCCCGCAGCCAGCCGAGCCCGATGAAGGTCTGGACCAGCAACACCCAGACCGGCGTCTGACGCAGGCGGGCAAGCGTGGCGTCGACGACGCCGGAGGGCGCCACTTCGACCGGCGGCGAGGTTGAGGTTGGGGCGGAGGGGGGTGCGGTCTGTACCGATGTCATGCCACCACCCAAACGGCAATCTCAAAACACAGGCTCAGCCAAACCAAAAGCTCACGTAAGACCCGCGGTGGTTTCGCCGCTCGGTGGCCTCGGCATCAGTCGTTCCGACCCTTCAGTGTCTGTCCGATCTCGTGGAGCGACTCGGCCACCATCACCATGGGGTCGGCCTCGGAGCCACCGCGGCGCTGGAGTCGGGCGAACGCGTCGCGGATCTCGGTCCAACGGGCGGCGGCTTCTCCGGCGAGCGTGCCGCGGATCTCGGCCAGCTTCAGCAGGTTCGCCTCGGTGCCCGTGGTGAGCGTCTGCGCTTCACCTCGGTAGTGATCATCGATCAGTGCCTCGATCTCCTCGGCGTTCATCACCGGCTGGATCTTCTCGGCGAGGCGGGCCATGTTGCGATAGGACCCCTGCAACTGGAACGGCGGCTCGGTGCGGTACTCGTCCGCCATCGACGCCGAAGCGATGTACTGGCGGTTCACACCGAGCAGCACACGCTGCACGGCGATCAGCCGGTGCATCGTCGCCTGCATCTCCGACAGTTCCACGGCCGAGTAGGGATGGCTCAGCTCCTCCCCACCACCACGGCCCTCGGCAAGCGCCACGAGCTTCGGGACGTCGGCGAGATCGCGGGTCGTCATCGGCCGGAGGATCGGGCTCGAGGCAAGCGCGTTCTCGATGTACGAGAGCGCGAATAGGTCGTCCCGACCGGAGAGCACGTCGCCGAGGTTGTACGTGTCGGCACGATTGGCGAGCATGTCCGGAATCGCGAATCGCTCGCCGGACTCGGTGTAGGGGTTGCCCGCCATCACGACGGCGAAGCGCTTGCCTCGCAGGTCGTAGGTCCGCGTGCGGCCGTTCCACATGCCCTCCATACGGCGCTGCGCATCGGTCATGCTGATGAACTTCTGCAACAACTCCGGGTTCGTGTGCTGGATGTCGTCCAGGTACAACAGCACGTTCGAGCCCATCTCGAGGGCAAAGTTGATCTTGTCGACCTCCTGCGCTGCGGTTGCATCCGGTGCCTCGGTCGGATCGAGCGAGGTCACGCCCGTGCCGAGTGCGGGGCCGTTGACCTTCACGAAGACCATGCCGAGCCGGTTCGCCACGTATTCCATGAGCGTCGTCTTGCCGTAGCCGGGCGGGGAGATGAGCAGCAGCAAACCCATTTGGTCGGTGCGGCCGGAGTCGAGGCTGCCCAGCTGTTTCGCCAGGTTGTCGCCGATCATCGGCAGGTACACCTGGTCGATCAGCTGGTTCCGCACGAACGCGCTCATCACCTTCGGCTGGAACTCGTCCAGGCGGAGCCGGTCCCGCGTATCGGCGAGCAGCTCACCTCGGGCTTCGTGGTAGGCCCGGAACGCGGGGATCGTGTCTCGACGATGACGTCCGACTCGGGTCAGCAGCATGTCGAGCCGCGCTGACAGACGACCGTCGACGATCGACGGGTGGGTCGACAGCAGCCCGTCGACCTCCAGATCCAACTGCGGCGCCATCGGGGTGCGAGCCACCTCAGCTCCGGCCACCAGAACGACCGCCTCCGGGATCACCGCCACCTTGTCCGGCGCCTCGGCACGTGCGAATTCCGTGAGCCAGGCGCGGGCCAGATCCAACCGGGCATCGAGCGATGGCAGCGTTTCGATTTCTCGAGCGAGACGGTCTCCGGCCTCCTGATGGAGGCGGAATGCCTCGGCCAGTTCCGTTGCCGCCACGTCGGTGTCGAAGCCGGGAATCTCCTCCGCCCACTCTTCGAACAGATACTCCGCGCTGGATGCCGGGTCGGCAGCGTGCCCGTGGGCCCGGAGCTCGTCGGTGAGATCGGCGATGGCGGTGGCGATGGCCGGAGAGTTGGAGAACTGGGACCGGAGACGACCCAGGCTTCGGCACCGAGCCGCCCATGCGGATTGACCGGCCTCGTCCAGACCATCGGTGCAAAAAAGGATCGCGTCGGCACGAACCGAGGCGTCGAACCGGAGGAGCCCGGCGCCCGAGACCCGATCGAGCAACGTGGCGAGCAGAAGCGCGGCGTCGTGGTCATGAACGCCACGTTCGTAGCCTTCGTCCACTCGACGCTCGGCTGCGGACCGAACAAGGGCACCAAGACCATCGGCCGCGTACGCCTGCTGGAGGCCATCGACCGTGAGCTCGCCGATTCCGGCGAGCGCATCGAGCAGGATCGTGCCGGCCAGGTACTCAGCGCGACCAACGTCGGCATTCTCCGAGACCAGATGCTGGCTCCAGAACTCCTCGGTGCCCGAGAGCCGGTCGTCGGCAAGCGGTTCCCGGAAGTCCGTACCGGTCAGGATGGCGTGCAGCTTGCCGTCGACCACAGCCGCGGTGAGCTCCAACGGCTCGGTGTCGACCGAGAAACGATGGTCGCCCAACCGGATGACCGAGCCGCCCTCTTCGAAGATGTCGGCCCGGTCACGCAGCGACCGGCCCGCGTCTTCCCGAGCGGTGTCCAGCCGGCGGAGGAGTTCGTCGGCGGCCACCGACTGGTCCAACCCACGGAGATCGTCGGCCAGCGAGCGGACCTTGTCCACCATCGGATCCGAGACGAACCATGCGTTCATCTCATCGGTGTCCTCGAAGCGTTCGATGCGTCGGCCGATGCCGGAAAGGATGCGGTCGGCCGCATCGGTGAGCCGCTGCGTGCTGCGCTGACGCTCGTCCAACAACGACTGCTTCCGGCTCGACAGTGTCTCGTAGACCTCGTCTCGCCGGTGCCCGATCTCCACGAGCTCGTCGTCGAACTCAGCAAAGCGAGACTCGAGCTCCTCCAGCTGCAGCAGCAGTCGACCGAGCGCCTGATCGGCAGCGTCGGGCGTGTCGACCCGGGCGAGTTCGCCCGAGACGGCCTGAGCGAAGAGGGTCATCTCCACGCTGAATGCCGCAGCGCCCTCGGACGTCGCCAGTTGCTTGCGCCGGTTGCCGGCGAGCGCACGCGTTCGATTCAGGCCGGCCATCACGTCGGAGAGACGACCGAGAATTTCGGTGCGAACGGTCGGGTCGTCGATCTCCAGGCCACTCACGACCTGGGTGAGCACCTCGAGACCCTCGCTCAGTTCCTCGACCCGTTCAGCCGGGGCGGAGAGTTCTGCGGTCCGCTCGGCCGCAGCGACTTCGGCTTCGATCGTTTGGAGATCCGTGTGGAACGAACCGAACGCATCCTCCTCGGCGAAGAACGCCGCGGCCCGGTCTGAGGTGTGGTCGAACGTGGCAACGATCGCCTGTTCCAACTCGTCGAGCGCATCGACGTCCACATAGCGAACGTCGCGAAGCGTGATGAGATGGCCTCGCTGTTGGCGGAGCTCGCGGAGTGCGTCCACGTGAGCCGACGCGTCGGTCGGCGGGTGCTCCAGCAGCCGATCACGGAGTTCGTCGAACTGGGTGAGTGCCTCGGCCACGGTGGACTCGGCCACCGCTCGGAGGGACTGCACCTTCTCGAACTCGTCGATGATCAGACCAGCGGTCGATCGGATCTCGGCCAGCGGTCCGGCCAGGTCGAACAGTTCGTCCTCCGTGAGCCAGTAGAAGCCGTCAATCACTCGGGCAGCAGAGACCGACAGGTCGTTGTAGACGTTGGCCGATGGTTCGGCCTCCTCCGCTTGCCGGGCGATGTTCAGCGCGTCGGACACCCCGCGAACGAGATCGGCGTTGCCCACCCGATGCATCAGGCTGTCGCCGATCGGGATGCGGGCGTGGTACTCGTCGGAGACAAACGGCGTCGACCAGATCTGCATCGGGTGGATGCGGGTGGGTTCGGCATCTTCGCGGAACACGATGAGGGTGCCGTCGTCGAACACGGACCAGCCGTGCGCGCTGATCGGCTGGCCGATCTCGCGGCGAATGAGGTTGTACGACAGCAGGATCGAGAGACCCGTGAGCCGCTCGTGGAAGACGTAGAGCACGTCCTCGCCGTTGGGCGACCGCCGCAACGCCTCGAAGCTCATGCCGGTCGTGTCGACGTCGAACGTCTTCGTTTCGCCGGTGCGCAGTTCGTAGCCGCTCGGCGTGATGATCCCGTGATCCTCCGGCAGCTGCAGACAGCTCGTGAGGATGTCGTCGTCCCGACGGGCGCGACGGGTCAGCGTGTTGACCACGTACCCCCGCGGCGTCTCCTCCCGATACGGCTGCACCCGCAGCACCACCAGGTCGCCGAGCACGGCGAACGCCATCGACGTGTCGGCGATGGACTGATCTGCATCGTCCACGGGCTCGGTGAGAATGACCTCGCCCTCGGCCGTGTTGTCCTCGAGCCGAATCGTGAGGGTCCCGCCCGTCGGGTCGACGAACACACGATCCACAACGTTCACATGCGGGTCGCGCCCGCCCACGTGATGTTCCCGGGTGACGGCCTGCCACTCGAAGTCGAACTGCGGCGCACGCTGGTAATCCCGTTCACCCCGATTGTCGAGGTACGACACCGTGCCATCCGGCGAAACGGACCAGCGGAAGACGCGGACATCCTCCAGGCTCTGGCCGGTCTGGAATGCAGCCAACAACCGGCCGTCCCGCCGCTGCAGCTGCAGCAGCCGAGTGTCCTTGTAATAGGTGTAGAGCTCCCGGAAGTCGTTCAGGAACTCCGGATCGTGCAACCAGTTCGCATGCGACTGCTCCGGCACCGTCTCCAGCCCGAAGCCGCCAGCCTCGTCCGCCCGCAGGTGATGCAGGCTGAACACGTCGTCGACCGTCGTTTCGGTCTTCAGCCCGATGAACACGTTGTAGCCGAAGAGCAGGTCACCGCCCACGGCCACGATGTCTCGCGGAACCGTGTTGTTCTCCGTGCGGATGCGTTCGACGCCCGCCACCTCGAACCGGCTGGAACCAAAGGTCTCGACCCGCGCAGAGTTGAGCGCAGCACCCCGTCGAGACAACTCCCCGGCGTGGCCGAGCAGCCGGGTTCGAAGGAGTTCGTAGGCGCCGGCCCCGGCGGTGTCGGGGAGGGAATCCTCGCCCGCCGGGGCCGCGCCGTTCTCTTGATCCGTCGTCGTCATCGACGAATCAGTCGGAGATGCGGTCAGCCAGCGCCTTCAGCGCCGCGGCAGCCGACACGTCCCGTACGTCTTCGGAGCTGAAGTTCTCCAGCAGTCCGCCGAGCTCCTCGACGAGCTTCTCGCGGCTCTCGCCCGAGTGCTCGACGAATCCCTCGACCGTCTTGCCGGCAGTGACCGCTCCGATGAGGCGATCGATGAACATGTCCGAGCCACCGACGATGTCGATGTTCGCGCTCTCCAAACCGGTGCTGATGACCGACGCCTGCGCCTCGGCAATGCCGACTCCGGCTTCGATCTGCGCAAGGTCGATCTCCTTTTGGACCTCGAGCTTGCGTACGAACTCCTCGAACTCCTGGCCGACACCTTCGAGCTCCCGCATCGCAGCAGCCTTCTCGGTGAGACCGGCGGCTTCGCCCCGGAGCAGCGCTTCGGCAGCGGCCGCTTCTGCCTCGCCCGTCTTGGCGATGGCGACCGCGTCGGCTTCCTTGACCCGCACCTCGGCGAGGCCGGTCTTCTCGATGGCCAGCGCGTCCGCTTCGCGGACCTGCACCTCGGCCAGGCCGACGGCAGCCGCTTCGGCCTGCTCAGCCTCGGCCAGACGGATCTTCGCCCGAGCATCGAGATCGCTTGCCTCGAGCTCGGCCTTGGCGACCGTGACACGCTCCGCGGCGAGATGCGCCGCTGCCTGCTCTGCGGCTTCGGCCTTCTTGATGTCCTTGACGAACTCGCCCTGCGCCTCGGCCTCGGCGCCGATGACGACGGAGTCGCGCTGGCGATTCGCCTCTTCGACGACACGCAGCGTCTCGATGGCCTCTTCCTCGGTGGCGACCGTCTTCTCGACGGCGACCCGCTCGCGCTGGATCTGGGCGATGGCCGCCTTCTCCTTCTCGAGCTCCTTGGCTGCGGCCGTCACCTCGACGTCCGCGGAGACGACCTCGAGCTTGCGCGCTTTGCGCACCCGCTCTTCCTCGACCGCAACGATGCGCTCCTTATTCTTCTCTGCGACAGCAACTTCGCGATCCAGGTTCTCCTGTGTGACGGCGACTTCTTCGTCCGTCGCAAGACGGGCGCGCTCGGCCCGCAGCCGTTCCTCGTTCTGGATCTTGATGGTCTCGGCCTGCTCGCGAGCCTGCACGGTGGCGATCTCCCGGCTCTGGCGCGCTTCGGCGTCGGCTTCCTGACGCATCAGTTCGAGCACCGCTTCGCGGGTCTCCACGTCCTTCGCCTTGATCTGCTTTTCCTCTTCACGCGACGCGACGTTGGTGGCCACGTGCTGGATCGCCGTGAGTTCGGTGATCTTGCGGATGCCCTGTGCGTCGAGGATGTTGTTCTCGTCCAGGTGCCCAAGCGGCGTCTGCTCGAGGTAGTCGATGGCGGCGTCTTCGAGGACGTAGCCGTTCAGGTCGGTGCCGATGACCTCGATGATCTCGTCGCGGAAGCGACGGCGTTCGGTGTAGAGATCCTCGAAGTCGAGGGCCTTGCCGACCGTCTTGAGCGCTTCGGAGAACTTCGCCACGAAGAGCTCCTCGAGGGTTGCCTGGCTGCTGGCCCGCTCCACGCCGATCGACTGGGCGACCTTGATGACGTCTTCCTCGGCCTTGTTGACCCGGACGAAGAAGTTGACCTTGATGTCCGCCCGGATGTTGTCCCGGCAGATCAGACCTTCCGAGGCTCGACGATCGATCTCGATCGTCTTGACCGAGGTGTCCATGATCTCGGCCTTGTGCAGGATCGGGATGACGAGGCGACCCGTGAACGACACGACCACCGCCTTCGTGGTGCTGACGACGAGCGCCTTGCCCTGCGGCACCTTCTTGTACAGCGAGCTGTAGACGATCGCGATCAACAGCGCGAGCACCGCCAACACGGCGATGACGATTCCGACGATGACCAGAATGCTTGTGAGCACAGTTCCACCTTTCGTGAATGCTCTGGGCCGACACGATGCCGAAGCCCACCTTTCCCAAATCGACTTCTTCCAGTTGTGACGCAGCTGGACCTGCGTGTCTGCGTACCGGTGCGCTACATCTCGAGCCCCGTGTCCGCCGTGACCTGAAAGACACCTTCGTCCCGGTCGAGATCGAAGATCAGTGCGCGATCACCCGTCGACAGCGCGTTTTCGCCCTCGGATCGAACCTGAATCACCATCGATCCACCCTCGTCATCTCGCACCTCGGCCTGACCGAACGTGGTCGTGACTTTCGTGGTCGTGATGGTGCACATCCGACCGACGAGTTGCTCCCGGCGGATCGCCGGCGTCGGCAGGAAGACGTTGTCGAAACGCTTGGCGATCCGGCCGGTGATGAACCCACCGAGAAGGAACGCTCCCACCGCAAACAGCAGGCCGACCAGGGGGTTGGCATCGCCGCCGACGAGCGTGAGCGCGATCATCACGGTCGCCCAGCTGAAGATCGAGAGCAGGTTGAGGGCCAACAGGATCGGCATGCCGGTGATACCGAGGAACTCGAGAGACGCGCGCAGCAGGCCGCCGCTGTTCTCTCCGCTCACCTCGGCATCGACGTCCAGATCGGCATCGCCGTCGAAATCGAAGTCGAAGTCGTCGAGCGAGTTGATGCCGGCTCCGAGGAGGGTCGTCGCCAGCCAGAACCCGAGGAAGAACACCGTGCTCACCGTGAAAATGACCGCGGGGAAGGACACCGCCGTGTCGATCACGTCCTGCATGGCTTCACCCCCTTTCTTTCAATCGTCAATGAATGTGTGGTCATGAGACAGCGACCTCTGCGTCGCACGGGGGCGACGCGGGCCCGTCTTCGTCGTAGATCGCATCGAAACGGACGGTCACGACCTGCTGCGTCGGCCCATCGGCCAAGCCACGCGGGCTGATCCGCTGCTCGAGCGATTGGGTCCTGGGACCGTCGTGCACGTCGAGCTGCATCCAAACGTGGCTCGGATCGAAATCGACGAGTGGATCGTCGAAGATGGCCATCGTGTCCAGACGGACCGTTGCCTCAAGAACCCCGATCAAGTGGACGTTGCGACGATATGGCTCCACGTCACCTGCCCACTCGCAGGAGATGGCCACGACCGGCGCACTCCCGAGGTCGACGGACGCTGGCGTCCACGGGCTCTCCTGCCCCTTCGGTTGTGCCTGCATGAGGAGAACGATGGCCAGGAGACCGGCAATCACGAGTGCGGCTGACACCAGTCGGGCGCGCACCACCTGATCTTGGTCTGTCATCACCGAAGAGTTTGACGGCGCCGTCAACGGCGGTCTGCGCGTCGGTGCGCCTTCCTTGCCTTGGTGGATGCGGCGAACGCGGCGATCGACTCCTCCGATGCACCGCGAATGTGCTGTTCGGCTGGCGCCGGTGTGGTTGGATCGGCAACACCCTTCTTGAGGGACCTCACCGACCAACCCGGGAATCGCCCGGCGATTCGCGTGATGTCGAAACCCCTTGGACTCGCCGACCTGGCCATGTGTTCGCCTTCCTTCCGCCGTACGTTCGTCGGAATCTCCGCCGAACCCTTTACCTACATTTTATATGCCATAATATTGTTGTCAATAGGTTCGGGTGCGATTCCACGGGTATGATCGAGGTATGGATACGTGGCAGTTCCTCACCAACCACACACACGTGCTGATCGCGTTGCGCCGCAACCCCGACCTTCGCCAGCGCGAGATCGCCGACATGGTCGGCATCACCGAAGGCGCCGTCCAGCGCATCATCGGCGAACTGGAAACCGCCGGCTGCCTCACCCACGAACGTGTGGGCCGCCGCAACCACTACCAGATCCTCGAAGAGAACGACCTTCGGCACCCGATGGAGAACAACCACACCCTCGGTGAACTCCTCGCTCTCCTCGAGGACTGACCTTCGCCGGTTCAGTCTTTGCGCAGCTGCTGGAGATCGTCGTAGTTCACGAAGCACCGTTGCAGGAGCTCGTCATAGAGCCGGTCAGGGTCGTGCTCGGCGGTGATCCCGCCGGACAGCTCACTCATCATGAAGCCATGAATCGCTGCCACGGTCATCCGCACACGACTCTCGTACACGGCATCCGGCCAGCCACCGCCTGAGCGGCCGAACCGCACAAGCTCCTCGACCATCCGGTCCCGGAGTCCCGCCTCGCCGAACGGATCCCCTCCGGGTTCCCGGGCGATCAACATCCGAAACTGCGCAGGGTTGGCCAGACAGAACTGTCGGTAACCCTGGGCGGCTTCCATGAACACACCGAGAATCGTCTGCTTCGATCGATCGTTGGCCGCATGCGAGATGGCGACATCGAAGATCTCGTTGACCGACCGGATGGCACTCCGGTACATCTCGTCGACCAACGCATCCCGCGAACCGAAATAGGTGTAGATCGATTGCGTGGTGGTGCCCGCTTCGAGTGCGATCCGACGGTTCGTCAGCCCGGCCACGCCGTCGACGGCAAAGATCGCATGCGCCGCATCGAGCAGGCGCAAGCGCATCTCGTCCGCCTTCTGCTGTCGCCCGGTGGGTGGAACGTTGTCCATGAGGGAGCCGCCTGTTCTCGGCCCGCCGGTTTCAATTCACCATATCATTTCGATCTGATATGGTTTCCCCATCGCCGCCGATACGGGGTGTTCCTGTCCGCAAGGTCCGGAGCACCCCGTTTCTGCTTTTGCGGTGATGGCCGGTCAGCTCACCCGCCGCCGCCCGACCCACACCGACCAAACGAGCACCTCTCGGTCGCGGCGCTGGTCGGCCTCCCACTCCCCCAACACGTCCCGGTACTCCTCCGTCCGAGGGCTCTGTGACAGATCCGCCCATCGCTCGAAGGCGTGCCTCGTTCGCTCCAGGTAACCGTCCCAGTCCTCCGCTGAAGTCGTGACGCGTCCGAGGACATCGAGCCCGTGCTCATCGAACAAGCCGTCGATCTCGATCGCCCCGGGGAGCCGCACACGGCTGTCGGAGTTGGCGGCGTCGGATCGGCGCATGTCGCCGATCGCCACCCGACCACCCGGACGAACCCGTTCCGCCACTGCTCGCACCGTGCCGCCGAGGCCGTGCCACACCCACGAGGCGCCGAGACAGGCAACGAGATCCGCGCCCTCCACTCGATGATCGCGTGCCTCGCCAACGATCCAGTCGAGTCCATCGACACCACGCGCCCGATCCACGGCGGCGGCAATCATCCACGGCGACAGGTCGACACCGGAGCCCCGGATGCGGGCTCGCTGAGCCAACCGCAACAGGAGCGCTCCGCCGCCGCAGGCCAGGTCGACGGCCACATCCCCATCGACGGGTTGGAGAAGATCCACGACAGCGTCCAGATCTGCGCTCGACATCGGACTCGCGATCTCCAAGCCATGGTGCAGCGCCTCGAACACCTCGAACCGTTCCAACAGATCGTCGACATCCAAGCCCGGCTGGATGCTCACGCTCGATGGCAACACCGGACGGCCCATCGAAGCAGCATGTCAGACCAACGAAGCCACGTCCGTAATCGCCCACGACGCACTTCCGAGGAACGGCGTGCGACACTTGCGGCATGGCTCGTTGGCAATTCTGGATCGACCGTGGCGGCACCTTCACCGACGTCGTCGCCCGCCGCCCCGATGGGTCCCTCGTGACCCACAAGCTCCTCTCCGAAAACCCCCGGCACTACCCCGACGCTGCGATCCAGGGCATCCGCGACCTGCTCGGAACGCCCGACGGGGAACCGCTGGACACCGACAAGATCGAGTCGGTCAAGATGGGTACCACCGTCGCCACGAACGCACTCCTCGAACGCGAAGGAGAGCCCACCGCGCTCATCACGACCCGCGGTTTCGCCGACGTCCTCCGCATCGGGTATCAGGCACGACCAGACCTCTTCGCGCTCGACATCGTCCTCCCCGAGATGCTCTACCAACACGTCGTCGAGATCGACGAACGGGTCACGGCGACCGGCGATGTCCTCACCGCCCTGGATCTCGACCACGCCCGCGTCGCGTTCGAAACCGTCCGAGCGAACGGCATCGACTCGATCGCCATCGCATTGCTCCACGGGTACCGCCACACCGACCATGAAGCTCAGCTCGCCGAGCTGGCGGCCGACATCGGCTTCGCCCAGATCTCCGTGAGCCACGAGGTCTCGCCGCTCATGAAACTCGTGTCCCGAGGCGACACCACCGTCGTCGACGCCTACCTCTCCCCCATCCTTCGACGGTACGTCGCACAGGTTGCCGGAGAGCTCGGCGACACCCGCCTGATGTTCATGCAGTCGAACGGCGGGCTCACCGACGCACACGCCTTCCGCGGAAAGGACGCGCTGCTCTCCGGTCCCGCCGGGGGTGTCGTGGGCATGGTGCGGACAGGCGAGGCGGCCGGCCACCATCGACTGATCGGCTTCGACATGGGCGGCACGTCGACCGACGTCTCCCACTACTCCGGTGAACTCGAGCGAACCTTCGAGACACTCGTGGCCGGAGTGCGAGTTCGTGCACCGATGATCGACATCCACACCGTGGCGGCCGGCGGCGGATCGATCCTTCACTTCGACGGCAGCCGGATGCGCGTCGGCCCAGACTCCGCCGGCGCCGACCCCGGACCCGCCTGCTACGGCAACGGCGGGCCACTGGCAATCACCGACTGCAACGTCCTGCTCGGCAAGCTCCGACCGGAGCACTTTCCCAACGTCTTCGGCGCCGACGGCACGCAGCCGCTCGACGCGCAGGTCGTGCGCGAACGATTCGCCGCTCTCGCCGAAGAGATCTCACGCTCGACCGGTACCCCGCAGTCGCCTGAGTCCGTCGCCGAGGGCTTCCTCGCCATTGCGGTCGAGAACATGGCCAACGCCATCAAGAAGATCTCCGTGCAGCGCGGCCACGACGTGACCGACTACACGCTCGCCTGTTTCGGCGGTGCCGGTGGCCAACACGCGTGCCTGGTGGCCGACCGGCTCGGCATCGAACGGGTGCTGATCCATCCCCACGCCGGCGTGCTCTCGGCGCTCGGGATCGGTCTGGCCGATGTCCGCCACGTGAACGAGGAAGCGGTCGAATCGACGCTGGCCCAGCCGAAGCTCGACGAACTGCAGGAACGGTGGGACGAGCTCGGCGCCCGGGGTACCGCGGCCGTGCAGGCGCAGGGTGTCCCCGCTGAGCAGATCCGTGCCGTGCGACGGCTCGCCCTCCGGTACGCGGGTTCCGACACGTCGATGCATGTGGCCGCCGGCCCGGTTGTCGACGTGATCGCTGCGTTCGAGTCGTTGCATCGAGCCCGCTTCGGTTTCATCAGCCCCGAGAAGGACCTCATCATCGAGTCGATCCAGGTGGAGACCATCGGGGCAGACGAAACGATCGAAACGACAAGCGAAGCGACGATCGACGCCGGCGACGAATCGATCGAACATCCGACAACCATGGCGGGGCTCGCATTCATGACGCCCTTCATCGAACGGACCAGCCTCAACCCGGACACTCCAGTGAATGGACCGGCCGTGCTCCTCGAGGCCACCGGCACCACCGTCGTCGAACCCGGCTGGCAGGCGATGACCACCTCGACCGGCGACCTCGTGCTCGAACGTGTCATCCCCCTCCCCGATCGAGCTGCCGTCGGCACGTCCGTCGATCCCGTCCAGCTCGAGATCTTCAACAACCTGTTCATGAACATCGCCGAGCAAATGGGCGTGGTCCTCGAGAACACGGCCGCGTCGGTGAACATCAAGGAGCGGCTCGACTTCAGCTGCGCCGTTTTCGATCCGGCCGGCGATCTCATCGCCAACGCACCCCACATGCCGGTGCACCTCGGATCCATGAGTGAGTCGATCAAGTCGATCATCCGACAGAACCCGAACATGACCCCCGGGCGGGTGTGGGTGATGAACGCCCCGTACAACGGCGGAACCCACCTTCCGGACATCACGGTCATCAAACCCGTCTTCGACGACAACAACCCGACCACGCCGATCTTCTACGTGGCGTCACGCGGCCATCACGCGGACGTGGGCGGCACAGTCCCCGGATCCGCTCCGGCCGACTCCACGTCGGTCGACCAGGAGGGGGTGCTCCTCGACAACGTGATCCTCGTCGACGACGACCGCTTCCTCACCGACGAGATCCGCCACCTCCTCACCACCGCCACCTACCCGGCTCGCAACCCCGAACAGAACATCGCCGATCTCAAGGCCCAGGTGGCCGCCTGCGAAAAGGGCACGACGGAACTTCGCCGAGTGATCGATCACTTCGGCCTCGATGTCGTCCATGCCTACATGCGACATGTGCAGGACAATGCCGAGGAATCCGTGCGCCGCGTGATCGACGCCCTCTCGGACAGCAGCTTCACCTACGAGATGGACGACGGGCATCAGGTGGCGGTCACCATCTCCGTCGACCGACAGGACCGTTCGGCGGTCATCGACTTCACGGGCACGAGCGACACGCACCCGGGCAACTTCAACGCACCGAGTGCCATCGCGCACGCCGCCGTGCTCTACGTGTTTCGCTGCCTCGTCGACGACGACATCCCGCTGAATGCCGGATGCATGAAACCGCTGCAGCTGATCCTTCCCGATGCGTCGATGATCAACCCGAGCTATCCAGCCGCAGTGATTTCCGGGAACGTCGAGACCAGCCAGGTCATCGTGGACACGCTGTTCGGAGCGCTCGGGGTGATGGGTGCTGCGCAGGGAACGATGAACAACTTCATCTGGGGGAACGACACCCACCAGTACTACGAGACGATCTGTGGTGGTGCCGGGGCCACGGCGTCGAGCGCCGGCTGCAGCGCCGTGCACACGCACATGACGAACTCCCGGCTCACCGATCCCGAGGTGCTCGAGTGGCGCTACCCCGTGATCCTCGAAACCTTCCACATGAGAGCAGGTTCCGGCGGCGAAGGGGCGCGGCGGGGCGGTGACGGCGTGGTTCGCCGCATGCGTTTCGAAGAAGCGATGGAGATCAACGTGCTCTCCGGTCACCGGAGCGTGCCCCCGTATGGCGCGGCCGGCGGCGGCGCCGGAGCGGTGGGTCACAACCGCAAGATCGCCGCGGACGGAACGATCACCGAGTTCGGAGCGACGCTGCAAACGACGGTGGAGCCCGGCGATTGCTTCGAAATCGAAACACCCGGAGGCGGCGCCCACGGCCCTACCCCGTGACGCCCGTCACACGTAACCTGGCACCTTTTGCCCCAAAAGGTGCCAGGCCCCTTCCAACCAAGAACGTGCCAGGCACGTTGGTCGGCTGAAGGTGCCAAGCACGTTGGTTGGGTCAACGTGCCAGGCACCTTGGGGTTTCAGCAGGAGGAGTCGAGGGTGGTGAGGTCGAAGGGGGCGTACTTCGGCGTGACCCCGAACTGCGCGTTGTTGACCACGAGGTGACCGTCCAACGCTGCGGCGGTGGAGGCACCGGCGAGCTCGCTCGCACCGATCCGCCCCTGGCTGGTGCCCGACGTGCGAGCCCCGTTCAAATCCGTGACCCACACCCCCTCCACCCCGGTGATGGACGAGATCTCCACTCCGTACAGCCGATTGCCACACAGGACCAGGCCGTCGCGTCCTGCCGTGGTGGCGCCGGAGATCGCCACGACCGACACGGCACCGGACGACCGGTCGAACCGCAACAGCTCGCCCTGCTCCATGTAGGCCACCAACACGACCGCCCCGTCCGCAACAACACCATTGCCGTGCTGCGTGCGGTTCGTGTCGATCTGTCCCGAGTAGTCGACCCACAGTTCTGCCGATGACCCGTCCGCAGCGATCCGATAGAGCCGGGCTGCCCCGGTGTCGGTCACGTAGGCCGTGCCATCGGGGGCGACCCCGATGTCGTTGATGAGCGAACCGCCGGCAACCGGAACGGGGATCGACGCAACGAGCGATCCCGACGCGAGGTTCAACACATCGACGCGACCATCGACTCCCGACACCACATAGAGCCGATTGCGGGACGCATCGACTGCGAGACCGAACGCGGTGGCTCGCCCCGCACCTGAGCCGCTGTTGAACAGCGCCCAGTCTCCCGTCGGTGTGCCCGCCCAGACGTTGCCGTTGTTGAGCTCGCCAACGAAGAGTCGGCCAGTTGCCGGATCGGCTGCGATGCCCTCCGTCGACGAGACCGCCGCCGGAAGATCGATGCGACTCGGGAACGCCGCTGGAGCCTGCGTCGTGGTGGTCGTGGTCGTCGACGTCGTGGTGGTGGTGGTGGTCGACGTGGACGTCGTCACCGCTGTCGTCGACGATCCGCCGGTTGTCGGCGTCGCCGCGCTCGACGGTGGCGCCGTCGACGAGCTCGACGCATCTGCGGCGGGAGCGGTCGAGGACGTGGCCGGCTCCGGTGCGCCGGTCGTTTCCGATGACGTCGACGTTGTCTCCTCGCCCGCATCGGTGGTTGTGGAGGAGTCCGAGACGGACGGCACCGACGTTGGGGTGCCGACCGCGGCATCCTGCTCGTCGTCCGAGCCAAGGTCGGTGTCGGCTGCGTCCGTCGGCTCCGCCAACTGGCGGCCATCGTCCTCCGGTGCCGTGGAGGTCGAGATGTTCTCGGTGGCCAGCTCGTCGCCGTCAGAGGAACAAGCGCTCAGAACGACGATCAACGAGACAAGCCCATACGACCCGAGGCGACGCAGGACACACATGTACAGTCAGCGTACTCGGGTCGGCTTGGCGGCTGGCCGCGGTGGGTGGTCCCCGGGTGTTCAGGAGGTTGAAGCAAGTGGGTGCGGTCGAAGAACTCATCGCACTCGCGCGATCCGTGTCAGGAGGACCGGATCCCTCTGCCGCTCTCGAGCAGATCGATGCTGCCATCGCCGAGTCGACCTCTCCGTTGGACATCGGCCGTCTGCAAATGGCTCGATCGCTTGCGTTGCAATGCTCCCCCGATCCGAACGACGCGGCCGACGCCATGCTCGAGGCCGTCCAGACGCTCCGGCTCACCGATGCGCACGCCACCCGCGCCTACGCCGCTGCGGCCGGCGCAGTCACCGCCCATCGTGCCGGCGACATCGACCGCTCACTCGAGCTGATGGTCGATGCGATGATGCAACTCGATTCGGCCGAGCCGACCGCTCCCGATGCCCTCTCCGCCACCAACGCATTGGCGCAGCAGTTCGCTGCCATGTCCTCGTTCGATCGAGCCGCCGAACTCGCCCGTGGGGCATTCCTGCAGTCGACCGATCTTCCCCCGATCGTCCGAGCGCACTACGCCATCTCGCTCGGGTACTGCTCCGTCGAGGCCCTTCGTGCGCTACCCGCCGACGAACGAACGTCCGGCCACGACCTCGTCCGCTCGACGCTGACTGCTGCGTCGTGGCTCGAAACACACCCGAGTGTTCCCAGCGACGGACTTCTGGCGGCCGCATACCGGGCCGAAATCGCACTGCTGCTCGACGACCCCGCAACAGCCGAGGGCGTTGGCGGTCGCCTGAACCACGACACCGCCGAGGATCACCCGATCTACGACGGCATGGGTCTCCGCCTCACGGCCTACCACCGTCTCGTCCGGGCCGAGTACGCCGCTCGATGGGGTGCGCCCGTCGCAGCCCGCCAGTTGTTGGAGCGGTGCGTTCCGGAGCTGCAACAGGTCGGCGATGAACTCCGACTGATCCGCTCACTGGAGGCTCGCGTCGACCTGCGACGGACGATCGGCGATCTTGCCGGAGCGACCGATGATGCGCTCGCGCTCGCCAACCAGGTGAAGGAGTGGCGGGCCCGCCAGGACCGCCGTCTGGCCCGGCAGGTGAGCCAACGGGCCGACCTCGAGCTCACCCGGGCAAGGCTGTTGAGCGATGCCGATCGGCTCGCACGCGAAGCGGCCGTCGACGAAGTCACCGGCGTCGGCAACCGACGATGGTTCGAACTCCAGATCGACGAGCTCTCCCGAGGCTCCGTTCCCGTGGCCGCCGTCATGTTGGATCTGGACAACGTCAAGGAGATCAACGATCACTACGGTCATCCGGTCGGCGACGCCATCCTTCGACAGGTCGGCGAGCTGCTCCGCGAGCGGGTTCGCAAGACCGACGTGATCGCACGGTACGGAGGCGACGAGTTCGTGGTCCTGGTCTCCGACGTCGACACGGACAAGGCCGCTGAGCTCGCCCACCGCATTCACGACGGACTCAGCTCCACCGATTGGACGACATTCGGTTCAAACGAAGCCGTTTCCGTCAGTCTCGGTGTGGCACACGGGCCGGCCCGATCCGTTCGCGACCTCGTCCGAGTCGCAGACGGGGCGCTCTACGAGGCAAAGGGCCTCGGCCGGAACCGCGTCCACATCGCATCCCCTTCTCCGCAGCCCGGCTGACCGACTACCGTTCCCGAAATGGGGGACGACGAACTCGACGACATGACGGAGTCGATGCACGACGCGATGAGCCTCGACGGCAACGTCGACAAATTGCGAAGCTTCTATGACCGTTGGGCCGACGAGTACGAGGCCGATGTCGGCAGCCACGGCTACGGCATGCCGGACATGGTCGCGTCGACGCTCGCCGCCGCCGTGGACGTCCTGGGCTGGGAGGTCGACCGCACCAAGATCGCAGTCATCGACGCCGGGTGCGGCACGGGCCTCGTGGGCGAGGCTCTGCGCACGGCCGGATGGACGGACCTTCGCGGCGTCGACCTGTCGAAGGAGATGGCGGAGAAGGCGGCGGCTCGTGGGATCTACCGCTCCGTCGAAGGTGGCATCGACCTGACCAGTGCCGCCGCCGACCACCTCCGCGGTTCCAGCGACGCCGTCACGGTCGGCGGCGTCTTCACCGTCGGTCATGTCCCCCCGACCGCACTCATCTCGATGGCGAGCCTCGCCCGCAGCGGCGGCGTGCTCGCAGTCAGCACCCGAGACGCCTACCAGCGCGACACCGACTGGCATGGTGTCGTCGCCGAACTGGAGTCGGACGGCCTGCTCGAGCGGCTCGTCCACACGGCCAACGGGCCATACACGATGGACTCAACCGGCGACTATTGGGCGTGGAAGGTCAACCACTGATGGACCCGACGTTCACCTTCTCGTCCGAGCTCGTTCCATGGAACGACGACAAGGCCTCCTGGGTGTTCGCCCAACTTCCCGAGGAGGACGCAGAGGAGATCCGGGACATCGTGCCGGACCGCAACGGTTTCGGTTCGATCAAGGTGCGCGCCCGGATTGCCGGCACCGAATGGGCGACCTCGATCTTTCCGGACTCGTCGACGAACTCCTTCGTGCTCCCGATCAAGAAGCCCGTGCGCAAGGCGACTGGCGTGGACGTGGGTGATGTCGTCGAGATCGAGCTCGACATTCTCATCACCTGATCTCAGGCGGCGCCGGCCTCGGCCAGTTCGTGCTTGAGTCTCGCTTCGTCGTAGCGACTGAAGAGCGCCGCAGCGACGGCATAGAGGATGGCGCCACCGACGCCGGTGAGCCGGACCCCCAGGTCGTCTCCAACGTCGCGGCCGAACTGCAGCAGCAGCGCAAACATGACCACGCCGAGCGTCGTCGCCAGTTTCTGGAGGAAGGTGCGGGTGGCATAGAACATTCCCGCCTGTGCCTCGCCGCCGGTCCGGGCCGCGTGCTCAGCGATGTCCGCAAGGATCCACTGCGGCATCACACTCAGGATGGCGAAGGGCAGCGCGAAAACAGCAATGGGCAGCGCCGCCTGCAGGAACGGCAGCTGGTCGAGCAGGCCCATACCGGTGATCGCGAGGAAGACACAGGCGGCGAGTAGGAAGGCGAAGATCGTGAGCCGCTTGCCGCCACCTTGTCGCCGAGCCCACTTCGCCACGAGCGGGAACAGGCCGGCCGACACCACGACCATCAACAGGAGCAGGACGGTGGACACCCACTCGTCCAGTTCGAGGAGCACGGTCACGTAGAAGAGGACACCGGTTTGGATGATCGCGAGGCCGCCGAAGTAGGCGAAGTCGGCGGCCGCGTAGAACCGGAAGAACGGGTTCCGAAGCACGGTCCGGATCGATGCGCGCAACGGCATCGTCGATGGCTCGTTGTGGGCCCAGCGGGGTTCGTCGATCCTGAGCACCGGGATGAGCATGAATCCCAAAGCGATCAGGCACACGACAACGACGGAGACCTGCCACGCCCGGAAGGTCTCCAACGGGCCATCCAGCGCGGGCGCGATGAAGAAGGTCATCGCAGCGATGACGAGGCCGATGGCCCACGCCATCGACGTCCAGGTGGACAGCGTGAGGCGTTCCTCGGGGTTCGCCCCGAGATCGGCCACAAGGGCGAACGCCGGCGTGACGTACGCCGTGAGACTGACGTAGAGCAGGACCTGGATCCCGAGCAGCCATACGATGTTCCAGCCGCTCTCGTTCCCGACCGGCGGCACGAACATCAGGATCGTGGCGATGGTGGCCGGCACCATTCCGACGGCCATGAACGGAATCCGGCGACCACGCCGATGCGTGCTGCGGTCCGACCACGCAGCGATGAGCGGATCGGTGATGGAGTCCGTCAGGCGGCCGGCAGCAGCGATCAGCGCGACCACATTCAAGATGCCCAGCACGGTTGCGTCGGTCACCAGTGTCGGGAGCCCTGCCGTGTCCGGTGGAAGATAGAAGAAGACGAGCAACGTGTTGAGCAGGTTCATCAACACCGACATGCCGAGGTAACCCGCGGCGAGCGACAGGATCACCGAACGTGGAAGCGGTTCGGCCCGACTCATCGGTAGTCGACCCGATCCACCAGGAGGCCCTCGCCGGTGACCAACTCGATGAGCTCGCCGTCATCGTCGAGGTCCTGACCCTCATCCCATTCGATCGCGGCAATGTTCGGGTGGAGGTCGTTGAAAGCGATCAGGTCGTTGGTCACGACGACGAATCCGTCGGGCTGAATGATCGTGCCCGGCGGGAAGGTGAGCAGACCGTCGAGTGAAAAACCAGCCAGATCGACGGGTTCCGGTTCGAGGTTGACCAGTTCGACGAACTCCGGCCCGTCGTCCGCAGGGTTGTAGTGGATCTCGTTGATCGCCACCTCTGGTGCCTCGACGAACTCGAACTCGAGGACGACGATGCTGGTGGCCGGCACGACTGTCGACAGTGTTCCGTTCTCGATCGCAAACGCCACATCGCTCGTACGCGTCGGAGCCGCATCGTCCGGCCCCTCGCCGGAGAACAGGACGCGCTCTGCTGCTGTGGTGATGAAGCGATCATCGAGCGCCACCGTAACCTCTTGGCCGGCCGTGCCCTTGTTCAGGAGATGCACGACCACTGCGCCGGTCTCCGCATCGATCGAGGGCCATGCCTCGATGTTGCCCTGACGTGGCGGGCGCTCGAGGAGCTGCGCCGTGTCCATGGTGTCGGCGAACAGCTGTGCCGCCATGCCGTTGGGCGTGAGCGCATTCAGATCGTCGTTCGTGAACATGTTCGAATCGTCGCCGATGTCATCCTCGCCGGACCAGGGCGTGTGCGTGGTCCACAGCAGCGACCCAACGACGTTCGACGTCGAGTGCTGGTGGACGAGCATCTCGAAGAGCGCCAGTGCCTTCGTCGTGGTGATCGCGTCGCCGTTCAGCCAGCGCTGGCCAAGGCTGTTCGTCTCGGTGACCAGGATCGGGAGGCCGGGCACCGCCGACTCGCTGACGAGGCGCTGGATGTTCGTGACGTTCGGGACCGGATCGTCAAGCGATCGCCGCCAATCGTCGTGGTCGCGAAAGTGGAGGTACTGATGCACACCGGCGAAGTCCATGTCACCCTCGATCGCCGCAATGACCTCGTCGCTGTACGGGGACAGGCCGATGAGCCCCGGGCCGATGGAGATGGACGGATCCACGGCTCGCATCGCGGCGGCGAAGTCCAGATACAGCGCGCTGTACTCGGATGAGGTGAGCACGGCATCGGATGGGTGATCGGCCTCATTGCCGATCTGCCAGTGGTCCACCTCCAACGAGTTCTCCATCGCGTAGCGAACCCACTCGACCGCCGTTTCCCGAAGCAGCTCGTACGACGGTCCGTTCTCGTATTCGTGGGCGGCCGCGTTCACCACCACGACCGTGGCCGCGTCGAGTTGAACGCTCATGTCGATGAACTCGTCGAAGTCCATGGCATCGATGAGGCTGCCGTCGGACTCCACCGCCCAGGACCAGTCCCGGTTGCCGGGTGTCTGCAGCCCGGGCGTCTCGAACAGCGAGGCGATGCGAGGCTGCAGCTCCTGATCCCATGGCGGGATGTTCCACAGATAGTTGTCCGACAGATGGCCGAAGGGGAACCGGAGGATTTGCGCGCCAAGGTCGTCGATGGCCTCGACATTCGATCGCGTTCGCGGGCGGTGGAGGTCCGAGTCGAGCAGCCAGTTGATCCCGAGGCCCAGGCCGATGACCTCGTCGGGCCGAGTCACGAAGCGGGTCGGGTCGACGTTGACTTCGATCGGTGGCGGCACGTTCGGCACGGCCGCGCACGGTGCGTGGTCGGAGAGCGTTCCATCCGGCGCCTTCGTCGCCACCCGGACGTCGAACACGTCGAGTTCCGGCAGTTCCGTCACGAGGTGCTCGGTGATCGGCGCCAGCGGGGCTCCGTCCCAGGTGAACTCATCGCCGTTGCGAGATTTCTCGACGACGTACTTCTCCGCGTTCTCGCCATCGTGATCCCACGTGACGAGCGCCGTCGGTGCGAACGGCACGCGGTCGACGACACAGTTGACGGGGCTGGTCGGCGGGTTGGCGTCGTCTGCAGAGACGGGCGAGACCTCGAGCAGCGTCTGGACGGCGAGCGCGAGGACGAGACATCCGCCGACCACTGCCACGACATGGCGGCGCGCCGCAGTCTGTGCCGCCATGCTCTCCTCCATCCAACCGAATCACGAGCCCCACCGAGGGCCCGACTCTAGCTCGCGCGGTCAGCTGGTCGGGAGGGCTTCGAGCTTCTCTGCGAGTTTCTCTGCCGTCGACTGGTGCAGTGTCTCGACCGTGCCGTCGGCTTGCAGGATGGCGAATGCCGGGAAACTCAGCACGCGATGTTCGTCGGCCAGCGCATTGGCTTCCTGACGGCTCGAGTCTCCGCTGATGTGTGGGAGGTCCTGCGCGCCACCTTCGTCGATGAACTGGAGGAGCTGCGGCTCGGCCCCGTCCAGCGCGACGCCGATGATGGTCACGTTCGGGTATTGCTCCTGAATGGCCACGACCGTGGCCGCCTCACGGCGACAGCGAGTTCACCAGGGGGCCCAGAACCACAGCACCGTGTCCTGCCCTTCGATCGAGCCGGGCTCGATCTGTCCGCCGCCCACGAGATTCCACACCGCCGGCGCCTCGGTCGTCGTCGTTGTGGTCGTGGTCGTGGTGCTCGTGGTCGATGGCACAGCAGTGGTCGGTGCGACGGTCTCGTCGCCAACAGGTGCGGTGTCTTCCGCCGATGCGGCCGATGCCGCCGATTCGGCCAGTTCCACGGTGCCTCCGTCGCTTGCGCAGGCGCCGGCCAGCAACCCAAAGGCAAGGAGGAACGGAATCACGAAACGCACACCCGCAAGATATCGCGGCACCCGGGACCGCGGACCGCGACGACCTTCCGGCCGCAACCCGCACTACGGAGCGCCCAACATGACCCTGCTACGTTGGCGTCGTTCGGCATCGACGAGGGGGACGCGTTGGGGAAGATCGGCACGGTGCTGCGGAGCCGACTGGACACATCCAGTGACGAATACAAGGCCAACCTCGCCGAGATGGAGTCGATGTGGGCGATGGTGGAGGCGGAACTCGCCTCGGTCCCGACCGTGGGTGGGCAACGCTACGTCGATCGTCATCGCAAGCGCGGAAAGATGCTCGTCCGCGAGCGCATCGAACAACTCGTCGATCCCGACACACCCATTCTCGAACTCAGCCCGCTAGCCGGTTGGGGCACCCAGGATCCGGTCGGCGTCGGAACCTGCAACGTGATTGGTGTGGTCGAAGGCGTCGAATGCCTGATCACCGGCAGCGATCTCACGTATCGGGGCGGATCCGCCAACCCGACCACGCTCCTGAAGAGCGCCCGCATCTACGACATCGCCCGCCGGAACCGATTGCCGATGATCGTGCTGAACGAGTCCGCCGGGGCCGAGCTTCCGCGTCAGGCAGACATCTTCATCACGGGTGGCCGCCAGTTCAAGAACATCACGCAGCTGTCCAAGGAGGGCATCCCCACCATCTGTGTCGCGTTCGGACCGAACACGGCCGGCGGCGCCTACGTGCCGGGCATGAGCGATTACACGGTCTTCGTGAAGGAACGGGGCACCGCCTACCTCGGCGGTCCGCCGCTCGTGAAGATGGCCATCGACGAGATCGTCGACGAGGAGAGCCTCGGTGGCGCCGAGATGCACAGCCGAACCAGTGGCCTGTCCGATTGGATGGCCGTCGACGAAATGGATGGCCTCCGCATCGCCCGCAAGGTCATCCGCCGCCTTCGATGGAAGAAGCTGGGGCCGGGACCCACCGAACCCGCCGACGAGCCGATCCACGACGTGAACGAGCTCATCGGCTGCGCGTCCGCCGACGTGCGAATCCCCTTCGAGATCCGCGAAGTGGTCGCCCGGCTGCTCGACGGGAGCCGGTTCGAAGAATTCAAGCCGCTCTACGGGGACAAGCTCGTTTGCGGCTGGGGATCGCTGCACGGCTTTCCCGTCGGCGTTCTCGGCAACAACGGCATTCTCTTCAGCGAGGAGGCAAAGAAGGGTGCGCAGTTCATCCAGCTGTGCAACCGCACCGACACGCCGCTGCTCTTTCTGCACAACATCACCGGCTTCATGGTCGGCTCGAAGGCGGAGCAGGGCGGCATCATCCGAAACGGCGCCAAGCTGATCAACGCCGTCTCCAACAGTGAGGTTCCCCACTTCAACCTGATGGTCGGGGCCAGTTACGGCGCCGGCAACTACGGCATGGCCGGGTACAGCTACGACCCTCGATTCATCTTCAGTTGGCCGAATCACAAGATCGCAGTGATGGGTCCCAAACAACTCGCCGGGGTGATGGACATCATCGCCCGCAACTCGGCCGCCGGACGGGGCATGGAGGTCGACGAAGCTGCGCTCGCCGCCCGCACCGCTGCGCTCGAAGGCCAGGTGGAGATCGAGTCGACGAGCCTGTTCTCCACGGGGCGGGTGTGGGACGACGGCATCATCCATCCGAACGACAGTCGCACCGTGCTCGGCATCGCGCTGTCCGTCGCCCACAGCAACGTCATCGAGGGCGCCCGCGAATACGGCGTGTGGAGGCACTGATGATCTCACGGTTGCTCATTGCGAATCGTGGCGAGATCGCGGCCCGAATTGCCCGAACGGCGCACACGATGGGCATCTCCACCGTCGGTGTCTATTCCGAGCCGGACCGCAACGCGCTCCACGTCGATGAAGTGGATCTCGCCGTCGCGCTCGGCGGATCGACTCCGGCCGAGTCCTACCTCCGGGCCGATGCGATCATCCAGGCGGCGCTCGACTCCGGCGCCGACGCCATCCATCCGGGCTACGGCTTTCTCGCCGAGAATGCGGCCTTCGCCGATGCAGTGGAAGCTGCCGGACTGATCTGGGTCGGGCCGACCTCCGAACAGATCCGGCTGCTCGGCGACAAGGTCGCCGCCAAGGCCGCGGCGATCGAGGCAGGCGTGCCCACCACCTCCATCACCGAGGTCGCCCCCGGAGCCATCCCCGACGACGTTCCGATGCCGGCCCTCGTGAAGGCGGCGGCCGGTGGCGGCGGCCGAGGCATGCGCATCGTGCGTGCCGTCGACAAACTCGCCGACGCGGTCGATGCCGCGGCGCGGGAGGCCGAAGCCGCGTTCGGCGACGGCACAGTCTTCATCGAGCCCTACATCGAACGAGGCCGCCACCTCGAGGTGCAGATCCTCGGGGACGCCCACGGGAACGTCGTCCATTTCGGCGAACGTGAATGCTCCATCCAGCGTCGCAACCAGAAAGTCATCGAGGAAGCCCCGTCGGCAGGCATCGACGACGCCACCCGAACGGCACTGCTCGACGGCGCCCTCGCACTCGCCTCCCACGTCGGCTATCGAAACGCCGGCACGATCGAGTTCCTCGTCGGCGACGACGGCAGCATCACCTTCCTCGAGGTCAACACGCGGCTTCAGGTCGAGCATCCCGTGACCGAGGCGGTCACCGGCGTGGACCTCGTCGAGCTGCAACTTCGGGTCGCCGCCGGCGAACCGCTCCCGCTCACACAGCAGGACGTGTCGGTCTCCGGCCATGGCATCGAGGTCCGCATCGTGGCCGAAGACCCGGCCACCGGATGGCTGCCATCCACCGGATTCGTGCATGCGTTCGACATCGGCGTCGGCGTCCGGGTCGACACCGGATTCCGCTCGGGCAGCGAAGTGTCACCGGACTACGACTCGCTGCTCGCCAAGGTGATCGCGCACGCGCCGACGCGGACAGCAGCCGCGGCGAAGATGGCACGAGCGCTCCGAGCCAGCCAGATCGTCGGAGTGAGCACGAACGTGAACATGCTCGCCGCCACGATGACGGAGGCCGACTACCTGGCGGCCGCCACCCCCACCGCGTACCTCGCCGAACACCCCGAGGTCGAGGCCGCAAACGGACCGACCGGCGATGACCTCGACGCCATGGTCGTGGCGGCCACGCTTGCACTCGAAGGCGAACGCCGCTCGGCCGACACCGTCCTCGGATTTGCTCCCTCGGGTTGGCGCAACCTTCGCACTCGCGGTCAGCGCCGCATCTGGCTCGACGGTGAAGCCCGTCACCCCATCGAATACGTCCGCTGTGGCGATGGCGTTGGTATCCATCTCGGCCAATGGCCAGAACCCGATGACGACGGTGTCCTGCCCGACGACGAGCGCACGGGCCGACAGGCGCGCATTCTCGACCGCACCGACGGGCGGATCGTTGTGGAGCTCGACGGTGTTCGGCGGGTGCTCGATGTTCGCCTGGACATCGACGACGAGGCGGTCAGAGCCGACGTCGCGAGCCCTGCTGGCAGCCGGTCGTTCACGTTGGCGCCCCGCTTCGAGGACCACGACGCCGAGCAGGCCGGCGGCGGTCCGATCTGTCCCCTGCCCGGAACGGTGATCGCCGTGCACGTCAGCTCGGGCGAGACGGTTGTCGAAGGCCAGCTGCTCATGGTCGTCGAGGCCATGAAGATGGAGCACAAGATCACCGCCGGTGCCGCCGGCATCGTCGAATCGGTCCGCTTCAACGAAGGCGATCGGGTCGACACGGGCGACCTCCTCGTCGAACTCGAAAGCGAGAACGACGCAGGATGAATCACGGCCTCCGGTAGGGGCCGTGCATGTAGTACTTCGGACGGTCATCGAGCCGGAGATGCAGCCAAGCGACGCCGCCGCCGGACGTGCTCACCCAGACCGGCCGGTGATCGACCCGTGCTTCGATGGCGGCCCCCGCCGCCTGCCAGAAGGCGTGAGTCTGCTCGGTGCTCGCCGTCCGGAGGAAGGACAAGAGGTAGTTGTGGGTGGTGCCATCACGCAGGTCCGTTGGCACCACCAACGTTGCGTCGCCACCCAGATTCGTGAAGGTGACCACCGGATCGGTCACTCCGGCGATGTAGCGAGCGAACGGCGACGGATCGGGCGGTCGATGAAGTCCGGCGTTGAGTGCCACAAACTCGAAGGGTTCGTCGAGCGCGTCGATGGTCAGAGCCGGGGTCTCCCAGAACACCTGCTCTTCCGGTCGACCGCACAACGTGGAAGACAACGCATCTCGACAGTTCGCAGACGACTGCAGCCCACTGATCACGTCTCGCCACGTGGCCGCATACGCGCCTCGTCGAGCGACGTAGCGGATCGGGTCGTCGGCGGCGTCGAAACTCCATTCCGGCTCGTTGTCCATCGGCGCCACCGTAGGTCGAAACGGCGACGCCAGAACGTTCTCGAAGAAAATCTGAGATTCCGTGTCGAATACGTGATCGGCGTGCGTCATCGGGTCGAGACGGAGCAAACGGCTCCGTTCCAACCGAGAGGATGCATGATGCCAGAACCGATTCACGTCGAGGTCTCCACGATCATCGACGCCGAACCTGAAACGCTGTACGACATGGTCGCCGACGTGACCCGCATGGGCGAATGGAGCCCGGAGACTCGAGCCGCCGAGTGGCTCGAGCCTGGCGCCGCGGCGCAGGTGGGAGCTCGCTTCAAGGGAACCAACGAGCTCGGCCCCAACACGTGGAGCACCAAGCCGACCGTGACCGTCGCCAAACGAGGACGCGAGTTCGCGTTCGAGGTGCCGGGCAAGTCCGGCCCCACGTGGCGCTACCGCTTCGAGCCGGTGGACGGTGGAACTCGGGTCACCGAGTCCGTCCACCAGCAGAAGGCCTCACCCTTCTTCATCCGGATGTTGCAGAAGCGGGCCGGCGTCACCGACCGGGCCGCCAACCTTCGGCACAACATCGAAACGACCCTCGACAACCTGGCCCGCGTGGCCACGGTCTGACCACCCACCGACACCACCACGCACCGAACACGAAGAGAAGGAACGAACAATGGAATACATGATTCTTGCCCACAGCGAAGAGGGCGATGCCCCCGGTCCCGGCGAGCCCGGTTTCGAGGAGATGATGGGCGAATGGATGGCGTACAACCAGCGCCTCATCGACGGCGGCCACTGGGTCTCCGGCGCAAGCCTCGCCCCGTCGGTCACCGCCACCAAGATCACGAAGGGCGACACCGACGTGACGGTCACCGACGGTCCGTTCATGGAGACCAAGGAGATGCTCGGGGGCTACTACCTGATCTCGGCGAAGGACCTCGATGAGGCGATCGAGCTCGCCACGGCGATCCCGATCCCCGTGGGCACCATCGAGGTTCGACCGGTCGCCTTCCGGCCGGACGCGGACCACGGCTGACCCCGGAGTGGGGCACTCGTCCGAGGTCGACACGGCGCTGACCGCGCTGGCCCGAGATCACTCGGGCCGGGTACTGGCCATCCTGGCCAGCCGGTTCAGCAGTGTCGACCTCGCCGACGACGCGGTGCAGGACGCACTGATCCGGGCCCACGAGCGATGGCCAACCGATGGCATTCCGGACAATCCCGGTGGCTGGTTGATGACCGTCGCCGGCCGTCGGGCCATCGACCTGCAGCGTCGAACGGACGCCGCCACGCGGCAGCTCCGATCCTCGGCCCCCGAGCTCGACATGGATCCGAACGAACCGTCCGCAAACGAGCCGCTGATCGACGACGCCGGCCCGGCCATCGATGAGCAGCTGCGGCTCATGTTCCTCTGCTGCCATCCGGCACTCAGCCCGGACGCCCAGGTCGCCCTCACGCTTCGGCTCGTCGGCGGCTTGACCACCGAGGAGATCGCCGCTGCGTTCCTCGTGCCCCGGGCGACGCTTGCGCAACGGGTGAGTCGAGCGAAGGCGAAGATCCGCACGGCCGGCATTCCGCTGGCAATCCCGGCAGATCCCGCCTCCCGTCTCGACGTCGTGCTCTCCGTCCTCTACCTCGTCTTCAACGAGGGCTACCTCAGCCACGGCGACGCCGTCGACCGGGTCGATCTCTGCGACGAGGCGATCCGACTCACTGGGCTGGTCCGGGAACTGTTGCCCGAGTCGGCGGAGTCTCATGGGCTCGCCGCGTTGATGGCCTTCCACCGGGCTCGACGAGCGAGTCGCTTCACCGCGGACGACGAGATCGTCCTGCTCGACGAGCAGGACCGCACGAGGTGGGACTTCGAGGAGATTCAGGCCGGGAACGCCCACTTGCAGCAGGCGATGCGTCTGCAGACACCGGGGCGCTATCAGGTGCAGGCATTGATTGCGTCGTACCACGCCAACGCTCGCACGCACGACGACACGGACTGGACGCGGATCGTTGCGTTGTATGACCAGCTCCGGGCCATGGACCCATCACCTGTCGTGGCGCTCAACCATGCTGCGGCGGTGGCGATGGCCGACGGTCCGCTGGCCGGCCTGCGGCTTCTCGAGGACGTCGACGGGCTCGACGACTATCACCTGTTCCACGCCACGCGGGCCGAACTCTTGCACCGATCCGGTGACCCGAACGCGGCGATCGACGCGTGGACTCGTGCCGCAGCACTCACCGACAACCCCGCTGAGCGGCGACTGATCGCCGCTCGAACCACCGCAGCCGAACGAGACGTCTGAGGTCAGAGCTCTCGCGGTCGAACGAGCGCCGCAAGGCGGCCGCTGGTGGGCCCGAGGTCCGACCAGCCGGATTCGAACTGCAGATGGG
>JAHDEJ010000049.1 GCA_020628865.1 Acidimicrobiales bacterium
ACACGGTTGTTCACGGCCGAACAGAAGAACGCGCTGCTCGTAGAAGCCCGCGGCCAATGCTCCACGCCTGGCTGTGACAACGGGAACCCTTCGGGTTCCAACGAGTTCGGCTGCGCCGAACATCGCCCACCAGTCTCCAAGCGCGCGTTTCGGCCCCCAGGGCCGAAAGGCGAGTAGAGAGGAGGCGCCAGCCGACGAACGGCTCGAACCGTGCAACAACTGGAAGAGCAACATCGCCGGCCGAACCTGACTGAAGCAGGTCAGCTCGCCGGTCTACGCCGCCGATGAATCGAGTAGACAGACGCCATGAGTCGGGCGCTCGCAATCGTGGTGATCTTGGCCGGTCTCGTCGGGTTGGCTGCTTGGGTCAGCGCTGCGGAGGATGCCGTTGCCTGCACGGCTGGTGGAGCGGAGCGCGTCGAGTATCAGTACGCCGAGGTGGCCGGGGTCGATCCGGAACGGAACCGGCTCGATGTTCACGCCGTGCCCGGCGCCCGGCACTGCCCGGTGGTGTTGTGGGTGCATGGTGGGTCGTGGCAGGCCGGCGACAAGCGCAGCCGTTCCACCGGGATCAAGGCCGAACACTTCACATCCCATGGCTTCGTGTTCGTGTCGACCAACTACCGCCTCGCCTCGGAAGACAACGACGTGCGGTGGCCGGACTTCGGTGTCGACATCGCGACTGCGGTGGACTGGGTGATCGCCAACGCCGACCGCATCGGCGCCGATGCCGACCACATCACGCTCGTCGGCCACTCGGCCGGCGCCCACCTCGTCAGCGCTGTCGCAACCAATCCAGAACTGCTGGCCGCGGTCGGCCGAGATCTGGATGCCGTGCAGTGTGCCGTCAGCCTCGACTCGGTCACGCACGACCTGACCGACCCGCCACCATGGGAGGTCGACATCATCGAACTCGGCTTTCCAACACTCGATCAGAAAGTCAACGGTTCGCCCTCGTTGCAGACGACCTCGATGGTCGACGCCGCATCGATCCTGATCGTGACACGTGGCCGCATCGAACGAATCGACAGCTCCCACCGACTGGCCCTCTCGGTGGAGCGGCTCGGCGGCACGGCCGAAGTGGTCGACGTCAGTCCCTACAACCATGGCGAGGTCAGCACCATGCTCGGCGTCTCCGGTGAGCCGGTGGTGACACCGATCGTCGACGAGTTCCTGGCCGGTTGCACCTCCGCACCACTGCAATAGCGTGGCGGGATGGAACAGCCGATTGCGGCCGCGGGGCTGACCAAGACATTCGGAGACTTCACGGCGGTCGATGGCATCGATCTGACCATCGAGCCGGGCGAGTCGTTTGCGATGCTCGGACCGAACGGCGCCGGCAAGAGTTCGACCATGCGCATGGTGTCCACCGTGAGCCCGATCACCAGCGGAAGCCTTCGAATCTTCGGGATGGATCCGCACGTGGACGGCCCGGCCATTCGTGATCGTCTCGGCGTCGTCGCCCAGGAGAACAACCTCGACGACGAACTCTCGGTGGTCGAGAACATCATTCTCTACGGTCGCTACTTCGGTCTCTCCTGGAAGGAAGCTCGAGCCAAAGCGACCGAGCTGCTCGGTTTCGCCCAGCTCGAAGACCGCGCCGACGCCCGGGTCACCTCCCTGTCCGGTGGCATGAAGCGCCGCCTCGCCATCGCTCGGGCGCTGGTGAACGATCCGGACCTGGTCCTTCTCGACGAGCCGACAACCGGACTCGATCCCCAGGCTCGTCACCTGCTGTGGCAGCGGCTCTACGAGCTCAAGGAGCGCGGCGTCACCCTCCTGCTCACCACCCACTACATGGATGAGGCAGAGCAGCTGGCCGATCGTCTCGTCGTGATGGATCACGGCACGATCGTCGCTCAGGGTGCACCGGCCGAACTGATCGCCGAGCATGTCACCCGCGAGGTGCTCGAGGTTCGCTACCCGCCTGAGGCCGAGATCGACCTGGAGTCCCTCGGCCTCCGTCTGGAATCGCTCACCGACCGCATCCTCATCTACACCGACGACGGTGAAGCCACCATGACCGAGCTCGTGAATTCCGGCCGTACCCCATCGTCCAGTCTGGTGCGGCGCGCCAGTCTCGAAGACGTCTTCCTGGCCCTCACCGGTCGACGGCTGGTCGAATGACCCTGCTCTTCCACTTCTGGGAGCACCAGTTCTGGCGGCTCCGTTCCTCGTTCCGAGCAACCATCGTGTCCGGCATGGTCGGGCCGCTGATGTACCTGCTCGGCATCGGCATCGGTATCGGTTCACAGGTCGACGTGCAGGCGGCCGACCTCGGGACCGGGCGATACGTCGACTACGTCGGCCCGGGTCTCATGGCAGCAGCGGCGATGCAGCTCGGCGCCACGGAAAGCCTGTGGGACACCGCCGCCTCCCTGAAGTGGCGTGGCAACTATGTCTCCGCCGTCACCACGCCCCTCAGCACCGCGCAGCTCTTTGTCGGTCATGCGTCCTGGATCGGCTTCCGTGCCCTCATCGGCGGCACCGTGTACCTGGTCCCGCTCGTGCTATTTGGTATTCCCGAACGTCCGACGACGGTGCTGGCGCCATTCGTTGCCGCCCTTACCGCCACCGCCTTCGCCGCACCGATCTCCGCATGGTCCGGCCACGTCGTCAGCAAGGGCCAAACCGAGCAGAGCTTCCCCATGATCCTCCGGCTCGTCATCCTGCCGATGTATCTGTTTTCCGGGGCCTTCTATCCCATCGAGCAGCTGCCGCTCCTCCTCGAGTGGGTGGCCCGGGTGCTGCCCGTCTGGCACGGTGTCGAACTCGTTCGTGGTCTGATCATCGACACCGACCTCTCCTTCATCGGCGGCCTGACCCATCTCGCGGTGCTCGTTGCGTACACGGGGCTCGGCATGTTGGCCGGAGCCCGCACGTTCACGAAGGCGCTCGGCACGTGATCGCCTTCCTGCTTCCCTGGCGCCTTGTCGAGCGCAACGTCATCTTCTACAAACGAAACCCCGTGGTGCTGCTCAGCGCGGCCCTCGAACCGTTCATCTTCCTCTTCGGCCTCGGTGTCGGTCTGGGCAAGATCGTCGGCGACGTCACGTGGGCCGGCGAGGTGCTCACCTACCCCGAGTTCGTTGCGCCCGCACTCGTGGCAAGCAGCGCCATGAACGGTGCGCTCTTCGAGATGTCGTACAACTTCTATTTCAAGCTGAAGGAGTCCGGCACCTTCGAGGCGATCCTGTTCACACCGCTGCGCCTCAGCCACATCTACGACGGCGAGCTCGTCTGGGCGATGCTCCGCGGTGGGATCTACTCGATCGTCTTCGTCGTCGCGCTCTGGGTATTCGGCCTGCTCGCCAGTCCGTGGGCCGTGTTCATCCCACTGGTGGCTCTCCTTGTGGGGCTGGCATTCGCCGGTCTCGCGTCCTGGGCCACGACCTACGTTCGGCACTGGCAGGACTTCGACCTCTTCTTCCTCGTGACCCAGCCGCTGTTCCTGCTGAGTACCACCTTCTTCGCGCTCGACGTCTATCCCGAATGGTGTCGGCCGATCGTGCAGGCCACGCCCCTCTATCACGGTGTCGATCTGACTCGCGACCTCGCTCGCGGAACGGTCGATGTCTCCGCCTTCGGCCACCTCGGGTACCTGCTGGCGATGGTTGCCATCACTCGGGTGCTTGCTGTCCGTCGGCTCGCCGTTCTCCTGCAAAACTGAGCCAGCCCCCCTCCCACTGACGGGGGAGGAGGGCTGGTCGAGACCGAGTGGGCGCGTCCACCCGGAATCGGGTGACGGGAGCTCAGATGTCGAGAGGGATGAGCACCCGGCTGATGGTGTGGACGACGCCGTTCGAGGCGTGGATGTTCGAGCCGACCCGACGGATGGTGGCGTCATCGAGGTCCGGATCGTTGTCGACGAGGACCCGACCGTCGACACCGAAGGTGGCGCCGTCGAGGAGCGTGGTGACCTCGCCGGCCTCACGGGCCTGCTGGAACGTCTGGGCGTCCGGCGAGACGTGGTACAGCAGCACGTTGGTCAGCACCGGAATCGGATCGCCATCGCCGAGGGTCGTGAGGGCAGCCACGATCGCATCGAAGGCGCCGGCTTCGTCGTTGCCCTCGTAGCCGAGGTCCTGAGCGAGCTTGATGAACGCAGCGTCCTTCGGAGCGAAGACGGTGAGCGAGGCGTCCGGGTCGGCGACGGCGCCGACGAGGTCGGCAGCGGTCAGCGCAGCGAGGAGCATGTCGTAGTCGTTGCGGTCGGCGTCGAAGCCATCGGTGGACGACGCACCCACGACGATCTCATCGATGCGGGGCGCACCGAGATCGATCGGGCGGAGCACCCGGGTGATCGGATGGATGATGCCGTTCGAGGTCATGATGTCGGCCTGGCTGCGGCGGATCTTCGGGTTCTTGTTGTCCGGGTCGGCATCGATCAGCGTGCGACCGGACAGCTCGACCGTCTCACCCGTCAGCAGGGTGGGGATCGTACGAAGCTGCTTGGCCTGCGCGAACGTCGCCTCGGCGGGGACCACGTGGTACAGCAGGATGTCGGTGAGGACGGGAATTGGGTCGCCGTCGCCGAGCACGGTCAGCTGCTCGACGAGGTACGCCCACACCTGATCCTCGGCCCGGGTCGGACCGCGGTAGCCGAGTTCCACGGCGAGGCGGATGAACGCCCGGTCGTTCGGGGCGAAGACGCTGAGGGAGGCGTCCGGGTCGGCGACGGCGTCGACCAGGTTCGCTGCGGTGAGCGCCTGGAGCAGGATGTCGAAATCCTGCGGGGTGCGATCGAAACCATCGGCGGAGGACACGGCAACGACGGTGTCGGCGATGGTTGGGTCATCCTGGGCGGATGCCGGAGCGGCGATCGAAACGGCCGCAACCATGAGCGCCACGAAGGCGGCGAGAACGCGGCGAGCCGCGGTGAGCGAGGGGAACTGCATCTGAACTTCTCCTGAAGTCGGGGTTGGATTGTCAGAGCGGCCGCTCGTATGCAGCCTCTACGTGACCCACCCCGAACGTGGATGCAAAAGATGTCAACTTTGTTGCAGCAGACGCCGCTGAGGCCCGTTTCCGTGGGGGCGCGTTTCGGCCCTCAAGGGCCGAAAGGCGGTAAGTGACGAGGCCCTCAGGCCGAGGAACGGCATCAAGCGTCGGCGACCGCGACTTCGATGCGGTCCTGGTGCCACTCGGTGGCGGCCTCGAGCGCCTCGCTCGCCTTGCCTACCAGATCCTTCACCTCGAACGCATGGGCCGGGTAGCAGGACACGCCCGCCCAGACGGTGATGTCGTGCTGCTCTTCGGTGAGGCGGCGGCGGATTCGTTCGACCGTCCAGACCGCGCCGTTCTCTGGCGTGTCCTCGAGGACCAGTGCGTACAGGCCCCGGCTGGTCCGACACGCGGTATCGGACTCGCGGAGGGTGGCGACGAGGTAGTCGGCCACGATCTGCGGCTCGGCCTGGCTGCGGTCGTCGCCCTGACCGGTGACCACCTGCATGAGCACCACGGCGACCGGGCGCAGGTGGCGGCGAGCCGCTGCCACACGGGCCTCAACCGCGGCTCGGAAGTAATTCTCGTTGTACAGGCCCGTGTCGCCGTCGGTGATCGCGTTGCGCGAGGACGTTGCACCCTGGGCCCGAACCTCTTCACGGATCTGCTCTTCGATCCGTTGCGTACGGTCGGCCTCGGTGCGCTGTGTCGAGGACAGCTCCTCGCTCAACGAGCGGACGGCCTCTTCAGCGGTGATTCGAGCCTGCACCTGCGAGGTGACGGTCGACTCCATTTCGTTGAGCTGACGGCGCTCGATGGCGAGCTGCCGCTCGGTGTCCCGAACCTGTCGGGTGATGACCCAACCGATGAGTCCGGCCCCGAGCGCGGCCACGCCGGAGAAGATGCCGAGGAGTGCTCCCTCCATTGCGGCGAGTACGCCGAGCACGAAGCCCGTACAGCCGACCGAAAGCGAAACAAGTGCGCGCGGGTCCATCACAGGTGGTCAATCGGCTCGTCGCTGGGTGGACTCAAGGACGGATCCTCCGAAACTCGGGATTTGTCGTCTTCGGGGCTGACGACGGCGTTCTCCAACGCACGAAGGTAGTCGCTACGGGCCATGTCGGTGGCGCCAAGCCGCTCCAGATGTGGGGTCATCCACTGCACGTCGAAGAGCACGACGCCGAGCTCCCGCAGCACGTTGACGAGCGTGGCCAGCGCCGCCTTCGATGCGTCGGTCTCCGTGTGGAACATGCTCTCGCCGGCGAAGAAGCGATTGATGCCGACGCCGTACACACCGCCCACCAGATCGCCGTCGTCGTTACGAACCTCGACCGAATGGGCCCACCCCATCCTGTGCAGGCGGCCGTAGGCGTCGCGGATCTGGTCGTCGATCCAACCGTGTGGCCGATTCGGGTCGGCGCAGGCCACAACAACGTCGTCGAATGCCTGGTTCACCGAGTAGTGGAACCGTCGCATCGATCGCTGGAGCGAGCGGGAGATGTGGAAACCGTCGAGCGGAATGACGGCGCGTGGATCGGGCGACCACCAGGCGATCGGTCCGTCCTGTTCGATGGGCATCGGAAAGAGCCCCCGGCTGTAGGCGGCGAGCAGCGTCTCCGGTTCCAGATCGGCGCCGATGCCGACGACGCCATTCTCATCGGCTGAATCCGCCGGGGGAAAGACCCAGCCCGTTCCGGTCATGATGACGCGTCCGGATAGCGTGAGATCGTGCCTGTCCACTCGCTGCCACCGTCGATCCAGGATCGGGTTCGTCGGCATCGTTCCGAGCTCACCGCGTCAGACATCGAACTCGACGAGGTGTCCACCCTTCCGCACGTCGCTCCCGGAACGACGTCCGTGCTGCTTGCGGGGATCCTTCCTGCGTCGGGTGACGCACTGCGAGAAGCGTTCACCCGCATGCGAAGCGAATTTCCGCCGGGGGTCGTGGTGCGAGTGGTCGACGAGGAGCGGCCACTGCGAACCGAGTCCGCGGCCGGCCGGCTCGTGAAACGACTCCGTTCGTCCTCGTCGGAGCCCCGCGAAGTGAGCGTCGTCGAGACATTCCGAGACACGGGATGGACGGTTGGATCGGTCGAGCGGATCGAGCTCGACAGCGAGCCGTCGCGATTGTGGATTGACCTGACCGCGGTCGATTTGTCGACCATCACGGCGGACTCAGGCGAAGGCGATCGCGACCAGCGGAGCGAGTAGACCGATGATCAGCAGGATGCCGAGGGCGATGACGCAACCGCGTCGGGTTTCTGGAGACACGCCACAACGTTACCGTGATCAGCCGTGGCTCTTGTAGTACAGAAATTCGGTGGCACCTCCGTGGCCGACGCCGATCGGATCCGTGAGGTCGCCGACCACGTCCGTCGCTGTCGAAATCGGGGTGACCAGGTCGTCCTCGTCGTCTCGGCGATGGGCAAGGAGACCGACGTTCTCCTGCGTCTCGCCAACGAGGTGTCGAAGACGCAGCCCGGCCGAGAGATGGATCTGCTCATCACCGCCGGCGAGCGCAAGGCGTGCGCACTGGTGGCCATGGCGCTCACCGACGTGGGCGTTCCGTCGGCATCGTTCACGGGGAGCCAGGCCGGGTTCCTGACCGACACGAACCACCGCAACGCGAAGATCCTCGAGATCAACCCGACCCGCATCCGCGACGCCATCGACGAAGGCATGGTGCCGATCGTCGCCGGTTCGCAGGGCGTCTCGGCCGACAAGGACGTGACCTTCCTCGGCCGCGGCGGCTCCGACACGACCGCCGTTGCGCTTGCATCGGTGCTCGACGCCGACAGCTGCGAGCTCTACACCGACGTCTCCGGCGTCTTCACGACCGATCCCCGTGTTGTGCAGAACGCTCGAAAGATGCCGACCATCAGCTTCGACGAAATGTTGGAGATGACGGCCGTCGGCTGCCCCAAGCCCGTCATGCGATCCGTCGAGGTCGCCCAGCGGTTCCGAGTACCGCTGCACGTTCGTTCCGCATTCACCTGGGAGCCCGGCACCCTGGTCATCGAGGAGGACCCCAACATGGAACAAGCCATCGTCACCGCCGTCGTGCCCGACACCTCGGAGGCGAAGGTCACCGTGTGCGGCGTCCCCGATCGCCCCGGCATCGCCGCCGGCCTCTTCCGTGCGCTCGCCGACGCCGAGGTCAACGTGGACATGATCGTCCAGAACGTCTCCGACGAGGGCGTGACCGACATCTCGTTCACCGTTCCGACGGAGCAAACGGCCGACGCTGCCCGCATCGCCGGCGAAAAGATCGAGGACGAGGACTGCACCGTCGAGACCGACGAGAGCATCGGCCGGGTGTCCGTGGTGGGCGCCGGCATGAAGTCGAACCCGGGCGTCGCTGCGACGATGTTCGAGACGCTCGCAGCGAACGACATCAACATCGAGATGATCTCGACCTCGGCCATTCGCATCAGCTGCGTGGTGCGGGCCGACGACGTCGACAAGGCCACCCAGGTCCTGCACGACGCCTTCGAACTCGGCGTCTGACGCTCCGGAAGGCCGTCAGGCGGCCTCGTTCAGGCGATCCTCGATCTCGCGCGGAAGACAGTCGCACCCGATGCGATGGACGGCGTTGGCCGGTCCACCGCTCCGACCGATGGCGTCGAGCTTCTGCGGCGCGGCGGCCGGCGGCTTGGCTTCGATGATGCGGACCGCCGACTCGACGACCTTGGCATCCCATTGCTCGCCGGCGTTGTCCCGAAGAATCTCGAGGGCCCGTTCCACGCCCAAGCCGCTTCGGTACTGGCGAGTGTTGGCCATCGCGTCGAACGCATCGCAGACGGAGATGATTCGAGCGACGAGGGGGATCTCGTCGCCGGTCAGCCCGTCGGGATAGCCGCGTCCGTCGATGCGTTCATGGTGACCTCGCACCGATGACGCGATCCGGTGAAGGGCCGGCGAATCCTGAACGAGTCGCTCGCCGTGGAGAACGTGCTCCTTCATGGTGGCGAACTCCTCATCCGTGAGGGCCCCCGGCTTGTTCAGAATCTCGTCGGGAACCTCGAGCTTGCCGACATCGTGAAGCAGCCCGGTCAGCCCCACAGCCCGGATGTCGTCGCCATCGAGACCGAGGTCCGTGGCGATCTCCACCGCCAGTTCGGCGGTCCGGACGACATGGTCGCGGGTGATCGGATCCTTCGCTTCGAGGTCGGCCACGAAACGGTGCACGACCGGCTCCACACCGAGCTCCAGGGCCGCCAACGGATCGCCGACCAGCACGGGTTCGATCATCGGCCGCACGCCGGCGGAGCGCTGGAACACGACGAGAGCACCGATGGTCCCGGCGAAGACGCCCGAAATGTCGAGCGCATGAGCGACCCAGAACCCTGCGGAGAATGGCGCTGCGCCCAACCAGACGAGGGTTGAGGCGCCGACGAATCCGTAGCCGGCGGCAACGGCCAGCGGCGCTGCGCTCCGGGCGATGTGTGCGAGCAGAAGGTGGCGACGGCTGAGTCGGACACAGGCGAGGATCGATGCGCCCGCCGTGACGACCACGGGAGCGGATCCGGGGGTCGGTGCGGGGACGAGATCCGGGAGTGCGAGCATCAGCCCGGAGAGGGTGGTGAGGAGCACCATTCCTGCGGCCGCCCACGGCCGGAAGAGTCGATCTGCGACCCGTGAGCGCCATCGCGACGGACCCACGAGCGGAGCGACGAGCAGCAGGCCGATCGGAACGGACCAGAAGACCGACGACATCGTTGCGGCATTCTCGCCGTACAACACGCCCGGCGTCGTGATGCCGTGCACCAGGGGCAGCATCGACACGGCCATGAAGAACAGCCCCGTGTACCCGAGCTCGGCTTCCCGTCGTCGGAGCGCTCGGACCAGCACGGCCCCCGACGTGAGCACGCAGAGACTGGCGGCAACGAGCACCACCCAGAACAACGCGATGGCGCTTTCGAACACCGCCCAATCGGGCAGCGCCGTCGAGAGCGTGAGCTGGAGGACCACGGGAAGCATCCAGGTCGCGAGCCACAACATGCGGAGTCGCCCCGGGGCGGTGTCTGGACTCCTCATGGCCCTCCATCGTCCCGTTCCAGACCGATGTGAGTCGTTCGCCCTGAGTCAAAGGGCGCGTGGTAAACGGCCGCGCTCTGTGGCAACAATGGGAGGCAGGCGAAGAGGGAAGTGGAGCCAACATGGCCGATGGCGGACGTCCGTTCGACATCAAACCGATGATTGCGATGGTCGCGTTCTCGCTCGCGCTCGCAGCGATTCTGATCGTGCTGAATTCGGGCACGTCCGCCGACGACCTGGCGGCCGATGGTTCGCGCCTCGTCACCAAGGGAGACGCGTCGGCCGAACTCGAAGAAGCCGAGGCGGATCCGAACAACGCTCCCCGGCAGTTGGGAAGTCCGACGACCCTGGCACCCGGCCTGGACCCGAACTTCGCCATCGCTGCCCAGGCCGAAGGCACCGTCGACGCCAACGTGACCACGACCTCCTCTCCGGCCGCACAGGCGCCACAAACCACAGGAACGACGATCGCGCCCGCCCCGGCGACGACGGTTGCCCCCCGGGTGGCCGGCGTGACCGAGACGGTGGCGCCGACAACCACCGTCCGCCCCACGACGACCACTGCGGCACCGCGGACAACGACGACGGCCCGCCCGACCACCACGACGGCGGCACCGCGCACCACCACCACAACGACGACCACCGCGGCACCGACGACGACCGCGACCCCGATCAGCGGGCGCTACAGCGTTGCGCAGATCATCGACGGAACGATCAGCGCAGGCGACGGCTCGAACCCGAACGAAGAGGCACCGATGGGGCGCCACGACGCGCCCCTGTACCTGCCACAGGCATGGAACTGGGCGCAGGGCCCCACACGCAACGCCGCCTGGGGCAACCTCGGCACCGGCAGCTCCCGATACGCCGAGTGGCGCTGTGCCGTCATTCCGGAGAACGGCCACAACCCGCCCGTGCCGTTCCGGATCAACGTGCGCAATGGCGCCTACTGGCAGTTCGCGAACGACCAGTGGAGCAAGGGCTTCGACGTGGACCTCACGAAGGGCCACAACGGCGGCTACCTCGGCCAGGCCGGTCGCCTCAACTCCGACCCGTTCTCCGCCGGAGGTCACGGCCAGATCCAATGGCGTCGTGAAGCCGACGGCAGCTACTCGGCTCCGTGGAACGCGAACGCCCTCATGATGCACTTCTGGGCTGGGCAGCGGAAGGCGCCGGCGTCTGGACAGACGGCCGAGTTCCTGACGAGCGAGGTTCGTCTGCAACAGCCGGACGGCCAGACGGTCGACCTCTCGCAGGTGAAGGTGCTCTTCCAGTGCGGAATCGACTACTACAACACGACCGGTGGCCAGGGCACGAAGGTGCCCGGTCCGGGTATCGCGAAGTACCACCGGGTCACGACGTCATGGAAGCCCGGCCTGTGGGTCACGCTTCCGGGTGGGGTGCCGGCCAGCTCGACCGCCGACTTCCGAGTCTGGCTGGAAGCGAACCTCCCGCCGGACGTTCGCCCCTGATCCTCAGCTCGGCCGCTTCTCCCAGAAGGCATGCACGAGTGCCTCGAAGCCGATTGCGTAGAGCGTCCACTCGCGCATCTCACCGTCCGGTCCGGTCGGGCGTTCGATTCCGCCTCGGCGGAACGTGTCGCTGAGGCGATGCACCAGGCCCTCGTTGAGTGCAAAGGTCACGGCCGAGAACTCGGTGAGGGTCAGGTCGCCCTTCAACCGGTAGCCGAGCAGGTCGGCGACCGAGCCATACAGGTCGGCGTAGCCGTTGATGAGGAACTCCTCACCCTCACGGATGGCGTCCATGATCTCGGTGTCGTCGCCGAATCGAGTCATCGCTGCCGTGCGCAGTGCGCCGTAGATGCGCCAGTTCTCGCCGTCCTCCAACCGAAGGTGGTTGAACGCGGTGACGACCCGGGTGAGTTCCCGTAGGGCGTAGGCGTTGTCGTCGGGATTGTCGAGGTCGAGCGTCGAGATCGACTCGACCGCCTCGGCGTAGACACCCTCGGTGGACGGCAGGCCCGTACTCGCCGGGAGCGTCCGGAGGATGTCCAACACCACGGCCCGGCGAAAGCCGTCCTGCGGTGTCTGTTCGTCGCTCTGCCAGAGCTTGTAAGCCGAACCACGGGGAACTCCGGAATCGGAGATCGCACCGTCGAGGGTGACGGCATCGAGTCCACTGGTCACGCCATGTTGGCGGAGCGCCTCATGGGCGGCATCCAACAGGCGACTACGGACCTCGGCAGGAGGGAATTTTGGCGGGCGTCCACGAGAACGAGTGCTCACGAGCATTTTCTTTCTTGTTTGGCCGCCGCCGACCAGAGAGACAGCGTGCCAGCTGTTCGAGAAAATGACCAGTTGGCAGTGTTACGAGAAGAAGAACATCTCCTGAGAGAGCAGGTGCACACGGCGGTCGCCTTCCGCGTTAGGATCGGTTCACAACCGAATCCGCCACATCGCAGCGGGAGAGAGCGGCCACAATCGGCCGCCGCCGAAGGTGCAAGTGTCTGGAGCTGCCCGCTCCTCGACATGAAACTCTCAGGCAAAAGGATCACTGCGATCGAGCACTTCCTGGAAAGCCGGCTTCGGCCGCACCGACGGGGCTGAACATCTCTCAGGTCACCAGACAGGGACTCACCGGGCACCCCGCCGCAAGTGGGGTACGGGAGTCGCATGTCCGAAACCGATCGATCCACCACCGCCCTCCACCAATGGCACATCGACCATGGCGGACGAATGGTCGACTTCGCCGGGTGGGATCTGCCCGTCTTCTACCCGACGGGTGCGCTGGCGGAACACCACGGCACCAGAGCAAGCGTCGGCATGTTCGACATCGACCACATGGGGCAGATCGCAGTCCGCGGTGCCGGAGCGCGCGCGGCCATCGATCGTCTCGTCACGTCGGACATCGCATCGCTCGAGATCGGGATGTCCCGCTACGGCCTGTTGTGCACGGAGGATGGCGGGGTCGTCGACGACCTCTTCGTCTATGCACTGGCCGAGGAGCACTTCCTCGTGGTGGTCAATGCCGCAAACCGTGCTGTTGATCTCGCCTGGATCGTGGATGGTGTCGGCGATCGGGCCGAGGTGATCGACGAGAGCCACCGGCTCGAGATGATCGCCGTTCAAGGTCCGCGAGCCGTCGAGCTCGTGAACCTTGCGGCGTCCACCGAGCTGGCTTCCCTGCCCCGCTTTGCGGCGGGTCGAACCTCGCTGTTCGGCACCGACGCCATCGTCGGGCGCACCGGCTACACCGGCGAGGACGGTGTCGAGTTGTACCTCGACGGTGGCGTGGTCGACGTGTGGACGGGGCTGCTCGATCTCGCTGCAACCGAGGAGATCGAGGCGATGCCCGTCGGCCTCTCCGCCCGGGACAGTCTTCGCTTCGAACCCGGCTATCCGCTCTACGGCCACGAACTCGGCTTGGACATCAACCCGTTCGAGGCCCGCCTCAGCTGGGCTGTACATCTCGACGGCGACGACTTCGTCGGGCGTGACGCACTCCTCGCCATCAAGGCGGCCGGTCTGGATCGTCGTCTCGAAACGGTCGTGCTCGCCGACAAGGGCGTGCCCCGTGAAGGCTCTGCGGTTCTCGATCTCGAGGGCAACGAGCTCGGCACCGTCGTGTCCGGCATGTTGGCCCCGACCGCCGACGTGTTCGCTGCCAACGTGTTCCTCCCCCGGACCCATGGCGACGTCGGCACGGACCTCCTCATCGACATCCGCGGACGGCACAAGGCCGCAACCGTGACCAAACGACCCCTCTATCGCGCAGGAAAGTGAGCACCACCATGCAGTTCCACGACCGGCACTTCGCCCACCGGCACAACGGTCCCGACGAACACGAAACCGACAAGATGCTGAGCACCGTCGGGGCCGAGTCGCTCGACCAGCTCCTGACGGAGACCATTCCGCCATCGATCGCCCTCGACCGTCTGCTGAACCTGCCGGCGGCTCGCACCGAGGTCGAGGTGCTCGCCGACCTGCGGGCCTTTGCCGACCGCAACGTCGTCATGCGTTCGCTGATCGGCCAGGGCTACCACGACACGCACACGCCGAATGTCATCCTCCGGAACATCCTGGAGGATCCGGGCTGGTACACCGCCTACACGCCGTATCAGGCGGAGATCGCGCAGGGACGCCTCGAAGCACTCCTGAACTACCAGACGATGGTCGCCGATCTCACCGGCCACGAACTCTCCAACGCATCACTGCTCGACGAGGCCACGGCGGCGGCCGAGGCGATGACCATGGCTCGCCGGCTGAAGGGTCGGCGAACGACGGCCCATCGTTTCCTGGTCTCCGACCGCTGTCATCCTCAGACGCTTGCCGTGCTCGCCACCCGAGCTGTTCCGCTCGGCATCTCGCTCGAGATCGGTGAGGTCGACACCATGACGCTGGACGACGACGTCTTCGGCGTGCTCGTGCAGTATCCGGACACCGACGGGGCAATCGGCGATCACCGAGCGCTGGCCGAGCGGGTGCATGCCGCCGGCGCGCTCGTGGTGGCCGCCACCGATCTCCTGGCCTGCACGCTGATCGAGCCGCCAGGGGAGTGGGGAGCAGACATCACGGTCGGGTCGTCGCAGCGATTCGGCGTCCCGCTCGGCGGTGGTGGTCCGCACGCTGCGTTCCTGGCCACGTCGAGTGCCAATGCCCGGTCGCTTCCCGGCCGTCTGATCTCCGTCAGCCAGGACTCGGCCGGACGGCCCGCGCTGCGCATGGCGCTGCAGACGCGAGAGCAGCACATCCGCCGCGACTCGGCGACGTCGAACATCTGCACCGCTCAGGTCCTCCTTGCGGTGATCGCCTCGATGTACGGCGTGTATCACGGCCCCTCCGGTCTTCGATCGATCGCTCGCCGGGTGCATGGCCTTGCTGACCGCTTCGCGGCCACCGCCGAGGCTTCCGGCTACGAACTCGTATCCACCTCGTTCTTCGACACCGTGGTCCTTTCGGGTGGCCCCGACCTGAACCAACTGGCGGATCGTGCGGTCGCCGCCGGGTTCAACCTGCGTGCGTTCGCCGACGGCCGGGTCGGCGTGGCCTTCGACGAGACGATCACCGATGCCGATCTCGACACGCTGACGAACAGTCTCTTCGGTCGCGCCGATGCCACCGCATCGGATGCCCGGATCCCGCAGAGCCAGCAGCGTACGAGCGACTTCATGACCCATCCGGTGTTCAACAGCCACCGGTCCGAGACCGAGATGCTCCGCTACATCACGAGCCTCCGCAACAAGGACCTCTCCCTGGCCCACTCGATGATTCCGCTCGGCTCCTGCACGATGAAGCTCAACGCCACCACCGAGATGATCCCCGTCACGTGGGAGGGATTCGGACGTATCCACCCCTACGCACCCACCGATCAACTTCAGGGGTACGCCGGTCTCACGGGGCGCCTCGAGACCTGGCTCGCCGAGATCACCGGGTTCGCGGCGACGTCGCTGCAGCCGAACGCCGGCTCCCAGGGCGAATATGCGGGCTTGCTCGCCATCCGGGCATGGCACCGGGCGAATGGCGACGATCACCGCACCGTCTGCCTGATCCCGAACTCGGCCCACGGGACGAATCCTGCCTCGGCCGTGATGGCCGGCATGCAGGTGGTGCCGGTGGCGACAGACGAGGACGGCAACATCGACGTCGATGACCTTGCGGCCAAGGCGGCAGAGCACACCGACGACCTCGGTGCGCTGATGATCACCTACCCGTCAACCCACGGCGTGTTCGAGGAATCGATCGAGCAGGTCTGCCAGATCATCCATGATCACGGCGGTCAGGTGTATCTCGACGGAGCCAACCTCAACGCGCAGGTCGGGCTCGCCCGTCCCGGCGACTATGGCGCAGACGTCTGCCACCTCAACCTGCACAAGACCTTCTGCATCCCGCACGGTGGTGGCGGGCCGGGCGTCGGGCCGATCTGTGTTGCCGCCCACCTCGCTCCCCACCTGCCCGACCTCGAGCCCCGGACGACCGCCGACTCCGGCATGGTCAGTGCCGCGCCGTGGGGCAGCGCCTCGATTCTCCCGATCAGCTACGCCTACATCGCCATGATGGGCGCTGAGGGTCTCGCCGAGGCCAGTCGGCTTGCGGTGCTCAACGCCAACTACATCGCCGCGCGCCTCGATCCGCACTTCCCGGTCCTCTACCGGGGTGCCTCCGGTCGTGTCGCGCACGAGTGCATCATCGACATCCGCGAGTACAAGGACATCGCCGATGCCGAGGACATCGCCAAGCGCCTCATCGACTACGGCTTCCACGCACCGACGATGTCCTGGCCGGTGGCCGGCACGCTCATGATCGAGCCGACCGAGAGCGAGTCACTCGCCGAACTGGATCGCTTCTGCGACGCGTTGATTTCGATTCGGGACGAGATCCGAGCCGTGGAGCAGGGCGACGCCGACCCCGACGACAACGTGCTCGTCAACGCACCGCACACCGTCGCCGCAGTGACGTCGGACGAGTGGACGCACCCCTACACACGGGCGCAGGCCGCCTATCCGGCGCCGTGGCTCACGGGAACCAAGTTCTGGCCGGCCGTCGGTCGGGTCGACAACGCGTTCGGCGATCGCAACCTGCAGTGCTCCTGCCCGCCGATGAGCGCCTATGCGTGAGAGTGGTCGAGGAATCGATCGAGCTCTTCGCGCGGCGTGGGGCGGCCCGTGAGGAATCCCTGCACGTAGTCGACGCCGGTCATGTTGAGCCATTCGAGTTCGTCGTCGCGTTCCACACCTTCGGCCACGATCGCGATGCCGTGTTCGTGAAGTCCGCGGATGATCCCGCCGACGATCGCCGCCCGGGCGCTGTCCTGGTCGATGTTCGAGATCATGGATCGATCGATCTTCACGATGTCGATCGGGAGGTCGAACAGGAGGCCGAGCGGGCTGTAGCCGCTTCCGAAGTCATCGATGGCGACCTTCATCCCGGCTTCTCGAAGCGTGGTGAGGTGGGCGCCGAGCATGAGCGGGTCCGTGATCGCGGCCGTCTCGGTGATCTCGATGCCGACGCGGGACGGGTCGATCCCGTGGCCACGAACCAACCCGAGGATGCGAGTCGCAAAGGTTGAGATCTCGAGTTCACGTGGCGACACGTTCATGAACACCGCCACGTCCTCGGGGAGATCCGGCAGCTCGAGGAGAAGGCGGATCTGTTCGACGGTGGCTTCGGTGAGGCCGCTGGCCAGGCCAAACGATTCGAGGAGTGGCACGAATTCGCCGGGGCTGACGAAGGTGCGATCTGGTCGTTGCCATCGGGCGAGCGCTTCGAAGTGGCTGAGTTCACCGGTGGCCACGTCGAAGATGGGCTGGAAGTGCGAGATGATGTCGCCGGCCTCGAGCGCCACCGGTAGCTCCCGGACCAACTGCGTGGATCGGTTGAGGCTGCGGTCGTACCCGTTGGCGGAGCCTCGCGTGGTCTGCTTGGCGAGGATCAGTGAGCTGTCGGCTTCGAGGAGGAGTGACTCGGGCGTGCTCTCCGGCACCGACACGGTGACGCCGACGGTTGCACTGATCTCGTACATTTTTCCGGAGATGAGGATCGGCTGGGCGATGCGGTCGATCATGCCGCTGGCGAGCTCGGTTGCATCTTCGAGTGTTGCGCCCGCGATGTTTGCGTGGGCGACGAACTCGTCGCCACCGAATCGGATCACTTCGAATCGTTGATCGGCGGTGTTGCCCAGCCGTGCGGCGACGATTCCGAGGATCTGGTCGCCGACGGCGTGGCCCCACACGTCGTTCAACGCCTTGAATCGGTCCAGGTCGAGATACGCGAGCACGACGGGGCCATCGGTGCGCTGGCGCTTCAAGGCCTCCGCCAGACGTTCCTCGGCCTGGCGGCGATTCCAGAGGCCGGTCATCGGATCACGGCGAGCCTTGGTGTCCAGTTCGCTGATGGCCTCTTTGTGCGCCCGCTCCACTCGGCGGCGATGCCGGATCTCGCTGGAGGTCACGGCAACGAGCAGGAGGCTCAACGCTGCCATGAACGCCGCGATGGCGACGCCACCGGCGCGACGCAGCTGGAGCCGGGCGAGTTCGGAGTCGAACGACGCTTCGAGTTGTTCCGCGCCGGCCTGGGCGTCGAGGAGTGCCTGGTTGGAGAGGCGTACCGACGCAGCGAGTGCGTCGGCCCAGGCGTCGATGTCCGTGGTGTCGCCGAGGTCTGCGGCGATCGCAGCGCCGGGATCGATGCCGCTGTCGTCGAGGAACGTGGCTGAGCGTTCCATTCCGACGATGCCCAGCACTTCGGAGATGTTGGCGAACTCGGCGAAGACGGCGGAGCGGTTGTTGGAAGCCGCACCGACACTCGTCGGCTCGGCCGGGGTGCCGATGATGGCAGCTCGCTCGGTGGACACGCTGACCGTGTAGTCGCCGAGCGCCCGGTAGGTGTCCCATTGGAACGAGGATTCGTCGGCGACCTTGCCGGCGTCGGTTGCTTCCCAGCCGGCTCGCAAGCTGGTCGGGAGCGTGGAAACGGAGAGCAGCCATCCTGCGCTCAGGGGCTCGCCGGCGACCTGGGATTCGAGGCTTCCTTGTGCGTTGTCGAAGGTCGCGCCGATGAGTGCGCGCAGGCTGGCGGCATCCTGTTCGAGGAGCTCGGCGATGCCCTCGACGATGGCATCCATGTTCGCGACTGCGTCGTTGACGCCGAGCAGCGCGTGTCGGCGTTCGGTTTCCGCGAGTTCGCGGAGCTGCTCGTTGTCCGGATGGAGCGACGCCGCATACATGGTGGCGTCGGCAGCGCTCACCGACGCCGTCAGTTCGAGGATGCGGTGCTGCTGCTCGAACAGGTTCTGATTGCGTTCCAGGCTGGACAGCGTCTCGCCGTCGCTCGACCACAACATCACGCCGACGAGCAGAAGTCCCAGCGCGGGGAGGAGCCCGAGCACGAGCATGAGGATGGCGCGCGTCTCGCGCGGCCGACGTCGCGACCTCGAGGACTCGTTGTCCAGACCCGTTTTGTTTGACCGTTGATTGCGTGGGACCGCCACGATTGTGCAATCGGTCGCAACGATCCCGGAGTTGAGGGACGAGTGACCCGTTTCTCGCTGATTTCTTGCCACGCGATCAACTCCGCAGCCGTACGCTGGACGCATGGCAAACGTAGGAATCGTCGGAGCCACCGGCCAGGTCGGTGGCGTCATGCGCACCCTCCTCGAAGATCGGGCCTTCCCGATCGACGAGATGAGGTTCTTTGCTTCCCCGCGTAGCGCGGGCAAGCAGGTCGAGTTCGCTGGTCGAACGGTGACCGTCGAGGATGCCACGACTGCGGACTACGCCGGCCTCGACATCGTCATCTTCTCCGCCGGCAAGGGCACCTCGCTCGCCCTCGCCGAGCAGGTCGCCGCCACCGGCGCAATCGTGATCGACAACTCCTCCGGCTGGCGCATGCACGCCGAGGTGCCGCTCGTCGTTCCCGAGGTCAATGCGCACGCGCTGGACGATCTCCCCAAGGGCATCATCGCCAACCCGAACTGCACCACGATGGCCGCAATGCCGGTGCTGAAGCCTCTGCACGAGGCCGCCGGTCTCGAACGCATGGTCGTCTCCACGTATCAGGCGGCGTCCGGCGCCGGCCTGGCCGGCGTGGAGGAACTCGATGCGCAGGTGCGCAAGGGCGTCGGCGGTCTGCCGGCACTCACCTACGACGGTGCGTCTGTCGACTTCGGCGAATCATCCGCGTTCGTGGACACGCTCGCCTTCAACGCGCTTCCGATGTGCGGATCGATCGTCGACGACGGGCTCGAAGAGACCGACGAAGAGCAGAAGCTGCGAAACGAGAGCCGGAAGATCCTCGAGATCCCCGGTCTCCTCGTCTCCGGCATCTGCGTGCGGGTTCCGGTGTTCACCGGCCACTCGCTCGCAATCTCCGCTGGCTTCAGCCGCGAGCTTTCACCGGACCAGGCCCGGGAGATCCTCTCGACCGCCGACGGCGTCCAACTCGACGATGTGCCGACGCCGCTGAAGTCCGCTGGCATCGATCCTTCGCTCGTCGGCCGCATCCGGCGCGACGAGACGATGGACAACGGTCTGGCCATGTTCGTGTCGGGCGACAACCTGCGCAAGGGTGCCGCCCTGAACACGATCCAGATCGCCGAGACGCTCCTCGAGCGCGGCGTCGTCTGAGGACCTCAGCGAAGCGACTTCCGGCTTAACCGACGCTGCGAAGATCCACAACGAAGATCAGGGTTTCGTTGGGGGCGATCACGCCTCCGGCGCCCTGGGATCCGTATGCCATCTGCGGCGGAATGGTCAGACGGCGACGTCCGCCGACCTTCATTCCCTGTACGCCCTCGTCCCACCCGGTGATGACCTGGCGCGCACCAAGACCGAAGCTGAACGTGTCGTTTCGGTTCCACGAGGCGTCGAACTCGCGACCGTTTGACCAGTTGATGCCGGCGTAGTCGACCGTGACCTGCATGCCGGCGGTTGCTTCCTGACCATCGCCCTCGACGAGGTCCTCGATGACGAGTTCGGTTGGCGGGGGGCCGGACGGGACGGTGATGACGGGCTTGACGTTGGTGTCTTCCATGCAGTGGAGCGTAACGGTTCCTAGATTGGGTGGATGATGACGCTCGACCAGGTCCAGACGCTGATGGAGGAGCTCTACGGCGAGGCCGATCGGGAGCGGGGAATGCCCGCCACGGTCGCCTGGCTCTGCGAAGAGCTTGGTGAGCTCGCGCAGGCGGCCCGGAAGGGAACGCGCGAACAGCAGCTGCACGAGCTGGGCGATGTGTTGGCGTGGCTTGCGTCCCTCGCGAACCAGCTGGATCTGAGTCTGGACGACGCGATGGCCCGCTATCGGGAGAACCCGCCCTGAGTCAGGCGGTTTCCTCGGCGAGCATGATCCAGTCGAGCGTCCGCACGACCGACTTCGCCGCAGGCTCGATGAGCAGGCGGTTGACGGGTGGCAGCGATGGGGGGATCCACAGCTTGCGTCGGGCCCACCGGGGGAGCATCGCCACTGCGGCGGAGAACAGGATCGCGTAGGGCCCCTGCGCCGCCAGGGAGTTCGGTGGGAACGCCAGCCAGCGCACGGTCTCGCGGGCCTGACTGCCGAAGTGCAATTCGGGCCGGTAGCGGTCGAGTGTGGCGTGGAGTTCGGCCACGGTTCGGGGTGCCCGATCGATGCCGAGGGCCTCGCCGACGCGGGCCATCTCGGCGACGTACTGATCTGCCATCGCCGGTGTGATGGTGCTCGAGCCGTAGCGCTGCACTCCACGGAGGAAACCGTCGACCTCGGTTGCGTGCACCCAGAGAAGGTTCGCGGAATCGTTCGCCCGGTACGGCTGGCCGGCCGGGGTGTGGCCTTCCACCCGGTCGTGAATGCTGCGAACCACGTCGACGATCTGCTGGGCCTCGTCCGCAGTGCCGAAGATGGTCGTGCCGATGAATTGGGCGGTTCGGTTGAGGCGTCCGAAGGGATCCGTCTTGTAGTCGGAGTGATCGGCAACGCCGGCCATCGTCGGCGGATGCAGCGTCTGGACGAGGAGCGACTCGATGCCACCGATGAGCGTTCCCCAGTCGGTGTGAATGGTCCACGCCACGCTGTCGGGGCCGAACCAGCCGTCGTCGTGCACCGGGAGCCGCATCTGCGGTTGATCTTCGCCGACGATGTAGCCACGGACGATTCGCTGCAGCTCTCGGCGGATGCCTTGCACCGGGGTGAGGAGTTCCTGGGTCACAGGACCACGGTAGAACCCGCGGCCGTCCCGCGGCTGACGGATCAAGGTTTCGAGACCGACTGCCGATGACGAAGCGACAACTATTACAGTTGTGTTGCGACGCCTGACGGGAGGACGGTGGCATGAGAAATCGACCCACCGGCTTGCGGGCGGCTCGCACCACCATCGGTGCCGTGAGTGTCACCAGTTTCGTCGGCGTGCTGGCGTCGTTCGGCCCGCTTGCGGCGACCGAGCCGGTGGAGTCTGCGGCACCGGATCCGACGATTCCCCCCGGACCCGCCCGGGACCTCTCCTCGCCGGGCGACGTTCCCGAGGCATTGGCGTCCACCGAGTCCGGGGCGCCACCTGCATCGAGCCCACCAACAGATCGCCCGCCCAGCGAGCTCGTCCTGCGGCCACAGGCGCCATCGTCCACATCGACCACCAGCACCACGGCGCCGGTCTCGATCACCATCGCCCCAACGTCGTCCGCAGCGCCGGCCACGACAGCGCCGACGACCACGGCGCCACGCGTCGCTCCCACGACGGCGGCCCCGGCAACCACGGCCGCACCTGCGGCAACAACGGCGCCGCCCACCACCGCCGCGCCGGCCACGACCGCGGCTCCCACGACGACGGCTGCTCCGGCAACGACGGCCGCGCCGACGACGACGGCCGCCCCGGCCACGACCTCCGCACCGACCAGCACGGCAGCACCGTCCACCACGGTGACCACCGTGGCTTCGACCACCAGCACGACGCTGCCGCCACTCACCGGCGGCAGCTGAGGATGGAGCTTCCACTCACCGAAGGCTCCTTCCGAGCCTTCGGGTCCGACTGCCGCGTGGTGTCCGACCTCGGAACGTCAGCGCTGGAGCGGGTTGCGGAACGGGTGGAGGACCTCGAAGCGCGCTGGAGCCGATTTCGGCCCGACAGTGAAGTGAGCCGTTGCAACAGCGCTCGAGGTCGTCCGGTGCCCGTTTCCACCGCCACCATCGAACTGATCGAACGAGCGAACCTTGCTGCGGAGCGCACCGACGGACGCTTCAACCCGTTGTTGCTGCTGGACCTTGTTGCGCTGGGGTACGACCGCGATCATTCGGAGCTCCCGCCGTCCTCGGGGGCGCCGGCGGTCGAGCAGCGGCCCGCCGTCGTGGATCGGCGGGTCGAGACCATCGACATCGGACCGGACGGCGTTCGGGTCCCCACACATGCGGCCTTCGACCCCGGAGGGCTTGGCAAGGGCCTCGCCGCCGACCTGTTGCTCGCGGATCTGGTCGAGGACGGCGCTCGCTGGGCGTTCGTCTCGCTCGGCGGCGACATGCGATTCGGCGGCGTGGTCTTGGCCGAGCAGGGTGCACCGGTGGCCATCGAGGACCCCTGGAAGCCGGGAACGTCGATCGGTGAGGTCACCGTCTTCGGTGGCGGCGTTGCGTCGAGCAGCATCCTCCGGCGTACGTGGGCGGGATCGGACGGTGTCGATCACCATCACGTGCTCGACCCCATCACCCGACGTCCTGCGCACGGCACGCGCGTGGCGGCGACCGTGCACGCCCGCGACGCCTGGTGGGCCGACGTCGTCGCCAAGTGCTGCCTCATCGATGACGGTCTTGATGCCGACCACATCACCGAGTGGGGATGCGTCGGGCTCGTCTTCACGGCGGATCGCACGCTCGAAACGCTCGGCTGGGCCGGAGCAGGAGAGGGCTAGATG
>JAHDEJ010000050.1 GCA_020628865.1 Acidimicrobiales bacterium
TTCCGGCCGGAGGGTTCGGACTATCTGCGATCGTATGCAGCGGGTTCCGGCGCCGAGACGGTGGATCTGATGCTTGCGCATTCACCCGATGCGGTCCGCAACGAGGCGGACTGGTCGCGTGTGGATCTGGTGGTGTCCGGCCACACCCATGGCGGCCAGATTGCGCTGCCGTTCATCGGCCCGTTGTGGAATGTGACCGAGCTGCCGTCCGAGGTGGCGGCCGGCGGTCTCCACGAAGTTGGGGCGACGACGGTCTACGTCAGCACGGGAATCGGTGTCGGAAGAAACGAGTCCCCAAAGGTCCGCTTCGGCGTCCGCCCCAGCATCGCCATCCTCACCCTCGACTAATAGGCAACCTCCCACCCCAAGGCCCCAACCACGGCCACCAATCTCACCCGGTCGCCACGTCAGCCCGCCCATCCTCCCGAATCGCGCTCACCCATCCGACCACCCAACGCGCGCCCGCCACCACATCCGGGGGCAGCCCCCACCTGTGGTGCGTTCGCTGCGGAGCGCGCGATCAGGCCGATTGCTGGAGCGGGGTTGCGAGCTCGATGAAGTCTCGGTAGCCGGCAGTCCCTTGGGTGAAGTGGGCCAGGACGGTGTTCGTCTCCAGCCAGGAGGGCGATGGAACGGCGCCCAGATATGCCCCATGGCTCGACCATTCGTACTTCTCGATGTCTTGCCACAGGTCGAGTGGGTTTCGATGGATGTAGCGCACTGTGTGCAGGAGCTGCTCTGTATCGAAAATTGCTGTCGATCCGAATCGAGATCGGAACATCGGGCCATCGATACCGTGCCGTTTGTTGAATTTCTGGACATATTGGCCTGCCAACCAGTTCATCGCAGACGAGATGTCGAGGCCCTCTGCCCGAAGGAGCAGGTGGTAGTGGTTGCCCATGAGCGCGTAAGCGTGGCACTCAGCGGCGCCTTGCTGCGTGGTGGATTCAAGGAGTTCGAGGAACATCGACCGGTCGTGCCGGTCGAGGAAAATGTCGGACCGTCGGGCTCCACGATTGAACACGTGGTACCAGCCGGTGGGTGAGTAGTTGCGCGGTGGCTTGGCCATCTCTGCTCTTCACTTCGAGTGCGGAGAGCGTTCGTTCCACTACAAGTGGGGGCTGCCCCCAGTTGTGGTGGAGTGAGCGCTGATAGTGGCGGGCCGGAGGCCGAGATTGGGGAAAGCTTGGTGGAGGGCTCGGGTCAGCTGGCGCGGCGGCGGGCCTTGCGGACCACCTCTTTCGCCTCTTCCCTCGAGCGGAGGAGCGTGCGAGGAACCGGGCCGCTCAACGCCTGAGCACCCGCCTTCCACCAGTGGCGGTGCGGCTGGCTGCGAACAGCGGCTCGAACGCCCTGCTTCTGGGCGAGTGGCAGGCTCACCGAATCGGCGCCCCAGCCGTCCTCGAACGGATAGCGACCCCAGGCGAGCGCCTCGGCCCGGGTCGGGTTCTGCCAGAACGACTCGAACACGCCGATCGCCGACGGACGGAGATCGACCGCCATCGACTCGGCCGGAGACTCGATCCGAAGCTCGCGGGCGACCTGACGCACTGTGCGGCGAACGACTTCGAAGCCCCAGCTGACAACCGCGGCATTCGTGGGCTCGGCGAGCTGGGCGGCAATTCGGCCACCCACGTCCTCGTAGCCGACCACAGAACCGTGGTCGGCGGTGCATGCCATCTCGACCATGGTGAGCAGACCGGGCGTGCGCAGGAAACCGGTGCCGTTGTGCTCGTCTCGCACATAGGCCTCGGGGAAGCCGTGGCCCTGATCGGCCACGTCCGACCGAACGCCGAAGTAGAAGGCGTGCGGCGGATCCTGATCGGCTGTTGCGAGCACGGAGGACAGTGCGTTGAACAGTGTTGCCCCGGTGCCCTGATCCACGATGGCGATGGGCTCGTCCGTGAGCATGCCCTCCTGATCCAGGTAGCGCAGCATGAGCGAGCGCTGCTCTGCCGCGATGGACAGCAGCATCGTCTGCAGATCGTCGTCGTTGCGGATCATGTCGCGCAGCCGCATGCAGTCGGCTGCGGTGAGCTGGCTGTCCCAGGTGTTCTGCGGGAAGCCGGCCTCGACGAGCTCGGTTTCGATGTACTCGGGCTCGATGCCGAACCGATGCGCGATGAGCCGCACGGTCACGTTGTCCACGTCGCCGCTGGAGGGAGCGATCGTGGTGAGCACCTGGTCGTTGATCTCGACCATTCCCGGAAGTGTCCACGCCTGTCGGCTGCCGTACAGGTAGCGGAGTTCGCCCGTGTAGCCGACCTTCGGCGCGAGCTCCCGGGCGACGTCGAGAAGGACCTGGCCATCGCGGGCGATGAAGTAGATCTTCTTGATGTCGTCTTCGAGGGCGCGGTTGAGCACCCACAGCACGTTGCCGACGACGAACGGCGCAACAACGCCGGCCGAGACGTCGCGCAGGGCCTGTTCGTGTTCGTTGCGTGTGCCGATTTCGATGCGGGCGAGTCGGGAGGCTCCGGCGAGCAACGACGTGAGGCCGTCGGTGTCGAACGACCAGGACTCGAGTTCGCTTTCGAACCGGTTGAGATTGCAGTGGTCGAGCAGCGTCGTCTTCATGCCAGCCTTCTTGGCCGACTTGTGGTCGCTGTTGCGGTCGTTGCCCGTGTGGACGACGGCGGACGGCGGAACGGCGAGTTCTTTCAGGACGTCGGGCCACAGCTTGCCGGTGGCCTTCGACTTCGCGTGCTCGTTCGACACGAACAACTGGTCGCCGTACTCGAACAGGTTGTGGCGGAAGAGCTGTTCCTTCAGGAACTCGCTCGGAAGGTACATGTCGCTCACGAAGACGACCTGGTCCGCGTGCTGCCGGGCTTCGGCGACCCGGTCGGAGCCTTCCTTGAGCGGCACGAGGAGGTCGCTCTCGAGATCCAGTTCCTCTTCGATGAATTTGTCGACCGAGGATGGGCCGATCCCCAGCGAGGAGCCCAGCTCTGCGTAGATGCGGCCGATGCTCACATCGGAGTCGAGTCCGCCGGCGTTTCGGAAGCTTCGTACTTCCGCCGCTGTCCGGTGCCGGGCGAATGATTCCGCCGAAACACCGATGAGACCCTTGTCGGAGAGTCGCCGTCCCAGGAGCAGGAATGCTGCCCGTGGATCGCCGACGCGCCGCGTCAAAACCGTGTCGAATATGTCAAAAGATGCGACCGTTCGCATTCGCCCTTCGCCCTCTCGTTCCCACCATGACTCTTGTTCTCAGTGAGTCGCCCAAACAATGTGTCGTTCCCTCGGAGCGTGGCGTGACTCCTCGGCAACACTTCCCATGGTTATCGCAACGGAGCGTGAGAAGTCAATTCTCCAAGCCACGCAAAACCACATTGCGCGCACCGTTCACCACACAGCGCGCGAGCGACGTGTGGGTTCGTGTGGGTTTTGTGAAGGTCGGTCGGCCGGCGGCCGGCGTGCTCAGACGGGCTGGCGGACGCCGAGCTCGGCGTAGATGCTCAGCAGGTCTTCGAGGTAGCGCTCCCGGGTGAACCGGGTTTCGACGAACGCGCGGCCAGCGCGGGCCATGGTTTCGAGCTCGTCGTCGGTCATCGCCTGCATCGTGGCGAGCTGCGTTGCGAACGAGGCCGCGTCACCGGCGGTGGCGAGCAGCCCGGTCTCGCCTTCTTCGATGAGTTCGGGAATGCCCCCGAGGTCCGACCCGAGCACGGGGGTGCCGACGCCGTAGGCCTCGAGCAGGACGACGGGCGCGTTCTCGTAGCACTCGGAGGGAAGGACGAGCGCCCGTGCTCCACGAACGATGTCGAACAGCGCGTCGCCGGTCTGGTAGCCGGCGAACTCGACGTCTGCGCCGGTTCGCTCAACCAAGGCACGCAGTTCTTCCTCCTGCGGCCCGGTGCCGACGATCGTTGCCGCGACGCCGGAGTCGGCCACCGCCTGCACGAACGTGAGCAGACCCTTCTCCTCCGAGAGCCGTCCGACGAACACGAAGCGCTTGCCGGGCGTGAAGTCCGCCACCATCTCGGTGACGTCGACGGCGTTCGGCAGATAGCGGGTCTTGGCTTCGGGCAGGCCCCATTCAACGAGCTTGTTGCGGTGGAAATGGCTCGGGAGGATGAAGAGGTCGACGTTCTTGTTGTAGCTACCGAGCGAGCGGTGAAGGGTCGTTTCGAGCGCGACGACGGCGGACAGCGCAAGCGAGTCCTTCTGGCAACGCTGCTGCACGGCGTTCCAGGTCTTGCCGCCCTTGCACCGTTCACACACGCCATCGGGCGCGAGCATGAGCTTGGACGGGCAGCCGATCTTGAGGTCGTGCACCGTCATCACCATCGGCACGCCCTTCTTCTGGACGGCGCCGAAGATCGACGGGGTCAGGTGGTGGTAGACGTTGTGCGCGTGGACGATGTCGGGTCGGACGTCGTCGATGAGCTTGCCGATCGCTGACCGTGCCTCGAGCGAGTAGACGGACTTGAGCGCCTTGCGAACCTTCTCGACCGGCTTGTAGTCGCTGGCGAAGTCGATCTCCTCGACGAAGTAGTCGTCGTATTCCGTGTCGAAGTTCTTCTCGTACTCCATCGCGAAGGGCACGATCTTCCAGCCCTCCGTCTCGAGCAGATCGTTCTGGTCGAGCATGACGGCTTCGGCACCGCCGCGGCGGTAGTAGTAACTGGTGACGGAGACTTGCGTTGGCACGTTGACCTATCGGTTCGGGGGACCGGAGCTTGATCGCGTTGTGGCGGCCGGTCCCCGCCGCCAGCCGGGTCGTGTGGGGTTGCTGGGTCAGCCGAGGCCGAGTGCCTGGCTGAAGGAGACGTTGTAGAAGCCGCGTCCGGTGGTGCCGACGACGAGCCGGTCCGGGTTGTGCGGATCGAATTCTGCGGTGCGGAGCCGGGTCATCGGTAGGCCGTCGTTCATGACGGTCCAGGTGGCTCCTCCGTCGCTGGAGAGGTGAACGCCGGTGGCGAAGCTGACGTCGTGGAACGCGGGTTCGGACGTGACGATGGCGAGGTTCTGCGGGTTGGCCGGGTCGACGGCGATTCCGTGGGCGTACAGGTCCTCGAAGAGTCGGGTCCACGCGGTGCCGTCGTATCGCCAGGCGCCGCCCTCGCCGTCGCGGAACGCCACGGCGTAGGTCGCACCGGGTTCGCTCGCAGAGTCGTAGAGCGTGGTGATCCCGGCCGGCGACCCAGCGATCGGTTCGAAGGTCACGCCTGCGTCAGCGGATTCGAGCACGCTGGTCGAGTTGGCGATCCGGACGGTGAATCCGTCGCCGGCGACCGTGACGTCGCGCACGTCGCCGAGGCCGTCGATGCGAGTGAAGTTGTCGCCGTTGTCTTCGCTGCGCCAGAGCTGGCCGCCGACGACGGCGAGCACGACGTCGGCGCCGTTGCCGTCGAGCGCGGTGATGCCGGTCGCTCCGCAGGTGCCGCCGTTGTCGACGTTGGTGGATTCGGGGAGGCCGAATCCGGCACCGACGGCGAGGGAGAAGCTGGCGCCACCGTCCTCGCTGATGCCGATGCCCCGGAAGTTGCAGAACTGGCCGAGGAGCACGTAGAGGCGGTCCGGGTTGGTGGGTGAATGGATGGCTTCGATCGCGCCGCCCCACTGGGAGACGGGCTGCACGGTGCGGCGCCAGGTTTCGCCGCCGTCGATCGTCTGGATGAAGTTGCCACCGTCGAAGCCGAGGAGGATGAGTTCGTCGGGGTTGGCCGGGTTGAAGACGATGTCCTTGCTGACGAGGCCGGTGTAGCCGGTGCCGGTGAAGAAGCCGGGTGCGGTCGCGTTGACGGTGGTGAGGTCGTCCCACACGCCGCCGCCGTCGACGGAGCCGAGAAGTGTGTCGTCGCTGCCGATGGCGACGCGCATGGCGTCATCGGGGTGCACGGCGATGTCGAAGGCTCGCAGTGCGCTCTCGTAGGCGTTGGGTCGGATGGTGGAGCCGTCGGCGATGACCTGCCAGTTCTGACCGCCGTCGTCGCTGCGGTAGACGGCGGCTTGCCCGGGGGCCACGTTGCTCGTGTAGAGGACGTTCGGGTCGGCGGGCGAGTTGACGATCTGGTGGAAGCTACCGGTGTTCCCAGCGGTGTTGTTGGCGACGATCTCGAGGCCGTTGTTGGCGTCGGTCCAGTTGGCGCCGCCATCGGTGGTGGTCCAGATGCCGCCGGCCACGTGGGTGTCGCCGTTCAGCGGTCCGTCGCCGAGCGCGACCCACGCGATGTTGGGGTCGGTTGGGTGGCTGGTGACGTCGTAGAGGTTGAAGTGGGGGAGGCCGGCGGCGGATTCGGTCCAGCTGGCGCCGCCGTCGGTGGAGGACCAGACGCCGCGGTTGGCGACGGCAGCGAGGATGAGGTTGGGGTCGCCGCCGAGGAAGACCGCCGAGCGGATGTTGCCCGCGGGGGCGATGGTGGCGAGTCGGGTCCAGGTCTGGCCGGAGTCGTTGGATTCCCAGACGCTGCCTTCGCCCTGCCATTCGCCGTTTGCGTAGGCGCCCGGTGCGGACCAGTTGCGCTGGTTGCCGTTGAAGGCGAGGAGGTGGTTGCCGTCGGTGGGGTCGACGAGGATGGTTTCGATCGGCATGGAGTAGCGGCTGTCGCTGAGGTCGGGCATGCCCGCACGGGCGAGCTCCCAGGTGATTCCGCCGTCGCTGGAGGCGTGTGGGCCGGACAGACTTCCGGCCCAGAGACGACCGTCGGCTGACGGGTTGGGGTTGATGTCGCCGATCTCCCACGATGCAAAGCCGTTGGTGGATTGCCAGGTGCTGCCGAAGTCGTCGGTGACGGCGATGCCGAGCATGTCGCCGCCGGCGAACAGCCGGGTGGTGGAGGTTGGGTCGAAGGCGAGCGAGGTGAGCCGGCCGCCGACGCCGGGTTCGGTGAGCTTGGTGAATTCGCCGGTGAGTGGGTTCGCCTCCGGTATCGCCTCGGGCTCGCCGACGGCTTGGCCGGGTTCATCCGGGTCGACGGCGGTGGTGTCGTCGGTCGTTGCGGTCTCGGTGTCGACGGAGGTCTCGGGGAGGTCTTCGGCGTCGAGGCCGCCTTCTTCAGTGGTGCACGCGGTGGCGAGGAGGAGGGTGGCAGCAAACGCGGCGAGGAGGCGGAGGGGGCTCGGGGGCATGGTTGGCGAGGATAGTGGGGTGGCGGGGTCGAGCGGGGTCGTTCGACGGGCCGTTCAGGCGGCGGCGGGGATGCGCCCGCCGGGGCCCTGGCCTTCGGTGGTGGTCCGAGTGACGGTGCGATTCAGATGGAGCAGGATCATTCCCGCGCTGACGAGCAGGGCGGGTACGCCGGCGGCGAACGCCATGGCGATGGCGACCGGGAGGTTGGAAGCGGGCTCGACCGGCGTGATGGAGCGGTACCAGTCGTCGTTCACCCCATTGAGGGAGGCGATGACGTCGGAGCGTTCGGTGACGGTTCGGGCGCGGTCGGCGTAGAGCGCGTTGAGCTCGATGAGGTTCCGGTTGAACTGGTCGGCGAGCGGCTGGATGACGGCGAGCTGGCTGAGCAGCTCTCCTTCGAGCGTTCCCACGACGGTGTCGTCGTCGGCGAGGCCGATCAGCTGGCCTTCGATCCGGTTGCGGGCGACGACGGGGTTGACCCCGAGCGTCTCACGACGGATTCGACCCTGGTCGTCGAGGATCTCGCTGATCGACTGATCGAGCTCGATGATCTGGGTTGTGAGGGTTTCCTCTTGCTCGCGGAGCACGAAGTTGACGACCTCCTCCGCGAGGATTCGGGCGATGCGTTCGGCGTCCCCGGCCCGGTCGGCCCGCACATCGATCCGGACGACGCTCTGAGTGTCGTCGAGCCGCTCGATGGTGAAGGTGTAGTCGTCCTTGGCGATGAGGCGGGTGCGATCCTCGATGGCGAAGAAGACGTCGGGGAACTCGACGGCGTTGACGATGCCGTTGAGGTGCTCGTCGAGCACGGGGTTGGGGCGGTCGATGTAGCCGACGCGCTGGCCGAACACGAAGGTGGTGGCGGTCTGCTTCGTGTCCTGCTGGAGACCCATGTACAAGGCGACGGCAGCCGCGGCGAAAACCGAGACGAGGATGACGGCGAGCCACGCCGGTCGGGCGAGGAGACGGAAGGTGGCCGGGGTCATGCGGGCTGCTCGATCTGCTCGGTGTGCCCGGTGGCTTCGCCCCGCTTGACCTTCGCCCGATGGATGTTCCAGTAGTAGGCCGAGACGAGGAGCGCCACCCAGTAGGCGGCGGTCGTGGTGATGGCGGCACCGACGATGCCGTACGGCGGCAGCAGCACGATGAGGCCGGCGACGGTGACGAGCGCAGCGGCGATCTGGGCCTTGGAGGAGTCTTCCGGCTTGTTGAACGACTGCAGGGCGACGTTGTACACCTGCGTCACATCGGCAGCAAAGGCGCCGGGCAGAAGCAGAAGAAGGGGCAGCACGGAATCGGCGAAGGCGGAACCGAAGACGAGCGGCACGAGCAGCTGGGCCGAGACGGCGATGACGATGAGGATGCCGGCCGAGGCAGCGGCGACCCAGACGACGGACTTGCGGATGCGGGCGAGCCGCTCGTCGTCCGACGCCGCGTTGCGGATGAACGGCAACAGCGATTGGGCGATGCCGCGGGCCACCGCGCCGGAGATCGTGGCGACCGGTGCGGCGACGGCGTAGAGGCCGAGATCTTCACTGGAGACGAAGGCCACGAGCACGAGCTGATCGATGCGGTTGCTCATCACGAACGAGAGGTTGCCCACCCACGCTCGAAGCCCCCAGTTGCGAACCTCCTTGAACAGCTCCCGGTCGAACCCGCGGCCGGGGAGCGAGCCGGTGCTCACGAGTGCGTAGCCCCACCCGAGGCACATCATCAGGAAGGTGGACGTGAGTGCACGGGTCACGGTCATCGTTCCGGTGATGTACAGGCAGAAGTAGCCGAAGGTGATGAGGAACTGCGGAAGGGCGAGCAGCACGTTGAAGCGGAAGGTGTTGCCGATGCCGCGCAGGTAGAAGATGGCGGAGGTGAACGGGCCGTTCAACATCTGCAACACGATGAACATCACGTAGAAGATGCGGAGCTGTGTGCCGTCGGGCCCGGTGAAGGCGTCGCCGGTCATCTGCCAGAGGAAGAACGGGGTGAGCGCAAGCGCCATCGGCAGCGTGACGAAGAGGGTCATCGCCCAGGAGGACATGATGAGGCGGCGGTTGTCGGCGTCCTTCGCGAAGTAGGCGACGGCGTTGGGCACGCCGATCTGGAACGCCCATCCGAGCACGACCGTGTTGCCGAACACGGCGGCGACCTCGCCGCGGCCGGCGTCGCCGAGGGCCCGGGCCAGCATGATGCTGTTGAGGAACATGAACCCGGTCGTGATCACGAACGCACCGCTGGTGAACAGCGTTTCGAACTGCTGCCGATCCATGTTCTTGACGCGCGGAGGCAGCGGAAGTTTGGAGACCAGATTGTTCATGTGTCGCACAGTCTCCTCGACCAGGTAACGCCGCCGTAAATCCACCTTCGGCAAAAACTTGGGGGAATCAACTATCAGGTTGCCACCAGTTGCCGACGATAGTGCGACAACATGGAAGTGGCGGTGGCGACACACGACATCCATCACTTCTCACTGCCAGAACATGATTGGGGTTCAAAACATGCGACGAAAGATAGTGCACTCCTTTGTAGGAGTGTCCATGGTTGCTGCGCTGATTGCAGTACCACAGGCCTCGGTGGGCGCTGCGCCCAACGAGGGCACGTGGAGCGGCTTCAACGCCGGCGTCGGGCTCACCAACTCGGCTGAACTTTTGGCAGTGAGCGCCGCAGACCCGGCCGGTTGGGGCGTTGCCTCGACGGACGACCTGGGTGGAGCCGGCACCGATGTGTGGATCAACAACCACGCTGTCGCCTCCGAGTGGTACCTCGACGGGGCGATCGGCGCTGCTGCAGCCGATGCTCGCGATGAGAATCCCGCAACTCCGACCGCCCTTGAGGCGGATGACTCGCACGGCATCGCGTTCACCGATCTCAACGGCGATGGCACCGAGGACCTCATCGAGATCCGGGCACGGGACAACGCCAACTCGGTCACCGACGGTACGACGCTCGGTGTTGCGAACGGCAGCCCGTCGATGGACGCCGTCGGCGCAGAGGACGATCGTGGCCGTGGCCGCGCCGTTCTCCCGGTCGACATGGACTGGGACGGCACGATGGACATCGTGGTCGGCAACCTCGACCGAACCGCACTCGGTTGCGACGACGACTCCGATCCGGATCCGGACGCCGACTGCTTCGACAGCACGGGCGATGCCGCGGCGCTGTCCGAGGTGTACCTCGGCGATGGTGACTTCACTTTCACCGCAACCGACGACAACGCCAACAACGACGCAATCAACGATGCCGACATCACGTTGCTCTCGATGACCCGCACGGGTCCGGGCGCACCGTCGGTCATCGTCACGCACAACAACTTCACCGTGGGCCTCGACAGCCTTGCGACGAACGTTTCGGTTCCGACCGCGGCCGGTGCGAATGGCATTGGCCAGGTGCAGGGTGCTGGAAACAACGCCAACAACATCCGTGACATCGCGTTCGGCGATCTCGACGGCGACATCAACACGGTGGAGTACGCCGTGGCTCGGATCGACGGCGAGGACAACAACGACGGCGCCGGTGGCGGCCCCGACGGCACGCCCGACAACCTCGGTGATCGTGCGATCGTCATGGGTGACACCTCGCAGGTCGGTACTCCGCTGACCGAGATCTCCAACGATCTTCGTGCGGACAGCTGCGGCACCATCGCCTTCGGCGACTTCGACAACGACCGTGACATCGACATCTTCGGTGGCTGTACGTTCGACACGCAGGACAACGACATCATGTTGGAGAACGACGGATCCGGAAACTTCGCCGTGATTCCGCTCGGCGCCACGACCACCGCTCGTGCGGTTGCGTCGTCGGTCTCCGACCTGAATGGCGACGGCTTCCTCGACATCGTCGTGACCAAGGGCTTCGACACCAACGCAGGTGAGGACTTCTCGTACACCAACGGTGGCGGAACGAACAACTACCTCCAGATCGATCTGGACAGCACCGACAACCCGGACGCCATGGGCGCCCAGGTCTTTGTCGGCTCGAAGGGCTTTGCCGACACCGCAGATGCCGGTGACTGGCAGGTTCGTGAGGTTGCTCACTCGTTCCACCGCGGCCAGGACACCCGCATGTTGCACTTCGGCCTCGGTCAGGCCGAGGAAATCGCTCCGGTCGTGGTCGTGTGGCCTGAGGGCGCTGTTGAAGCGTGCACCCTCGATGGCGCGCTGAACTCCCGTGTGACCATCACGCAGGGCGGCGCCAACTGTGCGACCGTGGCTGACCTGGCAGCGACCCTTGCGGCCGCTCCGGCCTATGCCCCGCTCGTCGACGAGCGTCCGCTGTGCTTCGGTGAGCCGATCACCATCGCACTCGATGAGGAGATCGCGAACCTGTACAACGAAGAGCCCTTCGTCGTCGACTTCGCGACGACCGGTACCAACGGCAACGACGTCATTCTCGGCACCGACGCCGGTGAGACCATCAACGGTCTCGGTGGCAACGACCTCATCTGTGCTGAAGGTGGCGCCGACATCGTCAACGGTGGCACGGGCAACGACGAGGTTGCTGGTGGCGACGGTGATGACTTCATCAACGGTGGCGATGGCGTCGACCGACTCTTCGGTCAGGACGGCAACGACACGCTGAACGGTGAAGATGGCCGTGACAAGCTCGCCGGTGGCGGCGGGAACGACGAGTTGAATGGTGGCGCTGATCGCGACCGCCTCGACGGCAACCGTGGCAGGGACACCCTCAACGGTGGCACCGGCCGCGATCCGCTGTTCGGCAGCTCGGGTGACGACATCATCAACGGTGACGAAGGCAACGACCGCATTCGCGGTGGTAGCGGTAACGACACGATCTCCGGCAACGGAGGCAACGACTTCATCGACGGCACCAACGGTGACGACACCATCTTCGGTAACGGTGGTGACGACACGATCATCGGTGGCGACGACACCGACGACGTGAACGGTGGCACGGGTACCGACTCGTGCACCGAGAGCGAGACCACCAAGAACTGCGAGGCCTAGTCCTCCATGGTCGCCCCGTGATGGGGTGATTGGTTCGCACTTCGGGTGCCGGTCCTTCGGGGCCGGCACCCGTTGTCGTTTTCGTGGGCTTCTGCGGTTTGGGCCGTGGGTCCCTTGGCGGGGCTGGGTGGTCGTTGTACCTTTCGGTGCGGTGGTGTCGGTGGAGGTCGTCGGATGAAGCGGTGGTTGGTTGGCGGTGTGCTGGTCCTCAGCATGGTCATGGTGGCGGGGGCTGTCCGCGCCGATTCGCCGTTGACCCCGGCGATCGTGGATCTGGGTGTCGACGTGGTCGTGACGCCGTGGGCGGAGGTGCCGTTCAACGGTGACGATGCGCCGCGCCTCAACGCAATGGCGACGGCCGGTGATCGGATCTTCGTCGTGGAGGACATCGCGGGCCGAATTTGGGAGATCGTCGACGGGGCCGACGGGCGTGAGGCAGTGTTGTTCCTGGACGTGGAGGCGGCGATCGAGGCGTCGACGGATCAGGAGATGGACACGACGAACGTGTTCCACGGCGGTCTGCGGGGGTTGGCCTTCCACCCGGAGTTCGACGAGAACGGTCGGTTCTACACGTCGGTCATGGAGACGAAGCCGGCGGCGCCGAACGCGGCCGAGTACCTGAGTGGTGCTGCTGCGGCGGTTGCTGCGGATGGCGTGTTGGTGGAGTGGCAGGTGGACGAGGTGACGGGGTTGGGAGATCCGGCGTCGTATCGGCAGGTGTTCCGGGTCGGGATCCCGTTCTACGACCATCCGATCAAGCAGATCGCCTTCAACCCGTTTGCCGAATCGGGTGATGCGGACTTCGGGCTGCTCTATGTCGGCCATGGCGACGGCAGCGTGCTGTCGGACATCGCCGGAACCGGCCAGGCGAACGATGCGTTGGGCAAGGTGTTGCGCATCGATCCGCTCGAGTCGGGCGGTTCGCCGTATGCGATCCCGGCGGACAACCCGTTCGTCGGCGACGCGAACATGTTGGACGAGGTGTGGTCCCTGGGGCATCGAAACCCGCATCACCTGGCGTTTGTCCAGGATTCTGTCGGCGGTGTGCACCTCGTGGTGGCCGAGCCGGGCCGTGACAACGTTGAAGAGATCAACGTGGTCACGAGGGGCGGGGACTATGGCTGGTCGGATCGGGAGGGCACGTTCGTGCACTTGGACGACCCGGGGCTCGGCATCGGGGTGGGTGTGGACGAGTTGCCGGCCGACGATGCGCAGAACGCCTACGTCTATCCGGCGGCGCAGGTCGGGCACGATCCGGATCTTGGCCAGCAGGCGATCGCCGGCGGCTATGCAACGAACAACGGGTCGGCGCTCGACGGTCAGTATCTGTCGGCAGACTTTCCGCGGTCGGGGCTGATTTGGCACGCCGAGGTCGACGAGCTCGCGGCTGCGGTCACCGAGCTCGATGAGAACGATCCGGATCTCGATGCGCCGGGGGATCTGACGCAGGCGGTGTTGGGCGAGGCGCAGGTGTTCCTCGATGCCGACGGCGAGGGCGGTGCGGCGCCGGTGCCGAAGGCGAACCTGTTGGACGTGTTCGACGACGCAGCGAGCTACGACGGTTCGGGCCGGGCGGACGTGCGCTTCGGGCAGGGGCCGGACGGCGAGCTCTATGTGCTGAACAAGCGCAACGGCGTGATCTACCAGGTCCTGAATTCACTTCCCGTCGAGCCGGAACCACCGGAACCGCCTGCACCGGCGGGCCCGTTCTGTGGTGGCCGTCAGGTCACGGTCGACATGAACAACGGGGATCAGCCGACCAACTTCGACGACGTGATCCTGGGGACAGCGGGGGACGACGTGATCTCGGGTGGAGGCGGCAACGACGTGATCTGCGGGGGCGACGGCAACGACCTGATCGATGGCGGCTTCGGCGACGACCGGCTGTATGGCCAGGATGGGGACGATGCGATTCTGGGCAACTTCGGCCGGGATCGGATTGCCGGCGGCGCGGGCGACGATCAGATTCGTGGTGGCGCCAACCGCGACCTGATCGATGGGAACCGGGGGAAGGACACGATCTGGGGAGACTCGGCGCGGGACCGCATTCAGGGAGGTGCGGGCGCCGACATCATCGAGGGCAACGGCGGCAACGACCGGATCAAGGGCGGCGGCGGCACCGACGACGTGAACGGCGGCCGAGGCGAGGACCTCTGCGTCGATTCGGAGACGGTGCGCAACTGCGAACGCTGACCGGCGCGTCGCGGCAATACTGGACACAGGTTCCAATGGCCGGCTTGCTCCGGGTCGAGCGACCCACGACACTGGGTGGTGGCGGAACGTACTCTCGCTACGAAGAGCGACTTTTTGGGGTTCACGACATGCGATCGACGTTGACAAAGGTGGGATTGGCGGCAGCGCTTGGCGCAGCGATCCTCACGACCACGGGAACGGCCCAGAGCCAGGGTTGGCTGGGCTTCTCGGTGGAGACGGCACCGTCGGCGGTGGGTGTCGGGGCGAGTCCGAGTTGGGGTCTCGGCATCACCGAGGATCTCGGTGGGCCGGGTGTCGACGTGTGGAACAACAACCACGGCAACCTGTCCGAAGCGCACGTTGATCTCTTTGGCGGCACTCGTTCGTCCCAGACGTCGATCACTGCGGGCGATCCGACGAACAGCGGGCCGGACACGCACGGTGTGGCCTTCTCCGACATCGACGGTGATGGCGACGACGACCTGTTCGAGGTGTCGGGCCGGAACAACCCGAACCGTCTGTTCCGCAACAACAACGGCACGCTGACCTTCGTCGACGACGGCGGGCTCGAAGACATCTTCGGCCGTGGCCGTCAGCCGTTGTTTCTGGACTTCGACAACGACGGCGACATGGACGTCATCATCACGAACCTCGATCTGCGGTCGGACCCTGTGCCGCAGAACGAGCGTCAGCTGAAGCCGAGCGAGCTGTATCTGAACAACGGCAACGGCACGGTCTGGACGAAGGTTGCGGACCCGTCCGAGATCATCAACGACGGGCACATTCGGATTGCGTCGATGCACACGACTGGACCGGGTACACCGTCGATCGTCACGACGCACGACGTGTTCACGATCGCGAAGGACTCCATCGCCGTGGGCGTCGGTTCGCTGCAGGAGCCGGCGAACCCGGCGATCGCCCGGACGAACACGAGCCGCCCGATTCGCGAGGTGTTGGTGGCCGACTTCGACGGCGATCTCCATCCGGAGTTCCTCGCCGTTCACGGCGATGCGAACGCCAACGCAACCTTCAACGGCGAGCCGATGAACATGGTCGCCTACGAGGTGGGAGCGGCGGGCAACGGCCGTACCGTGAGCCTCCCGACCGGCGATCCGTTGGTCACCAACTGCCGCTCGGCTGCAGCAGCCGACTACGACAACGACGGCGACATCGACATCTTTGCCGGCTGCGCGCAGCGGGAGCAGGGCCAGAACCGCAACGTTCTGCTGCTGAACGACGGCGTGGGCAACTTCTCGATCGCTCCGGTGTCGCAGATGCCGGCGACGATCGCCGAGACGCCTGGCGCCATCGTCACCGGCGACCTGAATGGCGACGGCTGGATGGATGCGTTCGTGGCCAACGGCTACGACTTCGACCTCGCCGTCGACCACATCTTCGTGAACCGGGGCGGTACCGGAAATCACTGGCTGGAGATCGACCTGGCGAACTCGGGCAACCCGGATGCGATCGGTGCGCAGGTGTTCGTGGGAACCGACAAGTGGCAGGTGCGGGAGACCGCCCATCGCAACCATCGTTCGCAGGACTGGGGCACGCTGCACTTCGGTCTCGGCTCGGCGACGGAGATCGCCCGGGTGGAGATCATGTGGCCGGACGGCACGTTCTCGTCCTGCCGGGTCGACGGCGTGGATCGTCGGGTCACGATCGACCGGAACTCGGCAGACTGCGTCACCCGCAATGCGACCGGCTTCTCCAACACGATCGGCGCGGCGCCAGTGGTCATTCCCGCAGGGCCGCCGCCACCTCCTCCGGAGTTCTGTGGTGGCCGTGTTGTCACCGTGAAGCTGGCTGATGGCGATCGCCCGACCAATGGCAACGATGTGATCCTCGGAACCGACGGCGACGACGTGATCAACGCCCTCGGCGGCGACGACACCATCTGCGGTGGCGACGGCGACGACACCATCCGTGGCGGCGACGGCATGGACCGGGTCTACGGCCAGGATGGCCACGACGTGTTGTTCGGCGACGCCGACCGTGACCGGGTGTTCGGTGGCGCCGGCAACGACGAGTTGCACGGTGGCGAGGCCCGCGACGTGGTCGACGGCAACAAGGGCCGGGATCGCCTCTTCGGCGATGGTGGCCGTGACCGGCTGAACGGCTCGTCTGGCGACGACGTGATCGTCGGTGGCGGCGGCAATGACCGCATCAACGGCGGCAACGGTAACGACGCCGCGCAGGGCGGTATCGGCGAAGACCTGTGCCTGAATGTGTTGAGCAATCAGGGGTGCGAACGCTCCTAGTGTTCCTTTGGCCCATGGGCTGCACAACGAGTGCTCGTTCGGAAGGTTTCGCGCCGGAAGTGAGATTGGCCGTGCCAGAATCAGTTGGGCGAAATTACCCACTGGCGATGGAGTGCGGCACATGGAACAACGGGAAGCCCCCCGTTCCTATGATCGAGAACCGGGCACGGGAACACCCGTTTCCGAGATCGCAAATCTGACCTTCTCTGCGCCCTCGTCCATGCGAGACCAGATCCCGAAGCGCATTCAGGCGAATTACGCCTCGCCTCGAGGCCGCAGCAGCCGCAGTCGACGTCGACGCACGCCGCGCTGGAAGTTCTGGGCTCGCTGACGTGATGGCGCAGCGGGAAAGATTGCCGGCATTGACAGCTCAGGATCCCTCCGGATCTGCCGATTCGTACACCCACAACGGGCGGGCGGACTCGGCTATCCAGCGGGAAGGACGTCATGGCTGTTGCAACTGGAAAGGCCCCTCGGGCTCAGGATCGTACGATCGGTGCGACCACGAAGGTTTCGGAGGTGGTGACCCTCGAACACCGGGTCGAGGCGAGCACGCCAACGGAGAATCAAACACGGATCCAGGCGCGGTATTCGGTGGAGCCGGAACCGACCGCGTGGTGGAGGTTCTGGGCCAAATAGGCGCTGAGCCCTTCGATCTTTCGACGCAGCGTGGTACTTTCGTCACTGCGGATGACGAAAGTGAGAACAGCATGGCGTGCTCGGCGGAAGATGAGCGCACTCTGTGTGGCGAACGGCCCATATCGAATCGGACCGCGGTTGGTCTACCCTCAAGGACTGGAAGCGCACGTTGCGCTCCGGTGGGACAGATCGACAGGGGAGTCGCGTCGTGACGTCATTGGCGAGGGTGATGAAACCTGCACTGGCATGGGCGTACCGCCGGCCGGGCCTGTTTCCGATTTCGGTCGACCTGGCCGCGTGGGCGGTCGGTCTCTTCGTCGGTGCCATTTTGAAGTTGGTCTTCTCGGTCGGTGCGACTGGCTGGGAGCTCCTGGTCACGACTGTTGCGGCGATAGGGCTGCACGCCGGCCTCGGTTGGGCCATTGGCATCTACCGGCACAGGTGGCGCGTGAGCTCGTTCGACGAGGTTTCGGCGCTCGGTGTGGTGTGGGCCGTCACCTCGGTGATTGTGATTCTCGGGACCTTTGCTGCTCGTCAACTGGGCAGTGATCTGCCGACGTCGGCGGTGATCATGGGTTCGTTGACCGTGCTTGGCATTCACGGCTTCGTCCGTACGGTTTGGCGGCGCTTCTGGGAGGAGAACCGTCGCCCCAACGCAGAGGCGTGTCAGCCGACGATCGTGTTCGGCGCCGGTGAGGGTGGCGCTCAGATGGTGCGCGCCATGATGCTCGATGCAGACAGCGCCTTCTACCCGGTGGCGTTGCTCGACGACGATCCGAACAAGCGCAACCGAGAGCTCGATGGTGTTCGCGTGATGGGTACCCGGTTCGATGTGGCGACGGTTGCCCGCCAAACCGGTGCCGAGGTGTTGCTGATCGCCCTGCCGTCGGCGACGTCGACCCTCATCAAGGAACTGACCGAGAAGGCGGTCGCAGCCGGCCTCGAAGTCCGGGTGCTGCCGGCAGCATCCGAACTCGTGGGCAAGATGACGTTGGCCGATGTGCGCCCACCGACGGTCGACGACCTGCTTGGGCGCGACCCGGTCGAGATCGATCTTGACGCCGTGGCGGACTACATCCGCGGCAAGCGCGTGCTGATCACCGGTGCAGGTGGAAGCATCGGGTCCGAGTTGTCTCGCCAGATTCGTGGCTTCGGTCCCAGCGAGCTGTACCTGTTGGATCGGGACGAGAGCGCGCTCCATGGACTGCAGCTGAGCATGGAGGGACGCGCGCTGCTCGACACCGACATGCTCGTGGTCGCCAACATCCGCGACCGGGCCCGGATGTTCGAACTCTTCGAGAAGTACCGCCCCCAGGTGGTCTTTCACACGGCAGCGCTGAAGCACCTGACGTTGTTGGAGAACCACCCGACCGAGGGCATGAAGACCAACACGGTCGGGACCAAGAATCTGCTCGACGCGGCGCGCCACATCGGTGTCGAGCGGTTCGTGAACATCAGCACCGACAAGGCAGCCGACCCGACATCGGTGTTGGGTGCCACGAAGCTTGCTGCCGAGCGTTTGACGGCCGAGATGGCACAGACCACAGGGCTTCCCTATGTGTCGGTCCGGTTCGGCAATGTGCTCGGTTCGCGCGGTTCGGTGCTGCCGACCTTCATGGGCCAGCTCGAGCAGGGCCAGCCCATTACGGTCACCCACCCGGACGTGACCCGCTATTTCATGACCATTCCCGAGGCCGTCCGCCTCGTGGTCCAGGCCGGCGCCATCGGCGAGCCGGGTGAGGTCATGATTCTGGACATGGGCGAGCCGGTGAAGATCGTCGACCTTGCTGAGCAGCTCATCAACACGCTCCGCCCCGGAACGAAGATCGAATTCACCGGCCTGCGGCCGGGCGAGAAGTTGCACGAGATTCTCATCGGAGCCGAAGAGATCGGCGAGGTGAAGGCGCATCCGCGCATCACCCATACGGCCGGCGAGCTGGCCGATGCGTCGGACGCTCTCGAGGCGGTCGGGGAGTCTGCGGTGCTCGAGGTGCGAATGATGCTGTCTGATCTCGGCGGCACCTCGCCTCACTCGCACGCACCTCAGTAGGTCGATTCACCCATCCTTGAGTCTCGCCACGACAGGCTGACGACTGCGCGGTACTCTCGCCCACAGGGGCCACCGGGCGTGGTGGCAGGACGGAGTCGTGCGGAATGCGGTGGGCGCGTTGGATACTCGTGGGCTGTTTTGTCGCGCTGTCCGTGGCTGCGGTGCCGTCCCTTCGGAGCCAACCTGCTCTTGATGCTGCGGTTGTGCCGGGCTCGCAGTACATCGCCCCAACGGCGTGGACCGAGGTGCCGGTGTACGACACGGCGTGGCAGATGTTCGGCCAGGCGTCGGTTGAGCAGGCCGACGAGTACTTCGAGGCGCTGAAGCTCAACGGGTTCACCGGTACGTGGGCCGGAGTGATCCATCATGCGCCGGCGACGTATGCCCACAACTACAACGGTGGCGGGCAGATCGGTTCGCTGATCGATGGCGAGATCGTATTGAGCGAGGGCTACGTGGCCCGCATGATCGACATTCTCGATGCCGCCGAGGCGCACGGCATGAAGGTGGGCCTGGTGGTGGGCTGGCAGAACCTGTATTTGCCGGGTGGGGGAGCCGACAATGGCAACCCGGTGAGTGACACGGTGCGGGGCACGCTCACGGTGGACAATGCGGCGGCCTACGGGGAGCAGATGGTCGAGCTGTTCGGCGACCATCCGGCGGTGAGCATGTGGGTGTTCGGCGGAGATGCCGGCACGAACAACACCGAGGAGAACATCGAGGTGTGGCGGGTCATGGCGGCGGCCGTTCGCGCCGCCGGATCCACGCTCGAGATCACCTACCACACACCAACGAGCCCGTTCGACCAGCTGAACTACGCAGGCGAGGAATGGTTGGACTTCATCGCGCCGGAGACGGGTCATGGCCAGGACGCCGCTGAGACCGAGGCGGAGCTCGTGGCCGCGGCGAATGCGTACCAGATCCCGGTGTGGCAGGGGGAGCCCCGCTACTTCAACATCAACTTCAACTGGGTGCCGGCGGCGTACCGCGACCCTGGGGTGGACGAGGTTGAGGCGGACGCGCAGGCGGCGGAGAACGCAGGTGTGGCCGGCTACGTGTACGGCGATGCCGGTCGGTGGAACTGGTGCCAGGGATGGGGCGATTCGAGCCCATGCGACCCCGACCAGATTGCCGACTCGTTCGGCGCCGGCGAGGCGGCCGTGATCGAAGTGTTTGCGAATCCGGCGTGCGGCGGCGAGCCGTGCGGCAACGGTGGCGGTGCCGGAGGTTCGGTGAGCTACGGGACGCCTCCGGCGAGCGGCTGGGGCGGCTTCGAGGTGAACACGGCACCGTCAGGTGTGGGAGTGGGTGCCTCTCCGGGTTGGGCACTTGGCGTGACCCGCGATCTCGGTGGTGCGGGCACGGATGTGTGGGTCAACAATCACGGACTGCAGTCGGAAGCGATCATCGATGTGGGGACTGCCGAGCAGTCAATCGGTTTGGCCGCCGACTACGGTGCCTCGCCCTTCGTCGACACGCATGGCGTTGCCTTCGGCGACATCGATGGCGACGGCGACGAGGATCTGCTGGAAGTCTCGGGTCGCAATTCGCCGAATCGTCTGTTTGTGAACGATGGCGGCGTCCTGGTTCCGGTCGATCCGGGCCCGCTCGAGGATTTTCTCGGCCGAGGGCGCCAGCCGATCTTCCTGGACTTCGATGGCGATGGCGACATGGATGTGCTGGTCACCAATCTCGACCTGCGTGAACCGCCGGTGAACCTTGAGTTCAACGAGCCGTCGGCGGTCTATCTGAACGACGGCACCGGGTTGCAGTGGACCAAGCTGGAGGATCCCACTGGGCTCCTGTCGAACGGAAATCGCCGGTTGGCACATCTGACGAGCGTGAGCCCGGGCGAGGCGCCCATCGTTATCACGCATCGGTCGTATTCGGTGGCCGACGACTCTCTCGTGACGGGGCAGTCGACCTTGGCTGCGTCGGCTACCCCTGCGACCGCGCGGTCGTCGTCGCACGTCCGTGATGTGGTGCTGGCGGACTTCGACAACGACCTGCATCCCGAAGTTCTGGTGGTGCGAGGCAACGAGACGGACGAAACCGGCCTGTGGCCGTTGCAGTTGTTCGACATTGTGGAGGGTGACTCGCCGGTGGCTGTGCCGCAGTTGCCCATCGACCCGCTCATCGACAACTGCCGTTCGGCCGCGGCGGCCGACTTCGACAACGACGGCGATGTCGACATCCTCGTCGGTTGTGCGCATCGCCAGCAGGGCCAGCTGCGCAATGTCGTGCTGCTGAACGACGGAACCGGCGTGTTCTCGGTCGGCGGCGTGGAGTTGTTGGAAGCGACCGGGGCGGAGACCGCAGCGGCGATCGTGACGGCCGACCTGAATGACGACGGTTGGGTCGATGCGTGGGTGTCCAACGGCTACGACTTCGAGAACGCGGTGGACCATGTGTACGGCAACCGGACCGGTTCGAACAACTGGCTGATGCTGGACCTGGTCGGTTCGAACCCTGACGTGGCCGGGGCCCAGGTGTTCGTCGGGACCGACGGGTGGCAGGTGCGCGAAACCGGGCACCGCTTCCATCGCAGCCAGGACATGCGCTCGTTGCACTTCGGTTTGGGCGACGCTGAAGCGGTCGCCGATCTCTTGATTCGCTGGCCGGACGGCACATTTGAGGCCTGCCCCGCTCCGGCGATCAATGCTCGGGTGTCGATCACACAGGGCGCCGGCGGTTGCACAGCCCTCACCCAGGCGGACGTTCTTGCTGCGCTCGCTGAGGCGCCGCGGGACCCGCAGCCGTTGGTGGTCATCAACGAGATTCACTACAACCCGGCGCCGGGCGGCGTGGAGTTCGTGGAGTTGCACAGCATCCACGACACGGCCGTGGACCTCGGCGGGTTCGAACTGCCCGGACTCATGACGATTCCGGTGGGGACGACCATTTCCCCCGGTGGATTCGTGGTGGTGACCGCCGACCTTCCGCTGTTCCAAGCCGTGTACCCGGGCGTTGCAGCGCTTCCGTGGGCGGCCGGCGTGGAGCTGTCGAACGAGGGGCAGCGAGTGGCGTTGGTGGCGCCGAACGGCCTCGTGGTGGACGAGGTGTTCTATGGCGATGGCGTCAACGACCCCATCCCTGATGAAGAAGAGCCGAACAACGCTCGCTACTCGGTCGCACAGGTGATCGATGGCACGATCGGCGCCGGCGACGGCAGCAACCCGAACGAGGACGGGCCGATGGGGCTGCACGATGCGCCGCTCTACCTCCCGCAGAGCTGGGATTGGGCCCAGGGCTCCACCCGAAACGACGTGTGGGGCACGTTTGGTACGGGAAGTGCGAACTTCGCAGAGTTCCGATGTGCGGTCTTTCCGGAGAACGGCCACACGCCGCCGGTCCCATTCCGGATCAACGTCCGCAACGCGGCCTACTGGCAGTTTGGCGATGCCGGTTGGACGAAGGGCTTCGATGTCGACCTGCAGCCGGGGGCGAACGGCGCCTACCTGGGTACGGCTGGGGTCACACAGAACCCGTTCGACGGCCCGAACCAGGGGGCAATCCAGTGGCGTCAGGAAGCGGACGGCAGCTTCTCTGCGCCATGGAACGCCGATTCGCTGATGCTGCACTTCTGGGCCAATCAACGACAGGCGCCCTCGGCCGGGCAGATTGCCGAGTTCACGACGAGCGAGTTTCGACTTCAGCAGCCGGATGGCGAGATAGTGGATCTGGGTTCGGTGCGCGTGCTGTTCCAATGCGGAGTGGACTACTACGAGACCACGGGCGGACAGGGCGTGGCGGTGCCGGGACCGGGCATCGGCACGTATCATCTCGCAACCACGGAGTGGTCGCCGAGCCTGTGGGTCACCCTTCCAGGCGCCGCCCCGGCGGCGTCGACAGCGGACTTCCGGGCGTGGTTGGAAGCGAACCTTCCACCGGAGGTCGGGCCGTGACTCGTGCGTGTTCTGTGCTGATGGCGTTGTGGGCTACCGTTGAGGAGTGGGCGAAATGAACTTGGTGGGCATGGTGGGTCGACAGACAGTGGCAGGGGCAGCGTTTCTTCTTGCGCTGATCGCTGCA
>JAHDEJ010000022.1:0-48609 GCA_020628865.1 Acidimicrobiales bacterium
GGATCTGTGCAGCGCTGGGTGCCGTTGCGGCACCTCATCCTGCACAGATCGGGGTCAGCGGTTGAGTTCGGCCCTTAGTGCTTCGGTGGCTTCGGTGCGGCCGTCGCCTTCGGCGGCGCGCACTTCGGCCGAGCGGGTGAGGAATGCATCCAGCTCGCCGATTTCGAGCGCGAGTTGGGCGGCGACTGCGAGCGTGTGCACGTTGCGCGGGAGGAGGGCGTCGAGCAGAACGCTGGCGGCACGATCGTGGTCACCCATGGCCGCCCGCAATCCCGCCCAGCCGACGAGCGCGTCGTTCGCAGCCCGGCGCTGACGCCCGAGCAACGCATGCTCGCTCACCTCACGGAGCTGCGCTTCGGCGGCGGCGAATTCGCCACGGCGGGCGAGAAGCAGACCTCGGAGCATCGCCGAGGTGTCCCACACCGACGTACCGGGCTGCTGGTCGAGGATGGCTTCGGCTCCGTCCAGGTCGCCGGCCATGATCGACGCGGCAGACCACCCGCAATTGAGCATCACCTGCAGCATCGCCTGCGGGCCAGCGGTGTGCTGCAGCGAGGGCGCCATCGCCGCCGCCGCGCCGGCATGGTCGAGTCGGGCGAAGTGACGGAAGCCGTCGATCACCTGAGGAAGCACGCCTGCGGTCGGCGACCGCTTGCTGGCCTCCAGGCTCGAGGTGACCAGCCGGTCGACATCGTCGGATCGATCGAACAGTGCGGGGACAGCGAGCAGACCGTTGGCGCCGGCGACGATGAATGGGTCGGTCGAATCGGTGAGATCGACGATCGCGTCGTGAGCAGTCGCGAAATCGTCACTCTGCATCGCCGCAAGGCCGAGACCGATCTGGCAGCGAGCTCGCAGCTCCGGGGACCCAAGGTTGCGGTCGACCGAGGTGCGCAGGATCGACACGGCATCGTGGGGGCGCCCCACGTCGAGGAGCACGGCGGCACCATGGGTGGCCAGGCGCATCGCGGTGTCGTCTTCGCCGAGGTCGATGGCGTGGGTGTGCGCAGCGAGGAGGTTCGCCGCGTCTTCACCCAGCACGCCGTTGTGGTCTCGAGCCGCGCCGACGAACGGCTCTGCGCCGGTGTCGACCCGGGCCAGGAGCGCCCCCGCCATCGCGCGACGAGCATCGTCGAACCGCCCGCTCTCGAGCAGCTGCTCGTGGGCATACGCCCGCACGCTCTCGAGCATCCGATAGCGGGTCCGGGAGCCGATGCGGCCATGGATCGAGATGAGCGATTTGTCGACCAGGGACTCGAGCAGGTCGAGGGTGTCGATCGGATCGGTGCGCACCGTTGCACCGAGCAGTTCGGCGTCGAAGCTGCCGTCGAAGACCGAAGCGGCAGCAAGCATCTCCCGCTCGTCGTCACCGAGGAGCTGCCAACTCCACTCGAGCATCGCCCGGAGCGTTCGGTCCTGTGGCGCTCGCCGCGGCGACAGCAGCGTGAGCCGGTCGTCGATGCGGTCGAGGATCTCCGACACGGAGAGGATGGACGTGCGTGCCGCCGCCAGCTCGATCGCGAGCGGCAGACCCTCGAGCCGGACGAGGAGTTCGGCGAGCGCAGCATCGTCGTCGACCTCGAAACCGGGATCGATCGACAGCGCACGATCGACGAAGAGTTGGGCACAGTCGTCGACGCCGGTTGCTCCGGCCGAAAGCGGGTGCAGTCGGTACTGCTGCTCGCCGGGCACACCGAGACGTTCACGAGTGGTGGCGAGCAGACGGCCCGGTCCACCACGTTGGAGCACGGCTGATGCGAACCGGCCGGTTTCGGCGAGGAGGTGTTCGCAGTTGTCGAGCACCAACAGCGCTCGGGCGTCGGCCACCTGCTCCACCGCCTGCTCCGCCAGATCGCCGGCAAGCAGTTCGAGCCGGATGGCCGCAGCGATCTGGCCGTACATCGAATCCTCGGAATCGGCGGCCCGGAGATCGGCGAAGTACACGCCGTCGGCGAACGACGGGGCCATCCGATGCGCGATCTCGACGGCGAGCCGGGTCTTGCCCATGCCGCCAACTCCCGAGAGTGTCACCAGACGGTGGGAATCGATCAGCGAGCGGATCTCGCCGACCTCGTCGTTGCGTCCGACAAGAACGTGAGCGGGCTCGGGCAGGGTGTCTCGGGTCGGATCGATGGCGCGGGGTGGAGGAAACTCGGCGTTGCCGATCTGGGACAACCCGAGCTTGTGACCGACGCCGCGCAGCTCGAAGTAGCCGAGATCGAAAAGCCCCACGCCGGTCCCGTTCGGGTCGAACAGCGCAACCGTGTCTTCCGTCAGTAGCACCTGTCCGCCGTGTGCGGCGTCGCACACACGTGCGGCGATGTTGACACTCTGACCGAACCAGTTGTTGTTCCGTTGTTGGGCGGTGCCGGCATGCATGCCGATGCGTACCTCGATGGGCTCGCCCCCGGGCCAGTCGTGCGCTTCGATGGCGGCGACCACCTGTCGGGCCGCGGCGACGGCGTTGTCGGCGTCCGGGAACGCCACGCCGAACCCGTCGCCACCGATGGAGAAGACCTCGCCGGCGTGCGCCTCGAACGCAGCTCGCAGGGACGCGTCGTGCTGCTCGAGGGCAGCGCGCATGCGATCCGGGTCGGCGGCCCAGTGCCGCATCGACCCAACGATGTCTGTGAAGAGAAAGATCACCAGTCCCACCTGACGTGACTCGGTGAGAGGGTAGCGGACGGCACGTGTCCGGCTCGGCTCCGGCGATGTGCCTGCGGTCGCAGGTTTCAGCGGACGGCGACGAGCACGTCCCGCGTGATGGACCGATCGACCACATGCTCGAACGACTCGGGATACCGGACCGGAGCGAAGCCGGCCGACCGAACGGCGTCGTCCACCTGCTCGCGCGGCAACGTGTGGAGGTTCCATGCCAGCCCCAGGGCACCCCCGGGTTCGAGAAGGCGGTGCCAGTCTGTAAGCGCCGCTTCGAGGAACTCGCGGGGAGACCGGACGGCCGCACCCCCTGCCTTCGCCTTGTGTTGCACGCCGTACGGCAGGTCACCGACGATCAGGTCGAAGCGCCGGCCGGGCAGCAGGGTGCGAGCCATTTCAGAGGACCCGCGAACGATGTGCACGGTGGGGCCGTCCCCGATCGAAACCGTGAAGCTCGATGATCCGGCCGCCGGACCCTTGCGCACACGCTCCCGGGCGTTCTGGTGCTTCATCCGCTTGTCCTTCAACCAGGTCGTGAGGAACGTGCGGTAGTGGTCAACGTCGACGTCGTTCACCTCGATGCCGGTGACGTCCATGTCGTAGAGCAGTCCCCGGTTGAGGGTCGTTCCGCGACCGGCGACCGGGTCGAGCAGCCGCGCCCGCTCACCCCGGTGGATCCGATGGCGGGCCGGCGCCGACGCGGCCAGCGTCAGGTTCAACATCAGGTGGGTGAAGAGCTCGTTGGTCTTGCCCTGGTAGCGCTGGATGGTGACGAGATCGTTCGAGAACCGTTCGAACCGCTCCAACGCGAGCGGGAGAAACCTGCCGTCCTCCTCCACGTCGAAGAGCGCTCGCACACCGGACAGGTTGGAGAGGAGGAAACGGTCCTCGTCGCTCAATCCGTCGAGTTCGGCGACGACCCAATCGACATTTCCGAAGGTCTCCATCGAGCAGGACGTCAACGGTGAGGACAGCGCCGGAGCGATGGCCGCGAGCTCGGCCTGCAACAGCCGCTGGGCCTGATCGGCATAGACCCGGTTCGAAGACTCCTTGGTGAGGAGTGCAACGCGAACCATGTTCAACCAGCGAGGTCAGGACACGACGTCGGAGACATCCTCCGAGAATATCGCCGCAGGAGCGTCCGTCTGGGGAAACCGAAGCTCGAATCTCGCCCCGCCGAGCGGGCTGTCGGTAACGGCCAGCGAGGCATCATGCTGCTCGGCGATGTTGGCGGCGATCGCAAGGCCGAGACCGGCGCCCCCGTCACCGACTCGACGCGAATCGTCCAGTCGGGTGAAGCGGCGGAACACCTCCTCACGTCGCTCGCGTGGAATCCCGGGACCGTCATCATCGATACGGATCCTCGGTTCGCCCCGGATCGTGCTGCCCACACTGATCTCGACGCGAGCCTCGGCGTGGCGGGTGGCGTTGTCGACCAGGTTGGAGACGAGCCGCCGGAGCAGGCGCTCGCTTCCGGCCACGCGGCTGGCGGCACGAATCTGCACTGCGACTTCACAGGGGTGGTTGCGGGCAGCCTCTGCGATGGCGAGCTCGTCGAGGTCGACCTCGTCGGATCGACGAACGCCCATCTCGTCGAGCTGCGCCAGGAGGAGGAGATCGTCGACCAGGCCGGCGAGCCGGTGCTGTTCCACGCCGATGGTCGCGGCAAGGGCCGGCCAATCCGCTTCGGAGCAGCGCTCGACGGACTCGATCGTGGCGAGGGTTGCCGTGATCGGGCTGCGCAGTTCGTGGGAGGCGTCGGAGATGAACTGGCGTTGTTGTTCTGCCGCCCGATCGAGACGATCGAGCATGTCGTTCATCGTTCCGGCGAGCCGGTCGACCTCGTCGTCGGTTCCCGTCTTCGGAACGCGGACATCGAGACGACCGAAGTCCGCCTGTTCGACCTGGAGGCGAATCGCCTCGACCGGACGGAGCGCCCGCGACGTGGTCATCCAGGTGGCGGCGGCAACCAGCCCGGTCAGCAGCGGAAGGAAGGCCAAACCGGCGATGGTGATGGTGCGCACGGCGTCGTCGATGGGCCCGCGGGGCGACGAGAGTCCGACCGCGAGTTCGAGTTCGCCGATGGCGATCGGTGCGGCAACGGTGAGCGAGAACGGATCGACCTCGACGGGCATCGGGCTTCCCTGAACGGCCGTGAGCCCGGACCCCATCAGCGCAGCGATTTCAGCGGCCACGATCTCCTCGGCGATCTCCGGCGGAATTCGCGGACCGCCGAACATCACGCCGTCGATTGCCTCGTCCGCTGGGAGGACCGGCGTCGATCGGATCAGCTCGTCGAACTCCTGCGCGGTGATCTGTTCTCCTTCGGCGTCGAAGAAGACGAAGCTGCTGACGTCTGTCACCGGCGCTTCGGAGAGCGGGGCGAAGAGGATCTCCTCCAGCGCAGCTTCCGCGCGGGCCTGCACCTCCTGTTCGAGGGACAGCTGCAGCCGATTCCGCACGATCGTGCCGGTGACCAGCAGGGTGACGGCGAACAGCACCGAGACGAAGACGGTGAGTCGGAAGCGAATCGAACGGTGATTCATCGGGCGAGCCGATAGCCGTGGCCGTGCACGGTGACGATGAGCGGCTCGTCCCGGCCGTTGTCGATCTTCTTGCGGAGATAGCCGATGTACACCTCGACGATGTTCCTGCTGCCCTCGAAGTCCGGGCCCCACACCTGCTCGAGCAGGAACGACTTGCTGCAGGCCACACCGGGCTGGCGGGCCAGCACCTCGAGCAGCGTGAATTCCCGGTTGGTGAGCGCGACGTCCTCCCCCGCCCGGGTGCACGACCGGTGGTCGAAGTCGATCGCAAGGTCGCCAACCATCTGGACGACGGACTGGCGCGGGCCGGAGCGCCGGAGCATGGCCCGGATGCGGGCGGCGAGCACGACGAACGAGAAGGGTTTGGTGAGGTAGTCGTCCGCCCCGGCGTCGAGCCCCTCGGCCTCGTCGAATTCTCCGGACTTCGCCGTGAGCATGAGGATCGGCGTCTCGACCCCATCGTGGCGGAGATCGGCGCACAGCTTGAACCCGTTGCGTCCGGGGAGCATCACGTCGAGCAGCAACGCCCCGTAGTCGGTCTCGGTCGCCATCCAGTAGCCGGTGTCGCCGTCCTCGGCGACGTCCACGTCGAAGCCCTCCGCTTGGAGGCCGCGGTGCAGTGCGGCGGCGACGGTGCTGTCGTCTTCGACCACGAGGATGCGCATGGGCGAAGCGTGCCACGGGCTCCTGAGAACGACCTGAGAGCGACTGAGATTGCGCCTCAGGCTGTCTCAGTCCGTTCTCAATCCCGCCGCAGACCATGAGGGCTCCCCACACAAGGAGCCAATCCAATGACCCGTATTCGTACCCGCCTCCTGGCGCTGTGTTGTGCCGTTCTCCTCGTTGCCGCGGCGTGTTCATCCGGAGCTGAAACCACCACCGCCGAGCTTCCGACACTCGCCGACACGACCTCGGAAACCACACCGGACGACGACGAGGCGACCGACGCGGCCCCCGAAGCGGAGGCCGATGACGCATCGGTCGACGAGTCAACCGAGGACGAGGAGGAGGTCGATCCGGAGATTGCCATGGCCGAGTACGAGAAGTGCATGGAGGAGCAGGGTGTGTCGATCTCCACGGCCATCGAAGGCGACGAGGGCGTCGGCTTCGAGACATTCGAGACCGACGGCGACGTCGGCGATACGGAGCTCTCCTCCGGCTCGTTCAACCCGGAGGACTTCGAGGCCGCAGCAGAGGCCTGCGATCCGATCCTCGAGGACGCGTTCGGCAGCTTCGAGATGACCCCGGAGCAGGAAGCCGAGATGGCGGACCAGATGCTCGAGCTGGAGAAGTGCATGTCCGACCAGGGCTTCGACATCGACATGGGCGGCAACTCGTTCCAGATTGACGAAAGCATCGACTTCGAAGCGTTCGAAGCCGCCATGAGCGAGTGCGGCAATGGCATCTTCGAGCCCGTTGGGGTCGACGAATGAGCGGGCGAATTCGAGTTGCCGTCGGCCTGGCACTGGTGCTGGCCGCAACGGCTGCCGGCATCCTGCTCTGGCCGGACGCCAATGGTGCAGAGGTCGAGACCAGTGCTACGGCCCGAACCGCGATGGTTCCCACCGAGACCATCGAGGTGACACGCCGCGACCTTTCCGAAGAGGTCAAGCTCACCGGAACGGTGAGCCACGGCGAGGCGAACAGCCTGCCGATCGATGCCGACGGCCTCGTCACCAGCGCCCCGTCACAGGACGACATCGTCCAACCGGGCGACGAGCTCATTCGCATCGACGACCGTCCGGTCACCCTTGCGGAAGGCTCGGTGCCGCTGTACCGCGAGCTGCGCCGCATCGGGCGCTACGAGGTCGATGAGGCCGGCGACAGGCTCGGCTTGCAGGAAGGTGAGGACGTGGCCCAGTTGCAGCGATTCCTGCTTTCGAAGGGTTTCGACGATGAGGAGCGCCTGGAGGCCGATGGCATCTTCGGGATCACGACCGAGCGTGCGGTCAAGGCATGGCAGAAGGACCTCGGCGTTCCTGCGACCGGGAAGGTCGACCGATCGCAGCTCGTGTTCGTCGACGGCCCACGCCGTGTCGACGCTGCGCCGGAGGTCGGCATGCGCTTCGACCAGGTGACGGTTGGTGCCGTGACGCCGTCGATCCAGCTGGAGGTCAGCAGCCGGCAGCGGCCCTTCTTCACGGAAGGAACGAGCGTCTCCATCGAGTCCGATGCGGGCGAAGCTCCCGGCATCGTGACCGAGCTCAAGCGGACCACGGGAGCGGACGGTTCCACCCGTCATGCGGTGACGGTGGAATTCGTCGCCGACGCACCGGCCGGCCTGGAGACGACGGACGTCGTCTCCACCCGGATCCTCGCGGAGAACGTGACCACCGTGCCGGTTCGGGCCTTGGTGGCATTGGCCGAGGGCGGCTGGGCCGTTCAGGTCGAAACGGATGATCGACTCCAGCTGACTGCGGTCGATCTTGGAACGGTGGTCGACGGCATGGCCGAGATCGATGGTCTCGACGAAGGCACGCTCGTGGTGGTGCCGGCATGACCCCCGCACTCGAACTCCGCAACGTCACCCGCCTCTATCCGGGCGAGCCACCGATTCGTGCGCTCGACGGCGTCGATCTGCGAATCGACCCGGGCGAGATGATTGCGATCGTCGGCCCGTCAGGCAGTGGCAAGTCGACCCTGCTGAACATCATGGGCACCCTGGACCGGCCGACGAGTGGCGACGTGCTGATCGACGGCATCGACACCGCATCGCTCGGTGATCGACAGCGCAGTGGCCTCCGGTCCGGTCGGCTCGGCTTCATCTTTCAGAGCTTTCATCTGCTCGAGGGGATGCGCGTCGTCGACAACGTGGCGAACGGACTGCTGTATCGGGGGATCGACCGGTCGACCCGACTGAAGCGGGCGCGCGAGGCGCTCGAGCTGGTCGGTCTGGCGGATCGTGCGGCGACCCGGCCGCCGAAGTTGTCGGGCGGTCAACGCCAGCGGGTGGCGATCGCCCGGGCGTTGGTCGGCGACCCTGCGTTGATTCTGGCCGACGAGCCGACGGGCAACCTGGACTCGCAGACCAGTGAGGACATCCTCGAACTGTTGGAGGATCTCAATGCGCACCACGGCGCGACGATCGCCATCATCACCCACGATCTGGAGGTGGCCGAACGGATTCCCCGCCGCATCAACGTTCGTGATGGACGGGTGGAGGACACGGCCGCTCCCCCGCCGATCCCGGTGGAGGTACCGGCATGAGACGACCCACACGTTCCACCACACGAAGCCGCCTGCGGCTGCGCGATCGCTTCGGCACCGGCTTGAGCGGGCTTGGTTCGCGGCCCGGCCGAACACTGCTGACGGCACTCGGCATCGCACTGGGCATCGCTTCGATGGTCACCGTTGTCGGCATCTCCTCGTCATCCAAGGCGGACCTGCTGGCCGAGCTGGATGCGCTGGGCACCAACCTCCTGCAGGTCCGTCCCGGCCAGAGTCTCTTCGGTGACGAAGCGGTGCTGCCGACGGACGCCGCGACGATGTTGCGGGCCGTCCCGACCGTGCTCGACGCGGTCGGCGTGACGAGCATCTCCGGCGACGTGACCCGCAACGAGCACGACGACGACCCGTACGGGTTGTCGGTCGTCGCCACCGACGGGCGTCTGGTTGACGTGTTGCAGCTGGAGCTTGCGTCCGGCCGGTCCATCGACGCGGAGACCCAGAGCCTGCCGGTGGCCGTGCTCGGCGCGGTTGCCGCCGAGCGGCTGGCGATCGCCGATGCGAGCGGCGGTCCGACGGTGACGATCGACAGCGTGAAGTTCCAGGTGATCGGCATTCTGAAGCCGCATGCGTTGCACCCCGACCTTGATCGGTCCGTACTGATCGGTGAGGCCCACGCTCGAGACGATCTGGGGATCGACCCGAACCACAGCGCGGTCTACGTACGAGTCGAACCGTCTCTGATCGAGGAGAGCCGACCGATTCTGGCTCGAACGGCCAACCCGGTGTCACCGAACGAAGTCGAGGTGTCCCGGCCGAGCGATGCGCTCGAAGCGCAGACCAAGGTGGATCAGAACCTCCAGAATCTGCTGCTTGCGCTCGGCGGAGTTGCGCTGCTGGTCGGTGGCGTGGGCATCGCCAACATCATGGTGATTTCGGTGATCGAGCGACGCAGCGAAATTGGTCTGCGGCGAGCGCTCGGTGCGACGCGGGGCCACATCAGCAGCCAGTTCGTGATCGAGGCAGCGGCGCTCTCCACGCTTGGCGGAGCGCTCGGCCTGGGCATGGGCGTCGCCGCGACGTGGATCTACGCAGACAGCCAGGGATGGAGTCTGGCCATTCCGGTGCAGGCGTTGCTGGCCGGTATCGCTGCTGCGCTCGCCATCGGAGCGTTCGCCGGGCTCTACCCGGCCACGAAGGCAGCCCGACTCGATCCAGCGGACGCCGTGCGACCGCACGGCTGAGGCTCAGAGACGGTCGAGGATTTCCACTCGCTTGCGCTGGTATTCCTCGATCGTCACGAGCCCCTCGTTGTAGAGCGCCTCGAGCTGGAGGAGGGCCGACTTCACCGACTCCGCCGTCGTTCCGGGCCCGGGTACGGGTCCGTAGGAGCCTGGCGCGGCGGGGCCGAGGTCGCGGCGTTGTGGAGGCTGAGTGAGCAGGGGTGTTGCCGCCCGCTGGTAGCGGTTTCGCGCTTCCTGCTCGCGTTCGGTCGTGAGCTTTGCGATCGCCTTGCGCAGGAGGTCGACGTCGGTGCCGCGTTCGGGTTCAGTCATGGACCGTCTCCCCTGCGCGTTCCGCGAGCCAATCACCGGCCTGGGCGGCGATGACGTCGCCGTACTCGACGTTGTCACGCCCGTAGGCCACCGATGCGTGCTCGGCGATGTCCAGCCCGAGCATTTCCTCGGCGGCGGACACCCGTAGCCAACCGGCGATGCGAAGTCCGGCGAAGACGATTGTCGAGGCGATCGCGGCGAACGAGACGACCGCAACGATGCCGATGATCTGCGAAGCGACCTGTGACGCGTTGCCGTGGAAGAGGCCGGCAGGGCCGTTGCCGTCGAGTGACATGGTCGGGTCGGCGAAGAGGCCGACGGCGAGTGTTCCCCAGATGCCGGCGAAGAGGTGGACGGGTACGGCGCCGACCGGATCGTCGATCTGGAAGCGATCCAGGAGGAGCACACCGTTCGCGGCGATCGCACCGCCCACGAAGCCGGCGACCATCGCACCGATGATGTTGAAGTGTGCGGCTCCTCCGGTGATGCCGACGAGGCCGCCGAGAAGACCGTTGCCGATGAGGGCGACGTCGGGAAGCTTCACGCGGAGCCAGCTGGTCACCAATCCGCCGAGGCCACCGAAGGCCGCACCGACAGCCGTGACGGCACCGATGGCTCCGAGTTGTGAGTTGACCGAGAGCATCGAACCGGCGTTGAAGCCGAACCACGTGATCAACAGGATCAGCACGCCGTTGATGGCCATGGGAATGTTGTGGCCGTCGATCGGGGTCGAGGTCCCGTCGGCGGCGAACCGGCCGATTCGCGGACCGACGACGACCGCTCCAACGAGGGCGGCGGTGCCGCCGACCGTGTGCACGACGGTCGAGCCGGCGAAGTCGACGAACCCGGCCACGGCCAGCCATCCGTCGGGATTCCAGATCCACCCGACGACCAACGGGTACATGAGCGCGCTGAGGAAGGCGGAGTAGATGAAGTACGCCCGGAAACGGATGCGCTCGGCCACGGCGCCGGACACGATCGTGGCCGTTGCGGCGGCGAACGCCATTTGGAAGAAGAAGTGCACCGGCATCGACAGGTTGGGAGCAAATTGCGCCGGAGTCGCACCGCCCTCCCACAGCCAGGAGAATCCAACGAAGGAGCTGCCGTTGAACGCAATGTGATAGCCGACGAGCGCGAACCCGACGGCACCGATGATGAAGTCGAGCACGTTCTTCAACATCATGTGCGCGGCGTTCTTGGCCCGGGTCAGGCCGGTCTCCAACAGGGCGAAGCCGCACTGCATGAAGATCACGAAGACTGCGCAGACGAAGACGAACGCGTTGTCGATCGCCAGGCTCGGATCGCTCAGATCCACCTCTTGGGCGGCGGCGATCGAGGTGTCGGCGAGCACGGCAAAGCCGGCGATGCTCGCTCCAACACGCAGTTTCACCGTCGATCAGCCTCCTGCAGCCAGATTTCGGCTGCCTCATCACTCCATGGAGTAATCGGAGGAAAGTTCCGTCAGCTGAACAGAACGGGACGATCGGCCTTTACAGATGCGTTACGAATCAGACGCCAATGGGCGGCAGAGCCCATCATCCAACCCCATCGCATCGTCGTACCGGGCCGTGATCTCGTCGGCGTGGGTGTCTGGCCGCGGCGCGGTTGTGGTCGAGCCGGACAATCCCCACGAGTCTCGGAACGCATCGATGGAACGACCGCTCTGCACTGCGGCTGCCTGGACGGCCGCGCCAACGGCGACCGCCTCATCGTTTTCCGGGACGTGCACCTGGCGCCCGGACAGGTCGGCGAGGCGCTGCCGGTAGGCGGCCGACCGGGCCCCTCCCCCGACCAGGAGGAGGCGACCGTCGACGACGGAGCCGCTTGCCTCGAGTGCTCGAAGGCCGTTGAGCAGGCCGCACAGAACCCCGTCGTGGGCGACCCGGGCGAGTTCCTCTCGGGACAGGTCGGTGTGGAGCCCGACGAGCGCACCGCGTGCGGCTGGACGGTTCGGGGTCCGCTCGCCGTCGAACCACGGAACGAGACTGGCTTCGACCACGTCGGTTCCCGCAGCGAGTGCGAGCTCGGACAGGCCGGCGGCGTCCGTGCCGCACCAGGTGGCCACGGTGTCGGTCACCTTGGTGGCGTTGAGCGTGCAGACGAGCGGCAGGTAGCCGCCGGTGGCGTCGGAGAACCCGGCGACCGCCCCGGTGGTGTCGTGGGCCCGCGTCGACGTGCGGGCGTAGACGGTTCCGGAGGTGCCGAGGGAGACGACGGCGTCGCCTTCGCCGAGACCGAGGCCGAGCGCGGCGCCCATGTTGTCGCCGGTGCCGGGACCGACGACCACGTCTCCGGCCAGTCCGAGCTCTTCGGCGGCTTCGCCGAGGAGCGTGCCGGCTGCGTCCGTGGGTCCGAGGACGGTCGGCAACTTGCCGACCCAGGTCTCTGCATCCAGGCCGAGTCGGGTGAATGGTTCGTGCAGCGCGAGGTCGTGGGTGGCGTCGTACCAGCCGGTGCCGGACGCGTCGCCGCGATCGGTCACGTGGGCACCGCTCAGTCGCCACGTGAGCCAGTCGTGCGGGAGCATGACCTTGGCGGTGGCGGTGAGCGAGTCGGGTTCGGTCTGGGCCACCCACGCCAGTTTGGAGATCGTGATGGCGGCCACGGGGACGACGCCGGCCCAGTCTGCCCACCATTCGGCGCCGAGCTCGCCGACGAGTTCGTCGGCCTGCGGAGCCGACTGGGTGTCGTTCCAGAGCTTTGCCGGGCGGACGACGCGACCGGCAGCGTCGACGAGGACGAGCCCGTGCTGCTGGCCGGCGACGGAGATGGACACCGCATCCTTCCGAGCCTCGCCGAGGCCCCGTACCGCTTCGACGAGCGCTCCCCACCATGCGTTCGGATCCTGTTCGGAGATTGGCGGGGTGGTCGGCGGGTGCGTGCCGCGACCGGTGGCCACGAGCTCACCCGTCTCCAGGTCCCGGAGCTCAGCTTTGGTCGACTGCGTGGACGAGTCGACACCGATCACGAGGGGCATGCCGTGTACCTCTTCTGCTTGGCCTGCGCCTCCCAGTCTGGCCGACCGGACCCTGGGATGTAGCGTTCGGAGATGTCGTTCCAGCACAGCGAGTTCGCTCCGGATCCGCACGACGTGGAGATCCGGGATGCGGCGACGGTGATGATCGTCCGGGAGGGCGATGCCGGACCGGAAGTGTGCATGGTGCAGCGAGGCGCCCGGCTGGCGTTCGGAGCAAGGGCCTGGGTGTTTCCCGGCGGGCGCGTGGACACCACCGACCGCGTCAACCTCGATGCGGTCGGCGTAGGACTGACGGATGCGGAAGCATCGCAACGGCTCGACGTGCCGGAACACGGCCTGTCGTGGTGGCTGGCGGCCTGCCGGGAATCGTTGGAAGAAGCCGGACTGCTGCTTGCGGCTGAGGAGAACCGTCCGGCCGACGCCGGGCCGATGCGCGAGCGGGTCGAGGCCGACCCACAGTCGTTCGTACCGGCGCTGCTCGACGCCGGCGTGCGTTTGCGGTTCGACGCACTCCACGACGTGGCCCGATTCATCACACCCCTGGGGCCGCCGCGCCGATTCGACACCCGCTTCTTCCTGACGGAGGCGCCCGCTGGGCAGGAGGCGCTGCACGACGACGGCGAGATGGTCGACTCGTGCTGGATCTCGCCGGGTCTGGCCATCGACCGGTGGCGCGACGGAGACTTTCCGCTGATGTCGGTCACGCATCGGATGCTCGCCTGCCTCGACCGATTCGATTCGGTCGACGAGATGATGGCGCTTGCCGCGGAGCGGCCGGAGGAGCGCCGGGTCCGGGTCAACGATCCGGATGGCGACTACCTCGTGCTGCTGCCGGGTGAGCCGGGGTACGAACACGCGGAGCTCGAGGTGGAGCATGGCTGGGTGCGGCTCTGGCGATGAGCACCGTGCCCGCGTTCCTTGATGAGGTGGTGCGCCAGGCGCCGCCGGAGCGAACGGCGCTGATCGATGGCGACCGAACGATGACCTTTGGCGAGTTGGTTGACGCGGTCGATCGGGCTGCCCAGTGGCTCCGTGGGCAAACGGTGCCCGGCGATCGGGTGGCGCTGCTCGGTGCGAACTCGATCGACTTTGTGGTGTGGCTGTACGCGATTCCGGCCGCCGGCAGGATTGCGGTTCCGTTGAACGCGCGGTTGGCAGACCCCGAGCTCGCGCAGTTGCTGGAGGTGGCGGGAGCGTCGCTGCTGCTCCGGGATCGAGCGATGGAGGGGCGGTCGTTTCCGGTTCCGACGGAGGTGTTGGCAACGCCGGTCGCCGCGGAACCGATCGCCGGCGCCGGTACCCAAGGCGATGAGCGGATCGAGGTTGCGTGGCTGATCTTCACGTCCGGCACGACGGGCCGCCCGAAGGGGGCGATGCTGACCCACGCAGGGTTGCTGGCCGCCAGCGCTGCCGGCAGCCAGGCCAGAGCGGTGGCCGAGGACGACGTGTACCTCTACCCCTTCCCGCTGTTCCACGTGGCCGCCTACAACGTCGTGATGGTCCACCGCTCGGGTGGACCGGTCGTGCTGTTGCCCGGGTTCGATTCGGACGCGGTGTTCGATGCATGCCGCGACCATGGCGTGACCCAGATGTCGTTGGCGCCGACGATGCTGGCGATGCTGTTCGACCACCCGCGTTGGGATGCGGATGCGCTGGGCGGAACCCGGGTGGTCGGCTACGGGGCCTCGCCGATGCCCCCGCCGATTCTCGAGCGGGTCTTGGATGAGACGGAGGTCGGCCTGTCGCAGGGCTATGGAATGACGGAGCTGTCCGGCAACGCCGCCTACCTCGACGCCGAGGACCATCGACGGGCAGCCGGCGACGCTCCACACCTGTTGCGAGCAGCCGGACGGCCGGCCGGCGACAACGAGTTTCGCATCGCCGACGACGGCGAGATTCTCGTGCGGGGGCCGCAAGTGATGGCGGGCTATTGGAACCAGCCGGAGCTGACCGCGGAAGCGATCGTGGACGGGTGGCTGCACACCGGCGACATCGGCCGGATCGACGGGGACGGCGTGCTCCACGTGATCGACAGGAAGAAGGACATCATCATCACGGGCGGGGAGAACGTGGCCTCCCGGGAGGTTGAGGAGGCCTTGTTGTCCCATCCGGGTGTGCGGGCGGCCGCCGTCATCGGCGAGCCCGATGAACGCTGGGGCGAAGCCGTCGTTGGTGTCGTGGTGATGTCAGAACCCGGCGTGGTGGAAGGCGAGCTGGTCGCCCATGTCCGAGCGCAGCTTGCGGGGTACAAGACCCCGAAGCGGATCCGGTTCGTGGACGCCCTCCCGCTCAATGCGAGCGGCAAGGTGGACAAGACGCAGTTGCGCCGTGGAGCCGGTCAGCCGACCCGCAGGTCCTGAGCGGCGTTCACGGTCGATCCCGGAACGGCGGGCAGGCCGAGAAGGTCGAGCGCCAGGTTGGCCATGTCGTGACCGCGAATGGGCTGCGCGCCGAAGTTCGTCGGCCGAGAGGTTCCCGGGTCGGTTCGCGTGGCCGGGTTCAGCGTGTACAGGTCGGCGCCGGCTTGGACGCCGGGGCCCCAGACGATGAAGGGCACGGTGTAGTTCGTGACCATCGAGGCGTCGTCGTGGAGCAGTCCGCTGTTCGGACCCCCGTGGTCGGAGGTGAGGATGACGGCAGTCGTGGCGTTGAGCGTGGCATCGCCTCGGACGCCGTCGAGCAACCGCCCGAGGATGGTGTCGGCGTCCCGAACCGCCTGGTCGTAGGCGCCACCGGCCCAACCTGACGCGTGCCCGGCGCTGTCGGGAAGCCGGATGTGATACGAGACGAAGACCGGACCGTCGCCCGTGCGAAGTGCGGCCAGCGCATCGTTCACGAGGGCGGTGGGATCGCTGCGTCGGTACGTGTCGATGGCGTCGTTCCAGCTGCGGTGCAGGAAGTCGAACTTGCTCTTGCCGGCAAAGACCGCCGTGTGCCCGCCCCCGGTGTCGACGACGTCGAAGATGGACTCCACATGGGTCCCGGCGACATCGTGGATCGTCTGCAGGTTGTCCTCGTTGAAATCGACCTGATGGCCCGCATCACCGCGAACGGTGCGGCCCGTGTACTGCGACGTGTGGTTCGGAAGCGTCTTCGTGAAGTCGCGGTCGGTTCGAGCGTTGAGCGTCGACGCGCCGGTGGCGATGAGTTCCGTCAGGTTCGGGGCCAACGCCGACGTGACATGGTCCGACCGGAGTGCGTCGATGCTGACGTGCAGCACGCGGTCGACCGTGGCGCCGATGGGTGGTGGGGCTGACGTCGTGGTCGTCGTCGGGCCTGGCCCGTCGACCTCGGTGCAGATGACGTCGGTCCGGTTGCCGCGCAGCCAGATTCGCAATTCGTAGGTGGAGCCGTCGGGAGCCGAGGTGTCGGTCCATCGATCGGTGCCTTCAACCGTCGCCATCCATCGGCCGTCGCGGCGGATCACGTGGCGGCCGCCCTCGTCGAGCCATCGAAGCTCCACGGTGGATCCGGCGACGGTCGCCGTGCAGCCGTCTTCCGGCACCGGGGCCGACGTGCTCGTGGGCGTGCTGGTGGTCGTGGCGACCGGGCCCTCGCTGCAGGCGACATCGACGCGGACGCCGGCGTTCCAGGTTCGGAGCTCGTAGGTGGCACCAGCGGGAGCGTTGGCGTCCACGTGGGAGTTGGCGCCGACGCCAGGCGTCGCCAGCCAGCTGCCGTTTCGACGGATGATGTGCTTGCCGCCGTCGTCCGGCCACGACAGCGTCACTGTGGCCCCGCTGCGCTCGGCGGTGCACGCGGCTGCGACCGGACCGCCGGGGGCGGCGGCGAGCAGCGACGCCAGCAGCGCAGCGGCAAGAAGGACGTTTCGGACTCGGGGCATGACGGGCTCCAGATTCAGCGCGCGATGCGCGCGCCGATGGCTTCAGCCCAGCCGCCGCAGGTGAACCCACGGTGACGCCCCGCCGACCATTTGATCAACCCGGACGGAATCTGTCGAAAACGCGGAACGAGCCCGCCTCGTCGAAACGAGGCGGGCCCGAGCCGGGAAGTCCTGTCGGTTACTCCGCTGGCAGACCGACGAAGCTCTGCGTCGAGTACTCGTCGACGGGAAGCTTGCCGATGGTGCCACCCGCGTCTTCTTCGACGTAGTCGATGAAGGTCTTCGCGTAGTCGAGGAACGTGTCGGTGACCCGACCCTCGTCGCTCACGGTTCCGAAGGTGAGGTAGCCGTCTCGGCCGCCGGAGATGAAGTCGTTCGTGGCGACCACGTAGGTGGCTTCCAGATCGAACGGCACCCACGTCTCGGCGTCACGGGCCATGAACTCCAGGTTGCTGAGGCGGCTGCCTTCAGCGGCGGTGAGGTCCATGTCCCAACGGAGACCGGCAGCGTACGGGTACGCACCGCTCGAGCCTTCGGGGTCGATGGCGAAGGCCACGGCCTCTTCGAGCACCTGCTTGATCTCGGCGCCGGTCATCTCCATCTCCACGATCGTGTTGGCGAACGGGAGGAGGGTGTAGGCGTCGGCGATCGTGAGGTCGCCGGCCGGGATGTCGATGCGGACACCGCCGGCATTCTGGATCGCGATGTCGGAGGTGAAGCTCCGGCTGCGGAACGCCTCGGCCACCAGCTGCTGGATGTCGCCACCATTGACGGCGGTGTCTTCGACGTCGCAGATGTTGCTGCGGCCCTGGCCGGGAATGCGCTCGAGGCAGAGATCCTCGGTCACGGTGCCGATGACCTCGAGCGTGAGCTCGTCCACCTGGCCGGAGAATCCGTCGAGGATCTCCTGGGCCGCGGCGTCCGGCGTCACGATCGACAGTTCGTCGATCGCAGCGATGTCGGCGAGGACGGCGTCACGGAGGTCGCCTTCCAGCTCCACACGGCCTTCGTCCTCGACGAGTTCACGTTCGAACGTGTCGTTGAGGAGGAGGTGCGGCGTGCCGTCGCACGAGGTGACGTTGCCGCTGCCGTCCCAGCTCACGTTGAGCTCGCCAACGATGGCCGAGTACTGCCAGGCGTGCACGATGCAGACCGGGTTGCCGGCGGCATCGGTCGTGTTGACCGGGTAGCTGTCGACCGGGTTGAGTCCGAGGTCTTCGAAGTCGCCGAGCAGCGAGTGGCTGTCGCCGCCGACGATGACGTCGACGCCGGTGACCATCGAGGCGAGGTTCACGTCGTTCGCCAGCTGGATGTGGGTGACGAGCACGATCTTGTTGATGCCGACTGCGGCAAGCGCATCGATGCTGTTCTGAGCAGACTCGATCTCGTCGAGGAACACGGTCGTCTCGAGCGGGCTCGACGAATTCTGCGTCTTGTTCGCGATGTCGATACCGACGAAGCCGACGAGCTGGCCGCCGTAGTCGATGACCTCGAACGGCTCGATGAGGGACTCGCCCTCCACCGGCTCGAGCGGGGTGCCGACCTCGGGAACGACGTTCGCCGCGATGACGGTCGTGCCGCACGGGTCGTCGGCCAGGAAGCCGAGGAACTGGGCAAGGCCCTCGTCGCTGTCGTCGAACTCATGGTTGCCGAGCGCGAACACGTCGAAGCAGGCCTGGTTCATCATGGCGGCGTCTGCTTCGCCTCCGAAGAGGCTGTAGAAGAGCGTGCCCGTGATGGCATCGCCGGCGTGCACCTTTGCGACGTAGCCGTCGGCTGCGTCGGTGAGCTCGTTCATCTTGGCGACGACGTTCGGGAAGCCGCCGATGCTCACGCGGGTCTCTTCGCCACCAAGCATCAGGTCGGCCGAGTCGGGGTCGAGGTGCGAGTGGTGGTCGTTGATGTGCAGGATCGTCAGGTCGAGCGAGCCGGCGGAGCCGCCCTCGCAGCCACGGTGACGGGTCGTGCCCTGCTCGTCGTTGCAGGTGTCGACGCCCTTGCCTCCGATGAGGAGGTCGTTGCGGCCGTTGTTGCCGATGAGTGTGTCGTTGCCGGCACCGCCGACGATGCGGTCGTTGCCCCTGCCTCCGTCGAGGAGGTCGGCGCCACGGAAGCCGAAGATGAAGTCGCGGTTGTCGCCACCCTGGATCGTGTCGGCCTGGCTGCCACCGGTGAGCAGGTCGGAGCCGGCGCCACCCTGGATCATGTCGCGGCCGCCTTCGCCGGCGATGATGTCGTTGCCGATGCCGCCGCGGAGGAGGTCGTTGCCGCCGCCACCGCAGATGAGGTCGGAGCCACCCTTGCCGTTGATGACGTCGGCGCCGTCGGTTCCGACGATGACGTCGGGTCCGGAGGTTCCCTCAACGGGGACCCCGGGTTCTGCGACGATGGTCGCTTCGAATCCTCCGCACGTCAGCACTTCGTCCTGGGCGGCGACCGGCGTTGCAGCCACCGTCGCTCCCAGAATTGCGATCGCACCGAGGAGCGCTGTCCAGCGCTTCTGCAGTCGTCCCTTGCTCATACTTTCTGCCTCCCTTTGGCTTCCACCCGGCAACCTATGTGCTCGCAGTCTGTCAAAAGGAAGCGGAGCGTGACGGAAAAGTGAACATCTTGTTGCGCGGGGTGGCGACGGAGGGCTGCTACGTTGCCGCGATGCATGAAGAAGAGGACGCTCCGACGGCACTTCGACGGGTCTTCATGGGTCTCCATCCCGAGGTGACGATCGATGGGTTGCACGGTGCGGCGACCTTCCAGCCCGAACGTGAGCACCGCGGGGCGCCTGGCTGGGTGCACGGCGGTTTGGCGGCAACCGTGCTCGATCACTTCTGTGCGCGGATCGCCAGCGCAGCGCTGGACTCCAAGGTGGCCACGGGCACGCTCGATCTCCGCTACCGCCAGCCGGTCCTGCTCGACGGCGGCCCCTATCGGGTCGAGGGTTCCGCGGAACCGCCCGGCTCACGGTCCGTCCGAGTGAAGGCGGCGATCCTCTCCCCCGAGGGCCGTCCGCTGACCGAAGCCAGCGGACTCTTCGTCGCCGTTCAGCGTTAAGCCTTCGCCACAGCCTGCGTTGAGAACTCGCTGTCGACGTCGGCCGTCGACGATCTTCAACCGCGTCATAGCGACAATGTCGACCGCACCGGATCCAGAGCGACGCGACCCGCAGAAGCAGATGCGATCATGAACCATGGACGTTGCCCTCCCCTCACCTTCGCTCGTCGTTCTGGTGGGGCCACCGGCGTCGGGGAAGAGCTCGTGGGCTGCCGAGAACTTCCGGCCCGAGCAGGTGCTGTGCGCCGACACACTGCGAGGCGTGGTCGGCGAGCACGAGCTCGATCTGGCGGCGAGCGACGACGCATTCGAGATCCTCGACCGCGTGCTGGCCATGCGAATCGGCCGGAAGCTGACCACCGTCGTCGACACGACCGGGCTCGACGATGCCCGCCGGCGGACTTACCTCGACCTCGCACAATCGAGTGGCGTCGCTGCGGTTGCCGTGTCGTTCTCGACCTCGGGGGCGGAGTGCAAGCGTCGCAACCGCGAGCGGGCTCATCCGGTGCCGGCGAAGGCGATGGACACGATGCTGAAGCGCTACCGGGAGGCGGCGCCGACCCTCGATGCGGAAGGGTGGGATCAGATCATCGAGCCGACGCCGGTGCGGATGGTGACCCCGAAACTCCAGGTGACGGCGACCGAGCCTGAGGCCGACGAGGGCCCGAATCTGCCGAGCGGGTTGCGCTTCGGTCTGCACATCTCCGATTTCGAGTGGATTCCCGATGGCATGCCGACCGCTGAAGCGCTGGCCGAGCTGGCGCAGCGGGCCGAGGCGGCCGGGTTCGAGAGCCTGTGGGTGATGGACCACCTGATCCAGATCCCGCAGGTGGGCCGGGAGTGGCATGCGATGTTGGAGCCGTTCACGACGCTTGCCCAGCTCGCCGCGGCAACCGAGCGGTGCCGGCTTGGCGTGTTGGTGAGCCCGGTGACCACCAGGCATGTCGGGGTCCTGGCGAAGGCGGTCGCCACGCTCGATGTGTTGAGCGGTGGACGAGCGGTGTGCGGACTGGGTGCAGGGTCTTCGGCCGCCGAGCACGAGGCCTACGGCATTCCGTTCGGCTCGCCGTCGGAACGACTCGATCTTCTCGAGGAAACGATCGGTGCACTGCGAGTGATCTGGGGTTCGGGCGTGAAAGCGTTTCATGGCGCCACGATTGCCATCGACCGCGCGGTGGGCTACCCGCGGCCGCTCCAGGATCCGATGCCCATCATCGTGGGCGGCTCGGGTGAGCGGACGCTTGGCATCGCCGCCCGACACGCGGACGGCTGCAACGTGTTCGGCGATGTCCCCACGGCGACTCGGCGGATCGAGCTGGTGCGACGGCTGCTCGCCGACGCCGACCGCTCCCCCGACGACTTCGAGATCAGCCATCTCGGCAACCTGCTCGTTGGCCGGTCGGCGGCTGAGCTCCGATGCTTCATCGATGCCCTCCGGCCACCCAACATGGGCCCCGACCGGTTCGCCGCCCGGGCCAACGCCGGCACCGTCGCCGACCATGCGGCGGCCTTCCGCACGCTCGCCGCGGCGGGGCTGACCACGGCGATCGTGTCCACCGCCGGGCTCGCAGATTCGGCGACCACCGATGCGCTCGGCGAGTTGATCGCGGCCGTCAACGAGGGTTGAACTCCTCAGGCCAACCGTCTCGATGGACTGCCGCGATTGCGGTGTCTCATACACTGCCGGCATGGCGAAACAACTGGCGGCAGCGGCGGGAATCCTCACTGTGGTCGCACTCGGCTGGCTACTGCTCGGTGACCGCACGAGCGTTGACGTGTCCGTGGTGTTTGATGCGCAGCCAGTCCGCTGCGATGGCACAACGATTCGGCTGGACGAACAGGAGGACGGCTTTCGTCAACACGTCGTCGAACTCCGACCTGAAATGGACTGCCGCCTTCGCTTCTTCGTTGCGAACAACGGTTCTGACAGCATCACCATCGAACGGATCGACTTTCCGTTTCTCGGCCCGGACGCAGGCTCAGGTGCCATCGCTCGTGCGTTGAACCCGACCTACAACTCGGCGGACCGCGCGCCTCCTCACTCGACGCAGGGTGGATTGTCAACGACGTGATCGAGGCCGAGCAGCGCATCTTCTACGAGGCGTTCGTCGTACACGATCCGAACGACTGTCAATCCGCCGGCGTTCTCTCCTTCGATTTCCCAATCGTCACGCTCGCTGATGGCACCGCGCTCAGCGAACCACCGCGAATCGTCGGCTTCGCCGGAGTTGGATTCAACGACTGCTGACAAAGGCAGCGGCCAGCCAAGATCGCAGAGCGAATCAAAGCGCTCGCTGCTGAACGCGGAGCACCCCGGGCGCAATGCGTCCGGGGTGCCGAGGTTCCGCCGCTCGTTCAGTGAGAACCGGCTACTGCGCCATCACCTGACACTCGATGTCGACGCGGGTCCGCTCGTTGCTCCGAATGACATACGTCGCACCGACAATCGGCCTCGTGTCGATCCAGCTGAGCTCGCCATCGGCCGGCACGCCGGCCCGCCATTTGCCGTTCACCCGCACCTGGTACCGATCATCCTCGCCATTGAACGCGGTCCATGTGAGGCGGACGGTGCCATCGTCGAGCGGTGCAACCATGCATCCGTCGAACGGAGGAACTCCACCGTCGACCGCGCACGCAACGTCGACCCGGGTCCGCTCGTTGCTCCGAACGGTATACGTGGCATCCGGCAGCGGATTGGCGTCAACCCACTCGAGCGCACCGTCGGCGCTCACGCCAACGGCCCACTTGCCGTTCACCCGCACTTGGTAGCGATCATCCTCGCCATTGAATGCAGTCCACGTGACGAGCACGGAACCGTCCTCCTGCAGCGTGGCCATGCACTCGCCGGGCGGCGGCACGACGCCGTCGACCTGGCACTCCTGATCAACCCGGATGCGCTCGTTGCTCCGAATGACATACGTCGCCCCATCGAGCGGATTGGCGTCCACCCAACTCAGCTCGCCGTCGGCCGGAACACCCGCAGCCCACTTGCCGTTCACCCGCACCTGATAGCGATCATCCTCGCCATTGAACGCACGCCAAGTGACCAGCACCGAGCCATCGTCCTGCAGCGTGGCCACACATGCGTCGTCCGGAGGAGGCGGTTGCACCGCAGTCACCTCGAAGGCGCCGGCGTCGCACGCCGCACCGCGAGTCTCGCCTCGCTGGTCGACGGTCGGGCACTCGGCCGCCTGGGCAAAGTCGATCGCCGGGCTGCCCTCGCCGAGTGCGTGCGTCTGCGTCGGCCCACCGTTGTCGGCGAGGGACTCGAGGATCGCATCGGTGAAGGCGAGATCGCCCACCTCGTCCGGGCTGCACGAACCGTCGCCGATGACGTTGCCGCCAGCCGACGTGATCGTGACCGCACCCTCGGTGGCACAGGCGAACGCAACGAGCTCGCCGTCGGTGCTGTAGCCCTCGAGCACGTTGTTCGTGAGAACGGCGCTCGCCGGGGCCCCGAAGGACAACACCGCAATACCAGAGCCGGTACCGGCCGGAGCCACGTTCTCGGCGAACGTCGAGTTGGTCACCGTCAACACGCCGTCGGTGTGGAAGACACCACCGCCGTGCCAGGCGGTCGAGGTGTTGCCACTCACCGTCGAGTTCGTGATGTTGGTCGTGCCGAGCGAACGAATGCCGCCCGCGACATCTCCGGACACGTTGCCGCTCACGGTGCTGCGAACGATGTTGATGGTCGAACCGAAGAAGCCATAGATGCCGCCGCCGGGCTGCGCGAGGCTGACGTTGTCGGCCACCGTGCTGTCGATCAGATTCAGCGTGGCGTCGGCACCGTTGTAGATGCCGCCACCGCCGAACTCGAAGTTGGCGGGGCCAGCGGTGTCCACCGTGTTCCCGACCACAGCGGCTCGCTCGAGCGTGAGCGCGCCGTAGTTGAGGACGCCACCACCCTGGGGTCCGGCGACACCGTCGGTGATCACCATGTCGTCGATCTCGACGGTCGTTCCAGCGGCCATCTGGAAGACTCGGCGTGCGTTGTCCCCCGACACGGTGACCGCTGCGGCATCGGGCCCGTCGATGGTCAGCGAGCGGTCGATCGTGATCTGGTCGGTCGAAAGCGTGATCGTCGAGCCGGCCAAGGCTGGATCGAAGGTGATCGTGCCACCGTCGGCAACCGCACCGACGGCCTCGCGTAGCGAGCCTTCACCGCTGTCGGCGGTGCTGGTGACGACGTAGGTCGTCGGCAGCGGTGCCTCGGTCAGGCGAACGAAGTCGACCCGGGCCTCACCATCGGCGGTGCCGTTCGGCCAGGCGAATTCGACACCCCACACGTCGTCGAGGCCGAGGCCATCGTCGGGGGCGCCGGCCGGCTGGACGTCGCTGCGCTCGAACGACGTCACCGGCACGGTGATCTCCTGCCAGCCGCTGAAGTCATCGGTGAAGGTCGTCTCGAACCGCTCGGCCGTGTCCGGCCCCTGGTACACCCGGACGTAGTCGACCAGATACTCCTGCGGGTACGTGTTGTTCGGGTCGATCGCGCCTCCGAAGTTGCCGCCGATCGCGAAGTTCAGCAGGAGGAAGAACGGCTTGTCGAACACCCAGGGTCCCGGCAAATCGTCGGGGGTGACTCGGTGATATTCGATGCCATCCACGTACCAGACGATCAGATTCGGTTCCCATTCGACCGTGAACGTGTGGAAGTCATCGGCGACCGGGCCGCCGAAGTCGTAGATGTCGCCGATGCTCGCTCCGCCGGCATAGCCGGGACCGTGCACGGTGCCGAAGATCTCGTTCGGCAGGCGGCTCACGTACTCCATGAAGTCGATCTCGCCGGCGCCCGGCCACGGGTTGGACGGGATGTCGGTGCCGAGGCTCCAGAACGCTGGCCACAGACCGTCGCCGCCGTCCGGGACCCTGAGCCGGGACTCGATCTTGCCGTAGGCGAACTCGACCTTGTTCTGGGTGAGCAGTCGCGCCGACTCGAACTCGCACGGGCCGTAGTAGCACTCCTGTGTTCCGTCAGCTTCGTCGAGCGTGATCACGAGATTGCCGGCGCCGTCCGTCACCGCATTGTCGTCGGTGTAGTACTGCAGCTCCTCGTTGCCCCAGCCGTTCTTTCCGTCGGGCGTGGTGTCGCCGATCTCGAACGTCCAGTTGTCGGCATCGGGCGCTGCGCCGGCGCCACCGTTGAACTCGTCGGACCAGACCATGCTCCAGCCGTCGGGACCGGGATCGACGGCGCGGTTGTCCTTCAGGGTCACCGCGACGTCGTTGCCGCTGTTGGAGCCGTAATACCAGAAGCTCACCGCTTCGGCGTCGCTCCAGTCCTGACCGAGGGGGAAGTCGCGCACGAGCGCCGCATCGGACGCACCGTCGAGCCCGGTGACGACGGCGACGCTCTCGACGGCGTCCTGACCCGGACGGGCATCGGCGGCACCGGCCGCCGAGCTCTGCACGGACAGCGACGCCGGACCCGCGGTGTCCCAGAGGAACCCACCGGTCTCGAAATCGCCGATGATGTTCGGGTTCACCGGATCGTTGTCGTCGATCAGGGCAGAGCCCTGGAAGATGGCACCGCGCTCGGCGCCGACTGCGTTGGTCAACCGAATGACGATCTGCTCATCGCCCTCGAACTTCGAGTCGTCGAAGGTCTCGATGGCGAAGGTCTGCTCGGTCGGGCCGCCCTTGGCGAACGTGAGCGTGCCCGAGGTGGGCGTGTACTCCTGACCGGCGATCGCATAGGAGCGCTCGGTGGCGTAGTCAACGGTCACCTCGTCCGGGTCGTCGGGTCCGAGGGCCCGGTTCAGTTTCACTGCGATCTGTCCGGTGGTGCCTTCCTCGATGAACGTGTTCTGCTGGGCGAACTGCACGGCCGGTGCGGGCGGGGTCGCCTCTCCATAGAGCGAGACCTGATCCAGGTAGAGGATCGTCGGCCCACCGGTGTCGAGTGTGCCGAAGGCGAACCCATGGATCTCGAAGAGGCCGAACCCGTCGTTGGGGGCGCCGTTCCCGATCTCCTTGCGACTGAACGACGTGAACGGGAACTCCTTCAGCTCCCATCCCGTGAAGTCGTCGACGAGGCTCACCGAGAACCGCTCCGCGTCGTCGACGGTGGAGTTGGGGTTCCGGTTGTCGAGCAGGTCGAGGAACATCTCGGTACCCGATCCCGTGCCGTGGATCCAGAGCGAAATGCCTTCTCGGGTCGACCAGTCCTGCGGTGCCGGTTCTCCGTCCTCGTCCTGGAAACCGTTGATGAAGCCGGCGAACGCGGTGACATCGAGGTCGAGCTGAAGGACGTTGTTCGGCGTCCCGATCGCCGGCAGCTCGGGTGCCGGGGGCGTTGCCGCCGTGGCGATGGCGACGGTGCTCGCTGCGTCATTGAAGGTGCAGAATCCGACCGTCGGAGTGTTCGGCGGGCACGGGGCACCCGCACCGATACCGCCCTCGAAGTCTTCGATGACGTCACCGTCGACCGGAGGTTCGGGAGGCGTGAAGCTCTGGGCCTCGGTCGTGAAGGTCCAGTGGTCGGTCACGAAGTTGGCGTCGGTGGCGACGCCGCCGTTGTCCGTACCGATGATCGTCATCACGACGCTGACGAGTTCACCGTTGCCACCGTTCGCGGGCGAGATCGGGTCGAAGATGCCGTTGCCGTTCGAGAAGAAGCTGTTGTCATCGAAGAAGTCGGCGAGCGGGATGGAGACGAGCTGCCAACCGCCACCGGCCACGGCACACGGACCATCGGCGTCGACCTTGCAGTTGAACTGGAACTCGTCGTCGTTCTGATCGTTGGCCGCGGCGCCGTTCGAGTCGTCGTCCTCCTGGAGGTTGATCTCGAGCATGTAGTCCTGGCCTGCGAGCGGGTTGATCCAGAAGTTGAAGTGTTCTGCGCCGGAGAGGTCGACCGGAGCGGTCCGGCCGAAGCCACCGTAGAAACCGGGCACGCCACCCGAGCCCCAGCCGGTCTCGAGCGCAAAGGAGCCGCCGTCAGCGGGGGGAAGGTCGGCCGACTGGGCGTTGATTCCGCCGCCGCCCACGGCGCCACCGAACGAAACCCACCCGTTGGCGCCCGGATCGCCGTGTTCGAGATCGTCGAACACGATCTCGGCCTGTGCCGCCGGGCCACCCGACGTGAAGGTGATCTCGTCGAAGTCGACCTCGATCACGGTGTCGGCGCCGCCGGTGACGCCACCGAAGACGATGACCATTTCATCGACGTTGCCATCGAAGACGCCGTTGCCGCCGGTGCCGCGATCGAACCAACCGGTGAGCGGTGCGCTGACCAGCGTCCAGTCATCATCGAAATCTGCGGCCGCAAACGACGTGTTGAGTCCGATGGAGTCCTCGCTGCCGTCGGTCCAACCGTTGCCGTCGGTGTCTTCGCGCAGGGTGAGCTCGAGGACGTAGCCGTCCACGGTGGTGGCGCTCTCCTGGTACACCCACAGGTTGAACCAGGGATCGGCCGGCAAGGTCACCTGGGCGTCGTCGGCGAGATTGCGGAACGCTCCACCGTAGAAACCCGACTCAGTGCCCTGTCCGCCCCATCCGGTCGAGAAGTAGCCAGCGCCCGCCTTCGGCCGGTCGGCTGCGGGTCCCCCGCCGCCGCCGGCGGCATTGCCGCCAAAGAACGACCAGTCGGCGGTATCGCCGTCGTCGAAATTGTCGAACGCTGAGCCGGCTATTGGAGCGACTGCCCCACCCGGTGCAGCGAGCGTCGTGAGCACCGACGCCACCATGGCCAACACAACGAGTACCCGCGTGGCGGGCCGAATCATCGCGAACATATTTCTCCCCTGGACTGACTGGGAGCGCTCCCAGTACGCTCCGCCGTTGAACGTACCGAGAGGATCACACTCCGTCAATATCCGATCCAAAGTTTCGACCGGTGAACGCGAAAAGCAGTTCACTGGCAGGAGAGATCGACACCCATGCGGCGTTCGACGGGACGCCGAAATGGCCGCCAAGACTGCAGTCGCGCCTGATGTGGCCGGTTGACACACCCAACCGAAACTGTATGGTTGCATACAGTCATGAGCGCTACGAATTTGCACGAGCTCGATGCGCCGCCATGGCGTCGTCTGGATTCGACCATCATCAGCGTGGCGGCAGACATCCGGTCGCTCTACGACGAGAAGTTCGCCCCGCTGGACCTCTCGCTCAGCCTTGCGTCCCTCCTCGCCTACCTGGGCGACTTCGGGCCCGTCAGCCAGACCCGCGCCGCCGATCACCTGAAGCAGGGCCGGGCCGTGACCGGCACGCAGATCGACCGACTGGAAAAGCGCGGACTGCTCGAGCGCCTTCCCGACCCGTCGGACCGCCGGGTGTGGCTCGTGCAGCTCACCGACGCCGGCCACGAACTCGTCAAGAAGATCATCGAGATCGACGAACACGTGCGGGGCGAACTCCGCACCGACGTGAGCCGTGAAGAACGCCAACTGCTCGCCAGCCTCCTACTGCGCCTGCAATCCAACATCGCCACCGCCCGAATGGGCGGGACCGAACCCGACCAATCCCACCCAATCAACGGAGACACCAATGCATGAAGCAGTGATCGTCGACGCCGTACGCACGCCGGCAGGCAAGCGCAACGGCATGCTGAGCGACTGGCACCCGGCGGACCTCGCCGGCCACGTCCTCAAGGCCCTCGAAGAGCGCAACAACCTCGACCCGGCCGTCGTCGACGATGTCGTCATGGGTTGTGTGATGCAGGTCGGCGAACAGTCGCTGAACATCGGTCGCAACGCCGTCCTCGCCGCCGGTTGGCCCGAGAGCGTGCCCTCCACCACCGTCGATCGTCAATGCGGCTCGAGCCAGCAGGCCCTGCACTTCGCCGCCCAGGGCGTGATGGCCGGAGCGTACGACGTTGTCGTCGCCGCCGGCGTCGAGGTCATGACCCGCACGCCGATGGGGGCAAGCGTCGTCAAGGACCTCGGCTTCCCGTTCCCGAAGTCGATGATGGACCGCTACAGCGAATCCGGCCTTCCGCCGCAGGGCATCGGCGCCCAGATGATCGCCGAGGAGTACGGCATCAGCCGTGAAGACCTCGACGAGTTCGCAGCTGAGAGCCAGCGCCGCGCCGCCCAGGCCACCGAAGAGGGCCGCTTCGAGAACGAGATCGTCCCCGTGCCGGTCACCATCGATGGCGAGACCGTCATGATGACCCGCGACGAGGGCATCCGCGAAGGCACCACCGCCGAGAAGCTCGGCAACCTCAAGCCCGCCTTCAACGAGGAGCACTACATCACGGCCGGCAACGCCAGCCAGATCTCCGACGGCGCCGCCGCCGTGCTCATCATGAGCCGCGAGAAGGCCGACGAGCTCGGCCTCAAGCCTCGCGCCGTGTTCCGCAACTTCGCCCTCGCCGGCACCGACCCGGTCACCATGCTGAAGGGCCCGATCCCGGTCACCGAGAAGCTGTTCGCCAAGAGCGACGTGAACTTCGAAGACGTCGACCTGTTCGAGATCAACGAGGCGTTCGCCTCGGTCGTCCTCGCCTGGCAGAAGGAAACCGGCGCCGACCTGGACAAGGTCAACGTCAACGGCGGCGCCATCGCCCTCGGTCATCCGCTCGGCTGCTCCGGCGCCAAGCTCATGACCACGCTCGTCAACGAGCTCGAGCGCACCGACGGTCGCTATGGCTTCCAGGCCATGTGCGAAGGCGGCGGTCTCGCAAACGGAACACTGATTGAAAGGGTGGACGCCTGATGCCACGTTTGAACCTGGAGGGCTCCTCCTCCATCATCACCGGCGGTGCCTCCGGCATCGGCGAGGCTTCGGCCCGTCAGCTGGCGGCAGCCGGCAGCCGTGTGGTCATCGCTGACCTCAACGAGGAAAAGGGTCAGGCCGTTGCGTCTGAGCTCGGCGGCCTGTTCGTCAAGTGCGACGTGACGTCGCAGGAAGACGCCGACGCCGCCATCGGTGCTGCGTCCGAGATGGGGCCACTGCGGGCGCTCGTGAACTCGGCCGGCATCGGCTGGGCCGGTCGCACGGTCGATCGCAACGGCGAGCCGTTCAATCTCGACGCCTTCAAGAAGGTCATCGACATCAATCTCGTTGGCTCGTTCAACATGTTGAGCCGCTGCGCCGCCGCAATGGCAGCGACCGAGCCGCTCACCGAGGACGGCGACCGAGGTGCGATCGTCAACATGGCGTCCGTTGCTGCGTTCGACGGACAGATCGGCCAGTGCGCCTACTCGGCATCGAAGGGTGGCGTGGTCGGCATGACGTTGCCGATCGCCCGTGACCTCGCCGCCGTCGGCGTGCGTGTGAACACGGTCGCCCCCGGCCTGATCGACACGCCGATCTATGGCGAGGGCGAAGCGTCCGAAGCGTTCAAGGCCCAGCTCGGCCAGTCCGTGCTGTTCCCGAAGCGCCTGGGTTGGGGTGAGGAGCTCGCCTTCATGGTGATGGACCTCATCACCAACCCATACATGAACGCCGAAACCATCCGAGTCGACGGCGGCGCCCGCCTCCCACCCAAGTGATGGGCCGATCGATGACGACCGCCGCGGATCTCCGCCGGAAGTGCGGAGCGAAACGATGAGCGCCGTACTGACCGAGCGTCGGGACCGCGTGATGTTGATCACGCTGAACCGGCCGGATGCGATGAACGCGATCAATGGCGAACTGTCTGAAGGACTGGTCGCGGCGATCGAGGAACTCGACAACGACGATGGCCTCACCGCCGCGGTGCTGACGGGCAACGGCCGGGGCTTCTGCGCTGGCATGGACCTGAAGGCGTTCGCTGCCGGCGAGAACATCGGGCCGATGATGGAGTTCATCAAGAACGGTTCGAAGAAGCCGCTCATCGGGGCGCTGGAGGGCTTTGCGCTCGCCGGTGGCCTGGAGCTCGCCCTCACCTGCGACCTGTTGGTGGCAGCCAAGGGCGTGAAGATGGGCATCCCCGAGGTGAACGTCGGCCTGTTCGCTGCCGGCGGCGGCCTGCAGCGGCTTCCGAGCCGCGTGGGCTACGCCCGGGCGATGGAGATGGCGATCACCGCCGACCCGATCATGTCCGAGGAAGCCCACGAGGTGGGGCTGGTGTCCCGTCTAGTGGAGCAGGGCGAGGCCGTCGAGGCGGCGCTCGCGCTCGCCGAGCGGGTGAGCAAGAACGCTCCGCTCGCCGTGAGTGCATCGAAGCAGCTGATCAAGGCGGCCGTCGACCTGAGCGTCGACGACTTCTGGGAAAAGCAGAACAGCTTCATGAGCGTGTTCTTCTCGAACGACGCCAAGGAGGGGCCGAAGGCCTTCGCCGAGAAGCGTCCGCCGGAGTGGACGGGCACCTGAGCCGTCCCACATCTGAACCGATTCGTGGCCCGATCGCTCCGGCGGTCGGGCCACTGTCGTTTTGTCGGAGCGGCTCGATTCGGAAGCACGGGTCGGCCCCGTGGGGTTGACTGTGGCCATGGAGACACAGATCGTCGTCGTTCGTCACGGGGAAACCGAGTGGAGCCGCAGCGGCCACCACACCGGTCGCACCGACATCCCGCTCACGGATCAGGGACGGCGAGAAGCGTCGCTCGTCGGGCCGACGCTGGCGACTTGGAACTTCTCTGCCGTGTTCTCCTCGCCGCTGCAGCGGGCGCTCGAGACCGCTCGGCTGTCCGGCGTCGGCGGCGACATCACCATCGACGACAACCTGATGGAGTGGGACTACGGCATCTATGAGGGCCGACGAACGGTCGACATCATGGAAGAGGAGCCCGGATGGTCGAAGTGGCATCAGGACATCGAGAACGGTGAGCACGTCGACGAAGTGGGCGCCCGAGCGGATCAGGCGATCGAACGAGTCTCCGCTGCGGCCAGCCACGGACCGGCGATCGTCTTCGCCCACGGCCACTTCCTCTCCGTCTTCATCGCCCGTTGGCTCGGCCTCGACTCGGCCGATGGCCGTCGCTTCGTGCTCGAAACCGGGACGGTTTCGGTGCTCGGAGTGAAGCGAAACGACCGGGTCCTCCGGGTCTTCAACCAGCACTGCGGCCAGACCGCAATCGCCCACTGAACATGGCGAACGTGAGGGTTTCTTCAATTGCGCGCCCGTGGACCCCTCCATCGCGCCTCGTTGCGCCTAACCTCAATGCATTCGGATGCGCTGTCCATCCATCGCAAGGACCTCATGACCGGTAACGCCAACTTCACTTTCAACGATGTCGCCATCCTTTCCGTCGAGGCGATCACCGCTCCGGAGGTCGTCACATCGGCCGACATCGACGAACGTTTGGCACCGTTCTATGAACGCACGGGCGCGCAGCCCGGCCTTCTGCAGTCGCTCGCCGGTATCACCGAGCGACGCCAGTGGCAGGAAGGCATCTCGTTCATGGACGCCGCCGCCATGGCCGGCGAGAAGGCAATCCAGTCCTCGGGGATCGACCGGTCTCGCATCGGCATCATCGTGGATTCCAGCGTGTGCCGCGAGCGGCTCGAGCCGTCCAGCGCCGTCGACGTGCACGACCAGCTCGGCCTGCCGTCCACCTGCATGAACTTCGACATCGGCAACGCCTGCCTCGGCTTCCTCAACGGCATGCACCTGGCCGGTTCCATGCTCGAGTCCGGCCAGATCGACTACGCCCTCATCGTCGACGGCGAGGGCACCCGGGAGATCCACGAGAACACGATCAACCGGATTCTCCAGCCCGACTCCACGATCGACGACCTCTTCTACAACTTCGCGTCGCTGACGCTCGGTTCCGGCTCGGCCGCCATGGTGCTCGGCCGCCACTCCGAGAACCCCGGCAGCCACCCGATGACCGGCGGTTTCTTCCGGGCGGCCACCGTGCACAACAACCTGTGCGTCGGTTCGCTCGAGGGCATGCGGACCGACACCCGTGGCCTGCTCGAAGCCGGTACCGAGGTGGCGAAGCTCGCCTGGGAAGACGCAGGTGAGAAGGAGGGCTGGTACGACATGAAGTACTACGTCCTCCACCAGATTTCGAAGGTGCACACGCAGGCGGTCATCGACACCCTTGGTATCGATGGTGATCGTGTGCCCCGGAGTTTCCCGGTGCTCGGCAACATCGGTCCAGCGGCGATTCCCATCACTCTGGCCGGCGTGCAGGACACGCTCGAGCCTGGCGATGGGGTGATGCTCCAGGGCATGGGCTCGGGCATCAACGCGGCGATCGTCAACCTGGTCTGGTGACCTCCGAACCCGCTCGGCTTCCGCCCGCCGGCCTCGACGGCCTGGATCCGAGCTGGTCCCGACTGGTCACCGTCGACTCGCTCGACAACGGCCGCACCTTTCATGTCTTGGACAACGGGGTCGCCGACCCGGCACTCACGCTGTTGTGTGTGCACGGCAACCCGTCGTGGTCCTATTTGTGGCGCCATGTGGTCGCCGCTGCGCCGGCCGACGTTCGCGTCGTCGCCGTCGACCATCTCGACATGGGCTTCTCGGAGCGAACGGGCGAGTTCCGGCGCTTGGCCACACGCATCGATGACCTGGCTGCGCTGACCGACGCCATGGGCATCGCCGGGCCCGTCGTCACGGTTGCCCACGATTGGGGCGGGCCGATCTCGCTCGGTTGGGTCGCCCGCAATCGGGACCTGGTGAAGGGTGTCGTCCTGCTGAACACGGCCGTCCATCAGCCAGAGGGGTCGCCGGCACCTCGGGTCATTCGGGCGGTTCGGACGCGAGGCGTGCTCGGCCGGGCAACGGTCGACACCACGGCGTTCATCCGGGGTGCGTTCGAGATGTCCGACCCGAAGCCGACGCAGGAGGTGCGGGCCGGGTTCCTCGCTCCATACGGTTCGGCCGAACGGCGGAAGGCAATCGGCCAGTTCGTCGAAGACATCCCGCTCGATCCGAGCCACCCGAGCGCCACCGCGCTCGATGCTGTGGCCGACAGCCTCACCGAACTCGCCGACACACCGACGCTGCTGATCTGGGGCGCGAACGACAAGGTGTTCAGCGACCTGTACCTGCACGACCTCGAGGACCGGCTCCCCCACGCCGACGTCCACCGTCATCCCAAGGCCGGCCACTTCGTGTCCGAAGATGTGGATGCAGCCGGCACGATCATGGACTGGGTCGGCTCGCTGGATGCTCCGCCCGCCGATGAGCTGCAGATCGACCATCTCGATTCGCTCGCCGATTCGTTGGCCGAACCGTCGATCGCCGAGCTCGCCGCGGTGATGGAGATGGGCGAGTCGTTCGATTCGATCGACTTCGGCCCGCTCGCCGACCGGATCGAGCAGACGGCCCGAGGCCTGCTCGCGACCGGCGTTGCCCCCGGTGACCGGGTGGCCCTCATGGTGCCACCCAGCATCGATCTCGTGGTCGCTCTGTACGCGTGCTGGCGGATGCGAGCCGTTGCCGTCTTGGTGGACTCCGGCCTCGGCCCGAAGGGCATGAGCGCCGCCATGCGATCGGCGGCGCCCGATCATCTCATCGGCATTCCGAAGGCGCTCGCCGCCGCTCGTGCACTCGGCTGGCCGGGCCGGCCGATCTCGACCGTGCCGCTCTCGAAGGTGCAGCAGCGGGTGTTGGGCTCATCGGTCGACCTGCCGTCGATCCGCTCCGAGCTCGCCACACCCCTGCCCGAGCCGACCATCGACGATCCGGCCGCCGTCGTCTTCACGTCCGGGTCCACCGGCCCCTCGAAGGGCGTGTTGTACACGCACGGCCGCATCGACGCCCAGAAGCGGGCGATCATGGAACTCTTCGACATCACGTCGGACGACCGCCTCGTGGCCGCGTTCGCGCCCTTCGCCCTCTATGGCCCGGCGATGGGCATCACCTCCGTCGTACCCGACATGGATGTCACCGCACCAGCGACGCTCACAGCCGTTGCCCTGGCCGACGCAGCCGTGGCTGCCGACGCCACCATGGTGTTCGCATCACCCTCGGCGCTGACCAACGTGTTGCGCACCAAAGACGAGCTCTCGGCATCGCACCGCCTCGCCTTTGCCGACGTCCGGTTGGTGATGAGCGCCGGCGCTCCCGTGCGCCCGTCGCTCCTCCACGAGGTCGGCGAGCTCTTCCCGAACGCGAAGGTGCACACGCCATACGGCATGACCGAGGCACTCCCAGTGGCAAGCATCGAGCGGCATGACGTGGCCGCAGCGACCGGCGGCGACGGGGTCTGCGTCGGTCAACCGTTGGCGGGCGTCGAGGTTCGCATCCGTCCGCTCGATGCCGATCCGGGCGACATCGTGGACACTCCAGGAGTCATCGGCGAGGTCGTGGTCCGAGCCGCCCATGCTCGCAACGGCTACGACCGCCTGTGGCACACGACCCACAAGGCGAGTCAGCCGGCCGGCTGGCATGCCACCGGCGATGTCGGCCACCTGGACCCCGAGGGTCGCCTGTGGATCGGCGGACGCCTCGGGCACGTGATCGATGCGCCGTCGGGTCCAGTCACGCCGGTCGCTCCGGAGCAGCAGCTCGAGGATCTGCCGGGTGTCACCATGGCCGCCGTCGTCGGCGTCGGTCCGACCGGTGTCCAGCAGTTGGTTGCGGTGTTGCAGGTCGACGATGCCGACAAGGCCCCTCGCTTGGCTTCGATCGAGCGCATCGACGCCGCTCGCGCCGCGGTCGATCACGACCTGGTTGCCGTGTTCGAAGTCCCGAAACTCCCGGTCGACCAGCGGCACAACGCAAAGATCGATCGAGCGGCCGTTGCGGCGTGGGCTGCGGCGGCGCTCTCCGGCGGAAAGGTCGGGTCGCTGTGAAAGTCCTCGTGACGGGCGGAACGAGCATGATCGGCCGTGCCGTGATCGAGGCGCTCGTGCAGCGCGGCGACGACGTGACCTCGCTGCAGCGGGGCGATGCAGATCTGCCGGGCACGATGCTTCGCGGGTCGATCACCGATGCAGACGTGGTGGCTGCGGCCGTCGCCGGCCAGGACGCCATCGTCCACCTTGCGGCTCGGGTGGGCGTGACCGGCCCGTGGGACGAGTACGAGTCGATCAACGTCGGCGGAACCCGAACCCTCATCGCAGCGGCTCAGGCTGCTGGCGTCTCCCGGTTCGTCCACGTGTCGTCACCGTCGGTCGCGCACACGGGGGCATCGATCGTCGGGGATGGCGCCACCCCAGCCACGCCCGATGCGGCCACGAGCCACTACTCGCGCAGCAAGGCGATGGCCGAGGTCGAAGCGCTTGCTTCCTCGAGCGATGCCATGCCGATCGTCGCCATCCGCCCGCATCTCGTGATCGGCCCGGGAGACACCCAACTCATCGAGCGCATCGTGGATCGTGCCCGATCCGGTCGGCTCCCACTCATCGGCTCCGGCCTGGCCCTCGTCGACGTCACGTGGATCGACAATGCCGCTGGGGCCCTGGTCGCCGCCGTCGATGCAGCCCCCGACCTCGGTGGCCGGGCGCTCGTGGTCACCAACAACGAACCGCGCACCGTCCACGAGCTCTTCGCCCGGATCGCGGCTGCGGCAGGTGTTGACTGGTCGCCTCGCAACGTTCCGGCCGCGGTCGCCATCGCCGGTGGTGGTGTGGCGGAGAAGGTGTGGGAACGCACCGGCCGCACGGACGACCCGCCGATGACGGCGTTCGGCGCCGAGCAGCTTTCGACCGCCCACTGGTTCGACCAGAAGGAAACCCACGAGGCGCTCGGCTGGATGCCGACCGTGAGCCTTGCAGACGGTTGGGATCAGCTGGGCAACTGGTTCCGCAACCAGTCCTGATACGACTCGACCGGGGACCGTAGACCCCAGGCCCCCTCCAGGAAGTCCGCATCCTGCAAGCTCTCGGCGGGCTGGAAACCGCCGTCGGTCCAGATCCGTCCATCCGGGAAGATCTCGATGTAGTCCGACGGGAAGGACGAGAACGCCGGAAGGCGGTCGAGCGGCCCGGACCCATCGGTGGCGGTGCCGCGAAGCAGCTCGAACGTCCGGCCCGATGCAATGTCCACGAGCGCACCGTTGCGCACCTCGAGCTCGATCGTCTCGCCGTCGAAGATGCGGGAGTAGACGACCCACTGCTCGGTGTCCGGGTCGACGACGATCGCAAGCGGTTCGCCACCCACGATCGCCTGCACGATCCCGACCTCGACCAGGTCCCGGATCGGGACAGCGAGCGAGTCGTCGCCGACGGCGGCAACCACCGCCGTGGAACCGACCTCGAAACCACGAGGCACCGAACCGACGTTCAGCGCCCGGGTGTCAGGATGCAGGGTTCGCCAGTCGTCCCAGGTGGACAGCGTGGAGGGCAGCAGATCGAGTCGCTCACCGGTGAGCGGGCCCATGATGGCTTCACCGGTGGGTTGGCTCCAGACGCTGCCGGTGTCGTGGTCGAACCAGGTCATGGCGTTGTGCCACAGGTCGCCCTGATTGCCGAACACCACCGGCTCTCCGTCGATCTCTCGGCGATGCACCATCGCCGTTGCGCACAACGGTCACCAGGTGACGAGTGTGGGTATGCCCCGATGGTTGTCGATCACCATCTCCCGCCGCGTCAGGAACCCGACCGGGTAGGCGCGAGCCTCCCCGTCGATGTCCACGCCGATCACCAGCTCGTCGCCCGGCCAGTCCACGCCGTCGGCCGTGGTGAACGAGGGTTCGTAGACGGGGTTGATCGCGTCACGCGGCAGCGACTCGCGGTAGTTGTCCGGCGGGTCCTCGGTGTCCGTGGGGTCGGGCAGGTCGGGGAACAGCCCGCCGCGCGCGCCGGTCGACAGGTCGTTGCCGCACGCGGTGGCGAACAGGGCCAGAACGAGCAGGACGATGAGTGCCGGACGGATGCGCACGGTGCGGAAACCCGACCCCGGGAGCCCACATTCCCCAGAATCCCCCAGGGAACTTTGGGGGATTCCCCGTCTGCCCGAACGCACCGTTCCTTGCGATCTTCAGAGCATGACCTCCTCCCTCCTCTCCTGGTACCTCGAGCACGCCGGCCTGCTGTTCGGCATCTGCATCGTCACGGCCGTCGTCGGCGAGAAGCTCGCTCGGTGGGCGGCCGGCGCCGACCTCGAGCTGCGCAGCACCGCCACATCCATTATCTCGGGCGGCACCTTCCTCGTGGTGAAGACGGTGTTGGGCAAGGTGCTGTTCCTCGGCGCAACGCTCTGGATCTACGAGAACCATCGCCTGTTCACGCTCGACCTCGGCAATCCGCTGGTGTGGCTGGGCGTCTTCTTGATGCGCGACGCCGTCTACTACTGGGTGCATCGGGCCGAGCACACGTTCAACGTGCTGTGGGCGTCGCACCTCGTGCACCACTCCCCCGAGACGATCGGCATGGCCACGGCGGTTCGGGTCCCGTGGATGGAGGCGATCTACAAGCCATTCTTCAGCCTGTGGCTTCCGCTGGTCGGCTTCAACCCGCTCGCTGCGGTCGGCATGGATGTGTTCGCCGCCACGCTCAGCCAACTCCAGCACACCGAGCGGTTCCGCAACGGCTCGACAAGCCTCATCGGCAAGGTCTTCGTGACCCCGTCCACCCATCGGGTCCACCACGGCTACAACGCCGAGTATCTCGACAAGAACTTCGGTGCCGTCCTCATCATCTGGGATCGCATGTTCGGCACGTACGAGCCCGAGGTTGCCGAGGTGAAGTTCGGTGTCGGCGAGGACGACCGCGTCGTCACCGGTGCCGATGCACTGAAGGGCGGCTACCCCCGCCTGTTCGCTGCCGTCGCTGCCACGAGCGGGTTCCGCAACCGCATGGCGATCCTGTTCGGCCGGCCGGGCACCCTGCCGAAGTCGGCGTCAGCCGCCGGCGAGATGATCCCGAATGTGGTTCCGGTTCACGCGGAACTCGGCGTCGATCTCCTGGATTTCGAGGGACCATGCGATGACGAGCGGACTGTCCTCCTCGGCGAAACGGGCCTCGGCGGCGTCGAGCACGGCGGCGATGACCCGCTGTTTGGTCTCGGCGTCCCGACCGGGACCGAACCGAGCGATCATGGCCACGTAGGCGAGGTTCTCGCTTCCGTCGGCGATCCGGTATTCGTCCTGGCGAATGCCGCGGATGCGCACACCGGGAACCGGGGCGACGTCCAGCTCGAGAATCGTCTGATGAACGACGTCGAGCAGCGCCTCGATGTCGTGATGTTCGGCGACGTTGGCGGAGTACTCCACGATCATGTGCGGCATGCATGCAGGATAGGTTGGTCGCCACACACCACCCATCACTGCAAGGAGCATCATGCGCGCCCTTCTCTCCACCGATCCCGGCGGACCCGAGACCCTGACCATCGAGGATCTTCCGGAGCCGGAGGCGACCGAGGGGCACGTGGTGGTCGATGTGAAGGCCGTGAGTGTGAACTTCCCCGATGTGCTGATCATTCAGGACATGTATCAGGTGAAGCCGCCCCGCCCGTTCTCGCCCGGGTCTGAGCTGGCCGGCGTCGTGTCGGCGGTCGGCGACGGCGTCGACGGCCTTGCTGTCGGCGATCGGGTCTTGGCGGTTCCCGGCCACGGTGCCATGGCCGAGAAGGCGCTGGTCCACGCTTCGCTCGTCCGGCCGATCCCGGACGCGATGAGCTTCGAGGACGCTGCTTCGTTCCTGCTCACCTACGGCACCAGCCACTACGCGCTCAAGCAGCGGGGTCGGGCGAAGGAGGGCGAGTCACTCTTCATCATGGGCGCCGCCGGTGGAGTCGGCCTGGCGGCGGTGCAGCTCGGCAAGGCGATGGGCCTGAAGGTCATCGCCGGGTGTTCGTCGCAGGAGAAGGTGGACATCTGCCTGGCGCAGGGTGCCGATGCCGGCATCGTCTACCCGCGCCAGCCGCTGGATCGCGATCAGCAGAAGGCGCTGTCGAATCAGATCAAAGAGGCGGGCGGAGGTGGCGTCGATCTGGTGTACGACGCCGTCGGCGGCGACTACGCCGAGCCGGCCGTGCGGGCGCTCAACTGGGAGGGACGCTTCCTCGTCGTCGGGTTCCCGGCCGGCATTCCGAAGCTCCCCCTGAACCTCACGCTCCTCAAATCCGCGGATGTGGTCGGCGTGTTCTGGGGTGCGTTCACCGTGATGCAGCCCGACGTGCACGAGGCCAACGTCGCCGAGCTCCTCGAGTGGTACGAGGCCGGCAAGATCAAGCCGTTCATCACCGACACCTATTCGTTGGAAGATGGTGCCGCTGCGATCGCGGCGCTCGGCGAACGCAAGGCCAAGGGAAAGGTCGTGGTGCGGCCATGAGCGAAGATCGAGTCACGATCAGCATCGACGGCGGCGTCGCCGACGTCCGTCTGAACCGCCCCGACAAGATGAACGCGCTGGACAGCGCCCAGTTCGCGGCACTCCATGCGGCCGCCGAGGAGCTGGCCGGCGACGCCAGCGTTCGAGCCGTGGTGCTCTCCGGCGAGGGTCGGGCATTCTGTGCCGGCCTCGACTTCTCCGGCTTCCAGTCCATGGCCGGGGAGGGCGACAGCGCCAGCCAGCTCGGCGATGTCGACGAGGGCCGGATCACGCACTACGCCCAGCAGGCGGTCTACGGCTTCTCCCAGCTTCGGGTACCCGTCATTGCGGCCATCACCGGCGTTGCCCTCGGCGCCGGCATCCAGCTCGCCCTCGGCGCCGACATTCGCATCATCGCTCCGGACGCCAAGATGTCCGTGCTCGAGATCCGGTGGGGCATCGTGCCGGACATGACCGGCACCCGCCGCCTCGCCGAACTCGTCGGCGTGGATGTGGCCAAGGAGCTCGTCTGGACGGGCCGGATGGTCGAAGGCCCCGAAGCCGTGCAGCTCGGCCTCGCCACGAAGCTGGCGGACGATCCGCACGCTGCGGCCATGGAGCTCGCCGGGGAGATCGCGTCGAAGTCGCCGCACGCCATTCAGGCGGGCAAGCGGCTCATGAACGGCGCCCGACTGCTGGACGATGCCGCCGGGTTTGCGGTCGAACGTGCGGAAATCGGTGCGCTGGTCGGTTCACCCAACCAGGTCGAGTCGATCACCGCCTACTTCGAACAGCGCGCACCGGAGTACACCGACCCCGAGCTCTGAGCGGGTGAGCGCCCGTATCGAGCGCCGATGCTCATGGATCAGCGTCAGGCGTCGATGTTTTCGGTATGACGAAGTTCGTAATCCCCGTATGCGCGTTCCTTGCCGTCACCTCCATCGTCACGCAACGCCCGAACCTCCTGACGATTGCAGTGGTGGGATTCGTCGGATGGTCCATCCTGCGAGGGTTCATCGAACCATCGGACAACAACCTGGCGATTCGCGAGTTCAACGAGAAGTGGGTGAACGCCGCTGAAACACTCGGGTTCGACGTCCGAGCCGGGCGTCGCAATCGACCCGCGTCGATGTTCGGCATGATCGACGGACATCGCGCGAACGTCGTGAGCCGCGTCGGGGCCGAACCCGAAATCGAGGTTCGTTTCGAGTCGGGGTTCCGATCGCTCGACATCGATCGCCGCCGCGAAGGAACCAAGATCATCGGCAACGCCGCCGAACTGTCCACTGGCGACAGTGCCTTCGACGACCTCTATCGAATCAGCGAGCATCAGGACAGCAAGGAGCTGCGGAGTTGGCTGACCGCCGAACGTCGAGACGTGTTGGTGACGCTCGGGGAGACCCTCAACGTTCGCGAGATCGAAGAGGATGAGCTCGAGGTCAAGCTTGGCTCGACGCGCTGGGCCGCGAACGACCTCGTCGACGCCGTCCGTCTGTGTGTGCTCGTCGCCGGAGTTCTCGACGCGTCCTACCGACCGCCGACGATTCAGGACGCCGTCATCCAGGACGCGGTCCTCGATCCCGGCGACCGATAGCGCTCAGTACGTTTGGAGCTCGCCGGTGAGGTGAGCGGTCTCGTTGGTGCTCTGCACCACCATGCGGCCTGGCCGCGCGCGAAGACGCTGGACCGAGCAGTGCGCCGGCATGAACCAGAAATCGGCGTCGATACCGAGTTCGGCGGCCACCAACGCATTGATGACCCCGGCGTGGCAGGCCACGACCACCCGGCCGGCTGGATGGGCGGCGCGGATGCTGTCGATGGCGTTCACGATGCGACCGCGGAAGTCGGCGCTCGGCTCGCAGAAGGGAAAGTCGTCCCAACGGCGTCCGGCCTGGAAGGCGGCTTTGGCATCCGTCCACGCGGCTTCGCCGAGCAGTTCCGGCAACGGCGTGTCGCTCGGGCGGTCCCGTCCGAGTTCGATCTCGCGTAGGTCTTCGAGGACGGTGGGCTCGAGGCCGTGGCGGCCGGCGATGGCGATGCCGGTCTGGTGGGCTCGTTGCAGGTTGCTGCAGTAAACGGCGTCGACCGGCTCGGGAGCGAGCACGCCGGCAACCGCTTCCTTCTGCCGGAGTCCGAGTTCGGTCAGCGGTGGATCACGTTGCTCGCGAACGGTGCCGCCGGGCACCGGCGGAGTTTGCTGGCCGTGCCGGACGAGGACGAGGTCCAATGTGGGGCTGTCGTCCAGGTGGACGGCGACTCGAATCGGGTCGGGACCGTGGCTGCTCACAGGCGGCAGAGTAGCGGGGCGTCGGGCAACTCGATCGATTGTCGGGTTGCTTACTTATTGTAAGTTGCTTACACTTCGTAAGCATGAACATCCTCCGCATCGACAGCTCCGCCCGCTACACCGACTCCGTCGGCCGAGATCTCGCCTCTCGACTCATCGACCGACTGGACCCCACCGGCACCGCCACCGTCGTCGAGCGCGACCTCGGCGCCGGCCTCTCCCTCCTCGACGAGCCGACACTCGGCGCGGCCTTCACGCCGCCCGAGGCCCGCACCGCCGACCAGACACAGCTGCTGGCCGAGGGTCAGGAGATGATCGACGAGATCGTCGCCGCTGACGCGATCGTCATCGCCATGCCGATCTACAACTTCTCCGCCCCCGCATCCCTCAAGGCGTGGGCCGACCAGGTCGCCCGGGCCGGCGTCACCTTCCAGTACACACCGAACGGACCCGAGGGCCTGCTGGCCGACCGTCCCGCGTACGTGATCGTCACCTCCGGCGGCGTGCCCATCGATTCCCCGGCCGACTGGGCCACCGGTTGGATTCGCCAGTTCCTCGGCTTCATCGGCATCTCCTCGGTGACCGTCGTGGAGGCCGGCCAGCTCAACACAGATCCCGAGGCCGCGGTGACCGCCGCCCGCGAGTCCGTCGCCAACCTGGAGCTGGCAACGGCCGGAAGCGCCTAGTCTCATGGACATGGCCAGGGACGAGGCGTGCGGCTACTGCCCCCACTTCCATCGGGCGATCGAACTGATCGGCCGACGATGGACCGGCGCGATCCTGCAGTCCCTGCTCGACGGAACGACCCGCTTCAGCGACATCCGTGACTCCGTTCCCGGGCTCTCGGACCGCCTCCTCACCGAGCGGCTCCGGGAGCTCGAGGAGCTCGGGGTGGTGGAACGCAACACCGATGCGCGTGACGTGCAGTACCGCCTCACCGAGGTGGGAGAAGGGATCGAGCCCGTGCTGGATTCCGTCGGCGATTGGGCCCGGCAACTCTCGGCGGTCACTCCCCTCAGGGATTGACGTTTTGGCAGAGGTGAGGTGGCACACTGGGGCCAACCTCCGCTCGATCAAGGACGCTCGATGCCAAACACGTTTCTGCACCCGTTCACGAATCCCAGTTGGGGTCAGGAAGACCTGATCAACGTCGTGAAGGCCAAGGGTTCGATCCTTTGGGACGACAAGGGCAAGGACTACGTCGACGGCCTCGCCAGCCTCTGGTACTGCCACGTGGGTCACGACGAGAAGCGCATCATCAACGCCGTCACGGACCAGATGAACACGCTTGCCACCTACAACACGTTCGCCCCGTTCACGAACGACGTCGCCGTCCGCGCGGCAGATGCGGTGGCCGAGGTGTCGCCCCATCCTGACGGTCGGGTGTTCTTCGCCTCCTCGGGTTCCGAGTCGATCGACACCGCCCTCAAGATCAGTCGCCTGGTCCAGCAGCGACGCGGCCACGCCGACAAGCAGATCGTCGTGAAGCGCACCCGCGGCTATCACGGCGTGAACTTCGGCGGTACGAGTGCGCAGGGCATCGAGACGAACCGCACCGGCTGGGGCGACCTCGTCCCCCACTTCATGGAGGCTCCGGCCGACGACATCGAAGCGATGGCGAGCATCTTCGCCCAGCACGGCGCCAACATCGCCGCGGTCCTGACCGAACCGCTGCAGGGCGCCGGCGGCGTCTTCCCTCCCCCGGAGGGATACCTCGAGGGCCTGCGCCGTCTGTGCGACGACCACGATGCGCTCATGATCCACGATGAGGTCATCTGCGGCTTCGGCCGGACGGGCAGCTGGTTCGGTTCGCAGACGTTCGGGGTCACCCCAGACCTGATCACGTTCGCCAAGGGCGTCACCTCCGGATACCAGCCGGTGTCCGGCGTCATCATGAGCAAGCAGGTCGGCGAAGAACTCGAGACACTCAACGACCTCCTGCGCCACGGCTACACCTACTCCGGACATCCCGCCGGCATGGCCGCGGTGATGGCCAACATCCAGGTCATCAAGGACGACGGCCTGGTTGAACGGGCGAACTACGTGGGCGAGAAGATCTCGGCCGGGCTGCAGGCGCTGCAGGACGACGGCATGATCGAGAGCTTCGACGGGGTCGGGGCGATCTGGGGTGCCGAGCTCGGCCGGAACGCTGTGCCGGTACGGGATCACATGCTGCACGTGAATGGCGTGGTGGTTCGACCGGTGTACACGCGGATCGCCATGTGTCCGCCGCTGATCCTGACGGACGACGAGATCGCCCGCCTCCTCGACTCGCTGGCCGAGGGCCTCACCGTCACACCGGTCGACGCATAGACCCGCAGCTGCGGCTGGACACTCGTTCAGCTCAGGTTCATACTCGGCGAATGACGCAGCCGAACATTCTTCTCGTGATGGCCGACCAGCTGGCCCCGCACTTCACGAGCACCTACGGCCATCCGGTCGTGAAGACACCTGCCCTCGATGCGCTGGCCGAGCGGGGCATGCGCTTCGATGCCACCTACAGCCACTCGCCCCTGTGCGCCCCCGCCCGCTTCTCCTTTTTGTCGGGTCAGCCGATCTCGGCAATCAAGGCGTGGGACAACGCGTCGGAGTTTCCGGCTTCGGTCCCAACCCTGGCGCACTACCTGCGCCTGCTCGGCTACCGGACGTCGCTCTCCGGCAAGATGCACTTCGTCGGCCCGGATCAGTTGCACGGGTTCGAGGAGCGGCTGACGACCGACATCTACCCGGCCGACTTCGCGTGGACCCCGAACTGGGACTCCACCGAGCGGATCGACAAGTGGTATCACGGCATGGACACGCTGCGGGAGGCCGGCGAGGCCAACATCACCTACCAGATCGAGTACGACGAAGAGGTCGGGTTTGCGGCCAAGCGGCGGCTGTTCGACTTCGCCCGTGACGCCGACGAGCGACCGTTCTTCCTGTGCGCATCGTTCATCCATCCGCACGACCCGTACGTGGCTCGTCCGGAATGGTGGGACCTCTACGACCACGACGAGATCGACATGCCGGACGTTCCGGACCTCGACACGTTGGATCCACACAGCAAGCGCATTCGTTACAACATCCAGGCGGACACCGTTGGCTACACCGACGAGCAGGTGCGCAACTCGCGGCACGGCTACTACGCGAACACCAGCTACTTCGACGACTGGATCGGCCAGCTCGTCAGCACGCTCGAGGAAACCCACCAGCTCGACAACACCGTGATCATCGTGACCTCTGATCACGGCGACATGCTCGGCGACCGCGGCACCTGGTTCAAGATGTCGTTCCACGAGCGCTCGGCCCGCGTGCCATTCGTGATGGCCGGACCGGGCGTGGCGCAGGGAACGGCGTCGAACGTGAACTCGCACCTCGACGTGCTGCCAACGGTGCTGGACATCGCGACCGACGGCGGAGCCTGGCCCGAGCTCGGCGTCGAACTCGATGGACGAAGCCTGTGGGAGTTGGCCACCGGCGGCTCCGACGAGGTCGACGAGACGTTCGGTGAGTACACGGGCGAGATGCTGACGCATCCGATGTTCATGATCCGCCGGGGCAAGTGGAAGTGGATCCACTGCGATTCGGATCCCGCCCAGCTCTACGACGTGGAGGCCGACCCGCTCGAGCGGACCAATCTGGCCGAAGACCCGGCACACGCCGAGCTCGCCGCCGCCTTCGCCGCCGAGGTGCAGCAGCGCTGGAACAGCGACGCCATCCGTGACGAGGTGCTGGCATCCCAACGTTCCCGCCGCGTGCTGCACGCGGCGATGGACGCCGGCCCGCTCACGTCGTGGGACTTCTCCCCCAGCCGGGATTCGGCCAACGAATACGTGCGCAACCACATGGACTGGTTCGACGCCGGCCCCCGCACCAGGTTCCCCCGCCTGTAAGACGCGGAGTCTCGCTCGGCACTGCCGGCCGAGAATCGCGGAAGCTCGGCGCGCCACCACAGCGACCGCCACCGATCGCACCGCGTTGCGCGGGCCACCGCCACCGGCCATCGGCCATCGGCCATCGGCCATCGGCCATCGGCCATCGGCCACATCGAGCTCCGCCACGTTCCGCGCGCCATCCGCCACATCTGGGGGGCTGCCCCCACTTGTCGCGGAGTGGCCACTGTGCGTGATTTCTCGATTTCGTGGCAAGAAACCACTTGACACTTACGCCGTAAGCCCGTACGACTTACGTAATAAGTTTACGTCGTAAGTCACGGCGTTCCAAGGCAGGTGTTCTTCGATGTTCTCTCGGTACGCAACCTTTGCAATCCGTCGCCCAAAGGCGGCGCTCGGCGTGTGGGCCGGCTTTCTGGTTCTCGCCATCGTGCTGGGTGCCGGAGCCGTCGATCGACTGTCCACGGTTCCCGTGGGCGACACGAGCACCGAATCCGCATTCGTCGAGGACACCCTCGTCGAACTCGGCGCCAGCTCGGCCGACGTCGTTGCGCTCTACGACGACATCGACCTCACCAACCCCACCCTCGCACAGGAGGTGCGATCCCTCGATGAACGACTTTCACTCACTCCTCACGTTGCCAACGTCAGCCACACCTGGGACCCGGATGTCGGCGAACAGGCACCACTCTTCTCCTCGACCGATGGGCGCGCGACGTTGGTCGCTGTCGTCCTCGATCGTTCGCTTCCCGAAGCCGAATTCGACGAACTCGTCGAAGCGGTCGAAGCGGAACTCCGGACCGTCGACGCTCCGACCACGCTGGTCGGCGGCGTAGCCGTCCTCGACCGGGAGTCGGTCGAGCAGACCGAGCGCGACCTCCAACGCGCCGAGCTCATCACCCTCCCGGTCGTCCTCGTCGCCGCCGTCTTCGTGTTCGGCGGCCTGCTGGCTGCATCGCTGCCACTGGCGATCGCGCTCGTCGCCATCCCCGGGTCGCTGTTCATCCTCTGGCTGCTGACCCTCGTCACCGAGGTCCAGCTGTTCGCACTGAACGCGGCGACGATGCTCGGCCTCGGTCTGGCGATCGATTACGCCCTCCTGATCGTCTACCGGTTCCGGGAGGAGCGTGCTCGGGGCCTCGACGTGCCGATTGCGTTGGAGCGCACCGTTCGGACCGCTGGGGTCACCGTGCTCTTCTCGGGCGTAACCGTCGCCCTTGCGCTCGGCGGCTTCCTCATGATGAGCGGCAACGTGTTCCCGTCGATCGGCATGGGCAGCATCGGCGTCGTCATCCTCGCCATGCTCGCCGCCACCTCGTTGCTGCCGGCGATGCTCCGGCTCGTCGGACACCGCATTCGCCCGATGAAGAACGCCGCAGACTCCGGCGCCGTGTTCGGCCGCGTGGCCGAAATGGTGCAGCGCCGAGCCGGCATCGTCGCCGTGGTGATCGCCGGCGGTCTCATCGTTCTTGCGGCTCCGTTTGCCGGTGTGCGTCTCCAGATCCCGGGCGCCGAGTCGCTGCCCGAATCGCTCGAGACCCGACAGATCCTCGACATCCGAGACGAACGCTTCCCCACCGGCGGCGAAGACCCGATCACGATCGTCGCCCAGACCACCGGCGACGTCGGCCCGCTGCTCGAGACGATCGTCGCCGTGCCGAACGTGACCGGAGCGCAGGTTCGATTCGTCACTCCGGACGCAACGATCATCGACGTCCTCCCCGAAGGCACCGCTCAAGGCGAACGTGCCGAGGCCGTCGTGCAGGAGCTGCGCAGGGACCTCGACCCGGGCTACGAGATCGCTGTCGGCGGTCCGGCGGCCGAGCTCATCGACCAGCGGGACGCGCTGTTCAGCCGGGTGCCGTGGGCGCTCGCATTCGTCGCCGGCTCGACGCTGATTCTGCTGTTCCTCCTCACCGGATCCGTGATCATGCCGTTCAAGGCGATGGCCATGAACCTGCTGTCGCTCACCGCCACCTTCGGCTTGCTGGTGTGGGGCTTCCAGGACGGCAACCTCTCCGGGCTGCTCGGCTTCGAATCCCCAGGCTTCATCGGCCTGTGGAATCCGTTCCTCGTGTTCTTCCTCGCCTTCGGCCTGTCGATGGACTACGAGGTGTTCCTGCTCTCCCGGATCAAGGAACTGCACGACCAGACCGGCGACAACGACCTCGCCGTCACCATCGGCCTGCAGAAGACCGGCCGGGTGATCACGTCCGCAGCGCTACTCATCGCCCTCGTGTTCGGTGCGTTCGCCACCGGCGAGTCGATCGACATGAAGGTCCTCGGCGTGGGCCTCGCGGCAGCCATCCTCATCGACGCATCCATCGTTCGAATGCTGTTCGTCCCGGCGGCCATGAAGCTGATGGGCGAGTGGAACTGGTGGGCACCCGCTCCCCTGCGGCGCTTCCACGACCGCTTCGGCCTCAGCGAACCAGGCGACGACGACCTCGTCGTGCTGGACCCGGCCGACGACGAACTCGTGGTGGACGACAACCGGGAGCCATCCCTGGTTTGAGCAAGTTCGACGGATGCGGCGGTGCGTGGCGTCGGTCGGGGCAACAGTCCCGGCCGGCGCCGTTCGCTTCGCTGCTACTTCCAGCCTTTGGCGGCGAGCTCTTGTTCGAAGCC
>JAHDEJ010000022.1:48709-92525 GCA_020628865.1 Acidimicrobiales bacterium
GCCGTTCGCTTCGCTGCTACTTCCAGCCTTTGGCGGCGAGCTCTTGTTCGAAGCCGGCGAGGAGTGTGTTGAAGCCGGCCTCGACCCGCTCGACCGGCGTCCAGGCGTTGCAGCACTCCATGAAGTCGAGCACGCCGTGGAACTCCTCCGGAACATCGTCCTTGGCGAAGCTCGCACCCTGCTCGAACAGTGCCCGCATGAGGGTGAGCTCGGAGCGGACCACGCCGGTCATCCAGCCGGCCACCGTGTTGAAGGCGAGCGCCGCCTCGTTCACCGGGAAGCCGGCGGACACAAACACCTCGTAGCACTGCTGAAGGAACAACATCTTGGTGACCGATGGAATCGGACGGTCGAGGATGATGGCCACCACGTTCGGATGCTCCATCGCCACGTCCCAGAACGCGAAGACCAACGCTCGGGCGTTGTCCTTCCAGTCTGCGTCGGGGTTCTGCTCATAGCGGCTGAGGACATCGCTGTAGAGCAGATCGCCCACAGCGTCGAGCAGGTCGTCTTTGTTGCCCACATGGTTGTAGAGCGACATTGCTTCCACGCCGAGGGAGGCGCCGACCTTGCGCATCGACAGCTTGTCGAGCCCTTCGTCGTCGCCGAGCAGCAACGCGGCTTCGGCGATGCGCTGACGAGTCAGCGGGAGGCGTTCGATCGTGGACATCGTGCCCATTGTATCGGCAGGTACGCACCCGAACCGGAGTCGGTCAGCCCAGGATCGCCTGAATCGTCAGCTCGATGAGGTCGGGCCGGTCGACGGCCGCAACGATGGCGTCGATGGTTTGCCGATCGATGGCAACCACATCCGCCGCCACCGCGTCTCTGGTGATTCCGTGCCCCAACAATCCGGGGATGCGAAGGGCTTCCAACTGCTGCTGCGCTGTGGTGATCTCGGTTTCGGTGAACGATACGGAGACGAGGCATGGCGACGCCTCGTCGGTCGTGAGTTCGGCTCGGATCTCCTCGAGTCGAGCGCCGCTCGCCTTCACCTGCATTGCGGGGACGCCGCGCTCGCCAGGTCCAGCTCCAGCGGTGAAGATGCCGCCGTATTCATCGGGGTGTGCATCTCCCCACGCCTGGAACTCGTCGAAGCCCACGGCCGCCCTTCGATCGAGCCCGACGCAGTCCTCCGGTCGTTTGAAGTTGTCGAGCGAGAACGACGAAAGCCCGGGCAAAAATATCGACGCGAACCGCATGGCCGGCCGCTCACTCACCAGTTGCACCCGGTTGTCAACAGGCGGCCAGGAGACCTCAACCAGGCGGGTTCCCATACGCTCGCCGAACTGTTCAGCCGCCCACGGGTGCTCAAGAGTGAGGCCCTCGATGATTGGCCCCGGACAGTTGGGTGTCAGCGTTGATGCGCCGAGGCACATGGTCGGCCCGTCCTTGCGGTCGGCGATCAGCACCGAGATCCAGATCGTGCTCGGACTCGTTGGGACCTCAGCCGTCTCGCCGACGAACCGGATGCTGACGCCGTCGACATCGACCACGCGAACGCCAGCCTCCCAGCGACCAGACTCGCAACCAGATCCGACCGCGTCATACCCAGCGTCGCCGGAACACCGGTCGCGGCCAGGGCCGCCGTCAAGCAGGTCGGCGCCCTTTCCACCGCGAAGGAGGTCGTTGCCCACGTCATCGATGAGTACGTCGCTTCCCGGGCCGCCGGATGAGCGGTCGGTGGCGCTTCCGCCGGTGAGGATGTCTGCACCAGGACCACCTCGAAGCGAATCGCGCCCCGAATCACCGGAAAGCACGTCGGCTCCAGCCCCACCAATCAGGCGGTCTCGGCCCGCTCCGCCGCAGATCGTGTCGCTGCCACCGCGCCCGAAGACGACGTCGTTGCCGTCCAGGGCCATGATCACATCATCGCCGGGCGCGCCCTCGATTCGGTCGTCTCCCGAGGTGCCCACGATGGTGGGCGGCTTGCCGTCGCAGAGGAGGCGGTCGTCGGCCTGCGCTCCCGCCGGTACAGACGCCGCGAAGGTGCCGCCCGCGAGCAGGACCGCAATCCAGAACTTCGAGTGCGTGAGCGCAAGCCGACTCACTCGAACCCTCCGACGATGCCGATGACCCGGACCTCGACGAGGTCGGGGCGGTCGACGGCGTCGATGATCGCCTGCACGCCCTCGCCATCGATCATGAACAGGTTGATCTCGACCCTTCCGCTGATGATGTTCGATCCCCAACTCGACCAACCATCCTGGCGGGCGGCAGTCACCTGGGCCTGCGTTGCGTTCAGCTCGGCCCGGGTGAAATCCACCCCGATGATGCACGGCGCTCGGCCGTCGCCAGACAGTTCCGCCGTGATCTCGGCAATGCGTTCGGGCGTTGCCTTGACCTGCAGAACGGCCACGCGATCGGAGAGCCAGAAGTCCGCGTACTCATCCGGATTGTCCCGTCCCCAGAACACAAGGTCTCTCCGGGTGGTCGACGTATCGAAGGTGAGGTCTTCACAGCCGGCCGGGCGGGCAAACAGATCGGGGTCGTAGGTGGACATTCCCGAGAGCGAGTTCGTTCCTACCGGGAACGGCGTCCGCTCTGCGAGCAGCTGCACTTCCCTGTCTGCAGTCATCGGCCAGGTGACCGTGACCAGCCGGCTCCCCTCGACCACTCCGAGCCGGGGCCGGGCCCAGGCAGGATCCATCTCGAGCCCTTGGACCCGGGGGCCGCCGCAACCCGGCGGATCAGACGTCGCCACGAGGCCGATGCACATCACGGGTCCGTCTCCGTAGTCGATGAAGCCTGTGCTGAAGGCGACGGTGTCGACCCGCTCCGGTAGTTCGGGCGAGGTTCCCACGTAGTGCACCTGCAAGCCGTCGATGTCCTGGGTGTGCGGCCGGATCTCGATGCTCACCTGTCGCTCACAGTCGACGCCGGCCCCGTCGAAGCCGGCATCACCATCACACCGGTCGGTGCCTGCACCGCCGTCCAACAGGTCGGCACCCTTCCCGCCGCGAAGGACATCGTTCCCGCCGATGTCGGCGATCCAGTCATTGCCCGGCCCACCACTGCTCCGGTCGTGGCTCTCGCCTCCCCACAGCCAGTCGGCGCCCGGCCCGCCGCGAAGCTTGTCTCGTCCGGGGCCTCCGTCGAGGCGATCGCTCCCCGAGCCACCAACCAGGCGGTCACGACCCGTGCCGCCGCAGATGACATCGTTGCCGCCCCGACCGAAGACCACGTCGTTGCCGCCCAACGCGTGAATGACGTCGTCCCCGGGCGTTCCGATTATGCGGTCGTTCCCTTCCGTTCCGAGAATGGTGATCGGATCCCAGCCGCACTGGGGTTCGTCTTCTTGGGCTGCAACCGGCGACGAGAACGCCAGCAAGGAGCCGAGAACCGCACAAGAACCGAGGATCGCCATTCGCCGCATGGGTCCCGATGGTACGGCAGCCCGGCGACGTGCTCTGCGCGTCGAGACCATCAGTGTGACGTCCTGTACATCCGAAGTCTCTGATGGTGCCGAATCAGCCCTCGACCGCGTAGGCATTCTCGATGTCGATGGACAGAAGGTCAGGTCGATCGCCGGCCGCGGCGACCAGCGATGAGATCAGCGCGCCGTCCGGAGCCGGCAACGTCACGTTGACGTGGCTTCGGACCAGCTTCGCATCAACGGTGCCAACCAACGGCCGCACGGCCTGTTGCACGGCATCGATTTCGTCCTTGGTGAAGTTCACGGTCTCGATGCAGGGCACCCTTCCCGTCTCGTTTCGGAACTCGTCTCGCAGGGCCTCGACTTCCGCCTCGGACATCTTGACCTGCAACACCGGAATGCCCAGATCATCGTCGCGGGTGAGCACGGTGCCGCCGAATCGGTCGGGATTCTCGGCCCCCCAGTCGAGATAGGCGCTCTCGGCCACCGTCAGTCTGGGACCGACGCCTTGGCACTCGGGAACCGTCATGTACAGGTCGGCGCGGAACCGAATCGAATCTGTGACAGGAAGAACGTCGGGGGCAAGGGGTCGCTCGCGGACGAGCTCCACCTGCCCATCGACTGGGGGCCACGAGGTCGTGACGCTTCGAAGCGTGTAGCGGTCACCGTCGGCTCCGAACGTGGAGGGCCACGCCTCGTCGATCATCAGACCGAGCACCTCCGGTCCGTCGCAGACGTTGTCCGTGTCCTCCGGATCCGAAGCGAATCGCAAACACAGCGAGGTTGTTTCGCCGAGCTCCGCAAGGAACCCGTTCGTGGTGATCGCCGTTGCCCCATCGAGCGTGGGAGCGCTGGCAACTCCGTGCACGAACGCACCGCCAACCATCAGACGGAAGGCGGCGTACTCGGTTCGGTGGACCTCGCATCGGCCGGCCGTGTCGAGGCCCGAGTCGCCGATGCATCGATCGTCCGCCCGACCACCGTCGAGAACGTCGTCGCCCTTCCCGCCCTTGACAACGTCACGGCCGTTGCCGCCCTCGATGAAATCGCTGCCAGGGCCTCCAGTGAGCCGGTCGTGGCTGTCGCCGCCAACCAGCACGTCGCCACCGCGACCCCCGCGAAGTGTGTCCCGGCCGGCTTCGCCGAACAAGATGTCGTCGCCCGCGCCGCCGATGATGCGGTCACGACCAGCGCCGCCGCAGATGATGTCCCCGCTGGCAAGCCCCAGGATCACGTCGTTGCCTCCAAGGGCATGGATCACGTCGGGGCCGGACGTGCCGACGATTCGGTCGTTGCCTTCGGTGCCGACGATGGTCGCTGTCCTCGAGTGGCATTCGGGCGGCACGAGCTGGGCGCTGGCCGGGGAACCCAGCGCAACCAGGGTCGCAAGAATCGCACAACAACAGAGGATCGCCAGACGCCGCATGGGTGCCGATGGTACGGCAGCACCACCGTCCGGTCTGCGTATGCAGACACTGTGACGTCCACCCCACGGACATCCGTCGTGAAGCAAGCACTCGTAGGGTGAGATACAGGAGCGAATGGCTGTGACACAGGTGCAACGCAGAGGAACCGCACGCGATGTGCTCGGTGTGCCTGCGTTCCGACGCATCTTCATTGCCACGTTCATCTCGAACGCCGGACGGTGGATGCAGATGACGTCGCTGGGTGTGCTCGGTTGGGAGCTGACCGAGTCGCCGACGTACCTGGGTCTGCTGATCTTTGCGCAGCTCGCACCGATGTCCGTGCTCAGCCTGATCGGCGGTTCGCTGGCCGACACGTCGAACCGGCGGAACCTGCTGCTCGGTACGCAGAGCTGGCAGATGGCGTGGACGCTCGTGCTCGCTGCGCTGGTGATCGACGATGTGATCGCCGAGAACCTGCTGCTGCTTCTGGTGTTCATCATCGGCATCGGACAGGGCCTGTATGCGCCGATCTTCACGTCGATCCTCCCCGTCATCGCCGGGGCGGACAACATCAAGGCTGCGGTCTCACTCAACTCGATTCAGCTCAATGCGGCTCGGGTCATCGGCCCGGCCATCGGCGGGCTGTTGGCTTCTGCGGTCGGCTTCGCCGAGGTGTTCGCGATCAACGGCGTTGCGTACCTTGCCGTGCTGTTTGCCATCTGGCGCACCGAGATTCCGATGTCGACCGCAAAGGCGGGAGCCTCGTTCACCGACCGCGTGTTCGGCGGTTTCCGGGTGGCGTGGCGTGCGCCGCAGGTGGGGCGGCCGCTGCTGTTGATGTCGCTGTTCGCCTTCTTCTGCCTCCCATTCATCGGGCAGCTGCCGGCAATCGCCGAGCTCAATCTGGGCATCGATGCGCAAGCCACCGAGTACGGCTGGTTCTACGCCACGTTCGGGCTGGGCGGCATGGTCGGTGCGGCCCTGGTGGGAACGGTGCTCGCCAACGTTGACAGCCGGGTGATGATTCGCATCGCCCTGGCCGGCTTCGCGCTGACGCTCGCCTGGCTCGGCTCGGTTCGAGACATCACGGTCGGCTACTTCGCCATCTTTGCGGTGGCCGTCTTCTATTTCAGCCTTCCCACTGTGCTCGCCTCGGTGTGGCAGGAGCACGTGGACGAGACGGTGCGGGGCCGCGTGTCGGCGTTGTGGGTGCTGTCCTTCGGTGGAACCGTTCCGGTCTCCAACGCGATCGCCGGCCCCATCGTCGAGGCGACCTCGCTCAACACCGTCATCTACGCAGGAGCGGTTGCCGCAGTGGTGCTCGCCGTCTTCTTCCGCCTCCGAACCGGACCGGTCGTCGGCGAGGAGATCCTCAACGACGCTCCCCGGCCGGCCCCGAGCCGTCCGACGGCGGCCGACGCCGCCTGAGCCTCAGTCGACGAACCGGTCGGCGATGAGGGACAGGATCTCGAACATCACGGCCATCGACCGGTAGCTCGTGATCTGGTTCGGCGAGTCGACCGTCGGCATCAGGCAGACGACGTCGCCCCCGATCACGTTCTTGCCCCGGACCGACCGGATCAGCTCCATCACCTGGTTGATGCCGAAGCCCTCGATCCCGGCCTCGATGTTGGCGACGCCCGGGGCGACCATCGGGTCGAGGCAGTCGAGGTCGAACGTGATGTAGAGGGGCCGGTCGCCGATCGTCTCGTCGATGATCTCCATCGCCCGTTCGGCACCCATCTCGTCGTATTCGGTCTTCTTGATGACCGTGTAGCCCAGGTCGTAGCTGGGGTCGAGCCAGTTGAGGGAGCGGACGTTGCCACGGATCCCGATCTGCACCGAGTGCTCGGGGTCGACGTGGCCCTGGGTGACGAGGTAGCTGGCCCAGTGGGCGGCGCTCTTCTTGGCACCCATGAAGTGGTCGACGTTGTGGAAGGCATCGGTGTGTGCGTCGAAGTGCAGCAGGCACGCCTTCTCGCCGTTGGTGATCTGTCCGCCGTCGCCGCCGAGCGCCTGAAGGATGCCACCGGTGATCGAATGATCGCCGCCGATGGATACCGGTCGGCAGCCGGCGGCGTCGAGCTCGTTGTAGTAGTCGGTGATCATCTCGATCGACCGTTCGTTGTTGTTGCCCTCGGAGAGGGGCACGTCGCCGAGGTCGTGGATGCGGCACGCCTCCCACGGGTCGATCCCGAACTCGTTGTGCACGCGCCTGCCGATGGCGGACACGTTTCGCACGGCTCGCGGGCCGAGATGCTGGTCTCGCTGGGTGGTGCCGTTGCCGGTGCTGTGGGGCACGCCCACCAGACCGATGTCGGCGTTGTTCGGATCGGCGTCGTGGGGCGCCCGGAACAGCGTCGGAATCCCGTACCAGTAGATGCCGTCCATGAGTCGTTCTTGGTCACTGCGCTCGGTCATGGCGGAGACGATAGAACGGCGGGGCCGTCCGTCAGCAAGCGGACAAGCGCGCTGCGAGCGCCACCAACTCCTGCCGGACCGAATCTGCGGTGTCAGACGCGCCGCCGACCGTCGTGTCGTACCGCATGGCGAGACGGGAGACCTGCGCGGTGAGCTGGCTGATCGTGCGGCCGCGAACGGCAACGGTCGTGGAGGTATCGCCGGCAAGGATCACACGGTCCTCCAGCCAGTGCATCTCGGCGAGCAGCTCGTCGGTTCCGACGGCGAGGTGGGCCTCGATCTCGAAGGGCTGTGGCACCCGACCGAGGTTCTTGGCGACGAAGGAGGCGGGGTCGTCGTCGGGAATCGGGCGGCGCTCGAAGCGGACTCCGGCCCGGCGGGGCTCGGTGAGGCGGTCGAGCCGGAACGTTCGCCAGTCGTCTCGGCGGACGTCCCAAGCCAGCAGATACCAACGCTCATCGACGGCGACGAGGTGATGCGGTTCAACGAGCCGCCGTGTGGGCTGCCCTTCCTTGTCGACGTAGTCGAATCGGAGCTGCTCGGCATCGCGGCACGTGTCGGTGAGTTCGGTGACCGACTCGATGTCGATCGACGCCTCGTCGCCGTACCAGCGATAGGCCGTCATGTTCGTGGTGATCGCCTGCGTACGCCGACGGACGCGGTCGGGCAAGAGGGACTCGATCTTGGCGAGCGCCCGGAGCGCCGTCTCCTCGATGCCCTCGAGTGGCGCCGCCGTGGCAGACCACAGACCGACGGCGATTGCGACCGCTTCGTCATCGTCGAACATGAGCGGCGGGAGATGGCTCCCGGCAGCGAGGCGGTAGCCGCCCTCGCGCCCGGGGATCGCATCGACGTCGTAGCCGAGAAGACGGAGGCGATCGATATCGCGACGGACCGTGCGTGCGGTCACGCCGAGCTCATCTGCGAGGTCGCCGCTACTCCATCGGCGATGTGTCTGCAGCAACGACAGGAGGCGCAGGACCCGGCCGGTGGGGTCGGCCAGGTCGGATTCCTCGAGAAACGACATTTTCTGATCGTACGCGACAATGCGGACGGATACTGTCCGCATTGCTGACTAGGGTTTCTCCCATGACCACCGCACCTCTTGCCATCGAGGCGACCGGCTTGGCGAAGCGCTTCGGCGACGTCGAAGCCCTGGCCGGCCTCGACCTCACCGTCCCGACCGGCGGCGTCCTCGGTCTGCTTGGCCCGAACGGCGCCGGAAAGACGACGGCCGTCTCGATCCTCACGACCCTGCTCGAGCCGGACGCCGGCGAAGCGACGGTCGCCGGCGCCGACCTGCGCACCGAGCCCGAGCTCGTCCGCCAACGCATCGGACTGTCCGGCCAGTACGCGGCCGTCGACGAGATCCTCACCGCCACGGAGAACCTCGTGATGGTCGGCCGCCTCTACGGCCTCGACAAGTCGACGGCCCGACAGCGTGCCGAGGCACTGCTCGACCGGTTCCGTCTGGATGAAGCCGCCCACCGACCGGTGAAGGGCTTCTCCGGCGGCATGCGACGACGGCTCGATCTCGCCGCCGCACTGGTGGCCTCTCCCCCTGTGCTCTTTCTCGACGAACCGACGACCGGGCTCGACCCGCGGAGCCGACTGGAGCTGTGGGACGTGATCCGGGAGCTCGTCGCCGAGGGATCGACCCTGCTGCTCACGACGCAGTACCTGGAGGAAGCCGACCAGCTCGCGGACGAAATCGTCGTGATCGACAAGGGCCGTGCGATCGCCAAGGGCACGGCCGACGAGCTGAAGGGCCAGGTCGGTGGCGAGCGCCTCGAGGTCACCACCGCCACACCGGAGGGGCTCGAGCGGGCGGTTGCCCTGGTGACGCCGCACACGGCCACCGGCGACGCCGACGACATCGAGGTACGACCGGCCACCCGCACACTGCTTGCGCCGGTGTCCGGTGGCATCGCCACGATGGCGGCCGTGGTGGAGGCGCTTGATGGCGCCGAGCTCACCGTGACCGACATCGGTCTGCGCCGCCCGACGCTCGACGACGTCTTCCTCACCCTCACCGGCCACGACACCACCGAATCCGACACCGAGACCACGGAGGCATCCGCATGAGCGACTCCAGCACCATCACCATCCCGCAGCGTTCCGGCCTGAGCCGGACGCTGTCCGACATCGCCGTGGTCGCACGCCGCAACGTGATCAAGATCGGCCGGGTGCCAGAAGTGCTCGTCTTCGTGCTCCTCTCCCCGATCATGTTCGTGCTGCTGTTCGCCTACGTGTTCGGCAACTCGATCGAGATTCCCGGCGGCAGCTACCGGGAGTTCCTCATCGCCGGCATCTTCGCCCAGACGGTGGCCTTCGGCGCCACGTTCACGGGCGCCGGCATCGCCGAAGACATGCAGAAGGGCATCATCAACCGGTTCCGGTCGTTGCCCATGTCGCGTGTCGCCGTGCTCGCCGGACGAACGCTCAGCGACGTGATCTACAACTTCCTGTCGCTCCTGATCATGTCGCTCACCGGCCTGCTGGTGGGTTGGCGAATTCGGGGCTCACTGCTCGAAGCCCTGGGAGGGTTCCTGCTCCTGCTGTTGTTCGCCTACGCCCTGTCGTGGGTGATGGCGTACGTGGCGCTCAACGTTCCGAGCGTCGAGGTCATCCAGAACGCGTCGTTCCTCGTGATCTTCCCGCTCACGTTCATTGCGAACACGTTCGTGCAGGAGAGCGCCCTTCCGGGTCCGCTCCGGGTCTTCGCCGAGTGGAATCCGGTCTCCTCGGTGACGCAGGCGTCACGAGAGTTGTTCGGCAACATTCCGGCGGGCACGCCGGAGCCGGGCTCATGGGCGCTCCAGAATCCGGTGCTCTACACGATCATCTGGTCGGTCGTGATCGTGGCCATCTTCGCCCCGCTCGCCGTACGAAAGTACGCAAGCGCAGCGAAGAACTGATCGCTTCGGTTCAGCAGCCGCCGTCCGAGTACGGGTTGTCGTCAGAGGCGTAGCCGAAGAGCACCTCGTTGGTGTGGCTGGTGGAGCAGTAGCCGCCGAAGAAGTCGGCGAGGCCGCCGGCCAGCTCGTACTTGTCGGGCGAGGCGACGATGGCGCTCCACGCCTGGGCACCGTTGGCGAAGGTGGCCGTGAACCAGGCGGGATCGACCCCAGACAGGCCAGCCGCCAACACGGCTTCGTCGTCGGCGCTCGGCGTGGCCGGCACTCCAGCGCAGTTGCGCCAGTACGGCAGGTAGGCGTCGGGCTTGGCCAGGTGGAGCATGGCGTCGGCGATCAGCTCTGCAGACGGGCAGGACGAGTCCGGGTACGTCTCCTCGATGTAGAGGAGCGCCACGGCGAGGGCCGACCGGTTGGTGGGAAGGTCGGTGGTGCGCTCGTACACGTGGGCGAGCTCGTGGATGATGACGTCGGCGGTCATGGCGTTTTTGCCGATGGTCATGGTGAGTGCTTCACACTTGGTGAAGCTGTTGAACGAGGTGGTGCGACAGGTGGTCTCGACGTAGCCGCCGGGAAAGGTCTGGTCGACGGCGACGGTTCCGTTGGCGTCGATGTAGTTCCACGCCTCGACGATCCACGGGTTGTTCGCTCCCCAGTTCGGGAGGATCTGGCCTTCGATGATCGAGTAGAGCTGGGCCAGGTCCGGGTCCTGGGGCGGGTCATCGCTTCCCCCGCCGCCGCTGGAATCGCCTCCACCGTCGTCGGTTGGCGTTCCGTTGAGATCCAGCTCGCAGCGCTTGCCGTCGTCGTCGGCCTCGACCGCACAGCGGTCGTTGCCGGACCCGCCGTTGAGCGTGTCGGCGCCCGGTCCGCCTTCGATGCGCTTGTCGTTGCCGCCACCGGCACTGATGTCGTCGTTGCCGCCGCCTCCGAGAAGCGTGTCCCGGCCCGGCCCGCCAGAGATGATGTCGGCGCCTGCCTGCCCGAGGATCCGGTCGTTCTGTCCTTCGCCGAAGATCACGTCGGCGCCGCGGCCGGCGTAGATGCGGTCCCGACCCTCGCCACCGCAGATCGTGTCCTTGCCGTCGAAGCTCCGGATGATGTCGATCCCGCCGAGCGCAACGATCACGTCATCGCCGTCGGTGCCGTAGATCCGGTCGTTGCCTTCCGTGCCGACGATCGTGGCGACCTTGCCGTCGCACGTGAGTGCCTGGCCGGACGCCGCCGCGCTCAGGACGGTGGCCAGCAGCGCCAGGCAGAGGGTGATGCCGGTGCCCATTCGGGCGAAGGGGCTGCGCTTGGACAGGGGCTGAGTGTGGGGGAATCCCGCCATCTGGATACCGAATCGATTCTGCGACCCCGGGGTCACGTCGTGCTTGATCGTTGAGTGACCGCTCGCAGAACCAGTGCCACCGACGGTAGGCACATGACGAGCCGCCACTCAAGGCGTGATCGGCGATTCTTCGGTTTTCCTTGAACAGGTGATGGTCAGGCGTCGACGGCGACGCCGACCTGCTCGGCCACCCAGTCCCACAGCGCAGCCCGTCGTTCGGCCGTGTCGGTCTTTCGAGTGGTGGGGAGTTTGTGGATCGACCGGTTCACGCGGTCGTGCCAGAAGCCGCCGTTGGTTTCGAGGGCGGCGTCGTCGGCGGCCAGCCAAACGAGTGTGTCGGCGCCTTCATCGGGGGTGCGCAGCAGCGGCCCCATGATCTTGGAGAATCCGGGTAGCGCGTCGTCCACGCCCGGTGTGTCCGCCCAGCCCGGATGGAGGGCGTGGAACCGAATGCCCTTGGCTCCGTGGCGGTCGGCCCACATTTCGTTGAGGGTGACCTGGGCGCGCTTGGCTCGGGCGTACTGTTCGGCGCCCTTGTAGTCCTCGGCTTCCATCTGCAGGCGGGAGACGGTGAGTCCGGACGTGTACATGCCACCGGAGGACATGGTGAGCACGCGAGAGTCCTCGGTTGCGGCGAGCCGGTCCAGCAGGAGGTTGGTGAGCAGGAAGGGGCCGAGCACCTGGCTGGCGACGGTGGATTCGATGCCGGAGGATGCGTCGGTGCGCTTGGCGGTGAGTGCGCCTGCGTTGTGGATGAGCACGTCGAGCCGGTCGTGGTTGGCAAGCACGTGGTCGGCGAGCTCGCGGACCTGGTCGAGTTCGCCCATGTCGGCCGGCGCCTGGGTGATGTTCGGGTTGCCGGTGGCCTCGATCAGTTCGGCGACGACGGTTTCGTTCCTCGACGCACTGCGGCCGACGACGACGAGCGTTGCGCCGGCGCTGGCGATCCATTCGGCAGCGGCTCGCCCGAGCCCGGAGGTGGCGCCGGTCAGGACGACGACCTTGCCGCTGAGCTCGTAGCTCTCGAGCGATGCCCACCCTTCGAGCTGTTTGCGGACGAGGTAGCCGATGCGGGTGAAGCTCGGGACGATCGGTGCTTCGAGGGCGGAATCGACGATGCCGGACACGCCGTCGGGCCCGCCGTCTTCCAGACGCTCACCCTCCAGCGCGTCGATCAGACCGACCGTGGCTCGGTCTCCGATGCGGTCGAAGCCGAGGCTGAGGGCCGGGTCGGCGAAGCCGAGGACGCCGTTGAGGAGGAGTTCGGCGTCGTAGGTGACGATCGCTCCGCCGTCCTCGTCGGGTTCGACCGTGATCTCGTCGCGGGAGGTGAGCCGCTCGCTTCGGGCGATGGCGAGGAAACGGTGGGGGGCATCGAATTCGGTCTGCGTGTACCGCAGGGTCAGTGGACCGCCGATGGCCTTGACGTCGACATCGAAGCTTGCGTCGAGACCGGGAGCGTTTCCGTCGACCGGTTCGGAACGGAGCACGCCGGCATCCCACTCAGCGAAATTGGCGAGATCCGCCATGTACTCGAAGGCCGACTCGGGCGACTTCGGCGTGCGGATGCGAACGACATACCTGGCCATGAGACCGGTTTAGTCGCCGTGGACGCGAAATGGTGGACGGACCGGGTCCGTCCACCATCTTCGGGAAAGTTCACTCAGCGGCAGTCAGCTCATGGGCAGCAGCTGCCGTTGGCTCCGCTGACGACGACGTTTTCGAGCTGATCGGCTTCGCCGGTCTTGACGTACCACTCCCAGCGATTCGTGTCGGGCGAGTGGACCCATGTTTCGGTCTTCTCGGCGTAGCAGCAGATGGTGTCGTCGACGCCGGTGGTCTCGATGCCCTCGCCGGAGATGCGGGCTTCGGCGGCGATGACCTGCTCGGAGGTCTCGGTTTCGACACCGAGGTGGTTGAGCGAACCGTTGGGTCCGGCGCCTTCGAAGAGCACCAGCTTGAGCGGCGGGTTCTCGATGGCGAAGTTGGCGTAGCCCTCGCGGCGCTTGTTGACCGGGGTGTCGAACATCTTCGTGTAGAAGTCGACGGCTTCGTCGAGGTCATCCACGTTGAGGGCAAGTTGCAGGCGCATCGGGCACCTTCCTTTCGAAACGTTCTCGAACATCACATTGATGTTTGTCGATACGATACCCAGACGCTTCGATATCTGTCAATATGTTTCTTGCCATGGCCACCACCGAAACCGACACCCGCTTCTGCTGCCAACCGCTGATGGAGAACGTCCTCACCGAGGACGCCGCCGCCGACCTCGCGGTCCTCCTCAAGGCGCTCGCCGACCCGGTCCGGCTGCGCATCATGTCCATCATCGCCGCCGCACCGAACAGCGAGATCTGCACCTGCGACCTCCCCGACCTGTTGGACCGCAGCCAGCCGACGGTGAGCCACCACCTGTCGCAGCTCACGAAGGCCGGGCTCGTGGAGCGCGAGCAGCGAGGCAAGTGGGCCTGGTTCCGCATCGCCCCTGAGCGGCTCGAAGCCGTCGCCAAGGCCCTGCACGCCTGAGGCAGAGTCAACCCTCACGATGTTCCGCGACACCCACCCCGACCTGCCGCGCCGCATGCTGGCCGAATTCGTCGGCACCGCATTCCTGCTCGCCGCCGTGGTCGGCTCGGGCATCATGGCCGAACAGCTGAGCGACGATGTCGGACTGCAGCTGCTCGAGAATGCGTTCGCCACGGCCGGCGCGCTCGTCGCGCTGATCCTGGCGTTCCAGGCGGCATCCGGCGCACACTTCAATCCCGCCGTCTCCCTGGCGGACCGCCTGTTCGGCGACATGGACAACACCGAACTGGCCGGCTACGTGCTCGCCCAGGTGGCGGGCGGGATCACGGGCGTCGTCACCGCCAACCTCATGTTCGACCTCGATCCGGTGACCTGGTCGACCAAGGATCGCTCGGCCGCACATCTCGTGCTGGCCGAAGGCGTGGCCACGCTGGGCCTGCTGCTCGTGATCCATGGCGTGGTTCGGGCCGGCCGGCCGACGCTGGCTGCGTTCTCGGTGGGCGGCTACATCGCCGGCGCGTACTGGTTCACGTCGTCCACCAGCTTTGCGAACCCTGCGGTCACGCTCGCACGAACGTTCTCCGACACGTTCGCGGGCATTGCCCCGGCAAGCGCGCCGGGCTTCCTGATCGCGCAGCTGGCGGCGACGCTGCTGGGCGTGGCCCTCATTCGCATCATCTTCCCGAAGGCGACCAGCGACGACTGAACCGGGGTCGGGCACGAGCGAAGCGACCGGGGCTGCGACGCAGCTCCCCGGTCACCTCGAACGGTCGGATCAGCTGGCGAGCGCGGCCTCGAGCTTGTCGATGGCCATGCCCCAACCCATGCCTCCGGGAGAGCCGGCGGGAACACCGACGTGCGTCATCTTCATGGTGGTCGAGCCATCGGCTTCGCTGAGCTCGACGACGACCTGTGTCGTCATGTCGTGATCATCCGGCATGCCCATCGCCGAGGGCGGAAGCGGGTTGCCGTCGGCGTCCGCAACCAGTTCGGTGTAGACGAACCGCTCGTTCTCGACGATCTCGAGCACTTCGCCGACGAACCACATCTGCATCGGTCCGTTCGGGGTCTCCATCTCCATGCAGACCTTGCGCTTGCCGCCGACCTGCAGGTCGAGCTCAGACGTGGAGATCGTGGCCCCCATGGGGCCGTACCAGGAACCGAAGTGCTCGCCGCTGGTCCACATCTGCCAGACGAGGCTGACTGGTGCGGCGAAGGTGCGTTCGATCTCGACCCATTCGGGTGCGTTGTTGCTGTCACTCATGTGTGTCCCTCCCGGGCGCTTGTTGCAGTTGATGAAGGTAGGCGTCCATGCGGTTGAAGCTCGCCTCCCAGACCTCGCGGATCTGTTCGGCCCACTGCTCGATCTGATCGAGTGGGGTGGTGTTGAGCGTGCATGGCCGGTACTGCGCCCGCTGACCCTGCTCGATGAGCCCCGCACGTTCCAACACGCGAATGTGGCGGGAGATGGCCGGCAGGGTCATGTCGAAGGGTTCGGCGAGCTCCTTCACGCTCGCTTCGCCCTCCGCCAGGCGCACGAGGATGGCACGACGAGTCGGGTTCGCCAGTGCGGCGAATGTTTCGTCGAGCTGTTCCTCGCGCAGTTCAGCGGTCACAGGGACCACCTTACTTCACAATCCTGTTAATTAACAAGTAGGTAAATCAACCACGGGCCATCAGCGCGCCCGAATGTGGTTGTTGCGAGCGTTGTGCTCGACCTCGGCCAGACCGAGCACTTCGAGCACCGGCGGAACGTAGTTCCCGAAGCGTCCTCGCAGGCCCTTCTTGAACCCGTACCAACCGCCGACCGGGTTCGACTCGGACCGACCCCACGCTTCGAACGTGCCGCCCTTGGCTTCCTTCTGCTCGTCGGCGTTGCCGAGGGGCATCCAGTCGCCGTGCTCGGTGAGCATGGCGTGTGCATCCTCGATGCACGACAGGTGGTAGCGGAGCTGTGTGGACTTCACCTGCACGACGAGCGCCGGTGGTTCGGCGTCGGGCTCGCGCCAGGCTTCGAACGCACTCTTGCCGGGTGGCGTCGTGAGCTGCCACGGGTCGTCTGGGGTTCCGGATCCTTCGATGTCATCAAGCATGGGGGCATCCAACCAGCCCAAACCTGACATCTACTGTCAGGTTCCCTACATTCGTTGTCATGCGCGCCGCCCGCATCCTGAACATGCTTCTCGTGCTGCAGCGACGCGGAAAGCTGACTGCGGCCGAGCTGAGCGAGGCACTCGAGGTGTCCCAGCGCACCGTGCTTCGAGACGTGGCGGCGCTCAGCGAGGCCGGCGTACCGATCTACACGGTGCAGGGCCACGAGGGCGGCATCGAACTGCTCGATGGGTTCGAGACCCGGTTGACCGGCCTCGAAGAGGAGGAGGCGGGTGCGCTCTTCCTTGCCGGTCAGCCTGAGGTCGCCCATCGACTCGGGCTCGGTGTGGCGGCTCGCACGGCTCGGGCGAAGCTGCTCCACGCCCTGTCCCCCACCGGGGCGCGGGCGGCCGAGCAGCTGAGCGACTGGTTCGTGCACGATCCGGATCCGATCGACGGCCACCGCATTCCGCACGGCGAACTGCGCCGGATCGCCGATGCGATCGAACGGCGTCGTCAGATCGAGCTGCACTTCGACGATCGTCCGATGATCTCGTGTGCCCCGTTGGGTCTCGTCCTCAACGCCGGCGTCTGGTGGATCGCGTCAGCGCACGAGGGGAAGGTCGGCTTGCTCGACCTCTCGGAGTTGCGCGGCACGCGGATCACGCGGCATCCGTTCGACCGGCCGGACGGGTTCGACCTCGGAGCCCTGTGGGCCGCCCATCGGACGGACGGTTCGGGTCAGCCCTGACCGGGAATCCATGAGGTCCCGGCAATCGGGACCTTGGCCATTGCGGCGGCTTCGACGGTGAGCGCGGCGAGGTCTTCGGGTTCGAGGTTGTGCACGTGGCTCTTGCCGCACGCCCGGGCGATCGTCTGCGCCTCCACCGACAGCACCTTCAGGTAGTTGGCGAGTCGACGGCCGCCGATGACCGGGTCGAGGCGGGCGGACAGCTCGGGGTCCTGGGTGGTGATGCCGGCCGGGTCGTTGCCGGCCTGGAAGTCCTCCCAGTAGCCGGCACTCGTTCCGAGCGCGTTGTAGTCGGCCTCGTACTTCGGGTCGTTGTCGCCGATGGCGATGAGCGCCGCCGTGCCGATGGAGACGGCGTCGGCACCGAGGGCCAGCGCCTTGCCCACGTCGGCACCCGAGCGGATGCCGCCGGCAGCGATGAGCTTGACCGAGCCGCGGTGGACGTCGAGATCCTGCAGCGCCCGCACCGCTTCGGGGATGGCGGCGATGGTGGGGATGCCGACGTGTTCGATGAACACGTCCTGGGTGGCGGCCGTGCCGCCCTGCATGCCGTCGACCACGACGGCGTCGGCACCGGCCTTCACCGCGAGCGCGGTGTCGTAGTACGGCCGGGCGGCCCCGACCTTCACGTAGACGGGAACGCGGTGTCCGGTGATCTCGCGGAGCTCGATGATCTTGATCTCGAGGTCGTCGGGTCCGGTCCAGTCCGGGTGGCGGCACGCGGAGCGTTGGTCGATGCCTTCCGGGAGGGTGCGCATCTCGGCGACCCGTTCGGTGATCTTCTGTCCCATGAGCATGCCGCCGCCGCCGGGCTTCGCTCCCTGACCGACGACCACTTCGATGGCGTCGGCCTTGCGGAGGTCGTCCGGGTTCATGCCGTAGCGGCTGGGCAGGTACTGGTAGACGAGCTTGGTGGAGTGGCCGCGCTCTTCGGGCGTCATGCCGCCGTCGCCGGTCGTGGTGGACGTGCCGACGGCGCTGGCGCCGCGGCCGAGCGCTTCCTTTGCGTTGGCGGAGAGCGACCCGAAGCTCATGCCGGCGATGGTGATGGGGATGTCGAGCTGCACCGGGTTCTCGGAGGTGTCGGCGCCGATGGTGACGTCGGTACCGCAGGCTTCGCGGTAGCCCTCGAGCGGATAGCGGCTCATCGAGGCACCCAGGAAGACGAGGTCGTCGAGGGTGGGCAGTTCGCGTTTCGCTCCCCAGCCGCGGATTCGGTAGATGCCGGTGTTGGCGGCCCGCCGAATCTCGGCGATGACGTTGCGGTCGTAGGTGTAGCTCTCGCGCAGGTTCCACGGTTGGTCGGTCATGACGCACCTCCGGCGGCGAGTTCGGCGTCGATGTCGTCGACGTGGAAGTTGTAGAGCTCGCGGGCGGAGCCGTAGCGGGTGAAGTCGGCCGGGTCGGCGTCCATCTCGGCGGCGGCCAGCAGACGGGTGAGCGTGTCGACGTGTTCGGGGCGCATCTCTTTCTCGACGCAGTCCGAGCCGAGCGAGGCGACGGAGCCGCGGACGAAGATGTCCACCTCGTAGAGGGAGTCGCCCAGGTCTTCGGCGGCGTCGCCGAGCACGACGAGGTTGCCGGCCTGGCCCATGAACGCACTCATGTGGCCGACGTTTCCGCCCACGACGATGTCCACGCCTTTCATGGAGATCCCGCAGCGGGCGCCGGCGTTGCCTTCGATGACCAGGAGGCCACCGCAGCCGGTGGCGCCGGCGGACATCATGGCGTTGCCCGTGATTCGGACCGTGCCGGACATGATGTTCTCGGCCAGGCCGGTGCTGGCGTTGCCCTTGACGAGGACGGTGCCGGTCTTGTGCATCCCGGCGCAGTAGTAGCCGACGGGTCCGTCGATCTCGACGTCGATGGGTGCGTCGATTCCGGCGGCGAGGGCGTGGGCGCCGCGCGGGTGGGTGATGGTGAAGCTGCCGTCGGTTGCGGCGTGCAGCGTGCCGTTCACCTCGCGGAGCGTGGACGTGCTGAGGTCGAGCGTGGTGGCGGTCATGCGGCCAGGCTCCAGGAGTAGATGCGCCCGGGTTCGGGCTCGAACAGTTCTGCGTCTTCGATCCCCGGCAGGCCGGCGAGCGAGCGGTACTCGGACGACATGGCGACCCAGTCGTCGGTCTCGGCGACGAGCGCGGGTTTGCAGGCGATGGGGTCGCGCAGGATGGCGAAGCCGGACTCGATGCCGATCGCCAACGTGTAGAAGCCATCGAGGTCTTCGAGTGCGGCCATGAGCGCTTCGTCGATCGTGTCGCCTTCGCGGAGCCGCCAGCTGAGGTAGCCGGCGGCGACCTCGGTGTCGTTCTCGGTCTGGAAGCTCTCGCCGGCCCGTCGGAGCTGGCGGCGAAGCTGGTTGTGGTTGCTGAACGACCCGTTGTGCACGAGGCACGTGTCTGCGCCGGTTGCGAACGGATGCGACCCGTTGGTGGTGATCGCCGACTCGGTTGCCATGCGGGTGTGGCCGATGGCGTGGGTGCCGGTGCGGGAGGCGAGGTCGTAGCGTTCGGCGACGAGGTCCGGGTCGCCGACGGCCTTGTAGAGCTCGATTTGGCGGCCGTGGCTGAGCACGTCGAGGTCGGGCACGTTGTCGATGATCCACTGGCGGGCACGGCGGCCGTCGCCGGCGGTGCTGAACACGGCGTGGTCGAGGGTTCGGCGCACGGCGACCTCTGCGTCGAGCACGGATTCGAGCGCGGCGGCGGTGGCCGCCCAGTCGTGTTCGGCGCCTTCGGAAAGCAGCGTCAGCCGCGTCTCACCGGGCGTTCCTTCGTCGTAGACGGCGAAGCCGGCGCTGTCCGGTCCACGGCTTCGCATCTCGTGGAGCATGGCGGCCGTGAGCCGCCCGAGATCGGGCCGATATCGCTCGGTCTTCAGGAACAGACCGACGATTCCACACATGGACACATCCTCCCGGGGCGAGTGGTTGCCAGAGACTAGCGAGCAGTGCTCGCCGGACACGAGCCGCAGTCGTCGCGGCTGTCTCGAAGACACACTCCGGAAACACGACTCGGATCGGGCGGCGTTCGCCCCCTATGGTTGCCGCAACAAATCGAGACCACGGGGGAATCATGAGCGCCTACGACGACGTGAAGGCACGAGTGGAGAACGACGGTGTGGAGTTCATCTACGCGATGTTCGTGGAGATGCATGGCAAGCCGTGCGCGAAGCTCGTCCCGGTGGAGGCACTCGAGGGCCTCATGTCCGACGGTGCCGGCTTCGCCGGTTTTGCGTCGGGGCCGATGGGCCAGAACCCGTCGGACCCGGACATCCTCGCCATTCCCGACCCGGCCTCGTACACCCAGTTGCCGTGGCAGCCGAACGTTGCCGCCATGCAGTGCGACCCCACGGTCGAGGGCGAGCTGTGGCCGTTTGCGCCCCGGGTGATTTTGAAGCGGGCGCTCGCCGAGTTGGCCGAGAAGAACCTCGTGATGAAGACCGGGGTCGAGGCCGAGTACAGCCTGGTCATGAAGGACGAGTCCGGGGCGATTCGTGTGGCCGACGAGCGCGACACCGACACGCTCCCCTGCTACGACGCCCGAGCGTTGACCCGGTCCCTCCCGCACCTCACCGCCGTCTCGAAGAACATGAACGCCATGGGCTGGGGCAACTATGCGAACGACCATGAGGATGCCAACGGCCAGTTCGAGCAGAACTGGCAGTACGCCGATGCGTTGACGACGGCGGACCGGCTGATCGTGTTCCGGCTCATGATCCACACGATGGCGCAGCAGTCCGGTGTGTGGGCCACGTTCATGCCGAAGCCGTTCAGCGACAAGACCGGCAACGGCCTCCACGCGCACATCAGCCTGTGGTCGGCGGACACGGACGAAGCGTTGTTCGTCGGTGGCAGTGGTGGTGGCGCCGACACGAAGGGCCTGGGCCTGTCGGAGATGGCGTACCAGTTCGCCGCCGGGCTGATCGAGCATGCGTCGTCGTTGGTGGCAATCGCCTGCCCGATCGTGAACAGCTACAAGCGAATGGGTGTTGGCGCACCCACGTCTGGCGCCACGTGGGCTCCCGCCTATGCGGCGTTCGGCGGCAACAACCGCACCCAGATGATTCGCGTGCCGGAGCCGGACCGACTCGAGGTGCGCCTGGCCGACGGTGCAGCGAACCCGTATCTCACGTTTGCGGCCATGTTGGCCTGCGGCATGGACGGCGTGGACCGGTCGCTCGACGCGGGCGAGCCGAACACGGCGAACCTGTTCGAGCTGGACCCGGCGGAGATCGCCGCCCGCGGCATCGAGACGCTGCCGCCCACGCTGCTGCATGCGGCCGAGAACCTTGCGGCGAACGACATGCTCCGGGGAGCGCTCGGCGACACCCGGAGCGGGCCGTACAGCGAGTACTTCGCCCAGGTGAAGCGGGACGAGTTCCTCGCCCATCATCACGAGGTCACCGCCGGAGAGATCGGCCAGTACCTGACGCTGTTCTAGGACGCCGGGCGGGGTGACGGAGTCGCTCGGCCGCCGTCCGAACGACTTCGCAGGAGACTCACAGAGTTCTCACAAGGTCGGCCGTCACGATGGTCGGCATGCACACCAACCAACGCGCACTCCACACTCGTCTTCTGGCGATGATCGCGGCAATCCTGCTGCTCGCCGCCGCCTGCAGCTCGTCCAGCACCGACACCGGCTCGGCCGTCTCGGACGCCGAGGATGCATCCACCGAAGAGACCTCCACCGACGACACCTCGACGGAACCCGCCGCAGAAGCCACCGAGGACGCTCCGGCCGAAGCCTCGACCGACGCTGACGACGAAGCCGGCGCCGAGCCGGACGAGGCCGCGGACGAAGCGGCCCCACCGGCCGACGCCGGCGATTCCACCACCTCGACTGTGGTCGCGTCCGACTACCTCGGTTCGTACGAACTGGCCGACGAGGAGTTCGGCACGATGGTCACCGTGACGGTCGAGGGAACGACGCGGACGATTGCGTCGAACTCGCTGCCGAACCACGAGACGGGCGACTTCCCGAACGCCGGCAACCCGAACGAGATCACCGAGCAGGAGCTCAACTACGAGTTCACGACGGCGCCGGTCTACACCGGCAACGCGACCTTCGCCCAGACCTCCGGTGTCGGGGTGAACGGCATTGCGATGGAGCCGGGCACCGGCGAGACCGTGTCGTGTGAGAGCGGCGAGAACTACCGCATCGAGGCACTGCAGGACCTGTACAACCTGGGCCTCGACGTGAACAACGCCCACGTGCAGCCGGGCGGCCAATACCACTACCACGGCCTGTCGCAGTTCCTGGTTGCCGCCTTCGACTCGGATGCGGACCTGGTGCACGTGGGCTTCGCCGCCGACGGCTTCCTCATGTACTACTCCAAGTCCGGAGCCTTCGACACCGGCTACTCACTGGCGACGGAACCCCGCACCGGTACGAACTGCACGTACCGCGGCGAGACGGTCGAGATCGACGGGACGATGCCCGACGGCACCTACGTTTCCGACTGGGTCCACTCCGACGCCGGCGACCTGGACGAGTGCATGGGCACCGAGGTCAACGGCGAGTACATCTACGTGATCGGTGAGCAGTACCCGTACATCTCCCGCTGCCTGAACGGCGAGGTCACCGGCGGAGGCCCGGGCGCCGGCGGCGCTCCGCCCGAAGGCGCTGAAGGTGCCGCGGGCCAAGGTGCGGCCGGACCGCCCGACCTCGATGCCGCCGCCGCTGAGCTCGGCATCAGCGTCGACGAGCTGATGGCGGCCCTCGGCGGACCGCCGCCGGATCTGGATGCCACTGCGGCAACGCTTGGCATCAGCGTGGAAGAACTCGCTGCTGCGCTCGGCGTTCCCACCAACTGATCACCCCTCCGCGCCGCCCCCTCGCTCCCACCGCGAGGGGGCGTGCGTACGATTGACGACAACCTCGAGGTTCACATGAGCACGCAAGAGTCCCCATTGGTCCTCGTCGCCGACGACGAGGAGAACATCCGCTTTCTCGTCGAGTCCGGCCTGCAGTTGGCCGGGCTTCGCACGGTTGGTGCGAGCGATGGCCGGGAAGCGCTGACGAAGGTCGCGTCGGAGCGGCCGGATCTGGTGATCCTCGATGTGATGATGCCGGAGCTGGATGGTTTCGATGTGCTGCGGCGAATGCGCGAAGGCGGTGACCGGACGCCGGTGATCTTCCTGTCTGCTCGCGATGGAACCGAGGACCGGGTGCGTGGCCTCACGACCGGCGGCGACGACTACATGGTGAAGCCGTTTGCGATCGCCGAGCTGGTCGCCCGGGTTCAGCTGCGTTTGGCGCAGCGGGGTGCCGCCGCCAAGAGCACCGTGTTCCGCTGCGCCGATCTGGAGGTCGACATCGAGGCGCACCGGGTCACGCGGGCCGGCAGTTCGATCGACCTGTCCCCCACCGAGTTCCGACTGTTGGAGATGCTCATCTCGAACACCGGTCGGGTCCTCAACCGGGCACAGCTTCTCGATCATGTGTGGGACTACGACTTCGACGGCGACAGCTCGGTGGTGGACACGTACATCAGCTATCTGCGCAAGAAGGTCGACACGACACCACCGAAGCTGATCCACACGATTCGTGGCGTGGGCTTCTGCATGCGGGTCGACGAGTGACGCTTCGCACCCGAATTCTGAGTGGGTTCGGCTTTCTGCTGATCATCTTCGCCGCGCTCGCTGCCGTGGTGATCCTGGTGCAGCGGAACCAGCTCGTTGACCAGGTCGATGCGCAGCTTGCGGCGGCAACTCCACTGGGTCGGCCGCCGGCGGCCCGGCCTGGTGCGGCACCGGGGGCTGTGCCTGGAGCAGGAGATGCGCCGGCGGGTGCACGACCCGCGATTCCGGAACCGCCGATCCCGGAGCAGCAGGTTCCCGAGGAACCGGTTTCCGACCTGTGGCTCGGCGTGATCGCGCCGGACGGCACGGTCGAGACCATGTCGGTTGGTTTGCTCCTCCCGGCGCTTCCGGACGTGTCGTCGGTCGATGCTTCGGCGACGGCGGTGGAGACGGGGGACCTGTCGGCGGCGGATGGCGATGTGAGCTTCCGTTTCCGGGCGGAGCCTCGTGAGCCGGGTGACGGCGTGCTCGTGGTGGCGACCCCGCGAACGGATGTGGATCAGGCCGTCCAGCGCCTGTTCCTGTCGTTCCTGCTCGGCGGCCTTCTGCTGGTGGCGACGCTTGGTGCGCTGGCCGTGTGGCTGTTCCGGTTGGGGTTGTGGCCGATCTCGGCCGTGACGGAGACGGCGCGGGCGATTCGGTCGGGCGATCGGTCGCAGCGGGCGCCGGAGTTGGATCCGCACACGGAGGCGGGCGAGCTGGCGTTGGCCTTCAACCAGATGCTGGACGATCGGGACGAGGCGGAGGATCGGCTCCGTCGGTTCGTGTCCGATGCGTCGCACGAGCTCCGAACGCCGCTCACGTCGGTGCGCGGCTACCTGGACTTGTGGGAGCAGGGCGCCTTCCGGGCCGATGGGGCGACGGAGGACGCGGTGCGGCGGATGCAGTCCGAGTCCGGTCGCATGGCCACGCTCGTCGACGACCTTCTGCAGTTGGCTCGGCTGGACGAGGGGCAACCGCTCGAGACGAGCGAGGTGGCTATCGCTCAGCTGTTGGAGGATGTGGCCGCGGATGCTCGGGCAGCTCGCCCGACTGCGCGGATCGCGATGGCCGATGTGGTCCCACCGGATCTGCGGGCCGAGCTGGACCATCAGCGGGTGCAGCAGGTGTTGGCCGGCCTGGTGAGCAACGCACTCAGCCACAACGACGATCCGAACGTGTGGCTGCGGGCGACGAGCGACGAGACCCACGTAGAGCTCGCCGTGGTCGACGATGGCCGGGGCATGTCGGCCGAGGATGCCGCTCGGGCGTTCGACCGGTTCCATCGGGCCGACGGCTCACGGGCGCGGTCGACCGGCGGGTCGGGGCTCGGCCTGTCGATTGCGAAGGCGGTGGCCGATCGCCACGGCGGAACGATCGAGTTGGTGACCGCGCCGGGTGAGGGTTGCACGTTCACGCTGCGGCTGCCTCGGACGGTTTCCGAAAGCTGAGCCGGTCAGTCCGTCATCCACTCCAGGAGCTGCACGGCCACGACGGTCGGCAGGGCTCGGGCACCGCCCACACGGCTCATGAGGAGCGAGCCTTCGAGGGCGGCGAGCATGGACCGGGCCGCGGTGTCGATGTCGAGGCCGGCTGTGAACTCGCCGGCGTCGATGCCCATGCGGATCTGGGTGCGGAGCCAGGCGACCTGATCGGCGAAGAACTCCTCCACCTCGGCGCGGGGCAGTTCGCCGACGGCGTACCAGTCGGCGGCGACCGCGCCGCACAGGCAGAGCTGGTTCTCGGCCGAGCGGCCGGTGAACAGGGCCGAGTAGCCGGTGATGCGGTCGGAGGCACGCCGGCCGGGCAGATCGTCTCGTTGGGCGGCGAACGCGGCCCGATAGCGGCGGGCGACTTCGGCGAGGAGGTCCTGCTTGGTGCGGAAGTGGTGATGGATGGAGGGCGCCTTGACGCCCAGGTCCTTGGCGAGATCGCCGTAGCTGAAACCGTTGACGCCGCGTTCCTGCACGAGGCGTGTTGCGCTTTCGACGATCTCTTCGCTCAGGTTGCGTCCGGACGGGCGGGCCATGCCCACAGTCTACGGGGAGGTAGACATCCGGTTCCGAGTGGACGTTCGGTAGGGTCTCGATTCGTGACCGAGACGGAGCACGATTCGGGCGAGCAGTCGTCGACCACACGAACCTTCATGGTGGTGACGATCGCCGCGGCGCTGGTGGCGTGGGACATCGGTTTCGACCTGGGTGCGTTCGAGACCGTGTCGTACCGGCGGGTGTTCACGGTGTTCGTGGTGTCGACCGTCGTGCTACTCACCACGTTCGTGCGCAACGACGAGACGCTGGCGACGTCGCCATTCAGCCGGGTGATCCTGGGCTTGCCGCTCGCGTACCTCTTCGCCGACATGACGTTCCTGACCGTCTCGCAGAGCGTGGTGGACGCATTGAACCTGGCGATCATCGCAACGTTCCCGTGGACCCTCTACGTCATCGCCCGTCTTGTCGATCGGGACTATTTCAGCCTTCCCCGTCGGGAGCAGATCATTGCCGTCGTCGCCGTGCTGTTGATCGGCCTGGCCGGCCTGTACGTGGGCAACGGCCACGACCGCTTCCTGAGCTGCGACGACTTCGCCCGCAGCGGCGACTTCGTCCCCGACGACTGCACTCCCTGACGCCGCCGATGGCGGCGGTTCGAACATGTTGAGACGATCTGTGCCGTCGTTCGACTGGCGCGAGACCGTACAGGTGTGATTGGTTGAGTGTGTCGCTCGTCACGTGAGCGCCAGCAGGGGGACAATCGAATGCCGATCGAGTCATCGGGCCACAGCGCGGGGAACCCCCGCCTGTATGAGCTCATTGCCGATTCACCAAAAGAGGGCGACAGCCCGACGGTGTGGGCCTGGCCGCAGTTCGTCGACTTCTTGAAGGTTGCCGGTCAGCCCGTGCAGGGGCCGTGGCCGCCGCATCAGGAGAAGCGTCCGGACCCGGATCCGGATGGGATGCCCCGGGCCGTGCCCGACCCCGAGGGCCAGTAGCCCGCGTTCGCCGCTCGATTCATTCGCACGTCAGCCATTCGCAGAACAGGAACCCGGACCATGTATCCATCCCGCTTTCAGTACGAAGCGCCAACGACTCTCGCTGAGGCGATCGCCATCCTTGCGGCGAACGACGATGCGAAGGTGTTGGCCGGCGGCCAGAGCCTCATTCCGATGATGAAGCTTCGGTTCGCCAGCCCGGCCACGTTGGTCGACATCAACAACATCCCGGGTCTCGACTTTCACGGGGCCGACGCCGACGGCACCTACCGCATCGGCGCCTTGTGCCGGCATGCGCACCTGGAGAAGTCGACGACGTTGGCTGAGCATCAGCCGCTGCTCGCTTCGTGTGCGCCGCTGGTGGCGGATCCGATCGTGCGGACACGGGGCACGTTCGTCGGGTCGGTGTGTCACGCCGACCCGCAGGGCGATTGGGCGTCGTGCATGGTGGCGCTCGATGGTTCGATCACGGCGGTGGGGCCGAACGGCAAGCGTTCGATTCCGGTGAAGGAATTCGTGGCCGGGCCGTTCACGACGGTGCTGGCGAAGGACGAGATTGCGATCGAGGGGGTGATCGCTCCGGCGAAGGGAACCCGGGCCGGCGGTTACCTGAAGCTCGAACGGCGGGTGGGCGACTTCGCCACCGCCGGTGTGGCGATTGCCCTGGACATGTCGGGCGGTGTGGTCACGAACGCCGGCATCGGCCTGACGGGCGTGGGTGCGCAAACGGTCGACGCGGCGGACGCGGCAGCGGCGCTGATCGGCTCGAGCCTGGACCCGGATGCGATCGAGCAGGCGGCGACTCTGGCGGCTGAGGTGTCGAAGCCCCGGTCGGATCATCGGGGAAGCGCGAGCTACAAGCGGCACATCGTGTCCACGTTCGTGACCCGAATTCTTGGCAACGTCCAACGAGCAGAAATGCAGGTGGCCTGACATGACGAGCCTCTTCGAAGAAGTCCCGGTCTCGATCGATGGAGACATCCCGACGACGCGGGTGGAGGTGAAGGTCAACGGTGAACGTCGGGCGGCCGAGATCGAGCCTCGACTGCTGTTGGCGCACCTGTTGCGCAACGGCTTCAAGCTGACGGGTACACACACCGGTTGCGACACGACGAACTGCGGGGCCTGCACAGTGCTGTTGGACGGCGAGCCGGTGAAGAGCTGCACGGTGTTCGCGGTACAGGCCAACGGCCACGAGGTCACCACCGTGGAGGGGCTGGCCAGCTCGGAGCAGTTGCATCCGGTGCAGGAGGGCTTCAAGGACGAGCACGGCCTGCAGTGCGGGTTCTGCACGCCGGGCATGATGCTCAGCGCGGTGGCGCTGCTGAACGAGAACGACAATCCGACCGAGGACGAAGTGCGCTGGGCGCTGTCGGGGAACCTGTGCCGCTGCACGGGGTATCAGAACATCGTGAAGGCCGTCATTTGGGCCGGCGCCAAGATGCGGGGAGAAGCCTGATATGGCACTTGATGAAGTGAAGATCGGTGGCCTGGGGGCCAGCCGTCGCCGGGTCGAGGACAACCGGTTCATTCGGGGCAAGGGCAACTACGTCGACGACGTGGTGCTGCCCGGCATGCTCTACATGGAGATCCTGCGCAGCCCGTTGGCGCACGCGAAGATCAACTCGATCGATACGAGCGCGGCGTATGCCATTCCGGGTGTTCGCATGGTGATGACGGGCGAGATGATGGCGGCCCGCAACCTGGCGTGGATGCCGACGCTGTCGTACGACACGCAGGCCGTGTTGGCGACGGACAAGGTCCGTTTCCAGGGGCAGGAAGTGTGCGCGGTCATTGCGGACGATCCGTACATCGCTCGTGATGGTGTCGAAGCGATCATCGTGGACTACGAGCCGCTGCCGCCGATCGTCAACCCGGAGCAGGCGATGGCGGCGGATGCGCCGTTGATCCGCAACGACAAGGTCGGCCAGGACAACAACGTGATCTTCGATTGGGAGGTCGGCGATCGGGAGGGCACGGATCGGGCGTTCGCCGAGGCGGACAAGGTCTCCGAGATCTCGATGCACTACCCGCGGTCGCATCCCTCCCCCATCGAGGCGTGCGGTTCGATCGCCGATTACGACCGGTCCACGTCGAAGCTGACCGTGTACATGACGTCGCAGGCGCCGCACATCGTGCGGGCGGCGGTGTCGCTGGTGGCGGAGATTCCGGAGCACATGATTCGGATCATCGCTCCGGATCTCGGTGGCGGGTTCGGCAACAAGGTGCCGGTGTATCCGGGTTACGTGATTTCGATTCTGGCGTCGATCCTGCTGGAGAAGCCGGTCAAGTGGATCGAGGACAAGACCGGCAACCTGATTTCCACCGGCTTCGGGCGTGACGTCTACCTGAAGGGTGAGATGGCGTTGCGCAACGACGGCAAGATCCTGGGTGTGCGCATGCACACCGATTCGGATCATGGCGCGTTCTTCAGCGATGCGCAGCCGTCGAAGTTCAAGATCGGCCTGATGCATTCGACGTTCGCCTGTTACGACGTGCCGTCGGCGCATCTGACGGCTCGGGGCGTGTACACGAACAAGGCGCCGGGTGGTGTGGCGTATCGCTGTTCGTTCCGGGTGACGGAGGCCATGTACTTCCAGGAGCGCATGGTGCAGGCTGCGGCCGACGATCTGGGGATGGATCAGGCGGAGTTCCGCCGGGTGAACCTGGTGAAGGACGACGACTTCCCGAAGCGCACGCCGTTCGGGTTCCTGACGGATTCGGGCCAGTACGAGAAGTGTTTGCAGATCGGCCTCGATGCCATCGGCTACGACGACTTCAAGAAGGAGCAGGAGGAGGCCCGCAAGCGGGGCCGCCTGCTGGGTATCGGCATCTCGACGATGACGGAGCCGTTGGGTGCCGGCAACAGTCGGGAGTACGACATCCTCGGCATCAAGATGTTCGACTCGGCCGAGCTGCGGGTCCACATGACCGGCAAGGCGATCCTCCGGACCGGAGCGAAGACGCAAGGCCAGGGCCACGAGACCACGTGGGCGCAGATCGTCGCCCACGAGCTCGGCATTCCGGCCGAGGACATCATCGTCGAAGAGGGCGACACCGATACCGCCCCGTTCGGCATGGGCACCTACGCCTCTCGCTCCACTCCGGTGGCGGGCGCGGCGGTGAGCATGGTGAGCCGCAAGATCCGGGCGAAGGCCCGGAAGATCGCGGCGCATCTGCTCGAGGTGAGCGACGAGGACATCGAGTGGGAGCTCGGCCGGTTCTATGTGCGGGGTGCGCAGGATCGTGGGGTCACGATTCAGGAGTGCGCCATGGCGGCGTACAGCAACGTGCCCGACGGCATGGAGCCGGGCCTCGAGAACAACGCCTACTACGACCCGCCCAACCTCACGTGGCCGTTCGCCTGCTACATCGCCACGGTCGAGGTGGACCCGGAGACGGGCGTGTGGGACGTGCTGCGCCTGGTGGCGGTTGACGACTGCGGTGTGCGCATCAACCCGATGATCGTCGAAGGGCAGATCATGGGTGGCCTCACCGAGGCGTATGCGATGGCGAACATGCAGTTCATCACGTTCGACGAGGACGGCAACTGCGTCGGTTCGAACTACATGGACTACCTGCTGCCGACCGCCTGGGAGACGCCGGGCTTCGAGCTGCACGAAGTGGTCACCCCGTGCCCGCATCATCCGATTGGCGCCAAGGGCATCGGCGAGTGCGCCACGGTGGGCGGCCCGGCCGCCTTCGTGAACGCCGTGATGGATGCGCTGAAGCACACGGGTGTCCGCAACATCGACATGCCGCTCCTCCCGGATCGGGTGTACGAGGCGGTCCAGACCGGCAACGACATCAGCGGCATGCCGCCGGTGAAGACGACGGACGAGTGAGCTGACGATGGATTTGAGCCGTGCCGTCGAGGGTTGGGGTGTGCTGGAGCGCGCCGTCGACCTGGCGCGGCGCGGCGAGCCGTTCGTGCTCGCCACCGTCGTGTGGCGGGAGGGTCCGAGCTCGGGTCAGCACGGCAGCCGGGCCATCTACACGGCAGCCGGCGAGATGTACGGCTGGATCGGTGGCGCCTGCGCCGAGCCGGTGTTCAAGCGTGAGGCCGTCAAGACGTTGCAGGCCGGCGTGCCACGGCTGTTGGCTCTGGGGGCGAGCGAGCGCTTCGGCGATCTGCCACAGGGAACGATGGCGGTGGAGATGTCGTGCCAGAGCGAGGGTGCCCTGCAGATCTATTTGGAGCCGGTGATGTCGATGCCTCATCTCGTGATCGTCGGCGATTCGCCGATGGCCCAGACGCTGTCCGAGCAGGCGTCCCAGCTGGACTGGAACGTGGAGCTGGTGGGCGGGCCGGACTTTGGCGAAGGCCTGTTGTCCAGCCATTCGGTCGTGGTGATCGCCACGCAGGGCCACGGCGATGAAGACATCCTCACCGCTGCGCTGAAGGCGGCACCCGCCTATGTGGGTGTGGTGGCGTCGGCGAAGCGGGGCGAGGCGATTCGTTCGTTCCTCGCCACCCAGTCGATCGATGAAGCGCAACTCCATGCGCTGCGCATTCCGGCCGGGCTGGACCTTGGCAGCACCACGCACAAGGAGATGGCGGTCGCCATCCTGGCCGAGCTGGTGCAGCGCCGGGCGGCCGGCGAGTTCACGGGTGCCGTCGAGGTGCAGGCACCAAAGATCGAAACGGCCATCGACCCCATCTGCGGGATGACGGTGGACGCGGTCGACACGAGCCATCCGCTCGATGTCGGCGACGAGACGTACTACTTCTGCTGTCCGGGTTGCCGGGCGGCCTTCGAAAGCCAACAGGGGGCCTGATGCTCATAACTGACGAGTTCGAAGTCGACCATCCCATTTCACGGGTGTGGGAGTTCTTCGAGGACATTCCCGGAGTGGCCAAGTGCCTGCCGGGCACCGAGTTGAACGAGGAGATCGGCCCCGACCATTACGGCGGCGGCGTGGTGATCGGCCTCGGTCCGGTGAAGTTGGAGTTCGACGGGAACGCCAAGATCCTCGAGCGCAACGTGGACGATCGCACGATCAAGATCGATGCGGCCGGCGCAGAGAAGAAGGGTCGGGGTCAGGCGCAGATGATGGTCGACGCCGGCCTCGCCGAAACCGCCGGCGGCACCAAAGTGAGCGTGGCCATGGACCTCAACCTGTCGGGCGCCGCCGCCCAATACGGGCGAGGCCTGGTGAGCGACGTGACCGCCGTGCTGCTGAAGGACTTCGCCGGCAACGCCGAGGCTCGCCTCGATGCGATCGCCGAAGGCCGCAACCCGGACGACGTGCAGGCGACGAGCTCGTCGCCGAGCGGCTTCGCCATCGGCCTGTCGGCCGCCAAGTTGGCGCTGGCCCGGGTGTTCCGCCGGTTCTTCGCCCCGTACGACCCTGCGACTGTTGGGAGCTGATCATGTTGTGGTGGATTGGAAACATCCTGTTGTTGGTGGCGGCTCTGGTGGCGGTTGCGCTGCTGAGCCGGCTGCTGGGTGCGGTGGAACGCATCCGCAAGGCGAGTGACGACATCCTGGCCGGCGGCGTTGCCGCCATCGGCCAGCTGGACTCGACGCCCGACCTGTTGGCCCAAACCGATTCGACCGTTGCCGACGTGGCCGATGGCGCTGTGCGCTACGCCGGGTCGGTCGCCAAGTTGCTTCCGCCGGAATAGAGGAGAAGACACATGCCATTTGTTGCCTGGGTGACGTTGATTCTCGCCTTCCTCATCATCTTCTTCGCCGCCGTCGGCCTGTTCCGGGTGGTGCTCCACCTGAAGTCGGTCGACTCGACGCTCGAGGCGCTGACCGGAGGTGTGGGCGTGATCGCCGACAAGACCTCGACGGTGCCGTCGGTGGTCGATTCGGTGAACGCAAACCTGAAGCCCGTTCGAGACTTCGCAGAGGGGATCTGACCATGCTGCTTGCCACTGGATGGACCATCGGTTTCTGGATCGGAAGCATCGTCGTGTTGGCCGTGGTGGCCCTCGTCGTACCGATCCTCATGCTCGCCCGTTCGATCGGGAACCGGGCGTCGGACATCAATGCCTCGTTGGAGCAGTCGGTGACGAACACCGCTGCGCTGGCGGGCCTGCAAACCACGATCGACTCTGCGAGTGCGATCACGGACGGATTGGCTCGGGGTCGAGCCAAGTTGGGGGGTTGATCATGCTGCTTGCACTGACGGAACGGAACGAGGAGCTGTGGTGGATTGCCATCGTCCTCGGGTTCGTGGTGATCGTTGCGGTGGTGGCCTTGTTGTCGCTGCTGGTGGTGTTCGTTCGCACGATCGAACAGCGGGTCACGACCATCAAGGCCACGCTGGAAGCGGCGGCCGCCAACACCGACGACACGAAGCTCATCGGTGAAACGGCCCTCGGAGTCGAGGGTGTGTTGAACGAAGGCCTGAACCATCACCTGTTCTTGGGCCGTGTGCTGGAGAAGGTGCGCTCATGACCACACTCGTCACGCTTTCCGTCATCGCCATCACCCTGCTCATCGCAGGGCTGGCCTTCTTCCCCTGCGTGCTCGGCAGCCAACTCGGCCGCATTGCCACGCTGCTGGAGGAGTGCGCCGAGCTCGTGTGGAAGATCAAGGGCGACACCGAAGCCATCGCCCCCGGCCTCCAGAGCATCAACAACACCGGAGGCGTCGTCGCCGGCGCCCTCCCCCTCCTCTACGGATTCGCCGAAGACATCGTCAAGGGCGCCACCTACGAACCAAGGCCCGACGACTACGAAGCCCCACCTGCGGTGCCTGCGATGGGCACGCGGCGTTCACGGCTCATGGAGGGTGTGGGCTACCGGCCGGAGTGAGGCGCTGCGACCGGCGGGCGTGGGTATCGGCGCCCGAGAGCGCCATTGAGTACAGAGGGGGCGCCTGGCCTCAATAGTTCTATCGGTGTCGGGTTGGACTAGTCCCAGCTGCTGTGGGCACGCTTGTTGCGCCGGCGGTGGAACGCCAGATGGCCCGACTTCGCCCCGAAAAACGCCCGGCTCGGTGCAAGGATCGGTGTCACCGAACGAGCGTTGCGCGCCCTGCCTACGCCGGGCGTCTGATTAGCCGAACGTGTGCACGGTCGCCTCAAGGACCACGACCACGCTGGCCTTCCCCGCCCTCCAGCCGACCTCAGGCTTGTTCTTCCGGGCGTGCGGGCACCCGGAAGTTCATCGCTCCGGCAGCTAGCTGAAAATCGGCAATCGCTTCGACGTCGCCCTGCAGGCCGAGCTGGTTACTGTGATCAGCGGCCAGCTGTACGACGGTTTGTGCGCTGCTCTCCCAGCTTCGGGGATAGCGTGCTGCCTTCGGTGGCCTGCTCATCTTGGCCATGCAGCGGGCACAATGTGCAATCAGTCCCGAACTAGAGGAAGCGATATCAGCCAGTCGAAGCGCGACGCCCCTCTCTTCTTGGGGCGGACCGATATGTGTGAGGTAGGTGTCGAGCAACGCAAGCGCAACATCTGGCGTCAACAGCGTCGAGCCAAACCAGCGATCGAAGGAAACGCCAAAGAAGCGTCGACCGTTACCACTTAGCGTTTCGAGGTTGTCAAAGACGAAGTCCCAGAAGTCCTCCAGGCGCGCGACCAATCGTGCGTCTATGGTTTCGAGACGACCAAGGTGCCATCCGATACTTCTGAGGAGCGCCTCGGAGGTCGAGACGTCCGCCGCAGCGAACGCTGAAACGGTGGTGTCGAGATCGATCACCTCGGTGACGTAGAGCCTCCACACATGTCGAAGAAGTTCTTGATCTTCCTCTGCATCAGCATGGGGAAGGCAGTCAAGCGCCTCTTGGTAGAACGGCTGCAGGCTGAAGAACAGCTCCTTGCTAGCAGTAACGTTTCGCAGAAAGACCCTCCAGGCCTCAGCCGACCAGTTCTCCTCTGGCTCGAAGATCCGCTGCAGGATCGATAGAAGAAGATCATCGTCGTAGTACGCGAGCCGGTCTAGGTATTGGGCAACTGCCGCTGCATTCGCACGCAAGTCGCTTCTGGTTGGCCTGAGAGCCTCATCGAGTAGCTGTTCGGCGATCTTCCGATCTAGAACGGCGTCAGCCGAATGGCCTCGCACGATCTCAAGCATTGCGATGTGGCACGCCAGCCCACCAGGAGAGTTCAGCGCGGCAGCCTCCCCGGAGCGATCATCGAACCAGTCAAGATCTCGATCGGACGAAGCAGCTAGCAGGGCCACTATGGCAGAGCCCACAGCTTCAGCCTCGTCCTCGGAGACCCTTCGATGCTGAACCGAGTCGAGGATTAACCTTGCCGCCGCTATACGCGTCCTTGACCAGCTCCATTCCTGCCGCGGACCCTGCGAATCGACTTGACTAGCAGTCCAGACACAAAGATCTCGAACACCTGCCCAAGCTTCGGCTCCGAGATGGGCTTCCGAATACCGCAAGCCTTCTAGGAAGATCGCGATTGTGGCTGGTTCAGCGTCTACCAAGTTACCGGCAAGCTCAGCGAACTCCGTCGCTCGCGCCGCGATTGCGCTTGATGCACTGGTGTCGTCGACCATTGACAGCGATCCGTCCGTCGCCCGGAACGATATCCGTACGAGCACCTCCGCAGGCTCCATCAGTTCGTAGTTGTCCGACTCATTTAGAGTTGGGGTGGGAACCCAGTCAGTCGCTGACCAAAACATGAACTCTGGGTGGTCGGGTTGGCCAAACTGTTCAACCAGACTCTGAAGTACCCTGCTGCGCGAACCGTCCAGCCCGTCACGCGCGTAACTGTACCAGTCCCTCCTGCGCCGTCCGACAGACTCGCTGCTCCCTTCGAGAGAATTCAAATACTCATCGATAACTTCCATGACTACGGCGCGTTCAGCCTCTGGAATTGACGAGAACTTTGCTCGCATGAGCTCAGCAACCTCACGGCGATACCGGAAGTCCTCTAGGGTGCTTCTCTGAGCAAGCGCTTCGACGATCTTACCGGAGGGTACTTGCCGTACCGCGAGCACATGGAGATAGATCCTTCGACCAATCACGGACTTTCGAATACGAAGGTGTTCACCAAGTACCTCTGCCGAGGCACCGATATCGTCACATGCCAAGGCCAAGTCTCTGAGTAGCACGATAACGTCGTTGCTGAGATCAGTCGATCGATTCTGGGCATGGTCTCCGATCGAGGGCCGAACGTGCACCGATGTTTCCTGGGTCCGCAGTTCATTAGGATCGTAAGACGGCTCATGGCAACAACGTTCGGCCTGCTGGAGCAGAATTCGGAGCGCAGAAAGCATCCCAAGTTTGTTGCCGCTAAGTGCAGAAACTAGACGCGACACGACGGACTCATAGTGGTAATCGTGTAGCCGCGCGAAAGGCCCCCGACTCACTTGAAATCTGCGCTGATCGTCAATCTTCGAGACCTCTGCTTGTCTCACTCGCACAACTTGCTCAAAGACTCGGAGACTGGCCTCTGAGTCGAGCTCAACTAGCCGCAAGAAGAGCTCCTCGGCCTCTTCAGAGACGGAGTCCAACGAGTCAGCTGAGGTTAGCCACCCATCTAGTTCGGGCGTGAACGAAAGAAGATCCTCATCGGTCAACTGGAGCGAACAAGCCAAGACGGTCTGCAGTACGGACGTGTTCTTTGAGTACTGGACGCTCAACAGCGCTTCTAGAACCTCAGCGGAGTTCACCTGCGCATGCCGCAGCAAGTAATAGCCTTCCTGCCACAGCGGGAAGCTCCTCGCACCATCTTGCTCGACTACGTCTGGCGGGGTCGAGAAGAAGGACCGGTCCCGCAATGCTCCGATCCACTCACCCCCCGGCAGAGTCCTGCACGCATGCGCCCTCAGCTCAGGCCGAAGTGTTAGTCGGAGAACCTCGTCGACTAAGAGCGGATCCAGTTGTGACGACGCGATTTCCTCGATTCTGTCGAATCCAACCGAGGTTCTACTCGCCAGGACTCCCAGCATCTTCTCGAACCTCGGAAAGTGGGTTTCGAGCCAGTCGACAGGTGGAGGTCCCGACAGGCCCACATGCATGTGTCGCTCTACCCAGTCGAAAGACTCGCTCCAGGTTCCGTAGACGTGCCCCGGGGGTTCGGAACCGTCGAAGGAAACTGCGCGAAGTACGCTCTGAATACGGCCTGACCGCGACCACTCTGAGGCATCCCGATGTTCAGTGACGAGCGCCTGCACCTGTGACCAGGTTTCAGCCGGAATAGTCATGACGTCTTGCCCGAACTCAAGCGACGGCCAAGACTCAAGTGACTGAGCGATCGACTCAGTGCGGTCAAAGTACTGAACGCGTGGCGGGGCGCTGCTATCGACTAGTTCAGCGAGGAGACGATTGCGTATCTCGCGAACAGCATGCGAAACCAAAAGGACCCGTGCTGGGGCCGCCTTGTCGTCATATAGCGCCGTCGCAGCCTGATAGACCTCTTCAACCTCGGGCGAGACTCGCGCAAGCCATCTAGCTATCGCCGTTCGATCCGCCATCGGTTCCTCTCGTACTCGGCGTCGGCAATCTCGAGGCTACAGGAGACAGCATCTTGTTTCGAACGCTGGTTCCGTCGAGCTAGATCCTCCATTGCCGGAAGACTCGTCCGACCTCTACCAAAATGCCTGAAGGAAATCGCCAATACCTGCCCGCAGTACCCGCGGAGGGGTGAGGTACCGTACGAGCGTGAGCTCGACGCGACCGGCCGACAGAAGGCAACGCCTCTTCGATCTTCAGAAACGCCTCTTTGAACTTGAAGGGCATGACGACGGTGAGGAGAACTCACGCTGGCTCGTCCTGTGCCCAATCTGCCGGGTGCCATACGACTGGCGACATCTTCAGAAGGGGCTTTGTCAGTGCGGGAAGCTACTGACCGCAGAAGATGCCCCACAGCAACAGTTTAGAAGCCGGGGTCTTGGCTCACTACTTCCAGGAAGGTGGATTCGATGCTTGACATGCTCGAGCTGCAACGGCTCCGCATCGGGTAGAACCTATGAGAACTTCCATGCACGCGAGTTCGATCTTCGAGCAGGAGCGACGAAGGTCGATCCGGAGTCGTTGGCCCTTGCCTTCGCAATGAAGGCGGCCGCTGCACGCACCCTCGGCATAGACTTTCGAGTTGAGTTCAAAAAGCTGGACGACACACCGTTTCTGATGGCTCAGAGGAAGCTGGAGCTGAAGTCAGCATACATCCTTGCGTTTTCAACACTCGGCTACTCATATACAGAGCGTCCTCACCTTGACTATGTTCGGTCCCTGCTTCTTGATCCGAACTCAAGTCTTGAATTTTCTGCTTGCGCACTAGCACCCAAGAACTCCATTAGAGCCGGCAAGATCATCATCATTACTTCACCCTTTAGTGCTGTGGCAGTGACCTTGCCGACACTGCACAGCGTCGACTCAAATGACCATCTGGTCTACCTTCCGTTCGATGGACTACAGGGTCGAGATTTTTACGCGTTCCTGTCTGGAAAGTCCTTCGACGTTTCTGAACTAGTGATTGCCGCCGCCTACGACTGGCCAAAGAGCGGGCATCCAACCTTCACGTGGGATTCGATTGATGGGAACGACGTAACCTTCGGCGTACGTATCAGCCAGACGTAGAACTCGATGGAGCGACGACCTTCGGTATCAGACCTGGGCACGAGTTCGTCGAACTAGTGCGCTACCTTGAGCCGCTCGCCCGCTTCCTCAGCGGATAGCAGGTCGTCGTAGGTCCACACTCTCGGGCTCATGGTTGCTCCATTCCTGCTTGCTCGATCCATTGCGTTGGCACGGTGGCCGTCAGCCACACCCCGTTGGCGGACCGGAAGAACTTGTGGCCTGCTCGATACATCGCCTGCGCATCGACCTGCAGAATCACCGGCCGTCCGCGACGGGCGCCCACCGTGCGAGCCGTCTCGATCTCTGCGCTCAGGTGCACGTGCGTGCGGCTGCCCGGGACAAGACCGTTCTCCATGATCGATTCGAGGAATCGCTCGACGGTTCCATGCCAGAGGACCTTCGGCGGTTCCTGCGGTTCTAGCCCGAGGTCGACATCGATCGAATGCCCCTGGGCTGCGCGGATGCGTCCGTCCACAAGCTGGAACCGCTGCTTGTCGTTCGTTTCCACGACGTGGGCGATCTGGGCCGGGTCGACGTCGAGTCCTCCGCCAACTCGGAGTCGCTCGACCAGTTCGTCGAGGTCGACCCAGCCGGCATCGTCGAGCACCAGCCCGATCGACGCCGGATTGTGGCGCAGCACGTACGACAACCGCTTGCTCAGCCGTACACCGCTAGCGCGTTGTTCTTTCGTCATCATCTCTTCTGTTCTTCGTCATGCCGGGCGGACGATCGCGGGGTGGAGCGCGTCGGCGTCGCCGGCGGTGTAGGTGCGGGCCGGTCGGCCCGGCCCTGAGGATTCGGTGCGGCCGGTGGGTTCGACGAACCCGTCGGTCGCCAGGACCTTCCGGTGGAAGTTGGCGGCGTCGAGCGTCGTGCCCCAGGCCGCCTCGTAGACCGACCGGAGCTCGGCAATCGTGAACTCGGGGCTGCAGAACGACGTGCCGAGGGTGGTGTATTCGAGCTTCGACCGGGCCCGTTCGATGCCGGTGGCCAGGATCTCGGCGTGGTCGAAGGCGAGCGCCTTCCGGTCGACGTCGTCCACCGGCGTCCACGTTGCGTTGCCGAGCTCCGGGGCCATCGGGTCGGCCACCATCGCCAGATACGCCACACTCACGATCCGCATGCGCGGGTCACGCTTCGGCGAGCCGAACGTCTGCAGCTGCTCGAGGTGAGCTCGGTCGACGACCACGCCGGTCTTGTCGGCGAGCTTGAACTCCGCTGCCTCGACCAGATCCTGATCGGGCTTCACGAAGCCGCCGGGCAGCGCCCACGTCCCCTTCGCCGGTGCCTCCGGCCGCTTGAGCAGCAGGACCTCGAGCGCGGGCGGCCGCACCGTCAACACCACGAGGTCGACGGTCACGGCAAACGCCGGAAAGGCGCTCGGGTCGTAGCTGCTTGTGTCCATGCGTTCGACAGTATCGAATAAATGTCTCCTTGACAATTATCGGCTCTGTTCGTACCGTGCAATTATGGTCACTACGACAAGAACTATCAGAGACGCACTGCTGCCCACCGGCTACGTCACGTTCGAATCACTATTCGACATCACCCAGTACCCGGCCGGTGAACGACACGTGTACCTCTGCGCCGGCGTCGAACCCGGCAGCGTTCGCACGGTCGAGGCGACCGTGCACAACTTCGACGACCTGGGTTTGCTCGTCACCGCCGACCGGATCCTGCGGCGCCTCGGCCACACCGTCGAGTGGTTCGTCCCCTACTTCCCGTTCGCCCGCCACGACCGCCGGGTCGACCCACTCGACGGGCTCGAACTCGAGGTGGCTCTCGAACAAGTTCGAGACGTTCGGATCGTCATTGCCGACCCCCACAGCGAGATGACCGCCCAGCTCCGCCACTTCCCCCAGGCCGAAGTCGTCCGCCTGTTCGAGAAGATGGGCCTCTTCGACGAGGACCCGATCGTCGTCGTCCCCGACGCCGGCGCCGCCAAGAAGGCCCACAGCTGGGCCGGCAACCGCACCGTCGTCCAGGCGCTCAAGACCCGCGACGTCCACACCGGCCGCCTCAGCGGATTCCAGGTCCTCGCCGACGACCTCGGCGGACGCCCCTGCATCATCGTCGACGACATCTGCGACGGCGGAGGCACCTTCCTCGGCCTCGCCGAAGAGCTCCGCAACGCCAACGCCGGCCCGCTCACCCTCGCCGTCACCCACGGCCTGTTCACCAAGGGCACGAGCCGTCTGCGCGACGAGTTCGACACCATCGCCTGCCTCACTCCCACCGAGCCGCACCCCTGCCGCGAGCTGAACGGCCGCGGCGTACAGACCATCCCCTTCGCCGACCTCTACACCCAAGGAGCCATCACATGAGCACACCCCTCACCCTCATCGACTTCTACAAGGCCGACCACCGGTCGCAATACCCCAAGGGCACGACGACCGTGTTCTCCAACTGGACACCCCGCAAGTCACGCATCGACGACATCGACTCGGTCGTCTTCTTCGGGTTGCAGTACTACGTGAAGGAGTACCTGATCACCCGGTGGAATCGAGACTTCTTCGACCGCCCCAAAGACCAGGTCGTCGACCGGTACCGCCGCCGAATGCGCAACGCCGGCATCGACATCGACGTCGAGCACATCGAAGCGCTCCACGACCTCGGCCACCTCCCCATCGAGATCCGGGCGCTGCCTGAAGGCACCGAAGTTCCCATCGGCGTGCCCATGTTCGTCCTCTGGAACACCGAACCCGACTTCTTCTGGATCACCAACTACCTGGAGACCTCGCTGAGCTCCATCATCTGGGGACCCAGCACCGCCGCCACCATCGCCCGCAAATACCGGCGCATCCTCGACCACTGGATCGCTACAACCGGCGGCGACCCCGACTTCGTCGACTGGCAAGGCCACGACTTCAGCTACCGCGGCATGTACGGCACCGAAGCCGCCATGCTGTCCGGCGCCGGCCACCTCCTCAGCTTCACCGGCACCGACACCGTCCCCGCCATCGACTTCCTCGAAGACCACTACGGCGCCAACAGCGACACCGAACTCGTCGGCGGATCCGTGCCCGCCACCGAGCACTCCGTCATGTGCATGGGCACCAAAGACGACGAGATCGCCACCTTCCACCGGCTCATCACCGAGACCTACCCCACAGGCATCGTCTCGATCGTCTCCGACACCTGGGACTACTGGAAGGTGTGGACCGACTACCTGCCGGCACTGCGAGAGGAGATCCTCGGACGAGACGGCGTGGTCACCATCCGCCCCGACAGCGGCGACCCCGTCAAGATCCTCGTCGGCGACCCCGACGCACCCGCCGGCTCCCCCGCCCACCGCGGCAGCTACGAACTGGCCTGGGAGGTCTTCGGTGGCACGGTGAACGACGCCGGCTACCGGCTGCTCGACCCGCACATCAACCTGATCTACGGCGACTCCATCACCCCCGAACGATGCGAAGCGATCTGCGCCGGCCTCGCCGCCAAAGGCTTCGTGCCGAAGAACATCTTCGGCATCGGCAGCTACACGTACCAGTACAACACCCGAGACACCTTCGGCTTCGCCATGAAGGCAACCGCCGGCGAAGTCGACGGCGAACTGCGGGAGATCTTCAAGGACCCCGTCACCGACGACGGCACCAAACGCTCCGCCCGCGGCCTGCTCGCCGTGTTCCGGGACGACACGGGTGTCCTGCGGTTGGAAGAACAGACGACATGGGAGGCCGTTCGGGGCTGCGCCTTCGAGCCGGTGTTCCGCAACGGCGAACTCCTGCGAGACGAAACCCTCGCCGCCATCCGGCGGCGACTGCGGGAGGCGGCATGAACCCGTGGCGCCGAGAGCCCTATGCCCGGGTGATCGTGACCGGGGCGACCACCTGGACCGACGCTGCGCTGATCGAAACCGTGCTCGGCGAGCTCGCTCATCACGCCGGTACTCGAGGCCACGGTCTCACGGTGCTGACGGGGATGGCCGACGGTGCCGATGCCATCGGCCGGCGGTGGGCCCGTTGCCGCGAGGTCGACCTCTACGCAGAGCCGCTCGGCCCCGGCGAGTACCCGGATCCGATGCACGACTACAACGAGCAACTGCTCCGCCTCGAACCCGACATCGTCGTCGCCTTCAAGGATCCCTTCGACGAGGCGTGGGCGTCCGACACGTGCATCGCCGGAACGGAGCACATGTGCCGAATCGCCGCCCAACCCGGCCTGCCCGTCTACCTCAACGGCTGGCACCGCCTTGTTGCGTCCGGGTTTGCTGGCGGTTCCGCGGAACCGCCGCCGGTTTCGCTGTCACAGCAGTGAGGTACGTTTGACGTCATGGAACCCCATCCGCACGACACAGCTGCACAGGTTGATCCTGTTGGTGACCTCGTGAACGAAGACTCGCCTACCGAGGACCGATCCGTCCGCATCATTCCCGAGAACCTCGTGCCGGATGGCGTGATCAGCCGCCTTTCGCCCGAAGAACTGGAGCAGCGCCGCCTCCGTGCACTCGGCAAGTGAGCCGGCCGGTCCGAGTGGCCGCAACCGTCGACGACGATGTCGCAACCCAACTCGACTCGCGCCGCTCAGCCGAGTTCTGGCGCCGTGACCTACCTGCCGCCGTCGAGCTGCTCTCATTCGATGCCACATGGGAGTCGCTGCCGGTCCACGGCGGTGGGAAGCGGATGACCCTCGAAGGTCTGAGCGTCGGCGCATTCCATGTCTTCGTTGCGCTCGACGACCTCGACGCAAGGCCCGGCGCGTTGGTCGTCTACGCAGTCGACATTTGGCCCGACGGCTTCCCCGAGGCCTGAAGACACGGCGCCGCTGGCAAGGGTCCATCGGGACTCGCCAAGAGATCGATCTGTCACAGTGGTGAGGTAACGTCTCACTATGTCGTCGGACCGGATCTGGAGCGCCGAAGAACTGCTCGAACTCTCTCCAGCGGAGCGTGACGAGATCATTCGCGCTGGTATCACGTCCGACCTCTCTGCGGCTCCGCCGCACCTTCTCGAACAGGCGCGTGCCGATGTTTCGGCGCACCTGAACTCCGCCGACTGACGGTGTCCCAACGCCGGGCCGTTCGGGTCGACGAGCGCTTCTTCGAGCTGCTCGACCTTCAACTCCCACCCGAACGCGGACCAAACGGGGAACCGTCCGCAACCGACTTCCTGCTGATCGACCTCCCACCGATCGCAGAGCGATTTGCCACAGACTTCGAGAACCTCGGAGCACCAGTCGCCGGGCAGCCTCGCTATCGGTCGCTCCTCACCGTCGGGCTCGTGGTGCCACGTGCGCTTGTTACTGGCCACCTCGGCGAAGAAGTCGTCGGCCGCAACAAACGTCACCCGGGTCACGCCCGTATAGGGCCAATTCTCCCACCACGGGTACCCTCGGAGGACGTGGTGGGGACCATGGAGGACTCCCTGCGTCTTCGGGCGCTCGGCGAGGTCCGTATCGAACAGAACGGCCAGCAGGTCGACAATCGCATTCCGGCGAAAGCCGTTGCGTTGATCGTGTACCTCGCCGACGTCGACGAGCCGGTCTCTCGGAGCGCCTTGGCCGGACTGTTGTGGTCGGAAGTCTCGGAGGATGCGGCTCGGCGGAACCTGCGCGTGGTCCTCTCCCGGGCGAGAAGCGAGCTCGGTCACTTCTTGCAGGCGGATCGGTCGTCCGTCTGGCTCGAGCCCGGGTACCGCTACGACGTCCGCGAGATCGAGGCGGGTTCTGTCCCGTGGCACGGCTCGGTCGGACCGTTCCTCAGCCGAATCGACGTGCCCGGTGCTCCCCTGTTCGAGGATTGGGTCTATGCCCGTAGCGCCGAGCTGCGCAAGGTGATCGGCGATCAAGTGTGGCTGCTTGGCTCGGAAGCCATGACCGCAGGCCACCAGGCCGACAGCCTCGACCTCGCCAACGAATGGCTGGCCGTCGACCCTTGGCGCGAGGACATCCATCGGCTGCGGCTCGAGGCGCTCGTCGCGACGAGCGGACGAACGCACGCGTTGACGACACACGATGC
>JAHDEJ010000022.1:92625-95310 GCA_020628865.1 Acidimicrobiales bacterium
GTCTCGGCGGTCCATCTCGACCTCGCCGGGTTGTCCACCGGAAGCGATGAAGACGGCGTGTCGGACGCGGCGGAACTCTTTGCGGACCGAGCGCACCTTCAGGTCGATGCCGGCAACGATCACGACCGCATCGAGGACGTGTGCCGAGCGCTCGGGGGCCACCCACTGGCGATCGAGCTGGCGGCCCAGTGGGCGCGAACCATGCCGATCGACGATCTCGCGCACATCGACCTCGACATGCTGCACGGCGGCGTGGACGCCGAGGATCTGGCCGAGCGTCATCGAAGCCTGGACGGAATCGTCGGCACGACGATCGCCACCGTCTCCGCCGACGCCAGGCGGCTGCTCGAGGCGGCCGCACTCTTCTCCGGACCCTTCCCGGGCACGGACTTGACCGGGCTCGTGCACGTGGACCTTCTGCAGCTGAGCGAGCTTGCCGACAACTGTCTGGTCGCGTTCGACGGGCAGACCTACCGACTGCACCCGTTGATCCGCTCCTTTGTCCTGAGCCGGCTCGAGTCCTCGCCGCGCCACGAGGAACTGACGGTGTCGCACGCGCGGGTGATGCTGTCGGTACTGGCGGAACTCGACGCACCCGGACTACTCGACCCGACGTTCCAGGACCGGTCCGAGGATCTGCGTACCGCCATGCTGTGGGCTGCCGCGAACCTCGACGAAGACGAGCTGCTCGACGCCCTCCGGCGCTATCTCGGCCATCTCGGCTCGTGGGGTCGGGCCGAAGAAGCCAACCGAATTCTCGATGCCGTTTCCGGACGCGCCGGCCTCACGACCGTTGCGCGGGCCGAGCTGCATCGGCATCGCGCCGACTTGTTGGCCGATGCCGGTTTGGTGGAAGAGGCCATCGCCGAGCTCGAATTCGGCCTGTCGCAGGTGGGCTCGGTGATTCCCACTCGTCGGGCGGCCCGACACGGGTGGACCGCTCGCGCCCTGGTGGGGCTGCCGTTCGGGCGCTTGCGAGGCTTGTCGACGACGGCCTCGGCGAAGGCCACGGAACGAGCTCGCCTGATGAGTTCACTCGGCGAGCTCTACTACGTGTCGGACCGTCGGGCAGAGATGATCAGCTACGGCGCGGGCTCCCTTGCAGCAGGCCGCGTCTCTCGGGCGCCACAGCTGCTCGCGGCTGGCGATGCCGCCCTTGCGATTGCGTCGCAACTCGCCGGACGACACCGGTCGGCCGCACGCTACGTCGCACGGGCGCAAGGGCACTTGGACGCGAGCGACCTCGATGACTACACCAGCGCCGAGACGGTTGGCATCCTGGCGCTCGTGGCTGCAGGCGCCGGCGATTTCGAGGCAGCCGCGGACGGCTGCACGACCGCCATCGCAACCGGCCTCAACAACGGGCGCATGCGATTTGTGGCGCAGGTCGAAATCCTCCACGCCCTGGTCGACCACCATCGAGGGGCGCCCGCAGCCGCCCTCGACCGGCTCGAGCAAGTCGAGTTGCTCCTGGAGCGAATCGGCTTCACTCGAGGCCACACCTGGTCGCACGCAGCACGAGCAGAGGCCGCGTTGGCCGCCGGTGACGTCGAGCTGGCTCGGGTATCGGCGGAGGCAGCGCGTGCCTCCGCCGAACCCGTGGCCTCCGCCACCGACGCCGCTCGAGCCAACGTGGTGTTCGCGCGAATCGCCCTTGCGGAGGGCGACCAGCGTCGGTCAGCCGAGCTGCTGGCCGAAGCTGCAGAACCGCTGTCCACCGACGCCGCGCTGGCCTTTCACTTCACCGACGCCCACCGTGGGGCCGCGGCCGTTGCAGCCGAGCTCGAGCGAAACGGCATCGTCGGTATGGATGCCGGGACCTGGCGACGCCGGTACCAGCGCGTCGCCAGGTCGTTCCCGTTTCTCATCGAGTAGCAGAGCGTGGCCGCGTCGCGGGTTGCGACGGTTCAGGAGCAAGCGAACGAGAACGTGACGTTCTGCACGGTTGTCGATGTGGCAGGTTCGAGACGGAGGATGAATCTGGAGTTTCCAGCTGGGTCGTTCAGATTGTCGAGCTCGATCGTCTCCGACGCCCCGGGCGCGATCAACGGCGTCGCCCCGGACTTGAACGTCGTCGCGGGCGTCACGTAGAGCTCATTGGAGATCGTGATCGCGAACGCTTGTGCAATGGTGTCGGTGTTGGTCACGGTCACCGAGACGACTTCGTGTGCAAACAGATCGTTGTTGGTGAACGCGATCCGGAAGCTTGGGGCAGAACTTGTGGTGCTGACCACGTAGCCGTCCAACGTGCTGCAGAGGGCCGATGGTGGAACCGCGACCGCAGTGCAGTCCTCGCCGAAGACGAAGCCCGGTGTCCCGGGCACCGGGTCGCCGGGCAGGCTGTCGCCCCTGGCCAGCAGGCGTCCGACGGCACGCTCGCTGACATTGATCAGCTTGTACTCTCCGACCTCGTCGACGTGGCAGACGTCGACCTTGGCCGGCATGGCTCCCGCTGCTGGCAGACCGAGTGCGGTCACGGCCAGCGCTGCAATCGTCACGATCGTCACACGCATCATTCGCTTCATGGTTGGGTCGCCCTTTCGTAGGTTTCCTGTGGCGGTCGGGATCGTCCCCGTCACGCCACGACCACCCTGGCAACACCAGCGTTTCAGCACCGTTGCAGCACCGTTGCCGACCGTTCTTGCGATCGACGCTGATGCTCGTCGTTCTCTTCGGCGACAGATT
>JAHDEJ010000051.1:0-17590 GCA_020628865.1 Acidimicrobiales bacterium
GCCGATTCCACCGAATCCTCCTCCACGACCTCAACTCCTTGACATAGGAGCATCAGGGAACGCGGCGGCCCTTGGGGCCTTGCGTTCCTGCGAGTGTCGGCTTCGCCGAACTCGGTCGTCCCTGAACTGGTTCGCTTCGCTTGTCGGCGGCCGTTGGCCTGCTGCGCTGCCTCGCGGGGCTTGCTGCTGCTCGGCGCGGTCTTGGGCGAAAAGGCAGCCATCCCCCAGGTGGCGGGTTACCTGGGGGACGGCCGCAGTAACCGTATCGACATCCCCATGGCAAATTCAACCGTTTAGTTATCGAAATTTGACAACCGGAAAGAATCTGACCCTCACACCCTGAAAACACTGGGGTTTTCGGGGCTCCGTAGCGGACTGTCACACCGCCATGCGATGCTCATCATCTCTCGCTGCGTGCTTGCGCTGCCGCCCATCGTCACCAGAAGTTCACACAGATGCTCCCGGCCGCCGACCTCCTCACCGCACTGACCGACCTCGTTCTCCATCGCAGCGATCCTGCGCCCACCCTCGTGGGCGTCAACACGCTGCACCCCACGCTGCAGCTTCACGTCGTTCCCCTCGACGCCGCCGACCCGGTCGCCGACCTCGGGCTGCTCGCCATCCCACCCGATTGGGACGTGGTGATCGTGGGCTGTGCCGCGCTCGCACACCTGCCCAACGGCACCCGACTCGACGTGCAGATCGCGCACGGCCGCAACCGATCAGGCGACGAGGTCACGCGCAGCCTCTCGGCGACGGGCGCGGCCACCCTGCATTACCCTCTCGGGCGCCTGCAGCGCAGTTGTGAACAGCTGCTTGCAGAAGTGGCGCCGCGTCGTTCCATGGGCGGGTAGCGCAGCTAACCTTGCTTGCCGTGTCGGACGAGACCCCCACCCCACGTCAACGGCCGGTACCCCGGACCGCAGACGAGCCGGAGAACTACGTCGTCGACCGACGCAAGATCGTGCTCGGTCTCGGGTTCGGAACCGCGGCACTCGCCGGTCTCCGTGGCATGGGCGCGGGTGACAGCATCGTCGTTTCCGGAAGCCCGGCGGCCGCCGACGCCGCCACGGACGGCACCGGCGAGACGGCCGCCGACGGAACCGCCGTCGTCAGCGAGCCGGAACCCTTCGACGGGCCGGTGTTCGATTCCTCGCTTCGTCTCGCCGACGGCCAAACGGCCGACCTCGTACTCACCGGCGGACGAATCATCGACCCGGAATCCGGGTTCGACCGAGTCGGCAACGTGGCGCTGGTCGGCGGTGTCATCGCCGAAATCAGCGATCAGCCGATCGCCGCCAACCGCTCGATCGACGCAACCGGCCTCGTCATCTCCCCCGGCTTCATCGACATCCTCTCCTACCAGCCGAACGGTTACGGCGAATGGTGGAAGGTGGCCGACGGGGTCACGGCCAACGTCGGCATGCACGGCCTGCGATTCGAAGCCACCGATTTCCACCAACGTTGGGAAGCAGAGGGCGTCCCCATTCACTTCGGCGGCGCCGTCCACAACTCCCATGTTCGCAACGGCCTCGGGTTTCTGCCCGACGATCAGGCGTCCGGAGCCGAGATCACCTCGATCTCCCAGGCGATCGAAGTCCAGATCCGAGGCGGCTATCTCGGCATCCATGCCCAGCCCGAATACGCCCCCGGCGTCACCCCGACCGAGCTCCTGGACATGGGCAGCCTGGCTGCGCAACTGAACGTCCCGCTGTGCGTCCACGCCCGCTTCTCGGACAACCTGGCGCCCGGCGTTCAGGCCGAGGCCACCGGTGAGCTCGTTTCGGTCGCTCGGGAAACCGGCTGCCACGTCCACATCGAACACCTGAATTCCACGGGAGGCACCGGCCGCATGGCCGAAGCACTCGACGAGATTCAGGCGGCGATCGACGAGGGTCTGCGGATGACGAGCTGCATGTACCCGTATGAGTTCTGGGCGACCACCCTGCGCTCGGCCCGGTTCCGCGAATGGCAGGAGAAGTACGGCATCACGTACGAGGACCTGCAGGTTGCCGGCACCGACGAACGCCTGTCGGCCGCCACCTTCCAGGACGCCTACGACGCGAACCTGCTCACGGCAGCCTTTGCGATTCCCGCGGGCGACATCGAACTCGGGTTCAGCCGGGACTTCATGATGCTCGGCTCGGACGCAATCCTGGAGCCCTCCCACAACAACCATCCCCGTTCGACCGGGTGCTTTGCCCGGACGCTCGGCCTCTACGTGCGAGAGCAACAGATCGTCCCGCTGGGAACGGCGTTGGCGATGATGACGATCCGCCCGGCGAACCTTCTGGGGATCAGCGCACCGGCGATGCGACGCAAGGGACGCATGCAGATCGGCGCCGACGCCGACGTGACCGTCTTCAACCCGAACACGATCATCGACCGCTCGACAATCGCCAATCCGGCGCAGGAGTCGGTGGGCGTCGAGTACGTGTTCGTGAACGGTGTTGAAGTGCGCAATCCCGGTGGGTCCGTCCGGACGGCGTTGCCGGGCACGGCGATCCGCTCCGAGGCCGTCTGACGATGACCGAACCCGTCCGGCACCCCAGGGAGCCACAGCAGGAACGGGTGGTTTGGACGCTGATCCTTGCCTTCATCGGGCTCTGTGTCGTGGCGCTCGTCGGCCCCCTTCTCGCCTCCGATGACGACGGCACCGACGTTGCCGATGCCGAGGGCGGCACCGATTCCGCATCGGATCCGGGAACGTCCACAGCGGTCGCGGCGGAGGTTGCGGCTCCGACCACGTTCACCATCTCCGTCTCGGGCGACATCCTGATTCACGAGCGTGTTGGCGATGCTGCTGCCACGGCCGACGGCTGGGACTTCCAGCCGCTGTTCGCAAACGTGAAGCCTCTGGTCGAGGGCGCAGACTTCGCGATCTGCCACCTCGAGGTTCCCATCTCCTCCTCCAACACCGACCTCGCCTTCGGCGGCGCGAACTTCGGCGGCGTGTTCCGGGCGCCGACCCAACTCGCCGACGCGATCGCCGACGCCGGTTTCGACTCCTGCTCGGTCGCCTCCAACCATGCCTGGGACTCCGGTGAGGCGAGCGTCGTGTCGACCGTCGAACAGCTCAACCGGGTGCAGGTTCCCCACGTCGGTATCGCAACCACGGCCGAGGAGGCCGCTCGGCTCTGGCGGTTCGATGTGCTCGGCACGAGCGTCGGGCACCTCTCCTACACCTATGGGCTCAACGGCCGAGCCGACGGCGAGGTGCCCCAGGATCGGGTCGCCCAGATCGATGAGGAGCGAATTCTCGCCGATGCCGCCCGCCATCGTGCCGCCGGCGTCGAGTTCGTCATCGTCAGCATGCACTGGGGCCAGGAGTTCCAGACCGAGCTCGATCCGCTGCAGAGCGATCTGGGCCCTCGTCTACTTGCGTCGCCGGACATCGACCTGATCGTCGGCCATCATGCGCACGTGCCGCAGCGCATCGAGGAGATCGGCGGCGAGTACATCGCCTATGGCCTCGGCAACCTGCTCTCCAACCAATCCTCCTCGGCGCCGGAGTGCCCGACGGCCTGCCCGCTGGAAAGCCAGGACGGCGCCCTCGTCGATTTCGTCGTCGGGCGACGCGACGACGGCAGCCTCGGCGTGCTGCGGGTCGATGCCCATCCGACCTGGGTCGATGTCGGCGGAACGTGGCAGATCATCGACACGGCCACGAGCCCGATCACCGGTGCGACCGTGGACCCGGCGCTGCTTGCCGCATCTGCCGAGCGCACACGTGCCACACTGAACGTCCCCGCCGCGGGGTGACCGGAAGCACGGTTTTCCGGGGCTAGCCTGCGGAATATCGGTCGGCAAGAGGCGTTGAATACAAATCCACGGCGCGCTTTGGCGTTTTCGATCGCCGGTGGCATCCTTGGAAATCACCGCCCCCGCAGCAATGCAGAAGGTATGTAACGAATGTTTGATGTTGGTGACCGCGTCGTCTATCCGCACCATGGCGCAGCCATTGTGAAGAAGCGGGAGATGCGCAAGGCCTTCGGCGAAAAGACCGAGTACCTCGTGCTCGACATGGCCCACGGTGAGATGACCCTCTCCGTGCCCGTCGACAAGGTCGAAGAGGTCGGCATGCGCTGGCCCATCAGCACCGAAGACGTCGAAGACCTCTTCGAGGTGTTGGAGAAGCGTGGCATCCGCGAGCCACCGAACTGGAGCCGTCGCTTCAAGAACCATCAGGAGAAGCTGAAGTCGGGCGACGTCTACCAGGTGGCCGAGGTCGTCCGGAACCTCGCGCTTCGCGAGGCCGACAAGGGCCTCTCCGCAGGCGAGAAGTCGCTCTACACCAAGGCTCGTAACGTGCTCGTCTCCGAGCTCAGCTTTGCCCTCGAGATCTCCGAGGAAGAAGCGACGTCACGCGTCGAGGGCGCCCTCACCTGAGTCCGGGCCGGCGTACTGGCCGGTCCCCCGGTGCCGCCCGACAAGGGCGAACACCAACCAGAGGCTGCCGAACACCAGGCATGGCCCCCAGAATGTCCAGCTCCAGCGCGCCTCCAATTCGGCGGCGAAGCCGCGCCCGACGGCGAGGGCCATCGGTACGGTGACGAGGATCTGGCGGCGCGGGTCGTAGCGGACCCGGCTCAGCTCCCCCGCGGCGAATTCGATGGTCGCCGGGATCGGCAGGACCCAGAGCAGGACGGCGTCCCATGCCGTCGGCCATGGGCCGAGCCCGGCAAGCGCGATGGCCATGACGACGAAGGCCACGCCATAGAACCAGAGGCACCGGCGACACACGTGACGTTCGCCCACCACGACACACCGCTCGTAGCGGTGGGGCCAGTGGTGGGCGTGCCAGAGCTGTGCCCGGGCGGCCGCGTCGCGTTCCTCATCGGATCGCCGGGCCGCAACCGCGGCAAAGGCGTCATCGAGCGCTTCGTCGCGGTGGTCGATGTCGGTCACCACTCCCGAGTCGGTTGGGACCCGGGCAAAGTGAGCGCTGGACGGGATTCAGCCGGGAAGTGCGGCGCAGTAGTCGTTGACCTCGCGGACCCCGTCGACAAGATCGATCTCGCCGTCGTTGAACCGCAGCGGCTGGTCTGGAGAGATGGCGAGTGTTGCACGAGCGCTGCCTTCGGGGCCCACGTGCAGGACCCGGGAGCGGTTCCAGGAGTCCGGGATGGAGGTGGAGAGCACTCCCCCACGATCCACGATCTCTTCGAGCACTGCGGCGATCTTCGTCTTCTGTTCCGGATCTTCGTCGGAGGCGTCGATGCTGCGAATCGCAATGGTCAGCAGGTCGGAGCGGACGGATTCAGGATCGTCGATCCGGGCACTCTCGAGCGCCATCGTGACCAGTGTTCGATCCGGGGCCCGCACGGCCTGGCCGACGACGTCGATGAAGCGGGCCACGGTGGCGGGCTCGGCTCCGGACTCGACGCAGGCGGCGATCGCCGCTGTGGGTACGCCGGGTACGTCGTACCAGGTCGTGGCCTGCGCTGCGGTCACGCCGCCGCCAACGAGGTCGGCGATGTCTGTGGGCGACCAGTCGTCGGGATACTCGGCCACCCGATCGGGAGTCGCACCGGCGTGATGGAACCGGGCGACGTCGACCTCGGAGAATCGGTCCGGGTAGGCGTTTGCGACCGAGGCCGGTACGCCTTCGTCGGCGAGGAGGCTGGCGTCGAAGAAGCGGTCCGAGTAGTCGGCGTCGTCGTAGGCGTGGCCGTGGGTGCGAAACGCAAGAATCCCGGCTGCGGTGAGCACTGGCGAAGCGGCGGCCACCTCTGCGGGCTCCACGCCGGCATCGGCCAGCGCAACGATGCCCGCAACGGTCAGATGATGCGGGTACTCCCCCGCGGTCACCTCGTCCATTCGGACTCGGCGCAGCATCGCTCCTTCCGAATTGGAGAAACGACGAACTGGTTTGGGGGGATCCGCCTGGATTTCCGTCACAGAAAAGCAACATAGCCCATCGGCGGGATCGGCGGTAGTGCAGACCTGCCCGAACGTTGGGCGGCAGCTTCTCCCGGATGCCCCGACGCTTCTCGGGGCCCGGCGATAGCCTCAGGGGACCGGGAAGTGGCCTAGTTTGGCTAAGGCGCCTGCTTTGGGAGCAGGAGATCGGGAGTTCGAATCTCCCCTTCCCGACCAGAACGATCGGCTCAGCGGGCCGTCACACTCGCACATTCTGCGATCGGCGACGGCAGCGGGTACTGGGTTCCCCAGTAGACCTGCACGACCCACACGGCGCCGTTGGCATCGGTGAATGCCCCGAGACCGACCTGAATTGCGGCGCTTTCGAGGATGTTGCAACGGTGTCCGGGGCTGCTCATGAACCCGGAGCCGCCCGGCGAGTAGAAGAGTCGGGACATCACGTCGGCCGGCGTCTCGGCTGAGCCGACGGTCGAGTACCCGACGTTCTCGAAGGCTGCGGTCCACGACACCGAGTTCGGGATGCTCTGAAACGGGCGATCCGAACCGGTGAACGGGGGCGAGTGGTGCTGGCTGGCGGAGAGCGGGAGCGGAATCGTGGACATCTCCACGGCCCATGCCTGGGCGTAGGCATCGAGGTCCGGGTGCCGGGTGAGTGCCGGGAGTCCCCGAGCGACGCGCTCGGTGTTGATGATGGAGAAGGATTCCGTTGCGTACTGTGCGTCGATGCTGGACGGCCCGGCAATCGTCGGCAGTTCGCAGCCGGCGATGCTGTCGCCGGGCGAATCGCAGGTGTCGGCGTCGGCGCCACCGCTGATCGTGTCCGCCCCATCGGCGCCGCTGATCTGGTCTTCTCCTCGGCCCCCTTGCAGCGTGTCGTTGCCGAAGCCGCCGCTGAGGATGTCGTCGCCTCGCCCGCCGACGATCAGATCTGCGCCCGTCTGTCCGGAGATGCGGTCGTCGCCGCCTTCGCCCCAGATCTGGTCCATGCCCTGGTCGGCCTTGATCCGGTCATCGCCGTCGCCACCGAGGACGATGTCGTGCCCACGGCCGGCGTAGATGCGGTCGCGGCTGCCGCCGCCACAGAGGACGTCGTTTCCACCGAGTCCATAGATCCGGTCCCGACCGGCGAGACCCACGATGACATCGACGCCTTCGGTGCCGACGAGGGTGTCGTTGCCGTCGGTTCCGACAATGGTGGCCGGCAACCCATTGCAAGTGAACTCGGCTGCGCCGGCAGGTTGGGCGCTGACCATCAGGGTCGCCAGGAGGGTGATGGCAACAGCGACGGCTCGAAGGCGCTGGGCTGGTGAGGTCCGGTTCAGGGTGAGGGTGAAGGTGTGGGTCACGGTCAGTTTCCGGCGGGGCGCTCAGCGTGGACGCTCTTGCCGCCGCCCATGTGAACGGTGAGTGGCTCACAAAAGTTGATGGGTCGAACGGCCAGAACGGCCCGAATTTCGGCGCTTTCGCTCAACACGACTCGGGCCGGGCCGAAGGGGGGTCGATGACTATTGCGCCAGGCAATTCGCTGCACCGGGCTCTCCGTGTGCAGACGCAGCAGCTCGTTGAGGAAATCGACGGCCCGACCATCGGGAAGGGGGACATCGTCGATCGATTGCTCGACCTCCGCAACCTCGGACGAGGCCGCGATCTCGGTTTGGAGCTGACGGTCGATGAGATGCTCGAAGATCTCCCGTCCGGCCGAGCCGTGAGCTCGGAGTGGTGGCTGGACTGCCTGTGCCATCTTGCGGATCACGCCGCGTTCCTGGCGGCAGGGTTCCCGGCCGTGACGCCGGCCCCCACCCTCATCGCCGTCTGACCGTGTTCGCCGAGGCTTCGGCGAACCACTAGAACGGGTGCCAGCAAGCGAAAGGCATCCGCATGGACAAGGCACGGGCCAAGGCGTTCCTGGGTTCGATGGTCGGCTACATCAACGGCGGCTCGATCGCGATGATGTGCAGCATCGGCCACCGCACCGGATTGTTCGACTCCATGGCCGGAGCGCCGGCGATGACGAGCGAGGCGCTGGCCGAACGAGCCGGGCTCAACGAACGGTACGTGCGGGAATGGCTTTGGGCGATGGCCTCGGCCGCCATCGTGGACTACGACGCCGACACCGAGAGCTTTCTGCTGCCTGAGGAGCATCGGATGCTCGTGACTCGCGCCGGCGGGTCACTCAACCTGGCGGCCGCCCTGCAGTCCATTTCGCTGCTCGCACAGGTCGAGGACGACGTGGTCGAAGCGTTCCAGACCGGCGCGGGCGTGCCGTACTCGAAGTACCCGAACTTCCAGGACTTCATGGCCGAGCAGAGCGGCGCCAAGTTCGATGCCGCCCTCCTGGACGAGATGATCCCGAACATCCCGGGGGCGACGGAAGCGCTCGCCAAGGGTGCTCGCCTGGCCGACCTCGGTTGCGGACGAGGCCATGCGCTCATACTGCTCGCCGAAGCCTTTCCGAACAGCTCGTTCCACGGCTTCGACTTCAGTTCCGAAGCGATGCTTTCGGCGCAGTCCGCCGCCGACGAGCGAGGACTCACCAACCTGACGTTCACGGAGTGCGACGCCGCCGAGTTCACCGCCGACGAGCCCTTCGACTTCATCACCACCTTCGACGCAATCCACGATCAAGCGCAGCCGGCCACGGTGCTGCGCAACATCCACGATGCGCTCCGGGACGGCGGGTGGTACCTGTGTGTCGAGCCGAAGGCGGAGTCGACGCTGGCCGAGAACATGCTGGATCCCATGGCGCCGTTCACGTACACGATGTCCACGATGCACTGCATGAGCGTGTCGCTTGCGGGCGGCGGCGAAGGCCTCGGCACCGCATGGGGAACGCAGCGGGTCATCGAACATCTGGAGACGGCGGGTTTCTCGAACATCGAGACGAGGGCGGCCCCGCAGGATCGGACCAACACGCACTTCGTGGCGACCCGGGCTGCAACGACGGCGTGACATTTGGCCCGCCCCAGAAGTGGGAGTTTTGCCGAGATCTCACTACACTTCGAGAGTCCTTCGGGGATGGTGTAATTGGTAACACACCTGGTTCTGGTCCAGACATTGGGGGTTCAAGTCCTCCTCCCCGAGCCAACCGGATTCGCTCCGGAGAAAAAGATCGAGCTTCGGCTCGAGCATCCTGCCCCGTTCGTCTAGCGGCCTAGGACGCCTGCCTCTCACGCAGGTAACACGGGTTCAAATCCCGTACGGGGTGCCATTCACACAGACCCGAGCCTCCGGCTCGGGTCTTGTGCTTTTTCAGCGAAGGGAACTGAGTCGACGGAACGTCAGCACGCGGCCGAGTGCGATCGCTGCGGTCTCGGTGAGGCGCCGGCGGACACCGAGGTCGGAACCCGCCGCCACGACCGTGGCGTCGAGGCCGACCTCCGCAGCGATCTCGGTCGACCGGCGGGCGTGGTACGCGTCGGTCACGATCACCACGGTGCGGGTGTCGCCGACCAGTTGGTTGGCGGTTGCCAGCAACGACTCGTAGGTGTCGCCGCCGTCGACCACCACGACGACATCGGACTCCGGCACCCCCTGGTTGCGAAGGTAGCGAAAGCCGGCGAAGCCTTCGGTGAACCGATCGCCGGGTTGATTCGAGCCGGTGGTGACGATGAGCGGAGCCGCGTCGCGTTCCCACAGATCGAAGGCGCGATCGAGGCGGCTTTCCAACACCGGTGATGGCTCGCCGTCGTATTGCGCGGCGCCGAGCACGACGATGGCATCGCCATCGGCGGAGGCGCCGATGGCGTCGTTTCCCGACTGCGTCACCTGACCGAAGATCAGCGCAAGCCAACCCAGAACGACGAGGACGAGCAGCCCAACGCCGAAGCGTACGACCCGTCTACTCCGGTTCCGGCTCACGGTCCATGCTCCCACCCGGGGGGCCACTCGGCCAGCCACGACGCGTTTCTCAGAGGAGTGAGCGGGCCTTGCGGAGGCGACGGAGGACGACATCGCGGTCGAGCATCGACACGGCGTCCCACATCGGGATGCCGGCGTTGGTTCCCGTGATGGCCACCCGGGCGGGCACCTGGGAGCGAGCACCGAGCTCGTCGCCGACTGCGCTCACGGCACCGTTGAGCGCCTCTGCGGTCCAGTCGACATCGGTGAACCGTTCGATGATGCCATCGAGGATCTCCGGGACCTGCTTGCCCTTCTCCATGGCCTTCTTCCAGGCTCGCTCGTTGTACGAGACCTCGTCGACGAACAGCCAGTCGATGAAGTTCGGGATCTCCCGCATGACGTTGACGCGTTGTTGGACTTCATGCGCGATGAAGGCGAAGACCTCGGGCCGGTACTGCTCACGCTCCCACGGAACTTCGGTGTCGACCGCGTAGACGAAGGGTTCGGCCATGGACACGAAATCGTCGACGGGAAGGGCGCGGATGTACTCGCCGTTGATGTGGTCCAGCTTGACCGTGTCGAAGAACGCCGAGCCCTTGTTCACGTTCTCGAGCTTGAAGAGCTCGATGATCTCTTCGATCGGACGGATCTCCTTCTCGTCCGGCGGGCCCCAGCCGAGGAGTGCGAGGTGGTTGACCATCGCCTGCGGCAGGTATCCCTGGGCGAGGAAGTCCATCAGCGACACATCGTCACGACGCTTCGACAGCTTCTTGCGCTGCTCGTTGACCAGCAGCGGCAGGTGGGCGTATTCGGGCTTGTCGTCCAGATCCAGCGCTTCCCACAACAGCATCACCTTCGGCGTGGTGTTGAGCAGGTCCTCGCCGCGGATGACGTGGGTGATGCTCATGTCGGCGTCGTCGACGGCGTTGGCCACGAGGAAGGTGGGCGAGCCGTCGCTGCGCCGGATGACGAAGTCCTCGAGCTCGCTGCACTGGAAGCGAACCTCGCCACGAATGAGGTCGTTGATGACGACTTCGCCCTCGTCCGGTGTCCGGAATCGGACCACGCAGTCGGGGCCGTCCTCGATGCCCTTGTCCCGGGACCAGCCGTGGTAGCCGGCCGGGAGACCGGCCTCGGCTGCAAGCGCATCCGCTTCGTCGCGGGTCAGGTTGCAGAAGTAGGCGTGGCCGTTCTCGACGAGCTGTTCGACCGCCTCGACGTGGAACTGCTTGCGCTGCGACTGGTAGTAGGGGCCTTCGTCCCACGTGATGCCGAGCGTCTGCAGCGGCTTCACGATGGCGTCGATGAACTCCGGTTTGCGGAGGGCCGCATCGGTGTCTTCGATGCGCAGGATCATCTCGCCGCCCGTCGAGCGGGCGTAGAGCCAGTTGAAGAGTGCCGACCGTGCGGATCCGACGTGGAGGAATCCGGTGGGAGCGGGCGCGAAACGTACTCGTGTACTCACCCGGAGCAGGCTAGTTAGATGGCGAGCTGATCGCGCCAACTGGTGCGATAGCGGGTGGCGACCTCGTCCGGCGTCTGACGGAGCACGTCGTCGGCGACCATGTCGGCGATGGCCCGACGTTCGAAATAGTGGAAGGCGTAGTGGACTTCGGCAAAGGCGTTGCGCCGGAAGTCCACGAGGTCCGGGTTCGGGTCCGAGTCGAGGAAGCCGAACAGCGTGTAGGCGATACGAAGATCGTGAACGACGGGTGCCCGGCCGAACAGCGACGCCCGCTTGGTCGCCACGGCGACGCAGCCGGCGTCGACGTCGGAGCGATGTTCACCGGTCTGGAGATGCAGTTTGTTCGCGAAGACCTTGGTGAGCGTGACGGCGTAGCCCTGGTCTGGGCCCTGCGCTCCGAGCGCGGCCACGCCGCTGTTGTCCACCCCGACGGATTCGCCGGCACGCTCGGCCGACCAGCCGGCCGACCGTTGCGGCGGCGACACGTAGTGCTTTGCGGCGGTGGGTGACGTGGGAACGTATTCGGGCGCTGCCATGACCTTAGCGTACCTGCCGCGAGGACCCGAGAGCCGACTTTCGGCACGGTGCGAGTGCCGCCGGATTGCGATGGTGCTTGGGATGTGACGCACCCCGCAGTGCGTCACATCCCAAGACTTTCAGGGTCGCCGCCAACGGTCTTGGCGTCGCCTTACGCGCCCGCCTACGCGATTGGTGTCGGTCCTCCCGCCGGGCCGACGTTCGAGTCCGCCGAACTCGAACAGCTGAGTGACCGTGGGTCAGTGGGTCGGTCGCAGTCACTCAACATGGTACTTAAGATACCAAGTCCCTTTTCAGCGGTGGTGGATGCTCGCCGAACGGTGTGCGTTGCGAATCCCGTTGCTCCCGCTGCGGCAGGTGGGATTCTCGATGTGCCATACTCGAACCGGGTTGACATGACAGGCACAGGTAGAGTCGCGACGGGGGTCCGGCGTCGGTTGACGCACGACGAGACGCGCGCGCTCCTGCTGGACTGGGGCACCCAGGTCCTCTTCCGCGAAGGCCTCGCCTACGGCATGGAGGCCGTGTCGCTCGAGGACGCCGTGCGCGAGACCGGCGTGTCTCGCACCAGCGCCTATCGCATCTGGTCGTCCGACCTGGAACGATCCCCGCAGGAGGCCTTCCGCCGCGACGTCCTCCTGCACTCGATCCGGTGGCCGGCAACCGAGGACCTCGACGAACTGATCCGCTTACGCGAGAGCTTCATCGATTCCATCCGGTCCGTGGCCACCGAGGCTCGAACGCCCGAATCCGCCGCGGAGGCGGTGGGCGATGTCCTGATGGCGCAGATCATGGACCACCAGGCGGTTGCCCTGTTCCGAGCGCTGCAAGCGACGTTCGCCAGCCGGGCGGAGGAGCACGGCGACCACGAGCTCAGCGAGGTGCTCGACACCACCGAGACCCGATGGCGCGAAGCGATGATCGAGTTCGTCCTCGCCCCGCTCGTCGCAGCGTTTGCGCTCACGCCCAAACTCGACGTACCCATTCGCACGGCCCTCGAGCAGACCTCCGTGGCCATCTCGGCCTTTCTCACCGGCGTGGTGCCGAAGGCGTCGCTGCCGACCGCAGGCGCGATCATCGACAAGCCACTGGCCGATGGCTCGAACCTCAAACTCAGCAGCGTCTGCCTCTCGGCGCTGGTGATGGCGTTCTTCGAGTCCCCGGAAGCCTGAGCGGAACAGCTTCGGCGCCGAGGGCTCAGGCCGGCGGGTGCAGCAGTCCGTACACGACCGAGTCCGCCAGCGCCTGCCAGCTCGCCTCGATGATGTTCTCGCTCACGCCCATCGTCGACCAGGTCTCCTGACCGTTCGTCGACTCGAGCAGCACACGCGTGACAGCGCCGGTGCCCCGGCCCGTGTCGAGCACCCGCACCTTGTAGTCCGTCAGCGAGATCACGGCGAGCTGATCGGCGTAGTGCCGTCGCAGTGCGTAACGAAGGGCCGCGTCGAGCGCATTCACCGGACCGTTGCCTTCGCCGGTCGCGACGATGCGCTCCTCCCCCACCCAGACCTTCACGGTGGCTTCGGTTTCGACCTCGACGTTCACGTCGGTCCACGCTCGGCCACCAGCGCCCGACCGATGGTCGAGGTTCACCCGGAACGACTCGAGCCGGAACCACTCCTGCTGCCAGCCGGCGGCGCCGCGCATGAGCAGTTCGAGCGACGCGTCTGCCGCCTCGAAGTGGTAGCCCTCGTATTCGAGCTTCTTGAGCGTGTCGGTGATGTCGCCGAGCACCCTGCCGTCGACGTCGATCCCGAGTGCTTCGGCCTTCAGCGCCAGCGTCGAGCGCCCTGCCATGTCCGACACGAGGAACCGGGTGCCGTTGCCGACGGATTCGGGAGCGACATGCTCGTAGGCGTCGGGGCGACGGGCGATGGCCGAGGTGTGCAGACCGGCCTTGTGTGCAAAGGCGGTGGCGCCCACGTACGGCTGCTGCGGGTCGGCTGCGAAGTTCACCAGATCGGCGATGTTGTGGGCGACCGAGGTGAGGTGCTTCAAGTTGTCGGCGCCGATGGTCTCGATCCCCATCTTCAGGGAGAGGTTCGCCATGACCGGCACGAGATCGCAGTTGCCGACGCGTTCGCCGTAGCCATTGATCGTTCCCTGCACGTGGCTGGCTCCGCCGCGCACGCCGGCGACGGCGTTGGCGACGCCGCAGCCGGTGTCGTTGTGCAGGTGCACGCCGACGGCCGTCGTCCCGTTCTCGCCTCCGAGGTGGTCGTGGACCTCGGCCACCATGCGTTCGACGTCGGCGGGCAACGATCCGCCGTTCGTGTCGCACAGGACGAGGCAGTCGGCTCCGGCCACGGCTGCTGCTTCCAGAACCGCCAGGCTGAACTCGGGGTTCCGCCGGTAGCCGTCGAAGAAGTGCTCGGCATCGAAGAAGACCTCTTTGCCTTCGCCCTTCAGGAAGGCGATCGAGTCGGCGACCATTGCCACGCCCTCGTCGAGCGTGGTCTGGAGCGCCTCGGTGACGTGGTAGTCCCAGGTCTTGCCGACGATGCAGACGGTTCCGGTGCCGGCCGACAGCAGGTTCTGCAGCGTCGGGTCGGTGTCGCTCTTGCCCTTGGCTCGACGGGTCGATCCGAAGGCGACCATCGTCGACTGCTGCAGGTCCAGCTCGGTGGAGGCTCGCTGGAAGAACTCGATGTCCTTCGGGTTTGCGCCCGGCCAGCCACCTTCGATGTAGGCAACGCCGAGACGGTCGAGCTGACGAGCGATCTTGAGCTTGTCCTCGACGGTGAGGGAGATGCCCTCGAGCTGACTGCCGTCGCGCAGGGTCGTGTCGTAGATGTCGACGCGTTCGGGCTGCCGAGCCGTGCGCTCGATCCCCGTCAGGTCCTCCTGGACGCTCATGCTGCCCGCTTCGCTCACAGCTTCCCGATCACCAGATCGGCCATCTCGCGGGTGGTCCCGGTCTCGCTGGACACGGCTTCCGCGGCGGCCTTGATTCGCGCAGCGGCGTCGGTCTCACCAAGGTGGTTCAGCATCATTGCACCGGACAGGATGGCGGCGAGCGGGTTGGCGATGCCCTGACCGGCGATGTCCGGTGCCGAGCCGTGAACCGGTTCGAACATCGAGACGCCCTCGGGGTTGAGGTTGGCCGTGGGCGCCAGGCCGATGCCACCGGAGACGGCGCCACCGAGATCGGTGAGGATGTCGCCGAAAAGGTTGTCGGTCACGATGACGTCGTAGCGCTGGGGATCCTGCACGAAGTAGATGCAGGCCGCGTCGACGTGGTTGTAGGCGGTCTCGACCTGCGGGTACTCGGCCGCGACCTCGTTGAAGGTGCGCTCCCACAGCGAGCCGGAGAAGGTGAGCACGTTGGTCTTGTGGACGAGCGTGAGGTGGTTGTTGCGGGTGGTCGCCAGCTCGAAGGCGTACCGAATGGCACGCTCGACGCCGAGGCGCGTGTTGACCGAACCCTGGGTTGCGATCTCGTGGGGCGTGTCCTTGCGCAGGAAGCCGCCCTCGCCGGCGTAGGTCCCTTCCGTGTTCTCACGGATCACGACGAAGTCGTGGCTTCCGTCGGGAGCGACGAACGGGCGGAAGTTGATGTAGAGGTCGAGCACGAAACGCATACGGAGCAGCAGGCCGCGCTCGATGACGCCGGGCGGCACGTCGGGTGCGCCGACGGCGCCGAGGTACAGGGCGGCGAGGCCGCGCCATTCCTCGAGGATCTCGTCGGTGAGGATGACGCCGTCCTTCAGGTAGCGGGCACCGCCGAGGTCGTAGTCGACCGTGTCGAGCTCGACGCCGGCAGCCTCGATGACGCGAAGGCCCTCGGCGATGACTTCCGGACCGATGCCGTCGCCGCCGATGATGCCGACCTTGTGTGCCATGTGTGCCTGTCCTTGCTCGAGGTGTCGTCGCAGCGGGTTTGCGACCCGACAATCCTACGACCTCCACCCCCACACCCCAAAAGCGAGGTGCCTGGCACCCAACGCACCCGCGGCGCAACGAATTCGTTGATTTTTCAACACCTGACCCACTGAGGTGCCTGGCACCTAACACGGCCTTAGGTGCCAGGCACCTGGAAATGCGGGGGCGGCGGGCGATGCCGGTCAGGTCGTGAGGAGGTCCTGGTACTCGGGATGGCCGCGAATGTGCTGGGCGGCAAACGGGCACAGGGGAACGACGGAGCGGCCGCTGGTGCGGATCAGGTCGAGCGTGCCGTCCATGAGGCGGCCGGCGTAGCCCTGCCCACGATGCGCCGGGTCGGTGCCCACGTGCGGGATCACGACCGTGCCATCCCGGTCGGTGAAGTCGGCGACACTGACGACATCGCCATCGCGCTGCAACTCGAAGCGACCGGCTTCGGCATTCTCGACGACCTCGAAGCGAGGTTCGGGACTCGTGTCTTCGCCGGCAAGCTCGGCCATCTTCGCGGCGAGGGCTTCATTCGACGGCTCGGTCAGGTGGCTGTCGTCCGGGAACACGATCACCGGGATGCGCTTGAGCCCGTTGTTTCGTTCCAACACGATGTCGGCGGCGTCCGGAACCTCCTCGAGATTCACGTAGGTGTAGGCGACGTCGTGTTCAGCGAACCAGGCCTTCGCCCGCAGACAGTCGCCGCACCAGTCCGCTCCGTACATGGTGATCTCGGTGATCTCGTCGGTGGTCGTTGCTTCTGACATGGAGGTCCTCCTGGGTTCACCGGTGGGAACACGCCGGGAGCGCCACACCTTCCCGGCGGGCTAGCTTCGCGCGCATGGCCTTCTTCACCTCGAAAACGCTCGACTTCTGGCGTGGTCTCGCTCGAAACAACTCGAAAGCGTGGTTCGACGAGCACCGCAAGGACTACGAGAAGCACCTGAAGGAGCCCTACCAGGCGCTGGCCGTCGCATTGTGCGACGGGCTTCGAGCGGAGCAGCCCGAGTACACGATCGATCCGAAGAAGGCGATCTACCGCATCAATCGGGACACCCGCTTCTCCAACGACAAGTCGCCGTACAAGACGGAGCTGGGTATCACCATCGGTCGGTCGCAGAAGCACGACCCTGACTGGCCCGCATATACGACGCGACTCGGCGTCAACGGCCTTGCCGTCGCCGGAGGCATGTACATGCCCTCAACAGAGATGCGAGATGCCCTCCGGCGCCACATCGCCGAGGAAGGCGACGGCCTGCGGGCCGCCATCGACACGCCCGCCTTTCAGGATCTCTTCGGCGAGCTCGGTGGCGAGGCCCACAAGCGGCCATTGAAAGATCTGAAGGAGGCGGCCGAGCGGGAGCCACTCGTCATGAACAAGCAGTGGACGTTCTGGGCCGAACACGAGGACCCGGAGATCCTGCTCGACGACAATCTCGACGAGATCATCCTCGACCACTGGGATGCCGCTCGGCCTGTCGCCGAGTGGTTCAAGACCGCCCTCGGCGAGCTCGGCTACAGCTGATGCCAGCCGGCTACTCCGGCACGCCGCTTCCCAAGAAGCTTGGCATCAAGGAAGGCCATACGGTGGCTCTCGTCGACGCGCCCGATCATGCGCTCGATCTGCTCGTTCCAATGCCGGACAAGGTGACCCTGCGCACCGGGGCCCGAGGCACAAACGACGTGTCTCTGGTGTTCTGCCGTCGCACGGGCGACCTTCGCAAGCGGGTCGAGCAGCTATGGCGACTCGCCTTTCCGGACCGATCCGTGTGGGTCTGTTGGCCGAAGAAGTCATCGGCGATGCTCGTCGACCTCACGGAAGATGTGGTGCGGGACCTGGTCCTGGGCCGCGGCCTGGTGGATGTGAAGGTCTGCGCGGTCGACGACGACTGGTCCGGACTCAAACTCATGGTCCGCAAAGAACTGCGGTGAGCCGGCTCAGGCGTTGACGAGCTCTGGCTCCTCATCGGCGGTCGGTGCGCTCGGGTGGGCCGG
>JAHDEJ010000051.1:17690-20141 GCA_020628865.1 Acidimicrobiales bacterium
AGGCGTTGACGAGCTCTGGCTCCTCATCGGCGGTCGGTGCGCTCGGGTGGGCCGGGCCTTCAACGTTGATGCGGGGCAGGATCTTGTCGAGCCAGCCCGGGAGCCACCAGTTCTTCTCGCCGAGGAGCTCCATCGTGGCGGGCACCAGGAGCATGCGGACGAACGTGGCGTCGAGGAACACGGCGAGCGCCAGTCCGGTGCCGAAGAGTTTGATGATGCGCAGGTCCTCGAAGAGGAAGCTGCCGAACACCACGACCATGATCGCCGCGGCCGCCGAGATGACTCGGGCGGTCGAGGCGAGACCGTCGGCCACCGAGTTCACGGCGTCGCCGGTGCGGTCGAACTCCTCCTTCACGCGGCTGAGCAGGAAGACCTCGTAGTCCATCGACAGGCCGAACACGATGGCGAACAGCATGACGGGGAGGAACGGTTCGATCGGTGCCGGTTCGATTCCGGTCAGTCCACCGAACCATCCCCACTGGAAGATGGCGACGACCACGCCATACGCCGAGGCGATCGACAGCATGTTCATGATCACGGCCTTGAGCGGGACCAGCAACGAGCGGAAGACCATCGCCAGGAGCAGGAACGACAGCGAGAGCACCGCGGCAAAGAACACGAGCGTGCGACTCGCCATGTACGCCGAGAAGTCGATCGACGCCGGCACGCCGCCGGTGATGTTGACGTCGAGGCCGGTTCCCGCGATCGCCGCCGGCACGACATCGGAGCGCAGGAACTTCACGAGCTCCTCGGTCTCCTCGGCCTGCGGTGAGGTCGTGGCGACGAGCTGCATGAGGAACGCCTCACTCTGCTCAGGCGCGTCCACGTTGTTGGGGAACGGCGGGCTCACGAACGCCACGCCGTCGGTTCCGGCAATGGCCGCCTGCAGCGGCTCGAGGCCGGCCGCGTCCGCCGGCGAGTCCACGGTGATCGCCACGAGCATCGGACCGTTCGAACCCGGGCCGAAGCCCTCGGCGACCAGGTCGTAGGCCCGGCGCGTCGTGGTCTCTTCGGGGAAATTGCCCTCGTCGGAGAAGCCGAAGCGGATGCCGAGCACCGGCGCCGCCAGTGCCAGCAGGATTGCCGACCCGGCGAGCAAGGCGACCCACGGGCGGGCCTGGAGCGCCCGGCTCCAGCGATACCAGAACGTCTCACGAATCGGCTTCTCCCGCCGCTCAGGCACAAAGCTCTTGAGGAAGGGCACGAAGTAGCCGACGACGAGGACGATCACCGCGGCGAGAGCCGGGAACACGGCGACCTGCGCCTGGCCGAACCCCACGAACAGCAGCGCAAGGGCCACGAGGCCGGCCGCGACGAGGCCGCGCCACCGGGTCATCTCGATCCGGTCGCCAGCGAAGCCGAGCAGCGCTGGCAGCAACGTGATGGCGGCGAGCATCGTCATCAGCACGGCGACCGAGGCGCCGATGCCCATGCCGGTCATGAACGGCAGGCCGATGAGCAGCATGCCCAGCAGCGACACGACGACGGTCAGGCCGGCGAAGAGCACGGCACGGCCGGCGGTGTCCATGGCGATGAACATCGCCGCGGGCCGGTCACCACCGTTCTGCCGGGCTTCCTCCCGGTAACGAGTGACGATGAAGAGGGCATAGTCGATGCCCACACCGAGGCCGATCATGATGGCGATCGTCGGGGCGAAGTCCGGCATGTTGATCACGTTGCTGAGCAGGGTGAGCAGGCCGATGCCCACACCCACACCGGCGATGGCGACGCCGATCGGCATGCCCATGGCGAGCACCGAGCCGAACGACACGATGAGGATCACGATGGCGAAGGCCAGACCGATGAGCTCGGTCTCCGGCGGTTCGAACCCGCCGAGTGCGGCACCGCCAATTTCGACCGTGAGCCCGTCCAGCTGCGGGCGTTCTTCGAACAGCTCGGCCCCGATCTCGCCGGCCTCGGTGCCGTTGACGCTCGGGTCGATGTTGACCGTTGCGTAGGCCACCTCACCGCTGGGGTTCACCTGCTGTGCGCCAAACGGCGAGTACGGGGAGACGACGGAGTAGTCGCCGGCGTCGCCCTTGGTTTCGATCTCGGCGAAGAACTCCTCCATCGCCTCCTGTACCGCCGGGTCGTCGATGCCCTGTTCGGCCTGGAACACGACCGAACCGAAGTTCACGCCGCCTGCCTGACCCGGGAAGTACTCCTCGAGCACGGCGAAGCCTCGGGCCGTTTCCGAGTCCGGCGTCTCGAAGGCGTCGTTGAACGCCGGTCCGACGGCGCCGGAGATTCCCATCACCACGACGATCCCGAGGATCCAGCCCGCCAGGGCCTTCCACGGGTTGTTGAAACACCAGGTACCGATCCGCGCAAGCATGCGCCCAAGGGTACGGAGCCGCCGCGGTTTCACTTACGGCATAAGGCAGATTTCACACGCCGTCGTTCACTTCGTTCACTTACCGAGTTCGACTTCGTCGAACTCGTCGAGGTGGC
>JAHDEJ010000051.1:20241-22441 GCA_020628865.1 Acidimicrobiales bacterium
GTCGTTCACTTCGTTCACTTACCGAGTTCGACTTCGTCGAACTCGTCGAGGTGGCGCCTCAGTCAGTCAGTCCATCGCTGTCGTTCACTTCGTTCACTTACCGAGTTCGACTTCGTCGAACTCGTCGAGGTGGCACGTCAGTCAGTGAGACCATCACTTCGCACGCGGGCTTCTTCGGCGTCGATGTGGGCTTGGAGGACGCGGCCGAAGAGTTGTTGGGTCCGTTCGAGGCGGCCGATCACATCCGGCTTCTCGGTGTAGGCGAAGATCGCCGCATGACGAGGCTTCGAGTCGGCGGCCACCCGGCTCACGGCGTGAAGCGAGTATCGCCCCCGGAAGATCTGCATGTCGCCGGGACGGAGGTCGAGCGTGTTCACGCCGTCACGTCCGCCTTCGAGCACGTTCTGGATGTCGTCGAAGCCCTCGTCGCCGTCGGAGCGGATGTTCGGCACGTACTCGAACAGGCCGCCCTCGTCGGCTTCCTCGACGAGCACCGTCACGGCGAACTCGTTGGTGTCGAAGTGCCAGGTGAACTGCTGGCCGGGGTCGAGGATGTTGGCGGTGAGCCCGGCGAGCGGATCCGCATACGGGTGGAGCTCGGGGATCTCCAGGCAGTCGGCGAGAAACCGGGCGAGCTGCGGGTTCTCGAACATGACCCGCATGGCGGTCGTGTCCTCCCACGAGTCGCCGGGGATGAACCCGCTCGACCGCTCGAGGAAGGTATTCATCGGGTGACGCTCGGGGTAGGCGTCGTTGTGGTGGAAGTGGAAGTAGGGGTTGATCACCTGCGTGGAGAAATGAGTGGTGTCCTTGCGGTCCCAGATCTCCCGGCCGAGCCGCTCGAGCGCATCGGGGCGCACCAGGTCCTTGATCACGGCGCAGCCCTCGGCCCGAAGTCCCTGGCGGGCGTGGTCGACGATCGCTGCGTACGCCGCCGAGTCCGGTTCGTGGATTGGGTATCGATCGAGGTCGACGAGGTCGGCCAGCGTGACCGGCGTGTCGTGCGTTGGTTCGGTGATGGTCATGTCACTTCTCCCAGTGGGGAATCCAGTCGCCGTCGAGGCGGAACGAGAGTTGGGCGTCGTCTTCGATTCGCTTGGCCACGTGGAGCTCACCGACGTCGGCCCCGTAGCGGTCGGTGGCCCGTTCGAACGTCTCATAGGCCCGCTGTGTCATCGGCAGATCGGTGCCGACGTTTTCGCTCAGCTCCATGGTGAGGCCGAGATCCTTCATGCAGAGGTCGAGCGTGAAGCTGGGGTCGTAGTGCCCGGCGAAGATCGACGGTGCGTCGTGGCGGGCGACGAAGCTGTCGCCGACCGAGTCCTTGATCGCGTCCCAGAGCACGTCGAGTTCGACGCCGTTGGCCATGCCGAGTGCAAATCCTTCGCCGATGGATGCGGCGGCGATGAACCAGAGCTGGTTGGTGACGAGCTTGGTGACGTTGCCGGTGCCAAGCGGCCCGCACTTGATGGCCCGGCCGAGGTTTTCGAGCACGGGGCACACGCGGTTGAGGTCTTCCGGAGTGCCGCCGGCGAACAGGGTGAGCTTGCCGTTGCGGGCGCCGTCGACGGCGCCGGTGACGGGCGAGTCGACCACGGTGACGCCCTCGGGGGTTTGCCCGGCGAGTTCGATGACGAACTCCTTCCGGTTGGTGGTGAGGTCGACCCAGATGTTGCCGGCGGAGAGTTCGGCGAGGGCGCCGCCGTCGACCATGACGGCCTGCACGTGATCGGGCCGGGGCAGCGAGGTCATGAGCAGGTCAGCCTTGCGAGCAGCGTCGTTGGCGTCGGCGGCCCGATGGCAGCCGGCCTCGACCACCGCGTCGAGGGCGGCGTCGTTGATGTCGAAGGCGTGGACTTCGTAGCCGGCGGCGGCGAGGCGCTTGGCCATCGGGCCGCCCATGTTGCCGAGGCCGATGAAGCCGATGGTGTCTGTCACGAAGTCTCCTGGTGCGAGCGGCCCTCAGCGAGCCGGGGTGCGCCACGGCGGCGCAGGCTTGACGTCAGGGTAAAGATCAATCCCCGTAGGGGTCAATTGCTCGATTTCGGCATGGTTGCATTACTTCATTTCATCCGTAACCATGGTGCCTGGCACCTTTCCCCACGGATGGTGCCAGGCACGATTGACGGTCGATGGTGCCAGGCACGTTTGGGCTGGAGCTGATGGAGGACTGTGGACGCTGGAGTGAGTGATCGGAACT
>JAHDEJ010000081.1:0-1584 GCA_020628865.1 Acidimicrobiales bacterium
GTGCCCATCAGTAGAAGGCCACCGCGACGTAACCGCCGCCTCCGGAACCACCGTCGTTGATGCTGTCGGCGCCGCCGCCGGCGCCACCACCGCCGCCACCGTTGATGCCGTCACCTCCCCGACCAAAGCTGGTTCCCTTGCCGCCGCCACCACCGCCACCACCGAGGTTCATGTAGCCGAGGTAGGGGCCGAACCCGAACGTCGAGATTCCTCCGTCCTTGCCTGGCTGTGAGCCGGTCGTGACGCCCGTGCCAGCAACTCCGCCTGGCTTGCCCTCCCCGCCATTACTCGCGATTCGGATGTGGTTGTACCCGGTCAGGCCATTCGAAGCGTCGCCGCCACCGCCAAGGCCGCCATCTTCGCTGGAGTATCCGCCGCCACCGCCGCCACCGGCCCGCGGCACCGTGGACAGGGCCATCCCTCCGGGCTGGGCGACGTTCACGCCGGAGAAGCCGGTGCCGCCATCTCCGCCCCAATTTCCGGACTGGAGAACCCAAGGCGCAGCACCAAACGCGTCGCCGCCCTGGCCGCCGAAACCACCAAACTGGCCTTCGTCCCCTTGGGAGCCACCCTGCGCCTGCACAGACGGCAAAGCGTCCAGCGCATCGACGGTCGTGTCCGTGGTCCCGAAGTTGAAGTCGGTACCGGGCTGGCCAATGACGCCCGTAATTGAGTTGCCTCGCATCGCTGCGGTCAACGTCAACTGGATGGCGGCCGTCGCCCCACTACCGCCGCCTCCTCCACCGGTCTTACTGAACCCGCCGCCACCCTCACCGGGCCCACCCCATGCACCAGGGCCACTCGCGATCATCTCCATCGTGGTGAGCAGCGGGTCGGTCGGAACCGGGATGCTGTAGAGGCCTCCAAGCGCAGCAGGCGTGAACGTCGCGCCGCCGAAGTCATCGACGACAACCCCGGCCGCACCTCTCGTGGCCGGCGAGAACTCTTGGATCACGATGATGCCGGCCGCGGCAGGAGGCGGGACCGCCGCCCCCTTCTTGAGCGTCCCGGTAATGATCCGTGGGATAGCAGGCATTACACACCTCCAATGATGTCCCACTCGTTGGCAGCGACAATCACCGCGGTGACCACGTCGCCATCGGTGATCGTCACGTTGCCGTTGATCGTCACGCCAGCGGCAGCCAACACCGTGACGTCGGCGCCGGTCGCGTTGCGGACATGAACCTGATGGCCAACGTCAGCGGCCGCGGCGGTGCCCATGATCGGGCCACCGACGTTCGTGAACCGGTAGTAGGTGCCCAGCACGTCAGCGTCTGCGGAGTTGATGGTCAAGTTGGCGAGCTGGTTCACCACCCGCATCGCTCCATAGGGCTGCCACCAGCCTTCACCAGAACCGGGGTCCCGGAGAACCCATGCGTACTGCCCGTTCGACGTCAGGTTCCCCTGGTCGATGTCGCGGGTATACAGGTGGATCGCAGCGTCGCCGTCCTGCGCTGACGCGTCAAGCCGGATCCGTGCCGTTTCACCGTTGCCATCATCGACATGCTCAAGGTTGATGAAGTCGCCATCGACCCGCATCAACGACGTCGCTCCCCGATTCGAGTAGATGTTTGTCTCGACGTA
>JAHDEJ010000081.1:1684-3672 GCA_020628865.1 Acidimicrobiales bacterium
ACCGAAATCACCTGCAGCTGGGCGTCGGCGAGGACCGGTGCTGCCAACGCGATGACGATGTCGCCCGGGTTGTAGGTGACGCCACCGCCGAGGACCGCGACGGTCGCTGCGGTACCGGTGACGTAGAACCAGTCATTGCCGTTGACCGCAGCTGGAGCGGCGCCAGCGGACGGATCCCAGGTGCCGATGTACTGGCCGAACGTGCCGCCTGCCGGGGACGTCCAGACGGGCGCTGCGCCGGGACCCTGCGAGGTGAGGACCTGGCCGGTCGCGCCCGGGTCGGTGTCGAGCTTCAGGTCGGCGGCGCCGCCGAAGTTCATTTCGATGGCGAGCGCTGTGACGAGCAGGTCGGCCGAGTCGAGGCCGTCCGTGGCGGTAAGCGCGATGGAGCTGGCACCGACAAGGTCGACGTCGAAACCGCCCATGTTCTGCCACGTTTGGTTGAACCCGGCGAAGTCCTGTGTCCGGTTCGCAGCCTGAATGAGGTCAGCGGTGATGATGTTCTGCGCGACGGCCCACACCGGCGGAGCACCGGCGCCTCTCGAGGTCAACACCTCGCCCGCTGTGCCCGGAGCGCCATTCAGCCGAAGCTCACCGGTCGCGATGAACTGGAGGTCGAGGAAGTTGAGGTTGCGCCACGTCTGACCGAAGTTGACGTGATCGTGCGTCCGGTCGCCGTTGAGCGACAGGTCGGCGTTCGCCCAGTTGGTGACTGCGCCACCGATCGGGATGATCTGCAGCTGGGCATCAGCGAAGACGGGGGCCGAGAGGGCGATGACGATGTCACCAGGCGTGTACGTGATGACGCCGCCGAGCGCCGGGACCACGGTCGGGCCGACACCGGTCACGAGGAACCAGTCTCGGGAATTCGTCGCTGCGGGCGCTGTGCCGGTGTTCGGATCCCACTGACCCTGATACTGACCGAAGTTCGTCGCCGAGCTTGGGTTCAGAACTTCGGTCGCGTTGCCGGATCCGTCGATGTGCCAGGCGTAGGTCGGCTGGTCGGCGGCGACGTCGGACGCCGTGTAGTAGACGAGGCCGTCGGTGTATCCGGCGCCAGCAGCGAAGGCCTGCGCTTCGGCCGCTGTCGGCGCGCCGCCCGTGGCCGGAGCGAGCGCAGTGTTCCCAGCGAAGAGCCGATCGTTCGGGGCCGCGGAGCCGAACTCGATGACGTTGCCGCCAGCGTCTACGTAGAACAGGTCGGTGACCGGATCGGTTGCGGTGTTGGTGCCGGTGTAGGAGAGGATCGAGTCGACCAGACCAGCGCCGGTGGCGTACGTCTGCATCTCAGCGAGGGTCGGCGAACCGGCCGCGGCGGGGGCGACGGTCGTGTCGTCAGCGAACGCCGAGCCGCCAACGTTCTCGAGCCGGTGATAGTTGCCGGCGCCGTCCTTGAACACGATCTCGCCGGCCGGAACCCCAGAGAGGGTGCCATCGGTGACGTAGATCGTCGTGTTCGGCATGCCAGCGTCGGCCTGGTTCACGCCGTCGGTGAACTGAAGACCGGTCGGGTCGATGAGGCCGTCGACGGTGAGCTTGCCAGTGATCCGGAACTGGCCGCCCGCGGCGTTGTCGAAGATCAGATCGTTCGTCGCGATCGTGACCGTCCGGTTGCCGGCGATCGCCCCGTCCCGGTTGTAGATCGTCGGGAAGTCTGACTCGAGAATCGTCGCGACGTTGCCCGAGGCGGTGTCGGCGATGAGGACGTCGCCGGCGGCGTTGGTGGTGACCGTGAACGGTCCGCCACCTCCACCGGGCCCGCCGTTGATCTGGACGATTCGAGTATGTTCTGCGCTCATGAGTTTGCTCCGATCAGGGGCTCAGGTGTCGGCGACGGTGTAGAGGATGACGACGCGGTCACCCGCGCCGGTGGTGACGGAGATCGGGGTGCCGGTGAGGCCACCGGAACCGGCGAGCCATTCCGCTTCGACCGTTTCGGTGCCCTCGAACAGGCTGGTGACGTTGCCGGCGCCGTCGGTGAACTGCGG
>JAHDEJ010000082.1 GCA_020628865.1 Acidimicrobiales bacterium
TCTTGGTCTTCTCGCGGTCCGGGCCAGCAGCCGGAGACCAATTGTGTCCTGCCATTGTGGGTATTCCTTCCTGGGTTGGTGTTCCGGCCAGCCCTCCAACAGGCCCGATGCGAACGCCGCGGTTTGCGGCGAACGAGCTATGCGACGGCGCTCAACGTGAGTTGGGCGTCGTCCAGTCCGGGCATGACCCCGGTGAGTTCCAGTTCGCCCGGTTCGTCGAGCTCGACGATGGCGGGCAACTCGATCAGGTCGCCGTTGAGGCGCAGCTGCAGGACGGCGCCGCCGTCGTTGTGCAACCGCAGGCGGCTCTTCCCGGCGGGAATCGTCAGGGTCCGGACGTCGGCCCGTTCGAGCTGCCATTGCCGCGCCTTCTCGGCGATGTCGGTGAGCGGAGCGTCGACGACCTCGGCTTCGCTGGCGAGTTCGGCCGGGACGGGGACGGGTTCGAGCGGATCATGCTCGATGAGCTCGACGGGCACGGTCATGTGGGCGATCGCTGCGGCCACAGCGTCGGTGACGATCGCCGGGACTTCGCTGCGATGGGCGCCGATCGAGACGGCCATGTCGTCGATGACGCCGCCGTGGGCGCCGACGACACTTTCGACGGATTCGCAACGCAGCTCCAGAGCGGCGCTGCGAGCCTCTGTGGCGTGCCGCAGCCCCTCAACACCCATCAGGGCATCATCATGCTGCAAACGCATCTGGTGGAGCGTGGAGCGAAACCGGGCGACGTTGACGGCCAGGGCGGCGACTGCGACGGCGAGGATGATGATCGCGGTGAGCATCAGGTCGTCCTCGAGATGAACGCTTCGCCGCCGGTGACGACGACGTTGACGTCGGCGAAGACCTGCCCAAGCGGCAGGATCTCCGATTCGTAGCCGAACCCGGATGGCAGGCCGACACCGTCGACGGTGACGTCGCCGTCGACCGAACCGAGGTTCGTCACTGCGAAGCTGCGGGCGCCGCTGATCAGATATGCGCCGGGCCCGACCCGCTGCGGGGCCGACACCGGGTTCGGATGATACTTGCCGAACTCGGCCGGGTCGGTTGTGAAGCCAGATGCTGTGGCCATCGATCGCTCGCTTCCTTCTCTTCTTGGATCAGCATACGTTCGCCGTATCGTCCGGTTGGACTCTTGGGCTACGTGAACACGACGGCCACGAAGCCTTCGCCGCCCTGGCCGCCACCTTCACCGCCGCCATCCTGAACGCCGCCACCGCCGCCGGCGCCAGCACCGAGACCGCCACGGCCGCCAGGCTGCTGGATGGGGGCGAGCAGGCCCGCGCCGTCGAGGTCGGAGGATCGAGGTTCGGGCTGCCCGTGGGAGCCGGCGCCGCCACCACCGAACCAGTTCGACAGCGCAGCCGAATAGGTAGCGGGCTGGCCGTCACGCACGAACGATCCGGTCAAATCGAGTTGGGCGAGCCCACCGGAAACCATGCTGGAGCCGCCGTCGCCGCCGGCCTGATCGGTCGGGCCGAGATAGGAACCGCCGCCGCCACCGCCGGGAGCTTCGTTCGCGGCCGCGTCGCCGCCTGCGACGGGCGCACCGTTGCCGGCATCGCCGCCGGCCTGGCCGGCCTGGCCGGTCCATCCGGCGCCAAGGATCGGGATTCCGCCCACACCACCGGCCCCGCCGGTCATGCCGGCCGCCGAGTTGGCGAACACGCCGCCCTGACCGCCGCCACCTCGAGTCGCTTCCGCGGCAGCGATGCCGAGGATGCCGCCATCGAACGTCGTGTGTTCGCTGGTCGGCGATGTCGCCGGGGACGTGCCGCCAGCGTTGCCGTTGTCGGGAAGGGGCTGACTGAACCCTCCGCCACCGATCGGGCCCGACGTGGGGCCGATGTAGCCGGTGAGCGCCACGTTGCGCATGGCCGGCGTGATGGCGAAGCTGATCGTCGCATAGCCGCCACCGCCACCTCCACCGCCACCTTGAGCGAGCACGCCGGCGTGGCCGTTCGCCGTCGCGCCACCACCAGCGTTGCCGCCGGGGCCGATCAGATGGATCGTGCAGATGTTCCAGCGGGTGTCAGTGGTGATCGGAACTCTCCAACGGCGCCCAACTCCGGCAGGCCCGACCGACGTCGACTCGAACCGGATGCCACCGGCATGCCCAGTGTCGGTGTTGACGGTCGGGCTGAACCCGTCGCCGACACGCAACACGACGATGGCAGCTCGGAGCGTTCCCCAGATGCCCGGAAAGGTGGGCCCGCACTTCATCAGGCTCCGCCCAGGATGTCCCACTCGTCGACGCCAACGATGAGCACGGTGACACCGCCCTGGTCGGGGATGTTGGCGAGACCGTTGAGCGTGACACCGGCGGTCGGGCTGATCGTGATGGTCGCCCCGGTGAAGTTCGCGATGTGCACCGATTCCCCCACTGCGGCGGCTGGGACGTTGCCGACGGTCGGGACACCGCCGAGGCCCGTGACTCGCACGTAGTCGTCAGCGTTCGTTTCGTCGAGCGTGAGCGGCAGCGTCGACGTGATGACATTGACCGCCGAACATCCGGCATAGTGCAGACCACCATCGGAGCCGATGGTGAGCTCCTGGTCGGCGTCACCCGAAAGCAACCGAATGTCGAACGTCGGATCCGCAGCGGTTCCGGCGGGGGTCACGCCGAGCGCGGTGCCGTCGGTCGTGATCGACACCGAATCCAGCGTTCCACCGACGGCCGGGGTGGTCGGCGTGAAGTTCGTGCCGTCGTAGGACAGGACCTGGCCGGCGACGAGGCCGGTCAAATCGACGTTGGTGAGGTCGGCCAGGCCGAGCGGAGCGAGGTGTGAACCGCCGTTGGCGCCGATCGTGAGGATGTTGCCGAAGTCGGTGCTGGTCGAACGAATCTCAGTCGTGGCGCCGGTACCCGAGTCGTGGATCCAACGGCCGATGGCAAGCGTTTCGGTGAAGCTCGAGGTAGCTCCGGGACCGACAACGGTCGGAGCCCACGTGAGGCCATTGAAACCGAGCAGGTTTCCGGCGGCCGGTGCGACCGCACTGACGTCAATCAGGTCGTTCAGGGACAGAGCGGCAGCGGCTGGGGCACTGTAGTAGAGGCCTCCGTCGCCCCCGATCGCAAGGTCATTTCCACCGTCACCGGACAGAAGCCGAATGTTGAACGTCGGGTCGGACGCCGACCCTCCGGGGGTGACCCCGAGTGCGGTTCCGTCGGTCGTGATCGACACGGTGGTGAGCGCGGAGAACGCGTAAGCAGGACTGCCGGGTGTCCCGGTGTCGACCAGGGCGGTCCCGTTGAACTCGATGGCAACCGATTCGACGACGGCGAGATCGAAGATCGGGTCGGCAGCCGTGCCGGTCGGGACGACCGATGTGCCGTTGAGGCTGATGGCGACCGAGTTCAAGGCGCCACCGGCTGCAGGGATGTTGCCTGCCGCCCATTCGGCACCGTCCCAAAGCAGCGCCTGCCCGATGAGAGCAGGGGTGCTCGAAACGTCCTGCAGGTCGGCGAGGAAGTCCAGCGTGGTGTCGCGCTGGAAGAACGCGAAGGTGCCCATCAGTAGAAGGCCACCGCGACGTAACCGCCGCCTCCGGAACCACCGTC
>JAHDEJ010000023.1:0-2477 GCA_020628865.1 Acidimicrobiales bacterium
CCGGCACAGAAGCGGCCGGCCCCGCCGGTGATGACGACCGCCCGCACGTCCACGTCGTCGCTGCTCGCGGTGACCTCGTCGAGCGCGGCGGCCCAGTCGGCGGGCGGCAGTGCGTTGACCGGCGGACGGTCGATGGTGATGAGGTCGATGGTTCCGTCGATTCGTTCGCGACGGACGGCGCTGCTGCTCATGAGCGCCGAAGCTAGCAGTCGGCTCTCGTCGGCCGTACGTGGCGCTGGGGTTCGGCGTCGAGTACAAATACGCAATGAGCGAAAAGCAGGATCCGTTCTCCGCGCCGTTCGGCACTCTCTTCGGCGACCACATGTCTGTGGCCACGGTCGATGAGGACGGCGTGTACGAGTACGCCGGCGCAGCCCAGGCGCTCGAGAACTTCTCGATGCATCCGGCAACGCATGCCCTGCACTATGCAAGCGCGATCTTCGAGGGTCTGAAGGCGCACCGGCAGGAGGACGGCTCGGTCGCCATCTTCCGTCTCGACGATCATGTGGCGCGCATGCAGGTGAGTATCGGCAAGTTGCGGATGCCCGTGGCGGCGGCGGACCTCATTCGTCAGATGATCGTGGATGCAGCCACGGCCGACGTTGGCCACACTCCGGATGCTCCCGGCTCGCTCTACTTGCGGCCCACGTTCATCGGCACGGCCCCGAACATCGGCGCGGCCGCCACGCCGTCGGCCACCGGCATGCTCTACGTCATCACCTCGCCGGTGGGCGACTACTTCGCCGGTGGCATTCGTCCGCTCACGATCTACATCGAACACGACACGCCGCGTACCACGCCGCAGTTCGGCATGGTCAAGAGCGGAGCGAACTACGTGATGGCCCTCGGCCCCACGCTCGATGCGAAGCGCGACCACGTGGCCGACCAGGTGCTGTTCGCAACTGGTGGAGACGTCACCGAGACGGGTGCCGCAAACTTCTTCCTGGTCGACGACGAGCGGGTGATCACCCGCAACTTGGACGAGTCGTTCCTGCATGGCGTGACTCGACGTTCGGTCATTCAGATCGCCAAGGACCTCGGCTACGAGGTCGAGGAACGGGCCATTCAGGTGGACGAGCTCAAGGCGTGGGCCGAGCACGGCGAGATGTTCCTCAGCGGCACGGCCGCAGTGATCGCTCCTGTCGGCAAGGTGATCGTGCGGGGCGAGACCGTGCAGGCGCGCGACGGTCAGCCGGGGGAGAACACGCTGAAGCTCCGCGATGCGCTCACGTCGGTGCAGACCGGCCGGTCCGAGGACGTGCACGGCTGGCTCACGCCGATCGGCTGAGCCGGTCGATGGACTTCGCGGCCAATCCCGACCACGAGTCCATACGCGAGGGGATCCGCAGAATCTGCGCCGATTTCCCGGACGAGTACTGGGCAGAGAAGGACGCGGCCCACGAGTTTCCCTGGGACTTCTACGCCGCGCTCGCGGAGGGCGGCTGGGTGGGCATCGCCACGCCGGAGGAGTTCGGCGGTGGCGGCATGGGCATCACCGAAGCGTCGATCATGCTCGAGGAGATCGCGGCGTCGGGAGCGGCGATGAACGGGTGCTCGGCCGTGCACCTGTCGGTGTTCGGGATGGAACCGGTCCGCCGCCACGGATCGGCTGAGCTGGCCGGCGAGGTGCTGCCGCGTGTGGCGACCGGTGATCTTCATGTGGCGTTCGGGGTGACCGAGCCGGACGCGGGGACCGACACGACGAGCATCCGGACGCGGGCGGTTCGTGATGGCGACGAGTACGTCATCGATGGCGCAAAGGTGTGGACGACCAAGGCGCCGTATTGCGAGATGTGCCTGCTGCTCGTTCGCACCACGCCGCTCGACGAGGTCGAGCATCGAACCGATGGCATCTCCCTCTTCCTGGTCGACCTCGATGATCCTGCCGTGGACATCACGCCGATTCCGAAGGTGGGCCGAAACGCAGTGGTCTCATGCGAGGTTCGCTACGACGGTCTCCGGGTTCCGGCGAGTCGTCGCATCGGGGCCGAGGGTGAGGGCTTCCGCTACATCCTCGATGGTCTCAATCCGGAACGGATTCTCATCGCTGCGGAGGCGATTGGGATTGGGCGGGCGGCACTGCGGCGGGCCACCGAGTACGCCCGGGATCGTGTCGTCTTCGATCGACCCATCGGCCAGAACCAGGGCATCGCGTTTCCTCTGGCCGAGGCGCACATGAAGCTCTCTGCGGCGGAGCTCGTCGTCCGCCAGGCCGGCTGGCTGTACGACAACGGCGAGCCGTGCGCGGAGGAGGCGAACACGGCGAAGTATCTCGCGGCCGAGGCCGGGTTCTTCGCGGCGGATCGGGCGATGCAGACCCACGGGGGTTTCGGCTACGCGAGCGAGTATCACGTGGAGCGCTACTGGCGGGAGGCCCGCCTCATGGAGATCGCACCGGTCAGCCAAGAGATGGTCCTCAACTTCATCTCCAACAAGGTCCTCGGCCTCCCCAAGTCCTACTGAGGTGCCTGGCACCT
>JAHDEJ010000023.1:2577-81789 GCA_020628865.1 Acidimicrobiales bacterium
GGCGCGGATGACGGCTTCGGTGAGGTGGAAGGCCGCGTCGTCGCCGTCGAGCGCCTCAGGGCGCAGGTAGGCGTGCACGTCGGCCGAAGCGTGGGCGAGCTCTGCGCGAAGCTCCTCTCGGACGTCGGCGGGGACGCTCATGTTGTCTGCCCAGGCGACGAATCCCATCCGCTTGGCGAGGAGCTCCCGATGCTCGATCGTGAGCCCTGCGGCGCTCATCAGCTCGATCCACTGATCGACCGAAAGGCACATCGCGTGGCTCGGGTCCCGGCGTCGTTCCCAATCGTTGAGGAAGGTGGCCACGTCCGGTTCATCGGGCACGACATTGTCGACAAAGCCGAACACGCCGCCCTCGCGCAGGACGCGTGCCACCTCGTGAACGAACGCGGCCGGATCGGGGAAGTGGTGCGGAGCGATCCGACAGGTGACGAGATCGAACGTGGCGTCGTCGAAGGGAAGGTCGCACGCGTCGGCCACCTGCGTGGTCACGTTCTGGAGCCCGGCCTCCTCGGCTCGTCGGCCGGCAAGCTCGACCATCTCGGGCGTCAGGTCGGTTGCCGTCATGCGTGCCACCGACGGGGCGAAGGCCATGGCGACATGGCCGGCCGCCGTGGCGATGTCCAGCGCATCCCAGTGCGGTTGCGCGTCGACCACTTCTACGAGCCGGCTGAGCGATGCACCCTTCGCATGCACTTCGCTGGTTGCGTAGTTGGCGGCGTTGGCACCGAACTGTCGTCGGTTCCGGTCGAGCAGTTCGTCGCTCACGTCAGCGGGCGATCTGTCGGTCCGGAGCGATCTTCAGGATGACCCGTTCGGATTCGATCTGCGGTTGGTAGTCGGTGCCGACGTACTTGTTGGACATTGCGTTGATGCTTGCGAGTGCGTCGGGACCGGTGATCGTCTCGACGACTCGGCCGCGGACCTCGGCGAACCTGTATGGGTTGTCGGCGTCCCAGATGGCGACGGTGACCCGAGGGTCCGCTTCGACGTTCTTGAACTTTCGGCGGTGCACCTCGGTGTTGATGAGCACGTGTTCGTCATCGCAGTGGACCCACATGACGTGGGTCTGCGGCTGGCCGCCGGGCATGAGCGTCGTCAGCGCGGCGAAGTTCGGTCCTTGGGCGAGTGTCTTGACTTCATCTTCGATCATGCTCCGAACCTTAGGTGCCTGGCACCTAAGGGGGGTTCAGGTGCCAGGCACCTGAGGTGGTGGGCGGCACAGGGGGAGTGATCGTGTCGGGTCGTATCGTGGGCGAATGGCTGGACAGATTCTCACTGCTGAAGGAATGGTCGATGCTCCCGAGCGGGTACTCGTCGTCGTGGCGCATCCCGACGACATCGACTTCGGTGTCGCCGGCACGGTCGCGCAGCTCACCGCTGCTGGGGCCCATGTCGCCTACTGCCTCGTGACGTCGGGCGAAGCGGGCGAGGACGACATGACCGTCACGAGCGAAGAGCTCGCCGCGATGCGCGAGGCCGAGCAGACGGCGGCGGCAAACGTTGTCGGTGTGTCCGACCTGCACTGGCTGCATCACCCCGACGGCATGGTGCAGAACAACTTCGAACTCCGGTGCGACATCTCGCGCGTCATCCGCATCGAGAAGCCGGACGTCGTCATCACACAGTCGCCGTTCCGGAACTTCGACAGCACGTACGGCAGCCACCCGGATCACATGGAGGCGGCCGAAGCCACGCTGCGGGCTGTCTACCCCGACGCCCGCAACCCCCGGGCGTTCACGAAGGAACTGCTCGACGAAGGGTACGAACCGCACACGGTCGGCGAAGTCTGGGTCGGCCAGAGCGAGCCGACGCTGTTCGTCGACATCACCGATGCGTTCGATCGCAAGCTCGAAGCGCTGCGGTCGCATCAATCGCAGGTGGCCAAGCGTGACGCCGAGTCCGATCTTCGCAAGATGATGGGCGAATGGGGCGAGCGTCTTGCGAAGATGGGCGAGATGCCCGAGGGTCGGTTGGCCGAGGCGTTCCGGGTGCTCGACACGAAATAGGCTGGCGACATGCAGATCGCCGTCGTCCAGCACGAGATCGAGTGGGAGTCGCCGGAGCAGAACTTCGCGGCGCTGCGCAGCCAGATCGATGAGGCGGCGGCCACCGGTGCGCGCCTGATCGCACTCACCGAGACCTTCAGCTGGGGGTTCTCGATGAACACGGAGTACGTGCACGAACCGGCGGACGGTCCGTCCACTCGTTTTCTGCAGGAGGAAGCGGCCCGCACGGGTTCGTGGATCGTCGGTTCGATCCCGGTGAAGGAACCGGGAGCGAATCGGCCGAACAATCGGATGACGTTCGCCGGACCCGATGGTGAGTTGCACGTCTACAACAAGATGCACCCGTTTTCGTACAGCGGCGAGGACAAGAGCTATCTCGCCGGCGATGCGCCGATGACCATCACGATCGACGGTCTCCGCATCAGCGCGTTCGTCTGCTTCGACATTCGCTTCGCCGACGACTTCTGGGCGCTGGCCCACGACACCGACTGCTACCTCGTCATCGCGAACTGGCCGGCGACCCGGCGCAATCATTGGACGAGCCTGCTGATGGCGCGGGCCATCGAGAATCAGGCGTGGGTCGTGGCGGCGAACCGGGTGGGCTCGGACCCAAATGTCGAGTACGCCGGCGATTCCCGCATCATCGACCCGTTCGGCGAGCTCGTCGCCGAACTTCCCGACGTGGCCGGAGTCATCTCTGCCGACGTCACCGCCGAGCGCGTCTCCCAGGTGCGCACGGACTTCCCGTTCCTGAACGACCGCCGCTGACCCCGTTTCCGGGGTTCGGCATGGGCCGTTCGGCCCAGGTCGTTCGGGTTGGGCAATTTCACACGCGCAACCCGATTGTCACATAGACGGGCCGTTTTCGGCTCAGTAGATCGGGCACGTTCGCCGACGTTCTAGTGAGACGTATAGGTGAAGGCGGACGAAATCGATGGCAACCACTGACGCAACAACAGTCGAACTCGGACTTCCCGGCGACCTCGGTCCGTTGCGGATCGGGTTCGTGTCGGCGTTCCCTCCGGGGAAGAACAGCCTGAACGAGTTCGGCTGGCATGTCGTCAACGCGTTGGCGGAGAAGGACGACGTCGCTGAGGTCGTGTTGTTCGCCGATGACACGGAGTCGGGACCGCCGACACCGATCGAAGGCGTGACCTCCCGGGTCAGCTGGAGCTTCAACAAGGTCACCAACGTGCTGTCGCTCGCTCGTGCGATTCGCAAGGCGAAGCCGGACGCCGTGGTCTTCAACCTGCAGTTTGCGACGTTCGGCGACACGAAGGTCGCCGGCGGGCTCGGCCTGCTCACGCCCGCCGTCGTCAAGGCGATGGGCATCCCGACGGCGTCGATTCTCCACAACCTCGTTGAGAACGTGGACATGGAGGACGCCGGCTTCGCCGGCAACGCACTCATGGCGAAGATCATGAACATGGCGGGTCGCTTCCTCACCAAGGCCATCCTGCGCTCGGACTACGTGGCGCTCACGGTGCCGCAGTACGTCGAGCTCCTCGAGGAGCAGTACGACGCAGAGAACGCCATCCTCGTCCCGCACGGTTCGTTCGAGACGATCGACGAGCCGGACTTCAGCATCCCGGATGGGCCGCGCAAGCTGCTGGCCTTCGGCAAGTGGGGCACCTACAAGACGGTCGACGTACTGATCGACGCCCAGCGCGAACTGATTCGTCGGGGCTTCGACGACGTCGAGGTCGTGATCGCCGGTACCGACAGCCCGAATGCACCCGGCTATCTCGACGGTGTGGCTGCCGGCTGTTCGGATCTGGATTCGGTGACGTTCACGGGCTACGTCGAGGAAGAAGATGTGGCACCGCTGTTCACGTCGGCGGCGATCACGGTCTTCCCGTACACGTCGACCACGGGCAGCAGCGGCGTGCTGCACCAGGCCGGTTCGTACGGTCGTTGCGCGGTGTTGCCGAAGATCGGCGACTTCGCTGAGGTGATCGAAGAAGAGGGCTTCGTTGGCCAGTACTTCGAGCCGGGCGACGCCATGAGCCTCGCCGACGCCCTCGAAGAACTCCTGAACGACCCGGCAAAGCGCGAGTCGCAGGGTCGCATGAACTTCTCGGCTGCAGCCGGAATTCCGATGGCCGAAGTGGTCGATTGGCACCTGTTCCACCTTGCGGAGCACATCGCCGGAGCCCGGAAGCACTGATGTCACTGACGGAAGCTTCTGCGCCGGAAAAGCCGGAAACGAACGACTCGTCGGCGACGTCCGGCAAGGCGTTGCTCGGCGGTGGCGCGGTCCTGGCGATCTCGATGACGATCGCGAACGGCGGCAACTACGCGCTGAACCTGCTGTTGGGTCGCTGGATGACTCCGGCAGCGTTCGCCGACGCGAACCTGATGGTCACGCTCATGCTGTTGGTGACGGCGGTAGCGGTGGCGCTGCAGCTGATCGCCGCTCGGTTCACGAGCATCCACGAGGCTCGCAACACGCCGCACAAGGCGGACGAGATCGCCAGCTGGCTCGAGGATCGTGCCGCGCTGATCGGTGTCGGCTTCGCAGCGTTCATCGGGTTGCCCGCCGTCTTCTGGGCGACGACCTTCAACACCGAGTCGTGGGTGCCGTTCGCCGTCCTCGGTGCCGGCATGCCGTTCTATATCGTCCAGGCCGTCGGTCGTGGTGTGTTGCAGGGCCGGCTCAAGTTCAACTCGCTGGCGATCACCTTCGTGATCGAGATGGCGGTGCGCGTCGGCGTGGCGATCGTGCTCGTGCAGCTCGGGTTCGGGGTGACCGGCGCGACGATCGGTCTGACGGCGTCCTTCGTGGCGACCTGGCTCGCCGTTCGGATGCTCACTCCTCGCTCTGCGGCGGGACGTCCCGACCGCAGCGAGCTCGGCGACTTGGTGACCTACGCCGGTCCTGTGGTCGTGCTCCTGGTGGGTCAGATCATCATCAACAACGGCGACGTCCTCGTCGTGAAGCGCTTCTTCGATCCGACGGAAGCCGGCATCTATGCCGCCGTCGCCCTGATCGGACGGGCAGTTTTCTTTCTCTCCTGGTCGGCCGTCACGGCACTCTTCCCGGCGGTCGCCCAGCGCGATGAAGCCGGGGAAGCATCCGGCGGGCTCCTGCTCGGCGGCCTCGCTGTGGTCGGCGGGCTGTGCAGCTTCATGGTGTTGATGGCCTGGATCGTCGGCGACCGGGTCTTCACTTTTGCGTTGGGTGATGCGTACGCCGGTGTCGGGCATCTCCTCGTGCAGTACGCCATCGCCACTTCGCTGTTCACGATGGCCAACCTGATCGTGAGTTACCACCTCTCCACCGGTCGCGTGCTCGAGGCGTGGATTCTGCTCGCCGGCGGCGTGTTGCAGACCACCCTCCTCCTCATCTGGAACTCGACACCGGAGGTCGTCGTCGTCGATCAGTTGGTCGCCATGGCGATCCTGCTCGTTGCGGTCGCCGCGTCCACGGTGCTCGTGAAGCACACCCCCTCTTCCCACAAAGCACCATCAGTCGAAAGGGTCGAAGCATGAAGGGCTATCGCCACTGGTCAACGGTTCCGTTGCAGGAACGACCGAAGATCTCCGTCGTCATTCCGGCGTACAACGAGGAATGGCGCATCCTGCCGACGATCGGCGCAATCGCCCATGAGATGGCCGAGCGCGACGAGTCGTTCGAGCTGATCGTCTCCGACGACGGTTCGAGTGACGACACGAACAAGCTCGTGCGGGAGCTGGAGCTGCCGAATCTTCGGTTGATCGAGTCGGTCAACACGGGCAAGGGTGGCGCGGTCCGCCGGGGCGCGCTGGCGGCCAGCGGCGACTACATCCTCTTCGCCGATGCCGATCAGTCCACGCCGATCCAACAGTTCGATGCGCTCTTTGCGCCGTTGCTGGACGGAAGCGCGCAGGTGGCGATCGGTTCGCGTGGAGCGGACGGTGCCGAGGTGGCCAACAAGTCGCTCAAGCGAAAGATCCTCAGTCAGGGTTTGAACACGATCGTCCGGGTCGGGTTCGGCATCAAGCAGAAGGACACGCAGTGCGGGTTCAAGCTGTTCACTCGGGAGGCTGCACTGGACCTGTTCGGTCGTCAGCGCATCGATGGCTTCTCGTTCGATCTCGAATTGCTGTTCCTCGCCAATCGACAGGGCTATGCCGTCGCCGAGATCCCCGTTGAGTGGATCGACGCGCCGGGCTCGACGGTCGACGCAGCAAAGGTGGCCATCCAGTTCCTGAAGGACCTGGTCAGCCTTCGGCTCCGCGCCATGCGGGGCGGCTATCGACACATCATCCATCAACCTGCCGATTCGTCGGCAACCACGAATCAGCAACTCCGGAGTGCAGCATGAACATCACCACCAACCAAGGGACCGATTCGACGGTCATCGTGCTCGAGGGTCGTTTCGACGCCCACGAGGCACCTCACGCAGCGTCGGTCTTCGACTCGGTGCTCGACGAGGGCCAGAACAACATCGACGTGTCGCTTGCGGACGTGCAGTTCATCGACTCCACGGCGCTGGCACAGCTGGTCCGTGTGATGAAGCGCTGCAAGGAGGCCGGCGGCCAGTTCTCGCTGCTCGAACCTTCGGATCCCGTGCTCGTCATTCTCGAACTGACCGCGCTCGACAAGGCCTTCAACATCGTTGACGGTCAGAGCGCCGAACAGGCTGCATGACGCCGGACCAGGCGCTTGGTGTCGTCCTCGGACGAGCACTGGATCTGGTTCGCGACCTCGCGGATCGGTGGGAGCGCGCAGGTGCGCGCGCCGTCTGGTTCGAGGTGGATCAGTGGCCGGACCTCCTCCCACTCACGGGAGCGCCGGAGCCTGACGCCGATGATCTGCATCGCTATCCGCTGGACCTCAACGAGTTTACGGGATGGTGTTGTGCCGTCGGCGAGATGAACCGGGGCGACGAGGATCTTGCGCTCGACGTTTCTCTGGCCTGCCGACTCGCTCGGTACGAACACGACATCGCCCAGTTCACGAAGTCGATCATCGAGTCGAACGACCAGCTGTTGGCGCTCTACGAAATGGCATCGAGCCGGGCGTCGATTCTGACGCCCGATGAGCTCGCAACAGATACGGCCGCGGAAGCGATGTCGATGACTCGTTCGGCTGCTGCGCTGGTGGCCGGCCCGGGCGGCGAGTTCGGTTTCGCCGGCGATGACGACCTCCGGTCGTTGTTGCACGATGCGGTCGATCGACTCGGCGAGAGCACGGACACCCTCGTGCTGCGCAAACAGAGCGACCAGCTCGTCGATGTCATCGCGCGCCGAATGGACCACGTCGACGGTGCGGTCGTGCTTGCCGGCAAACCGGGCAAGCGGGTCAAGACGCCGACGGTGCGGCTCATCGAAGCGGTCGCGGATCGTACCGAGATGCTCTTCCATCTCGAAGCGATGCACGCGACCGAGGTGAAGCGCGCGGTGCTCGACCGAGATGCGGCCGCGGCTTCCGAACTTTCTGCCGCCGCACTGCCGGATCGGATGCCAGAGCGGGACGGTCTCGATATCAAGGCACGGATCATTCCTGCCCGCCTCGGCGGCGGCGACTTCTACATGGTCGTCGACACGGATGATGGCGTGGCCTTCTCTGCCGGCGATGTGTCGGGCAAGGGCCTGGCTGCCGGCGTCGTGATGACGCTGCTGTGTTCGACGGTTCGCAACGCGGTCCGTCGTCGCAACTGGACCAACGCCGGAGAGCTGATGGCGGAGATCGACGTCGACGTCCGGGACTACCTGGAGTCGGCCGGCATGTTCGTCACGATGAGCGTCGGTCTTTGGACCGAAGGCTCCGACAAGATCGAACTCGCAAATGCAGGGCACTCGCCCGTCCTGCTCCGGACCGGCGACACCGTCGAGTCCATTCCCGCCAACAGCCCACCGGTCGGGGTGCTCCCGGCCGACTCCGGCGAGCATCACGTGATCGAGTTTGTGCCGGGAACGGTGCTCATGATCGGCAGCGATGGGCTGGCTGAACAGGAAAACGAAGCCGGGGAGCAACTCGGCTACGACGTTTTGGAGTCCTTGATGACTGGTGAACCCGAAGAGATCATCGACAACCTGTTCGGGGCTGTGCACGATCACGGTCTCGGCGTTGATCGATCCGACGATCAGATGGCCCTCGTGCTCGGGAGGGCTGCGTGATGGTTGCCCCCTTGCACCTTCCACCGTCCTTGGCGGAACTTCACCAGTTGGGTCCGTGGCTGCGAGAGGCACTGGCCGGGCATCCGATCGAGCCGCAACTCGCCGGCATCGAGCTGGGTGTCCACGAGTTGTTGACGAACATCGTCGAACACGGTCAGCCGGACTCGAGCACGACCGTGAATCTTGTCTGTGTTCTCGATGAGGACGCTGCGAGTTTCACGATCACCGATCACGGTTCGGCCGTGGAGCCCGATGATGTGCCCCGTCCGGATCCGGACAAGCCCCAGGTTCGGGGCTACGGGCTGATGATCATCGAGCAATTGACCGACGTCTTCGACGTGCGACGCGACGGAGACATGAACACGTGGGACCTGCGATTTCCAATCGCTACAGGTGCCTCGATCTGAAGTCGAAGGAGAAACCATGGAACTTCAACGTGAAACAGGAACGTTGCGTGTCGCCGGGCGGGTTGATGCGGTTGTGGCCCCTGAGCTGCGGGATGCCGTGATCACGCTGGTTGCCGACAACGCTGGTGTGGCCGTGACGGTCGACCTTTCCGGAGTCGACTTCATCGATTCTGCCGGCCTCGCCTGCCTGGTGCAGGGCATGAAGCGAGCCCGACAGGGTGGTGGCGACCTCCGCTTGACGGCGCCCGAGAACGGCGATGCGTTCCGAGTCTTCGAACTCACTCGATTCGATCGGGTCTTCGAATTCGTCGAGGCGCCGGCATCGATGCCGAAGGCGGCATAGCGATGCCGAAGGTACTGGTGGTCGACGACGATGCGGTGACTCGGATCACCGTCTCTGCGTTGTTCAGCCGCAATGGCTGCGATGTGGTCGAGGCCGAGGATGCCGCCCACGCCCGCACCCAGTTGGAGGCCCACGATGTGGACCTCGTGGTGTGCGACTTCGAGATGCCGGGCCAGAACGGCGGAGAGTTTCGCGTGGACCTTGGCGAGGACTATGCGACGCCATTCGTCCTGCTGACCGGTTTCGGTGGGGAAGCCGAGATCGCTGGTCTCCCCGGTGTCGAGTTGGTCGATGCCGTACTGACCAAGCCGATCGGCTCGTCGTCGATCAGCGACCTGGTCGACCGATTCCTGGCGGAGTCCAACGCCGCCTGATCCCACTCAGCCTCGCCAGGTGCCTCCTTAGGTGCCTGGCACCTAATGGGGGCTCAGGTGCCAGGCACCTCAGTCGTTCGGGGTGCTGGCGTCGAGGATCGAGGTGCCGACCCAACCGTGCTCGATGCGAGCCTCGATCGGGATGGGCGGCGGCGTCAGCTGGGAGCTCAGACGCTCCCACGGCATGGCCGCAGCCTCGTCGTCCTCGCCCGTCTCATCTGTCGGCGGTTCGGGCCGAGCCAGCTGCTCGAGGGTTGCCAACATCGACCGCTGCGGTTCCGGCTCGGGCTCGATGACCGGTGGCGCCTCGACCGGCTCGATCGTCGGTTCATCGAGCACCTGCACCTGCACCTGCACCGGTGCGGGCTCGGGGGCGACCGCCGGTTCGCGCCCCTCGGGCACCGGCCGCCGACCGAGACGGATGTCCACGGCGACGACGCCGATTCCATCGTCGTCGCTTCGATCGTCCGGCGTGTCCCGTCGGTCGCCGAGTGCGTCTTCCATCAGGGTTTCCCAACGGTGCCGAGAGAGCGCGTCGACCTCGGCCGCCGTCCGCCGCTGGCGTGGCTTCGTCTTCGCGTTCCGGCGATCGCGGATGCGGCCTCCGGCCAGCCACAGTCCGAAAAGTCCGATGACGGCGATCGCAACGAGTCGCCAGAAGGTCTTCTGGGTGAGGCGATCGACCAGACCAACCGAGGGCACGGCCTCGAGGTCGGCGTCGGATTGGAGGAGCGCGGCCGCCGGCTTCGGTGAGCCGTCGGCGCGGAGCAGGCCGAGGTGGGTCTGCGGTCCGGCGTTCCAGGGGAGCAGGCCGGCGTCGGTGGGTGCGGCGGCGAGGTCCCAGAGCGTCCACGGCATCACGTTCTCGATGCCGAGGTTGTCGGCCACGATGCCGATGTCCGCGTAGTAGGCGGCTTGCTCGGCTTCGGTGTGGCCGCCCGGGAAGATCGAGTTCCACGTTGGGAGGCCGTATTCGCTGAGAAAGAGGGGGCGGCCGTCGGCGTGGGCGACGAGCTGTGGTCCGAGTTCGGAGAGTGTCTCGGGTGTGCCGTAGTGGTGGAAGGAGAGGACGTCGACCTGGACCGGCGCCGCCAAGGCGGCTTCCGCCGTCGACCACCCGACGGTGGTCGGGGTTCGGGAGTCGAGTTCACGGAGACTGTGTCCGATGTGCCCGAGCCAGGCGTACATGAGTTGTTCGGGGACCTCGTTGGCGCCGATGTCGCGGTCGGGTTCGTTCTTGAGGTCCCACATCGCAAGGGCGGGGTGGTCCCGAAGTGCTTCGACAACGGTGGTCAGGTGGGTGCGGTCCGAATCCCACTTGTCGGTGCGATGGTCGGTGCGTCCGTCGAAGAGCGTGACGACCACGCCGAGGCCGTGGGCGTCGGCGCGGTCCATGAGGTCGAGCACCGGGACGAGCTCATCTTCGGTTGTCCAGCGGCCGAGGAAGCCGTCGAACGGAAGGAAGATGCGTACCGAATCGAGGCCGAGGTCCGCAATGCGTTGGAAGTCGGCGTCGACGACGGAACCGTCATAGTTGGGCCAGAACGCATCGAAGGGGGTGTCCTTCGGGTAGTAGTTGATTCCGTTGAGGGCGATGTCGACGCCGTCGGTCGCCGGAGCGACCGGTTCGGTCCACCACCGGTCTTCGATGTCGCGTCGCACCCAGTGTTGGATGCGCCAGTTGCCGTCTTCGAGGAGCAAGATCGCCTCGTAGGACTCGTCGGTCTGGAGCCAGCCGGTGACGTCGCCGACTTCGGCGGCCCGGACCAGTTCGACCCGGTCGGCGGTGAGGCCGATGACCTGTCCGTCCTGGGAGTAGAAGTCGATCCGCAGTTCGTGGGCGATCTGGTGGGTGGGGAGGTTCTGGGTGTCGCCGACCGAGGCAAGCAGCCCCTCGAGCGCGGAGTTGGAGAAGTACACCTCCAGGCCGGTGGTGTCGCCGGTTTGGGCGACGATCGAGAGCTGTTCCCACGCTCGCAGCCACGCCGAGGTGACGTCGACGCGGGTGAGCGGTTCCATCTCCCGACGCAGATCCGGCCGGTCGGGCTGCCACAGGACCGCGTCGAGCTGATCGGCCGGCAGCTTCGCGGCCTCGTTGAAGATCTCGTTGGTCTGTTCCGATTGCGTGATGTCGCCAAACCATCGCGATGCGCCCATCGCAAAGAGCACGGCGAGGATTCCGAACCAGCCGAGAATGGCCAGCTTGATGATGTTCTTCCGGTTCTTGACGCCGCCTCTCATGGCAGCCCCGGAACATGATGGATGTCGGGCAGGCCGATCATCGTGAAGAAGATGCCGACACCACCGGAGAAGAGCAGGCGCGCCATGACGGCGACGGTGGCGAGACCGGCACAGCAGAGCAACGCAAAGATGACGAGTTTGACCAGGTTCTTGCCGCTCTTGATTCCGCCTTGCATTACTGGTCCTCCAGGACGAGTTCGGAGCCGAGTACCCGGACGGTGACTCGGGTGGTGTCGGCGTCGGCCGGGAAGAAGGCCGTACCGATGCCGAGGGACAGGTCGATGCTGCGAACTTCTCCGTCGGCGAGTTCGACGGTGGCCACCGCGCCTTCGGGAACGAACGATCCGCGCACGGATCGGATCGGTCCGACGTGGACCATGGTCGTCAGCTCGTTTCGTTCGACCTCGGCGGTCATGGAGGCGATGGCGGTCGGGAAGTCGACGTCGAGCACGTCGCTTCGTGTGCCGGAGGCGACGATCATGAGCGTGGCGGAGCCGGGTCGATCGGGAACTTCGAGGGTGAACTCGGCCCGACCGTCGATCGTCTGGCTGTGGATCCGTCGGGTGCCGGTGACTCCCGACGTGTCCAGATAGGCGACCACGCCGTCGGGCATGACGTTGCCGAACTGGTCGACGAGCACGTCCGATCGGACTCGGATCAATGCCTGTCCGTCGGCGGGAACGATCGGGTCGACGAGTTCGATTTCGAAGGGAACCGGAATGTCGGCGACTTCGAGAAAGTCGCGTTCGGGGGCGCCGGCTTCGCCGGACTCGGTGGCGATGCGGGTGCGTCCGGTGACCGTCCGGGAGAAGACCTCGTACCACGCGAGCAGATCTTCGGTTTCGTCGCTCTCTTCCTCGACGGCGAGGTTGGGTCGTGTCGTGGTGAAGTCGACTCGGGTGCCTTCGGCGACCGGGTTGCCGAATTCGTCTTCGGGGATCGCCACCAACATGACGAAGTGCGCAGCGTCGGCGATCACGGTGCGCGGCCCGAGGTAGACGTCGATCGGGTCGGTGGGTGGGCCGGGTTCGATCTCCACGACCTGGGTGGCGACGGCATCGCCCTGGGCGATCGTGAGCAGCACGCTTCCCGAAGCCGGGCCGTTCACGGCGGCGACGTCGATCAGCGCGCTCGCCCCATCGGGAGTGAACGGGTACTCGATGAGCCCGTAGCCGGCTTCGAGCGTGGCGACGATCTCGAGCCCGGGCGTGACGCCATCGACGAGAATCTGGAAGTCCTCACCAGCGCTCACGCGTTCCGGTGCATCGACCGAGAGGACATCGGTCATCGCGATCGTGGGCGGCGCAATCTGCGGAGGCCCGTCGTCGCCCCGAGGCCAGGTGAACCACAAGGCAACCACGCTGAGGGCGAGCACGATCTCGATGCGGCGGCGACGCGACTTCGGGAGCGCCTTCCAACGGGCGACGAACGAATCGATACCCATCACGACGCTCCCATGAACGCGGACAGGTCGATACGGATCGAGTCGTAGGACAGATCGTCGGGTACGTCGACGAGGGTGGGAAGTTCGCGGAGGATGCCGGTGCTCGGTTCGATGCCGTTGTGGAACTCGATGAGCGGGATGTCGGTTTCGAGGTGTCCGCTGATGTCGTCGAGTTGCACGCTGAACTCGCCCCGTCGCTGCGACCGGATCGAGTATTCGAGGTAGTAGTTCTGCACCCACATGACCTCGCCGTCTTCGTCGAGGAAGCTGATGAGGATGCGGGGGATGACGGCTTCGGAGACACCGTCGTTGCGAAGCTCGCCGATGAGTTGGAGGCTGCCATCCGGGTTCTCGACGACCTCGGCGTCGTTGACGCCAAGACCGCGGTAGAGCCCGCCGGTGGTGACGACGCCCTTCGCATAGACCTCGGCCGAGGCGATGTCGTCCTCGATCCTGAGCGGCGTGAAGTCGAAGGGGTCGAAGTCCAGGTTCTGCCCGGCGGCCACTTCTTCGAATCGGATCAGGAATGGGGTGGACTCGCGCGGTCGGATCGCGTGGATGATCTGTTCGGTGGCGTTGTACCGGCCGATGATCTCGTCGTCCGCGTTCCGCAGCACGCCGGTGATCGTGATGTCGCCGGGGTCGACGTCGAGGTTGACGACCTCGCCGACGATGACCGGCTCGCCGTCGACGTCCATGAGATCGATGTGTTTGAGGTAGAGCTCCGGCCGATCCTGGACGTCGGTCAGCTCGGTCGTTCCGGAGGTGACTCGGCGGCGACCCTGGATCACGTAGTCCACGTCGGCGCGGCGGGAGAGCTGGTCGGGCGGGATGCTGACCTCGGTCGAGTCGGGTGTGATGTACCACTCGCCGTCACGTTTGTGGAGTTCGTGGGTCCGCGTGATCGGGTACCAGTTGAGTGCCGTGAGGTATTCGAGGTCGGCCTGCACGATCACGCGGTTCTCGTCGATGACTTCGATCGTTTCGACGGTGAGGCTGTCGAGCTTTGCGTAGGACGCGAGCATGCCGCCGCGTACGGACACCTGCAGTCGCCACAATTCCCAGCCCGGCTTGGTGACCGGGTCGAGCGAGTCGTAGGCGAGCTCCCAGCGCCGGAAGTCGAGGTGGTCGTAGTAGTCCTCCACGACCGTGACGGGGTCGGCGGGTGTCGCGTAGGAACGCAGCGCCTGCACGGGGAAGAAGGCGAGGGCGAAGATGATCACGGCGAGGCGGATGCGGCGACGGCGCATCGAGACCCGTCGGGAGAATCGGGCTCGAACCTGCCCGATGAGCCGTTCGTTCCAGTGCGGCTTGTTCTCGTCGATGAGTTCGCCCGGCGGAAGGTTGCGTTGGAGTTTGAAGAGGTAGCCGTCGAGCCAGCCGAAGGGCCCGACGAGAATTCGCTGGTTCGCACGATCCGTGTCGAATTCGGGCTCGACACCGGGACGGCCGAGCAGGTTCCAGGCGAGCAGGTGGAGGGCGAGGACGATCGCGGCTGGGGGAACGGTGCCCCACATGATTCGCTGCCACGGTGGCACTTCACGCACCGGAAGTTCGGCGGGGAGCGGCGGAATGTCGGCGCGTTCCCAGACGACGATGCCGTTCTCCAGCGGACCGAGTCGCTGCCAACCGGAGAAGTGCAGGAGCGGGTCGTAGAACTGGTCGTTCGAGAAGACGTATTTGAGGTTGTACTTCTCGGGCACTTCGAGGAACTGCTGCAGCGAGCCGAGCCCGGAGATGCCGCGGTACTTGGCGCCTTCCAGTCGTTCGACGGAGGTGGAGGTGAGTTCGGGGAGGCGCCGGACGGAGTGGTAGTTGCCGTCCACCTGGGTGGCCGTGGTCTGGGCGGACAGCCAGGCGACCTGGTCGCCGAAGCCGAGGGTCAGGAAGCGCCAGCGTTCGTGCTGGTCCTTCTCGATGAAGGCGACGATCGGGTCGGTGTCGATTCGCTGCGGCTGGAACTTTCGGTACTGGGCGAGCGTGGCCGAGAACAACGACATCACGACGATGCCGATGATGAACCCGCCCTGGATCCCTCGCCACAGGCGGACGCCGCCGGTTTCGCGAAGCCAGTTTGCGATCGTTCCCTTTTCGAGGCTGTGCACGAAGAGACCGCCGAGCGGAAGGATCTGCATGGACGCCCAGAACGTGAACCGGTCGAGGGTGAGAACGTCGAACGCGTGACCGAGGAGGAGCTTCGGGATCGGCGTGGTGCCGCCAGTGCCGAGCACGAACAGCAGGAAGATCGATGCAGCGATCGGCCACTTGCGATCGAGGGTCGCCCGCAGGAGTGCGTACGGCAGAACGAAGATCATCATTCCCCACGGGATGACGAAGAACACGAGGCCGATGTTGCGGTCGACGAGGAAGTTGTTTCGGCTGCCGTGGGGGATAGAGATCTGCGTGATCGGGTCGGTGGCCGACCACCACCAGTAGGGCAGGACGACGATGACGAGGGCCGCGAGGACGCCCAGACCCATGACGCAGACGCGCACGAGTGCAGGGCCGGCTCGTCGAACTCGTCGGGCGATCAGCGGGATGAACGTGGTGCTCGTCATCCGGGGGTCGCCACCGAAGGGTTCGTCGGCGACCGGCTTGCGGGATTCTTCGAGGAGGCCGTGGGCCACGACGGGGCCGAGGAAGAAGACGGAACCGAAGAGCGTGGTGACGTGGTGGCCGGCGGTGCATGCGGCGAGGACGAGGGTGCCGGAGACCAGGTCGGCGACCCGGCCTTCGAACGCCCACTTGCGCATGTAGGGAAGCGAGTTGAGCAGGAAGGCGAGCGCCCACGTCGTGGGAAGCTGGCCGAAGACGTGCACGGTCTCGGCGATCGCCGACGAGCCAACGAGCAGGAGCGCGGCGTTGGCGGCCGCCTGCTTGTGCACCCACATGCGGGAGAACCGGTAGACGCCCACGGTGAGAAGCAGCAGCGCACCGATCTGCAGCAGCGCGAACGCGAGCTCGAGGTCGCCGGTCAGTTTGGACAGCGCAGCGGTGGCCTGGTGGGTGCCGGGCGGGTACGAGACCGTGGTGAAGCCGGTGTACCAGCGTTGGTCCCAGGTGCTGAACCAGTCGCGGGCGTAGTGGTCGCCGAGGAAGATGTGGACGTAGGCGTCGTAGGTGCTCTCGTAGCTGCGGAACAGCAACAGGCCGCCGTGGTAGAAGAGGCAGATGATGAGCGCCCAGCGGAGGCGAATCGGGATGAGGACGCCGTCGTCATCGTCATCGCTCGGGTAGGCGTCGCGGTCGGTGGTCACCGGTTCGCTGCCGGCAGCCGGTGGAGGTGGCGACTTCGAGCCGTGGGTTTCGCCGGGAGTTTCGCGGTCGTCGTCCGGCCGGCCGTCGGGGTGGAAGCGCAGGTTGGTGCCGTTGCGCCGCCGTCGTGGGAGTCGTGGTGCGGGGATCGTGGGGCGCGGCAGGCTGCGGCGTGTCAGCAGTTCGCTGACGGATCCGCGGAGGGCCCCTGTCGTCGCCATCATTCCCACATGTCCACATCGGCGAAATCGTTGATTTCTGAATGCGCGTAGCGGGAATGACACGTGGTCCTTACCCATGTGAAGCCCGGATCATTTTTCGTGGTTGTCGTGTGGGCCGTTTGGCCCGTTCCGTCAGCGACGTCGTGCGTGCGGCGCCTCAAGCGCCCGCGGTGTCGCGTCGACACCACAGGGCATGTCCGAGCTGTTCGATCGACGGGGAATTCACCTGTTCATTCAGATGGTGAGATTCCTGGTCGCCGGGGTGCTCTGGGCGATCACCCTGGTCTACGGAACGCTTGGGCTCGGACGATTCAGCCGGATCTTCACCGGGGATGTCTCGTTCGGTGCGTTGGACGGCTTTCAATTCGTCGAGGCGATGTACGGGGCGTTCTGGAGGATGCTCCTTGCGATCGCCGCCGCATGGGGCGTGTGGCGGGTGCTTCGTTGGGATCCGGGCGGTCGTCGAGCCGAGGCGGCGATGGTGCGTCGCCGTCAGGTCGCGGCGAAGGCTCGCGCCGGGCAGGCCCCGGCGGGCCTTCGGGTCTGTCCGCTGTTGGAGACGCTTGGACTGCCGTCGCCGCAGGACCATCGGCGATGCCCACTGCTTGACTCGTTGACTTCGCAACGGTCGGGACCGTTGGTGTCTGCCTCCCCCTCGTAGACTTGGTTCTGTGTCCGGTCCTCTCCAACTCCGGTTCGTGCAGTCCGCGGCGAAGCACAGCCAGCTCCCGGAGTCGGTGGTCGAGCTTGCGGTTGTCGGACGTTCGAACGTCGGCAAGTCCTCGCTGTTGAACGCGCTCGCGAACCGCAAGAGCCTCGCGAAGACGTCGAAGACCCCTGGGGCGACCCGGTTGCTCAACGTGTACGAGCACGATCCCGAAGGGTCGGGTCGTTGGCTGGTGGATCTTCCCGGCTATGGCTATGCGAAGGCGCCGAAGCAGGAGCAGGAACGGTGGGCGCGCATGATCGAGCACTACCTGACCGAACGCGAAACGTTGGACATGGCGCTGATCCTGATCGATGGTGCGGTCGGCCCGACGTCCTTGGATGTTCAGACGCTCGACTGGTTCGAGCACATCGACGTTCCGTTCCAGGTGATCGCCACCAAGCACGACAAGGTGAAGCCGTCGAAGTTGGGCGGCCGCAAACGGGATCTTGCTGCGGGCTGCAACGTCGACCCCCGCGAGATTCGGTGGGTGAGCGCGGCGAAGGGCACCGGCATTCCCGAGCTCCGCTCTGAGATCGCCACATTGTTGGGTGTGAAGTGAGCAGGCGTCGCAACCTGGTGCTGGCCGCGCTCGGCGTGGGCGGGGCGGCGTGGTGGCTTCGTCAGTCGGACACGGACGACATCGTCGGGTCGATGGGTACGGCCGGTCGGAACGCGACGGTGGCGCGCATGGGGGCGCGGACCGGCGGCCGTTGGGCGGTCACCCAGGCCCGCAAGACCTTCGCCTCTGCGGAACGCCGCGAGGCGCTCGATGCCGAGTTCGAGTTGAAGACGACCGAGGACGTGGTTGCCTCACTCGGCAATCTCAAGGGCGCCATGATGAAGCTCGGCCAGATGGCCAGCTACCTCGACCTTGGTCTGCCCGAGAACGTGCGCCTGAGTTTGGCTCAGCTGCAGAGCGACGCTCCGCCGATGTCGGGTGATCTGGCGGCCACCGTCATCGAGCAGGAACTGGGATCGCATCCCGACACGCTCTTTGCCGAGTGGGACCCGGTTCCGATTGCGTCTGCATCGATCGGTCAGGTGCATCGGGCGATGACGAGCGATGGCCGGGCCGTCGCGGTCAAGGTGCAGTACCCGGGTGTTGCTGAGGCGATCGGTTCGGATCTGCGGACGAACGATGCGCTGTTCTCCGCGCTTCGCCTGATGTTCCCGGGAATCGACACGTCGACGATCACCGAGGAGCTGCGCGAACGGCTCACGGAGGAGTTGGACTACGAACTCGAGGCGAAGAATCAGCGCTACTTCGCCGGTCACTTCGAAGGCCATCCGTTCATCAACGTGCCCCGTGTGGTGGACGAGTTGTCGACCAGCCGAGTGCTCACGTCCGAGTTGGTCGTCGGTGCCACCTTCGCCGAGGTGCTGGAGTGGGACCAGGACGAGAAGAACAAAGCGGCGGAAACGTTGTTCCGGTTCTCGTTCGGGTCGATCTATCGGCTGGCCGCGTTCAACGGTGATCCGCATCCCGGCAACTACATCTTCCATCCGGGCGGACGCATCACGTTCCTGGACTTCGGTCTCGTGAAGCACTTCAGCGAGGACGACACGAAGCTGTTCGAATCGCTGATCGTGAACATGGTTGTGGAACGAGACATCGGTGCGTTCCGCCGGGACATCGAAGACGCCGGCCTGCTGCAACGGAACAGCCGCTTCTCCGACGAGCTGATCGGCGAGTACTTCTCGTACTTCTACGACTTCGTCATGGAGGACCGGGACTTCACCTTCACCGACGAGTACTCGGCCGAAGGCGTCCGCCAGATCTTCGAGACTGGCGGCGACCACGGCGAGCTGAAGAAGGTGCTCAACGTGCCGCCGTCGTTCGTCGTGTTGCAACGCATCAACCTTGGCCTCATCGCCCTGTTCGGTCAGTTGGAAAGCACCGCGAACTGGCGTCGGATCGCCGAGGAGTTGTGGCCGTTCGTGAACGCGGGCCCGTCGACGCCGATGGGCGAGGCGATCGCCGAATGGTCGGCGACGTCCGGTTTGCGGTCGGGACACGAAGGGCTCTGATCCGTCAGGTCCGCGCGAAACGGCGCGGCTACCATCAGATCCGTGATCGAGGACGAGTCCACCGGGCCGAGCGTGACCCCGGATCCGCCCCCGGCGGCAGGTGGCCCTGCGCCGTGGTTGTTTGGCGCGATTGGCGTGATCTTCGTGCTGGCCGTCGCCGCTGTTGCCCTGGCCGCATTCCTGATCCTGCGCAACTGACCAGTCATCGGTCGCCCTGAGCGGGTAGAACTACAGATGTGCTGATTGTTGTTTCTCCCGCGAAGTCGCTCGACTACGAGTCACCGTTGGCGACGAAGAAGTTCTCCACCCCCGAGATGCTCGACCAGAGCGCCGAGCTCGTCGAGATCATGGCGGCCAAGTCGCCCGACGAGATCTCCTCACTCATGAGCGTCTCGCAGAAGCTGGGCGAATTGAACTTTGCCCGCTTCCAGGATTGGGAGCGTCCGTTCACACCCGACAACGCGCGGCCGGCGCTGCTTGCGTTCGACGGCGATGTGTACACCGGTATGGACGCCGCGAACACGTTCTCCGAGCGGGACTTCACGCACGCGCAGAAGACCTTCCGGATCCTGTCGGGGCTGTATGGCGTGCTCCGACCGCTGGACCTCATGCAGCCGTATCGCCTCGAGATGGGAACCCGGCTCGCCCACCCCTGTGGCAAGGACCTCTACTCGTTCTGGGGCGACTCGGTCACCGAGCAGCTGAACCGGGCGGTCGATGAGAGCCCCGGCGCGAAGACGCTCATCAATCTCGCGTCCAACGAGTACTACGGCGTGGTCAACGAAGCCGTGCTCGATGCTCCGGTCATCAGCCCGGTGTTCCTCGATGCCAAGGGCGACGCCGACTACAAGATCATCAGCTTCTTCGCGAAGAAGGCTCGGGGTGCGATGAGCGGCTGGATCATCCGCAACCGCATCACCACGATGAAGGCGTTGGTCGACTTCGACGGGATGGGCTACGAGTACGATGCGGAGCGGTCGAGCAAGGACCGTCCGGTCTTCACTCGACGACACGAATCCTGAGCGCGGAGGGCGTCGATGGCTGGAGGAAGCACACCACCCGGATGGTACGCAGCGGAGGGTGACCCTCCCGGTACGCAACGCTGGTGGGACGGGAATCAGTGGGTGGGCGAACCGCAGCCGATTCCGAGCGCCGCGGTGCCCGATCCGGCGCCGATGCCGGAGGTGACACCGCCGAGCGTTCCAGACATGCCCGAGATGCCGGAGGTCGGTTCACCGTCCTCGACGATGCCGTTGCTGCCCGGTTCAGGCGGTGTGCAGGATGGGGTGCCGTCCGCATCCACGCCACCGGCGGGAATGTCGCCGACCGGTGCGTTTCCGGGTGCACCGATGCCGGCACCGGCGGGATCGATGCCCGGCATGTACCCCGAGGCGAGCAAGGCAACGCTCGCCCTCGTCCTTTCGATCGTTGGCTTCTTCCTCTGCGGAATTCTCTCGGTCGTCGGGCTCGTCCTCGGTTGGCAGGAACGTGCGGCGATCGATGCCGGCCGGCGTGATCCCAACAACCGTGGTCAGGCAGTGGCCGCGATCGTGATCGGCGGCATCATCACTGCGCTGATGGTGCTCCTCTTCCTGTTCGTCATCGTGCTGGTCATCTTCGGCTCAGCCTGATTTTCGACTCCGTTTGGCCGCCGGCGGTCGCGGTTCAGCGGTTGGGCGTCCATCGGAAGCCGCGGATGCCGATCACGCCGCAGACGATGCCCCAGCCGGCGATCACGAGCCAGTGGTCCCAGGGGATGGGGATGTCGGTCGAGATCGGATCGAAGCTGCCCTGCAGCGCCTGGTTGAGGTGGCTGATGGGGAAGAGGTTGCCGACTGTGCTGACCCAGCCCGGCACCTCGGTATCGGGAACGAACACGCCGCTGATGAAGTAGAGCGGCAACATGATGGCGTTCGTGACCGCGGGTGCAGCGTCCTCCGACGGGATGATCACGGTGAGGGCGATGCCGATTGCGGACAACGACATCGCGCCGATGAACAGCGAGACGATGAGAATCGGCAGCTGGTCGAACTGGAGCTCGACGCCGTAGAGGACTCGGCCGATCACGATGATGAGCACGGTCATCACCAGCGTGATCACGAACCCGGCGATCGCCTGGCTGACGATGAAGGTCCAGGGGGAGATGGGTGTGCCGCGCACGCGCTTGAGCACGCCACGTTCGCGGCGGGTGGTCATCGTGATGGCGAGGTTGACCGCGGTGGCTGACACGATGGCGAGCGTGAGGATGCCGGGCACGTAGAGGGTGGCGACCTTGGCGCCGTTCTGCAGCGTGTTGTTGCCGAAGATGGACGTGAAGATGACCAGGAAGATGAGTGGCAGGACGACGGTGAAGAACGCGGCCGCGGGGTTGCGGCGGAAGATGAGCAGGTCGTAGCTCACCTGGTGACGGAGTCGGCTGATGGCGCTCATGCGGACACCTCGCTCGTGGCGGTGAGCTGCAGGTAGACGTCTTCGAGCGTCGGTCGGGCCACGTTGAGTTCGGGGAGGTCCACGCTCATCTCGGTGGCCCAGCTGGTCAACGCGTGCAGGTTGACGACCACGTCGTTGCTGGCGATGACGGCCCGGCCCTGGGCGTCTTCCGTCCATCCCATTCGTTCGGGAGGCTTGGGATCGTCGGGCCGTGGTCGCCAGGTGATCTGGGTGACGGCGTTGACCTTTCGAGCGAGTTCGTCGGCGGTGCCTCGGGCGACGATCCGGCCATCGGCGATGACGACGATGCGGTCCGACAGTTGCTCGGCTTCGTCCATGTAGTGGGTGGTGAGCAGGACGGTGCTGCCGAGTTCGCGGAGGCGTTCGATCATGTCCCACGATTCTCTGCGGGCGCTCGGGTCGAAGCCGGTGGTGGGTTCGTCGAGGAAGACGAGGGCAGGGTTGCCGATGAGTGCGAGGGCGAGGTCGAGACGCCGTTTCTGGCCGCCGGAGAGTTTGCGTGTGCGCTGGTTGGCGCTGTCGGTGAGGCCGACGATGTCCAGCACCTCGGCGGGGTTTCGGGCGTTGCTGTAGTAGGCCGACTGCATCGTGACGGCTTCGAGCGCCGTGAGTTCGGGCACCGGTTCGGATTCCTGGAGCACGATGCCGATGCGTTCGCGCCATTCGAGTGGAGCGGTTTCGGGGTCTTCGCCGAGCACGGTGACCTCGCCTCCGGTACGGGGGCGGAAACCCTCGAGAATCTCGATGGTCGTGGTCTTGCCGGCGCCGTTGGGGCCGAGGAAGGCGAGGATCTCTCCCTCTTCGACGTCGAGGTCGATGCCCTTCACGGCGTGGTGATCACCGTAGGACTTCACGAGGTTTCGGACCGTGATCGCAGGACTCATGCGCCGATGCTAGTCATGGCCGCCGGTTGCCATCGGCTTGGCGAAAAACAGGCCGAGCGGGGCGTTCCACCCGCCACTGGAACCACCCCGCTCGACATACGTTCGGCTCATCTCACGCCTGAGGAGCCTGGAGTCCGCCGCTTCCCGCCACGGTGGACTCGTGTAAACGCAAACGTCACGGTAGCGCGTTCTGGACATTAAGTCCAAAGTCTCTTTGTCCGATACTGTGCTTGAGTCCCGCCCCTGATCCTCGGAGATGAACTGGTGGCACCGACCGGACGCCGGAAGCGGCTGAGCGCGGAAGAGACTCGTGATCGACTCGTTCGCGCGGGCATCGATTCGATCATCGCGAACGGCATGACCATCGGACTCGACAGCGTGAATCTCGAGCAGGCGGTCGTCGATGCGGGGGTCTCGCGTTCGTCGGCGTACGCGGCATGGTCGCACGACGACCAGTACACCCCACAGGAACTGTTTCAGCGCACGGTCCTGCGCCAGGCGGTCATCGAGCGGAAAGAGACGATTGCGAACACGCAGTCCTCGGTGCTCGAGGTGATCGAGCGCATGCGTGATGACGGCCCCCGGGCTTTGTTGTCGGAACTCTCGCGGGTGGCGGGTGGCTTGAATGCACGCGCGGTTGCGAACTCCCGAAGCTGGCAGCTCGTGGTGGCGTTGCGTTCGGTGCTGCATTCGGCGGCGCCGGAGGCCCGCGATGACGAGCTGGCCGATTGGGTGTCGGAGAGCGAACGCCTCTACCGGGAAGAGACGATCGAGGGCATCTACCGTCCGTTGACCGAGGTGCTCCGGATCAAGCCGAGGGAGGCCTACGGCGACGCCGCCTTCCACTACGGCGAGATCACCGCAGCAGCGCTGTCTGAAGGATTGGCGCCGCGCTACTTCATGTCGTCGAGCGAGTATCTCGAAGGCATCGTCCGGCCCGGTTGTGACGGGGTGGAACGGGAGTGGTCGCTGTTCGCGATCGTGTTCGAGCAGTTGGTGCTGACGTTCTTCGAGCCGATCGATCCTGCGGAGTGGGAGACCCCGATCAGCGCTTCGTGAGTACGTCGAACACGACGCTGCTCTCGAACGTCACGCCGTCGTCGCCTGCGGTGCCGTGCTCATGGAACAGGTCGCGCACGGCGTCCCGATGGGTTTCCATCGCCGCGGCCCGGTCGGGGTCGATGCCGACCATCATCGACTCGTAGGCCTCGAAGTCGGCGTAGGTGCGGAGCGTGGTGTAGCTGCGCTGAGTGGCTCGGTCGAAGCCAAGCGCATCGGCCTGGTCGATGGCTGCCTGTGCGTGTTCGCGGACTTCGGTTTCGTCGTCGATCAACCTGCTGACCTGGTGGCCGAGTCCGGCGGCGACGGGCTCGGCGATGTAGGCGATGCCGCCCGGTCGCAAGACCCGATGGGCTTCGGCGAGGGCCAGGACCATTTCGTTCTCCGGCACATGGTGGAGTGAGTAGATGAAGGTGACCACGTCGAACGTTGCGTCGTCGAATGGAAGGTCCTGCCCGACGGCGTTCACGTAGTCGAGCGCATTGTCCGGGTCGGCTTCGAGCGCCATGGCGCGCATGGCGTCGCCGCACTCCACCCCAACCGGCTCGGCGCCGCGTTCACGGAGCCAGCGCACCAGGCCACCGGCTCCACAGCCGACGTCGAGCACCTGCTGTCCGGCGACGTCGACGTGAGCTGCGACGTTGTCATGGTCGTTTGTGTGCGTCATGGGGAACGTGCCTGCTTAGCCAGCGGGGGTGAATTCGGCGGGAAGGTGCTTCACGCCGTGGATGAAGCTGGCTTGCAGCACGTCGGGCGGGCCCACGGCGTGGATGTCGGGGAGGCGGGTGAACAGCTGCTCGTACATGATGCGAATCTGTCGGCGGGCGAGGTGGGCGCCGAGGCAGAAGTGGGGGCCGGGCCCGCCGAAGCCGATGTGCCGGTTCGGATCGCGGCGTACGTCGAAGCGCAGTGGATCGTCGAACATCTTCTCGCATCGGTTGGCGGCCACGTAGAACATGGCGAGCTTGTCGCCTTCCGCGATGTCGACGCCACCGAGCTGCGTGTCCTGCGTCGCGGTTCGCCGCATGTAGCCCACCGGGCTCGCCAGCCGGACGATTTCCTCGACGGCGGTGGAGCCGACCCCTTCGAGATCGTCCTGCCAGATACGACGCTGGTCGGGATTCTGGGTGAGGTAGTGGAGGCCCCAGGCGATCGAGTTGCGGGTGGTCTCGTTGCCCGCGACGACGAGCAGGACGAAGAAGCTCGCTATGTCGGCGAACGACAGCTCGTCGCCATCGAGTTCGGCGTTGACCAGAATGCTGGTGAGGTCCTCCCGGCTGTCGCTGCCCTTCTTCGATTCGGCGATCGAGGTCATGAGCTCGGCGAGTGCGGCACCGGCACCGAGGAGCGCGGTGAGGATGTCGACGCCGTCGTCGGGTTCGAACTCGGGATCGGAGCTTCCGAGGATGATGTTGGTCTGGTCGAACACGAAGTCGAGTTCGCTGCGGGGCACGCCCATGAGGTCGCAGACGATGGCCAGCGGTAGTCGGGCGGCGACGTCGACCACGAAGTCGCACGAGCCGCGCTCGGCAACCTCGTCGATGATCAGGTCGGCCTGCTCGCGCACGCCGGCTTCGAGCTTGTCGAGCATGCGCGGTGTGAATCCCTTCGACACGAGACGACGGAGTCGGGCGTGTCGGGGATCGTCCATGGCGATCATCGAACTGAAGAACTCGTTGAACTCGAGCGGGGCGTCGAGGATCGTGATGCCCTGCGCCGAGGAGAAGATTTCGGGGTTCTTCGACATGTGCAGGATCTGCTCGTAGTCGACGATCGCCCACCCGCCGGGTGACGCGATGCCGAACGACGACATGTCGTTCTCCGGGAGGAATTGCGGTGGCTGCGCCCGTAGCTCAGCGAGTCGTTGATCGATCGTTGCCTCGTCCTGAATCCAGAACTCGGACAGGATCGGATTGGTCGTCGGGTCGTACTCGGTTGCGCTCACGACCCAACCTTACGTTGTACGTGTGCAGCCTTGCTCACCGTGGTGCCGGATCTCGACCGGAAGTGTCGAGCGAGTACCAGCGTCAGTCGATGCCGTGGTCGATCGCGAAGCGGATGAGTTCCTGTTTCCGGTTGAGCTGCAGCTTCTTCAGGATGTTGCGCACGTGGTTCTCCACCGTCTTGGCCGAGATGAAGAGGTCCTCGCCGATCTCCTTGTATGTGTGGCCGCGCGCCACGAGCTGAAGCACTTCGCGTTCGCGGTCCGACAGCGCCTCGCCAGGCGCGTTGGCCTTGTGGAGTTTGCGGAACTCGGTGAGCACGAGCGCAGCGAGCGATGCGGAGAAGACCGGCTCGCCCTTGGAGGCCTTCCACAGTTGTTCCCGGAGTTCGTCGGGGGCCGTGGACTTCACGAGGTAGCCGAGCGCGCCGGCAGCGACGGCGTCGAGCAGATCCTGTTCGGCTTCGGACACGGTGAGCATGATGACCGGAACCTTGTCGCTGACGGCCTTGGCGAGTGCGATGCCGCCGCCTTCGGGCATGTGGAGGTCCGAGAGGACGAGGTCTGGGTCGGTGGCGGCGATGACGTCGATGGCTTCGCGGGCGTCGCCGGCTTCGCCCACAACGGTGAAGTTCTCGCCGAGGTCGGCGCGCAGGCCGGATCTCCAGATGGCGTGATCATCAGCGATGACGACTTTCACGGGTGCCATGTGGGTCTCTCCGTTCAGATGGTGAACTGCAGTTCGGTTCCGCGACCGGGGCGGCTGCGGACGTCGACGGTGCCGCCGTGTTCGGTGATGCGCCCGCGGATCGATCGGGACATCCCGATGCGTTCCTCGGTTGCCGAAGGATCGAATCCCTCACCATTGTCCTTCACACTGACGAAGACCGTTGGCCCTGCTTCTTCATCGGTTGGTTCGGCGTAGATCGTGACCTGTTCAGCCTTGCCGTGTTTTGCGCTGTTGGTGAGCGCTTCACCAATTGCGCCGGTGAGGGCAGCGAGCCGTTGGCCATCGAGGACGGGGAGGTCGGGGGCGATGACGACGTTCACGCGACCGCCATGCAACGACTCGTGGCGCGAGGCGAGTCGTCGGACTTCGGGTTCGAACGCGGTGGGTTCGTCGACGGAACCGGAGAGGTATCCGCGCAGTTCGTGCTCCTGGTCCCGGGCGAGCGCGGCGAGTTCGGCGTCGCCGGAGCGGCGCTGGATGACGGCCAGCGTTTGCAGCACGCCGTCGTGGAGTTGTCGGGCGAACTCCTCACGGGCGCGGACGACGGAGATCTGTGCTTCCGCTCGCCGAAGCCGGTTGACCACGTAGCCGGCCAGGGCGCCGGCGAGCACCCAGAGCCCCAGCTTGGACACGGCACCGACGATGCCGGTGCCGTTCGTCTCGAATCGTTCGAGCAGGACGACTTCGGCGATGAGGCTTGCCGCTCCGGTGAACGCGGCAGCGATGAGGCCGGCGCGGGTGCCGTAGAGGATGCCGGCGGCCATGACGCCGGCTGCCGGCCAGGCCCAGGGAAGTGATTGCGGACGGGCCATCTCGAACACGAGGCCGTCCCCGATGAGCACGATCATTCCGATCGACAGTTCGAAGACCACCGTGCTCAACGACATCGGTGGAAGCACGGACCCGCGACGGGGCCAGAGGGTCAGCAGGAGGGTGGCGACGATCATCAGCCCGATCAGCACGATCGCAGCAACGGGTTCGCGGAGTTCATCGATGGAGAGCGCGACGCCGCCCATGGCCCACAACAGGGTGGCGGCACGGAACACCGAGAGCGCTCGGAAGAGTCCGATCACCAGGGCGTGTTCGCTGCCGGACGCCTTGGATTCGGGTGCCGTGAAGTGGATGGGTTCGATGCGTTCCAGTATTGCTTCTGCGCCGTGCGCCGGCGGGGAGGCGACCGGTCACGGTCCGTGAGAAGAGTTCCCAGAAAAGACGTCTGGTTGTCAACAACCTGGGTGAATATCTGTCATGGTGCAGTCGCTGGCTGCGCGACTGCGGAGTCAATTGTGGGTATGTGTGGTTTTCCACGTACTCTCAGCAACAGAGCGTGGTGGCGGTGGGTCACTGCGATTTAGGTGTGGGGAACATAGCGAATGACGGGTTTCACGGTTTCGGGCGTTTCGGGCGTTTCGGGTGGCCAAGGCCTCCGACGGAAGCCTTTGAGCACGGCGAAACGGTTGCAGACAACCGTTGCCGTGCTCGCAGTGGTGATGCTCTTTGCATCACTGCTTGCAGTCGTACAACGCGGCGACTACCTCGAGTCAGTTGCCGAGGCGCCGACACGTGATCTGGTCAATCCGGCCGACACGCTCACGAGTGCCGAGGCTGCGCTGCTCGAGCAGCTGGCCCGGGTGGGCGACGGCATCACCCTTGAAGGCGCAAACGGCGAAACCACATCGCTCGACGGTCGCTTCATGCTGGCCGGCGCGGCGTTCGAGACGGACAGCGGCTCCTCCTTCTCCGTTGTCACGTCCTCCTGGATGGGCGCCGAGATCACCAGCGCAGCAGAACCCGTTTTGGAAGGCGACCGAATCGTCTACGCGCACGACGGTCTCACCGAGTGGTGGGTCCGCAACGGTCGCGGGTACGAGCAGGGATGGACCGTCGATGCACCGCCGGCCGACGGTTCCACCGACCTGACGCTCGACATCATCTTCGAGGGAGCGGCCACCACCCAGCTCTCACCCACCACCGTCGAACTCATTCTCGGCGACGGCACCCGGGCCTGGTACCGCAACCTTCACGCGTTCGACGCGGAGGGCACCCCGCTTCCCGCGTACCTCACCACGCAGGGCAGCCAGGTCACCGTCACGGTCGAAGCCGAAGGCGCCGTCTACCCGGTGACCATCGATCCGATCATCGACGCCGACCAGGAGATCAATGCTCCCGCCACCGCCGTCGGCGATCGGTTCGGTGCGGTGATCGCGACTGCCGACAGCCTGATGGTCGTCGGTCTTCCCAACGCCGATCGTGACTCCGGAGCAGACCAGGGAGCCGACCGTGGGCGGGTAGAACTCTTCGGGTGGACCGGGGCCACCTGGCAGCTGCTCGACACGGCCGACTATCCGGGAACCGGTAGCGCACAGTTCGGCTTCTCGGTCGACATCGTCTCGGACTCGGTGGTGGTGGTCGGCGCACCGGGCGACGACGCCAACGGCACGGACTCGGGCGCGGTCTTCATCTACAACGTCGCCGGTGGCGACACGCTCGCGCTCGAGCAGACCGTGTACAAGTGCGATCCCGCTGGGGGCACGTGTGACGGCACCGCAACCGGGGGCTTCGGTGGTGAATGGTTCGGATTCGACGTCGGCATCTCCGCCAACAAGCATCTCGTCGTCGGCGCGCCGGGTGTCGATCTGTCGACGCCGGGTGAGGCCTTCGTGTTCACTCCCACGATCGGGCAGTACGCACTTCCTGCCGGCGGCGAGCTCGCACAGCTGGCCACGATCGGGAACGGCGATCGGTTCGGTGAAGCCGTCGACATCACCGAGAGCGACGAGCTCGTACTGGTCGGCGCTCCCGGCAACGACGAGGGCGGCGCCACCGACACCGGCGAGGCGTGGCTGTTCAACCTGGCCGCAGCCGACACCTATGCCCTTGCGGCGCGCGAAGTCGGGCCGAGCTTCACGAACGACTATCAGTACGGTGCCGCCGTTGCGATCGGCCACATCGACAACGACCAGGCGAACCCGGCGATCGCGGCCATCGGCGGTCCCTTCACCAGCCGTCGTACCCTGAACTCGCCCGCCTTCTCGGGTACCGTCGAAGTGAAGAACGCCACCGCAGCCGGCTTCGACTCGGTTGCCCTCGGCGACATCTCGAGTGCCGGCGTGCAGGACGGATTCGGTTTCTCGCTCGAGGTCGACACGAACCTGGTGATCGTCGGCCGTCCATTCGAGAGTGACGTCGCAGTGGACGCCGGCGCGGTCGACGTTTACGAGTACCTTCCCGCTGGCGACACGATGGACAACGGTGGTGGCGGTGCCAACGCCGCGCCGCTCGCCGCCGCCAGCAACGTCGTGCAGGACGAGTCCGACGTTCTCGGCTGGTCCGTCGGTTGGCTCTTCGACGACGATCTCGTCGTGGCGGGCGCGCCCGGAGGCGAGGACACCACGAACGGCCGCACGGCGCCCGACGCCGGCTACGTCGCCTCCTGGACTCCCGGCGGGAGCACCACCTCGGTGACGAGCGGACTGCTGACCTCACGGGCCGACGACCGTTTCGGCGGCGCCGTGGCCATCAACGGCAACCGAATGGCAGTGCTCGCCTCGGGTGACGAACAGAATGCACCCGGTCAGCTCGGCGCTGTCCTCTTCTACGAGCGTGCCACCGAGCTCGACCCATGGAGCTTTGACACTGCCGTTGCGGTCCCTGCCGCTGACACGCTCGGCAGCCCGGAGCCGACCGTGGTCGACGTGCCCTACGGCTCGCTCGACATGAAGGGCAACTTCCTCGTCGTCGGCATGGCCGACGAAGGCGACGAGTTCGAGAACGGCGCCGTCGCCGTGTACTTCCACAACGGCACCACATGGGTGCTGCGAGACCAGTTCAACGCGTCGGTCGCGAACACCAGCGTCGACGAGTATGGCGGTTTCGGCACCGACGTGGCCATCACCGCCGACGGCGATTGGGTGGCCGTCGGCTTCCCTGGCGCCGACGGCTCTCCGGCTCCCTGTGACTTCCCCGACTGCGGCTCGGTCGTCATCCTCGGCTGGAACGGCGGCGGGTATGACTTCGACGCCGAGACCGGCTCGCCGGACGGCGATGCCAATGGTCGAGTCGGCATCACGGTCGACATCGACCAGATCCCGGGCTCGACGAACTACCGCGTGATCTCCGGCGTTCTCGTCGGTGCCGACGCGGTGCACTCGTGGACCTTCGATCCGGCCGACGCCGGTGGCACGCTCGCACTCGAGGCCAGCATCAGCACGCTGATCGACCAAGGTGAGTCGGTTGCGCTCGACGGAAACCGCCTGGTGGCGGCCCAGTCGTCGACCGCGTCAGACATTGCGATCGTGGCCGACTTCGCCGAGGGTGCGTGGGTTCCGCGCACGCTCACCACGGCCGAACTCGCGCCCACGGGTGTGGCCATTCCCAACCAGTTCGTCGATGTCGTCGGCGACTACGCCGTTGTCGGTCGAGCCGACAACGCCGGTGGAGAAGTGGGCATCTGGTTCAACGACCCGGCGCACGGCTGGGGCTTCGACGAGGCGCTCAGCGGCTGGGCCGACGGTCCGCTCGACCGGGTGCAGCCCGGCGGGCGGGCGAGCGGCGACGGCATCGGCTTCTCGGTTGCGGCTGGCGCGACCGTGGGCGGAGGTATCGAGGTCGTGACTGGTGCGCCGAACGATCCGACCGCGGGTTCGAACGCCGGCGCGGTGTACGCGTTCGATGCCACGTACACCGGCACGGCTGAGCCGGCCAACAAGATCACGAGCGACACCATCGGTAGTGGCCTCCTCGGCGCCGAGATCGCCATGCAGGACGCATCGCTCCTGGTTGCGATCGTGGCTGAGCCGGGCTCATCGCGGATGCAGTATCTCCAGCAGGTTGGTGGCGTGTGGTCGATCGAGGAGACCTTCGACTACGCATCGCCGGTCGTCGACGTCGACTTCGCGTCGAACGGCAACGCCGCCGTGGTGCTCGAGAACGGCGAGGTGCACATGCACCAGCACTCGTGCGTCACCCTCGTCCCCAACCCGCCGAGCTGCAACTTGTCGGGCGCGCTGACCGTCGGCAACACGTTCGGAGGCACCGAAGCATCGGTGACCGTGTCCGGCTCCGACGTCATGATCGGTGTGCCCGACGGCGGCGCAGATCGCCTCGTGCAGCTCGACTTCGGTGATGGCAGTGCATTCCCCACCGGTGGGCCTGCGGGCGCTGTCGACGCCGACGACTTTGGCTTCGACATGGACTCCGACGACGGCGGCGACGGCCTCACGATCATCGGCGCTCCCGGTTTCGACCAGGGCGACGGCGTCGACAGCGGCGCCGTCTACATCTACGACTCGCAGAACTTCAGCTACGACCTTCGCATCGACGCTCCGGCGGGTGGCGGTCGCTTCGGCCAGTCGGTGGCAATCGACGAGAACCGTCTCGCCATCGGTGCGTCGTCGTTGAACACCGACGGCTCCTTCGACGGTGCCGTCTACATCTACGACTACGACCCGGCCGGCCCGACGGCAACGCTCATCGACACGCTCGAGCCGAGCGGCGGTTCCGGCCTCAGCGGTTGGGGCTTCTCGGTCGACCTCGACGGCGACGTCCTCGTCACGGGCGCGACTGGCTACGAAGAGGGCGGCATCGCCTTCCGTGACGGCTCCGCGCAGGTGTACTCCTATGACGGTGCCTCGTGGGTGGAGACCAACCGTCTCGACCATCCCGATGACGAAGGCGGCGACCAGGCCGGCTACGCCGTTGCAGTCGTTGGCACCGACGTGCTCGTCGGTGTCCGTTCGGACGACAACCCGCAGGGCAACAACGCCGGCGCCGTGTACTCCTACACGGCCACGCTCGCCGACCCGGCGGTCGCGAACCGACTGCTGGCAGACAGTGCAACCAGCAGCGGGTTTGGCCGCCACATCGACATCGACGGCTCGGTCGCTGTCATCACCGAACATGACGGTGGCGCGATGCAGATATATGACCTCGTCGGGGCCGATTGGGTGTTCCGCCAGCGCATCGACGGGTTTGCCGAGAGCGTTCGCGACGTCTCGATCGACGGAACCCGTATCGCAGTCATCGATCGCATCGGCAACGAGCTCTTTCTCTTCGAGGAGAGCGGTGGCACGTTCTCGGCGTTCGCTACACGATCGCTGGGGAGTGGTGTCCCTGAATCAGTCGTGCTCGACGGGGACGATATTTTCGTCGGCCTGCTCAGCAGTGCCACGAACCTGCCCATCGAGCATCACCTTTGGGCAGGCGGAACCGTCGCCGTTCCGACTCTCGCAGGCTCTGCCGACGCGGGTTGGTCCATCGCCAAGGAGGGCAACCTCGTGTTCGTGGGCGCCCGATTCTGGGACAACACGCCCGACGACAATGCCGGCCGTGTCCACATCTACGACACAAGTGTTCCGGCATGGACCGGCGTGATCACCGCCGATAGAGCAGGATCGCTGTTCGGCGCCGACCTTGCCGCGAGCAATGGTCGACTGGCCGTTGGTTATCCGGGAGGCGAAGGCCCGGACCCAACGGGACCGAACCCGACGGACTTCACGGGCATCGTCGAGGTGTACAACAACCTGACACCGACAGGTGCCGACCTTGAACAGGTCGTCACCGGTTCCAACCAGGACATTGCCGACTCCTTCGGTACGAAGGTTGATATCGACGGCGACATAATCGCGGTGGGTGCTCCGGCGACGAGCTACGACGGCGTTCGTCGGGGCCAGGTCGTCATGTTCGCCTTCGATGGCACCAGCTTCGTCGAAGCCGAGACTCTCCGGTCTGGCACTGACTCAACCGGCTCAGACTTGTTCGGTCACGACGTTGCGGTCAGCGGTCTCAACGTGATCGCCGGTGCGTTCCAGCACGACAACACGCGCGGCACGGATGCCGGTGCCGCCTACTATTACCAGACAGCAGGCGTGCCGATCGTCGACGATCCGGCGCTCACGTTCAGCCTCGATCTCGGCGCCGGCAACACCGGCTCGGTGACCGTCGCCGCCAACGGCATCGCTGTCAGCGAGTTCAACGCCGAGGTCCTCGAGGCAGCCGGCGACGACGGCACGTCGATCGCCGCAGCTCCGCTCTCCTCCACCTCGACGGCAGGCACGACGCTCGAGTCGGTGCCGATCTCGTCACTGCCGATCTCCTCTCTCGCAGCCGATCCTGCCTCGCTGTTGGGCTCGATCCCGCTCATCGAGATCGGTCTCTCCACTCCCGGTGGCTGGCCGGCGCTCTTCGAGGCATCGGGCAGCAGCCTGGCCGACGTCCCGATCAACGACCTGCGCCTTTCGGACGTCTTCCGATCCGGCGAGCCGGCGGGTACGACGCTGTCGAGCACGCCGATCTCGTCGCTCGACGTCAGCGGCACGCCGATCTCGTCGCTTCCGATCAGTTCGCTCTACCTCGGCGGGCTGACGCTCGAAGCACTGTCGGCCGACGTCGACTGGTGTGGCATCCTCGCCGGGTTCATCGATGGCACCTGCGACGACACCTCGCTGACACTCTTCGAAGCCTCGATCAGCGGCGCGCCGATCAGCAGCCTGCCGATCAGTTCCCTCCCGATCAGCTCGCTTCCGATCAGCAGCCTCGCCGAAGGGATCCGATCGCTGCCGATCAGCAGCCTCGACCTCGAGGCGAGCCCGATCAGCAGTCTGCCGATCTCATCGCTCCCCATCAGCAGCCTGCCGATCTCATCGCTGCCGATCTCGTCGTTGCCGATCAGCAGCCTCGATCTCGAGGGCCTGCCGATCAGCAGCCTGCCGATCAGCAGCCTCGAGCTCTCCAACACTCCGATCAGCTCCCTCCCGATCAGCTCCCTGCCGATCAGCTCGCTGCCGATCAGCAGCCTGAAGCTGCGCAACGTGCCGATCTCGAGTCTGCCCATCAGCAGCCTGCCGATCAGCTCGCTCCCGATTTCGTCGCTGCCGATCAGTAGCCTCTTCATCGCCGAGGCACCGATCTCGTCGCTGCCGATCAGCAGTCTCAGCGGCTACACCGACTGGTGCGAGTACCTGGCGGATCTCGATCTCGGGTATGACTGCACCCATGCGGCCACCGAGACCGACTTCCTGAACAACACGTCGATCATCGACCTCGGCCTTCGCGGCATCCCGATCAGTTCACTGCCGATCAGTTCACTGCCGATCAGTTCACTGCCGATCACCAACGTTCCGATCAGCTCCCTGCCGATCTCGTCGTTGCCGATCTCGTCGTTGCCGATCTCGTCGTTGCCGATCAGCAGTCTCGACCTGACCGGTACGCCGATCTCGAGCCTGTCGACGGTCGGCGCAACCACGCTCGCCCAGGTGCCGATCTCGTCGCTCGACGTAGCCGGTTCCCCGATCAGCAGCCTGCCGATCAGTTCGTTGCCGATCAGCAGCCTCGACCTGGCGAACTTGCCCATCAGCAGTCTCCCGATCAGCTCCCTGCCGATCAGTTCGTTGCCGATCAGCAGCCTCGTCCTCGGGGGCACGCCGATCAGTTCGTTGCCGATCAGCAGCCTCGATCTTGCAGGCACGCCGATCAGCTCGTTGCCGATCAGCAGCCTCTCGGAGACCATCGCCTTCGACTGCAACCTCGTCGACTGCTCGGTCGACACGCTGCTCGACGCCGTTCTCAGCGGTGCGGTCGATCCGACGTCTGTCTCGATCGAGGACCTGAGGCCATATCTCGGTGACATCCGCGTCTCGGAGATCAGTGGCGCACTCCTCGGGTTCACCGAACAGGACGTGCTCGATGCGCTCGCACTGGAGACCGGCACGTTCGATTCGCTCCTCGGCTACGCCGACCTCACGCTCGGCGAGCTGCCGCTCGCAGATCCGATCGTGGCCGGTCTGCTCCTCGGCGATCTCAACGACGCACTCTGGTCTGTCCGCTTGAGCGACCTCGTCGGAGTGATCATCGACCCGACGACCGGCGCGCCGTTCGCTAATGCCGATGTCGAGAGCGTTCTCACAGCGTTCCGAGACGGCTTCACCGATCTGAACGACCTCGAGCACTTCGGGGATGTCACCCTCGGCGACATCATCGACGGTGAGACCACGTTCGAATACGGCGATCTGGGTCCGATTCTCGAACTCGTGCACATCACCGACCAGCTCGGTGACGTCACCGGTCCGGGCGGTGACCTCGACGAGCTCACCGAGATCGAACTCGGCGGTCTGACGTTGCTCGATCTCATCGGATTGACCAATGCCGACATGACGCTCGAGGAGCTCATCACCGAAGGCCAGAACTCGGGCGCCCTGTTCGGCTTCGACATCTCGGACTTCCTGTTGCTTCTTCTCAGCATCGACGCAACGCAGTTCAGCGACATCAACTTCACCGAGGTCGAGTCGGGGACGCTCCCGCCCGGCGTGATCGAGCCGCTCAACTTCGAGGCCGTGTTCACGGTGACCGGCACTGAGGTGACTCGTTCGGTCGAGGTGACGGTCCAGATTCCGGGTTCTGCCACCTACATTCCGGGGTCGGCCCTGCTGTCAGCAGGCGGCAGTGATCTGGCGCTCGAGCCTGACGTCGACGGGAACCTCCTCACGTGGACCGTTCCGCTGGTGGAAGCTGACGTACAGAACACGATCACCTTCCAGGTCACCCCGACCGTGTCGCTCGGCAGCAACTCGCTCGCGGCGACGAGTCGGATCGTCGGCACCGAGGTGAGCGAGGTCGCGTTCAACGCCGTCGCCATCGAGGAGCCGCTCGAGTCGAACGACTTCCAGCTGCCCAACCGGGATGCCGACACGACCGACGTCGACGAGGCCGTCGACACGCTCTATCTCACGTACATCTCGAGCGAGACGGACAACGACGTGTTCCGAGTCGATGTGGCGGAAGGCGACGAGCTCGCCATCCAACTGTCCTCCCTGTCGGCAGATCTCGACTTTGCGCTCTACGGTCGTCCGACCGATACGACGGTGGGCGCGGCACTGAGCGGAACGTCCGATGAGGCGCCGATCTCGCCGATCACCAACCCGGATCAGGACGAGAGCGAGTCGGAGCCAGTCAACGACTTCCGACGTCTGGACGAGGATGATCCAACGCTGCAGTTCATCGCCGTGTCCAACGCTCCCGGAACGGAGACCGAACTGTTGGTCACCGATGCCCTCCCCGCAGGCACATACTTCATCCAGGTGTACGGCGCGAACGGTGCGACCAATGTCGATCCTGCGGCGCTGCAGGTCCAGATCCTCGAAGCCGAGGTCCGGCCGAACTGTGCTGCAGTGGGCGCGGGCACCATCACGGCTGCCAGCGGCACCGATCAGCTCGGTCCGGCGAACGCCAACACGGTGTTCCTCGTCAACCAGCAACGGATGGAGCACTACTACGGCACCGACGGGGTCGACACGGTCACCGAGGTGAAGAACTTCGCCACGTGGCTGAACGGGCCCAACGGTCCCGCAGGCGTGACCGCATCGGTCATCGCGGTTGACAGCTACGGCGCCGTGCAGAGCGCCTACGCGGCGTGGGACGCCGATCCTGGATGTACGCCGGAATCGGTCAACGGAGTCGTTGGGGCGATCAACGGTGTGCTCGATCCGCTCCGCGGTGATCTCGAGCATCTCGTCGTGGTCGGCGGTGACCCGATCATCCCGATGGCGCGCTTGCTCGACGAGACGACGATCGCCAACGAGTACGACTTCCGGCACGAGTTCATTGGCGACAACCTGGTCGGTGCGAACCCGGACGAAATCAACGCCCTGTCCGCCTCCTTCTGGGACCGCACCTACCTGTCCGACGAGCCCTACGGCGAGACTGCTGCACGCGATCTCGGCAACCGCTTCCTCTACGTGACGGACATCGCGCTCGGTCGACTCGTTGAGACCCCGGCCGAGATCGAGGGCATGCTTGCCCACTTCCAGAACTTCGACGGCCAGCTCGACGCCCAGACCGCTGCGGTCCTGGGTTACGACTTCCTGGTCGACAGTTCGGAGCAGATCGCTGCCGATCTGGCCGACCCGGCGCTCGGCATCACAGTTGACGACGAGCTCGCCGACGGCCTCGACGCAGGCGGCGCGAAGTGGGACAAGGACGATGCGGCCGACAAGGTCGTGCCCACTGCGGGCTCTGCCCCCGACCTCATTTCGTTGAACGGTCACTTCGACCACTACCGGGCCCTTCCGGCAGATGGTGACCAGGTGCCGAACTTCAACGACAACTTCCTGGCCGACACGGTGATCAATGAGATCGCTGCCACGCCGAGCATTCTCCAGGGATCGATCATCTTCTCGATGGGCTGTCATGGCGGCCTCAGCGTCTCCGATCTCCAGATCGGTGATGCCGGAGACAACACCAACGGTGACTGGGCACAGGCTTTCGCCAGCGACCAGGCGATCTTCCTCGGCAACACCGGCTTCGGCTACGGCGACACCGAGGCGGTGGCTTACACGGAGGCGCTGCTCGCTCGCTTTGCCGAGCTCGCGGTCCGTCCGACGGATCTCGGCGGTGGTCAGCAGACGACGATCGGGCAGGCACTGGCGTTCGCCAAGAACGACTACTCCTCTGACCTGTCGGTCTTCTCGGTCTACGACGAAAAGGCGCTCATGGAGATGACGTTCTACGGTCTGCCGTTCTACACGGTCGATCTCGGAACGGTCGTGGCGCCACCGGTGCCCGACAACACGACGGCGCCGGATGGCACGGGGATCGAGACGCTCGGTGTGAACGCCGACGCCTCGAACGATCTCAACACGGAGGATCGGGGCTCGTTCTGGTCGAACCCCGACGAGAGCGGTGATCCGCAGACGATCGTCACACCGGGCCGCCCGATCCAGCCGAGTCTCACGACCGACGTCAGCGTCGTCGATGCTGTCGACTCCACCGAGCTCGGGCAGATCGCTCATGGTGCCGTCGTCCTGGGTATGGATTCGACCTACCAGTCGGGGGTGGATCCGGTGATCGCTGCCGTGGTCTTCAACGAGTCTGATGAGGCACCCGAGCCTGACGTCGGCGATGTCGTGTTCCCGGCCAAACCGGTGACGATCAACACGTCGACGACGCCGGGAGGCCAGCGCCAGTCGCTGGTGCTTGCCACAGGCCAGTTCGACTCCAACGGTTCGACGCAGCGGCTCGATGACAACATCAACGCGGTCGTCTACTACAGCGACCCGGCCGAGACGGACTTCGATGCGCCGACCATTGGCGTTGTCGAGTCGAACTTCGATCCAGTGACCGACCTCCTCACCATCACTCTCACCGCCGATGACACGGCAAACGACGTGGTTCGTGTGTACGTGCTGGCGGCGGCTGATCCAGGTGCTGGGTCCGTGACCTGGACCGGCCTCGACCTGGTGCGTACACCGGGCACCAACGAGTGGTCGGGTTCTCTGAGCATTCCCGGAGACGAAGTGGAGTTCCTCATCCAGGCGGTCGATTCCGCCGGCAACGTCGGCTTCGCCACGAACAAGGCCCGCAACTTCGTCGACGACGGCACGGAGGAGCCGGCGCCGCCGGCACCCGACCTGACGATCACCGTGCCGGCACCGGGTCCGGAGGGCTGGTACACCGGCCCGGTCAGCGTGACCGTTGACTCTGGCGACCTCGATGCAACGTTCGAAATCAGCCCCGGTGGGACGTCCACGCCGATCACCGGTGGCGGATTCACGATCGATGGTCAGGGCATTCTCGAATGGACCGTCATCGCCAGCGATGGACAGGAAGCCACGGGTACCGTGCGAATCGACTCGACGGCGCCGGCCGCAACACTGGCTCCGCCGGCCGATGGTGCGACCTACGAGGTGAGCGCAGTACCTGCGGTTGGGTACTCGTGCGCCGACCCGAGTCTCGTGTCCTGTTCGGCTTCGGTGTCGGGCCCGGGTGGAGCGGTTGCTCTGGCTCCGGGTGACGCACTTCCGACCGACCTGGGTGCGTACACCGTCACGGTGATCGCCACCGACGTCTTCAACAACCAGGCCACGGCGACGGCCAGCTACACGGTGGTGGCCGACCCGCTCGATCCGCTCGACGTGACGGTCAGCCCGGCCAACCTCGATGTCGGAACCGGCCTGTACACCGGTGACGTCGAAGTCACTGTCGTCAGCGAGACCGATGTGGAGTACACCATCAACGGTGCCGCCCCCGTCACGATCGTGGCGCCCGGTGGCTCCTTCACCATCACCGACGAGGGTGTTTCGAACTGGACAGTCACCCGCGCAGCCGATGGTGCGGGCGACGGCGGTTCGGTGGAGATCGACACCACGGCTCCGGTCGTGACGATCACGGCGCCGATCGATGCCGAGATCTACACGCCGGGCAACGTGGCGGCGATCGACTTCGAATGCACCGACGCCAACCTGGCGATCGTCGACCCCTGTGTCGCCACGATCGACGGTGTGCCGATCGCCGATGGCGATCCGCTGCCGGATGCCGTGGGCGGCCCGTACGTGGTCGAGGTGACCGGCACCGATGTACTCGGTCTGCAGACCGTTGAAACGGCGTCCTATACCGTCACGGAACTGACGGTCACCGTCAGCCCGGACAACCTGGATCTGCTGTCGGGCCTGTACACCGGACCGGTCGAGGTGACCGTCGATGGCGGTGGGTTCCCGACCGAGTACACGCTCAACGGCGGTACCCCGGTTGCGATTCCGGCTGCCGGTGGCACCTTCACCATCACGGCGGAGGAGGTCACCGAGTGGGCGGTCACCCGGGCGGCTGACGGAGCCGAGGCCACGGGTACGGTCGAGATCGACACGACCGCTCCCACCGCCTCGCTGATCGCGCCGGCCGACGGCGCCGACTTCATTCCCGGGACGGTTCCGGCCATCGACTTCGACTGCACCGACCGCAACCTCAGCACGTGCGAGGCGACGGTTGACGGAGCTCCCGTGACGCTCGGCGCCGCGCTGCCCGACGCCGTCGGGTCGTACGACATCGTCGTGACCGGCACGGATGCGGTCGGCCTCACCACCACGGCCACCGGCACCTACACGGTGACGGTGCCGCCGGGCGATCCGATCATCGTGACCGACATCGAGATCGACGGTGTGGCCGAGCCGGGTGAACCGGTCGACATCTGGGGCTCGTTCATTGGAGGTGTTGCGCCGTACTCGATCAGCGTGGACTGGGGCGACGCCGCCGCTGGCACCTGCGCCGAAGGCACCTGCAACATCGAGGCGCCCACGGTGGATGAGGACGGCATGTTCGACGCCGGCTACGTCTACCCGGTCGGCGGTGCGTACACGGTCAGCGTGACCATCACCGACGCTGCCGGTTCCTCGGTTGTGGAGACCCTGACGTCGGCCACCTGCACGATCACCGGTACCAACGGACCCGACGTGCTCCGTGGCACCACCGGCGACGACGTGATCTGTGGCTTCGCCGGCAACGACCGTCTCTACGGTCGGGGTGGCAACGACATCATCTTCGGTGGCTCCGGTCGTGACCGGCTCTACGGCCAGAACGGCAACGACATCCTCTTCGGTGGTCGTGACAACGACATCCTCTACGGATCGTTCGGCGACGACGAGATGAGTGGTGGTCGTGGCGTGGACACGCTGATCGCCGGGGACGGCGATGACATCCTGAAGGGTCGACAGGACAACGACTGGATGTACGGCCAGAACCACAACGACACGCTCATCGGCAACCGGGGCAACGACCGGATGTTCGGCGGCACCGGCAACGACATCATGGATGGCGGTCGCGGGGATGACCGCATGTACGGTCAGGCCGGCAACGACATGATGGACGGCGGCAACGGCAATGACCTCATGTATGGCGGCAACAACAACGACATCATGAATGGTCAGAACGGTGACGACGACATCTATGGAGGTCGTGGCAACGACACCATCGATGGCGGGGCCGATTCCGACCTGTGTCGTGGAAACAACGGAACCGACACGTTGGTGGGCTGCGAGTTCTAGGCGAGGCCGGGTGCACTCACAAAGTGCGCCCGGCCGCGGCTTACTGAGCGTCCAGAGGTGGCAGTTCTCGTAGTTTGACCACACCGAGCGAGTCGAGAATCTGCCGCGCTTCAAGCGCATAGGCGGGGGTTGGGTCGACATGGTCGAGCAGCCGCAGCGAGAGCGCCCGCTCATAGCCTTCCTGACTCTGCGCCGCCGATTGAAGTGCGGTCATGTCGGAACCGGGCTGAGCCAGCGAGAAGATGGCGAGGAGATACTGCCACCGTGGTAGCAGGGTGTCAGGGAGCCGATCCTTGAAGGACTCCATTTCGGACGCAGATATCGAGTCCGAGGCGATCTGCACCTCGACGAGACGAAACTCGGCTTCTAGGGCGACATCCGACAAGCCGAGTTCGAGAAGGTCCGCGTGCGCTTGCTGAAGCAATGGGAGCGCAGCAGCGTCGTCGTTCATTCGATGGAGGTTGGTACCCATGTACATGCGGACCATTGCTGATCCCATGGGGTATCGGCCCCCGTCGAAGTTCCGCCGGGCTTGTTCGAATCCGCTTTGGGCCCGTTCCCAATGGCCTTGGTCGGAGAGAATCTCGGCTGCATTGACCGTGCCGAGCATGCCGTCGATCGCCGAACCCGCACGAAGTCCTGCTGCGGTTGCCTGTTCGTAGTACTCGGCTGCACTGGTCCATTCACCTGCGAAGTAGTGCTCGATACCCAGATTGTTCAGGACAGATGCCTGACGTTCGTAGTCGCCGAGTTCGACGAAGAACTCCAACGCTCTGGGGCCGTAACCGATCCGATCGGAACGTCCCAGGTAGATGGTTGCGAGGTGGAGACGGTGGAGCGCTCGGGCCATCGCGGGAAGGTCGTTTGCATCTTCCGCTGCGCCGAGCGCAAGGCGCGCATCGATGATGCACGCCTGGTTGTCGTCTTGGCGATGTCGGAGCCCAGCTCGCTGGTAGTGGAGGCTCGATCGCAGTTCGAGTTCCTCGCTGCGATCGATCGTGGACTCTTCGAGCTCCTCGATCGCACGCTGGTACCAGGAGTCTGCAACTCGATACCGACCCTGTTTCTCGCGAAGGCTCCCGATTCGGAGGATCGCAGTGATCGCGATGTCGGGACCGACGGGAGCCCGCCGGGCCTTGTTGAAGGCGACCTCGGCTTCGTCGAACTGACCGAGGATTTCCAGCACGTCACCGTGCGCAAGGCTCACCCGTGCGACCTCGAGCCGATCGAGAGTCCGAAGTCGTTGAGAAGCTTCGAGCGCTCGAGCGTAGCTGGCCGCCGCTTCGACGTTCGCGGCTTGGGCCGAGGCCCGGTCGCCGGCCGCGACGCCATACGACCACGTCTTCTGTCGATCCCCGCCGACGAGGAAGTGCGCGGCGAGGAGGCCCGCAATCGAGAATGGATCGGTCGCTGAAGACTCCAAGTGTTGACCGACCCGGAGATGTAGTCGCGTGCGCTGCCGAAAGGGCAACCCTTCGTAGGAGACCTCCTGGTAAAGCGTGTTCTCGAATTCGTAGGCGCCCCGGGCCGACTCGCTGACGAAGGCGGTGAGTTCGTCGAGCGCATCGAGAGGGTGATCGGTAACGGCAGAAAGATCGGAGCGACTGAATTGGTTGCCGAGAACCGAGGCGACGCGAAGCAGATGCCGGGCGTCGGCGCTGAGGGCGTCGATACGAGCGGAAATGAGCTGCTCGACCGAGTCGGGGATGTCATCGCCATCGCTCGACTCGACCGCCTTGGTCAGCTCGAGCGCATACAGCGGGTTGCCGAGTGCCTGAGGCACAATTCGGTCGAGGACCGTATCGGGCAGGTCTGTCGTCGAGGCTTCGATCACCAAGGACCGGACGAGCTCGTCGGGTAGAGGTTCAAGCGTGATCGTTCGACGGGTGGCCGGGTCGTCATCGATTGCCCAGTTGCCATCCGGACGAGAGCTGATCAGTGCGGTCCAGCGGTTGCTGGTCTGGTGCTGAAGGGTGTACTCGAGGAAGTCTCCGGACGCATCGTCGACCCATTGCATGTCCTCGAGGATGAAGATGACGTCCTCGGGCAACACGGCTCGGATGAAACGGGCCGAGACCTGATGGATCCGGTCGCGCAGGAACTTCGCATCGATCGCCGACGCCTCGGGTGTCGGATCGACCTCAGCCCCGGCCGGGATCGCGAGGATGGGCAACATCGGTAGGAGATCAGGCTGATGGTGGCGGACCGCCTTGTAGAGCAGCTCGCCCGCCGTGACCGGATCGGCGTTGGCTTCGATCTCGGCGGTGCGTCGCAGAACGATCTGCAACAGCGCATACGGTGTGCTGGCCGAATACGGCGAGCAATGCGCCTCGATCTTCTCGATCATCCGTCGGCTCACTTCAACACGCAGCTCGTCGAGCAGTCGGGTCTTGCCGGACCCCGCCGGCCCAACCAGCTGAACGGCGTACCGGTCGGATTCGAGCGCGTCGATCAGCGCCGCAAGCTCGTCGTCACGGCCGATGAGGGGAGCTACTGGGGCCTGTTTCTGCACCCAGTCGGTCGTGCCGAACACGTAGCTGGCCCGCATGGGTTCGGTCTTGCCCTTGACCAGGAAGGGCTCGATCTCTTCAGCCGCGTAGATCGTCCGAGTGTCGGCGAGCACGTCGTCGACGGCAACGATGTCCTTGTTGGCCGCCTTGCCGAGCATGCGGGCCGCGGTGTTCACGGGATCGCCCATGAGCGTGTACGTGCGGCGGAAGGGCGAGCCGAGGAAGCCGGCGAAGACCCGACCGCGTTGGACGCCGATCTTGATCGTGAACGGCGTGGTCAGCTTGGTGATCCGAAGTGCCGCTTCGAGCATGGCCTCGCTCGTGTTGCCCTCGGTGTAGGGAGCACCGGCGCAGAGGACGAACTTGAGCCCATTGGGTGCGATGTCGGTGTGGAGTGGGGTGACACCGAATTCGGCGCACGACTCGACGACGGCATCGACCAGATCGCCGAGCGCGTCGCACGTGTCTGCTGCTCCATGGTCGATGAGATGCTCATCGAGGCCAGTCACACTGAGGAAGCCAACGGTGACGATCCGATGTTCACCACCGAGTCCGGCGAATCCTTCGAAGTGGGTCCCGACCGATTCGGGAACCAGGGTGGCCAGGTCGGCGCCGTCCGTTTCCCGAACGAGCGGCCCCGACTGGTGCTGATCGACCGCGCCCGAAATGATCCACCCGCCGGCGTGATCGGCCACGCGTAGCGCGTCTGGCAGTGCGTCGGCGATGGCATTCGAGACGACCGTGTCGCCCTTCTCGGCTTCGCCTTCGAGGTGGATCACGTGGCTCGCGTTCGTGCCGGTGATGATCAGGTCCCGCTGGCTCGACCCGACCAGAAACGCTTCGAACGGCCCTTCGGACGCACCGACCGTCATCGTCAGGTTGGCCCGCTTGGCGGCCGGAGAGGAGTGCAGCGCGTGCTGCATGTCGAGGCCGGCAGCGGCCACGCGGGTCATGTGATCCTCACCCCGGAAGAGCACGAGCAAGGCATCGCCACCGAACTTGATGACCTCGCCGCTGTAGGCATACGCCGCGTCGATCAGCTCGGTGAAGCAGATGTTGATGAGTTCGGTGATCTCCTCGGCGCCAGCCTTGCCCTTCGCGGCGAGCTTCTCCGACAGCGCCGTGAAACCCGAGATGTCGGCAGACAGCATCGAGCCCTCGATGGTCCGGTGATGATTCCCCGGTTCACGGGCCATTTCGACGGCCAACTGGGGAACCAGGGACGCGAAGCGCTCCGCATCGTCGGCAGACCTGTTGCGCTCGTCGGTCACCGTCACGTGTCCCACCTGAATCCCACACCTGATGGTACTTCAGGATCCACCGGCGAGTCCGACGCCTGGTGGTCAATTCACACGGCAATCACATGCCGCAGATGAGCAGCGAAACCCGGCGTCTACTGCAGATGACGGCCGAAGTATTCGAGGATGATCTCAGCCCGCTGCTCGCGGTGCACCGGCGACCCCGAACGGGACAATTCGTGATTCTCGGCCGGGAACAGCCAGTACTCAACATCCTTCTCGAGGAGCGTGCAGGCAACGAACAGCTCGGTCGCCTGACCTTCGGGGCACCGCAGGTCGTTCTCGCTGTGCACGATCAGCAGCGGCGTGTTGATGTTCTTCGCCATGGTGGACGGCGACATGCGCAGGTACTCGTCCGGATCGTCCAGATGACTCGGGCCCATCTCGGCGCTGAAGAAGCCGGCCACGTCCGAGTTGTGCTCCAACGCAAGGAGGTTGTTGGCGGCACGTTCGCTGCACGCCGCGGCGAACCGATCGGTGTGCGTGATCACCCACGTGGTCATGTAGCCGCCGTAGGAGCCGCCGAGGATTCCCAGTCGTTGTTCGTCGATGAAGTCGAATCGGTCGAGCGCATCGTCGACGACAGCCATCACGTCGTCGTAGTCGACGGTCCCCCAACCGCTGCCAGGCGTGTGATGTTTCGGCCCGCGGATCGACGCACCCCAGTCGCTGTCGCGGCCGGAGCTGCCACGCGGGTTGGTGCACAACACGACGAACCCGGCTTCCGCCTGCATCTGGAACTCATCGAAGTGGAAGTTCCCGTACTGGGCGAACGGGCCGCCATGCACGTTCATGAGCAACGGATAGGTGGCACCGGCCTCGAAGTTTCGGGGCCGGAACAGCCAGGCGTCGAGCTCGACGCCGCCCGCCTCGACCACATACCGCTCGGGTTCGATCGGGTTGGTCTTGGCCAGCCAACCGTCGCTGGCATGCGTGAGCTGTCGTTCTTCGCCATCGATGAGAAGGAAGAGCTCGGCGGGGTTCGTGGCATCGGTTGCAGTGAACGCGATCGCCTCGGCGCCGTCGACCTCACCGACGGACCAGCCGGTGATTCCGCGGTTGCCGGTGAGCAGCGGGGTGATCTCGGCGCCGTCGACGGCGATCCGATGCAGATGGACGTTGCCGTGATCTTCACAAGCCGCGGTGATGCCGGCGTCGGTCCAGACCGGAAGCGAACGCGCCATCATCGACGACCACGTCCGGTCGACCTTCGTGCTGATCCACGACGGAGTCGCCATCGTCGTCTCCGGGTCGAGCAGTCCGACCTTCTCGTTCTGGAACATGGTGGACCAGTCGTCGAAGCCGAGGACGGCGACCTGCGAGCCGTCGGGCGAAACGATGGGGGCGAACGTCGCGCCGGACTCGTCCGTCAGTTGAACGACCGCACCATCGAGGTCGACGATGCAGATGTCGCTGGCCTCGCGCGGTCGAAACGGATTCCACGAATAGGCGACGCGATCCCCTTGAGGGAACCAACTGGGGGAGAAGCACTCATGCGCTCCCGGCGTGAGATTCACCGGTGCGCCCCCGGAACCATCCAGCCGGAGGATGTGGATGTTCGAGGGACGATCGCAGATGAACCCCTCACCGTTCAGGGTGGACATCAGGTGCTCGATCTTGCGCGGCCGGCGTCGAGCCGGATCCTCCTCGAGGTAGTCGTCGCTGCGGACCCGCTGTGCGTACGCCACCATCCGACCGTCGGGTGAAACCGTCACCCCGGTGAAGGCTTCATGCGATTCCGCCAGAACGACCGTCTCGCCCGGTCCGTCGAACGGGAGCAGGCGAAGGCTCTGCGTCGGGCCTTCGGTCTTCGGCTTCGCCGAGGAGGTGAACAGCAGGCCGGATCCGTCGGGTGTCCACCGCGGCTGGCTGTCGCTCCAGCCGCTCGTCAACTGGCGCGCCGGCGAGGCCCCATCGGTCGACACGACCCACACGTGACTTCGATACGCATTCTCCGCCAGATCCACCCGGGTCAGTACGTGGGCAACCCAACGGCCATCAGGCGAAAGCTGCGGGTCGGAGACGTTGGACAATCCGTGGAGATCCTCAGGGCGCATCGCCTGACAGTAGTTGTGCACCTGCCGCGAATCGATGTGACATCCCCCACGTGTTGTTGTGTGACGATTCGGCGCGCGATTCCACGACAGTCGTTTGCAGGGGTACTGTGACGCTTCCGGGGTCTCGGCCTCGGCAACATTGCGTTCATGTTCTCGCGTTTCGCCCTAGCGAAGAGTGAGGGTATGGTGCAGCCACGCTGACCGAGCGTGCGGGAAGGAGGGTCCTGTGGTTGGAAGCGAAGTCGTATTGGACGTGCAGGATCTCACCACGCAGTTCAACACCCAGGACGGCACCGTCCACGCGGTGAACGGCGTGAGCTTCGCCCTCCATGCGGGCGAGTTCCTCGGCGTCGTCGGCGAGAGCGGTTCAGGCAAGAGTGTCACGATGATGTCGCTCCTCAAGCTGATCCCGATGCCGCCCGGCGAGATCGTGAACGGCACCGCCACCTTCGACGGCGAGGATCTGCTCACACTCGAGGCAGACAGGCTGCGCGACGTGCGCGGCGGCAAGATCGGGTTCATCTTCCAGGATCCGATGACCTCGCTCAACCCGGTCATCACGGTTGGCAAGCAGCTCTCCGAGGCGGTTCGACGCCACACCGAGGCCAGCAAGAAGGACGCCCTCAACCGGTCGATCGAGCTGCTCTCCACCGTCGGCATCCCCGACCCCGATCAGCGGGTCAAGAACTATCCGCATGAGATGTCCGGCGGTATGCGCCAGCGCGTGATGATTGCCATGGCGCTTGCGTGCAACCCCGAGGTCATCATCGCCGACGAGCCGACCACCGCCCTCGACGTCACCATCCAGGCGCAGATCATCGAAGAGGTCCGATCGCTCCGGGAGAACCTCGGCACCGCCGTGGTCTGGATCACACACGACCTTGCCGTCGTCGCCGGCCTCGCCGACCGGGTCATCGTCATGTACGGCGGCCGAATCGTCGAGGAAGCACCGGTCGCTGCGCTCTACTCCGAGCCACGTCACCCCTACACGCACGGGCTGCTCCGTTCCCTGCCCCGCCTCGACCAGAAGGGCCAGGAGCTCTACTCGATCGACGGCCAGCCACCGAACATGCTCAACGAGCCCGTCGGCTGCTCCTTCGCCCCGCGCTGCGAATACGCATTCGACCGCTGCCTCACCGAGCAGCCGGTTCTCCGCGGCGTCGGGCTCCGCCATGCCGTGGCCTGTCACTGGGATCTGATCGACAACGTCGAAGTGCCGCTCAGCGAAACGGAGGTGGCCCTGTGACCGACACGATGGATGCCCCGATGACCCCCAGCACAAACGGCCGGTCGCCGCTCGTGCGGGTCACGAATCTGAAGAAGCACTTCCCCATCACCAAGGGCATCATCAAGCGGCAGGTCGGCGCCGTTCGTGCCGTCGACGACGTCACCTTCGACATCTTCCCGGGCGAGACCCTCGGCCTTGTCGGCGAGAGCGGCTCCGGCAAGACCACGACCGGTCGCGTCATTCTCCAGCTCGAACAGGCCACCAGTGGCTCGGTCGACTTCGACGGCAACGAACTGGTCGGCATGGGCACGTCGCAACTTCGGAAGCTGCGCCCCCGCATGCAGACCATCTTCCAGGATCCGCACGCCTCGCTGAACCCTCGGATGACCGTCGCCTCGATCGTCGGTGAACCGCTGCGCGAACACGACGACCTCCGCGCCGCCGAGACGAACACCCGGATCGAAGAACTGCTCCTGCAGGTGGGCCTTCACCCATCACACGCCAACCGGTACCCGCACGAATTCAGTGGTGGTCAGCGCCAGCGCATCGGTATCGCCCGAGCCATTGCACTGAACCCTGAGTTCATCGTGTGCGACGAACCGATCGCCGCACTCGACGTCTCCATCCAGGCGCAGGTCGTCAACCTCCTCGAGCAACTCCAGGAAGATCTCGGCCTCACCTATCTCTTCATCTCGCACGACCTGTCCATGGTCCGGCACATGGCCGATCGCGTGGCGGTCATGTACCTCGGAAAGGTCGTCGAGCTCGCACCCGTCGACGACCTCTACGACAACCCGAAGCACCCCTACACCCAGGCGCTCCATTCGGCCGTACCACTGCCCGACCCCTACATCGAGACCCACCGCGAGCGGGTCATCCTGGCGGGCGACATCCCGAGCCCATCCAACCCACCGAGCGGCTGCCGATTCCGCACCCGCTGTCCCATCGCACAAGACATCTGCACCGCCCAGGAGCCCGCCTTCGAAGAGAAGGCCACCGGCCACTGGGTTGCTTGTCATTTTGTCGAATCTGCAAGTTCTGGCGGCGTCGCAGACGTCACGCTGCCTGCCAAAAACGCTGGCGGTGACCCCGTCTAGTGTGAACCAACCGCCGGCGAACGCCGGCACAGGAGGGAAACCAACATGAAAACAAAGCAATTGCTGGTAGCGCTGCTGGCGGTGTTCGCACTGCTCGCAGCCGCGTGCGGAAGTGATTCCGACGACTCGGCCACCGAGTCTGACGACACGACCACCGAAACGGCAGAAACCGAAGAAGATTCCGGTGGCGAAGAAGAAGCCATGGAAGAAGATGGCGAAGAAGAAGCCATGGAAGAAGAAGAGGCTCCGGCTGACACCGCCGCAGGCAGTGGCGGCGAGCTCGTCCTTCTCCAGTGGCAGGCACCTTCGCAGGCCAACGGCCTCCTCTCGAACGGCACCAAGGACCTGCTCGCATCGAGCCTCGTCCTCGAGCCGCTCGCCGAGTACGGCCCCGACGGCAGCCTGATTCCCGCTCTCGCCACGGAGATCCCCTCCAGCGGCAACGGCGGCATCGCTGCAGACAACATGTCCATCACCTGGACGCTGCGTGACGACGTCATGTGGTCGGACGGCACGCCGTTCACCGCCGACGATGTCGTCTTCACCTACGAGTACTGCTCCAACGAAGAGACCGGCTGCTCCGTGCAGGCCTTCACCAAGGTCGCCAACGTCGTTGCCGACGATGACTTCACCGTCACCGTCACCTTCAACGAGCCGCAGCCGTACCCGTTCGAGGCGTACGTCTCCTACACCAGCCCGATCATCCAGCGCGCACAGTTCGCTGACTGCGTCGGCGCCGCCGCCAAGAGCTGCTCCGATCAGAACTTCGCTCCGGTCGGCACCGGTCCGTACGTGGTCACCGACCTCCGTCCGGAAGACACCGTGACCTACGAGATGAACGCCAACTACCGCGGCGCCGCAGAGGGCAAGCCCTTCTTCGGCAACGTGACCATCAAGGGTGGCGGCGACGCTGAAGCTGCCGCTCGTTCGGTCCTCGAGGTCGGCGAAGCCGACTACGCCTGGAACCTTCAGGTTGCGCCGGAAATCCTGGCCCCGATGGAAGCGACCGGCAACGGCCGCCTCGCCTCGGCCTTCACGGCCAACGTCGAGCACATCAACCTGAACCAGACCGATCCGTTCGCGGATCCGCCTTCCGAGGGCACCCCGAACCCGCTGTTCGTGGACAACCCGGACCTCCACCGTGCGCTCTCCATCGCCATCAACCGTGATGAGCTCGTCGCAGTGGGCTACGGCCCGGCCGGTAACCCGACCTGCAACATGTGGCCAGTCGGTAGCCAGAACAGCACCAACAACGACTGGTGCCTCACCCAGGACATCGCCGGTGCAAACGCACTCCTCGATGGCCTCGGATACGAAGACACCGACGGCGACGGCGTGCGCGAAGCCGAGGGCTACGGCCCGCTGGAGTTCGACTACGTCACCTCCACCAACGCCGTGCGTCAGAGCAACCAGGAGCTCATCGCCAGCTACTGGGCCGAGATTGGTGTGAAGGCCAACATGTTGAACGAAGACGCTTCGCTCTTCTTCGACGGCACCTGCGCCAGCGACGTCTGCATCTGGAAGTTCTTCACCCCGATGCAGATGTTCACCAACGGTGCTTCCGGCCCGTACGGACCTGGCTACCTCAACGGCTGGGAAAGCGAGAAGGTCCCGACCTCCGGCAACGCCTGGGGCGGAGACAACATCCCGCGTCTCAACAGCGCCGAGTACGACGCCCTCTCCCTCGAGGCGAGCACCACGGCACTCGACGACCCGAACTTCGACAGCCTCGTCATCGAAATGAATGACATCCTGTCGACCTCGGCCGTCATCCCGCTGATCCATCGTGCGAACGCCTCGGCGTTCTCCGCCGACATTCAGGGCACCGGCGACCTGAACGGTTGGGACAGCGAGTACTACAACATCGAAGACTGGTTCCGGGGCTAGTCCGATAATCCGGTAACGCAGGGGGCGCCTTCGGGCGCCCCCTGCACCACCTGGGCTTTGACGGGGGAGAGACGAAGCGATGGTTCGATACATCATTCGACGGCTGCTGCTTGCATCGCTGTCGTTGTTTGCAATCAGTGTGATCGTCTTCGCCCTGCTCAAGGCTGCACCTGGTGATCCCACCAGTCAGATTCCACTCACCGTTCCCGCCGAAGTCCGGGAGCAGATCCGTGAGTCGCTCGGGTTCAACGACCCAGTGCACATTCAGTACTTCAAATGGGCTCAGCAGATGATCATCAATGAGCCCATCCACCTCTTCCAGGAGACCACGGGGGTGTGCTTCGGCGACGACGTTGTCAATGAGACGACGGACGAGATCGACTGTGTCTCCGATCGCGATCGAATCGTCTCCTGGAGTTCGAGATCGCCCGCCATGGACACGGTCTACGAGCGCATACCGCAGACCTTGTGGGTCCTCGGTCTCGGACTCATCTTCGGCTTCCTGCTCGCCGTGCCGATCGGCACCCTGCAGGCGTACAAGCAGTACTCCATCTTCGACAACGTCGGCACGATCCTCACGCTGCTCGGCTACAGCGTCCCCGTCTTCGTGATCGGCCCGATCCTCATCTGGATCTTCTCGGTCAAACTCGGCTGGTTGCCGACCTTCTACACAACCACCCACGACATCATCTGGACCGAGTGGTCGACCATCTGGTTCCAGATCAAACAGCTGCTCATGCCCGTCACCGTGCTGACACTGTTCAACGCCGCATCCTTCGGCCGCTTCACCCGCGGCTCCGTGCTCGAAAACCTCAACGAGGCATACGTGCGGACCGCACGGGCCAAAGGCCTCGGCGAAGGCGTCGTCGTCGGCCGCCACGTCCTGCGCAACAGCCTGATCCCGGTGATCACGCTCCTCGCCCTGCAGATCCCAGGGATCTTCGGCGGCGCCATCATCACCGAGAACATCTTCCGAATCAACGGACTCGGTCAGTTGCTGCTCGTCTCGATTCGACAAGCCGACATCCCGATGGTCCAGTCGCTCGTCTTCATCTTCGCCGTGCTCGTCGTCGTCTTCAACATCCTCGCCGACGTGCTCTACGCCGTCCTCGACCCAAGGATTCGCTATGACTGACGCACAGAAAGATCTCACCGAATCCACCGCCGCACGAAGTGCAGCCGCCCAGATCGACGACATGGGCGAGTTCCGCTCGCTCAAGGCCGACGTCTGGCGCCAGTTCAAGAAGCACAAGGGCGCCATGGCCGGCGTCGTCATCCTGGTCGTCATCACGATCGCCTGCTTCCTGGGTCCGTTCGTGCTCCCGATGAACGTCGACGAACTCGACACCGCCAACGCCAACCAGGGACCCGGCTGGCCCAACATCTGGGGCACCGACAACCTGGGACGAGACGCCTTCATGCGTGCCCTCCTCGGCGGCCGGATCTCCCTGCTCGTCGGTTTCGTCGCGATGGCCGTCTCCATCATCATCGGCGTGCTCGTCGGCGTCATCGCCGGCTACGTCAAGAAGCTCGACTTCCTGCTGATGTGGCTCACCGACCTCTTCCTGTCGCTGCCACTGCTCCCGGTCCTGCTCGTCGTCGTCGTGCTCTTCCGAGATCCGGTGCAGGACTCACTCGGAGACTCGCTCGGCATCTTCATCCTGATGGTCGTCGTCATCGGCGGAACCAGCTGGATGCAGACCGCTCGCATCGTGCGAGGCGAAGTCCTCTCCATCCGAGAGCAGGAGTTCATCCTCGCAAGCCGCAGCATCGGCACCCGATCGCAGCGGATCATCATGGACCACATCATCCCGAACGTGCTCAGCCCCGTCATCGTGGCTGCGTCGCTCGGTATTGCGATCGCCATCCTCACCGAGTCCGCCGTGTCGTTCCTCGGCCTCGGCTTCCCGCTCGAACTTCCCACGTGGGGCCGTCTGCTCAATGAGGCGAAGGATCGGATGAGCCTGAACTTCTGGCTCGTCGGTGGGCCCGGCCTGCTGCTGTCGCTGACTGTGCTCAGCGTCAACCTGATCGGCGATGGCCTGCGTGACGCGCTCGACCCGAAGGGTCGCACCAGCGCCTGAGCCGGTGTGCCGTTCGTCGGCCCGACCACCCGTGCCCGAATTGTCGGGTTAGCGTGACCGTTCGGCGATGCATGGCGGGAGGGTCGTATGTCTGCCAGCGAGGCCGCCAATGGTGTCGGCGTCGATGAAACCAAACCGACCGCACGTGCCGGGTTTCGCCTTGTGGCCAAGCTCGTCCGGCCCCATCTCGCGCCGTTTGCCGTGTCCATCTTCGGGTCCGCAGTGTTCGCGCTCGGAACCGTCGCCGCCGCGTCGGTCCTCGGTTGGGTGGCCGACGATGTCGTCCTCGCCTCGTTCGATGGGCGCCCGCCCGACACCGTAACCAGCGTCTGGGCCGGGGTCGCCGCCGTTCTGGCGGTCGCCGTCCTGCGCGCGGCCGGCGTCATCACCCGTCGCTACTTCGCCGGCATGACCAGCGAACGGGTCGAACAATGGACCCGGGACGGGCTCGGTCGCCAGTATGTCGGCCAGCCGATGTCCTGGCTGCGCGCCGTTTCGTCAGGACGTTTGATCGCACACGTGGACTCCGACACCACCGTGCTCACACACTCACTGCACCCGCTGCCATTCAGTTTCGGTGTCGTGTTCCTCGCGATCTTCTCGGGGATTCGGCTCACCGTGATCGACCCGTGGATCGCGCTCCTGGCCCTGGCCGTCTTTCCGCTCATGATGGTCGTCAACAGCGCGTACAGCCGCGTGGTGCAGAAGCCGTTGGCCGAGGTGCAGGCGCAGGTGGCGGCCGTTGCCTCGGTTGCCCATGAGAGCTTCGAGGGCACGCTCATCGTCAAGACGCTCGGTCGTCGGGAAGCCGAGGTCGAACGGTTCGACGAAGCGATCGACAGCCTGCGTCTCAAGCGGCAGCGCGCCGGATACATCAAGACGGTTCTCGACGGCTTCCTCACGGCGTTCCCCGCCGTGGCCACGCTCGCCGTCGTGATCATCGGCGCGTACCGGGTGCGGGCCGGCACGATGACGCCCGGCGAGATCGTCGAGGTTGCTGCGCTGTTCACCGCCCTGGCGATCCCCATGCTGGTGTTCGGCTTCCTCCTGGAAAGCCTCATCCCCTCCGTGGTCGCGTGGAATCGTCTGCGACCGGTGCTCGAACATCCCATTCCGGCGACCCCGGCGGCCGAGTCTCCGTTGACCGGTGCCCTCGCCGTGACCGTCAACGCCTTGACCTACAGCTTCCCCGACGCACCCGACGATCTCGTCCTTCGCGGCGTCGACCTGCAACTACAACCCGGCGAAATGGTCGCGCTCGTCGGGCCGACGGGGTCGGGCAAGAGCACGCTCTGCGCAGCCGTCGGCGGCGTACTCGACGACGCCGCAGCCGCCGTCACGGTCGATGGTCGGCCGATGGCAACGCTCACGCCCGACGAGCGCGCCGACGGCATCGCCGTCGTGTTCCAGGAAGCGTTCCTCTTCAACACGTCGATCCGAAACAACATCGATCTCGACGGAAATCGATCCGACGAGGAGATTCGTGCCGCCATGGAGGTTGCCACGATTGCCGAGTGGGTCGACACCCTGCCCGACGGGCTCGACACGCTCGTCGGTGAACGTGGCGTCACCGTGTCCGGAGGCCAGCGGCAACGCATCGCCTTGGCGCGAGCGCTCGTGCGCGACGCGGGCGTCGTGATCCTCGACGACGCCACCTCCGCTGTCGACCCGGTCATCGAGCAGCGCATCCTTGATCACCTGCGAGCCGACCGGGACGCAACCATGCTCGTGGTGGCGAACCGGCTGGCCACGGTCGGCCGGGCAGACCGTGTCGTCCACCTCGTCGACGGTCAGATTGCCGGCGTCGGTACCCACGAAGAACTGCTCGAGGATCCGGACTATCGGGCGCTCGCCATGGCCTATGCGGAGGCGGCCGATGCCTGACGACATGTCCTCCACACCGCCCGCTTCCGCCACCGATGGTGCGCTTGCCACGGCGAGCGCGCTCGGGGTGATGCGCGAAGGCGTACGCACCACACCGGAACTGCTCGACGGCCTTCGCGTCACCGCCGGTCTCGGCGTCGTCGCCGCGGTCGGCCAGATCACCGCACCCATCGTCATCCAGCAGGCGATCGAACGAGGCGGGCTGACTTCCGGCACCGTCGACATCGGCGTGGTCTGGCGCCTCGTGTTGATCGGTGGTGCCGTCGTGCTCGGCACGGGTCTCATCGCGCTCGTCGCTCGCCGACAGATGATCCGTCGTTCCGAATCCGCGCTTCGGTCGCTCCGGCTGCAGGTCTTCGACCACGTCCATCGAATGTCGCTCTCGCAGCACAACGAACAGCCGACCGGGGTCCTCATCAGCCGCGTCACCTCCGACGTGGACTCGCTCTCCCGATTCGCGGACTGGGGCATGTTCGTGTGGCTCGTCGAGCCGTTCGTCGTGCTCGGCGTGTTCCTCGCCATCGCCTGGTACTCCTGGCCGCTCGCGCTCGTTGCGCTGCTGACCTTCCTCCCGGCGGTGCTCTCGTTACGCTGGATGCGGGAACAGATGATGCGGGCCCACGATCTTCGTCGTACCGCCATCGGCGACCTCCTTGGCGAGTACAACGAGGCGCTCGCGGGAGCGGAGGTCATTCGGGCCTACGCCGCGCAGCCGCTGGTCGAAGATCGGCTTCGGCGGGCCTCGCATCGCCGCTACCGGGCGGGCCTGCGCGCCAACCTGTACATGTCCAGCGTCTATGTCATCGGCGATCTCGTTGGCGCCGTCATGCTCGCGGTCGTGATGGTGGTGGGCGTGACCCAACGAGACGCGCTCGGCCTCAGCGGGAGCGAACTCGTTGCCGTGCTGTTCCTCACAACCCTTCTCCACACCCCGATCGCCGAGCTCGGCGAGACGCTCAACCAATCCCAGGAAGCCGTCGCCGGCTGGCGCAAGGTGCTCGGTCTGCTCGCAACGCCGGTGACACCTCTCGATCCAGCCGAAGGTGCCCCCTTGCCATCGGGCGCCCTCGCCATCGAAGCCGATGCCGTGTCCTTCGACTACGGCGATGGCGTTCCGGTGCTTCGCGACGTGTCGCTCACCGTTCCCGCCGGCACCCGTGTGGCGGTCATCGGCGAAACCGGCTCCGGCAAGAGCACGTTCGCCCGGCTGTTGTGCCGCCTCGCCGACCCGACCGACGGGCGCGTGCTGCTCGGTGGCGTCGACCTTGCCGATGCGGCTGCGGGATCGCGTCAGGCCACGGTGCGGATGGTCCCGCAGGACGGCTTCCTCTTCGACGTGTCGGTAGGCGAGAACATCTCGTACGGACGGCCGGGGTGCGACGAGGCAGACGTGCTTCGTGCGATCGACATGCTGGGGCTGGGCCCGTGGTTGGCGACGCTCCCGAATGGTCTCGAGACCCGAGTGGGGGAGCGGGGCCAGTCGCTCTCCGTCGGCGAACGCCAGCTGGTGAGTTTCGCTCGGGCCGCGGTGGCCGACCCCGGCCTGTTGATCCTGGACGAGGCGACCTCGTCCGTCGACCCGCAGACCGACGTGATGCTCACGAAGGCCTTGGAGCGACTGAGCGAAGGACGGACGCTGGTGTCGATTGCGCACCGTCTCTCCACGGCGGAAGCGTCGGATCTGATTCTCGTCTTCGAGCAGGGCCGGCTCGCCGAGTCCGGCAGTCACGACGAACTTCTCGCCGCCGGCGGCCTCTACACCCGCCAGCACGCCGCCTGGACCACCGCCACCACCTGACGCCCCGAATGGTGCCTGGCACCTTCACCCCCAAAAGGTGCCAGGCCTATTCCGTCGCGCAAGAAGCAGATTCGTTGATTTTTCAACGATCTACCCCAAGGTGCCTGGCACCTAAGCGGTCGTTAGGTGCCAGGCACCTGAGGAACCCCCAGGGGGTTTTGGGGGATTGTCCGGGGGTCGCTGGGGGCCAAAATCGTCGTGAATAGAGGCATGAGCAACACGACCGCACCCCTCACCGCCGCCAACCTGGCCGCCGCAACGAAGTCCGACCGCAACCGAGCCGTCGACCTCTACCGAGTGATCGCCATGATCGCCGTCGCCATCGGCCACTGGCTCGCCATGGTTGCCATCGATGATGACGGCGAGCTCGTCGGCGGAAACGCACTCGAGTTCATCCCCGAACTCTCTTGGGCCACCTGGCTCCTGCAGGTCATGCCCCTCTTCTTCGTGGTCGGCGGCTTCTCGTCCGCCATCTCGCTCGACTCGCACAACGCAAAGGGCGGCAACGCCCAGGACTGGATCGCCGCCCGGCTCCGCCGCATGATGCCGCCGGCCATCACCCTCGCCGGCGTCTGGCTTGCGGTCATCGCCATCGCCGCCATCGTTGGCCAGGCGCCGCTCGCCATTCAGGGTGCAGCCGCTGCAGCCATCCCGCTGTGGTTCCTCGCCAACTACACCATCGACACGGCGCTCGCCCCCTTCGTGCTGCCCCGCTTCCGTCGCAACCCGGTCGGCTTCGGCGGCGCCATCCTCGGCACATTCCTCGCCCTCGAAGCCATGCGAATCGCAGACGTCCCCGTCCTCCCGCACCTCAACTGGGTGCTCGGTTGGCTCGCCTTCCAAATGCTCGGCATGGCATGGCGCGACGGACTGATCCCCACCGGCCGCACGCTCGTCGCCCTCGCCGGCACGTTCTGGGCCGCCGCCCTCGCCGCCGTCCTGTCCGGCGGTCCGTGGCACACCTCGATGGTCAACTTCCCCGGCATGGAGAACTCGCCGACCGCTCCCCCCACCCTCGCCCTGCTGCTCTTCGGCACCGCCTACAGCCTCACCGCCATCCACTTCGCACCTCGCATCTCGGACTGGCTCGCTGAGCGTCCGAAGGCGTGGGCCGGCGTGATCGCCGCCAACACCGTTGCCATGAGCGTCTACCTCTGGCACATGACGGCCGCCGTCATCGTCATGGCCGCTACGCACATGACCATCGGCCTCTCCGACGCCGCCGTCGGTTCGGCCGAGTGGTGGATCCTGAAGGTCCCGTCGGTGCTTGCCGCCAGCCTCGTCCTCGCCCCGATCGTCGCCCTCGTCAGCCGCATCGAGCGCAACGCACTGCTCGCCCCCCGTCGGGCATGGAACGGCAGCCTCGCCTCGATGATGGCCACCGCCGCCGCGACGTCGTTTGCCCTCAAGTTCTGGACGAGCGGGAACCCGGTGCTCATCGTCGGTTCGTGCGCCGTCCTCGTCATCCTCGGCCGCACCGCCTACGCCACCAAGTAACCGGGCGCTCGAACGGTCTCCAACCACACAAATTTCAAAGGGCTCTGACCCCTGGAGCGCTCCAGGGGTCAGAGCCCTTTGCTTCGTGCTTGGCGCGAGGAGTGGCGTCTCGGTGATTCAGGGGGTGCAGGAGAGGGCGTCGTCGGGTGGGCAGGGGCGACTCTCCGGAAGGATGGCCCAGGCCCGGTAGCCGCCGACAAGATCGGTGGCGCCGGTCAGGCCCAACTGCTGAAGCGAGGCTGCCGCAAGGCTCGACGACTCGCCGTCGTTGCACACACAGATGATCTCGGTGGTCTCGTCGACGTTGATCTCCTGCCACGGACTGCTCGGCGCCAACCGCCACTCGAGAACCGAACGACGGATCGAGACGCTGCCAGGAATCATCCCCTCCGCCAGCTGATCGCCCGAATCGCGATGGTCGACGATGAGCGCTCCACGCTGTTGGGCCGCGCCGATCTCAGCGGCGGAAACTCGTCGGAGACCCGACCGGGCCTCTGCAAGCATCGACTCAAGTGTCTGCATGTCGACACCAGAAGAACTGCATTGGACTCTTGAACCTAGGACACCGGTGGTCCTATTCCAATGCGGCCGATTCGTCGACGACGAGAACGGCACCCAGCCCGACGGTGCCGGACGACATCACCCGGCAGACCACGCCGGCTCGCTTGTGCAACGCGAGCTTGGCGTTGCGGCCGAGGTCGTCCTCGAGGAGCTTGCACGGCGCGCAATCCCGAACGACCTCCAGCTCCAGGTCACCCAGACGAAGGCGCGTGCCCGGCTTGCGGGGGAGATCGCCAGAGGACACCGTCACGTTGCGGCGGGTCAATACCGGATCGATCGGTCGGTCGATCTCGGCCTCCGCTCGGGCGAGCTCGTCGAGCGACTGGATCGTGAGATGGCGGTGCCTCGTGCCGTGGTACCGGTCGCCCACGATCCCCGCCCCGGCTTCCACCCCGATCGATTCGACCGTTCGCATCGGCATCCGGGCGGCGAGGGCGATCTGCAGCCCGACCACACTCGAGTCGCTCATGGCGTCCTCGTGATCGACACGCTGCCCAAGCCGGCATGGTTCGCTGTCGCAGTGCTTCCCACCGGGATGTCCGCGATTCCGGTGCAGGTCCCGGACATGACGATCTCGCCAGCCCGAAGGGTGATGCCTCGCCCGCTCAGGTGGTTTGCAAGCCACACGAGCGCGTTCCACGGGTCGTCCAGAATCGCCGCTCCCGGACCCCGACCCGCCTCGATGTCATCGATCACGCAGGTCACCTCGACCGAGCGAAGCTCGGGTACGTCCTCGATCGGTACCGGTTCGCCGAGCACGACCCCGCCGTTGGCCCCGTGATCAGCGACGATGCTCAGATAGCCGATGCCGGTGAAATCGCTGAAACGCGTATCGACGAGCTCGATCGCCGGCGCAACTGCGGCGGTTGCGGAACGGACAGTGTCCACCGTGTGCGGGGCAGAACCTGGAGCGATGTCGTCGCCGAGAATGAATGCGAACTCGCACTCGATCTGTGGTCGAACCATGGCGGCCGCAGCCACCTGGCGGGAGCCGTACGAGGTGCCGTCGAAGATCCGGCCCGCGAACGGACCGGGGCTGTTCAGGATCTGCATCGCCAGCTCCGACGTACACCCGACCTTCCAGCCGATCACCTCCCACCCCAGCTGTGCTGCATGGGCATCGCTGATCGCCTCCGCCGTCTGCGGGTCCGTCGGCGTGGCCTTACCCAGGCTCTCGAGGGTGGTCACCGACCGTCGTGCCTCGGCGAGCTGTGCGGCTGCGAGGTCGATCTGCGCTGTGGTCAAAGAGAGGGACATGCCTCGATCGTAGGGCCGTCGACCAGCGCAGCGCCTGCCGCGTGCGCGTTGCCGTTTCTTCAGCCTTCACGCGTCGACGTGGGCGGATAGGGTGGCCCCGTTCACCCACAACCCAGGAGTACCCCCATGGCTCAGATCACCCTCGGCGGCAACCCCGTCAACACCAGTGGCGACCTTCCCGCCGTCGGATCCGCAGCCCCCGCGTTCGCGCTCACCGGCAACGACATGGGCGAGGTTTCCTCGTCGGGCCTCGCCGGCCAGCGCGTCGTGCTGAACATCTTCCCGTCCGTCGACACCGCCGTGTGCGCAACCAGCGTTCGCACGTTCAACGAGCGGGCCGCCAGCCTCGACAACACCGCCATCGTCAACGTGTCCGCCGACCTCCCGTTCGCCCAGGGCCGCTTCTGTGGCGCCGAAGGCATCGAGAACGCCATCACCGCGTCCACCTTCCGGAACTCGGAGTTCCTCGCGGACTACGGCGTCGGCATGACCGATGGAAAGTTCGCCGGCCTCTGCGCTCGCGCCGTCGTCGTCCTCGACGAAGCCGGCAACGTGCTTCACAACGAGATGGTTGCGGAGATCGCCAACGAGCCGAACTACGACGCCGCCATCGCCGCGCTCGGCTGAGACCGACGCCACCCCCGGACTGACCATCTGTTGTCAGATCCAGCGGGAACAAACGACGAGGATGAATTCACGGCCAGCGGGACTGCCGCCGCTGACCCGCTGGCTGTTGATTCCCTCCAAGGATTCGCACTCCCGCCTTCGTGGCGGGAGTGCGGCATTTTTCGCCCAGGTCAGCGCCAGGCGAGCTGGTCGGTTCCGGGGCGTGTGGGCCCGATCTCCCACCTCGCTGGAACGCCCTCCACCGCTCCTGGGTGGACCGCGTGTCGCATTGGGCCGAAGGCGCCCTCCCTGCTGGTCGTGAAGCGTTCGATGGCCGCATCGGTGAGTGGGCGATCCGCCACGATTCGCCCCGGCCCGAGCGACTCGAGCCAGTTCCGGGTGGTGAGCAGCGTTGCATCGACCCGATGACCCCCACCCTCGTCGGGGGAGCGAAGGAGCGCCGACAGCACACCGAGGGTCAGGAGGAACCCGCTCCCGTGATCGAGCAGCTGGCACGGTAGCGGGCGCGCCTGCTCCGAATCGAACGCTTCCATCTCCGCCGCAACGATCCCCGTCGCTGTCTGGGTGATCGAGTCGAAACCCCGACGACCGCCCCACGGCCCGTCAGCTCCGAATGCGCTCAGCTCGGCAACGATCAGGGCCGGGTTCACGGCACGAAGATCGTCCAGGCTGACGCGGTACCCGCCGAGCGCGCCGGGACGAAAGCCGGCCACGACAACGTCGGCTTCCGTGGCGAGGGAGAGGAGCGCGGCGCGCCCTGCGTCCGTCGTGATGTCGGCGTGGGCGAAGCGCTTGCCCAGCGTCGTGTCGGGCAGGATCGAGTCCACCACTGGAAGATCCTCTGCCCCGATGCGGAGCACATCGGCACCGAACGCCGCAAGCGTCCGGGAACAGACCGGACCGGCGATGACGCGGGTGAGGTCGAGAACACGCAGACCGGCCAGTGGCCGGCCAGGCACCACGTCACGCACGCGAACCGGAGCACCGGAACCCGGCGAGATCGTCAACGGTGGACGGCCCCGAACATGGGCCGAATGCGGCTCCGCTCGCCATTCGCTCAACGACCGCATCGCTGCCGTGATCCCGCCGGCGGCCGAGACAGCGGCTTCGACATCGAACCGATTGGAACGTTCCATCACCGCTTCCACGGCGGAGCGATCTGCTGTCGCAGGGAGCCCGAGCCCCCGCAGCAGCGCCGCCCGATGATGCGGGAAGTTCGTGTGCGTCTGCACGAAGCCGTCGGCCACCCGATAGTGCCCACCGAGGTCGTCCCAGAGCCTTGGGGCCTCGCCGAGCCGGAGGTGCCGCTCGCTCTGAAACGCCACGCAAGCGCCGACCGGGTCCACGGAAACGGCGGGTAGCTCGCCGGTCTGCTGCTCGACCAGCAGCGCCATCGCCGTGCTGACCGCACCGACCAGTGCAGTTGCCGCTTCCGTCACCCGAAACGAAGACGGCAGGACGGCCACATCGTCCCCAACGTCGAGCTCGGACACGGCCGCTCGCGGCAGACCCGCCGCCTCCATCAGGTCGGCACAAATCTCGAGAACGGACGGCTCAGCCATGCGCCCAGTCTCCCAGACCGGGCTCAGGCGCCGCGCTACTCTCGCCCCCGTGACGGGACGAACGAACGCGTGAAGACACGACTGCCGTTCGTGGCCCTCCTCCTCGGCGTGTTGAGCACCGTCTGTCTCGTTCTGCCCTGGGTTCGAGTCGGCTCGAGAGACCGGTCCTCCATCGATCTGATCGGGAGCGCCGGAGCGCTCGACATCATCGAAGGGGCCACCAAGGCCATCGTCGTGCTCCTCTGGTTTCTGCTGCCGGTTCTGGTCGCCGCCGCAATGCTGTCGTTGGCCGCCGGTCGGATCCGACTGCTCGGCTGGCTCCTCCTCCCACTCGGATTGATCCTCGGCGCCATCGTCCTGCTTCTGCTGATCGTCGCCGGCGATGTGGTGGTCTGGGGCGCATGGTTGAGCGCTGCGTTCGCAGTCGGAGCCTCGGCATCGGCCATCATGGTGCTGGTTGGACAGAGGGAGGGAACCCGATGACTGAACTGCATGTCGTCTTCATCGACGAACTCACCGTCGTGGCCCCCGCCGACACGCTGACGTTCGGTCGGACCGGCGACATCATCATCGATGAAGCCAACAAGTACATGCACCGTGTCGTGGGCACCTTCTTCCATCAGGACAACAACTGGTGGCTGACGAACAACAGCAAGCACGGCCATCTCACGCATGTGAGTGCGAAAGGCACGCTGTCCCGGCTCGTCCCCGACTCGGTCACGGCGCTCACCGACCGCGAAGGCATCGTCCGATTCGAAGCCGGGCCATCCACCTACGAGCTCGGCTGGGCTCGACCCGGCGACACGCCCAGCGTCGTCCCACCCGCGGCCGGAGACGACCTCGCCGACGCCGAAGCGACGACCCAGTTCGGCGTCGTTCGCCTCAACGAAGAACAACGGCTCCTGCTGACCGCACTGGCTGAGCGGCGCCTGGTCGACTCCACCGCCGACGCCAACGACCTCCCGAGCAACGCATCCGTCGCCCACCGTCTCGGCTGGTCCGGAAAGAAGCTCGATCGCAAGCTCGACTACCTGTGCGCACGTCTCGACTCGGAGGGCGTGCGCGGACTTCGCGGAGAGAAGGGTGGAGAAGCCGTGGACCGGCGCTCCCGCCTGGTCGAGCACGTCATCGAGAGCGGCATGATCCGCCAGCGGGATCTCGAACTGCTGCCCGGCGATGGTTGACCTCGGCATCCCCGGAATCGAAAACCCCGCCGAGATCGGTCGGGGTGGTTTTGGCGTTGTCTACGCCGCCGACGAAACGGACCTGAGCCGCCGCGTCGCCGTGAAGGTCCTGCCGGCCCGTCTCGACGATCGCGAGCTGCAGCGCTTCGACCGGGAACGCCGAGCACTCGGCGTGCTGTCCAGCCATCCCCACATCGTCACCGTCTATCGCACGGGGTCGGCCGCCGACGGCAGCCCGTTCATCGTGATGGAATTCCTGTCTGCCGGGTCCGCCGCCGACCGAATCCGCTCGACCGGCCCCTACCCCTGGACCGAGGTGCTCGAGATGGGCGTGCAGCTCTCCGGCGCCGTCGAAACCGCACATCGACACGGCGTCCTGCACCGAGACATCAAACCCGGCAACGTGTTGATGAACACGCTCACCGGCGCCACCCTCGCCGACTTCGGAATCGCAAGGCTGAAGGGTGCTCCCGAGACGCAGTCCGCATCCATCACGGCGAGCATCGCCCACGCCCCACCGGAGATCATCGACGGTCACCGACCGGCTCCCAGCGCCGATGTCTACTCCCTCGCCTCCACCCTCTACGAGCTGCTCACCGGCCGTCCGGCGCACGCCCGCGAGGAAGACTCCTCCATGGTGCCGATGCTGGCGAGGGTTGCCCGAGATCCCATTCCGCCGATCCCCGAGCAGTACTGCCCTCCGGCCATGTTTGCCGTGCTCGAACACGCGATGGCCAAGGCGCCGGCCGACCGGCCGCAATCTGCCGAGGCGTTCGGCGACGCACTCATCGCCGCGCAGACGGCCCTCGGAGTCGCGCCGACACGAATGCTGATCGAGGGCAACGCAAGCGAGGCATCGACCGAGCCCGGGATGACCGTGAGCGTTGGCGAAAACGACAATGTGCTTCGACGCGTCGCCTCGCAACCGGTGGAACCGGCCGATGCTGCCGAGGTCACCGCCCCGACGCCTCCGGCGGCAGCGCCGGTCACCCCGCCACCGGTCACGGCACCCGCAGTCGCTCCGGTGGCCGCAACGCCTCCGACGATCGAACCTGCCCAAGCGGCGCCTCCAGCCGAACCGGTGCCTGCGCCAGAAGCCTCACGATCGTCCATGGTGCCGCTCCTCGTCGCCGCCGTGCTCGGCCTTGCCGTCGTCGGCGTAATCGCCGCCGTGCTCCTGCTCCAGGACGGCTCGGGCGACGACGCGACCCCGCCCGGCACGACCGTCGCCGAACGCGAACCTCGCACCGTCGTCGAAGCGCTGACGGCCGGGGACGCACTGCTCGACCATGGGCCATACCGGACCACTAGCGACCCTCGGGGTGCACTCACCTTCGACGTCCCCGTCGCCTGGGAATCGGAAGTGTCGAGCGACGACAGCAGCCAGCCCTTCCAGGTATCCCCCGACGTCCAAGCTGCACTGGACGGACTCGACACGCCGGCGCTCGCCATCAGCGCATCGACGGCCCGAGTCAACCCGGCGACCGCGCTTGCGCTCTACGACGGCGCCGACTGCTCCACCCGGGCTGCCGCCGACTTCGAAGGCGGCGATCACGTCGGCCGATCCCAGCTGCACACCGACTGCTCCGGCACCGACACAGCCCGTCTCGTCGTCGCCACCGAAGCCGACGACCACAGTCTCCTGCTGATCTTCCAGCTGGTGGACGAACGAGATCTGTCCGTCGTCAACCAACTGTTCGACACGCTCGTCGTGGACGCCGACCAGCTCTGACCCGGGGGCGCTCCCCATGGATGCACCCGTCGATCTCCGGTCCAATGGGTGTGATGACGAGCGAACGAAACGGTGAAGCGCGGGCGCACGATGCCGATGAACACATGGTGAGCGCCGCCACCCGCACCGTTCCGACCCCGTCGACGCGCTACGTTCGTGTCGCCGCTGGCGGAGCGTGCAACGGGTTCCGGTCAGCGAAGAACGCTCAGAACAGGCACTGAGAAGGAACCATGACCAGCGACAACAACAACCCGTGGGACGAACCGACTCGATGGGATGCATCCCGGAGTCCCGAGGATGCAGCGGCGCCGTCCGCGCCGAGCCCTGCGCCGCCGCCCGTGCCACCGACACCGGCCGTCCCACCCGTGCCTCCCGCACCCGTCGCACCTTCTGATCTCCCGGTGTTCGGCGCCCCGACCGACGCAACACCGCCGGCCCCGCCGGCGGCGACACCACCTGTCGTCACACCGCCGACCCTCCCACCGACGCAGGCCGCAACGCCGCCCGCTCCCTCGGCGCCACCCCTGACGGGCTCGGCCATCGGCAGTCAGCCCATCCCGACCCTTCCCCCCACCGGCGGACCCACCGCCGGTGCGCCGCTGCTCACCGGCAACTACGGCGGAAACGACGGCCCGGTGGTTGCGCCGCTGTCATCATCCGGAGGCGGCAATGGTCGCCTGGCGTGGGTTGCCGCCATTGTGGGCGCCCTTGTCCTGCTCGGCGGAGGAGCGTTCTTCGCCCTCACCGCGCTCGGTGCATCCGGTGGTGGCGAAACACCCGAGGACGCTGTCGACCAGATGCTCGTCGCGATCAACGGTGAGGACTTCCTGACCATCGGTGAGCTGCTCGATCCAGCCGAACGCCGCACGATCGTCGAGCCGATGCTCACCGACATCCTCCCCGAACTCGAACGACTCGGTGTCTTCGACGAATCCCTCGATCCCGCCGACGTCGACGGCGTCGACTTCGAACTGGCGGACGTCACCTATCGCATCGACCCGCTTGCCGACGACCTGCAGGCCGTCTACTTCACCAGCGGCACGGCATCCTCCGAGGCGACCGCCGCCGACTTCCCCTGGGGCGACGCCATCCGCGACCGCTTCAGCGACAACTTCGAAGACACACCACGCACGACCGAAGACATCGAGGACGACGGCACGCCGCTCGTACTCGTCGAACGCGACGGTCGCTGGTACTTCTCCATGTGGCACAGCATCGCCGAACAGGCCCGCCTCGAGAGCGGCGACGCGCTTCCCCTCGTCGGCGACATGCCGATCGCGCTCGGGTCGGACACCCCTGCGGAAGCGGTCGAGTCGATGATGCAGGACATGGTCGATCTCGATATCCGCAGCGTGATCGGCCGGATGGACCCGGCCGAGGCCGCAGCCCTCTACCGCTACTCGCCGATCTTCCTCGGTGAAGCGGAAGGCGAACTCAACTCGCTCCGACGTGAGGCCGCTGCTGAGGGCGTCTCGTGGGAGATCACGAACATGGAGTTCGACACGGAAGAGGACGGCGACGACGCCATCGTCACCATGCGCGCCTTCACCGTGACCGTCACCACTCCCGACATCGATGTGGTCGTCACCTGGTCCAGCGAACGCATCAGCGTCGAGCTCAACGCAACGATCGACGGCGAAACCGTCACCGGCTCGATGGAAATCACCCCGCGTCGTTGGACCATCGCCGGCTCCGCCGGCGGCGAGAGCATCGACCTGTCGGTCGACGTCGATCCCGATGCAGAGACCATCACGCTCTCCGGCGACGTTTCCGGCGAACCGATCGACGGCCAGCTGTCCATGGATGCCGACGGTGTGTGCAGCGAATTCAGCTTCCGTGGCATGGACGCCGACGAGAGCGGTTGCCTCGAGAAGCTCTTCGAAGAGGGCGGGGTGGACAGCTCGTTCTCCCGTCTGCAGATCGCGCAGTTCTTCGCTGCAGCCGACCAGGAGTATCCGGGTATTCCGCTTGCCGCACACCGCACCGACGGCCGCTGGTACATGTCGCCCACGATGTCGGTCATGAACGCTGTGTCGGACGGACTCGCCGGCGTGACCCGAGAGGACTTCGAGGCCTTCCTCGACGATCTCGAGGAAACAACCGACACCTTCACGATCGAGGACATCATCGACGCGCCGTTTGATGCCGCTGACGATGCCCCGTTCGGTGTGCTCGACCTCGGCAACGACGATGACGTGATCGACGCCGTCGAAGATCTTCCCGCCGACGTGGCCGGCGATGACCCTGCGAACGACGATCCGGCGTTCGCACCCGAGACGTCTCAGGAGTTCACGGCGGCGCCCATCAGCGACCCGTCCTACCTACAGGGCACCCTTGCCAACAACGAACACCACCGGTACGTCGTCAACATGGAGGCCGGTCAGTCGCTCGGCGTCACCCTCTACGGCACGTCCGTCGATGGCGGCATCAACGACCCGCTCCTGACCATCGTCGATCCTTCGGGCTTCGAGGTCGCATTCAATGACGATGCCGACGGCCTCAACAGTGCCCTCGCCTACACAGCGACCGTCGGCGGAGAGCACGTGATCGAGGTCCGCGACCTCGGTGGCAACCCCGGCAACTACGAACTCGGTTTCGAGCTCGAGGCCGATGGCTCGACTCCCTCGATCGTCGACGGCATCGCCCCATCCGTCGACGCACCGATCGACAATCCGTTCGACCTCACCGCCGTGTTCACCGGCACGATCGAACCGACGGCCGGTTCCACCATCTCGTTCGGCGACAGCCTGGAACCCGACTCGTATGACGAGTACGACCTGATCGTCGCCGACACCGTCCAGCTCACGATCACGGTGCTTGGCGAGCCTGGCACCGAGGTCGACACCAACGTCAGCATCATCGACGGCAACGGTGGTCTCCTCGGCTACAACGACGACGCGCCCACCGAGGCCGGACTCGAGAACTTCTACGACAGCTACCTCGTCGTCGAGGTTCCCGCAGGCACCTACACCCTCGAGGTTCACTCGTTCGGTGACAACGACGCTGGTGGCTACGAGCTGATCATCGCAACGAACTGAGTATTCGATCTAGGGTCGCCGATGTGAGTACCTCGACCGATGCACCGTTCCGGTTCTACGACAACCGGCAGAAGTACCTTCAGTTCGTCACCACCACCAACGAGAAGTGGCGCGTGGCAGAACGGGCCGCCCGGGAGCTGACCTCGTTGCGACCCGAGCCGCCTGCGCTGCGGCTCTTCGATGCTGGCATCGGCGACGGCACGGTTCTGGCCCACCTGATGCGATCGATGCATCGCCGGTTCCCGACAGTGCCGTTCTACGTGGTTGGCAAGGAGATCAGCCTCGAAGACGTGCGGCTCACCCTGGAGAAGCTCGGCGATCGCTTCATCGAACATCCGGCTTCGGTCGTGGTGATCACGAATCTGCACTACGCCGAAGCGCCACGCCTTCTGCCGAACACGTCGGAGAAGGCGGACCGCATGGTCGTCGAGTACGTCGAACTCGAAGGCGACGATTCGCACGGCTTCGGCGAGCAACTGCGTGCGATGGACGACTTCATGGTCGAGAACTGGACGGTCGAGCCGAGCAAGAAGACCGGCAACCCGCTCTACAAGACTCCGGCGGCGATGGTGATTCATCGCAAGGACCAGAAGTTCGCGCTCGACCGCGTGATTCCACGGCCGGACGAGCACGTCGCCGACTACGACCTGGTCGTCGCGTCCCAGCCGTGGCGGTCACGGACCGGCGCCGACTTCAAGGTCTCGAAGATCCTCTGCCCACTCAGCAACAGCCTTCGGCCAAGCGGCGTGCTCCTCGGTATCCAATCCAAGGGTGACGATCCCGGGATCGAGATCGTGCGCAACATCTGGCCCAACGAGGAGCCGTTCCCGGTTGATCGGCACGAGCTGTTGAAGGTCCTGCACGACGAATTGGGCGACAACGTTCGGAACTTCGATCTGATGGCACTGCCCGAAGCCGAGTCGACGCTCACGTACGAGATGCACACGTTGCCGTCCGAGATCGGCAACAACATCGGTACGTCCACCCTGTTCGCTGCCTGGAACGCCGCGATCTACGTGGCACAGATCGAGGACCAACGGGTGGAGGAAGCTGCGCTCGACGGCTCGTATCTCGAGGCGACAGCCAAGGTCCTACAGGACCGCGGCGGCCTCTGGTTCAACGACGAGACCTTCGTCGTCCGCCGCACCTGACCTCCCTCCTTCTCAGGTGCCTGGCACCTAACAGGGTCTTAGGTGCCAGGCACCTAGTGGGGGTTTAGGTGCCAGGCACCTAGCGGTGATTGGGGGCGTGGTCATTCGGTACCGGTTCGCCGCGGCCAGGTTGCAGGTTGGCGTTCGAGCGCCATGATGCGATCAACCTCGCCCTCGAAGGGACCGTTGACGTAGAGCTCGTACGACTCAGCACCGTTGGTTCGTCGGAGAAGCTCTTCTGTCGTGAGCCATCGTTCGGGTCGTCGGGCTCCCACGTAGGCGGCGTGGCTCGACCATGCATACGTGACGAGTTCGGTGACTCCGAGGTCAATCGGATTGCGATCGATGTAACGGGCGACCCCGACGAGATACTGCTCGTCTTCGATGAGCATGGCGGTGTACCGGGACCGAAACATGGGGCCATCGCGGCCATGCCGATTGTTGAACCAACGGACGTAGTGACTCGCGTAGTGGTGGACCGCCTCGTCGAGGTTGGCGAGGGGGGTGCGGACAAGCAGGTGGTAGTGGTTCCCCATCAACGCGTAGGCGTGGATCTCGATGTCGAAGCGCTCCACACTTTCGGCAACGAGTGAGAGGAAACGCCGACGGTCCCGATGGTCGATGAAGATGTTCCTGCGGGACGCGCCACGGTTCATGACGTGGTACCAGGCCCCCGGATATTGCTCGCGAAGTGGGCGAGGCATGAGCGTGATCCTGTTTGGTTCAAACGCGGGGGAAGTGGCCTCAAGCTACCCATCCCGTATGACAGGTGCCTGGCACCTAACGGGGTCTTAGGTGCCAGGCACCTGGGAGGGGGACATGGCGGCGTCGATCCGGCGGAACATCGGGGCGGCGAAGACGAGCAGCGAAGCGACGATGGCCGACGCCATCACGAACACCCACTGCGTGCCCCAGCGCTCTGCGATGATCCCGCCGACGATCGCACCGACTGGGCTGATGCTCCATGCGATGAACAGGTAGGCGGTCATCATCCGTCCGAAGATGTGGTCGTCCACGAGTCGCTGCCGGACGGTTGCGCTGATCACGTTCCATGTCGGATCCGAGATGCCGTGGATCAGCGCAGCGAGCACGATGATCGGAACGAACGTGAAGGCCCCATAGATCGCCGCGTGGATCGCGAACGTCACCACGCTCAAACGCATGCTCCACGAATGGCTCGTGCGAGCGACGAGGCCGGCGACGAAGAAGGATGCGGCGATCGACACGACTGCCTCGGCCGACAGCAGCAGGCCGTACTGAAACTCAGACAGGCCGATCCGTTCGGTCACGAAGATCACGAACACACCGCCATGGGCCGAGCCGGCGAAGGAGAACGCGGCCACGGCGAACGCGAGTGGACGGAGGATCGGATGGTCCCAGACATAGCGAAGCCCGGCCCGCATCTCCTGAAGGATCGAACCCTCGTCCTCGGACCGCTCGGCCCGGAACCGACCCGGCAGCAGGATCAGCGCAGCGGTGGCCAGAACGAAGCAGACGATTCCGGCAACGAACGGCAGGGCGCGGTCGACGGTGAACAGGAACGCGCCGAGGGGCGGCCCGACGAAGCCGTTCGCAACCGTCTCGCTGGCCCGGAGGCGACTGTTGGCCGTTTCGAGTTGGTCGGTGGCGACGAGGTCACGCACCACTGCGGGAAGTCCGCCGTCGACGAGCACCTCACCGACTCCGGCGATCACACCGGCGATCACGAGCAGGGTGATGGTCGGCCGGTCGGCCATCACCGCTGCGGCCACGCTGCCGAGGGCCACGCACCGCACAACCTGAGAGACGATGGCGATCTGTCGCCGATCGAAGCGGTCGATGACCAGGCCCGCAGGAAGGCCGATCACCAGATACGGAAAGAACCGGACGGCCGACACCAGAGCGACCAGTCGAGCGTCGTCGGTGATCGCAACCGCCAGAAGCGGAAACGCCACGACGGAGACGCCGTCGGCCAGGTTGGAGATCGAGAACGACGTCCACAGTGTCCAGAATCGGCGCCCCAGCCCGTCCGTCGTCATGGTGCGACCTTAGGCGGACGCTCCGCCGAATCAGGTCGGAACGGTGCCTTGCAGCCGGGCGGCGACGGGCCACGCATCCTCGGGATTGTTCGACAGGACCGACCAGACCGTCCCGTCGGAGCGGTCCACCTCGCTCACGAACGACACCCCGGCATCGTGACCCTCGAGGCGGACCGTGCCGCGTTCGCTCAACCAGAACCCCAAGCCATACTCGCCGCTGTCGCTGCGCGTCACCATTGCCTCTACGGCCTCGCCGCACACGAGTCGGCCGGCTAGGAACGCATCCCAGAAGCGGTGGATGTCCGCCGCCGTGCTGAAGCAACCACCGTCGCCGCTCCCGACGACGGGGAGGTGCAGCTCATTCGTTCGGAGGTCGGTCGAGTCCGAGAAGAGGTAGCCGGTTGCCGTACCGGCTGGGAGCGAGTCCATTCGATGGAACCGTGTGGCGGTGAGATCAGCGGGCCCGATCACATAACGCTCCACGAGCTGCTCGAAGCGTTCCCCGCCGGCACGTTCGGCGATCAACGCCAGCACGACGAAGCCGGAGTTGTTGTACTCGAACCGTTCGCCGGGTTCGAAGACCTGGGGATGCCCGTCGAGGACCTGGAGGTAGGGCTCGGTGCCATCGAGTTGGTGCACGGGGATGTCGAGGATGTGGTCGGCGACGCTCTCGATGATGCTCTCGTCGACGTAGTCGCCGATGCCGGATCGGTGTCCGAGCAGGTGGCGGACCGTGACTCGATCGTCGATCAGCGGAAGGTCGTCGCCGAGGATCGTCCGCACGGGTGTGGAGAGTTCGATTCCGCCGGCCTCGGCGAGTGCCATGACGGTGACGGCCGTGAACCCCTTGGTCCCGCTGGCCAACCCGAAGACGGTCGAAGGTTCGTTCGGAATCGACCACCGACGATCCGCAATCCCAGAAGCCCGAACCTCCGGCGACGCCCCAAGCCGCCCAAGTGAAACAACCCCAGAAAAAGAAGAAAGATCCAGCCCCTCAAGCCCCGCGTCCACAAAACGACACTAGGGGATCGTCAAGGCGCGAGTTACGGCCCCCAGGGCCGGAACTCGGTAAGTGAGCGGAGCGAACGACGCGCGCTAGGGCCAGAACTCGGTAAGTGAGCGAAGCGAACGACGTGCGCCGTGGCAAGGCGAGTTATGGCCCGCTAGGGCCAGAACTCGGTAAGTGAGCGAAGCGAACGACGTCGATAGTGGCCGGCGATGGGTTGGGCCCGGTACCGAGGCGGGATTCGTCACTGCCGTCGTCGCCGTCTGGGATCTGCACGTCACCCATGTTCGGGCGAGTCATGAGGTCGGCGAGCATGTTCTGGAACCGGTGCAGCGGCTCCTCGAACCGGGGCGCGAGGGGCCCGGGAGGAACGGCACCGCGGGTGAGCCCGCGCTGGCCCCGCTCGACGATGTCGATGTCTTCGGTATTGACGTCCAGCCAGAACGTCCGTGTCGGTTCGAAGGCTTCGTCCGACGCATCTGCTCCGGACTTCGGAAGCAGCCACGTGCAGGTCTCTCGGGTGAGCCCGGGTTCGACCGGATCGAGCTGCATGACGAACACATGGTTCGGCAGGACGGACAACAAGACGTTGGGGAAGATGGCGACGAAGCGCCCGCTGACCGAGTCGGACTCGTCGAGTCCGTCGGCGGGCGGAAGTGACAGCCAGTCGTCGCGTTCGTCGCCGCTCACCGGCGTGGTGGTCTGTCCGCAGTACATGCCGGACCCCTGGTACCGGTAGTGATCGTCGACCCGGGAGACCTTCGACAGCTCCGGGTGCACCCAGGTGAGGTGGTAGTACTCCTGGAAGTTCTCGGAGATCAACTTCCAGTTGGCGTTGATGTCCAGCTCCTGGGTCAGCCGCGGCTGCCAGTCGTCGAGTCCGTAGCCGGCCATCCGTTTGGGAAGATCGCCGAGCCATTCGAGGAGCGGCGGGGTGGTGTCGTCCAGGCAGGCGAAGAGCAACACGCCCCACGTCGCAACTCGAACGGGTGCCAACGCGAAGTCGGCCCGATCGAACTCGTCGCGCGGCACTTCGTCGAACAGCGGGGTGGCCTTCAGGTCGCCGTCGAGCGAGTAGCCCCACTTGTGGTACGGGCAGCGCAGTGTGGAGCCGACCTCGCAGTCGTCCGCATACAGTTCGGTGCCTCGATGGCGGCAGGTGTTCAGGAAACCGTTGAGTTCACCATCGGTGTTGCGCGTGATGAGGATGGACCGACGCCCGAGTGAGCGGACGAGCACTCGGCCCGGTGCTGCGTCGGCCGCGAGACCAACACACACCCATGCGCGCTCGAAGACGGCCTGCTGCTCATCGGTGAAGAAGTCCGGGTTCGTGTAGGCGTCCGGATGAAGGCCCGTGGACGCACGAAGGGGTGCCCGGGTGCCGTTCCAGAAGGTGTCGTTCCTCCATGCGGGAGCGAACTCCCCTGCAACATCGATCTTCATGGGCGTCACAGTGCCATAGATCGCGCGGTTGAGGCCACAGTCGAACGGCACTGATGTCCTCTCATCCGTGACTCGTCCTGTACGAATTCCTGCGGACCCCGGTATCGTTGTTCCGTCGCCCACCTCGGTGAGCACCCGCCCCCATCGTCCAGCGGCCTAGGACGCCTGCCTTTCACGCAGGTAACACGGGTTCGAATCCCGTTGGGGGTGCAAGTTCTTCACGCCGCAGATGCGGCGCTCTCCCACACGATCACTTCGGCTTCTGTTTGCGCCACGATCGAAGGAGTTCCGGCGTCCGTGAGACGTGCCGCATCGCCGGCTCCGAGGAGCTGATCGCCGAGTTCGATCTCGCCCCGAGCCACGTAGAGATGCACGAACGGCGCGTGTGGAAGGTCGACCGTGTCGCCGGCCGACATGCGGGCGACGTGCATCGCCGCATCGCGTTGATGAAGGTGGATGGCGCCGGCGTCACCACGTCCCGATGCGACCGTCACCAATCCGCCTTCGGACAGCGCATCGTTCACATCGAGCTGCTCGTAGCCGGGTTCGACGCCGGTCGTGTCGGGGACCACCCACATCTGGACGAAGTGCACGGGGTGCTCGGCGCTGTTGTTCATTTCGGAGTGCATGATCCCGGTTCCGGCGCTCATGCGTTGGGCGAGTCCGGGGTAGAGCACGCCGTCGTTGCCGGCGGAGTCACGATGGGCGAGTTCGCCATCCAGCACCCAGGTGACGATTTCCATGTCTCGATGCCCGTGTGTACCGAAGCCGGCGCCCGGGGCGACCCGGTCGTCGTTCGAGACGATCAGGAGGCCGTGGCCGATGTTCGCTGGGTCGTGATGTGGGCCGAAGCTGAAGCTGTGTCGCGAGTCGAGCCATCCGGCGTCGGTGTGGAAGCGCTCGTCGGCGAGGCGGATGTCGATGGTGGTCATGGTGGCTCCTTGAAATGATTGCAAGTGCAATTGGTTTTCAAGGGTAACCAATTGCAACTGCAATTTGTTTCCGAAGTGCCAATCCGCAACCATCGACGCATGAGCGCCCCGAATCCAAGCACCGAATCGCTCGCCACCTGGCGGCGCTGGCTCGAAGCACACACACGAATCGTCAACGCGCTCGACGGCGAACTTCGCGCCCGCCACGACCTCTCTCTCGAGTGGTACGACGTCCTCCTTCAACTGGCCGAGGCCGGGGGCAAGCGCACAATGAGCGAATTGGCAGACGCCCTCCTCATCTCCCGGTCGAACTGCACCCGACTGGTGGACCGAATGGAGAACGCTGGGCTCGTCGAACGGCGTCCAGGTCAGCAGGACCAGCGCGAACGCGTCGCCGTTCTCCTCCCGGCCGGTCGGCGGCGGCTCCGTGCCGCAGCACCCACGCATCTCCAAGGGATCGAGCGACTCTTCACGGGCGAACTCGGCCGCGACGCCGCCGCCGTAGACCGCTTTCTCCGCCGCCTTCCCTGACCATCGAGCGCTGCCCACCGCCGTGTACGACCGAGGTCTACGGTTGACGAATGCGCACTCTCGCAGGACTCGTCCTCGCCATGCTGGTCCTGGTCGGATGCAGCAGCGGGGACGCTGCCCGTACGGCAGCGGAACCCGACACCGACACCACGACGGCCGCTCCGACGACCACGGTGCCCGAGACAACCACGACGACCTCGACGACAAGCAGCACGACCACCACGACCACCACGACAACGACACTCCCACCGTTCGAACCGGACGCCATCGCCTGGGAGCCATGCGGACGCGTCGAGTGTGGAACGCTCGCCGTGCCACTCGACCACGACGAGCCCGACGGCCCCACCATCGACCTTGCCGTCCAGCGACTGTCCGCCGCCATCCCCAGTGAGCGCATCGGCTCGCTGTTTCTGAACTTCGGTGGACCCGGCGGAACATCGAGCTCGATCTTTCCCGGCTATGCGGGCCTGCTGGCCGCCGGCGGGTTCGCCGACCGGTTCGACCTCGTCACCTGGGACACCCGCGGCACCGTCGGTTCCGCACCGCTTGCATGCACCATCGCCGACCTCGACGCCGCCGCAGACGCCGTGGGTCTCGTCGACCCGTCGGACGGTTTCGAGGACGAACTCGGCGACGAACGCGAAGGCTTCGAATTCGTCGTCGACTGCGCGTCCCGCACGCCGGCCCTTCTCGATCACATCGGCACCGTCAGTGTGGCGAAGGACCTCGACCTCCTTCGTCAGGCTGTCGGCGACGACGGTCTCAACTACCTCGGCTACAGCTACGGCTCCGAGATCGGCTGGGTCCACGCCACCCTCTTCCCGGACACGATTCGCACGATGATCCTCGATGGCATCGTCGATCCCATCTCGCAGCGGTCCGGCTTCGTCGACCAATACGCCGCGTTCGAACGCACGCTCGAATTCTTCGACGAGTGGTGTGCCGATGTGGCCGACTGCGACACTCTCCTCAGCGGTGAACGTCTGCTCGATGCCGTCGATCGGGTGGCGGCCGAACTCGCGCTCCAGCCGCTCGAGCTGGCCGACGGCTCGCCGTTCGACGAGGAACGCTTCCTCCATGGTGTCCTGAGCACCCTCTACCTACCGCCGGAGAGCATCGGAACGCAGCTCGCCTTCTGGGTGAACCAGGTCGACTTCGGCGATGGTTCCGGACTCGCCGCCTTCGACGACTCCGGAAGCCTGAGCCCCGGCGTGTACGAAGCGGTGCTGTGTGCCGACGGATTCCGACCGCAGACAGAACAGGACGCCATCCAGCTGTACGCCGACTTCCTCGAGGCGGCCCCGCGCTTCGGGCAGCTGAACGAGGTGCTCCTCTGCGACATGTGGCCCGGCGAGGTCGACCCCATCCCCGACCTGAACACCGAGGGAGCTCCCACCATCCTCGTCGTGGCAAACACGCTCGACCCGGCCACGCCCTACGAGTCGGCTCAGCGCCTCGACGCCGCCCTCGACGATTCCGTCCTGCTCACCTTCGACGGTGCCGGCCACGCCATCGTCGGTTCAGACGCCTGCATCGACGCTCACGCAGTCGCCTACCTCGAGGACCTCGTCGCTCCTCCACCCGACACCGTCTGCTGAGGGCGAGTCCCTCTCAGGGCGGAGCCCGCAATCGGCGGGGCGACCGATGACGGGCGTGGAACGGATCCGTACGGTGGTCCACATGTCCTTGATTCGTTCGCTTCGGAGAGGTGCCGGCCTCGCTCTCGTCTCGCTTGTTGTATTGGCGTGTTCAAGCACAGCAACGACCGTCGTCGAGCCGACTGTTTCGATACCGCCGCGTACGTCTTCGAGCACGGTCGCCGAAGATCCAGCCCCGGTCGGTGAAGCGGACCCCGCCCTTGCGGCGGCGTTCGATGAACTTGTCACCACGGTCGATGGTGGCGCGGTTGCAGCGGTTCGGGTTGCCGACGGACCGCTCCAGATTCTCGCGGCGGGAACCGATCCGGACGGGATTCCGGTGAAGGCAGATGATGTCGTACGCGTCGGGAGCATCTCGAAGGTGTTCACGAGCGTGCTCGTGCTGACCTTCGTCGAGGACGGCGAGCTGGACCTCGACGCCCGGCTGGACAGCATCCTCACCGAAACCCCCGTCGGTGGAGACGTGACGATTCGTCAGTTGCTCTCGCATCGATCCGGGATCCCCAACTACACGGAGAATGCGGGCTTCTTCTCCGCCGTGCTGCAGCGGCCCTCGCGGGCCGTGTCCCCCGACGACGTGCTCGGGTTCGTCGACGACAGCGACCCACTGTTCGATCCCGGCGACCGGTACTCCTACTCCAACACGAACTTCGTGTTGCTCGGTCAAGTCATCGAAACGCTGGCCGGAGCCACGCTCAACGAGGTCCTCTCCGAACGCATCACCGCGCCACTCGGGCTGACCCGAACCTCGTTCGACGTCGGCGACCGTACCGACGTCCTGGGCGGGGTCACCGCTGTGTCCGCCTCGGGAACGGCCAGCTTCGACTACACGTCGGTGGCCTCGTCGGCGTGGGCCGCCGGTTCGCTGGTCACCACCGCAGAAGAGCTCGCCGTGTTCGCGACAGCACTGTTCGACGGCGCACTGCTCGATGAGGAACTCGTTGTGGCGATGCGTCAACCCATCGACGATGGTGCCGAGTACGGACTCGGTCTCCACGAGGGTTCGGACTTCGGTATCGGCCACGGTGGCGCCATCCTCGGGTTCAACTCGATGCTGCAACTCGACCCGGCGACCGGTGACCTGCTGCTCGTGGTGGTCAACAACGAACAACGCCGTCCCGCGGCGTTGACCGAGGCGGTGTGGGAGGCTGCGGGTGGAACCTGAACGATGCGTTCAGGCGCGTTCAGGAAGCACTCAGCTGATTTTGCGATCGTGCCGAAGCAGCCGATGGCCGGCAGCAGACGAACGACGGGAACCACCATGTCCACCAACCGAACCCTCCACCTGAAGACGACGATCGCACTTGCACTCGGCCTGCTGACCGTGCTCGGCGTGATGGCACCAGCCGGCGCGATCGTCAACGGCCGAAGCGCACGAATCCAACAGGTTCCCTGGACCGTCTCCCTTCAGGACGCGGAGGGCCACTTCTGCGGCGGCTCGCTCATCGCCCCAGACCTCATTCTCACCGCAGCCCACTGCCTCGAGGGCTACACGGCCGACGACGTCACCGTGTTGGCCGGCGCAACCCACTCCGACCGGAGTCGCGGCCAGCGTCGGGACGCCGTGACGCTCACGTCGCATCGTCGATACAACCGGAATCCGGCCTTCGACATCGCGCTGATCGAAGTGAACCGGCCGTTCCGTGAGAACCGACGGGTGCGAGTGATCGACCTGGCCAGTGGCGCCGACGTCGCTGGGGCAGCCAACGCCGTCGTCTCCGGTTGGGGCGACCTCAGCGAGACCGACGAGACGCCCGTGACCCGCATTCGCTCGGCCGTCGTGCCGCTCGTCGACGACGCCACCTGCCAGGCGGCGATGCAGGCCGAAGGCGATTTCATTCGCATGGGGACCGAGCTGTGCGCCGGCGGAACCGGAACGGACTCGTGCTACGGCGACAGCGGTGGCCCGCTCGTGATCACGGGACAGGACGGTTCGAAGAAGCTCGCCGGCGTGGTGAGTTGGGGCATCGAATGCGGCGGCGCCACCCCGGGCGTGTACGCCGAGGTCCCGGCCTTCACCCGCTGGATCGGTCTCAACTCCTGACGAGCGGAGCGGGGGTGTTCGGGTTGGTGGAGTGGGTCCTGCGTGGCAACGCTCCGAGCGGAGCGGCGGTGTTCGGGTCGGTGGAGTGGGTCCTGCGTGGCAACGCTCCGAGCGGAGCGAGG
>JAHDEJ010000023.1:81889-89702 GCA_020628865.1 Acidimicrobiales bacterium
GGTGTTCGGGTCGGTGGAGTGGGTCCTGCGTGGCAACGCTCCGAGCGGAGCGAGGACAATCAAAGCAGCGAAGCTCTCGCTCCGGTGAGGTCCTCGAGGACGTGGCTCATCACCTGGTAGATGACCTGGGCGGGAGCTCGGGGGTCGTCCTCGTCGATGATGGGGTCGTCGTCTTCGCCGACGTCGAGCCGAGTCCCGAGGACGAGTCGGATCTGGTTGATGGTGCTCAGCCAGGCGTCGGCGTCGTCGATGCTGAGGTTGTCGTCATGGAGCGTCGCTTCGACCCGATCGATGGCGTCGAGCCGGGCCATCAACAGCTGATCGTGGACGATGCCATGGAAGTCGGCCTGCCGTTCGGGGTCGTCGGGGTAGGCGGTGGGGTAGAGCCGGCGGAGTTCGTCGGCGTCGTCGACGAGGAGCAGTTCTCGCAGCTGATCGGACAGCGATCCGACGAGCCCGAGGACGCCGTCGTCGACGTTCACCTTGATGCGACCGTCCTTCGTGGCGGTGAACATCTTGCGCCCGAACATCAGTTGTCCTTCTGCATCGTCGCCCACAGGCCGTGTTCGTGGAGGCGGGCGACGTCGGCCTCCGCTTTTTCCCGGGTGCCGGTGGAGACGACGGCCCGGCCCTTGTTGTGGACGTCGAGCATGAGCTCGGTTGCCTTTTCAAGCGAGTACCCGAAGAGCTTCTGGAAGACCATGGTCACGTAGGACATGAGGTTGATCGGGTCGTTCCAGACGAGCACAACCCACGGCGTGTCGGGTTCGACGACGATGTCTTCGTCGATGTTCGGCTCGGCGACTTGTGGGCTCGTCATCGTGCTGGCTCCGGCACGGCGTCGTCGGGCACGGGAATGTGCACGGCGTGCAGCATCGATGCGTGGGCGGCGTACCAGACCATGCCGGTCCACAGGAGCACGGCACCGGCGATGTGGACGCCGACGAGGAGGGCGGGCACTCCCGTGAAGTACTGGATGTAGCCGACAGCTCCCTGGGCGATGCCGAGAACGATGAGCCGAAGCAGCCAGGTGAGGTGGGGTGCGTTCGCTCGACGAGCGACGATGATCGACCCGAGCAACGTCGCCCCGAGGACCCAGACGAGCGCCCCGTGCGTTTGGGTGATCTCCCGAATGTCGAACCCGAGGCGTGGAACGGGATGACCGCTCTCGTCGCTTCCGGTGTGCGGCCCGGAGCCGGTGACGAGGGTGCCGACGACGATCACGGTCGCCGCGAGCGCGAGCGTGAGTTGCGAGAGCCGCCACAACGTCCGCGACGACTCGAGGCTCAGGTTCGCGAACGCGGCTCGGCGATCCGGGTCGGCGAAGTGGTCGCGTGCCCGATGATCGAGCATGGCCGCGAGGTAGATCAGCACGATCGAGAGGAGAAAGTGCCCGAGGACCACCCGTGGGTCGAGTTCGGTCCGGGTGACGAGCATGCCGAGCAGCACCTGACCGATGAAGCCGCCGATGATCGCGTAGAACCACGGCCGTAGCCCGGAGCGCCCGCCGCGCCGTGCGGCGAACCACGCACCGATCACTGGAATGATCGCCAAACCGGAGATGACTCGGTTGCCGAACTCGATCGCCGAGTGGAACGCGGGCGCGTCGAGCTCGGTGTTCACGTTGCAGGTGGGCCAGTCCGTGCAACCCAGACCGGAGCCCGTGAGACGCACGGCGGCACCGGTGACGGTGATCACCATCATCCAGATGAGGGCGAACCTCGTCCAGAAGGTGAGCGACCGGCCCCATGCACGAGATTCAGGTCGCAACTCGGCCATGTGAACAACCTTACTTTTGAATCGTCCGTTCTCCTTGGCGGAATGGCCGAACGGTCCCTAGCCTGAGAAGCGTGACAACCACGGCGCCGGGGCCAGTTTCCACCCGATCGAAACTTGCGGCCTACGTCGCCCTCACGAAGCCTCGCATCATCGAGCTTCTCCTCATCACGACCGTTCCCACGATGATCGTGGCCGAACGGGGTCTGCCGAGCCTCTGGCTGATCGTGGCCACCGTCATCGGCGGCACGCTGGCCGCGGGCGGCGCGAACTCGGTCAACATGTACGTCGATCGCGACATCGACCGCATCATGAAGCGGACCGAGGGCCGTCCGCTCGTCACCGGCGAGATCGAACCGCGCAACGCCCTCATCTTCTCGGTCGCACTGCTCGTGCTGGCCTTCGCCTGGCTTGCCGGCTTCGTCAACGTGCTCTCTGCGGTCCTGGCCCTCAGCGCCGCAGCGTTCTACATCTTCGTGTACACGCTGTGGCTGAAGCGGACGTCACGCCAGAACATCGTCATCGGCGGCGCCGCCGGCTGCATGCCTGTGCTCGTGGGCTGGGCGGCAGTCACGAACACCGTCGATTGGGAGCCGATCGTCCTGTTCGCCGTGATCTTCCTGTGGACGCCACCGCACTTCTGGGCGCTCGCAGTCAAGTACCGGGACGACTATGCCGCCGCCGATGTGCCGATGATGCCGTCGGTCGTGAGCCTCGAGTCCACGAGCCGCCAGATTCTGATCTACACCGTCGCCGTTTGGGCGCTCGGCGTGGCCTTCACCCCGATCGCTTCGATGGGAACCATCTACCTCGTGGCCTCGATCGTGAGCGGCGGGCTCTTCACCGCCTACGCGGTCGCCCTCCAGCGGGACCCCACACCGGCCCGGGCAATGAAGCTCTTCCACTTCTCCATCACGTATTTGACCGTGCTTTTTGTTGCAATGGCGGTGGATCAGCTCGTCTGATCGGCACTCCTGCCGATGGGGGTCCGAGAAAGCTGCGGGTGTGACTCATTCCCGCACGTTCGTCTTGGGCGGGTTCGGCGGAAGCAGGTAGTGTCCAAAACTGCCGTAATGCGCCTCAAACCGACCGGTCCCGCCTACCATCGAGGGGTCCACTGTGTTGGCGCAACCGTCAAGAGTCCGAGGGTGATCACGAGCAGATGACTGCGACCGAAACGCATACGGATTCCCACGAGGAATCAACCGATCCGAGCATCGACTCGGCCTTCACGGCCTTCACCTCGAACGACCACAAAGCCATCGGGCGCATGTGGGTCGGGGTCAGCCTTCTCTTCCTGTTGATCATCGCCACCTTGGCCGTGGTCGCCGGCATCGAACGCACCGATCCGGGCGGCATCGACGTCTTCGGCAACCTCGCCACGTACTTCCAGGCGTGGACGCTCGTTCGCACCGGCGGCATTTTCATGGTGGCCATCCCGCTGATGCTCGGCATCGGCACCGCCATCGTCCCGTTGCAGGTCGGCGCTCGATCGATCGCCTTCCCCCGCCTCGCTGCTGCCTCGTTCTGGACCTGGCTCATGGCCTCGGGCATCCACCTGGCATCCTTCCTCGCCGACGGTGGCCTCGGGCCGGCCGCCGGCACCGAGAAGGACGGCACGCTGCTCACGCTCGTCTCGCTCGCTGCGATGGTCATCGCGCTGCTCGGCGGCGCCCTCTGCATCGTCACCACGATCATTGCGCAGCGCCCCGAAGGCATGGGCCTGCGAGACGTGCCGATGCTCTCATGGTCGATGCTGGTCGCCGGCTCCGTGTGGCTGTTCTCGCTGCCGATCCTGCTGGCCAACCTGCTCTTCGCCTTCGTCGATCTGCAGGGTCGCGATCCCATCTTCTTCGGCGATGCCGACCGCATCTGGGCCAACCTTGAATGGGCCTTCATGCAGCCGCAGCTGTTCGTCGTGGCCATTCCCGTCCTCGGCATCATCGGCGACGTCGTCCCGGTGGCCACCGGATCCCGCCTCGCCGGCCGCGGCATCATCCAGACCGGCATCGGCCTGTTCGGCGCAATGACGTTCGGTGCGTGGGCCCAGCACAGCTTCTCCCGCGGCGCCGACCCGGCCTTCCCCGAAGGCGCCCTGCTCTACGAAGAGTTCCTCTTCGGCCTCTTCAGCCACCTCGCACTGCTCGGTGCCTTCATCGCCATCGGTGGCATGCTCACCCCGCTGCGCAACGGTCCGAAGATGAGCGCTGCGCTCCTCGGTTCCGTCGCCTCGGCGCTGCTGCTGCTCCTCGGGCTCACCATCGGCGCCCTCCGCACGCTCAACAACGTGATCGGCGTCCTGCTCAGCACCTCCTACACCGGTGACATCGACGCCACCGGAGCCCGCATCGTGGCCGAACGCAAGCTGCTCGGTCTGTTCGAGGTGTCCAGCGACGAGGTGTTCAACATCCTCCACGACAACAACACGCTGCTCGCCACCAACACAGCGCAGTTCTACGTTGCGGTCGCTGCCGTCATCGCCGGTGCCGCCGCTGCAATTGCCTTCTGGGGCCCGAAGCTGTTCGGTGGCTATGCCCGCAACGGCGCCGCCTCCGGCGCAGCCGTCACCGCCCTCGCCGGCGGCGGACTCGCCGGCATCGCCTACACGATCTCCGCCTTCATGGGCCAGGCCGACATCTCCGTCACCTCGGTCGACGGCGACGTGCAGTTCATGAACGTGCTCGGTCTCATCGGCATCGCACTCCTGCTGCTCTCCGGTCTCTCCATGATCGGTGCGGTCGTCGGTACCTCGAACGCCGATGAAGTCCTTCCGGACGATCCGTGGGACGGCCACACGCTCGAGTGGGCCACCCCGTCGCCCCCTCCGGTCGGCAACTTCATCGAACCGATCGGTCCCATCACCTCAGCAGAACCACTGCTCGACGAGCTTGAGGAGGTCGGCTGATGGAAGCTGACGTCATGCACGCCCCGGCGGCCGAAGTCGGCCGGAGCCGGACCCTGCTGATCGGTTCTGCGCTGTCCGCAGCGTCGGTCCTGATGTTCTTCGCCGGCCTGTTCGGTGTCTACATCTCGATCCGCCAGAACAACGAGTACCTCGTCGAGAACCAGCTCGAGGGCGGCCGCCTCTGGTTCCCCGATCTCGCCGTGCAGATCGCCCCGGGCACGATGATGATGTTCACCACGTGGATCAGCCTCTTCACGATGGCGTGGGCCGTCCAGGCGATCCGCAACGACGATCGGCGCAACGCCTACGTGGCCATGGGCCTCACCATCCTCATGGGTGCCGCGGTGATCAACCAGATGGTCTTCGCCATCACCGACTTCGGTGTGCCGATCGACCGCTCCGTGCCTTCGCTGCTGCTGTACACGCTGTACGGCGCCTACATCGCCTTCATGGCGATCGCCATGATCTTCGTTCTGCTGATGGGCATTCGTGCGCTCGCCGGCCAGTTCGACTCCACCAACGCCGACGGCATCCAGGCTGCCGCGATCATCTGGTTCACCGCCGTGATCGTCTACATGCCGCTCTGGTACCTCATCACGATCACGAAGTGAGGCTCGCATGATCCCAACAGGCTTCAAGCTCTATTTCGGAATCGCCATGGCCGCCGTGACCGCGGCGCTCATCGGCGGTTGGTCCTCCGGTGGCGACCTCGTCGGTCCGCTCGCCGCGGGCTACAAGGGTGGCATCGGCGACTGGGCCAGCTACTCGATCCTGCTCGGCGTGGCGCTCGTCTCGCTGATCGTCGGCGGTCTCCTCACCTGGTTCCGTGATGCGGACGCCGAAGCGGTCGCACAGGCCATGGGCACGAGCAGCATCCCGGCCGGACAGGCCCCGGCCGCCAACTCGATCTGGCCGATCGTCGCCGCACTCGGCGTCGGTGCCATCGTCGTCGGCCTCGCCGTGAGCTCCCTGCTCGTCGGCGCCGGCCTCGTGATTCTCACCATGGTCGCCTTCGAGTGGACGATGACCGCCTGGGCCGACCGCGCAACCGCCGACCCGGCCGTCAACGAGAAGCTCCGCGACCAGATCATGGGTCCCTTCGAGATTCCGCTCCTCGGTCTTCTAGCCGGCGGTGTCTTCGTGCTCGCCATGTCCCGCATCTTCATGGCCGCCGGTGTCACCGGCGCCGTCGTGGTCGGTGGCATCGTCTCGGTCGCCATTCTGTCGGTCGGCATCCTCCTCACCCAGAAGGACAACCTGCCCCGTGGCCTCGCCAACGGCCTGGTCGGATTCATCGCCGTTGCCGTCCTCGCCGGCGGCGTCTGGGGCGCCATCGTCGGTCCCGCCGAGCACCACAGCGAGCACGGCGACGATCATGGCGAAGAGCATTCGGAGGACCACTCCGAGGAAGAGGCTTCCTCGTGAGCGCGAATCCTTACCCGCACGACTTGTCATCAGGTTCCCGCAAGGGAAAACTTTCACAAAGTCACCTTTCGCCCCCCGAAGGTGATGCCGAAGGACCAGCAATGACCCGATTCTCACCTTCCACCCGCCGGGCATTGCGCTTCGGCGCGGTGGTGCTCGGCCTCGTGTTCCTCAGCGCCTGTGCCGGCGATGCCGAACTCGACACCCGCAGCAACCTGCAGGGTCCCGAGGCGCAGGACATCGAGAGCTTCCTCCGCTGGGTGCTTTGGATCGCCTACGCCGTGTTCTTCGCCGTTCTCGGCGTGACCCTCTACGCGTGGAAGAACTTCCGGGTCAAGGGCGAGTACGAAGAGGGCGACTGGCCCGAGCAGATCCACGGCAACAACACGCTCGAGTACGCGTGGACGGCGGCTCCCGCCCTGCTCCTCGCCGTCATCGGTGTGTTCACCATCGGGCTCCACAACTCGCTCAACAGCTCCGATTCGAACCCGATCAACGTCGTCGTCGGTGGCGAGACCGTGAACTGGGAACCCGAGATCGTGGTCGTCGGCCAGCAGTGGTGGTGGGAGTACCAGTACCACTTCGGCGACGTCGAACTCTCCGCTCAGCGCATCGAAACGCTCCCCACGGCAGACCTCACCACCGCCACGCAGATGGTCATTCCTGTCGGGCAGGAGATCGAACTCGAGATCACGAGCCGCGACGTCATCCACTCGCACTGGATCCCGTCGCTCAACGGCAAGCGCGACGCCGTTCCGGGTCGTCAGTCCGCTCCCTGGAAGATCCAGGCCGACGAGCCCGGCGTCTACTTCGGTCAGTGCACCGAGTTCTGCGGCCTCTCGCACAGCCGCATGCGCATGCAGGTCATCGCCCTCCCGATGGAGGAGTTCCAGGACTGGGTCACCGCCCAGATGGAAGGCGTCGACCTCGACGCCGAAGACGCGGCCTACGTCGACCAGCTCGTTGCCGGCGAGGTCGTGCCGCCCGCCAACTCCACGCAGCGCGCCATCGACACCTTCCGCACCAAGTGCTCGTCCTGCCACCTCATGGAAGGCATCGCCGACGACCTCTGGTCGGCCGAGCGTGTCGCCGAGCAGCTCGTTGCCGGCGCCGCCCCGAACCTGACGCACTTCGGCAGCCGGACCACCTACGCCGGTGGCATCGTCAACCTCTACGACCCGGAGACCGGCGACTTCAACGCCAACGAGCTTCGCGAGTGGTTGGCCAACCCGGAAGACGTGAAGGCCAACTACGCCCTTCCCGTCTCTGACGACGACAGTCGCATGCGCGGCATGCCCAACCTGGGTCTGTCCACGCAGGAGATCGACGATCTTGTGGCTCTGCTCGAGTCAACCGGTCCGAGACCATCCGATTTCATCATCGAGGAAAGTGGAGTCGAGTAGTGGCAATCATTGAGGAACCACTTGCAATTGGGGCCGGCGACGACGTCGTCCAGACCGCCGAGCGTCCGCTCGGCGAGTTCACCCGCCCGCAGGCCACGACCGGTTGGAAGTCCTGGCTGACCACCGTCGATCACAAGAAGATCGGCATCATGTACGGCGCGTTCGCGATGTTCTTCTTCGTGATCGGTGGCGCCGAGGCACTGCTCATTCGCCTGCAGCTGGCCACACCGAACGGCACCCTGCTGTCGGCCGAGGTCTACAACCAGGTCTTCACGATGCACGGCGTCACGATGATCTTCCTCGT
>JAHDEJ010000024.1 GCA_020628865.1 Acidimicrobiales bacterium
GGCTGCGCCTTCCGTCGAGTTCGACTGCGTCGAACCTCGCAGGGCACGGCCTCAGTGGGGAAGTTCCGGAATGACGACTAGCCTGTAATGGTGCCCGTTTTGCGGGCAGCGTGAGGCTGTGCATTCCTCACGACGATGACCCCTACCAGTATCCGAGAACAACAATGTCAGACACTGCCACTTCCGAATTCGGCACCTTCGACGCCGAAGGCAACTACATCCCCCGTGCCATCACCGAGAACGACGTCGCCGACGCCGACCTCGAAGATGCCTACTCCGCATCAATGGTCACCGTCGAGGACGGTCAGCTCGTCGAAGGAACGGTCGTCAAGATCGACCGCGACGAAGTGCTCCTCGACATCGGATACAAGGCGGAGGGCGTCATTCCCTCCCGCGAGCTCTCCATCCGCAACGACGCCGATCCCTTCGAGATCGTCAAGCCCGGCGAGGTCGTCGAGGCACTCGTCCTCCAGAAGGAAGACAAGGAAGGCCGCCTCCTCCTCTCCAAGAAGCGTGCGCAGTACGAGCGTGCCTGGGGCCGTATCGAAGAGGTCAAGGAAGCCGACGGCATCGTCAAGGGCAACGTCATCGAGGTCGTCAAGGGCGGCCTGATCGTCGACATCGGCCTCCGTGGCTTCCTCCCCGCGTCGCTCGTCGAGCTCCGTCGTGTGCGCGACCTCCAGCCCTACGTGGGCAAGGAGATCGAGGCCAAGATCATCGAACTCGACAAGAACCGCAACAACGTGGTGCTTTCCCGTCGTGGTTGGCTCGAAGAGACGCAGCGTGAACAGCGCGAAGAGTTCCTCGACAACCTCAAGCCGGGCGAGGTTCGCACCGGTGTCGTGTCGTCGGTCGTCAACTTCGGTGCCTTCGTGGACCTCGGCGGCATGGACGGCCTCGTCCACGTGTCCGAGCTGTCTTGGAAGCACGTCGAGCATCCCGGCTCGGTCGTCGCTGTCGGCGACGAGATCGAGGTCCAGGTGCTCGAGGTCGACCTCAGCCGTGAGCGCATCAGCCTCTCGCTGAAGGCCACCCAGCAGGATCCGTGGCAGGAGTTCGCCTCCGACCACCGCGCCGGCGAGCTCGTCTACGGTCGTGTCACCAAGCTCGTGCCGTTCGGTTCGTTCGTCCAGGTGGGCGACGGCATCGAAGGCCTCGTGCACATCTCCGAGATGTCCGCCCACCACGTCGATCTGCCCGAGCAGGTCGTCACCCCGGGCGAGGAACTCTGGGTCAAGATCATCGATCTCGACCTCCAGCGTCGCCGCATCAGCCTGTCGATCAAGCAGGCTGCCGAGGGTGGCGTCGTGGCTGCCGAGTACCAGGAGCACTTCGGCGAGCACGCTTACGACGACGAAGGCAACTACATCGGTGCCGAGTACTCCGAGGGTCAGGAAGCCTGGGAAGAGTACTTCGCCGAGCACGGTACGGATGCCCCGGTCGTTGCCGGCGAGGAGGGCGAAGCCCCCGCTGCTGAAGCTCCGGCCGAAGCCGAAGCGGTCGAGGCCGAGGAGGCCTGATTCGTTCGGCCCCGAGTGGGCCATTCGACCTGAAACCGACGGAAACCGCCCCCGCTGGGGGCGGTTTCCTCATTTTTCAACGATTTCGTCGTCTGAGAATTCACTTCGCAACCACCGTTTGTGCTCAATTCACCCGCCGTCACGCCGACACAACACATAACGCATCAGATGGCCGTAGGGGCCGAACAAGCGAGGTTGTCGTGGGATCGCGAAAAATCATCATGTTGGTTGGCTCCATTCTCATTGGAGCGTTGGCAGGGTTCGCCCTCCTGAACTATGTGCAGGGAGTGGAAAATCAGGCGGTGATCGACAGCCAGCCTGTGTCGGTCTGGGTCGTCGCCGACAACATTCCTGCTGGCACGACGGCCAGCGACGTTCTGTCGACTGGCCGTGTGGTCCAGCGTCAGATCGACCCGGACTTCCGTCCGGCAACGGCGATCGCCGACACCGTGCAGATTGAGGGCCGCGTTGCGGTCAACAACCTGGCGGCCAACCAGATCCTGGTGCAGGGCATGTTCGACGACCCGGAGGTCGTCGAGACCACCTTCGCCGACCTGGTGCCGGCCGAGCACGTCGCCGTGTCCTTTGCGATCGACAGCGTTCGAGCCGCCGGTGGCTTCGTGAAGCCCGGCGACTTCGTGGACATGATCGCCCTCGGCGATCCGCTCCCGACGCTCGGTGACGAAGATGCGTTCGACACCTCCGCTTCCTCGACCCCGTACCAGCGTCCGGCCCGTTATCTCTACCGTGGCGTTCGCATCATCGCCGTCAACAGCGCCATCGTCGGCGAAGCGGTCCCCGAAGGCGGCGAAGCTGCCGGAGGCGAAGAAGCCAACAGCGGTTCGCTCACCATGACCATCGCCGTCCCTGCTGACGCAGCTCAGCGCATCCTCTCCGTGCCGGAGAGCAACCTGGTGCTCAGCCTCCTCCCGGACGACTGGTCGCCCGAGGCCCTGCCGAACATCATCGTCGAGGACATCCTCATCGACGCTGAGCTCCCGGCAGAGCAGCCGGGCCTGATCACTCCGTACGGTCCCGAGGGCTTCATCGATCTCTTTGAAGAGGCCGTGGAACAGCAGAACGAAGAGCTTGGAATCGGTGAGGGCGACGCAGCTGCCGAGCCCGATCCCGAGGAAGAGGCAGACGATGCAGGATCTGGAGAGGGCTGATGGCAGCATTCGATTTCAACGAAACCCAACCTCCGAGCCAACCCGTGCAACTCGCCGTCGCCGTCGTTGAAGAGATCGCCGCAGTGCGGGTCGATCTCGAGGAACGACTCGGCCCGGGCGTCACCTCGTTCGAACGGATCGAGGACGTTCTTCCCCGGCTGAACGGCAGCCCGGTCGTGGTCGTGCTCGGCCCGTCGTGCTCGTCGGCTGACGTGCTCGCCACCGTGGAACGCAGCCTCAACGGCCGCCCCGACGTGGGTGCCGTGCTCGTGGCCGACGAACTGTCGACGACGGTGCTGCAGCTCGCGCTGCGCTCCGGCGTCAAGGACGTGCTCACCCTCCAGGGCGACACGCTCCAGATCGTCGAAGCGATCGAACGTGTGGGCTCCGGCCTCAGCACCCGAACGGGCCCCGGTCCGGCAGCCGCTGCACCGGCGACCATCGGTTCGGATGACGGCGGCCTCGGTCGAGTCACCACCGTGTTCTCCACGAAGGGCGGCTCCGGCAAGTCCGTGCTCGCCACGAACCTCGCCGTCGTGCTCGCTGAGCGAGCCGAAGGTCCGGTCTGCCTCGTGGACGCCGACCTGCAGTTCGGCGATGTCGCCGTCATGATGAAGCTCGCACCGACGCACACCATCGTCGACGCCGTGAGCAGCATCGAACAGCTCGACACCTCCCTGCTCGAGAGTCTCCTCTCGACGCACCAGGCCTCCGGGCTCCGGGTGCTCCCCGCACCGCTGGAGCCGGCGTTCGCCGACCAGATCGGTGCCGCCGAGATGGTGAAGATCGTCGAAGTGCTCCGTCGCTTCTGCAGCCACGTGGTCATCGATACGCCGGCTTACTTCAACGACGTCGTGCTCGGCCTCGTCGAGGTCTCCGACGACGTGCTCCTGGTTGCCGGCATGGACATTCCGAACATCAAGAACGTGAAGATCGGTCTGCAGACGCTGCGCCTCCTCAACACGCCGATGGAGAAGCTCCGGCTCATCCTGAACCGTGCGAACTCGAAGGTGAAGCTCGACATCGGTGGCGTGGAGCGAACGCTTCAGGTGACCGCCGACGCACTCATCCCGAGTGACGTGGTCGTGCCGCAGTCCGTGAACAAGGGCGTGCCCTTCGTGCACTCACATCCCAAGAGCGGCGTGGCCAAGGCCGTGCGTGCGCTCGCTGACAAGCTCACCGATTCCGAGGCCGAGAGCCGCCGCAAGCGCGGCTGACGCCACACCACTCGTTCGCATCTGAGGAGACACGATGTCGCTCTACCAACGCCTTTCCGAAGTCCAGGGCGGAGCCGCCCAAGGCGGCGGGGCAGCCCAGGACCCCAACGCCGCTGCCCAGCAGCAGCAGAACCAGGCCCAGCAGGCCGTCAACCAGGGTCTCGAGCTCCGGCGTCGGGTGCATGGACGACTGATCGATGATCTCGGCTCGACGCTCTACGACAGCGACATGCCCGAAGGCGAGCTGAAGACGCTCGTCATCAGCAAGCTGGAACAGGCGATTGTCGACGAGCGGGTTCCGCTGTCGATGGCCGACAAGCAGGCGCTGATCGACTCCATCGCGAACGACGTGTTGGGCTACGGCCCGATCGATCCGTTGCTCCATGACGAGAGCGTCACAGAAATCATGGTGAACGGCCCGGAGCAGGTCTACGTCGAACGATCCGGCAAGGCCGGTCTCGCCCCGGTGAAGTTCCTCGACGAGGACCACCTTCGCCGCGTGATCGAAAAGATCGTCGCCCAGGTCGGCCGTCGTATCGATGAGTCGTCGCCACTGTGTGATGCCCGTCTTCCGGACGGCTCCCGTGTGAACGCCGTCATTCCGCCGCTCGCCGTGGGCGGCCCGTTCCTCACCATTCGTAAGTTCTCGAAGGACCCGCTGGGCATCGAGGACCTCATCGGGTTCGGCACGCTGACCCCGTCGGCAGCCCGCTTCCTGCAGGCCTGCATCATCGGCAAGCTCAACGTGATCATCTCCGGTGGTACCGGTTCCGGTAAGACCACCACGTTGAACGTGATGTCCTCCTTCATCCCCGATGGCGAACGAGTCATCACGGTGGAGGATGCGAAGGAGCTCCAGCTCCGCCAGAACCATGTGCTCTGCATGGAGTCCCGTCCGGCCAACGTGGAAGGCAAGGGCGAGGTGTCCATCCGTGACCTCGTCAAGAACTCCCTCCGTATGCGCCCCGACCGCATCGTCGTCGGTGAGTGCCGTGGCGGCGAAGCGCTCGACATGCTCCAGGCCATGAACACGGGTCACGACGGCTCGCTCACCACGGTGCACGCGAACACGCCTCGTGATGCAATGACTCGTATCGAAACGCTGACGATGATGGCCGGCTACGACCTGCCCATCAAGGCGATCCGTGAGCAGATGTCCTCCGCCGTCGACCTGGTCATCCAGATCGGCCGTCAGCGTGATGGCTCCCGCAAGATCTCGCACATCACCGAGGTGCAGGGCATGGAGGGGGAGGTCATCATCCTCCAGGACATCTTCCTGTTCGACTTCGGCGCCGGTGTCGGTGAAGACGGCAAGCTGCAGGGAACGCTCCAGCCGACCGGTGTGCGACCGAAGTTCGCCGAGAAGCTCTCGGATCACGGCATCAAGCTCGGTGCTGAGGTCTTCACTCCCACGAGGGGACTGCGATGACATCCGCCACCACTCGCCGCGGCAAGCGGATGGCGCTTCTGGCGCTCATCGGCATGCTGGCGTCGTTCTTCTTTGCGGGGCCGCTGGCCGCGCAGTCGACCGATGCGGAACTCGAGGTGCTGCGGGCGGATCTGCGATCCGACCGTGGGCAGCTGACGATTCGTCCGGCCGAAGCACCCGAGGTGCTCGAGGTCGAGCTCAAGTCGGACGGCGAGATCATTCCGGCCGCCGTTCGGTCGCTTGGCCGCTCGTCGGTCGACAGCTACACGGTGCTGATCGTCGATGACTCCGAGACCGCCGACCAGGTCGTCGGCTTCTCCCAGATCCGCGAAGGCGCGCTTCGCTACCTCGATTCGTTGAGCGCAAATACGAAAGTCATGCTCGTCGCCGGTGGCGGCGGTAACCCCGAGGTCGACGCGCTCGTCCCGTTCACCAACGATCACGCGGAGGTTCGTGCGGCGATCAACGACATGGAACCGGGTGGCGGCAGCGTCATGTGGAACTCCATCTCGCGTTCCGCGCAGGCGCTGCTCGGCCAGGGTGACGGCGTGCGCAACGTTGTCGCCGTCATGGCGAGCACAGGCACGTCATCGACGATCCCCGGTTCGGTTGCCCGAGGCAACCTGCTCAACGCAAACGCCGGCTTCGCCGTCGTCGCACCGGGCATCGACAACCTCCAGATCGGCGAGTTCACCGACGTCGCCGCAACCCTCCGTGGTGGCTTCAGCGTCCGCACGGACAACGATTCGACCATGGCCGACGCCGGACGTCGTGCCGCAGAGATTCACGAGGGAACCCTCGTCGTCGAGTTCGACTCCACGCTCGTGCCTGAGGCCGCAACGACCCTCGAGGTCGCAATCGGCGGAAACAGCACCGAATTTCGCTTTGTTCCCGGTGGCATCGCCGTCGGTGAAGGCCTCACCCCACCGCAGGTCCAGAACACGTCTCGTCTCGAGATCCTCCGTGGCGACCGTGGTGCGGTCATCGCCGTGACGCTCGGTGTTGTCGCTGCGCTGCTCTTCTCGTTTGCGATGATGCAGATCTTCGCTGGAAACGACAACACGCTGAACAACACGCTCGCCGTCTACGGCGCCGACGAGATGACCGAGGAGCAGCGAGCGGCCGACGCCGCCTTCGCCAGCGTCCGGTCTCGCATCGTCGAACAGGTCGTCGAGAAAGCGGAGAGCGCGGCGGAGTCCCGCGGCTCGCTCCAGACGACCACCAACATGCTGCAGAAGGCCGAGATCCCCCTGCGGGTCGGCGAGGCCATGGCGATCCAGGTCGGCATCGTGGTTCTCGCTGCGGTCCTCGGATTCCTGTTCTTCGGAAGCCCGGTCGGCGCACTCATGCTGATCATCCCGGCGGCGATCTTCCCGTCGATGTTCGTCAAGCTCAAGGTCAAGCGCCGTATGGCGAAGCTCGAAGCGCAGCTTCCCGACACACTCAACCTGCTGTCGAGCACGCTCAAGGCCGGCTACAGCTTCCTCCAGGGCATCGATGCCGTGGGCAACGAGGCCGAGGAGCCGCTTGCGGGCGAGTTCCGTCGGACCGTCAACGAGGCTCGCCTCGGCCGTGACATCGATGACGCCTTGGACGATCTGGCCGAGCGGGTCGACTCTGTCGATCTGCTGTGGGCCGTCGTGGCCATCAAGATTCAGCGAGAGGTGGGCGGCAACCTGGCCGAGCTCCTCTCCACCGTCGCCAACACGATGACTGCTCGTGAGCGCCTGCGGGGCGAAGTCGCCGCACTCACGGCAGAAGGAAAGATGTCGGCCTACGTGCTTGTCGCACTGCCGCTGCTCGTCGGTGTCGCGATGTACTTCATGAACCCGGAGTACATCTCGAACCTGTGGAACCACACGATGGGCTTCGTTGCCATGGGCGCTGGAGCGCTCGGCATGGTGGTCGGCAGTTTGTGGATGCGCAAGATCATCGACATCAAGATCTGACCGGGTAGGGAGTGGAGTTCAACATGGAATTCTTGGATCAAATCGGGCCCTACATGGCAGTGCTCATGGCGGGCGCCGCCGTTGCCGGCATCGCCTTCACCGTGCTCAGCCGGATGGCCGAGCGCAAGGAGCTGCAGGAAACGCTTTCGCAGGTCGACGGCTACGACGTCGGTGCTGCCGCCGACGCCGGCATCGTCGAAGAGGGCGAGCTTGCTGGCTCGTTCATGGACCGCATCGGTCGCCAGCTGTTCACGAACATGGGTGGCCTCGGCCACCGGTTCACCCCGGCCGGCTACGTCGAAAAGGTGCGCCAGAAGTTCATCATGGCCGGTCGCGATTCGACCGCCGAGGTCGATCGGTTCCTCGCCGGGCGCGTGCTCTCGCTCGCTTCGGTGCCGTTCATCTTTGCCTTCTTCTTCATCTGGAACCCGCTGGCGTTTGAGGGCATGACCCGAATCATGATCGTGGGTCTCTCGCTCGCCATCATCATCCTCGGGCCGGAAGCCAAGCTCACCCGAGCCGTCGAGGCCCGTCAGACGTCGATCCTCCAGGATCTTCCCGACATTCTCGACCTTCTGACGATCAGCGTCGAGGCCGGTCTCGGCTTCGAACAGGCGCTCGATCGTACGATCGCCACCGTTCCCGGACCGCTCTCCACCGAGTTCGCTCGAATGTTGGGTGAGACCCGGGCCGGCTCGAGCCGAGCCGATGCGATGCGGGCCATGGACGCCCGAATCGACATCTCCGAGGTTCGATCGTTCGTTCTCGCCGTGCTCCAGGCCGACACCTTTGGTGTGTCGATCGGACGTGTGCTCCGGGCACAGGCCGACGAGATGCGAATCCGCCGCCGCCAGCGTGCACAAGAGATGGCCCAGAAGGCCCCGGTCAAGATGCTGATCCCCATGGTTCTCTGCATCTTCCCGGCGTTGTTCGTGGTGATTCTCGTCCCCGCCATGATTTCGATCATGGGCAACCTCTGATCGGCTCACATGAGGCCCGGTCCGTCCGATGGAGACACGGGCCAAAGCGGGCGCAACGGCTCCAGAACGACACACAGACACACGTACTGAGGGAATGACATGACCATCCGACTGATGCTTGCCGACGACCATCGCATGCTTCGTGAGGGCCTGAGCCGTTCGATGCGAGAAGAGGGCTTCGACGTTGTCGCCGAAGCTCGCAACGGCGCCGAAGCGGTGCAGCTCGCAACCCAGGTCAAGCCGGAGGTCATCCTCATGGATGTGACCATGCCGGAGCTCGACGGAGTCGAGGCCTGCCGTCAGATCCGAGAGGCGATGCCGGGCGCCCGGGTCGTCATGCTGACGATGCACGCCGATCAGGACGTGCTCGCCAACGCCATCCGCGCCGGTGCCTCCGGGTACCTGGTGAAGGATTGCTCCACGAACGAGATCGCCGCAGCCGTCCGTATGGCCGCTGCCGGTGACACTGCGCTTTCGCCCCAGCTCGCTGCCACGATGCTGGACGAGGTGCGCCGCATGGACCAGCCCGTTCCCGAGCAGGAGCGGGTCGTCACCAAGCGTGAAGAGGAAGTGCTGCAGCTCATCGCTGACGGCTGCTCCACGCCGGAGGTCGCCGAGCGGCTGTTCATCAGCCAGAAGACGGTGAAGAACCACCTGGCTTCGATCTACCAGAAGCTCGACGCCCGTGACCGTACGCAGGCCGTGTTGTCGGCCGTGCGGATGGGCATCGTCCACCTCGACTGAGGTCGTGTCCACCACCACGAAGGAGCCGCGGGCAGCGAAGCTGTTCCGATGGCTGAGCATCGTCGTCGGCGGTGCCTTGGTGGTCATGCTGATCAACTGGATCCTTGGCGATCCGGTCGAGCGGGTGTCCACCGACTGGACCGCGTTCGACCGTGCCGGGGACCGTGTCTTCACCGACGAGGCCGTCTACCGCTCGTACGATGAAGAACGGCTGCCGTACCTGTACCCGCCGTTCGTTCTCTGGCTGGCGCTGCCGCTTCGTTTCCTGGGTTTCTGGGGGTCGTTCGCGTTCTCGGTCACGCTGACGTTCCTGTCGAGCATGTGGGCCTACCGGACGCTGTTGCGGATGGCGCCGGCGAGCCCGGTGAACCGTGCGGTGATGACCGGGCTGGTGTTCTCGGGGACGACGATTTCGGCCACGCTGATCGGCCAGTACAGCGGCCTGTGGGCGCTGTCACTCGCCGCCGGGCTGTACTTCTGGGAGCGTGACCGGCCCGAACTCGCCGGCGTCGCTCTGGCGTTGCTTGCGTTCAAACCCAATCTCGGGATTGCGGTGCTGGTCGTCCTCGTCTGGTCTCGTTCGTGGCCCGTGCTGCGCGGCTACGTGGCCGCAATCGCGGCGATGCTGGTTGCATCGCTGCCCTTCGGAACGTCGGCGTGGGTCGGGTTCTTCGACAATCTCTCGAGCACCGCAGATGTGCAGCTGCGCAATCTGGCGAACGAAGAGAAGATGATCACCGTCCAGACCGCGTTCCAGACGTTGACGGAACTTCCGTCGCGTTCGCCCGCCGTGCTGGCAGTCTTTGCCGCGACGGCGTTGTTGACCGGCGTTGCGGTCCTGGCCTTGTGGACGCCCCGCTCACTCGCCGATGATCGGCTTCGAGCCGTTGGAGGCCTCGCCCTGTTCCTGGTGGCCGCAAATCCGCGTTTGTACTTCTACGACGGAACGCTGATGCTCGTCGGCCTGCTTGCGCTGTGGGCCACCCGAGAGACCTGGGCGTCCGACCGTCTGCGTCGCATCGCCACCGTGCTCGCCGCTGGGCTCTGGGTCGGGTCGTGGGGCGGGATCTTCCTCACCTTGAACGTCGTCGTCGGCCCGTTGGCGGCCGTGCTCGTGGTCGTTTGGGCAGCTGATGCTCGGTTGGGCCTCAAGGCGACCACAGGCGTTCGAGAGGCCTCGGCAACGGCCGGGACGGCTGATTCGCTCGCTGCAGCCGCCTGAGTGTCGGAATCCGGCGGAATTTCAACGGTTTTGAGAGGGCGAGCGGCCCAGTGCAAGGGGTCCTACGGCCTATCCAGCAGACCCCCCGGAGCGCCGTTTCCTTGGAGGACAGCGGGCCCATGTCGGGTCCGATCACAAGGAGAAAACCTGACATGATTACCCAGTTCAACGTTCTCAGCACCTGGCTCAAGGCTCACACCAAGTCCGAGCGTGGCGCTGCCATGGTCGAGTACGCCCTGCTCGTCGCTCTGATCGCCATCGTCGCCATCGCCGCACTCCGTGCGCTCGGCGGCACCGTGTCGACCAACTTCAGCGAGATCGACTCCGACCTCCAGTAATTGTCTGCCGGCTTCGCCGGCAGAACGAGTATCGACTGCGTCGAACTCGGGGAACCTTCGGGTTCCACAAGGAACATCGGTGAAGCGGCTCCTCCGGGAGCCGCTTCACACGTTTTGCGCCGATGTCTCCTCAAGGTGCCTGGCACCTTTGCCCTTCGAACGTGCCTGGCACCATCCGGCCCGAAAGGGGCCTGGCACCTTTTGCGGCAAAAGGTGCCAGGCCTGTTGTCGGACGCTAGGTGCCTGGCACCTAACCGGGCCTTAGGTGCCAGGCACCTGAGCGCCTGAGCGTGGGCATGACGATCGTTTGGGCCTCTGGCCCACGGCAACGGGCCGCAATGACTATGTGGGGTTGCCGGAATCGGTCCGAACTTCTTTATATCAACGGGCCCGTGTCGGGTCCGGCCACAAGGAGAAACCTGACATGATTACCCAGTTCAACGTCCTCAGCACCTGGCTCAAGGCTCACACCAAGTCCGAGCGTGGCGCTGCCATGGTCGAGTACGCCCTGCTCGTCGCTCTGATCGCCATCGTCGCCATCGCCGCACTCCGTGCGCTCGGCGGCACCGTGTCGACCAACTTCAGCGAGATCGACTCCGACCTCCAGTAATTGGGAACCCTGCGGGTTCCTTGCCTTCGACTACGTCGAACGCAGGCGCTTCGCAGGGCTCCGCTTCTGCCGGCTTCGCCGGCAGAGCGAGTATCGACTTCGTCGAACTCGGGGAACCCTTCGAGGTTCCGAAGAAGCCCTTTCGGGTGGAAACTTGTGGAACGAGCGGCCCTACGGGGTCGCTCGTTTCGCGTTTTGGTGGGCGGCCGATCGAAGAGGTGCCTGGCACCTTTCGGGGGTTGAGGTGCCTGGCACCGTTTGCATCGCACGCGTCATGGAGAGGGGCCAAGAGGACTATCGGGAAGTTCCGGATCAGCGCCGAATGGTTAGAGATGAACGGCGATCAACCGGTCGCAGAAGGACGGGGAATGAGATGAAAGCGAACTACGACGTCTTCTCGACGTGGCTCACGCTCCGGATCCGCTCCGAGCGCGGCGCCATCTTGGTTGAGTACGCACTGCTGATTTCGCTCTTGGTCATCGTGTCGATCGGCGCCATCCGCCTCTACGGCTCGACCGTGCAAGGCAACTACAGCGATATCAACTCGACGATCGACGACAACCTCGGCGGTCCCTGAACGCATCGGCCTCGCCGACGCATCGGCTACGCCGCTCGGGCGTTTGCGGCCTGTGCGGTGGTGAGGAGGCATCGGATCGTGGTGCCTTCGCCTGGTGCGCTCTGCACCTCCATGCTCGCTCCGACGCTGCCGGCGCGCTCTCGCATGCCGACCAGGCCGTAGCTGTCCACCCGGCCGCTCTCTCCGAGCGTGAATCCGCGGCCATCGTCGATCACTTCGAGGACGCCGCTGTGTCCGTCGGTGGTGAGTCGCACGACGATCTTGCTGGCTTCGGCGTGACGTTCGACGTTCACCATCGCCTCCTGGGCGATACGCCAGAGCTCGCGCTCCTGCATGATCGGGAGTCGGGCGCTCGATTCGATGCTGAGCTCGATGTCGAGCCCGCTGCGTTCTCCGAGCCGTTTGGCGAAGTCCTCGAGCGTTTCCTCGAGTCCCTTCGCATCGCTGACGTCGGTGCGGAGATCGGAGAGCGTGTCTCGGATTTCACGGATGACGTTGCGGACGTCGTCCCGGAGCGTGTGGAGGGCCGGCCCGACGTCCTTCTCCTGCTCGTGGCTCTTGATCACGCGATCGAGTTCGAACGCGAGGAAGGCCATCGACTGGCCGATGCGGTCGTGGAGGTCGCGGGCGATGCGGGTGCGTTCCTCGTCGGCGCCCATGGTGCGCAGTCGGCCGAACCAGCGGGCGTTGTCGATGGCGAGGGCGACCGGGTCGACGAAGCCGTTGAACATCTGTACGGTGCGTTCGGAGTAGTGGCTGGGCAGCCGGTGTTCCATGGCGAGCAGGCCGATGATCTGGCCGCGGGCCGTGAGCGTCGTGTAGAGGCCGCTGGACGCGTTGGGGGAGAGGCCGGCGGTGTGGGCGGCGGCGAGGTCGGGGATGTCGACGAGTCGATTCTGGGCGATGGCGTTCTTGAGGGGGTTGGGGAGCATCGTCGGGCCGAGGCGCAGCGGGAGCGATGTGCCCTCGGAGCGCATGACCTGCCAGCTTGCGTCGGTCTCGTCGAAGATCAGGAGAGCGACGGCTTCGAAGTCGAACAGGCCGCGCAGTCGGCCCATCGTGGTGTCGAGCACTTCGTTGAGGTCCAGTGAGGCGGGAAGGGTCTGGGCGACCCGATGGAGTGAGTAGAGGAGGGAGTTGGCGTCGGTGAGCCGCTCCATGCGGTTCATGGCGAGCGTGTGTTGGCGGTCGGCTTCGCCGGAGATGCGACGGGCCTGGCCGGCGACGAGTCCGACCACGGTCAACACGAGCGACCATTGGATGACTTCCTGGATCACCTCGATGGTGAGGCCGTTGTTCCAGAAGCTGAGGGCGCTCGGGAGGATCGTGGAGATTCCGGCAACCCGGGCGGCGTAGATGTGGCCGCGAGCGAACCCGGCGACGACGATCGGGATTGACAGCGAGAAGGCGAAGGGCGATTGCCAGAGCCCACTCAGCGCAATGGCGAAGACGCTGACGATGATCTCGATGAGGAGCGCTGTGTCGCCGGAGTATTCGTCGTCGAAGCGGATGGGCCAGACGTGGCGGATGACGGTGAGCAGGATCAGCGTGGCGCCGATGACGCTGAGGACTTCTTCCTCGAATTCGACGATGCGGGGCGTGGCGAGGATGAGGGTGAGGCCGAGTACGCCCCACCGGATCACAGCGATCACGTTCTGGAAGACTTCGATACGGTCATGGGGCTCGAAGACGTCGGTCTCTTCGAGGGCATCGAGGTCGTTGCCGCGGCCGACCCGTGCGAGCGGACGCATCAACGATCGGGGCCTGTGGCCGCCGGCCGCGCTGCGTCGGAGTTGTTCTGCGGTCTCCTTGGAGACGTTGTGTGGGAAGTCGTCGTCGTTCTGCATGATGATCGGCCGAGTGGGCCAAAGGACCCATCGGCAGGCAGGCCGTTCGGATTACCCGTTCCGCCGGTTTGTTGGCCGCTTTCTGGGCGAATTCGTCGGCGGGAGGGGCCCGTATCGGCAACGTGTTCGCGTCGGTTCCCGGATACGGTCTGGTTCATGCGGCAGTTCGGGCTCACCGGTGGTATCGGTTCGGGAAAATCCACGGTCTCTGCGCTTCTGGTGGAGCGCGGCGCAGTACTCATCGATGCCGATGCGATGGTGCGTGACTTGCAACGTTCCGGCGAACTAGTGTTCGATGCGATGGTGGAGCGTTGGGGAGATCGGATCGTGGGTGAGGACGGCGAACTCGATCGCCCTGCGGTGGCCGACATCGTGTTCAACGACGCCGATGAGCTCGCTGCGCTGAATGCGATCGTGCATCCCGCCGTGGGTGCGGCCATCAACGAACGGCTGGAGGCGCTGCACGACACCGACGAGGCGGTCATCCACGACATTCCGCTGTTGGTGCTGCCGGGCGGCGAGTTCGCTCCGGGTCGGGACCTGAGCGGCTGGAATGGGGTCATCGTGGTGGACACCCCGAGAGAGATGGCGTTGGCTCGCGTGGTCGAATCTCGCGGGATGCGGCCCGAGGATGTCGAGGCGCGTATGGACATGCAGGCGACGAATGAGGAGCGGCGGGCGAAGGCGGACTTCCTCATCGACAATTCCGGCGACATGGACGCGCTCGTGCGTGCGGTGGACGCCTGCTGGGAATGGATCGAGGCGGGCGGGAGTATCGCGGCGAGCGCGGGCGTTGACGCCGAGGAGACCGGAGGTGGGTGCGCATGAGCGTCATTGAAGAAGAGATCGAGCAGTCCCGTCCGTTCGAGATGGTGACCGAGTTCGAGCCGGCCGGCGATCAGCCGACGGCGATCGAGGCGTTGTCCGACGGCATCGAGCGGGGCGACAAGTTCCAGACGCTGTTGGGCATCACGGGTTCGGGCAAGAGCGCCACCATCGCGTGGACGATCGAGAAGGTGCAGCGGCCCACGCTCGTGATCGCGCCGAACAAGTCGTTGGCCGCCCAGCTGGCGAACGAGTTGCGGGAGTTCTTCCCCAACAATCACGTCGAGTACTTCGTGTCGTACTACGACTACTACCAGCCCGAGGCGTACATGCCGTCGAGCGACACCTACATCGAGAAGGACTCGTCGGTGAACGACGAGATCGATCGGTTGCGTCACTCGGCCACGTCGTCCCTGCTCACGCGCCGGGACACGATCGTCGTGGCGTCCGTGTCGTGCATCTACGGCCTCGGTGCGCCGGACGAGTACGAGTCGCAGATGCTGGCGTTGCATCCGGGGCAGGAGATCGACCAGCGCGAGATTCTCCGTTCGCTGGTGGACATGCAGTACGAGCGCAACGACATGAACCTGGTGCGAGCCAAGTTCCGGGTGCGTGGCGACACCATCGAGGTGCATCCGGCGTATGACGAGACCGTGGTGCGCATCGAGATGTTCGGCGACGAGATCGAGCAGATCACGCGGCTCGATCCGCTCACGGGCGAACGGCTCGAGGAGCTCGACGAGATCGTCATCTTCGCGGCCACGCACTACGTGGCGGGCGAGGAGAACCTGCGCCGGGCCGTCGTGCAGATCGAGGAGGAGCTGCAGGAACGCCTGTCGACGTTCGAGGCGGAGAACAAGCTGCTCGAAGCCCAGCGGCTTCGCATGCGTACGCAGTACGACCTCGAGATGATGGAAGAGGTCGGCTACTGCAACGGCATCGAGAACTATTCGATGCACATCGATGGTCGGCAGCCGGGGGAGAAGCCGTACACGCTGCTCGACTACTTCCCGAAGGATTACCTGATGGTGATCGACGAGTCGCATGTGGCGGTGCCGCAGTTGCATGGCCAGCATGCGGGCGATCGCAGCCGCAAGGACGTGCTGATCGAGCACGGCTTCCGCCTGCCGTCGGCGGCCGACAACCGTCCGCTGCGGTTCGATGAGTGGTTGGAGAGCACGAACCAGGTCGTGTTCCTGTCGGCCACTCCGGGCAACTACGAGCTCGAGGTGAGCGAGCAGGTGGTCGAGCAGATCGTCCGGCCGACCGGCCTGATCGATCCTGAGGTGGTCGTGCGGCCGACGAAGGGCCAGATCGACGATCTGGTCGAGATGATCCGGGAGCGTGCTGCCATCGATCAGCGGGTGCTCGTCACGACGCTCACGAAGAAGATGTCGGAGGACCTCACCGACTACCTGCTCGAGCTGGGCATGCGAGTGCGCTACCTCCATTCGGAGGTCGACACGCTCGAACGCATCGAGATCCTGCGGGACCTTCGCTTGGGCGAGTTCGACGTGCTGGTCGGCATCAACCTGCTGCGTGAGGGGCTCGACCTTCCCGAGGTGTCGCTCGTCGCCATCCTCGATGCCGACAAGGAGGGCTTCCTCCGCAGCGAGACGTCGCTCATCCAGATGATCGGCCGTGCCGCCCGAAATGTGGACGGTCAGGTGGTGATGTACGCCGACAACATGACCGATTCGATGCAGCGGGCGATCAGCGAGACGATGCGGCGTCGTGGCGTGCAGATGGCGTACAACGAGGAGCACGGCATCAACCCGCAGACCGTGCGCAAGGCGGTCACCGACATCCTGGCGATGCTCCGGCCGGCGAAGGACACGGCCCCGATCCCCGGCGACGACAAGCGCCGGCGGGGCATGGATTCCAGCCGTCGGGTCATCGAATCCGAGGGCATGGGCACAACCGATCTGGAGAAACTCATCCGGACGCTGGAAGAAGAGATGCTCGAGGCGTCGGGCGAGCTCAAGTTCGAATACGCTGCCCGGCTGCGGGACGAGATCAAGGATCTCAAACGCGAGCTGCGCGAGATGGTGTGACCGGGTGAGCCGGGCCACCGAACCGCACAAGGAGACTTCCCCCAATGGCTGACCGCCTCGTCGTGCAGGGTGCACGCGAACACAACCTCAAGAACGTCGATCTCGACCTGCCCCGAGACAAGCTCATCGTGTTCACGGGCCTGTCCGGTTCGGGCAAGTCGTCGCTGGCGTTCGACACGATCTACGCCGAGGGCCAGCGCCGGTACGTCGAGTCGCTGAGCGCGTATGCCCGCCAGTTCCTCGGGCAGATGGACAAGCCCGATGTCGACTTCATCGAGGGGCTGTCGCCGGCCATCTCGATCGATCAGAAGAGCGCCGGCCGCAACCCCCGGTCGACCGTCGGCACGGTCACCGAGGTCTACGACTACCTGCGTCTGCTGTTTGCCCGCATCGGCGTCGCCCACGACCCGGAGACGGGGGAGCGGCTGGAACGCCAGACCCCGCAGCAGATCGTCGACCGAGTGCTCCTCATGGAGGAGGGAACCCGGTTCCAGGTGCTGGCGCCGATCGTGCGCGGCCGCAAGGGCACGTACGACACGTTGTTGGCCGACCTGGCCGGGCAGGGGTTTGCCCGCGCCATCGTGGACGACCAACTGGTCGAGCTCGGCGAGCTGGAGGATCTCGACCTGGATCTCGGCCGCTACGAGACACACACGATCTCGGTCGTGGTGGACCGGCTCGTGTTGCGGGACGGCATCGAGCGGCGGCTCACGGAATCGATGGAGACGGCGCTCGGGCTGGCCGAGGGCATCGCCGAGATCCAGATCATGCCGGGCAAGGACGACCCCGATGCCGAGCCGGAGACGGTCGTTTTCTCGCAGCACCTGTCCCGCCCGTCGGACGGCAAGTCGTTCGAAGAGCTGGCTCCTCGGAACTTCTCCTTCAACTCGCCGTACGGTGCCTGCACCCACTGCGACGGCCTCGGAACCGTCTTCGAGGTGGACTCGCAGCTGGTGATTCCGAACCCGGAGGCGACGATCGCCGAAGGTGCGATTGCCCCCTGGTCGGGCGGGCGGAGCCGTTACTTCAGCCGATTGGTCGAGGCGGTCTGCGACGAGAAGAACATCCCGATGGATGTGCCGTGGCAGGACCTGCCGAAACCGGCACAGAAGACGTTGCTTCGTGGCGGCCTCAAGCAGCGCATCACTGTGCAGTACAAGAACCGGTTCGGCCGGTCTCGTACCTATCAGGCCAAGTTCGAAGGTGTCATCCCGTACCTGCAGCGGCGCCACGAGGAGGCGGAGTCCGAGGGGCAGCGTGAGCAGATCGAAGGTTGGATGCGTACGGTCAACTGCCATCATTGCGAGGGTGCCCGGCTGAACCCGCTGGCGCTCGCCGTGACCGTCGACGGCGCGTCCATCGCCGACTACTGCTCGATGTCGATCGGCGAGGCGGCCAAGGCGTTGAACTCGATGGAGCTGAACGAGCGGGATTCGATCATTGCGCTCGAGGTCGTGAAGGAGATCAACGCCCGAATGGGCTTCCTGGTCGATGTCGGCCTCGACTACCTGTCGCTGTCCCGGTCGGCGGCCACGCTCGCCGGCGGCGAGGCGCAGCGAATCCGTCTCGCATCCCAGATCGGCAGCGGCCTGGTGGGCGTGTTGTACGTGCTGGACGAGCCGTCGATCGGGCTGCACCAGCGAGACAACCAGCGCCTCATCGAAACGCTGATCCGCCTCCGGAACCTCGGCAACACCGTCATCGTCGTCGAGCACGATGAGGAGACGATGGCGATCGCCGACCATGTGGTGGACATCGGGCCGGGCGCCGGCGAGCACGGTGGCAACATCGTGCATTCCGGCACCTACAAGCAGCTGCTGAAGAACAAGAAGTCGATGACCGGGCAGTATCTGTCGGGGGCGAAGTCGATTCCCGTGCCCGAGCAGCGTCGTGCCCCGAGCACCGACGGGTCGATCACCGTGCGGGGAGCCCGAGAGAACAACCTGCAGAATGTCGACGTCGAGATTCCCCTCGGCGTGTTCGTGGGCGTGACGGGCGTGTCCGGTTCGGGGAAGTCTTCGCTCGTCAACCAGATCCTGCTTCCCACGCTGATGCAGCGGATCTACTCGTCGAAGGTCGTGCCTGGCCTCCACAAGAAGGTGGAGGGTGTTGAGCATGTCGACAAGGTGATTGCGATCGATCAGTCGCCGATCGGTCGGACGCCTCGTTCGAACCCGGCTACCTACACGGGCGTGTTCGATCACATTCGCAAGCTGTTCGCCCAGACCACCGAGGCGAAGGTGCGCGGCTACCTGCCGGGTCGCTTCTCGTTCAACGTGAAGGGCGGCCGCTGCGAGTCGTGCGCCGGCGACGGCACGATCAAGATCGAGATGCACTTCCTGCCGGACGTCTACGTCCCGTGCGAGGTGTGCAAGGGCAAGCGCTACAACCGAGACACGTTGGAGATCCTCTTCAAGGGCAAGAACATCTCCGAGGTGCTGGCGATGCCGATCGAGGAGGGCCTCGAGTTCTTCGCGAATCAGCCGCCCATCGCCCGTCACCTCCAGACGCTGGTCGACGTCGGGCTCGGCTATGTGCGGCTGGGCCAGTCGGCACCGACGCTGTCGGGTGGCGAGGCGCAGCGGGTGAAGTTGGCTTCGGAGCTGGCGAAGCGGTCGACCGGCCACACGATGTACATCCTCGACGAGCCGACCACCGGCCTGCACTTCGAGGACATCCGCCGCTTGCTCACGGTGTTGAGCCGTCTCGTGGATCAGGGCAACTCTGTGCTGGTGATCGAGCACAACCTGGATGTGATCAAGACTGCCGACCATCTGATCGACCTCGGGCCCGAGGGCGGTACGGGTGGTGGCCGAGTGATTGCCGAGGGAACACCGGAGCATGTTGCCACGATTCCGGAGAGCCACACCGGTCGCTTCCTGGCCGGATTGTTGCCTGACGCAGGCTGACCGACGCCGGGCCACCGGCGCACAACCCGCCCTCAAAAATCAGGCGTTTGCGCCGATTCTTCCTGCATGGCACATGTGCAGGCTCAGCCCACCGCGTCCCTCGCGACGTCGTCGTTTCGGGACCCGAACAGCGTCGTTCGCAAGGTCGACGGCCGGGTCGTCCGCACCGTCGAACCGAAGGCCGCGGCCGCCCTCGCCGCGTTTCTCGACAACCCCGTTCACGAAGGACTCATCGAAGACGGCCTCATCCACCGGCCGGCGTCGATCGAGCGGGCCGATGACGGTCGCCTGATCCTCGAGCATCGCGAGATCGACGCCTGGTCCTACCCGTACGAGTGGTCCTGGTCGATGCTGCGCGACGCCGCGCTGTTGCACCTGGAGATCCTCGTTCGATGCGCGCCGATCGGGTTCACGATGAGCGACGCAACCTCGTTCAACGTCACCTTTGCCGGCGCCCGGCCGGTGTTCATCGACCACGGGTCGTTCGTTCGCCGTGAGGACGACGAGCCGTGGTGGGCGTACACCCAGTTCTGCGAGCACTTCCTCTACCCACTGCTCGTCTCGTCGCACACCGGTGCCGACCTGCAGATGTTGCTGCGCGGCGGGTTCGGACGTGTTTCGCTCAACGACGCACACGCGCTGCTCCGCACGCACAAGCGAAGGAAGGGCGTGCTGAAGCATGTGCTCCTCGCCCACGCTGCTGCGACGAAGAGCGACATGTCGGTCGATGAGGTGTCTGAGACGACGTCGGCGGCGATGACCACGGCGATCTACACGAACATCCTCACCGGGCTGCAGAAGCTGCTTCGGCAGTTGCAGCCGCACGGCAGTGCATCGACCTGGAGCGACTACGCCACCCGGAGTCACTACAGCGAACAGGGCCTGTCGGCCAAGGAACAGTTCGTGGACACGGTGTGTGGGTCGGACGATTACCGAACGGTGCTCGACATGGGCACGAACGACGGTCGCTTCGCCGAGATCGCCGCGAACCACGCAGATCGGGTGATCGCTGCGGATGCAGATGCTCCTGCCTTGGACGCCTACTACCAGTCCGGTCCGTCGGTGAATGTGGTGCCGCTCGTGATCGAGGCGACGAATCCGTCCCCGTCGATGGGTTGGCGCTCGATGGAGCGCACCGGCTTCAACGACCGCATGCAGCCCGACCTGATCCTGGCGTTGGCGGTCCTGCATCACGTGTCGCTGTCGGGCAACGTTCCCCTCGACCAGGTGGCCGCCTGGCTGGCGGACTTCGAGGCCGACCTTGTGGTCGAGTTCGTGCATCGTGAGGACGAGAAGGTTCAGCACCTGCTTCGCCGCAAGACCGATCCGGACGATTTCGACTACGGCCTGGCCGCCTTCTTGCAGGCCACCGAGCCGTACTTCACGCTCGAGGCCTCCGAGGAGCTGTCGGGCGGAACTCGCACGATGCTGCATCTCGTGCGGCGTCGGGAGTCGTGAACACCACCGATCGTCGACGCGTCGTGCGGGACGTCGTGGTGGCTGCGGCGGCCACCGTCGTTCCGCTGATGCTGCTGTTGGCCACGAACGCTGCGCAGATCGCCGATACCTCCTTGGTGTGGGCGACGGCCGCCGTGGCTGCCGTCGTGGCCGCGCTGGTCGTGCTGGCGGTGCGGCGAACCCGGGTCCGTCAGCCCGGGCTGGTGGTCGGTGCGTTCGGCTACACGTTCTTCTTCAACTCGTTCTTCGGGCCGGGTCCGTTGGCTGCTCGTCTCGCGCTCTGGTTGGTGATGGGCCTTGTTGCCGTCGTCGTCCTGCGTGTGCTGGTGGGAGAGGGCGAGCGTTCGCAGTGGGCGGTTGCGGGTGTGCTGACGGCGGTCGTGGCCGTCTGCGCCGTGCTCGGCACGACGTCTGGAGAACCGTCGGCGCCGGAGGCGATCGCCTTCGAGTCGGTCGATGCCGTCCGTCGTCCGAACATCTACGTATTCGTACTGGATGGGCTGGCCCGACCCGACGTGTACCGGGAGGAGTTTCCCACCGTCGATGTCGAAGCGATGGCGGACAACCTCGCCGAACACGGCTTCGACACCAGCGAGATCGCCACCGTCAACTACAGCCGAACCCACATCTCCCTTCCGTCGATGCTGATGGGCGAGTACCAGACCACTGCAGAAGCCCCGCTCGGGTTGGACGGCGAGTGGGCGTACGCCACCGAGACGATGGGCGGGAACAACCGGCTGGTGTCGATGCTGCGCACGGCCGGCTACAGCTATTGGCATTCCGAGTCCGGCCAGTGGGGACACTTCCCCTGCGATCGGAGCTTCGCCGACCGTTGCCTCAACGGCGATCAGTCGATCGAGCCGGAGACGGCGTCGGCCATCTGGTCGCTCACCCCCTTCGGTGGCGCTCCATGGCCGGGCTTGCGGCCGCAGGACCCGACGACGGTGGTAGACAGCGTGTTGGCCGCCCGAGCAGAGGCTGAACGTTCGGGGGACGAGCGGCCGGTCGTGATGCTGTCGCACATCATCAGCCCGCACCATCCGTACCGTTTCGACGCGGATTGCGGCTCGATGCACGTGGGCACGTTGGGCGATGGCTGGCAGGACGAGTACCGCCAGCTGTATGCCGACCAGACGACGTGTCTCTTCCGTCAGCTCGACGAGTCGATGGAGCGGTTGATCGCCGACGATCCCGAGGCGATCGTCCTCCTGCTGTCGGACCACGGGTCGCAGTTCGGCATCGATTGGGTGCCGGGGGAGTGGAGCGACACCGACGTGCGCCGCCGCTTCACCAGCTTCCGGTCGGTTCGCCTGCCCGAGTCCTGTTCGACCGACGAGCCGCGAGCTCACACCCTCGTGAACGTGTCTCGGCTGCTCGCCTGGTGTCTGACCGATGAGCCGCCGGAATGGCTGGACTCGGTGCAGTACACGCAGAACTACCACGGGAACCGGGTGTCGGCCGTGCCTGACCATCAGCGGAGCCTGCTGGATCCCCGGTGAACGGGGCGTCGTTCCCGTTGGCCCCGATCGGTGCCGGTTCGGGTGATGGGCCGTACGGGTCATACGGATCCGCTCGATCGTGTCGATAGATCAGCAGAGACGCAACCGTTCTGAGGAAGCCCAATGCTCGCTTACATTGATGCAGGAACCGCAGCTGCGATCGCCGCAATGGCGACTGGTGGCATGGCCGGAGTGAAGGTTGCCGCACAGTCGGTCTTCTCCCGCCGCAAGGGCAAGGCGAAGACCGAGCCGGTGGCGAACACCGCTGCCGCAGCTGTCGCCGCCGACTGAGCGACGTCCTCACGGGACGCCGCGATGGGTCAGTCCTGATAGTTGCGGATGCGTGAGCCGTCGATGGTGAGCGCAATCACCTGCGCGTCTGCGCGCAGCCGTTCGTCGAGTGCGGCCAACGTCTGATCGGCGACGCCCTCGGCGAGGCCGGGGACGAAACTTCCGGCGAGCGTGCCCCAGCCGTTCTGGACGGAGACGACCGCGGAGCCGATGAGACGCTCGCCCTGCCATACACCCCAGCTGCGTCGGCTGGCCTCGTACAGCGGGAATGGTTCGGGCGGATAGCCGATCGTCTCGGTGAACTCGGGCCGAGCAGCGACCACGTTGGCGCGGGCGACGCGAAGTCGTACCGGCTGGTCCGGGGACATTGGGCGGTCGTAGGAGAGGTAGGAGTCCCACGGCTTGCCGAGGTCGCCTCCGGACTTTGCGACGAGCTGGGTGACGCGGTCGGCCGACTCGGAGTCGGTCACGGCCCAGGCGTGGTCTTCGTAGTCGCCGGTGGCCACGACCGCATGCAGGTTGTAGTCGGACGGGCGACGCTGCACGAAGGTGGTGACGCCGGCACGCTCGCTGGCTGTGTTGGCCTGCTCGGCGGCGTCGAGCAAAGCGTCGGAGCGGATGACTTCGACATCGAGGCCCTGCGGATGGGTGCGCAGCAATGTGTTCGACGTGTAGTCGGCGTTGGCCGACAGGTGTGCCTGCACGATCTCGGACACGAGATGGTGATCGATGAGCGGCGAGTTGACCCGAAGGCGGACGAGGTGCTCGGCCGGGTAGTCGGCGATGACCTCGACGAAGCGTGCGAGGAGGTCGTCGGACGGCCCCCGAACGGTGGCCGCCTCGCGGTTGCGGGCGATCTCGTCGAGTGCGTTGTCGCCGGGCAGGTCGCTGGTGGCGAGCACGACGGGTCCGCCGTCGAAGGCCTGCAGGCGGCTGAGGGCGACGTCCAAAACGGTGGAGTCGCCGAAGGGCAGCATCTGGTGATCTCGGGTGCTGGTCGCATCATGGCCAGCTTGAACGACGAGCAAAATGCTCATTGTGGTTGCCTCCTGAACCGCCCAAGGCCCGAGTACGGCACAAATCTAGCCGCTCTGCGCGCGCACATCGAAAATGGTCGGGGATTTCATGCGGAGGGCGGTTTCGCGATCGGAACGACGCCTCGGAGCGAGACGCGCGGCAGTAGGTTGGGATCGATGGTTGTACGTCCTCCTGCCGGCACGATTCCCGACGCTCCGGGCTCGTACCAGTTCCGTGACGGCGACGGCCGAATCATCTATGTCGGGAAGGCCAAGAGCCTCCGGAACCGGCTGGGCAACTACTTCCAGAAGAACCTGCCGATGCGGACGGCGACGATGGTCCGCACGGCGGAATCGGTCGAGTGGATTCAGGTGGAGAACGAGCTCGAAGCGTTGATGCTCGAGTATTCGCTCATCAAGCAGCATCGGCCCCGGTTCAACATCCGGCTGGTCGACGACAAGAGCTACCCGTTCCTTGCGGTGACCGAGTCCGACGAGTGGCCGCGAGCCATGGTGATGCGAGGCAAGAAGCGGAAGGGTGTTCGGTACTACGGGCCGTTCGGCCACGCGTATGCGATTCGCGAGACGCTCGACCTGCTCCTTCGCACGTTCCCAATCCGCACCTGTTCGGACAACAAGTTGCAACGGCACGAGAAGCTCGGCCGCCCATGCCTGCTGTTCCATATCGAGAAGTGTGCGGGTCCGTGTGTGGGCGAGATCAGCCGGGAGGACTACGACCAGCTCGTGGCCGACCTCATCGCCTTTCTCGACGGCGAGACGGACGACGTCGTGGACGATCTCGAAGGCCGGATGCGGGAGGCCGCCGAGAACTACGAGTTCGAGCTGGCCGCCCGATTGCGGGACCAGTTGGGGTCGGTGCGCAAGGCGATCGAGAAGCAGCAGATGGTCGGTAGCCGTGAGGACGACTACGACATCATCGGGATCCACGATGACGAGCTCGAGGCGGCGGTGCAGATCTTCTTCGTGCGCCGCGGTCGGGTGGTTGGGCGGCGTGGCTTCATCGTGGACAAGGTCGAGGATCTGGCCGATGGGGAGCTGATCGATCGCATCCTCGAGGGCGTGTATTCGGAAGAACCGGCGGTTGGCTACCCCAAGCTGGTGCTCGTGCCGTCGGACAGCTCCGACCCAGAGCTCTATGCCGCCTGGCTGGGGGAGCTGCGGGGGAGCGGTGTCGAGCTGCGGGTCCCGCAGCGGGGCGACAAGCGGGCCCTGTTGGAGACGGTGACCCGCAATGCACAGGAGGCTTTCAACCGCCATCGTCTGAAGCGGGCGTCAGACCACAACAGCCGATCTCGGGCGTTGAACGAGCTGCAGGAGTACCTGGGGTTGGACGACGCGCCGTTGCGCATCGAGTGCTACGACATGAGCCACATCCAGGGAAGCGACTACGTGGGTTCGATGGTCGTCGTGGAGGACGGCTTGCCGAAGAAGTCGGACTATCGCCGATTCAAGATCAAGACGGTCGACGGCAACAACGACTTTGCGGCGATGGCCGAGGTGCTGGAGCGCCGGCTCACGAACTATCTCGCCGATCGGGAACGTCCGGTCGAGGAGCGGGGCAAGTTTGCGTATCCGCCGAACCTGATCGTGGTCGATGGCGGCAAGGGCCAGCTGTCCTCGTCGTTGGCGGTGCTCGAGGAACTCGGCCTGGTGGACGAGATCCCGATCGTGTCGCTGGCCAAGCAGTTCGAAGAGGTCTACGTGCCGGGCAAGTCGGACCCGATTCGGATTCCCCGCCAGTCCGAGGCCCTGTACCTGTTGCAGCGGTTGCGGGACGAGTCCCATCGCTTCGCGATCACCTATCACCGGCAGTTGCGGGGCAAACGGATGACGGCGTCGGCCCTCGACGGGGTCACGGGCCTGGGGCCAACGCGCAAGACTCGGCTGGTGAAGGAGTTCGGCGGGGTCAACGCCGTGAAGAAGGCTTCGAAAGAGGAGCTCCTGTCGCTGTCGTGGCTACCGGACGACGTGGCGAACAACGTGTGGGACCACCTCCACGCGCCGTGACGACGGCGGCATGAAATGCCACCACGCGCCCGATCCGTCGCCCGCTACGTCCGCGCGGCGGTTGTCATGAGTACCATCGTGGCGATGGAGAGGGCCGACCGCGCATGAGCGAAGCCAACGAGGTGGGATCTGACGCGGGCGACGCGTCGGAACAGCCGCTGTCGCCGTCGTCCGACAGCGCCGGAGAGACCCGTTGGGAGCAGCGTTCCGGGTGGATCGCCGAGACGGCCGAACCCGCTGCTTCGACGCCTCCGGTCGCGCCGCCGCCCACCCGTCCGGTGCGGACGCGGTCTCGAATCGTTGCCGCCGCCACCGGTGAATCCACCGACCCGACGCCCGTCCGGCCAGCGGCGGCCACCGCCGACAACGGCGCCGATGCCTCGATCGATCTGACGACGCCCACGCCGCCGGCGTTGCCGCCGCCCATCGGGGGTCATCCGGCCGATCCGACGCCCGAGCTCGTCGATCTCCGGTCGCACGAGGTGCGGTCCTTGCTCGAAGACGGAGTGAGCACTGCCTCGGAGACCGACGCGTCGCCTTCCGGTCCCGGCTCTCCTGCGCCTTCGGCATCGCCGGTGTCGCAGAAGTGGGGCGCGAGCCGTCCGGCGGCAACGGTGGAGCCGTCTCCGGTTCGCATCGAGGAGCCGGTTCCCGAATCGAAGTACGGGCCGTCGTTGGTGTCGCTGTCCGACGCGACCGATCCCGGTCTGCTGCTCACGCCGGTTCTGGCTCCCACGCCCGACCCGGAACCTGAAGTCGTGCCGGCTCCGTCGGTCCCGTCCGCCGCTCTTTCTGAGGAGCAGGTGGAAGAGGTCCGATCGCAGGACAGCCCGGACGAATCCGAAGCCGCAGCGGCCTCCGCTGCGGCGGTGCCGTCGACCCGGCCCGGTGGTCCGACCACCACCGGCGACCGCCCGAAGCCGGGGCCTCGCCCGACCGGCGAGCCGGTCACGTCGAAGTTCGGCATGGCGCCGGTTCCCATGGAACCGACCCCGCCGGAAGCCGGAGCGGACGTTCCGCCCGCCGAGGTCGCAACCCGTTCGCTCGCCCCGGTCGGTGGGCCACCGGCCACCATCGAAAACGAGAGCTCCGGGAATTCCCGTCTGCTGACCTCGGGGCTCTTCATCGTTGCGCTTGCGCTGTCCGTGGCCGCCGGCATCCTCGGAGCGCTCTGGCAGCGGGAGCGTTCGACCAACGAGGACCTTCGAGCCGAGATGGTTGCCTTGGCCGAGGCAGACCCGAACGAGGCGGCCGACATCGAAGCGCTCCTCGATCAGAACCGGACGCTCGAGCTGCAGAATCAGGAATTGCAGCGGGAGCGGGACGAACTGCAGACGCTGGTCGCTCCGGTTCCGGAGGGGCGCATCAGCGAGATCGACGTGCCGTTCGTCCCGGCCCAGGTCGACGAGTTCCGCGATCGGTTGATCGCCGTCGATGCAAATGGCGAGTACGCAGTGTGGGGTACCGGCGTGGCCGGCGGCATCACGGACTCCGGCACGGTCGCCGGACCGCCGTCGAGCATGTTCGCCCACCGGGACAACGCCTGGATCGCAACCGAACAGGGCGGCATCGAGGTCATCTCGCTCATCGACGGCAGCGACGTGCTGGCGATCGCCACCGCCGAGGTGTCGCTGATCGTGCCGAGCAGCCGAACCGTGTGGAGCTTCGTGCCCGGGAGCCGGGAGCTTCGGCGCCACCGGGAGACCAATGGAAACGTGCGGGCGACGGTGACGCTGCCGGTCGAGATTCGTGAGCTGTCTTCGGGAGCCGGTGCCATTTGGGCGTTGGGCGAGGACGGCCTCGTCTACCGGGTGAACACGGCCGATCTGACGGTTGCGCCGATTCCGGCCGGTCAGGAAGTGGTGAGCATCGCCGCAGGCACGGATGCGCTGTGGGCGCTGTCGGCGGCGGACGGTTCGCTGCGTCGGGTCGATGCGGTTTCGGGCGAGGTGCTGGTGACGGTTCCGGTTGGCCGGGACCCGATCGCCGTCGAGTTCTCTGGCGAGTCGGTGTGGGTGGCGCTTCGGTCGGGCGAGACGCTCATCGAGGTCGACACCCGGACGGCCGCAGTCGTTTCGCGCACGTCGTTGCCGGGCGTTCCCCTCGATGTGACGTCGGGGAGCACCGGTGTGCTCGTGACGCTCGAGGGCGATGTGCCGTTGGTTCGTGTTGCCTCGATCGGTGGCGATGAGGCGACGACCCTGTTGGAGAGCGATGCCGAAGCAGCCGGGGACGATGCGGCTGCTGACGGCACCGAGGATGCTGCGACCGACGGGTGACCGCTCGCGTCGTTGCCGGCGATGATGTCTGACGAACCGGGGCAGAAGCCGAGCGCGCTCGACGGCTTGCGCGAGGGCGGCGCCGACGCGCTCTGGGAAACGCACGCCGACTGGTGGCAGGACGAGTTCACCGACGGGGCCGACCCGGAGTACGAGGAGCAGATTCTTCCCCTCGCTGCCCAGTTGTTGCAGGGCCACGAGCGCATTCTCGACCTCGGTGCGGGGGAGGGGCAGATCGCCCGCTTGGCGTCGCGGGCGGGGTCTTCGGTGGTCGGGGTGGATCCGACGTGGGCGCAGATGGCCGAAGCGCACAACCGTGGCGGCGGGCCGGCGTACGCGCAGGCGCCGGCTTCGAGCCTGCCGTTTCCGGATGCGTCGTTCGATGCGGTGGTTGCCTGCCTGGTGTTCGAGCACATCGATCCGCTGGAGCCGGCGGTCGAGGAGGTGGCCCGGGTGCTGCGTCCGGGTGGCCGTTTTGCGTTCTTCTTGAACCATCCGCTGCTGCAGACGCCGGGCAGTGGTTGGGTGGACGACCACATCATGGAGCCGCCGGAGCAGTACTGGCGGATCGGTGAGTATCTGCAGGAGTCGGCGAATGTGGAGGAGGTGCGCAAGGACGTGTTCATCCCGTTCGTGCACCGGCCGCTGCATCGCTACATCAACACGTTGGCGGCGAACGATCTCCTCGTGCGCGAGTTCCACGAGCCGCCGCCTCCGCCCGGTTTCCTGGACCAGTCACCCTGGTATTCGGCCGCCTGGGCCATCCCCCGTCTCCTCGTCCTCGTCTGCGAACGCGCCTGACCCATCAAAGGTGCCTGGCACCTAGGAGGCGCTGAGGTGCCTGGCACCTTTCGGTGCAAAAGGTGCCAGGCCTGTTCGTGGAATCGTTGAATTCACGGGGTTTTCGTGAACGGAGCGTGAAAGGTGCCTGGCACCTAACGGGGGTTTAGGTGCCAGGCACCTTTGGGGGAGGCGTTTGGTGGGGTGGGGAATTAGGGTTGGGTCATGAGCGAGTTCGTGGTGATCACCGGCAACTCCGGCGCGGGGCGGTCGCACGCGGCGAACGTGCTGGAAGACCTCGGCTGGTTCGTGATCGACAATCTGCCGCCGTCGCTCATCTCCAAGGTGCGCGAGCTTGCGGAAGCGCCCGGCTCCACCTTCTCGAACGTGGCACTTGCGGTGCCTGCCGGTCCGGCGATCGATGAGCTCATGGGCGCGATCCAGGAGCTGGATGCGTCCGGCTCCCGGGTCCGCATCCTGTTTCTCGAGGCGAACAGCGAAACGCTGGTCCGCCGGTACGAGTCGACCCGGCGCCGTCATCCGTTCGGCGACATGGGCCTGGCCGCTGCGATCGACGGCGAACGGGCTGCGCTGGCCACCGTGAAGGCGGAGGCCGACGTGGTGATCGACACGTCCGACCTGAACGTGCACCAGTTGCGTGACCGTCTGGTGGACATGTTCGGGACGGAGTCGCCGTCGGGCGGGATGACCACCAAGGTCGTGTCGTTCGGGTACAAGCACGGTCTGCCCCGAGATGTGGATCTCGTGATCGACTGCCGGTTCCTGCCAAACCCGCATTGGATCGAAGAGCTGCGCCCGCAGACCGGGGTGGATGCTCCGGTGGCCGAGTACGTGCTGGGCCAGCCGATCACGGCGACGTTCCTCGAACGGATTGAGCGACTGCTGGGCCTGATCATGCCGGCGTACGTGGTCGAGGGGAAGAGCTATCTGACGGTGGCGTTCGGCTGTACGGGCGGGCAGCACCGCTCTGTGGCGATCGCCGAAGCGGTGGCCGAGATTCTGGAGCGGATCGGTCATGAACCGACGGTGCAGCATCGTGACATCAGCAAGGCGAGCCTCATCGGCTGATTTGGGGAGCGATGGCCCATCGTTTCCTGTGATGGCCCTCTGAAACCCCTCACGAACTCGTGATAATCGTGGGTTTTCGCAACATGTTCGGGCAGTGTTGAAGGGAAAGACAACCCCTCCAGCACCAGCAACGTGTCCGTTGCGAAAGGATCCTGATCCACATGACCGTTCGTGTCGCCATCAATGGTTTTGGCCGTATCGGCCGCAACTTCCTCCGCGCCGCCAAGGCCACCAACGCCAAGATCGACTTCGTCGCCGTCAACGACCTCGGTGACATCGCCACCATGGCGCACCTCCTCAAGAACGACTCCGTGCACGGCCGCTACGACGGCAAGGTGTCGGCCGGCAAGACCGAGCTGCGCGTCGACGGCGACAAGATCAAGGTCTTCTCCGAGCGCAACCCCGCCGACCTGCCTTGGGCCGACCTTGGCATCGACGTGGTCATCGAGTCGACCGGCGTGTTCCGCACCAAGGAGACCGCTGGCGCTCACCTCGATGCTGGTGCCCGCAAGGTCATCATCTCGGCCCCGGCCAGCTGCGACGCCACCTTCGTGGTCGGCGTGAACGATGGCGACTACAACCCGAACAAGCACGACGTCGTGTCGAACGCCTCCTGCACCACGAACTGCCTCGCCCCGATGGCGAAGGTGCTCGACGATGCCTTCGGTCTCGAGAACGCTCTCATGACCACCGGTCACGGGTACACCGGCGATCAGGCGCTGGTCGACGGCCCGCACTCGGATCTCCGTCGTGCCCGTGCCGCCGCCGTGAACATCGTGCCGACGACGACCGGCGCCGCCCGTGCGACCGGCCTGGTGCTGCCCAAGCTGAACGGCAAGCTCGACGGCATGGCCCTGCGGGTGCCGATTCCTGACGGTTCCATCACCGATCTCACCGCCGTGCTGAAGAAGCCGGCCACCGAAGAGCAGATCAACGCTGCCTTCAAGGCCGCAGCGAGCAAGGGTCCGCTGGCCAAGGTCCTCGACTACACCGAGGAGCCCCTCGTGTCGTCCGACATCGTCGGCCGTGGCGCTTCCTGCATCTTCGATTCGGGCCTCACCATGTCCATGGGCACGCTCGTGAAGGTGGCCGGCTGGTACGACAACGAGATGGGCTACTCGACCCGCCTCGTCGACCTCACCAAGATCGTCGCCACCAAGAAGGCTCCGGCCAAGAAGAAGGCCGCTGCCAAGAAGCCGGCCAAGCGCGCCGCCGCCAAGAAGTAGCACTGCTTGTGGGCCCTGGCCGTTGGTGGCCAGGGCCGCACAGGGCCCGTCGATCGGGCCGGTAGGATCGGGGCGCAACTCCACCCGCCGGTCGAACCAGAAGGCAGTCACCACCCGTGAGTCCAGTACCGCAGCTCGAGGATCTGGGGGACGTCGCCGGCAAGCGCGTCCTCGTCCGCACCGACTTCAACGTGCCGTTGAACGGCACCGAGATCACCGACGATCTTCGCATTCGTGCCGCCCTCCCAACATTGCGTTGGTTGCAGGAGCGGGGTGCCGAGGTCACGGCGATGAGCCACCTCGGCCGTCCGAAGGGTGAGCCGAACCCGGAGTACGACATCGAGCCGGTGCGCCAGCATCTGGAGTCGTTGCTTCCGGGCGTGAAGCTGCTCGACAACCTGCGGTTCGATCCGGGCGAGACCGCCAACGATCCGGCGTTCGTGCAGAAGCTGATCGAGGGGCAGGACCTGTACGTGAACGACGCGTTCGGCGCGTCGCATCGTGCCCATGCGTCCATCGTCGGCCCGCCGCAGCATCTTCCCGGTGCTGCCGGCCGTCTGCTGGCGAAAGAGGTCGAGATTCTGGGTGGTGTCCGAGACAGCGCCCGCAAGCCGTTCGTGGCGATCATGGGCGGCTCGAAGGTGTCGGACAAGGTGGCGATCATCGAAGCGCTGTCCGAGCGGGTGGACGAGCTGTTGATCGGCGGCGGCATGGCGTTCACGTTCTTCGCAGCACAGGGTCATTCCGTGGGCAACTCGCTGCTCGAGGAGTCCATGGTGGACTACTGCGCCGAGCTGTTGGCCAGCGATCGTCCGATCCGCCTTCCGCACGACACCACGGCGCTCGGCCCTGGCGGCCAGTTGTTCGACCCGGACGCTGGGGGAGATGTGCGCCAGATGGGCACCAGCATCCCGGATGGCTGGATGGGTGTGGACATCGGCCCGGGTACGGCGTCGGAGTACATGGAGATCGTGCACGACGCAGCGACGATCCTCTGGAACGGCCCGGTGGGTGTGTTCGAGGATCCGCGGTTCGAGGCCGGGACGAAGACGTTGGCCATGGCTGTGGCGGAGTCTCGTGGCTTCAGCGTGGTCGGCGGCGGCGATTCTGCTGCGGCGGCCAAGCAGTTCGGCGTGGACGTCGACATGGATCATGTGAGCACCGGCGGCGGAGCGTCGCTGGAGCTGCTGGAGAAGGGCGATCTGCCCGGCTTGGCAGCACTACGAGGTGAATTCTCAGAAGGGGGCCAATGATGGCCGATCGCAAGCCGCTCATCAGCGGCAATTGGAAGATGAACCAGAACCACTTCGAGGCGATTCAGCTCGTCCAGAAGTTGTCGTATGCGTTGACGAAGGACGACATCACGGCGGTCGACGTGTCGATCCATCCGCCGTTCACGGACCTGCGTTCGGTGCAGACCGTGCTCGAAGCCGACAAGATCCCGATCGCCCTCGGCGCCCAGAACTGCCACTGGGAGGCCAGCGGTGCGTTCACGGGCGAGGTGTCGCCGGCGATGCTGCAGAAGCTCAACGTGAGCTACGTGATCTGCGGTCACTCCGAGCGTCGCCAACTCTTCGGCGAGACGAACGAGGACGTCAACAAGAAGGTCAAGGCGATCCTCAAGCACGAGATGACGCCGATCATGGCGTGCGGCGAGACGCTCGAGCAGCGTGAGTCGGGCGAGATGGAGGACCACATCGTGGATCAGGTCCTCGAGGGTCTGGCCGGTGTGAAGAAGGACGCGGTGGGCGGCCTGGTGATCGCCTACGAGCCGATCTGGGCCATTGGCACGGGCATGACGGCCACGCCGGACGATGCCCAGCAGATGTGTGCGTTCATCCGCCAGACGGTGGAGGAGAAGTTCGGTGCTGCGGCGGCGAAGGCCGTGCGCATCCAGTACGGAGGCTCGGTGAAGCCGGGTACCGCTCCGGAGCTGATGAACCAGCCGGACATCGACGGTGCACTGATCGGTGGGGCGTCGCTTTCGGCCGAGGACTTCGCGCACTGCATTCAGTACCGGCTTCGCTAACCTGTACTGGCTGAAGGAGACATTGCGATGTTCTGGGTAGTTCTTGTAATCCATGTGCTGTTGGGTCTCGGCCTGATCTTCCTCGTGCTGCTGCACAGCGGCAAGGGTGGCGGCCTGTCCGACATGTTCGGTGGTGGCGCCGGTGCGGCGTCCGCCGGATCGACGGTGGTCGAGCAGAACCTGAACCGCATGACGATCCTTGTCGCCGTGGCGTTCACGTTCACGACGATTGCGTTGGCGCTGCTGTTCGACTTCGGCTGACGCCGAGTCATCTCTGCGTCCCCCGTTTGCGTGTGATCTGACGCGCAGATTCAATCGCCTGACCCTCGTGCCGATGGGCACGGGTCATGCGTACGTTTCGTTTCCTTCTGTCGCTGCTTCTCGTGGCGTTTCTGGCTGCATGTAGCGGGCCCGAAGAGCCGTCCCTGACGGCACCTTCCCAGACGTTGCCGCCGACCGTGCCGCTCCCTGAGGAGCCGGACGCGTTGGCCTTCTCGGACCCGGTCGCTTCCGGGGACGTCGAGCCGCTCACGCTGCGAGTCAGCGTGCCTCGCATGACCTTCGTGGCTCCGCATGTGGTGGATGAGACCGACCCGATCGAGGTGTTGGTCACCGACCTGCTGACGGACGGGTTGACCGAGCGCGATCCGTACACCGGCGAGGTTGGGCCTGGTCTGGCGCAGCTCTGGTCGGTGTCGGAGGATCGCCTCACGTGGACGTTCCTGTTGGGCGCCCGCGATTTCAGCAACGGATCGCCGATCACAGCTGATGATGTCGTGGCCAGCTTGAACCGGGTTGCTGCGCAGGGTGTGCAGTCGTTGAGCGGTGTGAATCTTGCGGTGGTGGACGGCTATGCCGCTGTTGCCGCCGGCGAGACCCCGGTGATGACCGGTGTGGTCGCCCCCGATGACGCCACGGTCGTCATCACCCTGACCGAGCCATACGAGCCGCTGGCCGAGCTGCTGGCGGGCGTGACCTTTGGTGTGTTCCCGGTCGACATCGACACGACCGGAGCGCTGCCGCTCTCGTCTTCCCGTTCGTTTGTTCCCACGGCCATGTGGGATGAGGGGTTCCGGGTGAAGGCCGACGGTTTGGACGGCACGATCTCGGCGATCGAGGTTTGGGCCGACCCGGACGCAAGCCTGATCGCCGACGGCGAGGTCGACCTTGCCATCGGCGTACCGACCGACGACGTGCCCGACGGATTCAACAGCTCGTGGGCGCAACGTTCAGCTGACGCCTTCTTTGCCCTCAACCATGACGTGGCCCCATTCGACGATCCGGTCGTGCGCCGAGCGCTGCTGCGGGCGATCGATCAGACGGAGCTGCGGGACGAGTTCTTCCCCGAGGCTGGCATCATGCAAGGCTTCGTGCCCCAGGACGTGCCCGGCGGCTCTCCGGACGCCTGCGGCGAGTACTGCGAGACGATTCTGCGCCGTGCCCGTGGAGCCGTGCGGGACACTGGCGCCGGCGACGTGCCGTTCACCGTGGACTTCTTCGTGGACGACATCGACGACAGCGAGCAGCGGTTGGCCGAGGCCATCGTGGCGACGCTGCGCAACGTCGGCCTCAACGCCACCGCTCGAGCCCATTCGATCGACGACTACGGTGCCCGCATCGCTGCCGGCGACATGGCCATGTTCCGCTTCGGTTCGGTCTCCACCGCACTCATTGCCGATGCCGACCTGGCCGACATGTTCCACACGAACGGCCCGGACAACGTGACCAACACGTCCATCCCCGAGTTCGACGCTCTGGTGGAAGAAGCCCGGGTGACGATCGATGCCGACGAGCGTGCGGCCCTGTACGCCGAGGCCGAGAACCTGCTGTTCAAGGAAGCGGTTGTGGTGCCGCTGGTGGAGTTCCGCCAGCGCATCGTGTTGGGGGAGCGGATCGAGAGCGCCGGCCTCGAACCGGACGGTTCGCTGGACCTCGGTTCGGTCGTGTTCCTCGGCCCAGAAGAGTGATGGCCGAGGGTGGAGCTTCGGCTGCGACCCGATACGATTCTCCTCCGGTTCAGGGCAACCTGACCAGCCACGTCGGAGTGGCGGAATTGGCAGACGCGCTAGCTTGAGGGGCTAGTGCCCGAAAGGGCGTGGGGGTTCAAGTCCCCCCTCCGACACCACAGAAATCCCTGGTAGCAGTGGGGTGAATCACTCCCAGGGGTATCGTTTGCAAATGGATTTGCAAATGCCTGCGTCCGGTCCTGGCGAGATGGCATGACATCCAGCGCTTGGTGTCGCAGCCCGAGCGAGAATCGGCGGACTACCCCTCATCTTCTTCGCCGTCGCTTCTGTTTCGACCTCCTGGTGTTCGGGTTCTGCTTGGTTCGAGCGACGAGCTTGTCGAGCTCGCGATCCGCCAGCTGGTCGTAGGTCACGAACCCAATGGCGCGAGCCTGCTTCGACGCCTTCGCAAAGTGAAGGCCGACGAGGTCCGAACTTGTAGCGATCAAGCCTTGGACTTGCCACCCCCGAGGGTCGCTCTGCGTCCCAATCATTCCTAGGAGTTCAGCCAGGTTGACTCTTAGGAACCTCAGGCGTTCTTGGTGATGGGCGAGCGCCGACGAGTCCCCTTCAAAGAGCTTGTCGACTTCGTTGCGCAGCTCCGCCGGAGTTCGGGCAAGTTCGAAGTCCTTGGTCTCGATCGCGACCACAACCTTCGTCGAGGGATCGATCACGAGAACGTCGACGTCGCCGATGTCCTCGCCAGGTCGTCGTTCGAGCCGGAGGCTGCCCAGCTTTTTCACGTTCTCGAAGACGACGAACCGGTTCGCTGCTCTATAGAGATCGGCGACGGAGCGGTTGAACTCGAGATTCTGAGCTTGCCGCTGCTCCGTGATGTACGACTTCATCTGAGTCGAACGCGCCTTGAGCCGTCCTGCGAGGACTAAGGCGAGCAGCTGGCGACCAGCATTCAGGACGGCTCGTGGACCCCACGCAAGATCGACTTTGTCGGTAGTATCTCCGCACTCGGCGATCGGGCGCCGAACTGCCGAGCGGTCCCTGGAGAATCGCCACGGATACGCATCCGCCGGGTTGCCGGGGTCGGGGAAGTCTGGCAGCGCAGAGAGTGTCAGCAGGCCGAGGGCCGAGTCGACTCGGGCCGGCGTCATCTCCAACGCAACGGCCAGCTCCTCGATTAGTTCGGTGCGCTCACGTCGGGCGACCTGGCCCGTGGCGACACGAGCCAACTCGGCCAGTTCGCTGGTGATCTCGGCGAGCTCTGTCGCAGTGAGTCCGAACTCTGCCTCGAACGCTGCATTGAGGGTTGATGGATCGAAGGAGTTGTCTTCAGCTCGTTCTGGCGATGCCCAGTTTCGGCTGTAGCCAGCCGAAGCCCGATCTAGCGCCCGCTGCGGCAACAACTGACCGAAGCTCTCGACGGCGGATTGATATGCGCCCTCGCGCGAGATGCCGAGTCGCCCGGACGGCAACATTGATACTTCTGGGTCGGAGAGCCCGTGGCGGATTGCATCGCTCGTATACCCGAGCTCGACGATTTGCCTTGCGAGCGCAAGGAGGCGGTCGTACTTGGCTAGTGAGAGGTGTTCCCCACCTGCGGGACGAACGGCCGTTGCCATCTCAAGCAAGAACCGACTTGGTGGTCCAGTTGCTATCAGCGCCCTTCGGGCTTCGATAGCGTCGAGTACCGCAGACGAGTCTCCACCAAAGCAAGCAGTTTGGGCGGGCACCAGAAGGTTGGTGCGATGATCTAGGAACGCGAGGCGCTCCTGCTCACATAGCAGGTGCTCTATGACCTCTTGCGCGTCCAGCCCCTCGATCTCGCTTCGGAGCCTCGAAAACAGTCCTGCGACAAGCCCGTTCAGGATGTTCGTTCGATCGGCCGCGCCAAAAGTTTGCGGCGCATCCCCGAACTGGGCTCGCAGGTCCTCGCCGACTTCATCGAGAACGAACTCGGTGTCTGGGTCCTGCACGAGTCGAGGCCGCGCTGTGTAGCCGAGTTGAGCAGCGACGTTATCTCCGTCGCCGAAGACATTCAGCATCTTCGTCGCTGGGTCGAGCCCCAAACCACGGAGACGCGAGCGGCAGTCTTCACTCGACACGCCAGCCAGGTCGCAGAGAGCTTCCGCAACAGAAGCGGCGTACTCCATCTCCGCCGCATTGTCCGCTCCTCTCAGTTGTCCTAGAGCACCGTCTAGCAGAGTGACGTGGACAGTCCTGGCAGACGGGTCGACTGCAATACTCAGCCATCGGTCCGAAGGCTCAAACCCGTTGCTGGAGTCATCAGGGAGTGACTGGGCCTCGCATCGGACACGTATTGTCAGTTGGTGCGTTCCAGATTGCCGAAGCTCGCTAAGCGCATGAGTGATTAGCGAGCGCGTGCGCCAGATCCAGAATGCCGTAGCTTCTGCCAGATCTTCCGAGAGTTCTTGCTGTGAATCGTCAGCGGGTGCCGGTTGTACCCAGCAGTCGATCTCGAGCTCAACGATGTGCACGTAGGAGTCGGGAGGGTCGAGTGGCCGGTAGACCGGGGAGGCATTGTCGGCAGGCCACCGCATGACCTCGAGCAAACCGCCGGACGGCGCGCGCACGGCATGCCGGTCGTTCTCCATGCGTCTGCTGAGCACGAGGGAAGCTCCACTGCCCGGAGCAACCGACATGAATGTCGGCGGTTGGTCATCGCCGAGGTAGAACCCGGAGCCATGGTCAAGATAGATGGAGAAATCGTCGAGTGCTGAGAAGGACATCGTCCTGCTCCGGGTCCGAAGACGATCCGATGCAAGCGCGAATTTCCATAGGGCAACAGGGTCAGGAGCGAGCGTCGACGCGAAGATCTCAAGCTCGTCCAGTCGGACGGTGAGGATTGGGGATCCGTCGCGGTGGCTTGCACGCGTGAATCCGACGAATTGACTCCGACCAAGTGGTGCCGAGATGACTAGGTGAAGGCAGTTCGCAAACCTCTGGGTCTTGTCGATCGCAGTTCGCACCTCAAGGATTCGCTCCTCGAGCCGCTTGGCTAGCTGACGGTCACCCATCATCTCGAACGGATACCCGGGCCTGTAGCCGTCGAGACTGTCCGTTAGGCAAACGACATGGGCCACTTTGTCGGAGTCGAAGCTGTAGTAGCGCTCGCTGAACGCATCCGTGGGCGCAATGGCCCCATTCGGTGGCTGGATCGGGATCCACCGCATCCGGAGCAACTGGCTCGCGACGGTCTGTTGAGCTGTCTCCTGAAGCACTGAGGTCAGCGGCTCGGTGAGGTTGTTCTCGACAGCTCGAGCCAGCGTCCGGTGTGTGACTGAGGCCGCAAGACCACTTGGGAGACCTACGACCAGTCGGCCGTCGGAGAGTCTTTCAAGCGGATAGAGGTAGGACCGATCATCGGTTGGCGACTCCTGCTCGTGGTCGAACAGCGCCCTGGAGCCTGGAGCAACGAGCTGGTCGATGTCGACATCGGGGCCGAGGTGTTGGAGGATCTCGGCGTCACTGAATGTGACCATGTCCATCAGATCTCTGAGCTCCGCCTCGTTCGGGACGATGAGACGCGATCTTGGTGATAGCTCAGGGGCTTCGTAGCGACGCAGCCCAGCTCGTTCGCAGACCGCCTCCGAAAGCTTCAGAAGCACCCGAGCGTCATGGAAGACGCTCGAACGAAAGCCCTCTTGGTCTTCCGGCAGGGACCGCACGGAATCAAGAACGAGCTGACAACCCGCATGGGACCCCGAGGCGCCTCCTGCTACGACACGGTGACCTCCGCCGAAGAAGGTGATCGAGCCAACGAAGCTCTCCTCAAAAGGGTCCTCGCCGGAGACAGTAGAAGCGCTTGCGATCGGCTCCTGCGTCAACATACGACGCAGCTCTTGCCCGGTTACTCGACGCTGTTCCTCACCGATTGGGGCCCCTGCAGCCGTTTCGAGCAGTCGCTCGAAACGGGCCCACTTCGTAGCGTTTCCCGGGATGATCTGCAGTGCCCCGGCGGCGCGCAGGAGATCGTCTCGAACACCCCCGGACGAGGCAGCGAGCTCGGCAATGGTAGTCGGCCGCAAGTTCATGGAAAGGCGGGGCCGCCGTTCACGGTCATCCAGCAAGCCTAGAATTCCCCGAGGGCTACAGCCGCTCTTTCGATTGGCGCGGGCGGCCCGGCTACCTACCGACGACGAGGTCGAGAACGTTCAGCCCGGCAGAATCAGCCCGGCCCACTCGCTCGGCGGCGTCGGACTGGAGCGGTGCTCTGACGTGGGTGTAGATGTCGGCGGTGATGCGTTCGCTGGCGTGGTTGAGCCGGTCTTGGACGACCTTCATCGGGACGTCGGCTTCGAGGGCGACGGTGGCCCAGCCGTGACGGAGGGCGTGGACGCTGATCGTCGGTAGCGGCTCGGCGGAGTGGTCGCGGTTGTAGCGGACTTGGGCTCGCTTGAACTCTCGGCTGAAACGTTCGGGGTGGAGGTAGTCGCCGTTCGGCTGAGCGAAGACGAGGTCGCGGACGTGGTAGCCAGCGAGGTCGCAGCCGGGTTCGGGCGATGCGCATACGTGGCTGGTGCCGGCGGCGAGGCGTTCCTGGTTCTGGATCGATCGCCAGGTCTTGAGGATGGCGAGGGTGCCTTGGTCGAGGATGATGGCGTGGTTCTCGCCGGTCTTGCCTTAGGTCTTTACGACGAGCTGGTGGTTGACGCAGGTGACGGTCCAGATGAGGGCGGCGGTGCCTTGCTCGAAGTCGATGTCTTGCCAGCGGATTCCGAGGTTGGCGCCTCGACGGTCGCCGGATGTGGCGATGAACGCCCAGTCCCTGGGATCTACAGCTAGATCGAAACCTGTCCGCTCATCCGGTCAACGGTTTCGTTGACCGGATGAGCATCGGCGCAGACGACTATTCTTTTCAACTCGGGAACCAGATGCGCCGTTCAGACGTCAAAGTAGTAACTCACGCGAAAGGACTGCGACGGATGAAGAGAGGTGCAGCTCGAAGAGCGACCCTACTGGTTGTCGTCTGCCTCACGCTGTACGGATGCTCCTCCGAGCCGAGCGACGTACTCGCCGCGGGGACCGGTGGCGAACCCACTCCCGAGTCGTCCGAAGCGTCCGTGACCGAGGTGAGGGATCTGTTGTTCGAGGACTCGCTCGACCAGATCGTCTCGCCCGCCCCTGACGAAGAGGCGCTCTCTCAACGAACCTCGTTCGTTCTGCTCGACGAGGACGGCTCGCAGCTCGCCACGCCAGGGGCCGAGACTCGTCGCTGGAGCATCCAGGCATGGAGGGAACGATCCGGCGACGTGAGCTTCGCCACAGAATTTCACCACTTCAGTCAAGACGATTCCGGTGCGCCGACAATATTCACCTGCGCATTCAACAGCGGCCTGATCGTGGGCGACGCTGTCGCGGGGTACCGGTACTTCGAGGGTCGCCGACCCAACGTGACGCAGCGGCTCGACATCGACGGATTCGATTGTGACGACGAGCCGCATCTCCTGAGCGAAGAAGAAGCTCTCTTTAGCGATGTCTTCTTCGTCGACGTAGTGGACGGAGGTTTCGAGGTGACTTCAGCCGACGGTCAGGTGCTCCGACTGGTCCGGCAGGACTCGTAGTCGAGCGCCCCAGGGGTCGTTGCGAGCAGGGTGCGGCTGCCGTTGGGTGTGTGCCAGCTTCAGGACAGCCCGCTGGCCTTCGGCCGGCCGTGCCGACCGTCGGTAAAGGTGATCTGATTGGGGTTGTCGGGCAGTCGATGCGGCTGAGACTGCCGTGAGCAACGTGCCCGAGACGCTTCAAGGCCGCGGTCGGGACGGTTCGACGGTGCCGAAGGCGAAGCGGGCTGGCGATGAGGCGTGGTGTTCGGGGTCGCATTCGGAGCCTCGGTCGGCTTCGGCGTATTCGAGTCGTGCGGTCTGTCGAGCGTGTGGCGACGATGTGTTGATCAACCGCAGCGGGCTTCTTCGCAAGCACCGTCGCTGGCGCTGGTGAACGCACCTAGGGCCCGGAGGTTCCGGGCCCGCCCGCCGGCTGTGGGTTAGAAGGCTTCCTCGCCGGGCTTCGGGTCGTCTGTGGCCTTGGTCTTGGGGCCGTCGAGGTAGCTGACCTGGTTGGCGATGACTTCGTAGCGTTCCCGGTTGTTGCCGTCGTCGTCGGTCCAGGTGTTGGGGTTGAGGCGTTCGGCGATGGCGACGAGTCGGCCTTTGGAGAGCCACTTGGCGTCGTTCTCGGCGGGTCTCGATCTGGTTCCGTCCGCCCGGGTAGCCGGCGAACCGGACCGTGTAAACGAGGCCGTTGTCGGTGAGCACGGACGCCGGGAACCCGTGTGTTTCAGCGGTTTGGTCGAAGGTGTCCCGAACGATGTCGCCGGTGACCCGTCGGTGGCAGCTGACGTGGAGGGCGTATCGGGAGTGATCGTCGAGCCACGTGATGGTTTCGGTGTCGGTGCCGTCAGCGAGCCAGATGTGGGTGAAGTCTGATTGCCAGGTTTCGTTCGGCAACGCGGCTTCGAACCGGATATAGCTCGACTTTGGCCGTTTCTTCGGTGCTGGTTCGACGAGCCCGGCAGCGACGAGCCGGCGTCGGATCGTTGAGACGGAAACGTCGAGCTCGTGCTCGTTGTGGAGGTGCCATTGGATCGTGTGAGGGCCGGCGTCGAGCCCGTCTGCGGTGAGTTGTTCGCGCAGGTTCACGATCGTGGCGTTCACGACATCTGCGAGCCGGTTCGGTGACGTGTGCGGCCGCCGTGACCGTGGTTCGAACGCCGCGTCACCCTCTGCGCGGTGCCGGGCCATCGGCTTGGAGACCCAGCCGCGCGATACCCCGAACCGCCTCGCTGCCTCGGATTGTGAGATCCCCTCCACCGTGACCGCCGTGATGATCGCTCGAGCCTTCGACATCACCCACGATGCCAACCCGCCTGTTTCCTATGTCCTGAACAGCATGTTTCCTATGTCCTGAACCAGAACACCCCCTCCGACACCAGCAGGAGTCCGATTGAACACGAGGGCCTTGGGGATAGACCCATGTGGACCGGCCACTCGATACGATGACCTTTGGAGGGATCAGCATCGGTCCTGTTCGACTCTTTTGTGGAGCTCCTGAAATGACCCGTCGGGTGCTGGTAACCGATGCCGAAGACTTCGTCGGCCCAGCCGCGGTGCGGCGCTTCCACGACGGAGGCGACACAGTCGTCACTCATACAGTTCCACTCGACACCCGAGCTGACGTCGCCGCCCTTGTTGCCGACGAGGGACCCTTCGATGTTGTGATCGCCAACCTCGACGCCCCGATCACGGTTGCGCCGATCACCGACCACAACGACGACATCACCAGCAGGCTCTTCGGGCGTCTCGTCAACCCGCTGTTCTGGCTCCTCGAAGAGTGCCTCCCGTCGATGTACCGGGCTGGGTGGGGCGCGATCGTCGTCCCGACCTCGGCAACGGCGATCCGATCCTCATCGCACCCGATCGCTGGCTACGAAGTGGCCCGAGCGGCGCAGATGCAACTCGTCCGCAGCGCCGGCAGAGAAGCCGCTGCACACGGAGTGCGGGTCAACGGCATCGCCCCCAACTTCATCGAGAACCCTTCCTACTTTCCGCCAGAGACCGTCGGTGAGCCCGAGTTCCAAGAGTCGTTGCGTCGTGAGGTGCCAGCACAGCGCCTGGGGCGAGGAGAGGAAGCCGCCGCGGCTATGTGGTGGCTGGCATCGGACCATGCCTCGTACATCTTCGGCGCGATCATCCCTACCGACGGCGGCTGGACCCTCTAGCGACCGCCGCGCAGCGGTGCGCCTGAGGTTTGGTGGTTCAGGTGTGGGGCCTGCGTGCCCGCAGCGGAAGCGAGGTCGTTCGAGATCTGAGTCGCGAGGCGCCGGACGGTTCGGGCGGCGTCGATCAGCGAGTCCTCGAATCGGAACTTCGGAGCAGTGATGCCGAGCGCAGCCACTGCCACGCCCGAAGGGCCACGGATCGGCGCGGAGCAGCCGACGACACCCTCCTCGAACTCGTCGATGACGATCGCGTAGCCGGCCTCCCGGGCCCGGGCGACTTCTGCCGCGAACTTTGCAGGAGTCGTGCATCGAAGCCCGGGAGCTTCGGCGATGCGTCCGGGGGTGAGCCACGTGGCGGCGAGTTCGGGCGGTTCCGTCGCAAGAATCGCCCGGCAGGTCGAGCTGCTGGCGGCTGGGCCGGCGGCCCCGACCCGGGCATACAACGCCAGCGCATGCCGTGACGCCTCCGAGGCGATGATGATCGTCTCGTCTGCTCGAAGCACGACGACCTCGGCTGTCTCGCCGTAGGCCGAGGCGAGCTGCCGGAGGAAGGGGCGGCTCGCCGCGGCGACATGTGCTTCGAGGCTCTGCGCCGCGATGGTGTGCATGCGCCACCCGATCACGTAGCCCCGCGAGGAGCCGTCGCGATCCAGAATGCCCGCATCGGCCAAGGTCGAAAGGGCCCGTGAGACCTGACTCTTGTCTCGTCCGGTCTGGGCGGCCAACTCGCTGACCGAACTCGGCGAGCCGTTGGCGGCGACGATGTGGTCGAGCAGATCGATGTCTCGGCTCAGTCCCGCTGCGTTCTTTCGCGGTGCCATATGCACACATCGTAGGCAGCAGTTGCCATATACGCAATCCAACTTGTGCACAATCGACGCGCTGGTCACGATGCCGTGGAGGGGAGGGCTCTCATGTCCGAACGAACGAGGCGTCGCCAGGGTCGGCGGGGAGCCGCGCAGGGACCGCCAGCGATCGAGCAGCCGCCGTTCCGCCTTCATCGGCGGTCTGTCGAGCCGACGCGTGTCGTCTCCGACGACGAGCTCGAAGCGGTGCACGAGTCATCGCTGGCGATCCTGCGCGATGTCGGCATCGACGTGCTCCTGCCCGACGCTCGAGCGAGGCTCGAGGCGGCGGGTTGCACGGTGTCGATCTCTGACGACCGCGTGCGATTCGATCCTGAGATGGTCATGGACTACGTCGGCTCTGCGCCGGCCGAGTTCACGCTGCATGCGCGCAACCCGGCTCACACCGTGCAGATCGGCGGCGACAATGTGGTGTTCTCCGCTGTCGCCAGCCCGCCCAATGTGAGCGACGCTGCCGGTGGGCGTCGTACGGGCAACATGGAGGACTTTCAGAACCTCGTGCGCCTGAGTCAGCACCTCAACGCGGTCCAGGTCCATGCGGGCTACCCGGTCGAGCCTGCGGACGTCCACGCCTCGGTTCGCCATCTCCACGCCATCGCGGACATTGCAAACTCAGCGACAAGGCCGTGAACGCCTACAGCCTCGGAGCCGACCGCAACCGCGACGCCCTCGAGATTCTTCGGATTGCGCACCAACTCTCGGACGACGAGATCGACGTCAACACGATTGTGTACTCGGTCATCAACACATCGTCGCCGCTGCGCTTGGACGAGCCGATGTGCACCGGCATCATCGAATACGCCGCCCGGAACCAGGCGGTCGTCGTCACCCCATTTACGCTCGCAGGCGCCATGGCACCGGTCACCATCGCCGGGGCCGTTGCGCAGCAGAACGCGGAAGCGCTCGCCGGCATTTGCCTCGCCCAGGTTGTGCGACGAGGGGCGCCGGTCTTGTATGGCGGATTCACGTCGAACGTCGACATGAAGTCCGGTTCGCCCGCGTTCGGCACGCCAGAGTTCATGCAGGCCGCAATGCTCGGCGGGCAACTCGCCCGGCGGTACCGACTTCCATACCGCTCGTCGAACGTCAATGCGGCCAACGCAGTCGACGCCCAAGCCGGCTACGAATCGGTCTTCTCGCTGTGGGGAGCGATCATGGGCGGCGCCAACCTCGTATTCCATGGAGCTGGATGGTTGGAAGGCGGCCTCCGCGCGTCGTACGAGAAGATGGTCCTCGACGCCGACCTGATCAACATGGTCGCCACCTGGCTTCAACCGCTCGTCGTCGACGACGCAACGCTCGCCCTGGAAGCGATCGCCGAGGTCGGTCCCGGTGGACACTTCTTCGGGGTGCAGCACACGCAGGACCGATACCGCAACGCCTTCTACTCGCCGATGGTGTCGGACTGGCGCAACTTCGAATCGTGGGCCGAGGCCGGCTCGCCCACTGCCGACACCAAGACGGCAGCTCTGGCAGCCCAACTGCTCGCCGAATACCAGCAACCTCCCATGGACCCCGCCGTGCTCGAAGAGATCGATGCATTCGTCGATCGCCGAGTCGCCCAGGGCGGCGTCACGACCGACTTCTAGTCCGCACGAAAGAACGAGGAAGAAGTAATGAAGACCAACGCACGAGTCGTCGTCGTCGGCGGAGGCGTCGTCGGTGCCAGCGTGCTGTACCACCTGACGAAGAACGGCTGGACCGACGTCGTCCTCCTCGAACGAACCGAGCTGACGGCCGGTTCAACCTGGCATTCGGCCGGTGGCATGCACACTCTCAACGGCGACCCGAACGTCGCCAAACTCCAGCAGTACACGATCGAGCTGTACAAGGAGATCGAGGCCCTATCGGGTCGCGACTGTGGAATTCATTTGACCGGCGGACTCATGCTGGCCGACAGCGAGGAGCGCATGGACTGGCTGCGCATGGCTCACGCTCGCGGTCGGTACCTCGGAATGGACACCGAGCTCATCAGCGTCGCGGAGGCGAAGAAGCTTATGCCGCTGCTCGAGGAGGAGTACTTCGTGGGAGCGATGTACGACGCCCACGAAGGTCACGTCGATCCCTCCGGCGTGACCCACGCGTACGCCCAGTGCGCCCGAGACAACGGCGCTTCCATTCACCGCAACAGTTGGGTCCGCTCGCTGGCTCGAACCGCCGAAGGCTGGGACGTCGAGGTCATCGAGACATCCAGTGGCGAGGTAAAGGGCACCATCAGCTGCGAACACGTCGTCAACGCCGGTGGCCTCTGGGCCCGCGAGGTCGGCCGCATGGCCGGCGTCGAACTGCCGGTGCTCGCCATGGAGCACATGTACCTGCTGACCGAGGACATTCCCGCCATCGCCGACTACAACGCCGAACACGGCGAGGTCCTGCACTGCATCGACTTCGGCGGCGAGATCTACATGCGTCAAGAAGGCGGCGGGCTGCTGCTCGGCACGTACGAGCAAGGCGGCAAACCATGGTCGGTCGAGGAGACCCCATGGGACTTCGGCATGCGGCTCCTCACCCCCGACCTCGACCGGATCGCAGAGTCGCTCGACGTCGGCTTTCGTCACTTCCCCGTGTTCGAGGACGCCGGTATCAAACAGGTCATCAACGGCCCGTTCACCTTCGCCCCCGACGGCAACCCGCTGCTCGGTCCGATCCGCGGCCTCCCCGGCTTCTGGAGCGCATGCGCCGTCATGGCTGGGCTCAGCCAGGGCGGCGGTGTCGGTCTGTCGCTCGCCAACTGGATGACCGACGGCGATCCAGGCTTCGACATCTGGGGGATGGATGTCGCACGGTACGGCGACTACGCCACGCTCGAATACACGAGCGAGAAGGTGCAGGAGAACTACAGCCGACGGTTCCGTATCCAGTTCCCTAACGAGGTGCTCCCGGCCGCACGCCCTTTTGAAACGTCGCCGATCTACGACCGGCTCGTCGCTGAAAACGCGGTCTGGGGCGACGCGTACGGACTCGAAAGCGCACTGTGGTTCCAGAAGCCGGGACTCGACCCGGTCGAGGAGGTCACCTTCGGCCGCTCCAACGCCTGGGACTCCGTTCGCGAAGAATCCCTCGCTGTTCGCAGCGGCGTCGGGGTCATGGAGACGACCGGCTTCGCCAAGTTCGTCTTCAGCGGCGCGGATGCGCGGAGCTATCTCGATTCGATCATCACCAACCGACTGCCGGCTCCGGGACGAATGGTCCTGGCGCCGATGGTCAACCACAACGGCAAGCTCATCGGCGATCTCACCGTCGCCTGTCTTGGGCCGACGCCCGGCGTTGCCGAAGGTCCTCGCACCACACCGACCGGTGGCGCAACGCAGAACACGGGCGACCAGGAACGCTTCGTCGTGTTCGGTTCGGGCGTGGCAACCCGCTTCTACGAGCGTTGGTTCGATCAGACGATCCCGACCGGCGCCAACGTCGCATACAGCACGTTGGGCTGGGACCTCTGTGGTCTCGCCATCGCAGGACCACGGTCAAGAACACTGCTCGAGCGGCTCACCACGACCGACGTGTCCGGCGAGGCGTTCCGGTTCATGGACTTCCGACAGCTCGACCTGGGGCCGATCCCGGTGTGGTGCGGGCGGGTCTCGTTCTCAGGCGACCTGGGATATGAGTTCTGGATGTCGTCGAGTCGACAACGGGCGACGCTCGACCTGCTGCAACGAGAAGGTGAAGACTTGGGCCTGCGATTGTTCGGCCTGCACGCGCTCGATTCGCTTCGCCTCGACAAGGGCTTTGGCACGTGGGGCCGCGAATATCGGCCGATCTACGACCCTTACGAGGCCGGCCTCGGCCGTTTCGTGAAGCTCGACAAAGGCGACTTCATCGGCCGCGAGGCGTTGGTGGCAGCCCAAACAACGGGGCCGGAGCGTCGACTGCTCACATGGACTGTCGACACCGACCCGGGGCGCGGCGGCGCCGACGTCATTGGCGACGAGCCGATCTGGCACGACGGCGAGGTCGTCGGGTGGGTCACCTCGGGTGGCTACTCCCATCACATGGATACCTCGGTGGCCATGGGTTACGTGCCTGCCGAACTCGCCGGTTCGGACGGAGCGTTTGAGATCGAGATCCTCGGGGTCCGCAGACAGGCGGCGCTCGTCGACGGTTGTCTCTGGGATTCCGCGGGCGAACGAATGAGAAAGGCCTGATCATGGCTAACGAGAATCAGTACGACGCCATCATCATCGGTGCGGGCGTGATCGGTGCGGCTATCGGCTACGAACTGTCGAAGGCAGGCCGTCGAACGCTCAACATCGACAAGCTGCCCGCAGCCGGGTATGGGTCGACGAGCAATACGTGCGCCATCATTCGCTTCAGCTACAGCACCTACGACGGTGTCGCGATGGCGTGGGAGGGACAGCACTACTGGGTCAACTGGCGGGAGTACCTCGGCGGCGACGTCGACGAACGCGGTTTGATCGACTTCGTCCAGTGCGGCACCGCCCTGCTGAAGAAGTCCGGAGGGCACTCGCACCACGAGAAGGTCGTGCCGCTGCTCACCGAGCTCGACATCCCGTTCGAGGACTGGGACCTCCCTGCGTTGCTCGATCGGCTGCCTGCGCTCAACGGATCGGTGTTCGGCCCGCCGAAGCGTCCCGACGATGACGGGTTCTGGGCCGAGCCGACCGAACAACTTCTCGGCGCCGTGTGGACGCCCGACGCCGGGTACATCTCCGATCCGCAACTGTCGACCCACAACCTCCAGCGGGCGTGTGAGAACGTCGGCGGCGAGTTCGTGTTCAACACCGAAGTGACGGCCATCAACCAGGCCGCTGGTCGGGTCACCGGAGTCACCTTGTCGACCGGCGAGACGATCTCGGCGCCCGTGGTCGTGAATGTTGCCGGCCCCCACAGCTTCGTCGTCAATCGTATGGCTGGGCTCGAAGGCACCATGAACATCGGGACCAAGGCACTTCGCCACGAGGTGCACCACGTCGCCTCGCCCGACGGCGTCAACTACGGCGCGACCGGCTGCCACGTGCAGGACGGTGACACCGGCATCTATTTCCGGCCCGAGTCCGGCGACAACATCCTCATCGGTTCCGAAGACCCCGACTGCGACCCGCAGGAATGGATCGAGGACCCCGACGACTACGACACCGAGGTCTCACAGGAACAATGGGAAGCCCAGGTGCTCCGGCTCGCACGGCGAATGCCCGACCTCGGTGTGCCCAACACCAAGCGGGGCGTCGTCGACCTCTACGACGTCGCCGACGATTGGATCCCGATTTACGACAAGACCGATCTCGGCGGCTTCTACGTCGCGATCGGCACGTCGGGCAACCAGTACAAGAACGCCGGAGTCGCGGCGGCCGCGATGGCTGAGCTCATCGACGCGGTCGAGGGCGGTCATGACCACGACGCAGAGCCCGTCGTCCACGTGGGGCGCTACACCGGACTCGAGATCGACATGTCGAGCTTCGGTCGGAACCGTGAGATCAACCCGAACAGCAGCTTCTCGGTGAACGGTTAGTTGCGGGTACTGGCGATGGCGAGGAAGTAGCGATGACCATCATCAGGGTCCCAGGATCGTCGGCGAATCTCGGCCCCGGTTTCGATGTGCTCGGGATGGCCGTCGACCGGTACCTCGACTTTCGACTGGTCGACGATGACGTCGATGCGAGCGACTCCAATTGGCGTCTCTACGACGCTGACGAAACCCATCTCGCCGTGCGAACGTTTCGCGAAGCCGGGGGACAAGGCCGCGTCTGTATCGCGTCGGCGATCCCGCCCGCCCGCGGTCTCGGCTTCTCTGGCGCTGCGAGAGCAGCGGGGCTGTTCGCGGCAGCGATCCAGCAGGGTTCGTCGATCGAAGAGTCGCGAGACGAGGTCTTTGCGAGTGCCTCCGAGCTCGAAGGTCACAGCGACAACGTCGCCGCTTCGATCTACGGCGGCGTCACGGTCGCGGCCGGCGGAGTGGTCGAACGGTTTCCTCTCGGACAGGACCTTGCCGTCGTTTTGTGGATCCCCGCGAATGGTTCCGGAACCGACGCCTCACGTCGGTCGCTTCCCGAGCACTACCGACGCGACGATGTCGTCTTCAACCTGGGGCGGGTCGCGCTATTCGCCGCCGCCCTTGCGAGCGGGTCGCTTGATCGGCTGGAGCTCGCCACGCAGGACCGTCTCCATCAAGAGCAGCGGTTGTCGGATCTGCCAGAGTCGGCCATGGCGTTGCGCTGTGCCCAAGACGCTGGGGCGTACTGTGCCTGGTTGTCGGGTAGCGGCCCGACCGTCGCGGCGTTCTGCGACCCGACCAATGCACGCGACATCGCCGCACGGCTTCCAGACGAGGCCGAGGTCGCGATCGCCGAAATCGACGACCGGGGCGCACGATGTCTGTGAACAACAGGCGGGAGAGCGACACCGTGGTGTACAGGAGCACCCGCGGCGGTGCAGCTGGAGTGGGCTTTGGCGACGTGCTGCTCGACGGTTTGGCGCCAGACGGTGGGCTCTATGTTCCGGATCGGATTCCTGGGCCGGTCCCGTCGGTGGCCGACCGGCCGTACGTCGACGCAGCCCCGGATCTCATGTGGCCCTTCGTCGCGGGAGCGATCGATCGGGAGACCTTCGGCAAGCTCGTCAGGGAGGCGTACTCAACGTTTACGCACCCAGAGGTGATCCCGCTCGTCGCGCTGGGCTCTGGGCAGTGGATTGCGGAGCTCTTCCACGGACCCACGCTTGCGTTCAAAGATCTCGCGATGCAGCTGCTCGGAAAGCTGTTCGAACATCAGCTCACCGCAACCGGCCGACACGTCACGATCATCGGTGCGACCTCGGGCGACACCGGGGCCGCCGCGATCGAAGCGTTCCGAGGTCGCTCGAACATCGAGGTCGTGATCCTTCACCCCAACGAACGGGTGTCGGAGGTGCAACGGCGCCAGATGACCACCGTGACCGACGACAACGTCGTCAACCTCGCGATCGACGGGACCTTCGACGACTGTCAGGATCTCGTCAAAGCGGCGCTCGCAGACAGCGAGCTCACCGGAGTCTTCGATCTGACGGTCGTGAACTCGATCAACTGGGGTCGCATCGTCGCCCAAACCGCGTACGTCCATTGGATCGCTCAGCGGTGTTCCAGCGACGGGCCGATCGACCTGGTGGTGCCGACCGGCAACTTCGGCAACATCTACGCGGCTCGCGTCGCCCAGCGGATGGGAGCGCCGATCGGTCGTCTCGTCGTGGCCACAAATCGCAATGCGGTCCTGGCCAGTTTCGTCAACGACGCGTCGATGACCATTGGGCCGGTCGAGCCATCCCTGTCCCCGAGCATGGACATCCAAGTGCCCAGCAATCTCGAACGACTGCTGTCCGAGCTCTTCGACGATGACGGTACGGCGGTCGCGCGAGCGGTCCACACCCTCAGAACCACCGGCTCGCTCGTGCTCGACGACGCGACCGCTACCCGCGTGGCTCAGGGATGGTCGGCAGCGACGATCGACGACGACGAAACGGTCGAGATCATGACCGAGACGTACGCCGCGACCGGGCGTCTCGTCGATCCCCACACCGCCGTGGGGATCGGAGCAGCCCGGGCGGCATCGACCGAGCGAACGCAGGTCGTCCTGGCCACCGCACATCCCGCCAAGTTCCCCGACACCGTCGAGGAGGCGACCGGGCGCTGGCCCGACCTTCCCCCTCACCTCGACAGTCTTTACGACCTCGACGAGCAGTACTCGATCGTGCCGAACGAACTCGCTGCAGTTGCGCGAGCAATGACGGACGCGCTCGGGGTCGGCTCGCCATCACATGTGAGGAGAAGCTGATGCACCGAACCGACTTCTACGAGCGCCTGGAGGGCACGCTCGAGGGCATTCGAGACGACGGCCTCTGGAAACACGAGCACGAACTCACTTCGCCTCAATCGGGGGAGATCTCGCTGGCTGACGCCGGGACCCATATCAACCTCTGCGCCAACAACTACCTGGGCCTGGCGGATGATCCGAGTGTCATCGCCGCCGCGAAGGATGCGATGGATCGGCTTGGGCATGGCATGGCATCGGTGCGCTTCATCTGCGGGACAACGGAGGACCACCGTCTTCTCGAGAACGACATCGCGGACTATCTCGGCACAGACGCTGCTATCACCTTCGCGGCGTGCTTCGATGCCAACGCCGCCGTGTTCGAACCGTTGCTCGGCGCCGACGACGCCATCGTCAGCGACTCCCTGAACCACGCGTCGATCATCGATGGCGTCAGACTGTCGAAGGCGAGGAGGTACCGCTTCGCCACACGGGACATGACCGACCTTCGCACGCAGCTCGAAGTGGCGCGGGCCGAGGGCGACGGGGCCATCCTGATCGTGACCGACGGGGTGTTCTCGATGGACGGCTACCTTGCCGACCTTGGAGCGATCTGCGAACTCGCGGACGAATTCGACGCCCTGGTCATGGTGGACGACTGCCATGCCACGGGGCTGATCGGTCCGGGCGGACGTGGAACGCCGACCCACTTTGACGTCGTCGATCGGGTGGACATCGTGACGAGCACGCTGGGCAAGGCGCTCGGTGGAGCGATGGGTGGCTTCGTCGCTGCTCGTCAGCCAATCGTCGACCTGCTGCGGCAACGTGGCCGCCCGTACCTGTTCTCGAACGCGCTGTCTCCAGCTCATGTCGGGGGAGCGCGTGAAGCGATTCGTATTGCTTCTGCCAGCGACGACCGTCGCGACCGCCTGATGCGCCACGCCGAACGATTCCGCTCGGCCATGACTGCGGCGGGCTTCGAGCTCACGGGAGCGGGCCACCCGATCGTTCCGGTCATGTTCGGCGACGCGACGGTCGCCGTCTCGATGGCGGAACGGCTGCTGGAGTTCGGTGTCTACGTGACTCCCTTCTCGTTTCCGGTCGTTCCGCACGGGCAGGCCAGGATCCGGACACAGATGAGCGCTGCGCTCACCGACGAGCACCTTGATACGGCGATCTCCGCCTTCATGCAGGCCGCCGACGACCTCGGCATCGACCGGGCCAACGCGGCCTCGTCGGCAGAGCCGACAAAGAGCGGAAATGGAGGCGCGCGGTGAGAGCACTGATCAAGCCGGGCCCGGGAACGGGCCTCGAACTCATCGAACGACCGGAGCCCGACGTTGGGTCGACCGACGTGCTGATTGCTGTGAAGCGCGCCGCCATTTGCGGGACCGATCTTCACATCTTCGACTGGGACGACTGGGCGGCGAGCGAGGTGGTTACACCGGTGACGGTCGGCCACGAGTTCTTCGGCATCGTCGAAGCGGTCGGCGACCAGGTCACGAACATCGAACCCGGCGAGCGCGTCGCTGGCGAAGGCCATGTCACCTGCGGGACGTGCCGCAACTGTCGCGCCGGAAACCAGCACCTCTGTCGGAACACGGTCGGCGTCGGTATCCATCGTGACGGCGGGTTCGCCGACCTCGTGGCCATTCCGGCGTCCAACGTCTACCGAGTACCCGATGGCATCGACGACAACGCGGCCGCGATTCTCGATCCGCTCGGCAACGCGGTGCACACCGCACTCTCGTTCGACCTCGTCGGCGAGGACGTGCTGATCACCGGGGCAGGACCGATTGGTCAGATGGCCGCCGGGGTTGCTCGCCTCGCCGGAGCCCGGCACGTTGTCGTCACCGACACCGTCGAAGATCGACGCGACAACGCGCTGCGGATGGGGGCGTCACTCGCAGTCGAGCCAGGGGTCGAATCGCTCCAGTCGGCCATGAGTGAACTCGGCATGTGCGAAGGGTTCGACGTCGGCCTCGAAATGTCGGGCCACGGTGGGGCGCTCGACGACTTGATCACGGTGATGAACCACGGTGGCCACATCGCCCTCCTCGGTCTCTACGGTCAACGGCCCGACATCGACATGAACGCGCTGATCTTCAAGGGGTTGACGGTCAAGGGCATCTACGGCCGTGAGATGTTCGAGACCTGGTACAAGGCGACCGCGCTGCTGGCCGCCGGCCTCGACGTGTCGCCGGTGATCTCGCACGTACTTCCGCTCGGGCGGTTCGAAGAGGCGTTCGACCTGTTGCGCACCGGAAGGGCGAGCAAAGTTCTGCTCGACATCGAGGCCGAGGGAGATACCGCATCCGACACAGCTGCAGGGGAGCCAGGATGACCGGAAAGATCGTCAACAGCATGAAGGCGTTGGCCCCAGAGGTGGCTGCGGCCGGCTCGGAGCTTCACCACCTGATTCTGGGCCCCGGGGCAGACCTCGAGGCCGAGTGGGTGGCGGCCGGACTGGAACTGCCCGACCTCGTCGGCATGCGGGAGTACCGGCTCGCCCGGCTGCGGCGGCAACTGGACCAGATGGGCTACGACGGGGCGATCCTGTGGGATCCGATGAACATCCGCTACGCGACCGACACCACCAACATGCAGGTCTGGGCGGGGCACTTCCCGTCGCGCTACTGCTGGGTCGGCGCCGATGGGTCGTTGATCCTCTGGGACTTCTTCGAATGCGAGTTCCTGAGTGGACACAATCCCAATGTGTCCGAGGTCCGGAGCGCGGACGCACCGACATACTTCCTCGCCGGTCCTCGCTACGAGGAGGCGTCGAGGCGATGGGCGAACGAGATGCTCGACGTGATCCGGCAACATGCGGGGGAGAGGCCACGAATCGCGGTCGACAATCTCAACTGGCCCGAAGCCGACAAGCTGAGAGCCGGCGGGGTGACGCTCGGCAGCGGCCAGGAGCTCATGGAGCTCGCCCGCTCGATCAAAGGGCCCGACGAGATCAAGGCCATGCGCTGCTCGGTGCACGCCTGCGAGACGACGATGGCCGAGATGCGGGCCGAGCTCCGCCCGGGCATGAGCGAACGCGAGCTGTGGGCGATGCTCCACGCCGGCAACATCCGCCGCGGCGGGGAGTGGATCGAAACCCAGATCCTGTCGTCGGGACCGCGCACGAACCCGTGGATGCAGGAAGTCTCCAGTCGGATCATCGAGGACGGCGATCTCGTGGCGTACGACACCGATCTGGTCGGCGCCTACGGGATGATGTGCGACATCAGCCGTACCTGGCTCGCAGGCGACGGGAAGCCGTCGGCCCAACAGCAGAATACGTACGATCTCGCACGCCATCAGATCGAACACAACCTCGAGCTGCTGACGCCAGGGCGCACGTTCCACGAGTTGACGCACCAGTCGTGGATGCCGCCCGTGGAGGACTACCGCCACTACTGCGTCAACTATCACGGGGTCGGACAGTGCGATGAGTTTCCAGAGATCACCTTCCCGCACATGTGGGGCAAGATCGGCTGGGACGGCGTGCTCGAACCTGGCATGGTGCTCACGGTCGAGGCCTATGTCGGACCGCGGGCCGGAGGCGAAGGGGTCAAGCTCGAGGAGCAGGTCCTCGTTACGAAGCGAGGTCCGGATCGTCTGTCGAACGCCGTGATCGACCTGGTGTGAAGCTCGGTTTCGCCGTGGCGTTCGGCAGCTGGGGCTGGAGGGGTGTCGCGCTGCAAATGGTTTGCTAATGGCATTCAGCGTCCTGGAGCGGTGGGGCCCGGCAGAGGGTGGTTCGGCTCGTCGCCAGATGCCGCTCAACGCCGCTCGTTACCGCAGGACAACGCTGGATGGCTGGTGGGGGAGGTTTGTTCAACTCCCCCCTCCGACACCGAACATGTGTTCGATCATGATCGATCCCGCCGCACGGGTTCTTGGCCGGTCGGCGCGACAATGCGATTGCCGCACTGGCAATGATTACGCTGGTGCCGGCGACTTGGTGGAAGCCGTGGACGCGGTCGCCCTGGAGGGCTCGTGAGTGGGCGACGGGCAGTCGGTAGAGGCTGAGGTCGGACTTGGTATGGCCTCAGGTGATGAACGCGACACCAACGGCTGCAGTGGTCGGGCGCATGATGCTGGTCATGGGTTCGCCTGCGCGAACCGACCGTGTCTCGGTGGGGGCTTCTGGTTAGTTGGTGACGGAGATCGCGGCGCGACTGTGGGTCGAGTCGGTGAGTTGGTCGACGAGGGCGGCGGCGGTGTCGGCTCGGGTGATGCGGGTGTTGGGGCCGGTGTTGGTGGCGGTGTAGTGGCCGGTGGCGGGGTCGTCTTTGAGGACGGCGGCCCGGACGATCGTCCAGTCCAGTGGGCTCTGTTCGACGATGGCTTCTTGTGCTTGGTGGTCGTTGAAGACGTTGCGGAGCATGGTGTGGAACAGCAGCCGCGAGCTTCGTGGGATCTGCCGCCAGCTGTCACCGACCCCTGCTGCGGACATCACCACGAGGCGTTGGACCTCGTGCGCGACCATCGCGTCGATCACCGCCGCGGTGCCGACGGCGAGTGTGGTCTTGTCGCGTAGGCCGGTGCTGCCGAGGCAGATGATCGCCGCGTCGTGGCCGGCCACCGCGTCTGCGACGGAGTCGGTGTCGAAGACGTCGCCCTTGTGGGTGTGCAATGCGGGGTCGTCGATGTCGATGCGGTCGATGGAGCGTCCGAATGCGGTGACCTCGTGGCCTTTGGCGAGCGCGGCGCGGAGCACGTGTTGGCCGGTCTTGCCTGTTGCTCCGAACACGATGACCTTCATGGCTGAACCTCCCGTCGGTTATGAGACATCATGCCTCGAAACCTGTTGTGGGGCAACGTGTCTCGTAACATGTCTTGATGGTTGAGGCGACCGATGCTCGTGTGGTCCGGACCCGGGGGGCGGTGCTTGAGGCCGGGGCACGGCTGTTGTTCACCGAGGGCTGGCACGCGGTGACCCATCTTCGGGTGGCCGAAGAAGCCGGTGTAGGGCGAGCCACGATGTATCGCCATTGGCCCACCGTCGAAGACCTGCTGACCGACGTGCTCGTTGATTGCCAGGAACCGTGGGAAGCGGGGGAGTCCACTGGCGATCTGCGGGTCGACCTGATCGCCGAGCTCGAGACCTTGGTCGGAGCGCTACAACACAGCAAGCTGCCCGAGATCATGGTCGCAGCCATGGAACGCGCGCCCAGCGACCCGCGGATCCGGGCCATGCACGACTCCATGACACGCATCAGTCGTGGCCCGGTCTGGACTGTTGTGAAGGCCGCAATCAAGGACGGCCAGCTCGACGACGGCCTCGACGAACCCACCGCCGCCGCCCACACCCTCGGCCCGATCCTCTACCAGTGCCTCTTCAACAACACACCGATCACACGGGCCGACATCGAACGCACCGCCGACGCCTTCCTCGCCGCCTTCGCGAGGTGACGTGATGCCAACGGGCGAGCGGTTGAGGGGCGAGTGATGCGGCGGCAGGCTGGGTTCGTTGCGGTTCTCGATGCTGTTGAGTGCTACCTGCGGGTCCGTCACGGCGAGGACATCGGAGCTGTCCGGTTGCTGAATCGCCTGGGTGATGCTCGACCGGCGTCATCGGGTCCACCGATTGCGCCGATCCATGACCGATCCCTGGCCACGGCCCTTGCTCGCTTGTGCGGCTCCGGCGACGACTTGCTCGCAGAGGTGGGGCGCGCGATCCGAACCTGCGGACCGTTGTTCGAGTGGCGGGTCGATGACGGGCTCTACTATCCGCCAGGTGCGCCAATCAGCGGTACTTACCGTGACGGCAACATGCACACGATCTTGGCCGAAGGCGACGACTTCGCGATGGGCCTGTTCTTGCTCGAACCCCAAGTGGACTATCTCGATCACCGGCACGCTGCGCCGGAGTTCTACTTGAACCTGACCGGCCCAACCGACTGGCGCTTCGACTTCGGGGCCTGGCTACAGCTGCCGGCCGGGTCAGTGTTGTGGAACGACCCTGGCCGAGTTCACGCCACCAGGACGGGTGCTGAACCATGGCTCTCGCTGTGGGCGTGGCTGTCTGATGTCGACCAACCCTGCGAGGTCCTGGAGTCCCGGCCAGACTAAGGGGGGTTTCGATCATCTCCCCAGGCGGCGAAGGCGTAGCGTGTCAGGCCTCCGCCCGGATGAACGACATCACCTGCGAAGAGAGTCCATCGTCGACGGTGAGGTTCACTCCGATGGCTTGGTCAACGGTCGTCACGGTGTCGTCGCTCACGACGAGGGCGAGGTCGGCGAAGAACTGGCGCACGCCGATCACCACGTCTGCGCGACCCTCGATCGCGGCGGTGACACTCTCGGCGAAGGAGGTGCACCGAACCAGCGTCGCCGACGGCATGTGGCGTTCGAGCCACAGGGTGTAGGCCCCGCCGTCAAGGCACGCGATCCGTCCGGTCGCTGGGTCGAAAACGTCGAGATCGGCCGTGGCGGATGCAGCGAAGCAGACCTCGAGCCGGGTCCACGGCTCGGTGAACTCCATCACTTCAGCTCGCGCCGGATCGGCCGTGATGAAGCAGATGTCCCACTCGTCGCTGTGGGCGGCGGCGACGATCTCGGAGGGCAGCGTGTACTCGACCCACACCGGGTTGCGGTCGACAGCAGCCGCGACGCGACGAGCCATCTCCGGCGCCGGGCCGGTTGGGGAGCCGTCGGGGTCGTGGCCGGTGACGAGTTCGGTGTTGGCGAGGTTGAGCGCGATGCGCAGCGATTCCATGTGCGTGACGAGCGTTCAGCGCATGATGAATGGATTCGCGACCGAGGACTCCTGGGCCATCCACACCGATTTGGTCTGGACGTACTCCATCATTCCCTCGATGCCCGACTCGCGTCCGAGGCCACTGCGCTTCCAGCCCCCGAACGGCGAGTTGAAGCCGACCGCGCGGTAGGTGTTGACCCACACCGTGCCGGCGTTGAGCGCGTCGGACGCGCGCATGGCGCGGCCCAGGTTCTGGGTCCAGACGCCGGCGGCGAGGCCGAAGTTGATGTCGTTGGCGATGGTGATCGCCTCGGCTTCGGTATCGAAGGGGATGACCGACAGGACCGGCCCGAACACTTCCTCCTGGGCGATCCGCATGTCGTTGGTGACGTTGGTGAACACCGTCGGCTGCACGAAACGGGTGCCGGAAGCGCCCGGGCCGTCGTAGATGTCGCCGCCGAGCACGCACGTTGCGCCTCCCTCCTGGGCGATCTTGATGTAGTCGAGCACCTTCTGGAACTGCGGTTCGGTGGTGACCGGCCCCACGTGGGTGTCGTACGACATCGGATCTCCGATCGTGGCGCTCCCGGCCACTTCGACGAGCCGCTCGACGAACGCATCGTGGATGCTGCGATGCACCAACGCCCGCGATCCGGCGATGCAGGTCTGCCCGGTGGCGGCGAAGATGCCTGAGATGACGCCCATGACGGCCGCTTCGAACTCGGCATCGTCGAACACGATGTTGGGTGACTTGCCGCCGAGCTCGAGGGTCACCTTCTTGAGGTTCTTGGCCGCGCCTTCGTAGATGCGCTGCCCGGTGGTGTCAGATCCGGTGAACGCGATCTTCACGATGTCGGGATGATCGACCATCGCCTGTCCGCACTCGTGGCCGAGTCCGGTGACAACGTTGACGATGCCGGGCGGGAAGCCCGCCTCGCCGAAGAGCTCGGCGAACGCGAGGGTTGACGTGGAGGTGAACTCCGAGGGCTTGATGACCGCGGTGTTGCCCGCGGCGAGCGCGGCCGCCAACTTCCAGGCCAACAAGAGCAGTGGCGAGTTCCACGCGGTGATGAGGCCCACCACACCGAGCGGTTCGTGCTTGGTGTAGTTGAGGATCCCAGGTCGGTCGAGCGGAATGACCGAACCCTCGAGCTTGTCGGCGAGGCCGCCGTAGTAGCGGTACCACTCGGCGGTGAGCTTGGCTTGGGCGCCCATCTCCGCGATGAGCTTCCCGTTGTCCCGAACCTCCATCTCGCCGAGATGCTCCGCGTCGCGCTCGATCAGCTCGGCCAGCTTCACGAGCAGCTTCCCTCGGGCGGTTGGCGTCGTGGCCTTCCACCCGGGGAACGCGGCGGCCGCGGCAGCAGCCGCGGCATCGACGTCGGCCGCAGTGCCCCGGGCGATGCGGCCCCAGACCTCACCGGTGTAGGGGTTGTCGGTGTCGATGTACTCACCCGACGCCGGGGCGACGGCAGCGCCGTTGATGAAGTGGTTGAAGGTTTCCATGCTGGTCCTGTCTCAGAACTCGAAGACGCCCTTGCCGGTCGTCTGTTGATCGAACAGCTCGTAGGCCTCGTGAGCCTGGTCGAGCGTGAAGCGATGGGTGAACAAGCGATCGACGTCGAGGCCGTGGTCGGCAACGTAGCGGGCGCACTCGGCTTGGCCGATGCTCGAGAAGGTCCACGAGCCGAGGATGGTGAGCTGGCGCCGCAAGATGTCGGGGGTGACGTTGAGTTCGACCGTGCCGCCCTCGCCGACGAAGCAGCACGTGCCCCAGGTGCGCGTCGACCGGACCGCCTGGGCCCTCGCTGGAGCGGCGCCCGTACAGTCGAGGGTCTTCTCGGCGCCTCGGCCGCCGGTGAGTTCCATGACCGCTTCGACTGCGTCGACGACGGAGCCGTCGATCAGCTCGTCGGCACCCAACTGAGCGGCGAGCGCCAGTCGCTCGGTCGAGAGGTCGATCGCGATCACCCGCGCTCCCATGTGCTCGGCGAACAACGCGGCGCTGAGCCCGACCGGCCCCAATCCGAAGATTGCGATCGTCTCGCCCGCGGCGAGGCCCATGCGGGCGAGCGCGGAGAACGCGGTGCCGGTGCCACACGAGATCGCCGCACCTGCCGCGAACGACAGCTCGTCGGGGAGCGGCACCATTGTGTCGGCCTTGGCCGCCATGTACGGGGCATGCGCACCGTTGGCGGTGGCGCCGTACACCACGAAACCGTCGTCGCACAGCTGCTGCCAACCGGCCTGGCAGTCGGCACACGAGCCGCAGCCGCTGTAGTGGTGGTTCATCACCCGGTCGCCGACCGCGAGGTGCTCGACCCCAGCGCCGACCGCAACCACCACGCCACACGGCTCGTGGCCGCCGATCTTGGGGCTGTCGACGACCAGACCGAGCGTCGCCGGGCCATCCTTGGCCCGGTAGAAGTGCAGGTCGCTCCCGCACATGCCCGACGCCTTGATCTCGAGTACCACCTCACCCGGACCCGGAGTCGGGTCGTCGAACTTGCGGATCTCGAGTTCGCGATCTCCGAGAAACACCACGCCCTTCATAGAACGTGGCCCTTCACTTGCTTGCACCCTTCACAGCTGTTCCTCCAGTGTTCGTACCTGTTCGCAGATCGTGTCGTTGTATGGCGTCGCGACGCCGACCCGGGCGGCCTGCACCGGGACCTGGCCGTTGATGGCGTCGAGCTCGCTACGCCGCCCGTTCTCGTAGTCCTGCAGCATCGATGGCTTGGCGTTCGGGAGCCTGGCGACGAACTCGTCGACGTACGCCTCGGGGTCGTCGAACGACAGGTTCACCCCGAGCGCCCTGGCGACGTCGTACGCCTCCGTCGCACAGCCAAGTGCGACCGGCCGCCATTCGTCGCTCGCGAGGAGCGCACCGATGGCCAGCCCGGACACGACGCTCGGCCCACCGACCGCCACGTTGCAGATGAACTTCTCCCAGATCAGCTGGTCGATGTCGTCGAAGGTCTGCACCGGGAAGCCGGCGCCGGCCCACACCTGGGCCAGCGCTCGGAGACGGGCGGTGTCGCCGCCGTCGAGCTCGCCGAGCCGGAGCATCTGCATGTTGTGCTGATGCGAGTGACCGGGCTTCACGATCTCGGCGCCGAACCCCTGCGCAACGCCCACCACGACCGCTGACGAGGGGAGGTGCTCAGTGATGCGCTCGGCGGCTCCCAATCCGTTCTGGATGGTGACTACGTCGGTGTTGGGGCGCACGAATGGCTCGATGGCGCTCCCCGCCGCGCCAGCGCCCGCGGCCTTGGTGGCGATGACGTACATGTCGCACTCGCCGGCGTCGGCGGCCTCGGTGCTGGCGTTCATGGGAACCGTGCGGTCGCCGGTGAAGCCGGTGAGAGTGAGGCCGTCTCGGTTGATGGCGTCGACGTGTTCGGTCCACTGATCGATGGCCCACACGTCGTGGCCGGCCTCGGCGAACAACGCGGCGTACACCGAGCCGATGGCGCCCACGCCCACAACGGCGATCTTCATGCCCGGATGCGCCCTGATCGGAATGCGGCCTGTAGGTCGTCGAACGAGACGATCTCACCGGCGATCGCACTCGCCACGACGGTCGGAGGGCTGGCGAGCCACACCTGACCTGGCCCGCCTCGGCCCGCGAAGTTGCGGTTGATCGCCGAGATCGTGACCTGCTCGGGCTGCTCGGAGACCCCGGGGCCGCACTGCGCGCAGGCCCCGCAGGAGGGGCCGAGCATCTCGGCGCCGATCTGCTCGAAGGTTTCGAGGTAGCCGCGCTCGATGCAGTAGTCGCGCACGTCGACGGTGCCGCACTGGAGATACAGCACGACGTCGTCCGCGACGCGAAGACCATTGGCGGCGGCCCAGCTGGCCACCGCGTGGTAGCGGTCGAAGTCCTCTCGCTTGCCAGCGGTGCACGAGCCGCCGTATGCGATGTCGATCTCGACCCGCTCGGTCAGCTCGGCGACGGCCACACCGTTGCCGGGGTCACCTGGACGGGCCAACATTGGCCCGACGGTCGCACAGTCGACGACGATCTCGTGGCGGTAGTGGGCATCGGGATCGGAGCGCATCCAGTCCTCGATCTCGAAGTCGATACCTCGCCGTTCACGCAGGAACCGAACCGTCTCCGCATCGGGTGCACAGATGCCGGTCAGGCCGCCCATCTCAGCGACCATATTGGTGAGCGTGGCTCGCTCGTCGATCGACATGGCGTCGATGACCGAACCGGTGAACTCGAAGATGCATCCGAGCCCGCGTCGCTCTCGAAAGGTGGGGTGTGTGAGCAGGGTTAGCGCGATGTCCTTCGCGGTGATGCCGGTCGAGAGCTCGCCCTCGAGTCGGACGAGCAGGTTGTCGGCCATCGTCAGGCGGATGGCGCCGGTCATGAACGCGCTCGCCATGTCGGTGGTGCCCACACCGAACGCGAAACAGCCGAGAGCGCCGGAATGCGGGGTGTGGCTGTCGGTGCCGACGACGACGCGCCCCGGCAGTGCGTAGCGCTCGATCATGAGCGCGTGGCTGATCGCCTCCGACCCTTCCTCGTTGGGCAACCAGCCATGATTCGTCAGTCCATACTCCTCGCCGAAATCTCGGTGGGCCTCGGAGAGCGATTCGACCTTGTCGAGCAGTCCGAGCCGCATGTGGGTGGGGGAGCGGTGGGCGTACGAGAGATGGTCCTCGAACAAGATGATGGTGTCGGGGTCGTGGAGGTTGAGCGGGCGGCCGAAGGTGGTGTGCAACAGGTGCGCCGCCATGGGGCAGTAGTGCTCGATGATGAAGCGGTAGTCGGCTCGGACGAAGCCGCCCGTGCCTGCGCGGCAGTCCCAGTCGATGCCGTCGACGTCGAGTGCGTATCTCGCCACGATCTTCTCCGCGAGCGTCTGCGGGCCCGTCGGCGGTCGGTCGAGCGAGCCGGCCGAGGCGAGCCTTTGCTTTGCGAATGGGAGCAGGCCGCCCGCGCGGAGAATCGTGGCGGCCAGGGGATCGCGGTCGGCGACCAGCTCGTCGACGGAGATCTGTTCGCCACCTCGGATGCGGTCGACCAGGCCCATGTCAGTTGAGGTGAACAGGCCCAGGTTGTCGCAGTTCTGCCGGTAGATGCGCTCGAAGCTCTCGGCGATCACCAGCCGCACGCCAGCGGCTTGCTCCGCGAACGGGCTGTGCTCGCGTGACGACCCCTTGCCGTATCGGCGTCCGGCGACGATCACAGCGATGCCAGCCTCGGCGATGGCGCCAGTACCGATCGGGCGTTTCCCATCGATGGTCAGCCCGGTGTGGGCGTGCTGCGCGAGGGTCTCGTCGAAGGTCAGCAGCGTCGGCAACGGGGTGATCTCGTCGGTCGAGACGTCGTCGCGGAGCGGGCCGACCCGGTCGAGGGAGAGCTGCTTCCCCGCCAGTTGGAGGGTGATCGCATCGGGGGCGGTTCCGAGCAGCAGGATCGCGCCGTCGAGGTTCAGATGGCCGTCAGTACCAGGCATCGGCGGCGGCCCCCTTCTTGTCGGTCACGAAATCGACGAGTGCCGCGTGGATCGAGTCGTCGAGTGGCGGCGGCTCGTAGTCGGCCAGCATCTGCTTCCACTTCGCGTTGGCCCGTTCGGCGACTGTGAGCGACCCCTCTTCGGTCCACTGCTCGAATGACGCGGTGTCGGCGAGACCGGCATCGATGTTGGCAGTGCGCATGTTGGCGTAGGTGTGGGCCGCGCCCAAGAAGGTGGTTCCGCCGGCCTCCGCCACTTCGCGGTAGGCGTCGGCGGCGAACGCGTTGTCGTCGAAGGCGATGCCTTGCACGAGCCGTCCCATCGCCTCGCATCGTTGCGCATCGACCACGAACTTCTCGAAACCGATCGTCAACCCGCCTTCGAGCCAACCCGCCGCTTGGAGCACATAGTTGGCGCCAGCCAGCACGGCCGCGGTGCACGCGTCGGCTGACTCCTGCGTGGCTTGCCCGTCGAGCACCTTCGACGCGGTGATGTGCCCGCCGGCCCGCACCGGAAGGCCAAGTCGCCGGGCGAGCTGGGGAATCGCCGCGTTGGCGAGCGTCGACTCGGGCGTGCCGTAGGTCGGTGCGCCAGTGCGGAGGTCCATCGTGGTCACGAACGACGAATACACCGCCGGACAGCCCTGGCGATAGAGCTGGGTGATGGCGACCCCCGCCTGTACCTCGGCGTGCACTTGCGCCAGTACCGCGGCCATGGTGACGGGGCTCATGGCGCCTGCGATGACGAACGGCGTGATGAGGGATGGCTGGTTGGCCTCGGAGTACACCCGGAGCACGTCGAGCGTGCGCGCCTCGAACGCCAACGGTGATTGTGCATTGGTGCCGGCGAGCATGACGTGGCTGGAGTCGACCCCGTCGTCGCCGAACACGATCCGCAACATGTCGAGCGAATCACGCGCCGCTTCGGGAGTGAGCGTCGCACCCATCATCGGCTTGTCGGTGAGCGTGAGCTGGTGAAGCGACAGATCGAGATGGCGCTTGTTCACGGCGACGTCGGAGATCTCGCACACCGCCTGGCCGTTGTGGTGCAGGCCGGGGCTCATCTGCACGAGCTTGGTGAGGTTGGCATGGTCGGCGACGGTGCCATAGCGGCGCCCCTCGTCGAGATCGGTCACGAACGGGATGGAGTCGCCGGGCCCGAACACGAGGTTGTCGCCACCGAACGTGACAGACCGCGCGGGATTGCGGGCGGTCATCGTGAACTCCGACGGCGCAGTGGCGCACAATTCGTGCCCGAGGCCGGCGGGGAAATGCACGCGCCCGTTCTCGACCCGAGCACCCGCGGCCTCGAACCGTTCGCACAGGTCGACGTTGCCGTCCATGTCGACACCGATCTCTTCGAGCAGCTGCTCGGCTCTGGCTTCGATGGCGACGATTTGCTGCTCGGTCAAGATGTTGCTGGGCGCGAGGCCCCGCACATAATTGGGCGCGCGGTTCGGTTGAGTTTCGGTGGGTGCCGCTGAGGTGTCGCGGCGAGCTCGGCGGCGTCGCTGACTTTGCATCTTGACAAGTATGTTCACGACAACGAACATGAGTCAACTGGGATTTGGTGACTTCTTCAATCCAAGTTTCGTCATGTATATCGTGAAGGGGGCTGTAGCACATGAAGTTTGATCTCGAATCGCTACGGGCGTTGGTGTCGGTCGCGGACACCTCATCGATGACGACCAGTGCGGGTGTTCTGAACATCAGCCAATCGGCGGTGAGCTGGAAGCTGAAGCGGCTGCAGGAACGGGCCGGCGTTTCGCTCTATCGCCGGGAAGGCCGGTCGGTGGTGCTCACCGACGCTGGACGGGAGCTCGCATCGATCGGCCGGCAGATGCTCGCCTTGCATGCCCAAGCCGTCGGGCAGTTCGAGTCGATCGGGCTTCGGGGCCGGGTGCACATCGGTGCGACCGAACGGCTGGCCGGTCCGCTCATCTCCGACGTCGCGCCCTGGATGCGTCGCAACGCTCCCGACATCGAGATGCGGGTTCGTGTCGACCAACCGCTGCGCATCCTCGACAGGCTCGAGTCCGCCGAGATCGATCTTGCGGCGTTGTCGATTCCCGAGGAGTCGCTCCTCGACACCGATGTCGTGTTGTGGCGCGACCAACTGCAGTGGACCCAAGGTCGCGACGTCGACTACGCAGACACCGACCCGCTGCCGGTCATCACCTTCGGCCAGCACTGCTCGTTCGCCGACCTCGGGCTCCGTCATCTTCGTGCCGCCGGCGTGGCGTACGAGGTGGTCCTCGAGGTCATCAGCCACGAAGGCATGCGGGACGCGCTCGCATCGGGAGTCGGCGTGGCGCTCTGGAACCTGAGTGAGCTCGACGATCGCCATGTTCGCTGCCACATCCCAGGCGATGTCCCGGAGCCCGGTGACGTTGTTGGCGTCGTCCGCGCGAGGTTCGTCGATGTCGACACCGAGCCGGACCCACTCCAGTCGGCGATCATCGAACGCATCCGCGAAGCGAACCTCGGGCGATCGGAGGCCGCCTGATGCCCGCCGACCGGTCGGACCAGGACCAGAAGTGGGAGCCAGCGGTCCCGATCCCGGTCGCCCCGATGTTCGAATGGCCGCCCAAGCCCCTCGGTGTGCTGCGTTTCTTCGCGTGGAAGCAGTTCTGGCCGGGAGGCGCAATGTGGATTGCCGCGGCTTGGCTGTGCTGGTGGTACGCAACGCCTGACCTCGCATCGATGCACGATTTCGAGGTCGGGTGGATCGCGTTCCTCTGGCTTCGCAACACAGCGATCGTCACCGTGCTCGCCGGCAGCCTGCATTGGTGGCTGTACGTCCGACGCGGCCAGGGAACAACCACCAAGTTCAACGAGCGGTGGCCCCGCAAGAGCGAGCGCTTCACCTTCGGCGACCAGACATTGGACAACGTGTTCTGGACCATCGCCAGCGGCGTCACAGTCTCCACCGGGTTCGAAGCCGTCGGCTGGTGGATGTTCGCCAACGGCCACACCCCCTACCGCGACTTCGCCGGGAACTGGCCCTACCTCATCATCCTCACGGTGTTCACCTTCTACTGGTCGAACGCACACTTCTACGCCAACCACCGGCTCCTTCACGTCGGCAAGCTCTACGACTGGGCTCATTCGGTCCACCACCGCAACCCCAACCCGGGCCCGTGGTCGGGCATCTCGATGCACCCCATCGAACACCTGCTCTACATGAGCCCTCCGGTGCTCCTCTGGTTCATCCCCGGACATCCCGTGGTCACGCTGACGCTGCTGTTCTTCAGCCTGCTGTCACCCATCCTCACCCACACCGGGTTCGAGCGGGTCTGGCTCGGCAATGTCGACAACGACGGTGCGTCGTTCCTGTCGGGCGACTACTTCCACCAGCTTCATCACCGGTACTTCGAGTGCAACTACGGCAACACGCTCGTGCCGCTCGACAAGGTGTTCGGCACGTACCACGACGGCACCCCCGAGGCGCACGTCGCCATGCGGGAGCGCCAACGAAGCGCAGGGCGGTCATGATGCGAAACGTCAAAACAGTTGCCCTCGTCGGGGGCGGCGTGATCGGCTCGGGCTGGGCGACCCGCTGCATGGCGAACGGACTCGATGTGGTCGTGACCGATCCCGCGGATGGCGCCGAAGCAGCGATCCGCAATGCGGTGCAGCGGGTGTGGCCCACCATGGTCGACGCGGGAATCGCAGATGGTGCGAGTCCCGATCGTCTCACGTTCGCTCCCGACATTGCGACGGCGGTCACGGGCGCCGACTTCGTACAGGAGAACGTGCCCGAGAGAGAAGACGTGAAGCGAGAAGTGATTGCCGAGATCTCCCGCCATGTACCCGGTGGACCAGACGGTGTGATCATCGCGTCGAGCTCGTCGGGCTTGTTGCCGACGGCCATTCAGGCCGACGCCGACGACCCCGGCCGCGTGCTCGTCGGCCACCCATTCTCACCGCTGTACATCTTGCCGCTCGTGGAAGTGGTGGGCGGTGAACACACAACCGATGCGGCGATCCTGTCCGCCGCGGCCTTCTACGAATCGATCGGCATGCGGCCGCTGCACGTGCGCAACGAGATCGAGGCGTACCTATCCGACCGCCTGATGGAAGCGCTGTGGCGGGAGGCCTTGCATCTCGTCGACGATGGCATCGCCACCATCCCCGAGATCGACGCGGCGATCACGGGCGGGCCAGGACTGCGGTGGGCGTTCATGGGCATCGCTATGGGCTGGCATGTGGCCGCGGCCGAAGGAGGCATGCGGCAGAGCATGAAGCACTTTGCGCCGACGCTCGAGTTGCCGTGGACCAAGCTCGAGGCGCCCAGCTACACCGATCGGCTTGAAGAACTGATCGTGTCTGGTTGCGAGGCCGAGCAGGGCGATCGTCATTGGGAAGAGCTCGAACGTCGACGTGACATCACCCTGCTCAAGATCCAGGAAGTGATCGACGAGCACTGGTATCCCGCTGGCGAGGACGGGTGGCCGCCAATCGATCTCCAGCCGAACACCGGGGAGCAGTCATGAGCGAGCAGGAGTTGCGAGAAGATCTAGCGGCCGCATTCCGCATGCTCGACCGTCACGGCATGTCCGACCTCACCAATGGCTCGGTTGTGGCGCGACTGCCGGGAGCCGATTGGTATCTGACCCACCCACACGGCAAGCACTTTCACGAGATCTGTGCATCCGACTTCGTTGCGGTGAACATGGACGGCACGCCGGTGAACCCCGGTGATGTCGTGAACCTCGCGGTGACCCGTCCGGCAAAGGCGATCTTCGCGGCTCGTCCCGAAGTGAACGCGGTGATTCACGCCCACGGGCAGGGGATCATGGGTGTTGCGGCGTTGACCTGTGGCCTGCTCCCATTGTGCGAAGCAGCGATGCCGTTCTACGAGGACATTGGCTACATCCGCGGCGACTTCTACTTCGACGACGACTACATCGACGAGATCGCTGAGAAGCTCGGACCGCACAGGGCCCTCATCTACCGGCACCACGCGTTTGCCGTGGTCGGCACGACCGTTGCTGAAGCGTTCTACTTCGCCTTCCAGCTCAACGTCGCATGCGAGGTGCAGCTGAAGGTCATGGCTTGCGGCAGCGAGTTCGTGAACATTCCGTCACCGGAAGAGGCTCGAGCGCATCGCGACGCGTTCTTCGCCGACGGCTGGGTCGCGGACGGCTCGATGGAATGGCCAGGGTTGCGACGTCAGCTCGACGCGGAAGGGTCGAACTACAAGAGCTGAGGGCCGTCCGGCTATTCGAAGCGACAACGAGCGCAGGGCCCTCATTGACAACGGAGAGAACGGAGCGCACATGGCGCGGATCTACACCTACGGCGGTGAATTGGCGGAACGCAACCACACGGTTGGCGGCCTCCAGGCGGGGAAGGGCAGCCGGAAGTACTCCCAGGCGAGCGCAACCTCGCCCGAACAGGCCGCGGCCGTTGCAGAGGCCGGCATCGACATGTTGTCGATCGTCACGCAGGACGTCGCGATGGTTCGTAGCGTCTGCCCCACCACGTTCATCACCGCCGCGCTGATGCTCACCGATCACCCCACCGACGATGACCTCCTGCGCAACGGCTTCGCGGCGATGGAGGCGGGGGCCGACGCCCTCTACACGATCCGAGGTCTGAGCGCCGTCGAACTGCTGGCCGAGAAGGGGATTCCCGTCATGGGGCACGCCGGACTCGTCCCTCGGTTCTCCACGTGGACGGGAGGACTGCGCGCCGTCGGCAAGACGGCCGATGAGGCGCTCGGGATCCTCGATCACTGCCGACAGCTCGAAGACGCCGGCGCGTTCGCCGTCGAGATGGAAGTCGTGGCTTCCGAAGTGCTGGAGGAGATCACCAAGCGCACCTCGCTGCTGACCTCATCGATCGGTGGCGGCCCAGCCGGCGACATCATCTTCCTCTTCACCGAAGACATAACCGGTGAGAATCCCGATCCGCCCCGGCACGTCCGCCGATACGGCGATGTCGGGCAGACCGTCGCCCAGGCCCACCGAGAACGCGTCGAGGCGCTCCGGGCCTTCCACCACGACGTCACCGACTTGCACTTCCCAGGACCGGCCGAATCCGTCGCGATGTCCGAGGGCGAGGCGACGAGACTGCGGCAACAACTCGAGACGCTGGACTGACGGTCGCAACTTCGATCTCGACAGCGATCTTCGGTCGACGATCACGCGGCCAGAGGCAGCGACATCCAGCCGCTCCGGTGGCGAGGGTTAAGGGTTGCATTCGCCCCTCCGACACCAACAGAAATCGTTGAGATTCCGGGGCTCAAGGGCTCCGGAATCGCCCGTTTTGGGGTCGTTTGTCAGCACGATGTCATCGGAATCGAGCGACTACGCGTGGCCGTGGCGGGTCAACTGCCTGTGTTGAAATGAGGTGGTGCCCCGAGCGGCAGGGGAGGCATCCGGTCATCACATCACAGGCCCCAGGTCCGAGCTGACTTGCAGCGCCACTTCAGTAGTGCAGAAGGAGTTCCTCGGCGAACGAACCCGAGGATTGCGCATTCACGCCAGGTAGCTGGCTGAATGTCCGTTCCGCAATCGCACCAGGACGATTGGGCAAATTTTGGCGACCTATCGGTCTGGTCGGGGTGTCTCGTGAGACGTAGGGTCAACATTGGCGCCACAACGAGCTGGTCCACAGGCCTGGCTGCCACCGGAGACAGAGGAGAGAAGTGGACAACGCGAACGTACCCACCCCGATGGACGGCGGGATCACCGACCGCGAACGGCAGCGAGTCTTCGTGACGATGAACGCAACCTTCAAGGATGAAGCGAAGTGTCGGCGGGCGATGGAGACGATCGTCAACGATGCGCACGCCGCCTATGGCGTCGCGTCCCACTTCTGGTTTCAAAGCCAGGATGGCCTGTCGCTTTTCGTGGTCGAGCAATATGCAGATGAGGCGGCACTCAGGCAGGCGGTGAGGAGGTTCACGACCGCAAGGATCTCCTTCTTCCGGTCCATCAAGGTGGTGGATGTGTCCGTGCACGGAGACGTGTCCCTCGTCATCAAGGCGATGTTTGCCCTGCTCCGACCCACCTACGCGAAGTACTACGCCGGGTTCTCCAAGAGCGTCCCCGAGTCCGACGGATCCGGCATCAAGGACGTCGAGCGCAACCGAGTGTTCGTCGCAAGCCACGGTGCACTTCTCGATGCAAGCGGCAGCGACGCCGCAACGACGAGGTTGCCCGCTGCCGCACATGATGAGCCGGGTACGTCCTCACACTTCTGGACGCAGGCCCGCACCGGCAATGACCTCTTCGTACTGGAGCAGTACCAGGACGAAACGGCGTTGCTGAACCACCTCCGGAGCAATGCAGATCTGCGAGCTGCCGCCCTCTCGCGTGTTGACGTCCGCGAGGTCACGATCTACGGAGCCGACCCCGCTGTAGTCAGCGAGTTCTACGACGCTCGGAACCCCACGTACATGAACTACTTCGGGGGCTACTCGAAGTAGGCCGAATAGCTGTTGCGAGTGAGGATCCGGACATGCTCCGGGCCCAGGCGCGCCTCAGCTTCACCGAGGCTGACAGCCGGCGCTCGAGCCGCCGGAGGCGCGATCTAGCCGAGCGCCTCCGGGCTGCCAAAGGTAATGCTGCCCGAATCGGAACGTTGGTTATAGGTCGGCGATGACTGCGAGCGACAGGGCTCGGAAGCCGTCCATTTCGGGCCGTTTCTGCCGATCTCGAGCGTTTACCAGACGCCTGGGAGCATGCGGGCGCGGTCGGCAGCGTAGGAGGCGTATTTCTCTCCGAGCGCCTGGGCAAGGGCGCGCTCCTCGACGCTGATCCGACGAACCATCGCTGCGAGCGTGCCGAGGAACACGAGCAGGAGGCCGGGCCAGGTCCCCAGCGCCAAGCCGACTCCAAGGAACGCGATGGCAGATCCTGCGTACATCGGATGTCGCACGAGCCGATACGGGCCAGACGTGACGAGGTCGTGGTCGTCCTGGATCGTGACGAGTGCCTGATGGAACCGGCCGAGCGTGTTGTGGCTCCACTGGCGAAGCGCGAGTCCGATGAGCAGTACGACGATCCCAACCACGAACACGGGCAGCGAAGCGGTCCACGCGCCAACGCCCAGAAGGCAAAGCACGCCGGCGATGCACACGAGAAGCACGGGCACCACTTCGAGGTAGACCAAGGCCCAACGGTCGTCGCGCACCGAAGAATCGTCAGGGGTGTCGAATCCTTGGGTGAACTCCTGGGCGAGGAACACCAGCATGACCGCTGTGAAGATCGCAGCGCCCGTCGCTGTCGACGCGTAGGGCATGTCCGGCATCGTAGCTCTGGGCCGGTTCGCAGAGGAAGCGTCGATTCTCGATCAGTCCTGCGGTCCGTAGATCTCGGTTGCCGTCTGCTGATCGATCAGGCCGTTCTTGATGTCGAGGGCCACCGCTCCGGCGTCGCGTTCTCGCGGATCTCCGAGTCCGCCGCCGTTGCCTGTGACGATCCGGATGAGATCGCCTTTCTTCGTCGCGAGTTCGGACACGGCCGAATAACGGGTGGTCTCTCCGGTCTCTGCGCTCACCACCTCGCAATAGTTCGGAGATCCCTCGCGTCCTCCATGTGCTGCCCAGGCGGGAAAGCGCGATCGCGTGTAGTCCATGGTCAGGTAGCCGTCGTCCGAGCGGACTCGATACTCCGCCACGATGCCACGCCCGCCGGTGTGCTTGCCCTCGCCCCCGGGTGCAGTGTTGAGTTCCATTCGTTCGACGAAGAGACCGTTCTTGGCTTCGTTGATCTCGGCGGGGCAGTTGTACGTCTCGCCGTGAAAGCCCGAGAACACCGCAGAGTTGCCATCCCGTTGTTGGCTGCCGCCCCAACCCCCGACCTGTGGCTCGATGATCGTGTACTGCCGGCCGGTGTCGGGATGGGTGCCGCCGATGAACGTGCCACACACTGAGGCGAAGTGCCCCGCACCGAAGATGTCCGGAAGCCCCGGGGCCAGGCACCGCCACAACAGATCGAACAGGCGTAGTTCGATCTCGTAGTAGAAGCCCATTGCGGCGGGCTCTTCGGCGTCGAACGTCGACCCTTTCCGGGTCAGCAGCGTGATCGGTCGAAACGAGCCGCTGTTCGCCGGCGTGTCGGGTGCTGTCAACGATTTGAAGATCATCTGTGCAGAGACCATGGCTGCGTCGCGCGACGTGTTGGTTGGCGACGCGTGCTGGTCAGGATTGTCGCGAAGGTCGACGAGAAATTCGTCCTCCGAGATGGTCACGTGGACCGTGAACACCTCGCCGTTGTCCTGTTCCTCGCTGAGCGAGAACGTACCGTGCGGGAGCTCGGCCAGCGCTGCCCGGGCGACCTGTTCGCCGTAGTCCATGAACCTGCGCATCGCTTCGACGAACGTGGCTACCCCGTACTTGTTGGCGACCGATTCGAGTCGTCGCGCTCCGACCCGCGCGGAGGCGATCGCCGCCCACACATCGCCCTGGATCGTGTCGGGCATACGAGAGTTGGTGGTGATGATGTCCATCACTGCAGCGTTCGTGACGCCGGCGTCGATGGCCCGAATCGCAGGCAGGCGGAGACCCTCTTGAAAAATCTCGGTGGCCTCGCCGGTCAGCGAGCCAGGTGCCATTCCTCCAACGTCGCTGTTGTGCGCGATGTTGGCCGTCCACGCGACCAGCCGATCCTCGGCGAACACGGGCATCGCCACGACGATGTCGTTGAGGTGGGTGACGCCGCCGTGGTACGGGTCGTTCGTGATGAAGACGTCTCCCGGTGAGATGTCGTCGCCGAACTTGGAAATGATCACCTTGCAGGCCTTGTCGAGCACGCCGATGAAGGCGGGGATCCCCGCGCCCGAGGAGGCAATCTCGCCATCGCCGTCGAGAACGCCGGTTCCCATGTCGAGAACCTCGTAGATGATGGAGCTCATCGCCGATCGCTTCATGGCGACGAACATCTCATCGGCCGCCGCCTGCAACGCGTTCTGGATGATCTCGATGGTGATCGGATCGAAGTGATCGGTCATGCGCCCTCCTGATCGGTGGTGGTCACGCTCGGTCGGTGAGCGTGATGTGGATGTTGCGGAAGCCATCGATTTCCACGAGACAGTTCGGGTGAACGACAACCGAGGTGCCTGCTCCCTCGATGATGGCTGGTCCGTCGAGTTTGTGGCCGGGCCGAAGGTCGTCGGCGCGGAAACACGGTGTTTCGAAGACGCCCTCATCGGCGAAGTCGACGCGACGGTGGGCCGAAGGCTCGACTGAGCCGGCGTCGACCCGTTCTTCGTCCACGAGGTCGGGTCTTCCCGCATCAGCTCTGCCAGTGATGTGGACGCCGACGAACTCGACGGGTGCGTCGAGCCGGTAGGTGTATTCGGCCTCGTAGCGATCGTGGAAGCGCTCGATGATTGGCGAAGCGGCGCCGCCGTTCAACTCGTCTTCGTCGACCGGCACCTCGATGGTGTGCTCCTGGTTCTGGTAGCGGAGGCGAGCGAGGTACTCGTGACGGATGGCATCTTGTGGCACACCGTCAGCCATCATGTTTTCGTCGAGCTCGATGCGGACATCCGTGAACGTCTGAGCGATCGTTGCCATCTCCTCATCGACAAGGTCGAGGACTCGGCTTCTGAACGAGTCTCGGCGCAGGTCGGCCATCAACATGCCCCACGCCGAGAAGACCGAGGCGGCTTCCGGGATGACAACCTTGGCGATGCCCAGTTCTCGGGCGAGCGCCACGCCGTGCATGGGTCCGCCGCCGCCGAAAGCGACGAGGGTGAAGTCGCGCGGGTCGAAGCCACGATTCAGCGAGATCAGGTTCAGCGCATTCAGCATCGCGTCGTTCGCCAGCCGGACAATCCCGCGTGCCGCACCTGTTGCATCGATCCCGAGCTGAGCGCCGATCGCCGTGAGTGCGTGTTCGGCTGCGCTCATGTCGGGCGTGACACCACCGCCGCAGAAGTCTTCGCGCCCGATTCGACCGAGCCACAGATTTGCGTCGGTGGTCGTGGCGGCCGAACCGCCGCGTCCGTACGACGCCGGGCCCGGTGAAGCACCTGCAGACTGTGGGCCCACTCGAAGCTTCTTGAAGTCGTCGACCCATGCAATTGAGCCTCCGCCGTTGCCGATCTCCACGAGGTCGACCACAGGAACCATCACGGGGTACCCGGCAGATGTGCGGTTTCGCTCGATCCAGTAGTCGGTGACCACGCGGACCTGTCCGTCTTCGATGAGCGAGCATTTGGCTGTCGTTCCGCCGATGTCGAGAGCGAGAACGTTTGGTTCGCCGATGAGTCGACCCAACGCAGCTGCCGCTTGGAAACCCGACGCAGGACCCGATTCGGTGATCGTGATCGGGGTGGCCGATGCCGCTTCGAGCGAGGCCACGCCGCAGTTCGACTGCATGACGAGCGTCGGTCCGGTGAGTCCTCGCTCGCAGAGTGTCTCCTGCAGTTGGTTCAGATAGCGCTCCGCAGGGGGTTGTACGTACGCAGACAAGACGGTGGTGCTCGTCCGTTCGTACTCGCGCCATTCGCGAGTGATCTGGTGCGAGGCAACGACGGCGACCTCCGGCCAGCGGTCCCGAATCGCCTCGACCACGGCGCGTTCGTGGTCGGTGTTCGCGTACGCATTGAGCAGGCAGATCGCAATCGCTTCGACTCCTTCAATGCGGAAGTCGTCGAGGATGTCGTCGAGACCGGCGAGATCGAGCGGCCGACGCTCATCCCCGAGGTGAGTGATTCGCCCCGGCACTTCCCGTCGAAGATGCCGAGGGACGAATGCGGGCGGCTTGGCGTAGTCGAGGTTGAAGAAGTCCGGCCGATTGCCTCGAGCGATCTCGAGCGAATCGCGAAACCCCTCCGTGGTGATCAGCCCGACAGTGACCCCGCGTCGCTCGGTGAGCGCGTTGATTACGACCGTGGTGCCATGCACGTGGTGGTGTACGGCTGCGAGATCGACATTGCCGTCGTCGATCGCGTTGAGAATGCCCTGCTCGAAGCCCTGTGGGGTGGTGTCCACCTTTGTCGTTCGGACGCGTTGCGCCCCCGAGCGTTCGTCGGTTTCGAACGTCACGAGATCGGTGAAGGTGCCGCCGACATCGGTGGCGAGACGGACCGTCTGCTCAGCGGACATGGCCAGGCTCCAGCGGTGTGACGATCAAGATGTCGGCGTCTGCGCCGGCGACCACGCGGCACCATTGGAGACGCTCGCTGTCCATGGTGTCGCCTTCGCCCAGTTCGATGATCGGACGGTTCTCCAGTTCGAGCGTCGCCTCGCCTCGGAGGACGTAGATCAACAAGTCGCCCAGCGTCGGGTTGTCGACGTCTCGGGATTCGCCCGCCCGGAGTCGCACGACCTCCAGGCTCAGCTCGAGATCGTCGTGACTGACGGTGGCACTCGAGCCCACGGCGATGCTGTCGAGCGATCCGCTCGCAACGTGATGGCCGCCGATGCGGGGGAGGAGTTCGGTGATCGTGAGCCCAAGGGCTCGAACGACGCGAAGGAGAACGGGCAGACTCGCCTGGGTCAGTCCCCGTTCGATGTCATTGAGATGACTGACGGAGATCTCGGCTTGCTCGGCCACCTCTCGGAGGCTCGAGTCGAGATCGAGGCGGCGCTCAGCGAGGCGGGCGCCCACTTCGGCGCTGATCGCACTGAACTGGCCGCCGGCACTTCCTTCGGGTGGCGTGGTGGGTGGACGCTTCGACAACGATTGCTCCTTTCAGAAGATCGCCGGGCTGACGACCCAGAGGATCTCTGCGTCTCGGGCGCTCGTGACCTGGATGATGTGTTCTTCGTGGGATCCGTAGTGGAGCCACTGGTTCTGCCCGAGGTCGTGGACTTCAGAGCCGAAAATGATCCGTACCGAGCCGCTCAGCACGAGCCCGAATCGTTCACCGAAGTGGCGGAATGTGATCGGTGGACTGTCCGGCGGGATGTGATGGATCAGCGCTGTGTAGGCGCCTTCGTTTCCATGGGCGCCGAGGACTGCGTAGCGTTGCTCGGCTTCGTCCTCGGACGGGCGGGTGCGAAGCCGTAGCGGCTCACTCTTCCGGCTCACGTGGATCTTGGGCCCGGTCACCTGCTCGAAGAGCGTGGCCATCTCGACACCAAGTGATGCCGCCACGGTGGCGAGGCCGGAAAGAGAAGGAACCGAATCCCCTCGTTCGATCTGGGAGAGGTACGAGCTGGTGTAGCCGGTGAGATCGGCGAGCTCCCTGAGGCTGAGGCCTCTGGCTGCGCGCAGTTCGGCGAGATTGCGGCCAACGGCTTCGAGCTCGATCTCCAACGTGCACCCCTTTGCGAGAGTCTGATCCGCACAGCGTATGTGCCCGCGCCACACATCACCGTAACCGAGCTCTACCTGTACATCCACTCGAAGTACACACTTGCATACTCCAACCGGGCTGGTTAAGGTCCGTGTACTCATATCGGACAAGTGATGGGGATCGCATGATCAAGACCGTGTTGACGATGAGACCGGCTCCCGGTCGGACAGGAGATCTCGTCGAGCTCTTCCGCCGCGAGTCGATCATCGACAAGGCCTTGACCGTCAAGGGTTGTCACAACGTCGAGGTATTGGCCTCAGAACTCGAGGTCCTGGTCGCCGCGACCTGGGAAGACGACGCGGCCTACGAACGCTGGCTCGCGCATCCGGAACGCAATGCAACGAACGTCGAGCTGAACGACCTGCTGATCGAACCGATCAGCGAGACGACATCCGGGGGGCGGTATGAGGTCGCTCTCGCCGGATCACAGGAGGGTGCATGATGAGCGGGCCATATCGAGTTTCGATGGACATCGGTGGGACGTTCACCGATGCGGTCGCGTACGACGAAGCGACAGGCCAGTATCTCGCCGGCAAAGCATCGACCACACCAGGTGAGTTGTCGGTCGGCGTGCGCAACGCAATGCGAACCGTCGTTGATGATCTCGGCAATCTGTCCTTCGTCGTGCACGGCACCACGCAGGGTCTCAACGCCTTTCTCGAGCGTCGAGGGGAGAACGTCATGCTCATCTCGAGCAAGGGGGCGGGCGACGTCTACCAAATCGCGCGGGGCAACCGAACCGAGTTGTACGAACTCCAGTACCGCAAGCCAGAACCGCTGGTGGGCCGGAGCGACACGGTCGAGGTCGCTGGGCGACTCGACCCGCTGGGGAATGAAGTCACGCCGCTGAGCGAGGACGACGTGGTCGCTGCGGCGGCGCACTATCGCGACGGTGGCTACACATCGATCGGGGTTGCGTTGCTGTTCAGCTACGAGAACCCGGAGCACGAGCTCCGGGTCAACGAACTCCTGCGCCGCGAACTCGGTGACGACGTGTCGATCAGCCTGTCGCATCACCTCGCACGCGAATGGCGTGAGTACGAACGAACCTCGACGACGGTGCTCGATGCATACACGGCACCCATCGTCCGGTCGTATCTCGAGGAGCTCTCCGCCGGACTCGAGGCCGACGGCATGACCGTACCCCTCCACATCATGCAGTCGTCCGGAGGAATCATCACGGCGAACGCCGCGAAGGATCACACGGTGCAGACGCTCCTCTCGGGTCCGGTCGGCGGGGCGATGGGAGGCGTCTCACTCGCTCGGCTGACCGGACACAAGAACCTGATCTGCGTCGACATGGGTGGAACATCGTTCGATGTGAGCCTGATCGTCGAGGGCGAGGCCGATGTCTCGACTGAAGCGTCCCTCGAAGGATTCCCCCTTCTCATGCCAGTCGTGAACATCTACACGATTGGTGCCGGCGGAGGGTCGGTTGCCTACGTCGAAGCCGGTGGACTTCGTGTTGGCCCGCGCAGCGCCGGGGCCACGCCCGGGCCGGCCTGCTATGGCCGCGGTGGTACCGAACCAACTGTCACTGATGCGAACGTTGCGCTCGGCCGAGTGGACCCCGGATCATTCGCCGGAGGCGAGTTCGATCTCGATGTCGAGAAGGCACAAAGGGCGCTCGCGGCGTTGGGCGCACAGCTCGGACTGTCCGACACCGAAATGGCTCAGGGAATCCTCGACGTCGTCAATGCGAAGATGGCGCAGGCCATCCGCACGCTCACCGTCGAGAAGGGCATCGAGCCCCGCGACTTCGCCCTTGTTGCGTTCGGAGGCGCCGGCGCCATGCACGCAGCCTTCCTGGCCGAGGAACTCGACATCGACCACATGATCGTGCCTCGGTTCCCCGGCGCATTCTCGGCATGGGGCATGCTCGAGACCCAGCTGCGGCGAGATGCTGCCCGCGGCTTCCCGTACGCGCTCGAGTCGGCTGACCTCGATTCGCTCCGAGCGATCTACGACGAGATCGGCGACGAGGTTGCGACCAAGATCCGCTCCGAAGGCGTCGACGCAGATCAGGTCTCGGTGCAGTACGCCATCGACGCCAGATACATCGGGCAGGAGTACACGCTGACCATTCCTGTCGGCGTTCTCGCCGACGTGGGCGGCGGAGACTGGTCGAGGTCGATCAAGGCGACGTTCGACGCCATGCACCAGGCACGATTCGGGCACTCGAATGCCGAGGCGCCGATCGAATTCGTGATCGCACGGGTCACCGCGCTCGGCGACCTCGGTCGTGCCGAGCCGACGCAGATCGGCGCCGCCAGCGATGCCCCCAGCGCGACTGAACGCGAAGTGTTGTTCGGCGGCGACGAGTTCGTCACACCATTCGTTGCACGAGATGCCCTGGGGCCCGACAGCGAGCTGACCGGCCCTGTGGTCATCGTCGAGACGACCGCAACGACGGTCATTCCGCCTGGCTGGCGAGTCGCCGTCGACTCGTACGGCATTGTTTCCGCCACCCGTATCCGCCCCGACTCAGGAGAAAAGTGATGACAGAGCACGTCAACCCCGTGACCGTCGAGATCATCCGCAACGCGCTCACGGCAATTGCTGATGAAATGAACGCCACGCTGATCCGCTCGGCGTACACCCCGATCATCTACGAGATGAAGGACTGCTCCGTGGCTCTGCTCGATGCTGAGCATCGAGTGCTGGGCCAATCAGCGGGGCTCCCGATCTTCCTCGGAAACCTCGAGGCGTGCACCTTGGCCATCGAGGAGCAGTTCGGCCGAGAGATCTGGGCGGAAGGCGATGTGTGGATCATGAACGATCCGTACATCACCGGAACACATCTCCACGACATGACGGTCATGGAGCCGATCTTCGCCGGCGACGAGCTGATCGGATTCGCGACCTCACGGGCGCATTGGCTCGATGTCGGGTCGAAGGACCCGGGAGGCACGATCGACTCGATCGATGTCTTTCAGGAGGGATTGCGGCTTGCGCCGGTTCGCATCGTCGAGGGAGGCGTCCAGAGCGCCACGCTCACGCAGGCCATCGGGCGAAACAGTCGCTTCTTCCACGGTGCGGTTGGTGACCTCGGCGCACAGATCGCGTGTTGTCACACCGGAGCGAAGCGCCTGCCCGAGGTGTTCGACCGATTCGGAGCCGACACGCTGAGCGCCGCACGCGACGAGATCTTCCGTCAGTCCGAGCAGCTCGAACGTGACTTCATCTCGGGCATCCCCGATGGGGTGTACCACGCCGAGGGCACGATCGACAGCGACGGCGTCGGCGACGACGAGGTGGCAGTCCGAGTGTCGGTGACCGTCGACGGGGATTCCATGCGAGTCGATCTGAGCGACAGTGACGATGTCTGCATGGGGCCCGTGAACTGCGGTGCCACACAGGCAATCGCTGCCGTGCGCGTGGCGTACAAGTTGCTCGTCGACCCCGACAGCCCACCCAACGGCGGGTCGTTCAAACCACTCGACGTCACCGTGCGCGAGGGGTCCGTTGTCGGTGCGATCGAGCCGTACCCGGTCGAGTGGTACTTCACGCCGCTCGGTCTGCTGATCGACTTGATCGTCAAGGCCCTCAGTGAAGTGGTGCCCGAACGTGCCGCCGCGGCGAGCTACGGCGACTCGATGGTGATCTTCTTCAGCGGGATGGACGCCGATACGAGAATGCCCTGGTTGCACGTCGAACCAACCGTCGGTGGCTGGGGCGCATGGAACGGATCTGATGGTGAGGACGCCCTCATCAACAACGTGAACGGCTCTCTGAAGGACATGCCAATCGAGGTGCTCGAAACGAAGTTCCCCCTTCGACTCTTGCACTACGGCTACCGGGAGGACTCATGTGGTCATGGGCAGTTCCGCGGAGGGCTGGGCGTCGAGCGCGAGTTCGAACTCCTCTCCGACGGCGTGATGTCGACGTGGTTCGAGCGAAGCGAAACACCGGCCTGGGGTCTCTCGGGCGGCGGTGACGCCACACCACCCGACGTCGTGATCAACCCCGGCACACCGGAAGAAAAGCACTTCCTCAAGTGCGCGAACGTCACCCTCAAGAAGGGCGACATCGTCCGCACGATGACCGGTGGGGGCGGAGGGTTCGGTGATCCGAACGATCGTGACCGCGAACTCGTTCGATCCGACGTCGATTCCGGGATCATCAGCGAGACCACTGCGCGAGAGATCTACGGAATCGATGTGAGTCCATGACCATCCACCAACCACTTCACCAGACGGCGAATCCCGAAACTCGGGTCGTCGACGCGCCTGTTGCTCACAAGGAGGGCACCACCAACATGTCACCATCACTACGAAAACTGCTCGTAGCGCTCCTTGCGCTCGTGCTCGTTGCTGCTGCGTGCGGTAGCGACTCCGCCACCGACGTCGTCGACGACGCAGCTGACGTCGCCGATGACGTCGCCGATCAGGTCGAGGAGGTCGCGGACGATGTCGCCGATGAGGTCGAAGATGTCGTCGACGAGCCAGATGCGGAACGAGGCAAGGTTGCGTACTTCAGCTACGCCAACTTCAACGGCTTCAGCCAGGGCATCTGGACCGGCGTGCAGGCAGGAGCAGCGGAGGCTGGCATCGAGGCGGAAATCTTCGATGGCGCGTTCGACTTCAGCGGAGAGACGCAGGCTCAGCAGATCCAGAACGCCACGCTGTCCGGCGACTTCGACACGTTCGTCATCAGCTCGAACAATGGCGCAGCCATCACGCCGGCAGTCGAGGAGGCCATCGCCGAAGGTATTGCCGTCGTCGCAGTGTTCAGCCCGATCGGTCCGGATCAGCTCACGCTCGACCCGCAGGTCGACGGTCTCATCTTTGCGGGCCAGTCCGTCATCGGATCGGTGGAAGGCCAGGCCGACCTCGTGGTCGAGGCATGTGCCGACCGTGACCCCTGCAACGTTGCGTACCTCGCAGGTGACCCGACGCTCGACATCGACCAGACACGCATCGAGACCTTCGAGTCGATCTTCGCCGACACGCCAGCGATCAATCTGATCGAACCGGTCGCCGGTGGGTACGCCGTGGAAAGCGGCCAGGCGGCAGCAGACGCAGTGCTGCTCGCCAACGAGGATGTCCACGTGATGTTCGGCTCGTCACAGGCGATTCTCGGAGCCGAACAGGCCGCGATCACCGCCGGTGCCGAAGGTATCGCCTTCATCGGCTTGGGGTCTCCGACGCAGGCCGTCGAGGCGGTCAAGGAAGGCCGTTGGTACGGTCTGCAACTCGACCGCACCGCTGATTGGGGTCAGCTCGCCGTTGAGGTCGCAGGCGAGCAACTCGCCGGGGACAACCCGAACCCATCGATCGACGTCGATGCGCTGGTAGACCTGGTGAACGTGAACCAGGACACGATTGGCGACTTCGAAGGTCAGTGGACCAACTAGACCTCCCGAACACTGTTGAGGTGCCGGCTGGCGACGCTGCGGCGTCGCCAGCCGTTCTCGCAGCGGTGGGACTCACGAAAACCTTCTCCGGTATCTCGGTCGTCGACGGCGCCGATGTGACGTTCCGCGCGGGCGAGGTTCACGGAATCGTCGGCCAGAACGGTGCCGGAAAGTCCTCTCTGATGAAGATGATGGCCGGCGTGTACAAGGCCGACGCCGGCCATGTCGACGTGTCCGGAACCAGCCATGTGTTCAGCACCCCGCGCCAGGCCCGGGATCAGGGCGTGAGCATGGTCGCCCAGGAGCTTTCCCTGGTTCCGGCTCTTTCGGTTGCGGAGAACATCCTGCTCGGCCAGCAGCCGAGCCGGGCCAGCGTCGTCGACCGGGCCGCTCTCCGTGATCGCGCCAGCGCGCTGATCAAGGACCGCGGATTCGAGTTGGACCCAGACGCGATCGTTGCGTCGCTCTCCGCGTCGGATCAGCAGAAGGTCGAGATCCTCCGCGCTCTGGCGAGCAACACGCGGCTCATCGTGTTCGACGAGCCGACTTCGTCCATGTCGATCGACGACTCGAGGAACTTGTACGACATCATTCGCGACCTCGCCGAGAGTGGGACATCCGTTGCGCTCGTCTCACACTTCCTCGAGGAGATACTCGACGTCTGCGACGTGGTAACCGTCATGCGAGACGGACATGTGGTTGTCGCCAGCGAACCCGCCGAGTCGCTCTCTTCCGACAAGCTCATCCAGTACATGGTGGGCGACGTCAATGTTGATGGCGGCGCCGAACGTGTGAAGATCGACCGGACGGGAACCCCCAGAATCTCGGTCAATGGCTTGACCGGGCAGGGGTACCACGATGTGTCGCTACGGGTCTTTCCCTGCGAGATCGTCGCGCTGGTCGGATTGGTCGGCGCCGGTCGCTCGGAGATCCTCCGCGGCATATTCGGCGTGGACCCGCCGGGCTCAGGCACAATCGAAATCGACGGGGTCCAGGCGGACTTTCGTCGGCCCGCCGACGCCGTCAAGGCGGGCCTGGGAATGGTCACCGAGTCCCGCAAGCACGACGGGATCTTTCCCGTTCTCGCAACCACCACCAATGTTGCGATCGGCCAACCCGGAGCGACCAGCTCCGGCGGTTTCATCCGCAAGGCATTCATGCGTCGACGTGCGACGAGCGTCGCGATGGACGTGTCGGTCCATGGCAACATCGACGGCCCGATCGCTTCGCTCTCCGGCGGCAACCAGCAGAAGGCCCTGCTCGGCCGGTGGCTCATGGAGCCGCCGCGCCTCTACCTGATCGACGAGCCGACCCGCGGCGTCGACGTCGTTTCGATCCAGCAGATCCATGCGTTGCTCCGACGGCTTGCTGCAGGAGGAATGAGCGTGCTCATGGTGACATCTGAGTTCGAAGAAGCACTCGCCGTTGCGGACCGCATCTACACGGTTCGCAATGGAACGATCGTGCTGGAGAGCGACGCCGCGGACTCGGACAAAGAGTCGTTGCTGGCCGCGGCATTCGGAACCGACAAGAAGGCAGCGTCATGACCGCAACGTCAACCTCCAACGCACCCGACGGTGCTCCGCAACGGCGGTGGTCGGTCCGCGACATCGCTGCGAAGTACGGCATCCTCATCGCGTTTGCCCTCCTCGTGATCGGTGTGGGCCTCGGCAACGATCTGTTCCTCACCGCTCGGAACTGGTCCAACCTGTCCGACCAGTCCGTTGCCGTCGGGCTTCTCGCCGTCGGGGTGACGGTCTGCATCATCGCGGGAATCTTCGACCTCTCCACGGGCTCGATCCTGTCGGTATCAGCCATCGTTGCAGCACAGGTTGCTGAGGTGAGTCCGGCGTTCGCTGTTGTCCTCGGGATCGGCACCGGAATCGGTCTCGGACTCGTCAACGGCGGAATCATGGCCTACACGGGCGTCAACTCCTTCATCGGTACGTTGTCGACCGCGTTTGTGTTCAGAGGAATTGCCTTCCTCCTCACCGGTGGGGCCATCGTGCAATATTCGAGCGACTCCTTCCGCTCCATCGGAACCTCCGACTTTCTCGGGTTGAAAGTGCGCGTATGGATCTTCATCGCAGTCGCGGTCGTTCTCGGATTGATGCTGTCGCGTACGACGCTCGGCCGGGCCTTCTACGCAGTCGGCGGCAACGCTGAAGCGGCTCGTCTGGTGGGCATCCGCATCACGAGCGTGAAGACGGCTGCCTACGTGATCTCGGGCTTCTGCGCTGGCCTCGCTGGTGTGCTGACCGCAAGCAAGAACGGCGCTGGCTCCATCGAAAACGGCGTGGGACTCGAACTCCAGGCGATCACTGCAGCGATCGTGGGCGGCACATCGATCTTTGGCGGTGAAGGCGCGGTGTGGCGTGCCGTCGTCGGGGTGCTGTTCATTCTCTGCATCGGCAACGCGTTCATCTTGCTGGGAATCGACTCGGAGTACGAAACCTTGGCCGAGGGTGTCCTCATCCTGGCCGCGGTTTCACTCGACCAACTCGTTCGGAGGCGAACATGACTGACGTAGACGACTATCTCGAACGCTGGGCCGTCCTGCGCTCTCGCGCTGTCGCTGCTGGAGCCCAGGGTCTCGCCATCGGCACGGGGAAGGATCTTGCCTATCTGACGGGGCACGGCGGCCAGTCGTGGGAGCGTCTCACAGCGGTGGTCGCGGCCACGGCGCCCGACACCGGCCCGGCGCTGTTCATCACACCAAAGCTCGAAGCCGAGGGCATCACGGCCATCCCCGAGGTATTCACGTTTGCGCCGTGGGAGGACTCCGACGACCCGATCGCCCTGGCCGTTCCGGAATTGCCTGCTCGCGGGCGGATCCTCGTGTCCGACGGTCTTCCGTCCCAACACCTGTTGGCGCTGCAGCGAGCGCTGCCGGGCGCCGAGTTCCTCGCACTGAACGAGACGCTGGGCGGCATGCGGGCGCTCAAGACCGCAGCCGAACGCCAGGCCCTTCGCACGGTGGGGGGCCTCGTGGACCTGGTCCACGACCAGATTCGAAATGGTGAGGTGCCGCTCGTCGGTCGAAGCGAACTCGAGGTGCAGGACGATGTGCGACGTCGACTCCTTGCCGTCGGCCATGAAACGGTGGAGTTCGTCATCGTGGCGTCCGGCCCGAACTCCGCGAGCCCGCACCACCACCCTGGAGACCGAGTGATCCAGGCCCACGAGATGGTGCTCTTCGACTTCGGCGGGTCACTGAACGGCTTCAACAGCGACATGACCCGATGCGTTTTCACTGGGCCCATTCCAGATGACGTGGGGGACGCATGGGCGAGCCTCAGGGAAGCCCAAGAGCTCGCATTTCGCGCCGCTCAGCCAGGGGCGCGTTTGGGAGACGTGGATCTGGCCGCACGCTCAAGCCTCGAGGCCGCCGGCTATGGACCCGAGTTCATCCATCGGACAGGCCATGGAATCGGGACCGAGGTTCACGAACATCCGTATGTGACGAGCAACAACGATCAATCGATTGAAGTCGGCCACGCCTTCAGCATCGAGCCCGGCATCTACCGAGTCGGCAAGTGGGGAATGCGACTCGAAGACATCGTCGTCATCGACGATGACGGACCCGTCCGCTGCAACAACACCGATCGAGACCTTGCCAACGTGGGTTCGGACTGAGGAGACAACATGCCACGCGAATGGATCATCACCGAGTACAGCGGATTCGAAGGGCTCCAGCTCGTCGACTGCGAAGCCGAGGAGCCTGGACCGAACGACGTCCGCCTGCGGGTTGAAGCGTTCGCACTCAACTGGGGCGATGCGGATCTCATGAACGACATGTACTCGTTCAGCTTCTCGGCCTTTCCCGCACGGGTGGGCATCGAGGCGTCGGGAATCGTCGAGGCCGTCGGCTCGAACGTCTCCGGAATCAGTGTCGGAGAGCGGTACTGCACGTTGCCCTACTTCTACGATCGTCGTGGCGTGAGCGCCGACACGGTCCTCATCGACGCCGAGTACGTCGTGCGAGCTCCTGAGACACTGTCCGCAGTCGAGTCTGCGTCGATTTGGATGCAGTACATGACCGCGTATTTCCCGGTTGTCGAGATGGCCAAGGCATCGCCGGGCGTCAACATTCTCGTTCCCGCCGGGACGAGCACCGCCGGCAACGCTGCGCTCGAGATCGCTCGGCTGAAGGGTGCGACCACGATTGCGACAACCAGACACGAGAGAAACCGCGAGTATCTCGAGTCCTCGGGGGCCGATCATGTGTACGTCGACAACGGCGGAACCGACCTGGCCGAGTTTCTCCGCGATGTGACTGATGGGGTCGGCGTGCACCTGTCGTTCGACCCGGTCGGCGGCGATTTCCCGGCGAGGTATGCGCCAGCGATGGCCAAGGGGGGTGTGTTTGCACTGTATGGGCTCCTCAGCGGAGCGTTTCCCGACTTCCCGATCGTGCCGATGTTCCAGTCGAATGGCTGGCTGCACACCTACTCGCTCTTCAACTATGTGCAGGACGCCGAGGCGTGCGCACGGGGTTGCGCGTTCGTACACGAGTCCATCGCCAATGGGGATCTCAAGCCCACCGTCGATCAGGTCTTTCCCATGGAGGAGTACGTCGAGGCGTGGCACTACCTACGCGGCGAACGGTCGACGTACGGGAAGGTCGTCGTCGAGACGGGGGCATAGCCGACCTCGTCAACACACACGTGACCCGTGGCCGGTACAGTCGCAGCCGTGCCGCTCGAAACGACCGCCCCTTCGAGAAGCTCGGGAGCTGACCGTTTTCGTCTGCGGGTGCGGTGACCATGACGCTTGAAGTGATCGGTGCGGGTTTCGGCCGTACGGGCACGCTGTCGATGAAGGTGGCGCTCGAGCAGCTCGGCTACGACCGAACACATCACATGCGAGACGTCTACGCGAGCGCTGAGCAGGTCCGGCTTTGGCACGACGTCGCGGTGGGCAACGAAGCCGCATGGGAAGAGATCTTCCGCGGCTACAAGGCGTGTGTCGATTTCCCTTCGAGCACCTACTACCGCGAGCTTCTCGACCACTACCCAGAGGCCAAGGTGGTGTTGACGACTCGTGACGTCGACCGCTGGTACGAGAGTGCGTCGTCGACCATTTATGAGATGAGGCGGCTCATGCCGTCGTGGGTGCTTCGTCTGGTTCCGAGGGCGCGTCGCATGTTCGAGTTGGTGGACGGCACCGTGTGGGACCGCGTGTTCGACGGGCGATTCACCGACCCGGTGCACGCCAAGCAGGTCTTCCTCGAGTACATCGAGCAGGTCGAGCAGGACGTGCCCGCCGAGCAGCTGCTGGTGTTCCAAGTCGCTGATGGGTGGGAACCGCTCTGCGACTTTCTCGGATGCGAAGTACCCGACGGGCCGTTCCCGCACGTGAACGACGCCGACACGTTCAGGCGTGCTGTGACCGCCTTGAAGCTGGTGAGAGCGGCACCGTATGGGCTCGCGCTCGTACTTGGCGCGGCAGCATGGCGCCGCCGACGCGGTTGGAGCTGACTCGGTACGGATCCTTTCCGTTCGTTGTGTGCAATGCTCGGAGGACCATGAACGGCATGAGCTCAGTCCTGCTGAACGATCAGCAGGCGATCGAACGGATCTTCAGTCACATCGACAACAAGACGACAGATCTGGGCGACACCGTCTGGCGAGCGCCGGTCGAGCACTACTACTCGCAGGAGCGGTTCGAGGCCGAGATCGCAATGCTGCGAAGGCTGCCGGTTCCGTTCTGCCCGTCCGCAGCGCTCCCCGAGGTGGGCAGCTTCATCGCTCGATCGGCGGCGTTGACGCCACTGCTGGTGACCCGCAGCCACGACGGCACCGTGCGTGCCTTCATCAACGCGTGTCGGCACCGCGGCATGCAGGTGGCCGAGGGGAGCGGCTGTTCGAAGGCGTTCACGTGCCCGTACCACGCATGGACGTACAACCTCGACGGCGAGCTCAAGGGGATTCCCGGCCGGTCCGGGTTTGCCGACCTCGACCCGTCAACCCACGGGCTCGTCGAGGTTGGTGCGGCTGAGAAGGGCGGCATCGTCTACGTGCGTCAGGAAGGGCCGATCGACGACACCGCGCTCGATGATTGTCTCGACTACTTCACGCCCGATCAGAAGCTCTTCGACCAGGGCGAACTGTTCGACGAAGCAAACTGGAAGCTCATCAACGAGACAGCCCAGGAGGGCTACCACATCAAGTCGTTGCATCGGGAGTCCTTCTATCCCTACG
>JAHDEJ010000083.1 GCA_020628865.1 Acidimicrobiales bacterium
CAGTGAACCTTGGTTGCCAGCCTCTCCTTTGGGCTCGGGTGAGAGGTGAGACGCGACTCTCCTACCGGTTTGGGTGAAGGTGAGACGCGACCCCCTCACCCCGGGCGGCTGCGGTGGGTCACCCGCGAACTTGCGGGAGGCGCATGAGCGGCCAGGGGTTGGGCATCTCGCCCACGGTGACTTCGACCAGGCTTGGGCCGTTGTGGGCGATCGACTCGTCGAGGGCCGACCGCAGACCGTCGGGCGAATCGGTGTGCCAGCTGCGCAATCCGAACGCGTCGGCGAGCTTGCGGAAGTCCGGATTGCGGAGCTCGGAGGCAATCGTCCGGTCGGCCCCGAACCGAAGCTTCTGGATGCGGTTCACGTTGCCGTACTTGCCGTCGTTGAACAGCACGATGTTGCACGGGATGTCGTGCTGCACTGCAGTGGCGAGCTCCGTTGCGGTGAAGAGGAAGCCGCCGTCGCCGGTCACGCCGACCACCGGGCGGTCCGTCGCGGCGGCGGCACCGATCGCCACCGCAGTTCCGGCGCCGAGGGTGCCCGCTGCTCCCGACGAAAGGAACGTTCGAGGTTTGCGGTGGTCGTAGACGAGGTGCGCGCCGAACCCGATCTGCGTGACGTCCTCGACGAACACGCCATCGTCCGGAAGGACATCACGGATCGCCGCGCAGTACTCCCGCTGCGGAACCAGGTACGCGCTCGCATCCGCGAACGCCTGCTTCGCTCCAGCCAGTTCCGCGGTGCGGTCCTCGCCCTGAAATTCGCCGAGCGCAGCGACCAATGCCGCGCACGCCTGGGCGGCGTCGGCATGGAGGCCCACCTCGGTGATCCCGTGGCGGTTCAACTCGTCGGCGTCCACATTGATCTGCAGCACGGTGAGGTCGTCGTCCACGCCCCAGCTGCCGAGCGGCCACTCGATGCGGCTGCCGACGCCGAGCACCACGTCCGTCGTCGCCCAACGGTCGTGAGCCGCGGTGATCGGAATGAACAGGGGATGGGTGGTCGGAACGACGCCGTGGCCCATGCGTCGGGTCGTGACGGGTGCCTGCAGTTTCTCGGCGAGCGCGATCACCTCGGCGCTCGCCGCGTAGGCACCGGAGCCGAGCACGATGAGGGGTGAGCGGGCGTCGGCGAGGATGGCGGCCGCGCGTTCGATATCGGCCGGGTTCGCAGCTGGCACGCTCACCGTGGCCGGGCCGATCTCACCGGATGCCGGTTCTGCCCACACGTCGGCCGGCACTTCGATACTGACCGGTCGAGGCAGGTCCGAGTGCAACGCGTCGACCGCCTTCTGCACCTCGCTCGCTGCTGTCGCCGGGTCGTCGGCCACGAAGGTGGCCTTGGTGAGCTGCGAGAGGATCGCCGTCTGGTCCGGAAGGTCATGCAGCGCGCCGAAGTTCTTGCCCCGAAGATCGGTGGCCATCTGTCCCACGATGGCCAGCACCCTTGCGTACCCCCAGTATGCGCTGGTCAGCGCACCGGCGGCGTTCAACATCCCCGGGCCGGGAACCACACAGCACGCTGCCGGCTTTCCGGTGACCTGCGCGGCGCCCATCGCCATGTACGCCGTGCCCTGCTCGTGGCGGCAGACGATCGGCCGGATGTCGGGCGCATCGACGAGCCGATCGAAGAAGTCGTCGTTCTGCACTCCGGGCAGACAGAACAGCGTGTCGATCTGACTCTGACGAAGGGCGGCGATCACAAGGTCAGCAACGGAGGTCATGCTCGATCCTCGCACCTCGTACGACCGATGTGCATCCAGAAGCGGTCAGCATGGCTCTCGTCTGCGGTTTTGGGTGAAAGTGAGACGCGGCCCTTCACCCGCCTCTCTGCCCGTTGGAGCGTGCCCGAAGCCGCGGCGCGAGCCATCGAGGTGCGTTCGCCCTGCCACACTCGTGTCATGCGGCGGTTCGGAGCGGTTGTGATGGCGGGAGCGTTGGCGCTGGCAGGATGCACGGCTGAGAAGTCGTCGATTCCGGCTGGAGCTGAGTCGCTCGGCCAGGCGAGATGGCTTCTGATCGACGAGTCTCTCGACGGACGTCAGCTCCTCATCGAGACGTCCGGCATCAGTTTCCTCGGCGGGGGCTGCGTCGGCGTCACTGACTGGACCTTGGAACAGACCGAAGATCGGATCACTGTTGCGCAGTTATTGTGGGCTGGTAGTGCTGGTGATGCCGGGTGCGGAACCTCGGTTGAGGGTGAGTTCGTGCTTGTGGAACTCGACGAGCCGCTCGGCGAACGGGCGCTCGAGGGTTGCCGGCAAGCCGACTGCCTCCGGCTGTTCAACTCGAGCAACTTCGACCCACTTCGCGTCGAGGCGGTCGACGGGCGCTTCGTGGTATCGACGAATGCTGGGCCTGTCGCCATCGAGGTCGATGGCGAGGTCGAGGCGAGCACCGTGGCAGAGTCGCTGTTCGAATCCGCAGCGTGGGACCTGGCCCTCGAGCGAAGGCGGACGCCCAGCGTCGGAGAACACGAGGTTGTCGGCGGCGGCGTTACGGTCGTCGGCGGCCAGGACATGGACGCCTACATCCGCAATGCGGACGGGCAGGTGATGCGACTCGAAACGCCACCCCTCGGCCCACCGGCTGTCGTGTGGAACCGGCTGGCCCTCTTCGACCGAGGCGCTCGGCTGACGGCGGTCGACATCGACACTGGTGAGGTCGCGTGGATCGGTCGAGGGCTCGGCGTCGAGTGGACGGTGACCGACGACGCGATCTTCTCCATCCGCCGCAGGTCGCTTCTTCGCGTGGACCCGACCACCGCAGAGGTCATGTGGAGGGTCGACCTCGGGCCTCCCGACATGCACGCCGTCGCCACCGACGGCGACCTCGTTGTGGTTTCCTCTCCGCTCCATCTCGATGCGTACGACGTGGCAAGCGGCGAGCTCCGCTGGTCGGCGAACCTGCCCTGGGCCAGGTGAGCTGGTCAGGTGGTCAGGCGGCTGAACAAGTACACGACGAGGGCGAACACGCCGAAGCCGTAGAAGTACTGGCGGGCCGAAACCGGAATCGAGAACAGCGGTGGTTTGGCGATGTCTTCGAGCGTGCCGTCGGCCGTCACGAGCCGCACCGTGGAGCCGGCACCGCACGGGTCGTCGGAGTGGAGCCATGCGTAGTCGGACTCGAGCGAGGCGGTGTCGTCGAACCGGCTCACCCGAATCTCGTACTCGAGTCCCGCTTCGAGGAGATCCGGCCGCCCGAAGAGCAGGACCTGCACCTCACCCGTGTCGGTCGACAGGGTGACCACGCTGTGATCCTCACCCTCGAACAGCTCCGAAGGTTCGATGCTCGTGGC
>JAHDEJ010000052.1 GCA_020628865.1 Acidimicrobiales bacterium
GCCGGATCGTTCGGGTCCGCCGGCTCGTTGGGATCAGCGGGGTCCGCCGGATCGTCGCAGGTCACGTTGCCGTCGGCGTCGACCACGGTGTTCGGATCGCTCGAGCTGCAATCGTCGGCGGCAGCGCTCACGAGGGTGAACCCGACACACGTGGGATCGACCGAGTTGATTCCGCCCTGGCCAAGATGATCGAGCGTGATCTCCGTGACCGGCTGGGTCACGTTCTGCTGCACGAATCGGGTGATGATCGTCTGCTGGTCGTCCGGCACGTCGAGGGTGAACGGTGAGACCCATCCGCTGTCGGATCGGATCTGCCATTGCTCCTGCGTCTGGCTCAGCTGACCGGGGGTGTGAAGGTCGAAGCTGCCGGCCGTGACGACATAGACGCCGGCGTCGAGTTCGACCGGGAAGGGCCCAGCCCGACGCTGACCGTCCATGTTCAGCAGCCGAACACTGCTGAACTCGAGGACGAGATCACCGGTGCAGTTCGCCGACGACTGCGCGGCAACGCCGCTGACGCCCAGCCCGAACACGAGCATCGACGCAACGAGAAGAAGAGTGGTGAATCGACGACGCAACGTCGTCGGGAATTGTGATCGCACGAGGGGGCTCACCTTTCGCCGTTTTCCACGGCATGTTCATCACACACCGCCCGCGCGGCCAAGATACTGGGTGCAACCAATTTGTAACACACCGGGCCAACGCGATTGTGCACATCGGGGGAAAACGCCCAAGGCCCCGATCGCATGGGCGATCGGGGCCTCGAACAGGCTTCTTCTGCGTCGAGCGGTATCCTTTGAGCCGTTACCCGGGCCGCTAGCTCATCGGGTAGAGCAGGGGACTTTTAATCCCAAGGTGCCGGGTTCGAGCCCCGGGCGGCCTACAACCAACGCAGTGCGTCGAGCGTCGATCAGGCCGCCGGCGCCAGGTTGCCGACGAGAGTTTCACAGTCGAGGGTGAACGTCGTCGTGCCCTGCGGATCGCCGCAGATGTCCTTGTCGCCGATGCTGCCGTAGAGACGGTCGCGGCGGCCCTTCTCACCGAGAAGCTGATCGTTGCCTGCGCCGCCGTTGAGGCGATCGTTGCCGGTTCCACCGAGAAGGAAGTCGTCGCCGACATCGCCGTTGAGGCGGTCCGAGCCGTCGTCGCCGCGAAGGATGTCCTTGCCCTTGCCGCCATTCAGCACGTCGGCTCCGTCGCCGCCGAGCAGCTCGTCAGCGTTGGCACCGCCGTACAGGTAGTCCTTGTCGCCGCCGCCGTTGAGCGTGTCACGGCCATCGCCGCCCCAGATGCGGTCGATGCCCTGGGCGCCGCAAATCACGTCGTTGCCGCCGAGTCCGTGGATCCGGTCGTTGCCCTGTGTGCCGAAGATGACGTCATCGCCCTCGGTACCGAAGAAGGTTCCGCCCTCGAAACGATCGGTGTCCACCGACAGGTCGAGCGTGATCGCCAGTCCCTGACAGTTGAAGGCGGGCACGTCCTGGGCTCCGGCCGCCGAGGTGGCGAGCAGCGGAGCGCTGATGGAAAGGGCGGCCATTGCGGCGATGGTGCGGATGCGAAGCGAGCGCATGAAATTGTCTCCTGGGTGTCGTGTGGGTTCCAGTGACTTCAATGAGTATCAGTCGCCGTCGAGAAGCAACAAGGGTCAAAAGACCCGTGGGGTTCACCCTCCCACAAGGCCGCATGCTCCGGACGTCACGCCGTTGCATGCGATCGCCGGAGCGACCTCTGCGGGAAGCGAACACACCTCCACGCCCTTCGTTTCGAGGACACGCAGAAAGGACTCGTTGACCCGGTCGAGGGGAAGGCGTCCGGCGTCGACCGCGGCACGCAATCGTTCGATCGTGGGCACGACATCATCGATCCGCCCCAGCATCGCAAGATCGACTCCGGCCACGAGGGCGAGCTCGGCGGCCTCGTCATTCGATCGTTGGACGGAGATCGCGTCCATGTTCAGCGCATCGGTCATGACCAGACCGTCGAACCCGAGCTCATCACGCAGCAGCCCGGTGACCGCCGCCGGCGAGAGGGTTGCGGGCTCGCCGTCCGTCACGCCCGGAATGACGAGGTGGCCAACCATGATCGGAAGGTCGCCGCGGTCGATCGCGGCGCCGAACGGCACCAGATCCGCCGCTCGGAGCTGCTCGAGCGGGGGCAGTGTCGGCAGTCCGGTGTGGCTGTCGCTTCCGGGTCCATGCCCGGGGAAGTGCTTGGCCGTCGGGGTCAGACCGGCATCGAGGATGCCATCGGCGAAGGCGAAGGCGTACTCGATGACCTGCTCGGGGTCGGCGCCGAAGGAGCGATCGCGGATGTACACCCCGTTGTCCAGGTCGAGCACGGGAGCGAGGTTCATGGTGAAACCGAGCGCACCGATCGCTTCCGCATGCGCACGAGATTGGGCGCGGACGTCGTCTGCAGAACCACCGCTCGCCATGGCGCGGGCGCTCGGCAAGGTACCGACGAGGCCATCGAGCCGTTGGACGCGCCCACCTTCCTCGTCGACGGCGATGATGCTCGGCCCCACGAGTGAGGTCGTCTGCATGGCTTCGATGTCCCGGGCGACCCGGGCATCGGGCGAGCCCAGGACCACCACGCCGGCAATCTGGCCGTTGGCCGCAAGCACGGTCGCCTCGCCGAACTCGGACTGGGTCATCACCGGGAAGAGCAGCTGGCCCAGCTTCACGTCGAGCGGAACTTCCGCCAGGCACTCCTCCATCGTGGGGGGCGGCAGCGTCGTGGTCGTCGTTGTGGTGGTCGTGGTCGTCGTCGTGGTGGTGGTGGTCGTCGTCTCCGGAGCCGGTCGCGCGGCGGATTCGGCCACCGATTCAACGTCAGGGCCCGCGGAACTGCATGCGCTCATCGCGACCGCTGCGGTAACAGCAAGGAGGAACAGGCGGAGTCGCACCCGTCCAGCCAAGCAGCTTCCAGCCGAATGCGTGCACACACCCCCGTCGTTTCGTGACCCATGGCACAGCTGACGTACACTCGGAGTCGTGCGCAGATCCATGGCCACCACTCCCGTGTTCCGTTCGTCCATCGTGGCCATCGCGCTCGTCGCAGCTGCGTGTGGCGGAGATGGCGAAGCCAGCGTCGGCACGGTTCCACCAACCTCGGTCGCCGTCGAAACGTCTGCCGCGCCGACCACCACTGCCGCGCCGACCACGACCACCACCACGACGGAAGCGCCCGACCTCGTCGGCACCCCGGCCTTCGACGCCTCGTCCTCCGTCAGTACCGTCGGCATCGACCGGGTGCAGTTCGGAATGACGGTTGCTCGAGCCGAGTCGGCGCTCGCCGCGTCCCTCGTACCGGTCGGGGCAGCCAATGGCGAGTGCTACCAGATTCGACCGGAAGGCGGACCGGTCGGTGTCGAGCTCACGGTCACCGCAGGCACGATCGAACGGGTGGACGTCACGACCGACCTCATCACCACCCGGTCTGGCGCCGGGGTCGGCAGCACCGAGGACGAACTCTTTGCTCTCTTCGGTGACCGTCTCACCTCGACTCCCCGCGCCGGCGGCGGCAACGATCTCGTCTTCACGCCCGCCGACGCCAACGACGCAGCGTTCCGAGTCATCTTTTCGACCGACGGTACGACGACCACCTCGTTCCGGTCCGGCCGGGTCGGCGTGATCGAGGGCGCAACGGGCTGCTGATCAGCCTTCGACGGGGGCGACCCACCCCTCGGGCAAACCCGGGGCAAACCCGTTGCACTCCACGGTGACGGCGCCGAGACCGACAGCCTCGCCGACCCCAGCGGAGTCCGAGGCGTTCACGAACCGAAGCGCGCTTCCGCGGATGTCGCTGCCCTGCAGGAAGAGATCGGCGACTCGGTCGACCGCCAACTCCTGAACACTGCCGTCGGCGAACTGGACGGCAACGTACGGCATGCCGAAGAAGGCCTGCACGATCGCCTGCGTTCCGGAATCGGTTGCTCCCGTGCCGACGCCGAGGGCGAGCACATCGCCGACGCCGGCGGCGTAGCACTCGAAGGCGAACTCATGGACGACATCGCCGATGGTGATGGTGCCGGGCGAACGGAGTTCCGCTGCGGGCACCGCGATCACCTCCGAGGATTCGGCGGCGTCCGCCGTCTGCACGGCGATGGTCGTCGAGCTGGTGGTCGTCGAAGTTGTGGTCGGCACGCTCGTCGACACCCCCGCAACATCAGTGCCCGTGGACGAACAGCCGGCCAAAACCACGAGGGCAGCCACGCCCGACAGCCAGTTCTTCATGCGGCCGACGATTCTACGGTGTTCGCTCTCCCAACGGAAAGTCGCTCACCCCGGACATCGAGGCACTCGTCCCTACTGCTCGGCGCGCAGGGGCGGATGGACGAGCTCGACGGCCCAGCGGTCGAAACGGTCGACCCGCATGTGGACGCCGGTCGCCGGCTCCTCCGCCAGCGATGGAGCGTTCCCGTCACCGAAAACCATGACCGCGTCGCCCAGGGAGCGGGTCAGCACCACGACGCCGCTCGCCGCATCGATCGTGTCACCCCGAAGGTGTCGGTCGGCCAGCACTCGCAGCTCCGGTGTGAGATCGGCCGCAGCCAGCACGTCTGCCACACCGTCGAGGTCGGTCCATTGCTCAACCATCGACCACTTCGGGAAGGTCGACGGCCGCAGACGCAGTCCGGCGCCGCGCAACCTCCGGACCAGCTCACGACTGTCGCATGCGGTCGCGCCGAGCTCGATCGCCACCTCACGCGTGTCGATGTCGATGTCGTAGTGATCGCCTTGGAAGCCCACCCGCCGACAGCCGAGTCGGGCGGCGAACTCGTGCAGTTCATCGAGGTGGTCGTCGGAGACGAGATGACACCAGGTCGTACCCCGCCAGGGCCATCGGGCCGGATCAACCAGAATCGTCACACGGTCACGTTAGGCGGTCGCCATCCACACCCGCACGGGCGACACGGTCCGCTGCGAACGTCAACCTCCCTGCCACACTGAGATCATGGCTTTGGCAGTCGATGCACCTGGGTCCGGCGAGGCCGAGACCGATGTCATCAGCCTCACCATCCCTGCCGCAATGCGGTTCGTTCGACTGGTGCGGATCGGTGCGGCATCGATCGCGCGCCGCAAAGGGCTCTCGGTTCGGGCGATCGACGACCTCCGACTCGCCATCGACGAGACCTTCGCGCTGCTCCTCAACGATGAGGATCACGCCGGCTCGGTCGACGTCACCTTCGAAGTCGACGACCATGAGCTTCTCGTGAGTGCGAGCCAACGATTGGAAGCGGGCGCGCGCCCAACGGATCTCGAGGACATCGTCCGCTTCGAGGTGGTCGTCACGGATCTGGTCGATCGCTTCGACGCCGACCCCGTCGCCGGAGTCGTGCAGTTCACGAAACGAATCTGACCCGAGCGGTCAGGAGCTCTTCACGCCGGTGGAACCGAAGCCGCCGTCACCCCGGGTGGAGTCCGGCAGCTCGTCCACCAGGACGAATCGCGCCTCGTCGACACGCTGGATGACGAGTTGGGCGATTCGATCGCCGCGCTCGATCTCGAACGGTGTCGAAGGATCGGTGTTGATCAGCAGCACCTTCAGCTCGCCGCGGTAGCCCGAGTCGATCAGACCGGGCGAGTTCAACACGGTCACCCCGTGCTTGTACGCGAGCCCGCTTCGGGGCTGCACGAACGCCGCGTAGCCGTCCGGAAGCGCAATGGCGGCGCCGGTCGGGACGAGGGCCCGTCCGCCGCCCGGGGCGAGCGTCACCGCTTCTGCCGCAACGAGGTCGGCGCCGGCGTCACCGGGGTTCGCATAGGCGGGCGGGGCGAGGTCGGGATCGAGTTGCTGGAGGGGGATGTCAAGCACGCCCGGAGCGTAGTCCGAGCGGTAGGCTGGCGAGAATGCTTGCTTGGATGGATCTCGAAATGACCGGCCTCGATCCGAGTCGGCACGTGATCGTGGAGATCGCCACGCTGCTGACGGACGACAACCTCGAGGTCATCGCCGAAGGGCCGGACCTGGTCGTCACCCAGCCGCCGGAAGCCATGGCCCAGATGGACGACTTCGTGCGCAAGATGCACACGAAGTCCGGCCTGCTCGAACAGATCGAAGCCTCGACCATCACGCTTGAAGAAGCCGGCCAGGCCACCCTCGACTTCCTGCGGGAGCACATCAGCGAGCCCGGCACAGTCCCGCTGTGCGGCAATTCCATTGGTACCGACCGGCGCTTCCTGGCATCGCAGCTTCCCGAGGTGGAGGAGTTCCTCCACTACCGCTCGGTCGACGTCTCCACCATCAAGGAGCTCTCCCGACGCTGGTACCCCGGTGTGCTGTCGAAGGCACCGAAGAAGGCAGCCGGCCATCGAGCGATGGACGACATTCGTGAATCGGTGGCGGAACTCGTCTACTACCGTTCCGCCGTCTTCCTCGAGACTCCGGCAGCGACCGACACCACGCCGTGACCGACGGCCCGCAGTCTCGGCCACCAAAGTCGGAGAACCTGCCAGCCTCCGAGGATGTCGTCGAGATCGTGCCCGGCATTCTTCGGCTCATGCTCCCGGTGTTCCTGCCCGGACTCGGGCACGTCAACTGCTACGCGATCGAAGACGACCGGGGCCTCGCCCTCATCGATCCGGGACTTCCCGACGGGGCATCCCACGAGGCGCTGCGCCAGCGTCTCACGTCCGTCGGCCTCGACATCGCCGACGTGCACACCGTCGTCATCACACACAGCCACCACGATCACTACGGCGGCGTCGCCCGCCTCGCGCAACTCGACACACGTCATCCGCTCCAGGTCGTCGCCCACCAGGGGTTCGGCTCGAAATGGCACCGGGCGTACGAGGATGTCGACATCGGCGAGGACTCTGCCGATCTGTTGCATCGTCCGCTCGAGGAGATCGAGGCCGTCGCCGCGAAACTCGTCCGCCCGACACCGTGGGGGGACATCACACCGCAGATTCCGGCGGAGCCGCTGCGCCACTACGCCGACGGCATCGGGATTCGGGCCAGCATGCAGCCACCGGCACCGACGACCATCGTGACGAACGCTGATCGAATCGAACTCGGTGGCGTGTCGTACGAGGTGATCCACACGCCCGGGCACGCCGACGACCACATCTGTCTCTGGGGAGCGGAGAACGGCGTCTTCTTCTCGGGCGACCACGTGCTTCCCCACATCACGCCGCACATCAGCGGCATCACGGACTACGAGGATCCGCTGGGCGAGTTCTTCCGGTCACTTGCCCTCGTGGGTTCGTATGACGAAGCGACGATCGTGCTTCCCGCCCACGGCGACCCGTTCAACGATCTGCCAGGGCGGGCGCAGGCGATTTCGGATCATCACGTCGAGCGGCTCGAACGGGTTCGTGAGATCGGGAGCGAGGTCGGCGACGCCGAGGTCGAGGCCTACATGCGGATGCTGTTTCGTGAGCGGTCCTGGGGCGGGATGGCGTCGAGCGAGACGTTCGCCCACCTCGAATGGCTGCGTCTGCACGACGGTGCGACCCGCACCGAAGTGAACGGGCGCCTGCGCTACGACCTCGGGTCGTGACGCGAGCACACTTCATTCAGGCGGCCCGGATCGTCGGCTGGCTGTTCGTCGGTCTCGGCGTGGCCGGGATCGCGTTGGCGACCGTCGTGTTGCTCGTGACCGCAGTCAGCGACTCGGGGACGGATGACCCCACCACCTATGTCCTGCTGTTGATCGTGGCGGCGACGCAGCTTCTGCTCGGCGCCGCCATCCTCTGGGTGGCCGCCGGCGAATCCAACCACCCCTGAATGGTGCCTGGCACCTTCGGTGCCAAAAGGTGCCAGGCTCCTTTGGACTCGAAACGTTGATTTTTCAGGGTTTGGCACAACGTGCCTGGCACCATTGAGGGGAAAAGGTGCCAGGCCTGTTCAGTCGTGCTCGGGGAGGGTGTTGCGGCTCTGAAAGCGCCAGAGGGCGGCGCCGGCACCGATGACACCGATCGCAACCAGCATGGTCAGGCCGGCCCGCTCGGCGCCGAGATCGTTCGTGATCCAGTTGACGATCGAGCTCTGGATGCCCTCGGCACCGTCGATGATGAAGTTGCTGTTGTTGATCGGGTCCTTCTCGAACCAGCCGTAGCTCACGAGGTAGATGCCGGCGAGCACCAGCAGCACGCCCGAGGCACGGTTGATCTTCGGGAGCAGCGAGCGCATCTTGTTGGCCACGCCGCTGCGGCCGGCGGCGAGCGCCATGGTCAGGAAGACGATGACCGCACCCATGCCGAGGGCATAGGCGATGAAGGCGTACAACGAACCGAAGCGGGCGTTGGTGTTGGCGACCGAGCCGGTCACGGCAACGAGGAACGGGCCGATCGTGCAGCCGAGCGAGACGACGCCGTAGGAGACACCGAAGAGGTACATCGAGCCGACCTGCCGGCTCCCGGTTCCCATCTGCAGCTTCGGCAGGTTCAGCACCGGCTGGAAGCCGCGAATCATGGCGACGCCGAGGCCCAGGATGAACAGGCCACTGATCACGGTCACGATCCACAGCGCACTCTGGATGGCGCTGCGAGCGCCGGCGCCGAGCACCACTTCGAACAGCACACCGAAGACGGCGAAGACCGTGAGGAAGCCGGCCGTCAGCGCAAGGCCGACACCGCCGCCGCGAAGCACGGACTTGGCGACGGATGTGTTGTCGTCGTCGAGGCCCAGAAAGTACGTGAGGTACGTCGGCAGCATGGCGAAGCCGCACGGGTTGAAGGCGGCCACGAGGCCGGCGGCAAATGGAAAGGCGAGCAGATCAAAGCTTGGCATCGTGCTGGCTCCTACGAGGTGAGGTCTTCGTTGATGATGTCGGCGAGGCCTTCGGCGCTGAGCTGGCCGGAATGGACCCGCTCGACGGTGCCGTCGGCCCCCACGAACACCGTGGTGGGCATGCCCAGTCCCTTGAACTGGGCGAAGATGTCGCCGTCCGGGTCCAGGCCGATGGGATAGGTGACTCCGGTCTCGGCGACGAGCTCGACGGCCGCCTCGGTCCGGTCCTGCATGGCGAGGCCGAGGAACTCCACCTCACCGCCGAACTGCTGGAAGACGGCCTCGAAGTCCGGCATCTCGGCGATGCACGACGGACACCAGGAGGCAAAGAAGTTGATGACCACCGGGCCATCGGTGAGGTCGGCGAACTCCACGATGAGTCCCTCTGGAGTTTCGTACGTGAAGTCCGACTCACTCGCACCGGCGCCCGCCTCGGCGCCACCGTCGTCGAGATCGGTGTCCACGCTGATCTCACCGTTGCCGAGCGTGACCGTGCCACCCTCGTCAGCGGAGGAACCGCACGCGGCCGCCAGCAACGCCACCGCAGAGAAGAGCGCGGCGAGGCGAAGCCGAGTGGCGTTGCCCGTACCGTTCATGGTTCCTCCCGTAGATGAGTTCTGGTCGTTCGCCGGTTTGTCCGGACACCACGCTTGAACCCACAGTTTCGTCTGCCGAATTCCCGTTCGGGTGCTCCATGGCCTGAGTTCTCAAGGTGTTCTTACCCGTGACCCTCCCCTACCATTCGGCCCAAGATGACTCCCACTGAACCCGTCCCGACGCCCAGCGACGATCTGGTGCCGCCCCCGTCATCGGGACGCACCTTCACGATCAGCCGGACGGTGTCCATCGCCGATGCCAACCCGGATGGCCGAATGGAGTTCGATGCGATCTTCCGGTTCCTGCAGGACGCAGGAAATGCCGACACGGACGATGCCGGATTGCCGCAGCTCGGGCTCGCCTGGGTGGCCCGCCGGAGCGCCATCGAGATTCTCCAACATCCGTCCGCGAGGGAATCGCTCACGCTCACGACGTGGTGTTCGGGAACCGGCGCCCGCTGGGCCGAACGACGCACCTCGATCCGGGGCTCGAACGGCGGGCACGTCGAGGCGGCGGCATTGTGGATCCACATCGACACGGCCTCGGGTCGACCGGTGAAGTGGGGCGACGAGTTCGCCAACGCCTACCTCGAAGCCACGGGCGGGCGCGCGGTGGACAGCAAGCTCCGGCACCCCAAGCGACCGCTCGAAGCCGGCACCAACACCATGGAGTTCCGGTTTCGTCAGACCGACATGGACGCCTTTCGCCACGTGAACAACGCCGCGTACCTGGCGATTCTCGAGGAGTCGCTCGGTGGGCATGCGCCGCCGGCGCCGCTTCGCGTCGAGATCGAGTGGCGCAAGCCCTCGATGTCGGGTGAGCCGCTGACCATCATCGAGTCGATGGGTGACGCTGGGGTGCAGCAGTGGGTCACGGCCGATGGCGAGGTGCGGGCGAGCATCGCTGCCCGACCGCTGCCCATCACGGGCTGAGCAACACCCGTCGCCAACCATCGGCCGTTCGGTCATAGCGCAATCGATCGTGGAGACGGCTGGGCTGGCCCTGCCAGAACTCGACGCGATCCGGCCGAACACGAAAGCCACCCCAGAAGTCGGGTCGGGGCACGGGTCCGCCATCGAATTCGGCCGTGACCTCCATCAGCCGATCGATCAGCGCCGCCCGGTTCGGAAGCTCGGAACTCTGCACGCTCGCCCACGCCCCCAGTTGGCTTTCGCGGGGCCGTTTGGCGAAGTAGTCGTCGGACTCCGCCGCTGACACTCGTTCGACGGTTCCCTCGACATGGACCTGTCGATGCAAGCGATGCCAGTGGAACGTGAGGGCGGCGACGCCGGTGTGTTCCATCGCCGTCGCCTTGTCCGACCCATAGTTCGTGAAGAAGACGAAGCCGTCGGCATCAGCGCCACGAAGCAGGACGTTTCGTCCCCGAGGTCGGCCAGCCGCATCGACCGTCGACACGACCATGGCGTACGGCTCGGCCTCTTCGGTCTCGACCGCCTCGGCGAACCAGGCGGCGAACTGCGAGGCCGGGTCGTCGGCGAACGCATCGGGATCGATTCCCTCCGCCTCGTACTCGGTGCGCATCCCGGTGAGATCCATCCCTTCAGTGTCGCACCTGGTACTAGCGTTGCCGCAATGAAACGAGCCCTTTCCCTCGCCGCCATCGGCCTCGGCGGGATGATCGGTGCGTCGGTTCGATGGGGTGTCAACGAACTCGTCCCCGAATCCTCGTTTCCGTGGGCCACCTTCCTGGTGAATGTCGTGGGCTGCGGATTGCTGGCCGGCGTCGACTGGTCGGCACTGCGGCAGGACGTTCGCATGGCGGCCGGCACCGGCTTCTGCGGCGGGCTCACCACGTTTTCGACGTTCGCAGTCGAGGCCGTCACACTGGCCGACGACGGACGCACCGGTGTGGCCGCCCTCTACGTCGGGGCGAGTGTCGCGGTTGGGCTCGGCACATACGTCGTCGTTCGCAGCTGGATGGTCGGGTTGGCGGAGTCGACCACATGACTGCGCTGGGCTTCCTCGCCGCCGCGGTCGCGGGCACGCTGCTTCGAGCAGCAGCCGCCGGCTTCGACACTGCGTTCAACCGGCACATGTTCGCCACGTTGTTCGTCAACGTTCTCGGTGCGTTCCTTCTGGGATGGATCCAGGGTTCAGAGGTGTCCACCCTGACGGCGGTCGGCGTGGGCGGGCTCGGCGCGTTCACCACCTTCTCGACGTTCGCAGCACAGATCGAGTGCATCGCCCGCGAAGGCCGGCGCCGAAACGCCGCCGCCTACCTCATGGGAACGCTCGTGTTCGGGCTCCTTGCGGCCGCCGTGGGCTACTCGCTTTCCTGAACGGACCGCCACCGCGAGCCAATCACTGGTTCACTGGCCATATGTCCGAGGCGCATCCCATCGTGTGTCCCACGCCCGTCCGTTTCGAAGTGATGCGGATGTGGTGGCGGAACCTCACGTTCCTGCACTGGCCCTTCGACCCCGAACATGTGCAGGCCACTCTTCCGGACGGCCTCACCGTGGACACGTACGACGGCAAGGCCTGGGTTGCCTTGGTGCCCTTCGAGATGGAGGTTCAGCTGCCCGGCGGAATACCCATCCCGCGGGAGGGCCGGTTCCCGGAGACGAACGTGCGCACCTACGTTCGGGGGCCGGATGGAACGCCAGGTGTGTGGTTCGATTCGCTCGAGGCCGGCCGGCTGTCTGCAACCACGATGGCCCGCGTCGCCTATGGGCTGCCGTATTTCTGGGCGACGATGACGGCCGGCGAACACGACGGCGAATGGAGCTACGAATCGACTCGGCGGTGGCCGAAGCCTGCGGGTGTCCGCTCCCGAACCCGGGTCCGCCCGAGCGAGTCGATTCCGAACGAGCAACAAACCGAGTTCGAGCACTTCCTCACGGCGCGGTGGGGGTTGTTCTCCACATTCCTCGGTCAACTGCTCCACGCGCCGGTCAGCCACGGCATCTGGCCGCTGCAACGAGCCGAGCTTCTGGAGCTTGATGACGAGCTCATGGCCGCCGCCGGCCACCCGATTCCAGACGTCAGCCCGGTGGTGCATTGGACCGCCGGAACGGAGGTCCGAATTGGTCGTCCCAGCCGGGTGAGGCGGGACTGATCCCGCTAACCTCGATCCATGGGACGAGCGGATGACCTCACACGGAACAAGGCCCTCTTCGCAGGGTCGCAGGCACTGACTTTCGACGACCTGCTGGTCGTCCCCGGATACAGCGAGGTCCTGCCGCACGACGTGGACACCACGGTCGAGCTGGCCGGCATCACGCTGCGTTCGCCGCTCATGTCGGCGGCGATGGACACGGTCACCGAAGCCACGCTGGCGATCGCCATGGCCCGTGAGGGCGGCATCGGCGTGCTCCACCGCAACCTCAGCCCGGAGGATCAGGCCCTCGAAGTCGACCGCGTCAAGCGGGCGCAGGCCGGCATGATCTCCAACCCGATTTCGCTTTCTCCGGCAGCCACTCTCGACGACGCTGAAGCGCTCATGGCCACCCACAAGATCAGCGGTGTCCCGATCTGCGAGGACTCGGGCAAGTTGGTCGGCATCCTCACGAACCGGGACATCCGGTTCTGCACTGAGGACGAGTACGAACGCCCCGTCACCGACTTCATGACCAGCACCGACCTGGTGACGGCGCGAGCCGGCACCACGCTCGATGAGGCCAAGTCGATCCTGCACCGCCATCGCATCGAGAAGCTCCCGCTGGTCGACGACGCCGGCATCCTCGTTGGCCTGATCACCGTCAAGGACATCGACAAGCGGATCGAAAAGCCGAATGCCACGCTCGACGGTGCAGGCCGACTGCGGGTCGGCGCAGCCGTCGGCGTGACCGACACCGACCAGCGGGCGAAGCTGCTGGCCGATGCCGGTGTCGACATGCTCGTGCTCGACACGGCGCACGGGCATACCGCCGGCGTGATCAACGCGGTGCGAACGATCAAGCAGAACGCCCCGGAGATCGTGGTTGTCGGTGGCAACGTGGTCACGGCCGAAGGCGTCGACGCACTCGTCGAAGCGGGCGCCGACGTCGTGAAGGTCGGCGTGGGTGCAGGCAGCATCTGCACGACCCGCATCGTGGCGGGCGCCGGTATGCCGCAGATGAGCGCCATCCACGAGACGGCAGTCGCTGCGGCTGCCCACGACGTGCCGATCATCGCCGATGGCGGCGTGGTCACCTCCGGCGACATCGTGAAGTGCTTCGCCGCCGGCGCCAACGCCGTCATGGTCGGAAACCTGCTCGCCGGCACCGACGAAGCGCCCGGTGAGCTCGAACTGGTCGACGGCGCGATGTGGAAGACGTACCGGGGCATGGGTTCCGCCGGCGCAATGCGAGGCCGGGCTGCAGATCGCTATGGCTCGGGGCAGACGCCGGGCAAGCACGTGCCCGAGGGCGTCGAGGCTCGCGTTCGATATGCGGGCTCGATCGGCGATCTCATTGGCCAGATGATGGGCGGGCTCCGCTCGGGCATGGGGTACGCCGGTGCCGGCACCATCGAAGAGCTGCGCACCCAGTCGCGAATGGTTCGGATCACCTCGTCCGGCCTCCGGGAGAGCCACCCGCACGACGTCACCGTGATGCGGGACGAATAGAAGCCGTGGCCTTCGGCCTCGGTGGCACGGAGAAACGGGCAGCCATCCACACGACGTTGCAACGCATCGGGGATGTGGCGGACGATCACGAGGAACGCGATCACCGGATCGCAACTGCATGGCGAATCGGCGCGTCGGCCCAGGAGCTGCACGACGCCACGGGCCTGTCCGGCGACGAGCTGAAGACGATCATCGTTCAACAGGGCGAAGACCCGAAAGGACGCCGCCGCGGCTGGCGCAGACGCTAGCGTCAAAGCGTGATTGATCTACGCAAACTCGACGATCCCGCCGTCCGCGACGGCGCCATTCTGAAGGGCGCCACCGCCGATGATCTGGACCGGCTCAGCGAACTCGACGGCCAGCGCCGCGAGCTCATGTCCGAGGTCGAGGAGCTGCGGGGCGAGTCCAACCGGGTGTCGAAAGAGATCGGCAAGGCGTCGCCAGAAGATCGTCCGGCCCGCATCGAAGCAGCCAACGGCATCAAGGAAGCGCTGAAGGCCAAGGAAGCCGAGCTGGCTGAGCTCCAGGCGTCCGTGGACGAGCTGGCCATCACCATCCCGAACCCTGCCCACGAGTCGGTACCCGCCGGGGGCGAGGAAGACTTCGAGCTGGTCACCACCGTGGGCGACACGCCTGACGCACCGCCCATGGATCACGCAGATTTCGGTGCCGCCATGGGCTGGGTGAACGGCGACAAGGGCGCCGAGGTCAGCGGATCCCGGTTCGCCTACCTGCAGCGCGAGGCCGTGCTCCTCGAGTTCGCGCTCGTGCAGTGGACGATGCAGAAGCTCGTCGCACGCGGCTTCATCCCCACGGTTCCGCCCGTGCTGGTTCGTGAGCAGATGATGATCGACGCCGGCTTCTTCCCGACCGACCGAAACCAGGTCTACGAAGTCACTGCAGACGAGCTCCACCTCGTCGGAACCTCCGAGGTTCCGCTCGCCGGCTTGCACCGTGGCGATCGGCTCGATGCAGCCGACCTTCCACTCCGGTACGCCGGGTTCTCGTCGTGCTTCCGCCGCGAGGCGGGCACCTACGGCAAGGACACGCGGGGCATCTTCCGGGTGCACCAGTTCGACAAGGTCGAGATGTTCATCTGGTCGGACCCGGCCAAGTCCTGGGAGGAGCACGAGCTGCTCCTCGAGATCGAACGGGAGATCCTCAACGAACTCGCCCTCCCCTATCGGGTGATCAACGTGGCGGCCGGTGACCTCGGCAACCCGGCAGCCAAGAAGTACGACTGCGAGGTCTGGCTGCCATCGGAGGGCGCCTATCGGGAGCTGACCTCGTGCTCCAACTACACCGACTACTCGGCCCGCCGCCTCGGCACTCGGGCGAAGGGTGAGTCGGGTACCGAGTTCGTACACACGCTCAACGGCACCGCCTGTGCGGTCGGGCGCACGCTCGTGTTCCTGATGGAGCACTACCAGCAGGCGGACGGTTCGTTTGCCGTGCCCGACGTGCTGCGCCCCTTCTGCGGGTTCGACACCGTTCCCGCTCGCTGATCGGTTGCCGTGGACAACAGCGGAGGCATGTCGTTCACGGAGTTGCTGGCACAGCCCGGTGTGGTCGAGGAATCGCACGTCCGGGGGACGTTCGGCTTTCTCGCCTACCACGGCGGCCCAGTGGAGCGGGTGACAACGATGATCGCCTCGCGGGCTGCCGCCGATGCGAACGCCACCTTCTACGGCATCGATCAGCCGTCTGAACGGCCGCTGCACCTCCCATCGACCCGCTACTCGCCGGACGAGTCGCCGACCTTTCGGGCCGTCCTCGAGCACGTGGACGTCGTCTGCACGATCCACGGCTACGGCCGTGACATGGACAAGCAACATGTGCTGCTCGGTGGCCGCAACCGGGAGCTGGCCGAGCACGTGGCGGACGAACTCCGACCACGGATCCCGGAGCGGTTCCCGGTCATCACCGATCTCGAGGCCATCCCGAAGGAGCTCCGGGGCGTGCACTCGAAGAACCCGGCGAACCTGCCGTCCGGTGGTGGCGTGCAGATCGAACTTCCGCCGGCCCTTCGCTGGAACTGGGACAACCGTTCGTGGGCGGACGCGCCCGGGCTGCAACCGACGGCGCCCGTGCAGGCCATGATCGACGGACTGGCGGCCGCAGCACGGTCGTGGACGCGCCCCGGCCCCACCACCTCCGACAACTAGGGTGCTCGTGTGATGTCGATGGCCGCCGCCCGCCGAGGGCGCCGCTCCCCCATCGTCCTGCTTGCGCTCGCCGTGGCCGGCTACCGGTTCCTGATCTGGCAGATCTGGATGCGGCACGTGGACAAGTCGGGCGATGAGGGCTTCTACCTTCGGGGCGGCCAGCTCATCTCCCGATGGGTGCGCGGTCGGGTGGAATTCGACCGGACTCTCGACGTGCTCGTGGGCAAGGGCTGGTTCATGCCCGGCATGGCGATCCACAGCTGGCCGGGCCGTCAGTTCCTGGCGAGCGGATCGCTGACGCTCGAGGAGATCGGCAACATCCGCCTGATGATGGGCGCCATCGACTTCGTGCTCCTGTGCATCGTGTCGGTGGTGATCGGACGGACCTTCGGCCGTTGGATCGGTCTCGGCTTCTTTGCCTTCATCGGCTTCTTCCCGGACGCAGCGTTTGCTTCGTTCTCGATGTGGGGTGAAGCGCACGGCTCGAAGGTCCTGCTGCTGGCGCTGCTCGGCGTGACGATGGTGGTTCGAACGAGCCGAAGCATCGGTCCCCGAGTCGTGCTCGGATCGCTGGGTCTCGGCGTGCTCTTCGCCTGGGCGATCTATCTCCGGCCGCCGTTCCTGCTGCAGCTCGGCGCAGCGCTGGTCACGTTTGTGATCGTCGCACTCGGCCGGTCCACTGGTTCGGCGAACGAGGCCACCGCGGCGCTGATCCCGAGCCTCCCGCAGTCTCGCAAGAGCGTCGCCATCCTTGCGGCGGTGGTCGTGCCTGTGGTCGCCATCGCATTGGTCCTGCCATGGTCCCGGGCCATCTCGGATCGTTCCGGTGCCTTCGTCCTCACAACCAACACGGTCGACGTCAACCTCATTCATGCCTTCTCGCAGCCGGAGGACCTCGAAGCGTTGGCCGGCGGTGTGGAATTCACCGACATCCACGACTACGCCGTGGCAGAGGCGATCGCCTCGGACCGGGGATACGCGGTCGTCCTCGCAGAGATGCGCGACGAACTCCTCGCCGACATCACCTTCGATCATTGGCTCAGCAGCGCCGATCGGGAGATCACCCGCTTCTACAACGAGGATGAGTCGTTCCTGTTGAACTACGAAGTGCTGGTGCGCAACAGCACGTCACCCGATGCACCAGATGGCGTAACCGGCCACTTCGAGTGGATTCGGCTGATCAACGACCTGTTCTGGTATCCGCTGGGCGTGCTCACCGTCCTCGGGATGTTCTGGCGCTTCCCGCTTTGGGCAGCACACGGGTTCCCTGCGATCACGGCCAAGGTCGCCATTTGTGCCCTCACCGTGCAGCCGTGGGTGTCGAACGCAAAGTTCCGTCACCTCGGTGCAATCATCCCGACGATGGCGCTCTTCGCATTGCTCGTCGTGGCCCACGCGGGCCGAGACCTCACATCGGTCATCCCCACCGACGAGGAACGGCAGCTGGCACGCGAGCGGGAAGCCGCCCACTGGTCGTCGTGGGCTCGGTGGTCCAGCTCCGGCGTTCAGGCGATCGCCGCGCTGATGACGGGGCTGGCGGTCCTGGTCTACGTGACCTGATCGACCGGCGGCGTGCTGCGGTCGAACTCTTCGCTGACCTGCTCGTAGGTCAACGGGCGAACGACGCGCTTCTGCATGTCGGAGGCGCGCTGTTCGGTGGCCCAGCCGAAGAACCGAACGGCAATGAGCACCCAGAGGAAGAAGCCACCGACGATCTTCATGATGAAGCCGGCGAACTGCTGGTCGGCGACGACGGAGATTCCCCAGAGCCGAACGTCGGTGTCGTAGGCCGGGTAGACGACGTTGTCGGCGAAGGTCAGCCACGCCGCCGGGATCGTCGGAATGATCGACATCAGAAACAGGTAGATCATCTGCGCCGGAGGCGAGAGACGCAGCTCGGGCAGCGGACCCAGCACCGGCAGCCACATCAGGAGCGCCGAGCTGAACATGAGCAGGTGAATGCCGTAGTGGAACGCACCGGAATCGAACGATGCCTGGACGATGCCGTTCCAGTGCGTCAGCGCTGCAAGACCGTTGAAGATGATGCCGGCGGTGATGGGCTTGGCGAGGCGACGCAGCACCGACGATGCCTGCGTGTCCGAGCCGATGATGAGCCGGGCCAGCCACTCGGGCGTCGCCTGCAAGAAGAAGATCGGGATGAAGAACGTGATCAGCAGGTGCTGAAGCATGTGGACCGAGTACAGGTACTGCTCGGCGATGTCGTGCATCGGCCAGTCGGCGGCGATCGCGAGGCCGACAACCGCAATCACGAAGTAGCGGCGCTGCTTGGTGGTGACGACCGGGCCGTCGGTGACGATCTTGGGACCGATCACGCGGGTGGCGTAGAAGCCGAGCCCGACGATTCCCGCGACCAGCAGCCAGACCTCAGGGTGCGGCTTCCACTCCCACGGGTTGACGGCCGCGAGCAGCATCAGTTGATGTCCGGGAGGCCTGGATCCTCAAAGCCGTCGTTCCAGAACGAGAACTCGAACGCCGACATCATGATGAAGTACACGGCCACCGCCAGCACGAGACCGGCGACGAACAGCCAGGTGAGCACCTTGTTGTCGAACTTGAGGTGCATGAAGTACGAACCGACGATCCAGAACTTCACGACCATGAGGCCGAGCAGACCGAGCTTGACGACGGTCTTGCCGAGTGAATCCTCGATGATGAACATGAGGACTTCGATGGCGGTGAGGATCGCAAGGATGATGGCGATGCCCACATAGCTGCGGTCGCTCGGGTGTTCGTGGTGATCGTCGTGGGTGTCGACGTCGTGTGTGTCGGTGGTCGTCATGGTGAGAAGTCCTAGCCGATCGGGATGAGGTAGATGACGGTGAAGATGATGACCCAGACGATGTCGACGAAGTGCCAGTACAGGCCGACAAGTTCGACGTTCTCGCCCTTCTCCTTGCCCAGGCCGGACTTGCGGGTGCCGAACACGGTGCCGAGCAGCATGAGGATGCCGACACTCACGTGGACACCGTGGAAGCCGGTGAGCGTGTAGAACGCCGAGGTCCAGGTGTTGGTCGAGTAGCCGAGGCCGAACTCGTTGTAGAAGGTCGTGAACTCGTAGACCTGGCCACCGATGAACACCAGACCGAGGAAGGCGGTGGTGAGCAGCCAGATGCGGCCGTTGCGCTCGTCGTCACGGTTGACCGCCGACAGGGCGAGCACCATGGTGAGCGAACTCATCAGGAGCACGAACGAGCTGAGCGACGTGAACGGGATGTCGAAGACGTCTTCGACAGCCGAGGTGTAGGGCGTGTTGTCGCCGATGTTCGTGCGGTAGAGCAGAAACGTCGAGATCAACGCGCCGAACAGCAGGCAGTCCGACGAGAGGAACAGCCACATGGCCAGCTTGTTGTTGGAGATCCCGGTGTTGGTCTCCATGTGACCGTGATCTTCAAGTGCGATGGTTGCGTCAGCCACTGGTGACCTCCTCAGCGACGGCTTCTGCGGCGTCCTGCACGTCGCCGGCATCGAGCTCGCCGGCGGTGTCAGGCGCTTCGATGGCGTCGGGGTCGTCGTCATGATGGTCATCGTGATGACCGTGTTGAGCGTTCGGATCGTCCGGGTGCTCGAAGATCCAGCCGACCATGCCCCAGATGAGCAGCGCAGCACCGGGGATGCAGAGCCAGAGGCTGTAGATCACGCCGTAGCCGATGAGCGGCAGGCCGAGCGAGAGGATCAGCGGGTAGTAGCTGGGCGACGGCAGGTGCACGTTGGTGTTCGAGCCGTCCTGCGCAACCTCTTCGGCGGTGGCGATGCGCACCACGTTGCCCTCGTCGTCGTAGCCGTACTTGCGATGCCAGAACTCGTCCTGGCTCTCGACGACGATCTCTTCGTCGAAGTTGTGCTCCGGCGTGGGCGACGCGGTCATCCACTCGAGGCTGCGACCGTCCCACGGATCGGGACCGGGGTTCGGCGAACCGGCGGCCTTCCAGGCCTTCTTCGAGTACCAGATGTTGTAGAAGAAGATGCCGATGCCGGCGGCGATGATGAAGGCGCCGATGGTGGCCACCAGGTTCCAGAGCTCGAAACCGAAGCCGGTGTCGTAGGTGTCGATACGACGGCTCATGCCCTGCAACCCGAGGATGTGCATCGGGCCGAACGTCACGTTGAAGC
>JAHDEJ010000025.1:0-48209 GCA_020628865.1 Acidimicrobiales bacterium
TGGTGAGGCCGAGATCCTTCATGCAGAGGTCGAGCGTGAAGCTGGGGTCGTAGTGTCCGGCGAAAATTGACGGCGCGTCGTGGCGGGCGACGAAGCTGTCGCCGACCGAGTCCTTGATGGCGTCCCAGAGGACGTCGAGCTCGACGCCGTTGGCCATGCCGAGTGCGAACCCTTCGCCGATGGATGCGGCGGCGATGAACCAGAGCTGGTTGGTGACGAGCTTGGTGACGTTGCCGGTGCCAAGCGGCCCGCACTTGATGGCCCGGCCGAGGTTTTCGAGCACGGGGCACACGCGGTTGAGGTCTTCCGGAGTGCCGCCGGCGAACAGGGTGAGCTTGCCGTTGCGGGCGCCGTCGACGGCGCCGGTGACGGGCGAGTCGACCACGGTGACGCCCTCGGGGGTTTGCCCGGCGAGTTCGATGACGAACTCCTTCCGGTTGGTGGTGAGGTCGACCCAGATGTTGCCGGCGGAGAGTTCGGCGAGGGCGCCGCCGTCGACCATGACGGCCTGCACGTGATCGGGCCGGGGCAGCGAGGTCATGAGCAGGTCAGCCTTGCGAGCAGCGTCGTTGGCGTCGGCGGCCCGATGGCAGCCGGCCTCGACCACCGCGTCGAGGGCGGCGTCGTTGATGTCGAAGGCGTGGACTTCGTAGCCGGCGGCGGCGAGGCGCTTGGCCATCGGGCCGCCCATGTTGCCGAGGCCGATGAAGCCGATGGTGTCTGTCACGAAGTCTCCTGGTGCGAGCGGCCCTCAGCGAGCCGGGGTGCGCCACGGCGGCGCAGGCTTGGCGACAGAGTAAAGATCAATCCCCGTAGGGGTCAATCGTTCGATTTCGGCATGATTGCATTACTTCATCTCATCCTTCACCATGGTGCCTGGCACCTTTCCCCACGGATGGTGCCAGGCACCATTGACCGTCGATGGCGCCAGGCACGATTGACCGTCGATGGTGCCAGGCACGATTGACGGTCGATGGTGCCAGGCACCGTTTGGGCTGGAGCTGATGGAGGACTGTGGACGCTGGAGTGAGTGATCGGAACTTGCGGGCGTTTGTGGAAGCGGCGCGCTTCGGCAGCCTCACTCGAGCTGCGCAGCAGCTCGGGCTCGGCCAGCCCGCCGTGAGCCATGCGATCTCTCGGCTCGAAGCAGGAATGGGCGTGCGCCTGCTCGAACGCTCACGCAGCGGTGTGGTGCCTACGCCGATCGGCGCCGAACTCCTCGGCACCGTCGAAGACGCCTACCGATCGATCGACGCCGCCGTCCGCTGGGCCATGACCCCGCAGAACGAGGGCGACGTCGGCATCTCCGTGTCCACCTCGCTTGCCAGCTGGTGGCTGCTCCCCCGACTCCCGGAGTTCAAGCGCAACCATCCCGAGGTCTCGCTCCGGCTGGTCACCGCCGACGCCGACGAATCCGTCGACCCCGACTCGGTCGACCTCTGGATCCCGCTCGGCCCGGTCAACCGCCCCGATCTCGTCGCCACGCCACTCTGCGACGAAGCGCTCGTTCCCGTGGCTGCGCCCGACATCGCCCGCCGTTACCCGCGCCCACGAAGCCCAGGCGATCTCCTCGACGCCCCCCTCCTCCACCTCGAGGAGCGATACGTCCCCCGCTACGACTGGGCGCGCTGGTTCGCACACCATGACGTGACCGCCCCCGCTCGGCTTCCGGGTGACCGATCGAACGACTACAGCCTCGTCCTCCAGGCTGCGCTCGACGGCCAGGGCGTGGCCCTCGGCTGGGTGCACATCGTCGCCGACCTGATCGACGACGGACGACTCGTTGCGCTGGCGCCACCGGTCGTGACGGAGCAGCCGTTCACGATTCTCCATCACGCCAGCCGCCCGCTGTCGCCGGGAGCCGATGCGCTCCGGCAGTGGCTGATCACGTCCATGGCAGACTGAGCCAATGGCACCGAAACCCAGCCGCACGACGAAGAAGGCACGAGAGCTGCTGCTTGGCCATTCGATCGAGGTGGCCGTGCCGGCGGAACGGCTCGACGACGAGACGGACGACGCCAAGCCAAGCCTGCTCGAACGGGCGCGGCAGACGGCTGCGAATGGCACCGAACGGGACGTCATCCTCGCCTTCGATGATCACGGCGTGTTCATCCTTGCCACGAAGTCCTCGAACCCCGGGCTTCCGGCTTCGCTGCTCCGAGACGTTGTGGCTGCACCCGAACTCGTCGACGACACCGATCGTGGTCTCACCGTGCGCCTCGATGGCGAAGATCATCGAATCGGCCCGATCCACGCCGGATCCGTTCGGGCGTTTCTGAATGTGGGACCTGAAGAGGCGCTGCCGGAACCCGCGGAGCCTGCCGCTGTGTCGCCCATCGAGGCGGACGAGCCGCGGATCGAAGCCGAGCGCAACGAGCCAGAGCCACCCGACGCCCCAACAGACGATGTGGGCGATGCCGAAACAGGCATCGACGAAGCCACGGATGTGGAGATCGACGACCCCGAGCCCACCAACCCAGACGACGCTCCGCCTGCCAACGCAGACGCTGACCCCCTCACACCGGAGCCGATTCCGATCCTCGACGACTTCGCACCGTCGCCGGTCCAGGACGCCGCCCCGTCGGAGGATGCGAAAACAGAACGCCTGCCCGACAGTGACGGGCCGAAGGTTCCCACCAACAAGACCACGACCCGCGCACAGCAGGCTGCGCCGGCTGCCGGCATTCTCTACGCCGTGCCGGCGAGGGCCGAGCAGCCCGTGCTCCAAGCCGGCGAGACCCAGGCCACCAGCGGAGCGAAGAAGGCCCTGCGAACATTGCTTGGGTACGTGCCACTGATCGGTATCGGCCTCGCCGGGACTCGACAGCGGGATCCGCATGATGTCGTGCTCGCCTTCGACGCCGACGGCACCCGGGTGTTCACGACGAGCGCCCGGAACCCGGCGGTTCCGAGGGAAGAGGTGGTGCGGATCGCCAACGCCGACGCCACGCCGGAGCTCGTGTCCGGGAGCCGGTCCGGCCTCGTCGTCTCGGTCGCCCACATGACCTTCACCGTCGGTCCGATCTACGCCGACGGGTTGCGGGCGTTCCTCGCACTCGACGACCGAACTGCCGACATGGCGCCCGTCCGCAACGCATGGACAGCGGTTGCGCAGGAGTTCGAGAACCAGTTCCGGATCCCGGCGGACTTGAACTTTCCGATCGAGAACCGCTCGCGCTCGACGGTCCAGTGCCAACGGCTCCTCCCGAATCAATGGGTCGCGCTCGCGGTGCCCGGACGTGCGGCACCACGCCCCGACTCCGACGACCCGAAGGGCAACTTCGTGATCGCCTTCACCGACGAGGGCCCGTGGCTGCTCGAAGCGAGCGGCGGCAACCCGGCGCTCCCCCGTGTGCCGATCGGCCTGATCGACGATGCCTCGCCCATCAGTTTCGGCCCGCACGAACGGGAGGGAGGCGTGCTCGCCTTCAACGGACGAGCCTTCCTCATCCCCATCGCCTATGCCGACAGTGTCCGCCACCTCATCGTCGAGATGTCTCAGACCGACGCTGGGCAAGGTTGATCGTCAGGCTCGGAGGCAGTCATGCGAGACTCGTGCGTGTGACCGATCGAATCGCCAACTCCTCGACCTCCACCAGCAACGCCGAGCAACGGATGCCCGTGGTGACCGTTGCCGGGGATGCGACCGCACGCGGGCGCCAACACGGCGAAGCCCTGCGGGAGTTCATCGCCGACTGCATCACGATCTACGACGAGACCTTCAAACTCCCCGATGCCGAGGTCGCCCAGCGCGCCGGCCACTTCGAAGCCGTGACCCGGTCGTGGAATCCAACGCTTGCGGCCGAGATCGATGCGATCGCCGAGGGCTCCGGGCATCCGCACCACTGGATCTGGGCGCTCAACGCCCGCAGCGAGATCATGTCGTACACCGGGGTCGAGGCGTCCGAGTGCACTTCGGTCTGGTCGCCGACGACGAACATTCTCGCGCAGAACTGGGACTGGATGGCCAGCCTCGAGCCGATCACGTTCGTGCTCGACGCAACACATGAGGACGGCCACCGCGTCGTCACCGTCACAGAGCCGGGAATCGTCGGCAAGGTCGGAATGTCGAGTGCAGGCACCGCCGTAGGTCTCAACTTTCTTCTCTCGCCCGAGCCACTCGATGGTGTGCCCGTCCACGTGCTCCTGCGAGCGCTGCTCGACGCTCGGTCGAACGACGATGTCGAGCGGCTCTTGGAAACCGTCGGCACCGGCCGCTCGGCCCACGTCTTCCTCGCCGATGCGTCAGGCCGCGGTTCGAGCATCGAGTACACGGGTACGGAGATGTGGCGACGAGACTCGAGAACCGACCCACTGCTACACACGAACCACTTCGTCAACGGCGGCGCCGCTTGTGCACGGTTGCCCCAGGGCGCCAACGCCGACAACAGCGAGGCCCGCTTCGACCGCTCGGAGGAGTTCGTCGCCGAACACGGGGTGGACAGCGAATCGACCGTGCGGAGCCTGCTCGACGATCGGGGCAATGAGGAGTTCCCGATCTGTCGGCCGTGGGCGGAATCACCAACCCTCCCGGGCGTCGACACCGGCACGGTCTGCGCCATCGTGATGCGCCTTGCCGACAGCGAGATCGACATCCGCCTCGGCCCGGACCCAGCGGGTTCCTGGCAGATGCACCGCGTGTAGCGAGGGCGTTCGGCCAACATCGCCATCACAAGGGCGGAGCGCTCGACCTCAGCGGAGGGGCCTTCCCAAAGTGATCGCCACCACAAGTAAAGCCAATCGACAAGATGCACGAGACCGGTCCCGACTCCTAGGCCGTGTTGACACAACAACTCTCGGACTACCTTGTTCGAGTGGCGAAGCGGCGGCCGCTGCTCTGAGCGGAGGCTTCAGGAATGAACGAGTACCTCGATCCGGCCTTCGTGGCGGACTACGCCGCCTTCTGGGCGCCACACTTGCGGAATCTGACCTCGCTTCTCGCAGACAGCCTCAGCGGCCAAGTAGCCCCGCAGGACACGATTGTCGACCTTGGCGCCGGCACCGGTGGTCTCACGAGCCAGCTCCTTGAGCTGGGCCCGGCGCGGGTCATTGCCATCGAGCCTTCACCACTGATGTCGGACAGAATCGCTCCGGAAAGCGCTCTTACTGTCCTCAATCGCAACGCCCAAGATCTGATTGCGGAACTCGTCGATTCCGCCGAGCACGTGACGGCAGCGTTCTTGTTCCAGGAACAGAGCGAGCTCGAGATGCGCGGCACCCTCGACAACGCCGCTCGACTGCTGAAGCCCGAAGGGCAGCTGCACGTATTGGCTTGGGGGGAGAGTCAGATGATTGCCCCTGGAGCTCACGAAGAAGCTCTTTGGGATTGCCTGGACGAGCTCGGACTAGGCGATGAGGAGGGTGAGACCATGGCAGAACTAGCGCCGAATGCGCTCGCACAGGTTGCTACCGACTCTGGCTTTCGACCAAAGGTCACCGAGCACATCGAGACGCTCGAGATTCCCCGCCACCACTTCCTTCGCTACCAGGCGCGTTTGAACGCTCCGCATGGCGGACCCACCTTGGACGAGCTCGTTTTGATACTCGATGCGCGGCTGCCTGCTGAGCCCGCTCGCATTGAGTGCGCCGTGTCTCGCCTCAGCGGTCGGTTGTAGACGCTCGCCTCACAGCTCGGCCATGCTGCGGTTGCGGAAGGCCTCTCGCCAGGTGACCCGCGTGCCGCTGCGCAGGAGTGAGTAGCGGTAGATGGCACCGGCGAGACGAACCATGACCACGATCGAGACGGCGAGGATCGCCAGCGAGAGTGCGACCTGCCAGGCCGGCATGTCGGTCATCGCCATGCGATACGGCAGCAGCACCGGCGAGGTGAACGGCACGAACGACCCGATGGTGACGGCCGGGTTCTCGGGGAACGAGAAGCTGGTGGCGCCGATGAAGTAGCCGGCGATGAGCGGCAGCATCACGGGGAGCTGGGCGCTCTGGGCGTCCTCGATGCGGCTGACCATCGAGCCGACGGCGGCGAAGGCCGTTGCGTAGAAGCCGAACCCGAGGATGAACGTGATGATCAGCACAGGCACCGATCCCCAGACGCCGCTCGGGATCTCCACCTCGTCCACGATCGAGAGGGCAACGACCAGCCCGAGGACGAAGATGAGCATCTGGGCAAAGGCGAGGAGCCCGAGTCCGAGCAGCTTGCCCGAGAGCAGCGTCGACGGCCGCACGTGGGAGAGCAGGACCTCGATGACCTTGGACGACTTCTCCTCGATGACGCCCATCATCATGAACGAGCCCCAGGTTTGGATGAGGATGAAGGTGGCCGCGCCGGCCACACCAGCGGCCGCGATCCGGACGAGGAACTGGTCGTCGCCCCCGTCGAGCCGGACCTCTTCGATGTCCACCTGGGCGAAGAGGCCGCCAACGTCAGCAGGCGTGATGCCCAGGGCTGCGGCCCGCTCACCGAACGCCACCTGCTGGGCGACGTCCCGGATGTAGCCGTCGAGCGTCTGGTCGGGCAGGCCCTCCCAGGTGAGCGTCGAGCCGGAGAAGAGCACATCGATATCGCCTTCCTCCAGCGCGAGCTCGCCGTCGTCGGACGTGATGGTGGTCGGGTCGAGGTCGTCGTTGCCGACCTCGAGCGCGGCGGCGAACGCGATGCCGTCGCCCTCGAGTCCGATGATGACCTCTCGGGCCTCGTCGTCGCCACCGAGCACGCTGAGGAGGACGGCGACGGCGATCACGCCGACGAAGAGGATGCCGGTGATGGACAGAAAGCCCTTCGACCTGCCGCGGGTGACGAGTTCACGTTTCGCGATGGTCCAGATCATGACGGCACCTCCGTTTCGCTCCGGGCACCGGCGGCGTCCACCAACTGGACGAACACCTCGTCGAGGCCGGGAGGTTCGACTCCGACTTCAGCGACGACTCCAGCCGCTGCGGCGTGGGCGATGTTGGCGCCAACGTCGGCGGTTGCGGCGAGCTCGACCTCGGCGTGTGTGGGGCTCTGTTCGAGCACGGTGCCTTCGAGGGGTGCCCAGCCGTCCACCGCATCGACCCAACGGACGTGGAGTCGACGTGTGGGCGACGCGGATCGCAGGTCGCTGATGGCGCCGGCGGCGATGCGCCGGCCGTCGGCGACGATGACGACCTGCTCGCACAGGCCTTCGACCAGGTCGAGCTGGTGGGAGGAGAACAGCACGGCGGCGCCCTGCTCCGCCCGTTCGGAAATGATGGCTCGCATCGTCTCGGCGGCGACCGGGTCGAGGCCGGCAAACGGCTCGTCGAGGATGAGGAGGTCCGGATCGTGCACGAGCGAAACGGCGAGCTGCACCCGCTGCTGGTTGCCGCCCGACAGTTCTTGCACGAGCGCGTCGGCTCGTTCGGTCAGGCCGACGCGCTCGATCCAGTGGTCGGCTCGGGCGCCGGCGTCCGTTGCGGAGAGTCCGGCGAGCTGGCCGAAGTAGACGATCTGCTCGCGCACCTTCATGCGGGCGTACAGCCCACGTTCCTGGGGCATGTAGCCGGTGCGGGTGCGAACCGAGTCGTCCACTGGTGCGCCGCCCCAGCGGATCGTGCCGGCGTCGGGGCGCACCATGCCGACGATCGACCGCATCGTCGTCGTCTTGCCCGCGCCGTTCGGGCCGAGGAAGCCGATGAGCGCGCCTCGGGGCAGATCAAGGTCGATGCCGTCGACCGCCTGCACATCGCCATACCGTTTCGACAAGCCGCTGATCTGCAGCCCGTCGTGAGATGAGTTTCCGTCCATGCAACGAACCTATGGCCCAGACGGGTCGTGCGTCATCGCCCGATCGATGGGTTCGGGCCCTCCCTCTCAGGGAGGAGGCTCGCTGAACGGCATCAGCGGGATCGGGATTCGGCCCAGCGTTCCACCGCTGGCTTCAACCACAAGCTCGGCCGCCCCCGCCCGAGCCGCACGATCGGACGCGGCATGTCCGGATAGCGACGCTGATACAGGCTGACGCTGTTCGCATGTGAAAGGCCGAGCAGCTCGGCGACGCCGCGGGCGTCGGTCAGATCGTCGGTGTTGACCATTGGTGCCATGGGGCAATCGTAGCTGTCTCCACCCGTTGACAGTTCCGGTGTCTCCACCTGTAGACTCCATGCCATGCAGCGGCTCCGATCAAACAGTCCCTGCTGGTGCGGGAGCGGCGGAAAGTTCAAGCGCTGCCATGGCGACCGCCGCCAGCTGCAACGGCGACCCGTCCCTCTTGGCGAGGTCAGTCCACACCGGTCGGTCCCCGACCACATCACTCGTCCCGACTACGCCGTCAACGGGCAGGTCACGACGCCAAGGACAGCCCAGATCCACGACGCCGAATCACTTCGCCGCCTTCGCACGGCATGTCGAGTGGCCGCAGAGATCCTGAAACTCACCGGCGCTGCGGTCGCTCCGGGCGTGACGACCGACGAACTCGACGCAATCGCCCATGCGGCGTACATCGACCGAAACGCCTACCCGAGCGACCTCGGCTACAACGGGTTCCGCAAGTCGATCTGCACCTCGGTCAACGGCGTCATCTGCCACGGGATCCCCGACAGCCGAGCACTCGAACCCGGCGACATCATCAACATCGACGTGACCGCCTACATCGACGGCATGCACGGGGACACCTCGGCAACCTTTGCCGTCGGCACGATCGACGAACCCACCCGGGCGCTCGTCGAGGCGACCCGTGCGGCAACGCTCGCCGGGATCGCTGCGGTCCGGCCGGGCGAATCGATGCAACGCATCGGTCGAGCGGTCGAGGAGGTCGCCCATGCGCACGGCTTCTCCGTGGTCCGCGAATACGGCGGGCATGGAATCGGCGCCACCTTCCACGCCGAACCCCACGTGTACCACCACGTCGAACGAACCGACGGCGCGACGGCACTGCCCAACATGAGCTTCACCGTCGAACCGATGCTGCTCTCGGGTGGCCCAGCGTTCACCCAGGCCGACGACGGCTGGACCGAGCACACGGACGACGCAATGCCCTCAGCCCAGTTCGAACACACCGTGGTCGTGACCGGCGACGGCGCCGAAATCCTCACGGTCACAGCCGACGGGACGAGTGCCGTCGACAGCGCCGCCTGAGACGGACAGACCGTGGGCGAAGACAGCCGGGATCAGCGGAGCGCCGACGCGAGGAACTCGGTCGTCTGACGCCAGGCGACGGCCGCCGCCTCACCGTCGTAGCCGGGTCGTCCGGTCTCGGCGAAGCCGTCGACGGTTCCCTCGTGATGTTCGAAGCGGAAATCTCGCTTGGCCATCTGCAGGCTCAGTCCGAGGTCAGCGACCTCCAGATCGGAGACGTTCTCGTCCGTCTCCGCCCAGTGGCAGAGGTAGCTCGCGTTCGAGCCGTTCATCGGGATCGACTGCGCCCCGTAGTAGGTGACGACCGTGCTCACCTCGTCCGTGAACCGGGCCGACAGCCACAGCGCCCAGGAGGCACCGGGGCCGTAGCCCAGCACGCCGATCGGTGCGGACGGATCAGCGGAGGCCCGCCGAAGGATGCTGACACTCGACTGAATGAGCGATGCGACGACGTTCATGTCGGTTTCGGCGAGCGCGGCGAACGCCGCGTCGGCGTCCTCGTGGGTTGCGCCGTCGAGCAGGTCCGGCGCAAGGACGGTGAAGCCGGCGTCGGAGAGCTCGTTCGCGGTGTCCTTGGCCGCCCGGTTCAGGCCCCAGAACGAATGCAGCAGGAGAACGCCCGGGCCGGGCCCCTCGCTCGGCGAGATGAAGTAGCCGGTTCCCGACGGTGGCGGCGTACGTCCCTGGTCAGCCATCGGCGTCCGGCAGCACCACGGCCTGAGCCACGTAGGTCGTCGTGCCATCCCACGTGAGCGCCGGCGAACCGTGCAGCACGTAGCCCTCTTCCAACGCCTGGGAAACCCGCTCGCAGAAGGCGGCGGTGTCTGGCCCGGTGAGCAGGCGATATCGCAGTCGGCCCTCGCCCTGCACTGTGTCCTGAGTCATGACCTCAACCTATCTGCAGCCTCGCCAGCTCCCCAGACCCGCCAATAGACTCGACCTCCAGCCCACCGTCGATCGGAGCTCACCATGACCTACGCCGGAGATCTCACCCCCGCCGAGGCACACGACATGCTCATGGCCGATCCGAGCGCCGTGCTCGTCGACGTCCGGACCGCCGCCGAGTGGACCTTCGTGGGCCGGCCAGTCGTGGATGCTGCCCGGTTCGTCGAATGGACGAGCTGGCCGACGGGAGCCCCGAACCCCGCGTTCGTCGCTGACGCCGGCAACGGCCTCGACTCCGACACACCGATCATTCTGCTGTGCCGCTCGGGCGTGCGGTCGGTCGCCGCCGCCCATGCGCTGACCGCCGCCGGCCACTCCGCCGTCTACAACGTGCTCGAGGGCTTCGAAGGCGACCACGACGCCGACGACCACCGGACCGGTGGATGGAAGGGAGCAGGCCTTCCATGGACACAACGATGAACCCGGACGAGCAAGACCCGACCGCCGAATCCACGATCCTCATTCGCGGCGGCCTGACCCGAACCGCGTTCGACGAGACGGCCGAGGCCATCTTCCCGACCTCCGGCTACGTCTACGGAACCGCCGCCGAGGCAGAGGCGGCGTTCAAGGGCGAGACCGAACGCTTCATCTACAGCAGATACGGCAACCCGACCGTCGCCATGTTCGAGGAACGACTCCGGCTCCTCGAAGGCGCAGAAGCCTGTATGGCGACCGCATCGGGCATGTCGGCGATCTTCGCTTCGCTCGCATGCCTCGTGAAGGCGGGAGATCGGGTCGTCGCATCGCGGGCACTGTTCGGCTCGTGCAGCGTGATCGTCACCGAGATCCTGCCCCGGCTCGGCGTCGAGACGGAGCTCGTCGACGGGACCGACCCCGACGCATGGGAACGGGCCCTGTCGCGCCCCGTCGCCGCAACGTTCCTCGAGAGCCCCTCCAACCCCGGCCTGCAGATCATCGACCTCGCCCACGTTGCCGAGCTGACGCACGCCGCCGGTGGCCTGCTCATCGTCGACAACGTCTTCGCATCCCCAGTCCTGCAGAAGCCGCTGCGTTTCGGAGCGGACGTCGTCGTCTACTCCGCCACCAAACACATCGACGGGCAGGGACGGGTTCTGGGCGGCGCCGTGCTGTCGACCCAGCAGTACGTCGACGACCACCTGATGCCATTCCTTCGCCACACCGGCCCGAGCCTCTCGCCATTCAATGCGTGGACGCTCGTGAAGGGGATGGAGACGCTGCGCCTCCGCGTCGACGCATCGTCAGCCTCGGCGCATTCGATCGCTTCCAAGCTCGAGGGCCACCCGAAGCTCGCCTCCGTCCTCTACCCAGCGCTTCCGTCCCACCCCCAACACGAGCTCGCCATGCGGCAGATGCAGTCCGGCGGCACCGTGCTCGCCGTCACCATCGACGGCGAGAAGGACGAGACGTTCCGCTTTCTGGACGCGCTTCGGCTCTTCGACATCTCGAACAACCTCGGCGACTCGAAGAGCCTCGTCACCCACCCGGCGACCACAACACACCGCCGCATCGGACCGGAAGGCCGGGCCGCCGCTGGCATCGGCGAGTCGATGGTGCGCCTCTCCATCGGACTCGAGGATGCCGGGGAGCTGTTGGACGACCTGGTGCGCGCGCTCGACGCAGTCTGAGCCACATCGGTTTGTGAACGGCGATCGATGATCTGTGCAATCGGCCCGGTCCGATCTACGATCAGGAGATGGCCGACAATCAGTTGACGCAAGCGACGTACGACCGTCTCAAGGAAGAACACGACGATCTGACGACGCGGGGACGCATCGACATCGCCCGCAAGATCGAGGTTGCCCGAGAGCTCGGCGACCTCTCCGAGAACGGCGACTATCACGCCGCCAAAGAAGAGCAGGGCAAGATGGAGGGGCGCATCATGTTCCTCGCCAAGATGCTCGAGACGGCCGAGATCGTCGAAGGCGGCGGCACCGATGTGGTCGGCGCCGGCAGCGTCGTCGAACTGCGATACGAGGGCGACGACGACACCGAGAAGTACCTCGTCGGTTCGATCGAGGAACGACGCGAGGGCCTCGACAACCTCTCCCCCGGGTCGCCACTCGGCGAGGCGCTGATGGGTGCGAGCGCCGGCGACACCGTCTCGTTCGAGACCCCGGCTGGAGGCTCGCTCAGCGTCGAGGTCGTGTCCGTCGAGTAGCGGACGTTTCCATGGCGCTCCCCCGCAGCATGTCCGCAGCACTGCCTGCCGGCGTTCCGGTCGAGATTCCGGGCCGGGGTTCCATGCGCGTGCACGACACCGGAGCCCAAGGGAGCCGACCACCGCTGCTGCTCCTCCACGGATGGAACATCGACGGTGCCACGAACTGGGCGCACGCCGTTCCAGCGTTGGCGCGGGAGCACCGAGTCATCATCATCGACCACCACGGTCATGGTCACGGCGTTCGTCCTGGCTCAGCGTTTCGGCTCGAACACTGTGCGACCGACGCCCTACACGCCCTCGATCGGCTCGGTGTGGACCGCTTCGTCGCCGTCGGCTACTCGATGGGTGGCGCCGTCGCCCAACTGCTCGCCCACCGTTCACCCGACCGCTGCGTCGGGCTCGTCGCCATGGCGTCGGCGAACCGATGGGCGGACTCGCCCCGTGAGCGAGTCGAATTCCGGGCGCTGCGGGCTGGTGCCCGAGCCGCTCGCCGCACCCCGCCTCGCATGCTTCGGCCGGTCACGGATCGGATCATGAAGGTCGCCTGCGCCCGCTATCCGGACTGGGTGCTCGACGTCGTCCGGTCGGCTGACGCTGTCGCACTTCTCGAGGCGGGCGCCGAACTCGGCCGGTTCGACTCGAGCCCGTGGTCCACCCGTCTCCGACAGCCGGCCTCGGTGATCGTCACCGACGAGGACCGAGTCGTCCCCAAATGGCGGCAGGAACGACTGGCTGCGTCGTTGCCGGACGCCCACACCTTTCACATTGCGACGGACCACGACGTTCCGCTCGTCGACGACGCCCGATTCGGGACCATGGTGCGCACAGCCGTCGACTCGGTGATCACTAGAGTGGACGAGTGCTCAACCGCCGCCTCACGACGTCGCATACCCGAGGCTTCCGGACCGTCGCGGTCCTTCTCTTCCTCACACTCCTGACGACTGCCTGCGCAGCGGTCGAGGGTGACGACATCGGTTCGCCGATCTTCAACGGCACCCTGCCCGACGGCACCCCGATCGAGCCACCGATCACGACGCTCCCGATCCCCGAGATCGACGCGATCCGCGTCCCGTTCGATCACTTCTCCATCCAGAACGCCGTCAATGTCGCGCAACCCGGCGACCTGATCCTGATCGATCCTGGCGTCTACACCGAAGAGGTCACGATCACCACGCCAGACATCATCCTCCGTGGACGGGACCGCAACACCGTCTTCGTCGACGGGCTCCACAACGCAACCACCGGGCTCACCGTTCGAGCCGACGGTGTGGCGATCGAGAACATGACGATTCGGAACTTCACCCGCGACGCGGTGCAGGTTGGCGACGTCGCCGCACCCGTACCCCTCAACCGGTTCCGGGGGCTCCACCTCACCACCTCGAACACCGGCCGGGACGGCATCTCGGTCACCAATGCCACGAACGTGGAGATCCAGAACGTGTGGGGTTCGGGCCATGCCGGCGCCGGAATTTCCATCACCGATTGCACGGACTGCAACACCCTGGTCGAAACCACGCTCGTCGAATTCTCCGGGCGGGGCATGTCGGTCGTCGATGCTCGCAACGGCGTCAACATCATCCGGTCCACCGCCCGGAACAACCGCGCCGGAATCGTCGTCGAAGACGGACTGGGCACAACCGAGGGCGTCGTGGTCGCCGGGTCCGTCGTCCTCAGCAACGGCTTCTCGAACACGCCGTTGCTCGATCCCACCTGGGATCACGCCTTCGGGGTCGGCGTGCACGTGGGCGGAACGACCAACGTCTCGGTCCTGTCGAACCGGATCGCCACCAACACCAGGGTCGGCGTGCTCCTCGGCCGCAACACGACCGGTTCGAGCGGACTCCCGGCCGATTCCGACGTGGCCGGCAACACGCTCGAGGACAACCGTGAGGGCGACGTCGTCACCGACGCCGAGTGGGTAGGCACCGCCAGCGGCACCATCCCGTATCAGAACGGCCCGCTCCCTCCCGGCATCGAGGGTCTGCCGAACCCGGATTCCTCCGTCGGCGTTCCGGCGGGTCCCGTCGTCATCCCCGACCTGACCGCCGTCGTCGTACCCGACGCCTGATCGCAGCCGCCGACGCGCTCAGGCGCCGTCGGTATCAGCGTCCGGAGCCGGACCGTCGTTCGCCTGTCGGCGTGACCCTTCGAGCGTGAGCATCATCACCAGCACGCCGACGGTGATCGCTCCGGCGAAGATCACCCACCACCATTGCAGGCCGCGCTGCTCCGAGGACCAGACGACCCGAAACTCCTCCGGCAGGTCGCCGTCGAAGCGCCACACGATGGTGCGCCCCTGGATGTCGTCGCCGTTGTGCTCCACGACCACCTCGGGGGCGATCACCCGGAACTGTGCGGTTTCCCACGCCGAATCGTCGGCGGAGAACTCCGAGGCTTGCGCAAAGAACTGCTCCGCCACCGACCCGGCCGTGGTGAACGTGGCCTCGGTCCGGTTCTCATCGAGCTTCGTGATCGTGCCGCCGCTGACCAGCACCGTCTCCAGCTCGTCGAGCGTGCCCTCCCAGCGAGCGTCCAACCGACGGCGATCGAGGTCGCCGTCGTTCACGAGGCTGAGTCGATTGGGGTCGACCTCGAAGTCGAACGGAAGCTCGCCGGCTTCGGCGCCCCGCACCATGGCATCGATCTGGTCGCAGCCGTCGCCGCCCCACACCTCACGCTGGAGTGGGTCGGTGCACACCACGGTCGCTTCGGCCCGAAACTCCGCCCCACCGGCGTCGTCGAGGGTGACCTGTTCGATGTAGCCATCGCATGCCGTGAGCACCACGAGTACGAGAGCGAGGGGGACGAGTCGGAGCCGCAACATCGCCTCAGAGTGTTCCATGCAGCGAATGACGATGCGGGGTCGGCTGGGCGTGGCCTTTGCCACCGTCGAACCGGTGCCCAACTGGACGTGCTGTTGCGATGCCGGACACCACGGGTACCATTCACCTGCTCAACGCGTTCCGAAGTTCGGTGAGATTCCGACGCTGTCCCGCAACGGTGATGCCCCTCGGGGATGAGTCCGGTCGAGTTCGCTGCGAGTGAACCATTTCAACCCTCGAGGAAGGGGCTGGTTCGGATTCAGGAACTCCCTGTGCCGAAGCAGTCACAGGTACCAACAATGAAGTTCCGTTCCCTGCTGGCGATGCTGATCGCCCTGGCACTTTTCGCTGCCGCATGTGGCGACGACACGACCGCTCCGACCGTCACCGGCGACGCTGCCGAGGAGACCGAGGCCGAAGAGGCCATGGAAGACGATGACGCCATGGCCGACGAGGCGATGGAAGAAGAAGAGCACGACGATTCCGATGCCATGGAAGAAGACGCCATGGAAGAGGACGAGGCCATGGAGGACGACGCCGCAATGGAGGAGGACGAGGCCATGGCCGACGTCCCGATGGCCATCGTGTCGCTCTCGCCGACCGCAACCGAGATGCTCTTCGCCGTCGGCGCCGGCGACCAGGTCGTCGCCGTGGATGCGTTCTCGAACTTCCCCGAAGGCGCTCCGGTCACCGACCTGTCCGGTTGGGAGCCCAACATCGAAGCCATCTCGGCCTTCGAGCCCGATCTGGTCGTGTCCTCCGGTCCGATCGAAGGACTCGATGCAATCGGCATCGAGAACCTCGTGCTGCCCGCGGCCGTCGACTTCAACGACGTCTACACGCAGATCGAGCAGGTCGGCGCGGCGACCGGCCACATCGCCGAAGCCGCCGAGCTCGTCGCCAACATGCAGGCCGACATCGAAGCCACGCTTGCCGCGCTGCCCGAGCGCGATGCGGCCCTCAGCTTCTTCCACGAGATCGACGCCACCTACTACAGCTCCACGTCGTCGACCTTCATCGGTCAGGTGTACACGCTCTTCGGTCTCGAGAACATCGCCGACATCGCCGATCCCGATGGCGAGGCCTTCGGCTTCCCGCAGCTGACCGAGGAATTCATCCTCACCGAGGATCCCGACATCATCTTCCTCGCCGACACCGTCTACGGCGGCGTGACCGCAGAGAGCGCCTCGGCCCGCCCGGGCTGGGATCAGCTGAGCGCCGTGCAGAACGGCAACGTCATCGAACTCAACGACGACATCGTCGGTCGCTGGGGTCCGCGCATCGTCGAGGCTGTCCAGGCCATCGGCGAAGCCGTCGCCAACGTCGAGGCTGTGCCTGCGGGCTGAGGCTCCGGCACCGAGCTTCTCGAACGAAAAGCAACGGACGAATGACGCTCCGCCCCGCCGCCGCCAGGATCACCTGGTTGGTCGGCGGGGCGTTGCTCGTTCTGGGCGCTTGTGTCCTTGCGCTCGTCGTCGGCCCGACCGACATTCCCCGTGGCGGCGTGCTCCGCGAGTCGGTCGACCGGCTGACGCCGTTCGCCGTCGACAGCGGACTCTCGACCACCCAGGAGTCGATCGTCTGGAACCTTCGCCTCCCCCGGGTCGCGCTTGGACTGCTGGTAGGCGCATCGCTCGCGACCGCTGGCGCCACCTACCAGGGTGTCTTCCGCAACCCGCTCGCCGACCCGTACCTGCTCGGCGTGGCCGCTGGCGGCGGCCTCGGTGCCACGATTGCGTTCATCAACCGATGGGGCGATGCCCAGGGCGCGTTCGACGGCGTGCAGATCGCCGCCTTTGCCGGGGCGCTCTCGTCGGTCGCCATCACCTGGGTGGTCGGCGTTCTGGGCGACCGCAGCCGGTCCCCAACCTCGCTGATCCTGGCCGGCGTGGCCGTCGCCTCGTTCTTCACGGCGATGCAGACCTTTCTGCAGCAGCGCAATGCGGAGGACATCCGCCAGATCTACACGTGGTTCCTCGGCGGCCTGACCACCAGCGGGTGGGACGAGACGCTGCAGCTGCTTCCCGTCGCCATCGTCTGTGTCCTCGTTCTCGCCTTCTCCGGACGGACGCTCGACGTGCTCGCCGTCGGCGACGAAGAGGCCTCGATGCTCGGCCTTTCCGTGGGGCGGAGCCGCGTGGTCCTCGTGGTCGTCGCCTCGCTACTGACCGCGTCGGCGGTGGCGGTCAGCGGATTGATCGCGTTCGTCGGGCTGATCGTGCCCCATACGGTTCGCCTGTTGTTCGGCTCGAGCTTCCGAGCGATCGTACCGATGTCGATCCTCGTCGGCGCTGGCTTCCTCGTCCTGTGCGACCTCGCCGCCCGCACCGTCCTCTCCCCCGCCGAACTCCCGATCGGTGTGGTCACTGCGTTCTTCGGGGCGCCATTCTTCGTGGTGATCCTCAGGACGGCGGTGCTCCGATGACCGCGATCACGGCGACCGACATCGTGGTCAAGGTGAAGGGCACCACCCTCTTGCACGGGGTCGACCTCGAGGTGCGCTCGGGTGAGTGGTTGTCGATCATCGGCCCCAACGGCGCCGGGAAGTCGACGCTACTTCGTGCGATCGGCGGCGCGATCAAGTCGACCGGCAGCCTTCGCATCGGTGACGACGAGCTCGGTTCGTTGTCGGGTCGGGAGCGGGCCCAACGGGTTGCCTGGGTCCCGCAATCGCCAGTCGTTCCGCCTGGCATGAAGGTGCTCGACTACGTGCTCCTCGGCCGCACCGCTCATCTCCACCCACTCGCCTCGGAAGGGTCAGGCGACGTCGACGTCGTCGAATCGATCCTCACCGACCTCGATCTGCATCCGCTCGCTCACCGTCACGTGAGCACGTTGTCGGGCGGCGAACGCCAGCGGACGGTCATCGCCCGGGCGCTCGCCCAGCAGACGACGATCCTCCTGCTCGACGAACCCACCACGGCGCTCGACCTCGGCCACCAGCAGGAGGTTCTGTCGCTGCTGTGGAACCGGCACCAACAGTGCGGCCTGACGATCGTGTCGACGATGCACGATCTGACCCTCGCCGGCTCGTTCGCCGACCGGCTCGTGCTGCTCGCCGCCGGCCGGGTCGCCGCCGAAGGTTCCGCAGTCGATGTGCTCACCGAGCCCAACATCGAAACCCACTACGGTGCGCAGGTCAGCGTGCGCCGCGAAGGCGACACCGTGCTCGTCCTCCCCCGAATCGAACCGCCGAACAGTTCTGAATCCACGAAGCCAGATCCCAACGAGGAGAATTTGCGATGAGCGAGAACAGCACCGAACCGCTGATGGAGAACCCGGCCGCCGAGAAGTCCGGTCGAGCCGAGTCGATCGTCCTCGTCAACACCGGCGACGGCAAGGGCAAGTCCAGCGCCGCGTTCGGCGTCATGATCCGCGGCATCGCCCGCGGGTGGGACGTTGCCGTCGTGCAGTTCGTGAAGAGCGGCAACTGGAACGTCGGTGAAGAGAAGATCGGCCGTCAGCTCGGCGTCGACTGGTTCAACGAAGGCGAAGGGTTCACCTGGAACTCCGAAGACCTCGAGCACGACAAGGCCGTCGCTCGCAAGGGCTGGGCCCAGGCGCAATCACTGATCGAAGCGAACGAGCACCAGCTGATCGTCCTCGACGAGCTCACGTACCTGATCAACTGGGGATGGATCGATCCCGAACCCGTCTACGAGGCGATCCGCAATCGTCCGCCAAAGGTCAACATCGTGGTGACCGGCCGGGACGCCCCCCAGGAGCTCATCGACGTCGCCGACACCGTCAGCGAAGTTCGCAAGGTCAAGCACGCCTTCGACGAGGGCATCCTGGCGAAGAAGGGCATCGACTACTGATGCGGCTCGGTCGGGGATTCTCGTTGCTGATCGGCGGAGCGCGCAGCGGCAAGAGCGATGCCGCGGTACGGCTCGGGCTGGCGTGGCCGGGCGATGTCGTCTTCGTCGCCACGGCGAGTGCCGGCGACGCCGACATGGAACGGCGGATCGCCCGCCATCAGGACGAGCGCCCGAGCGACTGGGCGCTGGTCGAAGCGCCGCTCTGCTCGGCGAACGACGTCGACATTCCCGACGGCGACGCGCTCCTGATCATCGACTGCGTCACAATGCTCGTGGCCAACCTCATGTTTGCGCAGCGCGACGAATCGGAAATCGACGCCCACATGGTCGTGTTGGCCGATGCGCTTGCATCTCGGACCAGCGGACCGAGCCTCGTGATCACGAACGAGGTGGGGCTCGGCGTCCATCCCGAAACCGAGATGGGCCGTGAGTACCGGGACATTCTCGGCCGATCGAATCGACGACTCGCAGAGCGCTCGGAGTCGAGCCTCTTCATCACGGCCGGCCGCGTGCTACCGCTCCAGGAGCTCGAGTTCGACTGGTGACCGGCCCGCCGGCCAACCGGCGGACTGAACGACGTAGGTGAACGACGTAGGTGCCTGGCACCTAAACCCTCGTTAGGTGCCAGGCACCTCGGTCCCGACGTGGTCGAGGATCAGCTGCGCGATGGCGTTGTGTTCCTCCCAGTGCACCATGTGGCCGGCGTCCGGAAAGAGCTCCAGCGATGCGCTCGGGATACCTTCGGCCAGCTCGTCGATCTGATGGGGTCGGATCAGTTGGTCGCGGCCGGCACCGATCACCAGTGTCGGTGCGGTGATGATGCCCAGCTGGTCGACCACGTCGTGATCCTTGAGCGCGATGGTGGCAGCGGCCCGCACGGGTTCCGGACAGGCGCGGAACATGTCGATCGCCTCGTCGACCATGTGAAGACTCGGTGCACGGCCGAAGACGCCGAGCCCGGCGCCCACTCGCAGCCGCTCATCGGCCGGCACGATTGACTGCGGGATGTGGACCCTGCCGAGCGACAGCCCGAACTGATGCCGGGCGGTTTCGAGCGACGCAGCGGTTGCGACGAGTACGAGACGATCGACCCGGGCGGCGAACGCGTCCGGGTGGTGGATGGCGTACGTCATGGCGGTCATTCCGCCCATCGAGTGGCCGACCAGCGCTGCGGCGTGCACGTCGAGCTCGTCCATGACGTGTGCGAGGTCGGCGGCGAGCTGGGTCGAGCCGTAGCCGGCGGTGCCGGGCGTGGATTCGCCGTGGCCTCGCTGGTCGACGGCGAGCACGCGGTAGCCGGCGGCGACGAGGGTCGGTGCGATCGGGCCCCAGTCGTTCTTCGATGCGGTGAGTCCGTGGACGAGGACGATGGTCGGGCCTTCGCCGATGGTGGCGGTCATGATCTCGGCGCCATCGGGCAGGCGGACGGTTCGACGGTCGCCGGCGGGGAAGCGGACGGGCTGGCCGTTCAGCGGGTCGGGGTTGTCTCGCCATCTGCGGACGATCGCCCGTCCGGCGAGGCCGCCGGCCGCCAACAGCCCGAGTCCGACCGCCGGAAGGGCGACACGCTTCTGCACCATTCCCCCAGTCTGTCAGCAGCGCCTCAACATCCACTCCACCCCACCCTCCGCGCTCACCCCCTCACAACTGGGGGCAGCCCCCACTTGTAGTGGCGTGCGCGCGATGAGTGGGGATCTGAACGGCTGGCGGTTGAGATTTCAACGAAGTCCCCGCGGCCTCGGACATTCGTCGGCCCGGTCCTGTCACTCGACGTGCGCAGACCACCACACATGGGGGCTGCCCCCAGTTGTGGTGCGGTGCGCGCGGTGGGTGGTTAGTCGAGCATGACCTTGTGGGCGGAGCCGTCGCTGGGGAGCCAGTCGGGGGCTGCGTCGAGCGCGTCCGCCACTACGGCGCGGAGGCCGTCGGGCATCGTGGCCACGACCGACAGCGGCGGTGCCGGCCAATCCCGCGTCTCGTCGATGACCACCAGACCGGCCCGATCGTCGTCGCTCGCCGCGTTCCAGATCGAACTGTCGATCGCTGCCACGTCGGCCATCCCCGACCGCACCAACGCCATCGAGTGGACGTGCCCGCCCGACAGCACGTGCGTCGGGTGCTCCTCGGCAGTGTGACCGTGCTCGGCGACGTGCAGCTCCCACGCCCGCCAACCCGACCACGAGCCGTACTCGTTCACGGCGAGGCGGGCGGCCATCGCCTGGTCGATGGAGCGAATGGTGGACGCCTGCCGCACCACAACGACCGATCGGTAGACCGGTTCCCGCTCACCCGGAAACAGCGGCACACCGACGACCTGCAGCGGTGCGCCGTCCTGCTGCATCTTCACGGTGAGCAGGCCGCACGCAAAGACGAGATCCATCCGTCCGGCCCTGGCGGCCGACTCCCGCTCGTCGGCCGGGAGCTCGTTGTCGAATGCCACCTCGACCCCGCGGCTGCGCAGCGCATCGAGCAGCCGCCGCAGGATCGGCACCGTGTTGTCACCCAGAAGCGTCGTCGCCTGCAGCATCCGATCAGCCTGCCACCCAAAGGAGCCTGGCACCTTTTGCGGCAAAAGCTGCCAGGCCCCTTCGGGGCCGGAAGGTGCCAGGCACCATGGCGGTGGTCACCGGGGGTCGTTGGTGGCGAGGTCGGTACTGGCGAACGCTCCGGCTTGGAAGCCGCCGGGCAGTTCACGCACGGCCTGCCACTGCGGGGTGCTCGCGTAGTCCCAGTAGCCCGTCGACTCGATGCGGATCGTCTCCGAACCGGGCACGCCTTCGAGCAGGCAACCCTTGTGGATTCGCACGCTGTTGTAGACCAGCGGCGCCACCTCGTCCACGGCCTTCTTGTGGACGGCAGCGCCCCGCCACGTCTCCCGGTCGGCGGGGTCGGTGTGGATCACGAGGTTGGCCCAGTAGTTGTCGATCAGCTCCATCGAGCTGTAACCGAGCATGCCAGGGTGATTGGCGAGCTCGGCGAGGAGGCCGTCCTCGGCCTGGTCGAGTGGGGTCTTGTCGGCATCGGCGATGCGATCGCTGAAGAACCCGACCACGTGCACGGTGACCGGTTCGACGATGCGGTCGGGGTCGCACACGATCGTGCGCCGCTTCAGGTCGTGGACCATCCACTCGATTCGTTCGTGGGCGGTGAGCGTTCGTTGCCCCATTGCGGCGAGCCGAACGAGCGAGCGAATGTCCTGAAGCAGGTAGTTCATCAGCGCGAGGTCGCGGGGGTAATGGCTGGGGCAAGCACACGGATGCGCGTCGGGCCCCTCGTCCGGTTCGAGCTCGATGATGGTCGCTTCGGGCATGGCGAGCAGTGTGCCGCGGTCACCCCGCTTCTGCCAACTGGTAGCATTGCATTTCAGCTAGTGAAATAGTAGGGACTCGTGAACGCACCGAACACCGGGCCACAACGCAGCGGCGATCTTCACGTGTCGCGCTCCGCCACACGTGCACTCGACCTCGTCGACATCGTCGTGACGGCGGGCTCGATCAGCCTGACCGAGGCGGCCGAGCAGAGCGACATCCCGACCAGCACCACGCTGCGCCACCTGCGAGCGTTGATGAGCAAGGGATGGCTCACCCGTGACGCGGCGGGCAACTTCTCGGTCGGCCCGACCTTCCTGCGCCTCGGCATCAACGCCTTCCGAGAAGGCCCATGGGCACGCCTCACCGCTGCCGCACTCCCCCACCTCCACACGCTCGCCGAGACCACCCAGGAGTCGGCGTACCTTGCGGTTCGCGACGGATCCGAGGCCGTCTACCTCTCCACGGTCGAGAGCCCGCGGGCGATCCGCCACGCCGGTTGGGTCGGTCGCAGCGTGCCGCTCGATGGGACCGCTGTCGGCGACGCTCTGCTTGCGCCGCTGGCCTTTGGGAGCATCCCCGTCTTTCGCAACGTCGGCGCCGTCGAGGACGATGTCACAGCACTGTGCGTCCCGGTCGCCGACCAGGGCGCCGTCACCGGAGCGTTCTCACTCCTCGGCCCAACGGAGCGAATGACCGCCGAAACCGACGTGCCCATGGCAGCCGCACTCCGGGCAGCCTCGGCGGCGTTGACCGAGGACCTCTCCGGCACCTGACCAAGACACAGCCCGCCGGGACGGGCCGGTAACCTTCGGCTGATGCCTACCCAGCCGATCTCCACCGAGGCCCTCCGAGACGAGTTTGCCGACGCACCGTCTGCAGACGCAGACGCACGCACCGCGGCTGAAGCCCGGGCGGCCGAGATCCTCCGACCGGCCGGAGCGATGGCGCGGCTGGATGAGGTCGCCATCCACATGGCGGCCTGGCAACGAAGCGCGTCGCCGTCGGTCGAGCGGCCCGCAGCCGTGATCTTCGCCGCCGACCACGGCGTGGCCGCCGACGGGGTCAGCGCCTATCCGACCGAGGTCACAGGCGCAATGCTCGCTGCATTCCAGGCGAAGAAGGCGAGCGTGTCTGCGCTGGCCGAAGTTGCCGGCGCAACCGTGACGGCAATCGACGTCGGCGTGGGGAACCCGACCGGCAACCTCCGCATCGAGACCGCCCTGAACCCGGAGCGGTTCGCCGCCGCGTTCGCCGCCGGCCGGGCCGCGGTCTCCGAGCTCGACACCGACCTGCTGATTCTCGGCGAGATGGGCATCGGCAACACGACGGCTGCCGCAGCGGTCACTGCTGCGGTGCTGGGCGGCGACCATGCGCCCTACGTCGGGCGCGGCACCGGACTGGATGACGAGGCGCTGGCCGCCAAGGCCGCTGTCGTCGGTGAGGCCCTGCAGCGGATCGAGGGGACGCAGGACCCGATGCAGATCCTCGCCGAGGTTGGCGGCGCCGAACTCGTCGCCATCGCCGGGGCCCTGACCGAAGCCCGGATCCGATCGATCCCCGTCTTGCTCGACGGCTACATCGCCAGCGCACCGGCCGTTGCCCTGCACGCAGTCACCCCCGACGCCGTGGCCAACGCGCTCGCCGGCCACGCCTCCGCGGAACCCGGGCATGCCCGTGTGCTCGACGCACTCGACCTCGTTCCCCTCCTCACGCTCGACCTCCGATTGGGCGAGGCCTCCGGCGCCATGGCCGCAGTACCGCTCGTCAAGATGGCGTGCAAGCTGCTGACCGACGTGCCGACGTTCCCCGAGTGGTTCGGCCCGGAGAGCTGACCGGATGAACTTCCAGCTTCGCAGCTTGTGGGTGGCCATCGGGTTCCTGACCCGTATTCCCGTCGGCGATCCGAGTCGTGGCGGAACCAAGCCGGTTCGCATGGCTGCGGCGGTGCCGTGGTTCCCGGTCGTCGGACTCTTCCTGGGTGTTGTTCATGGCCTCTTCTGGCGTGGACTCCACGAGATGACCACCCCACTCCTCGCGGCGGTGTTGTCGGTTGCTGCGCTGGCATTGCTGACCGGCGCGTTTCACCACGATGGCCTGGCCGACATCGCCGATGCCTTCGGCGGGGGCTGGACCGTCGAACAGCGGATGGAGATTCTGAAGGACTCGAGACTGGGAACGTATGGCACGACGGCGTTGATTCTCGCCTTCGGCACCGAGGTGGCTGCGCTTGCCTCACTGGACGCCGTCGCCGGAGGCCAGGCACTTCTCGCGGCCCACGTCCTCGGCCGCGGCATGGCTGTCGCCGTGATGCTGGTCGCGCCGATCGGCGGTGATGGGCTCGGTGCGTCCTACATGACGGAACTTCGTCGATTCACCGGCTCGGTGGCTGTCGTCTTTGCGCTCGCGATTGCGATCGCCGCCCTCGGGTCGACGGCGATGATCGCACTTCCGCTTGCGGCCGTCGCGGCGGGCCTCGTGACGCTCCTCGCCATCCGGAAGATCGGCGGTGTCACCGGCGACGTGCTCGGCGCCATCCACGTGATGGCGTTCCTCGCCGTGTTGGTCGCCGCCACGGTCTGACGGCTCCCCACACAATTCCTGCCGATCGGCGGGTACCGCCCCCGCATCATGGACAGTACGGTCCGAATCGGACATCGACGTTCAGGGGGAATCTGATGCCGAACATGACCAGCTGGGCCGAGACGCGAGCGAACTTCACGCTCAAGATCCCGGATCGCTTCAACTTCACGGGAGACGTCATGTTCGCCCGTGCGGCTGAGACCCCGGACAAGGTGGGGCTGATCGCGATCGAACCGGATGGTGTCACGATCAACCGCTACACCTTCAGCGAGCTCGCCGACCTCTCGAATCGGACCGCCCATCTGCTGCGCGAACACGGCGTGGGCATGGGTGACAAGGTGTTCGTGCAGGTGCCCCGAATCGTCGAGTTCTACGCGGCGCTTCTGGGATGTTTCCAGATCGGAGCCGTCCCGATGCCGGGCACGACCCAGCTGATGGGCAAGGACCAGCAGTATCGGATTCAGCGCTCCGAGGCGATCGCCGTGATCTGCGACGAGGACGCGGCCGAGCGATTCGATGCCGTCCGCTCGGAGTGCACCAGCGTGCAAGCCGCCTTCATCGTCGGCGACGAGCGGGAAGGTTGGATCGGCTTCAATCAGGGCCTGCAATCCATGCCGGCCGAACCGGCCGAGGTTGCCGACACAACCCCGAACGACCCGCTCCTGCTCTACTTCACCTCCGGCACGACGGGCGGGCCGAAGATGGTGCAGCACGTCGGCATGTACGCGCTGGGCCACGAGATCACGGCCCGCTTCTGGCACGACCTCACGCCGGACGACATCCACTGGACGGTCTCCGACACCGGTTGGGCGAAAGCTGCGTGGGGCAAGTTGTTCGGCCAGTGGATAGTCGGATCGTGCATCGTGATGTGGAACATCATCGGCAAGCCGGACTTCGACCGGATGTTGAAGCTGCTCCCCGAACTCGGCGTCACGTCCTTCTGTGCTCCCCCGACGCTCTACCGGGCGTTCGCCCAGATGGACCTCGCGTCCTACGACTGGTCCACACTTCGCCACTGCACGAGCGCGGGTGAGCCGCTCAACCCGGAGGTCATCGAGACCTGGACCGCGGCCACCGGCACGACCCCGTATGACGGTTACGGGCAGACCGAGACCGTCGTCCTCGTTGCCAACTACCCATCCGAGCCGGTGAAGCCGGGATCGATGGGCCTTCCCGCGCCGGGCATGGTGGTCGACGTCGTGGACGAGGATGGCAACATCTGCGCCGACGGCGAAGAGGGCAACATCTGTGTGTCGACCGAACCTCGACCCATCGGCTTGTTCGACGGCTATTGGCTGGACGACGAACGCACTGCCGAGGTCTTCCATCACGGCTGGTACTACACCGGCGACCGGGCCTACCGCGACGAGGACGGCTACCTGTGGTTCGTCGGCCGGGCCGACGACGTGATCCTCTCGGCCGCGTACCGGATCGGCCCGTTCGAGGTCGAGTCCTCACTCATCGAGCATCCGGCCGTGGCCGAGACCGCCGTCGTCGGCAAGCCGGATCCGGATCGGGGCAACATCGTGAAGGCCTGGGTGATCCTCGCCCCCGGATACGAGCCCAGCGACGAGTTGACCGCCGAGATCCAGGAGCACGTGAAGACCACCACGGCGCCCTACAAGTACCCGCGCGAGATCGAGTACGTCACGGAGCTCCCAAAGACCATCTCGGGCAAGATTCGCCGCATCGAGCTCCGAGAGCGCGACACCTGATGCGGCGGGGATGGAGCCTGCGGGAGAAGAACCGCTAGCGATCACTCCCATCGTCCGATGGGAGTTCCTCGATCACGCGATCGACGGTGGCGGCGAGCAACGAATCGTCCGCCACGCCGGCGAGTTGGATGATGCGGAAATGGATCGGGGCGACCAGCGCCTCGATCCGCGCAGCCGCGTCGTCGACGGGCGCGCATTCGCCCCGCTCGGCGGCTCGATCGATCAACTCGCTGGCGAGCTCGAAGCGTTCCGCCCAATAGCGACGGCGGAGCTCGTCGAGCGGCCCTCCGCCGCTGGCTTGCATGAGCGCCCGCCCGAGAGGATCGGTCAGCGCGGCTCGCACCATCCGCACGAGTGCGTCGAGGTCGCCGCGAAGTGTGCCGGTGTCGGGCATCGGTATTCCGGCGGCGGCGTTGTGGAGGACCGCTGCGAGGACGAGTTCCTCGGCGGAGTCGTACCTCCGATAGATCGTGGTCTTGTTCACGCCCGCACGCTCGGCAACATCGTCGATGCGGATTTGGAACGTGCCCTGTTCTGCGACGACACCGAGCGTGGCCTCGATGATCGCCGCGTCGACGGCCTGGCCTCGACGATGGGACGGTTGCGTTGCTGTCACGAGGAGCAGTCCGCCAGTCGGCCTTCGACCCGGTCGGCCAATGCCTGGTTGAAGTCTCGGAAGCCGATCTCGGTGTCTCGCAGGATGCGGCCGAACAGGGGCACCAACAGGCCGCGGAACTCCTCGCCGTGGTGGAGGCGGGTGCGCCCGCCGTCGAGCGGCTCGAGCCGGAAGTCGTGGGTGCCGTCGAAGAGCCCGCGCACGAGCAACTTCCCCTGCCAACGGAGGCGGCGCCCGGGGTCGGCGTCGAGGACGACCGGCCGGAAGACCACGCCTTCGGAACCGTCGTCCTTGCGGGCGGCGACACGAAGGGTCGCACCAACGGTGGCTTCGCCCTCGATGGCGGCGAAGAACGGGTTCCAGCTTGCGTGACTGGGGAAGTCGACGAGCACGTTCCAAACCTGGTCCGGACTGGCGTCGATGTCGATGGTGGTGTCGATGGTGCGCATGGTGCCTCCTTGGGGCTGAAGATGTATCGCAACTTGCCGTTGCGTTAAGGATGGCAGGTCAGGGGAACTATTGCAACCTCGAGTTGCGTTAGGCGGATGGCGTGCCGGGAAACCCCTGCGCTACCGTTCGTTCACGGCTGGAGGGGACCGGCCGGTTGCAAACCACAAGGGGGATCGCGGCATGAAGGTCGCACTGACGATCAACGACTTTCTCGACCGGGCGCTTGCCGTCTATCCAGATCGGGTGGCCGTCGTCGACGAACCCGATCAGCCCGCCGACCCGATGCCCACCATCACGTACGCAGAGATGGCGGACATCCGCCGGCAAATGGGCGTGGCCATGGACAAGATGGGCATCCCTATGGGCGGACGGGTCGCCATGGTGTCGCACAACTCCGCCCGACTCCTCACCAGCTTCTTCGGCGTCAGCGGCAACGGGCGCATCTTCGTGCCCATCAACTTCCGACTCAGCGCCGACGAGGTTCGCTACATCGTCGAACACTGCGGTGCCGAAGCGCTCCTGATCGACCCCGAGCTTGCCGATGCCCTGGCCGACATCGAGTGCGAGCGGAAGTGGATTCTCGGCGAAGCGTCCGACGCAGCATGGCTCGGCCACGACGGCGAGCCCGAACCGTGGGAACCGGACGAGGACGCCACTGCATCCATCAACTACACCTCGGGCACCACCGCCCGGCCGAAGGGTGTCGAACAGACCCATCGAGCCCGCTGGACGAACGCCGTCACGTTCGGCTGGCACACCACGATCACCGACCGCGACGTCTACCTCCACACGCTGCCCATGTTCCACTGCGACGGGTGGGGCATGCTCTACACGGTCTGCGCGATGGGCGTGAAGCACGTGGTGCTCCGCAAGGTCGACGGTGCCGAGATCCTCCGGCGGGTCGACGAGCACGGCGTGACGATCATGTGCGGCGCACCGGCCGTCGTCGCGGCCGTACTCGATGCCGCGAAGGATTGGGACGGCGAGATCCCGGGCCGCGACAAGGTGCGCATCGTCGTCGCCGGCGCTCCCCCGCCCACCGCCACGATCGAACGGGTCGAGACGGAACTCGGCTGGGAGTTCATCCAGCTGTACGGACTCACCGAGACCGCTCCACTGCTCACCATCAACCGGTGCCGCCCCGAATGGGATGATCTCTCCCCCGCCGAACGTGCCCAGAAGCTCGGCCGCCAGGGAACCCCCGCCGTCGGCGTCGAGATGAAGGTCTCCCAATCGGGGGAGTTCCTCGCCCGCAGCAACAACGTGCTCAAGAGCTACTGGGACAACCCGGATGCCACGAATCAGGCGCTCGAAGGCGGCTGGTTCCACACCGGCGATGGCGGCATCAAGGAGGACGACGGCTACTACATGATCCAGGACCGCAAGAAGGACGTCATCATCTCCGGCGGCGAGAATGTCAGCTCAATCGAGGTGGAGGATTGTGTGTTCGGGCATCCTGCCGTGACCGAGGTGGCCGTCATCGGGGTTCCGCACGAGAAGTGGGGCGAGACGGTGAAGGCCCTCGTGGTGGTCGAACCGGGGTCGGACGTGACCGAGCAGGAGATCATCGACCACTGCCGGGAGAAGATCGCCCATTACAAGTGCCCGACGTCGGTCGAGTTCCGCGACGAACTCGCCCGTACCGCCACCGGCAAGCTGCAGAAATTCAAACTCCGCGCCCCCTACTGGGACGGCATGGAGAAGGCCGTCAATTGAGCGCACTCGATCCACCGCCGCAGCAGATCAGCTACGAGGTCGAGGACCGGATCGCCACGATCACCCTCGACCGTCCCGACAAGATGAATGCGTTCACCAACCGCATGGTGCACGAGATGCTCGCCGTGTTCGACGAGATCGACAGCGACGACAACGTGCGGGCGGTCATCGTGACCGGCGCCGGCCGGGCCTTCTGCGCCGGGGCCGACATGTCGGTCGGTGGGGCCGACACCTTCGACAAGACGGCAAAGGACACGGCGGCCGACGGCAAGCAGGCCGGGCAGAACACCGACCTTCGCAACCGCGATGGCGGCGGCATCGTCACGCTTCGCATCTTCAACTGCTTGAAGCCGGTGATCGCTGCGATCAACGGCGCAGCGGTGGGCGTGGGTGCCACCATGACGCTGCCGATGGACATCCGGCTCGCATCGACCGAGTCGAAACTGGGCTTCGTGTTCTCGCAGCGGGGCATCGTGCCCGAGGCCGCATCAAGCTGGTTCCTGCCAAAGGTGGTCGGCCTGAGTCAGGCGCTCGAGTGGACGATGACCGGGCGCGTCTTCGGCGCAGAGGAGGCACTCGCCGGCGGCTTGGTGCGCAGCCTGCACGAGCCCGACGATCTCCTCCCGGCAGCCCGGGAGCTGGCGACCGAGATCGCATCGTCCACGTCCGCCATCTCGGTGGCGATGTCACGGCAGATGCTCTGGCGGATACCCAGCGCCCCGCACCCGATGGCCGCACACCGGGTCGACTCTGCCGCGGTGCCACAGATGGGTGCCGCCGCCGACGCCAAGGAAGGCATCGCGTCCTTCTTCGAGAAGCGGCCGGCCGAGTTCACGCAGGGCCCGTCGACCGACATGCCCGAGGTGTACCCCTGGTTCGAGAACCCAACGTTCAGCGGCGGCGACAACCCGGCAGACTGAGGCCAGACGGTCTCCGCCGCGGGAACACCGAGCGGGCAGAGTGGGTTCTTCGCCGGACGCCGTGAACATCAGGAGGCATCACGACCACATGATCGGACTCATCACCGGATCCGGCTTCTACGACCTTCCCGATGTGGTCGACGGCTCCGTCACGACGATCGACACGCCCTACGGACAAGTCGAGCTCACAACCGGCAGGTGGGCCGACGTACCCGTCGCATTCCTCCCCCGGCACGGCTCCGGGCATTCGATTCCGCCCCACGCAATCAACTACCGAGCCAACATCAAGGCGCTCGAGACGGCCGGAGCGACCTCGATCCTGGCCACCGCCGTGAGCGGAGGCATCGACCCGTCGATGGCGCCGGGCGACTTCGTCGCCATTCACGACGTCATCAACTTCACCTCCGGACGTGCAGACACGTTCTTCGACGGCGCCGAAGGGATCGTCGTGCACAAGGACATGTCGGCTGCCTACGACCCGGACCTACGCCGGGTGCTCGCCGCCGCGGCAGCCGCCGAGGGCATCGAGCTCACCGACGGCGGCGTCTACTGCGCCACCAACGGGCCCCGGTTCGAGACCCCAGCCGAGATTGCGATGATGGGACGGCTCGGCGGCGACCTCGTGGGGATGACCGGCTACCCGGAGGTCGTGCTCGCCAACGAGCTCGACATCCCCTACGCCTCGATCGGCGTCATCGCGAACGCCGCTGCGGGACTCGGCCAGGAAACACTCACGGCCGACGATGTGATGCTGGTCGTCGAGCAGTGTGCAGAACCCCTCCACCGCCTCCTTGGCCGGGCCGTGGCGATGATTGGAGCCCGATGACAACCCGACGACTCATCGCCGACTTCGTCCTGCCCATGGATGGCTCCGCAGAGCTCATCGCCGGCGGCGCGGTCGACATCGATCGGGATGGCCGAATCGTGGCCGTCGGCCCGGAGGCCGAGCTGGCCCCATTCGATGGCACCACGGACCGCATCGGCGGACTCCTCATGCCCGGCCTGGTGAACGCACATGCCCACACCCCAATGACGCTCCTTCGCTCCGCCGGAGACGGATTGCCCTTGCAGGCGTGGCTGCAAGACGTCGCCTGGCCCCGGGAAGGCCGCCTCACGGCGGAGGATGTGGGTGCCGGGATGGCGCTCGGTTCGGCGGAGATGCTGCTCGCCGGCGTGACGACCAGCTGCGAGATGTACTTCCAGGACGACGCCATGGTCGATGCCGTCCGCTCGACCGGGGGGCGGCTCGTGATGACGCCCGGCGTCTTGTCGTTCATGTGCCCCAACGGGGACCCGGGTCCACGCATCGCCGAGCTCACCGCAGTCCATGCAGCCCATCACGACCCGGCGGGCCGAGTGACCGTCGGCTTCGCTCCGCACTCGATCTACGACCTCACGCCTCAGCAGGTCGCCGCTGTCGCCGCCCAGGCCAGGGCGCTCGACACGTTCGTGCACATGCATCTCGAAGAAACCGAGACCGAGCGCCGTCTGATCATCGAGAAGAACGGGGCGACCGCCACGCAACTGTTGGCCGACCACGGCGTACTGGAAGGCCGGCTTCTGGCTGCGCACGGCGTCTGGCTGAGCGACGAGGACCGCAGCATTCTCGGAGCCGCCGACGTGGCCGTCGCCCACTGCCCCGCCTCGAACCTGAAACTCGGCTCGGGCATCGCCGCAGTCACGGCAATGCAGGCCGAGGGCATCACGGTGGCGCTCGGAACCGACGGGCCGGCGTCGAACGACAGCCTCAACTTGTGGGAAGCCGTGAAGCTGGCCCCACTCCTTGCCCGCGGCGCAAACCACGATCCATCCCTCATTCCCGCCGCCTCGGCACTGGACATGGCAACACGCCGAGCCGGGGAAGCCGTAGGGCTCGGCAACGTCGGCCGACTGGCTCCCGGAACCTGGGCCGACGTGGTCCGCATCGACCTGGACCATCCGGGCTTCGTTCCGGGGCTCGAAGAGGACCTGCTGACGAACCTGGTCTTCGCTGCGGGCGCGTCGGCGGTGACCGACGTGTGGGTGGCCGGCGAACGGGTGGTGACCGACCGGACGCTCGTCCGAGTGGATCTCGACGAACTCGTCGCGGATGCCCGGGCACGCGGACGTCGGCTTGCGGCATGATCGGATGACCGGGAACCCAAGGAGCAACCACGCATGTGCCGAAACATCACGACCCTTCGAGGTCTCGAACCGTCCGCAACCGATACCGAGATCGAGGCGGCCGCTCGCCAGTACGTGCGAAAGGTGACCGGCGTGCAGAAGACGTCCGCCGCCACCGAGGATGCGTTCGAACGGGCGGTGGCCATCATCGCTGAAGCGACGGGCCGCGTGCTCGAGGAGCTGCCGCCGCGCAAGGTTCCGCCGAAGACCGAACCACCGTTGCGCCGCATCGCGGCCCGAACCTGATCCGGGCGTGTCCGCTACGGTCTGGTCACGATGACCGACCTGCCCGACGTTGCCGCCAGAATTCTGAGTGTCCCAGCGGTCCTCGAGACCCTGCTGACGCCGATCGACCCGATCGCACTCTCGACCCGCCCGGAGCCGGGCGAGTGGTCGCCCCTCGAGGTGATCGGGCACCTCATCGACTGCGATTCGAGCGCCTTCCGGGACCGCATCAGCGGCATCATCGAAGGTGAGCCCACGATCGCTGCGTTCGACGAGTGGGTCGCCATCAACGAGCGCGACTTCAATGCGGTGCCCCTCGACCAACTGCTTGACGAGCTCCGGGCAGAACGAGCGCAGTCTGCCGAGTTCCTGCTCGGGCTGGCCCCGGCGGATCTCACCAAGTCGTCGACCTTCGGTGACGGACGCCAATTCGAGGCAAACGACTTCGTCCAGGAATGGTCGTTCCACGATCAGGATCACCTCCAGCAGATCCTCGAGGCCGTCAAGATGACCTACCTGCCCAACATGACGGCAACCATGCAAGCCGCACTCACCCGCTGACCCACGACTCTTCAGCTCCCGGCGGCCTGGGCCGTCGCTGGCGGGAATCGTGTGGGACGCTCGACGACATGCCCGTCGACGACCTGCGTCCGCTGCTCCGCCCCGGAGGCGTGCTGCTGCTCGGCGAGAACCCCGGGACCGTCGAAGCGCCGGCCCTCGTCGCAGCATTGGCCGAAGCCGCACTCGAGACGAATCCGGAAGTCATCGTGGGGCTCGAACTGCCCCTGACGGAGCCAGTCGACGGCAGCCAACACGGTGCGTTCTTCGATCGACCCGACGAGCTCCGAGACGGCCGCTCGAGCCAGGCGATGTCGGCGCTCGTTCACCGTCTGGCCGAGCTCGGCGGCGCCCGGCCTGTGGCCCTCGACGGTCCGTGGGTGGCACCCGGCGCACCGATACCCCTGGAGCACGTCGGCCTGTTGAATCAGCCGCGGGACGCGGTGATGGCCGGACGCCTCCTGGCGGAGATCGACCTCGTGCCGAAGGCGCCGACCATCGTCCTGGCCGGGAGCATGCACACCCGGATCGACCACACGAGCCAGACCCTCGGCGGGCTGATCTCGCCCTGGTTCCCTCGCATGGTGGCGCTCCTCCTGTTGGCCACGTCGGGTTCGGCATGGACGCTCACCGCAGACGGCGGCGGACCGCGGGAGTTGCCCGCAGACGCCGGGCTTGAGCCCGGCGCACACTGGGCGCCACAGCCCGGTGGCGACGGCCACCATGGCTACGTCAACCTGGGGGCCGTCACGGCGTCCCCGCCCACCTGACCGTTCTACACTCGCGGCCATGCAGCCTGTCCGATTCGGCCGAACCGGCCTCCGCGTCTCTCCCCTCTGCCTCGGCACGATGACCTTCGGGGTCCAGGCTGATGAGGCGACGTCCCATCAGATCCTCGACACCGCCTTCGATGCCGGGGTCACGTTCATCGACACCGCCGACATGTATCCGCTCGGGCACGACGGCGACCTGGCCGGTCGCACCGAGGAGATCATCGGCCGATGGCTCCACAACCGTCGGGACGACGTCGTACTCGCCACGAAGTTCTTCTTCCCGATGGGCCCGAACCCGTGGAACCGCGGCGGCGGTCGCCGGCACATTCTCGAGGCGGTCGAGGCGTCGTTGCGTCGCCTGCAGACCGACCACATCGATCTGTACCAGATCCACTCGTGGGATCCCCATGCACCGATCGACGAGACGTTGACCACACTCGACGACCTCGTTCGCTCGGGCAAGGTCGGTTACATCGGCTGCTCCAATCACGCGGCCTGGCAGCTGTCCCGGACGATCGGCCGCAGCGAGACGCTCGGCATCGTGCGCTACGAATCGGTCCAGCCCCGCTACAACTTGCTGTTCCGCAACATCGAGCGGGACATCCTGCCTGCTGCCGTACACGACGATCTTGCGGTCATCCCGTACAACCCGTTGGCCGGCGGCATGCTCACTGGCAAGCACCGGGGCGCGGCGGCGCCGGAACAGGGCGGTCGGTTCGACCTCGGCGGCGCGGGCGAGATGTACCGCGGCCGCTATTGGGCCGACGACAAGTTCGCTGCGGTCGAGCAGCTCCATGAGGTGGCGGACGACGTTGGCGTGCCGCTGACCACCCTTGCGGTTGCCTGGGTCATGGCGAACCCGCACGTGACCTCGCCGATCATCGGCGCAAGCCGGCCGGAGCAACTTGCCGACTCCCTGGCTGCGGTGGACGTGGCGCTCGACGACGACGTGATGAACCGTCTCGACGAACTCACTCGGGGGTACCGGGTCGTGGACGTCGATCGCTGACGCCGCTCAGCGGTGCAGCCGCACCGTTTCCCGGATCCAGGAACGAAGCGCACGGAAGCCCGCATCACGCTGGAGGGCAGCCGGCCAGACCAGGTGATAGCCGACGTCTTCGCGTTCGAGCGCCGGGCCGACCTCCACGAGCAAGCCCCGCTCGACGAGCTCACCGCGCAGCCAGCGCCACGTGAGGATGACGCCGTTGCCGCTGATGGCGAGCGGGACGACGCTGCCGTACGTGGGGTAGAGCACCTGGTCGATGTCGGGGGCGTCGACCCCGTGCCAGGCGAACCAGCTCGTCCAGTTGGCCCACGTTCGGCCGGTCTGGTCGAACTCGACGAGGTCAGCGTGCAGCAACGCCTCCGCCGGGGACGACGCGTCGAGCCCAAGCGCTTCGGCCCGCTCCGGAGAGGTGGCGGGCACGACGGCCTCGGGCACCAGGAGCTCCGACCGCTGCCCGAGCACCCGTCCCGACCCGAAGCGGATGCTCACATCGTGGTCGATCGAGACGAGTTCGTCGTCGTGGTCGTAGATCACGACGCGCAGCCGGGTTGGGGCAAGCTGGCTGCGGACTTCGGAGAGGCGTGGAGAGAACCAGCTCTCGGCGACGGCAGGCTGCATGGCCACGGTCAGCTCCCCGACGCCGGAACGCAGCTCGGCGATGCCGCGCTCGATCTCTCCGAAGCCGGCGTCGACGGCGGCATGCAGGGCCGCACCGTCCGAGGTCGCGATCGGGCGGTTGGATGACCGGTCGAAGAGGCGCGTTGCCAACTGGTCTTCGAGTTGGGCGATGTGCTTCGACACGGCCGGTTGGGAGATGCCGAGCTCGGCGGCGGCAGCCGTGAACGAGCCGAGGCGGGCGACTGCCTCGAACACGGCGAGCCGTTGGAGCCGGGGTACGTGGGCCGTCAGTTCGCGCATGAACACAGATTATGGATTCATAACCAATTTCCCTCTGGTCGCTGTCCCGAGAATCGGTACGGTGCATCCGCATGCACCTGCACTGCACCCGACTTTCCACCGCCCTCGGCGCCGAGCTCAACGGCCTCGACCCGAACGCCCCGATTTCCACCGAGTTGGCAGATGCGCTGCATGCATCCCTGCTCGAACACCACGTCCTCTTCCTCCCCGACCTCGACCTCTCCCCGACTCGCATGGCCGAGCTCGGCCACGCCCTGGGCACGCTCGGCGTGCGCCATCACAGCTACACCACGCACCCGGAGAGCGCCGACGTCACCGTGCTCGAGTGGGGTGGCGACAAGGTCCCGGACGCGGCCGAATGGCACGCCGACATGACCTACCGGGCCACTCCCCCGTTCGCGTCGATTCTCAAGGCCATCGTCCTGCCCCCGGTCGGCGGCGACACGCTGTGGGCGTCGATGTTCTCCGTGCACGATGCACTCCCGCCGGGCCTGCGACGCGACCTCGAAACGCTCGACGCCTGCCACGACATGGGCTCCTTCCGCACCGAGGCGTGGGAGCGGGCCGGAAACACGGGGATCGACGAAGCGATGACCAGCGCGGGGAGTGCCGTACATCCGATGATCGCCCACCACCCGGTCACCGGGCGACCGTACCTGAATGTGAGCGAGTCCTTCACCCGCTTCATCATCGGCCTGTCCGCACCGGAGAGCGCCCGCCTCCTCACCCAGCTGTTTGATCTCACCAACCGACCCGAGCACCATGTTCGCCTCCGCTGGCAGGAGAACACCATCGCCATCTGGGACAACCGGGGAACCCAGCACTACGCCGTCGCCGACTACCTGCCGCACCGGCGGGTCATGCATCGGGTCGCGGTGGCGGCCGATCGCCGAGCGCCGACGGAGGCACACGCCACGCTCGTGTGACCCGCCTGCAAAGATGGGCGGATGTTGAGTGTTGCAACCATCTGGCGCTATCCGGTCAAGTCCCTTCAAGGCGAACGCCTGAACGCGGCCACAGCGACAGCGGAGGGGGTCGAGGGCGATCGGTCCTTCGGCATTCGCGACGTCGAGACCGGCCTGATCCTGACCGCCCGCCGCCAACCCGAGCTGTTGTTCGCATCGGCGGCGTGGTCGGCCGGCGCGGTGATGATCACGCTGCCCGACGGCCGCACCACCGACTCGGATGGCGATCTCTCGAATTGGCTGGGCCGTCCGGTCGAGCTCACTGCAGCGGGTTCCGCCGGGACCTACGAGAACCCGATGGACATCGAGAACGAGGCCGACTGGGTCCAGTGGTCCGGCCCGGACAGCAGCTTCCACGACAGCGGCCGCGATCAGATCTCTCTGGTGAGCCGGACCACGCTCCGAGACTGGGACGAACGTCGATTCCGCCAGAACCTGATTCTCGAGGGCGATGGCGAGGACGAACTCGTCGGCTCGACGATCTCGATCGGCGGCGCTGAACTCCACGTGACGAAGCTGGTGGATCGCTGTGTGATGGTCACGCGGCCGCAGCCCGGCGACATCGAACGAGACCTCAGCGTCCTGAAAACCATCAACAAGGAACGCAACAACTGTCTTGGCGTGGCGACGGTCGTCACCACGGCGGGACCCATCAGCGTGGGTGATTCTCTCCAAATCGCATGAACACCTGAGGTGTTCACCTCAACTCTGCCCCCCTCGCTCCGACCACTGCCCGTGAGGAAGTCCGGTCGGTGGAGTCTGAGGAGTGAAGCGCGTGGGTCGATCAGGTCAGCTGGCAGCACTTCTCGCACTCGCGGCGTTGATCGGCAGCGTGTTTGCGATCACGGGGAGTGACGACCTGCAGCCGGACGTCGCCGGCACCGTCGAAACGTCGTCATTCCAGCGAGCCGAACGGCTGCTGACCGGACCTCCGGCCAGTGCCCCGTCGACGGGCCGTGTTCTTTCCGAGCCTGTGCCCACCGTCGAGGCGTCGGCGACGGGGATCGAGCGCCCGCCGGCGAGCGCGTCGGTCGACGGCGCGGCCGTCGAGCAGGTCGCGGAGACGACCGAGCCGCTACCGCCGATCGAACCCACGACCCCAGAGCCGTCGTCAACCGGGTCGGCGTTCGACTCCTCCGCCGAGACGCCTCCGCTGCCCGCGATTGCGTCGATCGCAACCGCGTCGCATGTGGCCGAGTCTGCGAGGACACGAATTCCCGTCTACGACACGGCGTGGCAGATGCTCGTTCGCGGTACTCCCGAGCAGGCGGACAACTATTTCGAGGCGCTGCGAGCCAACGGATTCACCGGCGCCTGGGCCGGCGTCATTCACCACGCGCCGGCCACCTACAACGGCCCGTTCGCAGGCGGCGAGTCCGTGGGCGCTCTCGATGAGAACGGTGAACTGCGATTGACCCGCGAGTACATCCTTCACGTTCGAGAGATGCTCGACGCAGCCGCTCGTCACGACATGCGAGTGGGTCTCGTGCCAGCCTGGCAGAACCTGTATCTGCCCGGCGGCGGCGCCGACGCCGGCGTCGCGTCGAGCAACGAGGTCAGGGGCACGATCACCGAGGACAACGCCCGGGCATACGGCCGCCACATCGTCGAGGCGTTCGGCTGGCATCCGGCCGTGAGCATGTGGGTGTTCGGCGGCGATGCCGGCACGAACAACACGGAGGCCAACAAGGCCGTGTGGCGGGAGATGGCCGCAGGGGTCCGCGAGGCGGGTTCTCGACTGTCGATCACGTATCACACGCCGACGAGCGAATTCGATCAGCTGAACTACGCCGGCGAGCCGTGGCTCGACTTCATCGCACCCGAGACCGGCCACGGACAGGACGCCGCCGAGACCGAGTCGGAGCTCCGCACCGCCAAGGCGGTCTATGGCCTGCCGGTGTGGTCGGGCGAGTCCCGCTATCACCACATCGATTTCGGCTGGGTGCCCGAGGCGTACCGTCGTCCGGGTACCGCCGAGATGGAGGCGGATGCTCAGGCTGCGGCTGCAGCCGGCGTTTCCGGGTATGTGTACGGCGATGCCGGGCGCTGGACGTGGTGTGCCGGGTTCGGCGATGCGTCGCCGTGCGACGCGAACGATGTTGCGTCGTCGTTCGGCGAGGCGGAACGCGCCGTGATCGACGTCTTCCGGAACTGACTCAGCTGTCGGTGGCCGGAGGCACGAGCGAACAGTAGAAGGCCGGGTTCTCGCTCGACATCGAAACGTGTTGCGACTCGGCCGCTCCCGCCGAGAAGCTCGTGTTCAGGGTGCGGCGAGCGCTGTCGCAGTTCGCCGCATCGGTGGCGACGCCGAAGTCGTCCCCCGGGCACAGCGATGCCGAGATCTCCGAAGCCGGGATGGAGCGGCGACCGTCGTAGGCCTCGGCCCGGCGTCCGCCGAAGTGCTCGACCTGGGCGAGCCGGCGATTGTCGGCCACGAGGTCCCAGCTGCACTCGGCCAGGCGGGACACGCAGTTGCTGTGGATCTGGTCCATGAGCGACGGGTTCCAGGCGCCGAACCAGTCACCGTGCAAGGTCGAGCCGTTGGCGGCGCGGGTGCCGTCGGGGCGGACATCGGAGGACAGCCACCACTGATCGGTCTGGCCGTCGTGGTTGTTCGGCGCCCAGGCAATGAAGTACTCGATGGCGGTGATGTAGACCGAGCCGGCCGGGCAGCTGTCGGTGAAGTAGCCGCGGGTCGGGTACGACATCTGGCCGGTGTTGTTGCCGGAGTTCAGGCCGATGGTCCCGGACACGCACTGCGGGAACTTGATGTGGGCGAGCAGCGTGGCCGTGTTCGAGCAACGCGGAATCGTGTTCTGACGCTGCTGGATCGGGCGGTTGAGGTTCTGGCCCTGCGCACCCGTCTCCTGGCATGCCCATTCGATGTGCGGGTTGGTGCTGGCGTTGCCGGCGATCATGCCGAGCCCTTCCGGCGGCTTCTGCACGTGCTCGAACGCCCGGTCGTGCGACTTGTAGTACACCTCGATGCGGCTCGGGATACGTGCGTTTCCGCTGGCGTCGAACACTGCCGGCACCCAATAGCCCGTCCGGTTGCCCTCGAGGCCGTTGCACGTGCTCGACCCCGAATCTCGCAACGACTGGTAGGTGCTGTTGGCGGAGGCCTCGCTGTTCCCGAAGAACATGTGCAAGTGGGCGGCGCCGGGTTGACCGGGCGCAACGAGTGGGTCGTCGTAGGCGAAGTGGGAGAACGAACACTGTGTGCGGAACTGGCCGAGGTGCTTGTTTGCCGTGACCGAGCCGAGCCCGATCGAGCGATCGGACGGTTCGGTGAACTGCTGCCAGTCGATCTGGGACGCCGGGGTGTCGACGAACTGGGTCCGAGCGTCGAGGCTGGTGTTTCGGATGGGCCAATCCGTGAATCCGTTGATGGTGACTGCGTCGGCGGACTTCGTCGGGGGTGCGGCCGTCGTCGGTGCCGGCGTGGCGGCCGGCGCTGCCGTCGTGGGGGCGCCGGTGGTGGGCGCTGCCGTTGCTGGCGCTGCGGTCGTTGGCGTGTTTCCGGGTACGGCTGCGCCGCCGACCTGGGAGTCTTGACGCGGCGCAGCAGTTGTTGGTGCGGGCGTGGCGGCCGGTGCTGCCGTGGTGGGAGCGACGGTGGTGGCCGGGGCTGCAGCGTCCTCGGTCGAGGCAATCGCGGCGGGGGCATCCGCTGCGCCGGCTGAAGCAGATGCCGACGGCGCAAGGTCCGTGTCGATGCCGTTGGGCTCCTGGGCCGACCGGCCCGAGGCGGTCTGGGGCTCCTGGGCAGAGCGGCCGGGTGCGGGCGCATTCAGGTCACGGCCGACCTGGTCCACCGAGACGAGGTCGGCGCCGTCGGGACGCAGAAGGACGGCCAAAACGATCCCGAGCAGGAGCGCGATGGCTCCGATTCCGAGCCCGATGATGGTGTTGCCCCGCTTCACGTTACGAACGTCGCCTTTCCGTAATCAAATCGCAATATACGCACCATAGGTTGTCTACGGCGCAATGTCACATCGCCTTGTGACATTTTCTCACTGCTCGCTGCGATGGAACCACTCGGAGCGTTCACGTTCGTGCTTCCACGCGCGAGACGCGCGATCCGGCTCGCAACCGGATTCATGCGACCGATCCCCACCGCTCCCCGTGACAAGGCCGGCCCGGCATGTGGCCGCGGCAGCGCGAATCGTTAGGCTTCACCCCCGACGAAGTTCCGGACAAGGGAAGCGCACATGGACGCAAAGAAGACCCTCAGCGAGAAGGTGTGGGCCGATCACGTGGTGAAGGCCGAGGACGGCCAGCCCGACCTGTTGTACATCGACCTCCACCTCGTCCACGAGGTCACCTCGCCGCAGGCCTTCGACGGGCTCCGCCAGACCGGTCGCACCGTCCGCCGTCCCGAGCTGACGATCAGCACCGAGGACCACAACGTTCCGACCGAAGACATCGACAAGCCGATCGCCGACGAGATCTCGGCCAAGCAGGTCGACACGCTGCGCCGGAACACCGCCGAATTCGGCATCACCCATTACCCCATGGGCGACATCAACCAGGGCATCGTCCATGTCATCGGACCGGAACAGGGCATGACCCAACCGGGCATGACCATCGTCTGCGGCGACAGCCATACCAGCACCCACGGCGCATTCGGTGCGCTCGCCTTCGGCATCGGCACCAGCGAGGTCGAACACGTCCTGGCGACCCAGACACTCCTCCAGCCGGCCCAGGAGACCATGGCGATCACCATCGACGGTGAACTCCCCACCGGTTCCACCGCCAAGGACGTCGTGCTCGCCGTCCTCGCTGCATGCGACACCGGCGGCGGCATCGGCGCCATCGCCGAGTTCCGCGGCTCCGTCATCGAAGCGCTCTCGATGGAGGGCCGGATGACCGTGTGCAACATGTCGATCGAGTTCGGCGCCAAGGCCGGCATGATCGCCCCGGACGACACCACCTTCGCCTACCTCGAAGGTCGCCCCCACGCACCGAAGGGTGCCGACTGGGAAGCTGCGCTCGATGCGTGGCGCCAGCTCCGCACCGACGAAGGTGCCAGCTTCGACCGCGAAGTCGTCATCGACGGCGCCGGAATCACCCCGCACGTCACGTGGGGGACCAACCCCGGCCAGGTCATCAAGCTGGCCGACAACGTGCCATCGCCCGACATGTTCGAGGATCCGGTCGCCCGCGACGCCGCCGGCCGGGCGCTCGAATACATGGGACTCACCGCCGGCACGCCGATGCGCGACGTTCCCGTCGACACGGTGTTCATCGGCAGCTGCACCAACAGCCGCATCGAAGATCTCCGGGCCGCAGCCGAGGTCGCCAAGGGCCGCAAGGTCAAGGACGGCATGCGCACCCTCGTCGTTCCCGGCTCGGGCCACGTGAAGGCCCAGGCCGAGCAGGAAGGCCTCGACAAGATCTTCGTCGACGCCGGCTTCGACTGGCGTGAACCCGGCTGCTCCATGTGCCTGGCCATGAACCCCGACAAGCTCACCGAGGGCGAACGCTCCGCCAGCACGAGCAACCGCAACTTCGAAGGCCGCCAGGGTCGCGGCGGGCGCACGCACCTCGTCTCACCCGCCGTCGCCGCCGCCACCGCCATTGCCGGCACGTTCGCATCACCGGAGGACCTCTAATGGAGCCAGTGCACATCGTTCAAGGCACGGCTGTGCCGCTCGACCGTTCCGACGTCGACACCGATCAGATCATCCCGTCGGACTGGCTCAAGCGGGTCGAACGCACGGGCTTCGAGAAGGGCCTCTTCAGCGAATGGCGTGACGACCCCGACTTCGTCATGAACCAGGAGCAGTACGCGGGCGCCAACATTCTCCTCGGTGGACCGAACTTCGGTACCGGCTCCAGCCGCGAGCACGCCGTCTGGGCCATCCAGCAGTACGGGTTCGCCGCCGTGGTCTCGTCGCGCTTCGGCCCGATCTTCCGGAACAACTCGTCCAAGAACGGCCTCGTGGCTGTCGAGGTGAGCCCCGAGGTGTCCGACCAACTCATGCGTGCCGTCGAGACCGACCCGACGATGGAGCTCATCATCGATGTCGAGCGACGCACACTCGAAGCTCCCGCCCTCGACCTCGAGGTCGGCTTCGAGCTGAGCGACTCGGTCCAGCACCGTTTTCTGAATGGCTTGGACGACATCGGCATCACCATGCAGGCCGGCGACGACATCTCCGCATTCGAGGCCGAGCGCCCCGGATTCAAGCCCGTCACCCGCTGACCGGCGCGACCGCCGCTCGGTGACCACCGATTCGACCGCAATTGGTCCGATCGGCCGATCAGCAATGCTCCACCACCCGTCGAAGTTCCGTAGATGGGTCTGTTCACGAAGAAGAAGGCTGTCCTCAACGGACGCGACGATTTCGACCGCGTTGTCCGCGCGTTCCTCACCGAGTTCTCGCCTCCCGGTTCGGTGGTGGAAGAGCTTCGCGACGAGGACGCGCTGCGCGTCGGACACGCGGTCACGAATCTGACGAACCTCCGTCGCCGGTGGACGGAACTGGAGGCCGACGATCGACTCCCCTGGCTCGCCGGATCTGTGCGCGAGTTTCTCGGCCAGGCCGTCGGTTCAGCGGCGCGGACGCCGGTCGATCCAAGCCGCCTCCGCGCCATCATTCGGTCCCGGGCGATGATGGAGGCCAGTTCGATCAGGTTCACATCGGACGGCGACGGGTTCCGCGACACGTCCTCCATACCCGTGAAGCCCCTCGCCGGCGATCTGTGCTGGATCCTCGCCGAGGACTCCGAACACACGTTGAGCGTGATCAACGATGGTCGACTCAACGAACTTGGCATGACCTTCGAGGACACGCTTGCGCAAGCGTTTCACAACCTGTCGGCCACACCCGTCGAGGCGTGGAGCGGACTGGATGGTCGGGTCTTCAGCCCGATCGGCGACGACTACGTCGTGTCCCGAGCATTCCTTCCAGGTGGGATGGATGCCCTGCCCCTCGAGGGTGACCTCGTGGCGTTCGCAACGAATCGCCGCAGCTGCGTGATCGCGGCTGCAGCTGACGCCGACGGCGTGCGGATGGCAGCTGAGTACTGTCAGACGCTGGTGAACTCGGCCGATCAGGTGAGCTTTGAGCCGATCATCGGTCGCCCGGGCCATTGGAACTCGCTGGTCCTTCCGGCCGATCATCCGGCACACACGGCAGTGACCTCGCTGACGACCTTCGATCGCTTGGGATCGCATCAGGTGCAGCATGAGGCGTTGAGCCGACAGCTCGGCGACTCGCTGTTCGTCGCCCAGTACAAGGCGTTGCAAACGCCGAGCGGACGCGCCGTGTCCTACTGCACCTGGAGTGTGGACGTGCCCACACTGCTGCCCGAAACCGACCTCACGGCGTTCTACGTCCACGATGGAGTCAACGAACCAACCTCGTTCATGGTGCCGAGTGCGGTCATGGTCCGGATCGTCGGTCACCTCCTCGAGCCCACCAGCCATCACCCGGTTCGATGGCGAGCGCTCGTCTCACCCAGTGAGGCCGAGATCGAAGCCCTTCGAGCCGAACAGATCGATCCCACCCGATACGACTGACGAGAATTTCTTTCACGCTCGGGAACCAGACCGATCCTTCAGCCGTAGAACCTGTGTCCGATTGGTTCAACTACACGACTTTGAAGGGTGGGTACCCAATGTTGTTCCCCCGTAGATTCCTCACCGCCGGCATGGCACTCGGCCTCGTGGCCACCGCCTGCGGCAACGACCTTGCACAACCGGCCGAGACCGGTTCCGGCTCCACCGGAAGTGGCGCCACGCAGACCGTCACGGTCGATTCGGGCGAGATCGTCCTTGCGTCCGGCCTCGCCACGTTCGACAACTGCGACGCCCTGCTGACCCACCTGCGCACTGAAGGGGCCGAGCGTGTCGGCGCGTACGGCTTCAACGACGGTGGCTGGTGGGGCCCGGTCGAGCGTGTGTTTCTCGACGGCGAAATGGCCATGGAAGACGACGCCATGGAGGAGTCCGCCGACGTCGCTGCCGCCGACACCGCGACGGTTGCCCAGGCCTCCACCGCGGAGGGCGCCGTCGGCGGCGTCGAAGGGGTCGACTTCTCCGGCACGAACAACCAGGAGGCCGGCGTCGACGAGCCGGACATCGTCAAGACCGACGGCTCGCGCATCGTCACGCTCACCAACGGCGTCCTGACCCTGATCGACGCCAACGACGGCGACCCGGTCGTCCGAGGCTCGCTCAACGTCGGCTACGAGGCGAGCGAGATGCTCATCTCCGGCGACCGCATCCTCCTCCTCGGTATGACGTGGGGCGAAGGCATCGGCTACCCCGAACCGTTCATCGTCGACGACGTCGCCGTGGACGCAAGCACGGACGCCGAGGCCGAGCTCGTCGAGGACCGTGTGGCCGACGTCGCCATCGAGCCCGGCTACTTCGGACCCCGGGTTCGCATCATCGAAGTGAACGTCTCGAATGCAGACGCACCGACCAGCGCCAACGAGCTGCTCCTGGACGGCAACTACCTCAGCGCCCGGATGGTCGACGGGAAGGCCCGGATCGCCATCCAGTCCAACCCGACGCAGCTGCCGTTCGTCTACCCGCAGAACCAGAACGGCGAGGAGCGGGCGGCCGAGACGAACCGGGCGATCGTCGCCGAGACCGAGCTCGCCGACTGGATTCCCAACTACACGCTGCTGCGCGACGGCGAGGCCACGACCGGCCAGCTGAGCGAGTGCACCAACGTGCACGCACCGGACGAGTTCGCCGGCTTCGGCGCCCTCTCCGTCGTCACCGTCGACATGGCCGAGTCGCTCGCCGCTCCCGACGCGGCCGCAGTGCTCGCCGGCGGCCAGACCGTCTACTCCTCCGCCGAGACCATGTGGCTCGGCACGAACCAGTGGGTTGATTGGAACGCCCTCTCCGACGAGGAGCGCATCGCCCACGAACAGTCGTACACCACGCAGCTTCATGGGTTCTCGATCACGGGCGACCGGGCCGACTACCTCGCCTCGGGCGCCGTGCGGGGTCACATGCTCAACCAGTTCGCCATGAGCGAACACGATGGCATCCTCCGGGTCGCCACGACCGACGGTCCGCTGTGGGGCGCCAACGACGGCACCGAGAGCTTCGTCACCACGTTCGAGGTCGACGGCACGGAGCTCCGTCAACTCGGTCAGGTCGGCGACCTCGGCCATCCGGGCGAGCGCATCTTCAGCGTCCGGTTCGTCGGCGACGTTGCGTACATCGTCACCTTCCGCCAGACCGACCCGTTCTACACGGTCGATCTGAGTGACCCGGCCAACCCGACCGTGCTGGGTGAGTTGAAGATCACGGGCTACTCCGGCCAGCTGCACCCGCTTGGCCCGGACCATGTGCTCGGCATCGGCCAGGAGGCGACCGAAGACGGCCGCACCACCGGTGCCAAGGTGACCCTGTTCGACGTCAGTGATCTGTCCAACCCGATCGACCTGGACACCTGGACCCTCCCGAACACGTGGACCGACGCCGAGTGGGACCACAAGGCGTTCCTGTGGTGGGCACCGGAGAACCTCGCCGTGCTGCCGATCAGCAACTGGCAGGAGCAGTTCTGGGGCGCCATCGCCTTCCGGATCGACCTCGATGCCGGCACGATCAGCGAAGCCGGACGCCTGAGCCACGAGCCGGACACATCCAACGCCGTCGGCACCACCGATTGCAACGTGCTGGACGAAGCCGAGCGCTCGTCGCTCGCCGCGGAGATCGGCGAGGAAAACGAACTGTTCTGGATGCTCACCGAGGAGTCGGAGTGGATCGACGGCCAGGGCGGACAGATTCAGCTCTGCGGCGACGACGAGCGGGGAGCCACCGGCCTCTACTGCGAACGTTGGGACTGGTTCGAAACGAGCCTCGATGGCGTCGTCGAGATCTGCTGGCCCGAAGGACCCCAGGGCGACCCGATCGTGCGGACGCTCGTGACCGGGGGCGACACGCTCTGGTCGCTCAGCTGGAGCCGGCTCCAGGCCAACAACCTGCAGTCATTCGAAGCCGGACCGTTCGTCGAGCTCGGCTGACGCCAAAAACGTCGCTGCCCCGGCATCCGTTCGGATGTCGGGGCAGTTTGGGTTTTCGTGTGCGTCGGGCGTGTCAGGCGACGCGGTCGGCAACCCGCGGCCGGGGGCCGGCCGTTTCTGGGATCGGCGGTGGGCCGAGCCGTCGCGGTGTTGCGGGTTCGGTCACCAGGTCGATGTAGGGCTCAGGGGTCGATGTGCGCTGGGCACGAAGCGCGCGGGCACGAGCGGCTCGATCAGACATCCCCTCGTCTGACCATGCGGCGGGATTCTCCCAAAGGATGCGCATCACCGAGGTCACGAGTGTGTTGGACCAGGCGTCGAGCGGCTCGCCGGCGGGACCCTCGATTCGGGTCGCAAGTGCAGGGTGCAATGAAACGGCCACATCGGCTCCTTCGTCCACGACCTCCGCAGAGTGGTGTCTAGCAGCCTCTGGCCACGTGGAGCGATCTGTGGTCAGATTTTCGAGTAGTGCCGCAATTTCTTCGAGTCGATCCATCTCGTCTGTCGCTTTCTGTCCGCCCGCACGTCCAGTTCACCACAGTGCGTGACCTCTTGCCATCAGGTCGTTCGACTCAGTTGTTCCCCCCCGTTCACCCAGGCGCATCGAGGCCGAAGATGAACGATTCCTCGGCGGCGAGCACCGTTCGAATCGTCTCGGCCATCCGGAATCCATGGCCTTCGCCATCGAAGAGGTGGTAGGTCACCTCGATTCCCTTGGCCTCGAGTGCGGCCACGATCGCCTCGGCCTGGTTCGGCGGCACGATCATGTCTTCGGTCCCCTGCAGCACCAGCATCGGTGCGGCGATGCCGTCGATGTGTGTCAGCGGCGATCGTTCGGTGTAAATGGCGGCCGCCTCCGGCCACGGACCAACGAGGCGATCGAGGTACCGGGCTTCGAACTTGTGGGTGTCGGCGGCCAGCGCGGCGAGGTCTCCGACGCCGTAGCGGCTGATGCCGCCGCTGAAGACGTCGTGGTGGGCGAGGGCGTTGAGCACCGTGAGACCGCCGGCGCTGCCGCCGGCGATCACCATGCGATTCGGGTCGACGCGGCCGGTGTCTGCCAGATGCTGCGCCGCCGCCACACAATCCTCGACATCGAGCACCCCCCAGCCGTCGTGCAGCGCGTGGCGGAACGTCCGGCCGTAGAGCGTGGAGCCCCTGTAGTCGACATCCGCCACCGCCACGCCCCGGCTGGTCCAGAACCGGACGGTGAGGTTCAGCATTCGCCGGGCTGCACCGGTCGGCCCACCGTGCACCATGACGAGCAGCGGCGGCGGCTCCGTGGACGAGTGGTCCGGGTTCGCGGGTGCGTAGAACAGCGTGTGCGCTTCGGCGTCACCGACCGGAAAGGTGAGGTGTTCCGGATCCGGGAACCAATCGTTGCTGAGGCCGAGGTCGCGCGGTTGGGAAATGCGGGTCGCCGTGGTGCCATCGTGCACCCAGACGGCGGACTCCTCGTGAAAGCTCGACGCCACGTAGGCCACACCGTCACCATGCGCTCGCAGGCTGCCGACCGC
>JAHDEJ010000025.1:48309-84776 GCA_020628865.1 Acidimicrobiales bacterium
GGAAGGACGACGGACTCGTCGCCACCCGGGAGCGATCGCACCGTCCCGTCGGGCTCGACCAGCCCGAGCGAGGTGACGTCCCACGACATGTTCGGGTGATCCCACGCCACGAACACGACCCGGCCGTCGGGGCCCGGGCGGGGACTCGAATAGAAGTCATGACCGTTGGTGAGAACCCGGATGCCCGACCCATCCATGGCCACCGCGACCACATCGTTCTCGACCTCATCCGCCGAGGGCCCATGGTGTTGTTCTCGAACACAGATGAACTCGCTTCGGTCCGGCGAGAGGCGGCCGTCAGCGTAGCGGTCGCCGTCCGAGGTCAGCTGTCGTTCGGTCCCGTCCGCCGAGAGGACGAAGAGCTCGCCGCCGCGGGCGTCGTCGCAGTAGATGACCATCCCGGCTTCGGCCCACCATGCGCCGCCGCCGTACTCATGGACTCGCGTGCGGGCATTGACCTCGGGCCCGGTCACCTCGTGGATCTGACCGTCCCGCCAGCGCATGATCGCTGCCCGACCGCCTTCGTTCGGACGGTTCTCCGCCCACAGCACGTCGTTGCCGTCGGTGATCGTTTCGGCGATACCGACGGCGCCCGAGAGCAGAAGATCGACGGTGATTGGTGAGGGAAGCGCGCTGGACATGGCCGCATTCTGCCACCGTCGTATCCTCGGGTCATGACGTTCGGTTCCGGCGCTAGCTTCCTCGAACTCGAAGGCGACTGGTATCGGCCCACCTCGCACGCCCGCGGGCCGTGGGATCCGGAGGCCTGCCACGGCGGTCCGCCAGCCGGAGCGATCGCCCGGGAGATGGAGTTGGCGGTGCCGGGCGCCCCACTCCGACGCCTGACGGTCGACCTTCTTCGACCGGTGCCCTTCGCCGGTTTCCGGATCCGTACGGAGGTCGTCCATGGCGGCCGGACGGTCTCGAGCACAGCCGCCGAACTCGTCGATGCGAAGGACCGGGTCTGTGCTCGAGCTCGTGGCCTGCACATCGCGGCGGGAGAAGCCGCCGATCTGCCGACGATCGAGCCCCGACTGCCCGGTGGCTCGCCGGCTGACGCCGCCGCTGGCCCCTTTCCCATCGAGCACGCGCTGCACGACCTCCCGGCGTTCAACGACCCGTCCGGCGTTCGCATGCGCTACCCGGCCGGCCACGACAACACTCCCGGACCGACGACCACCTGGATGCGGACCGTGCCGCTTCTGCCCGATGAGGATCCGTCGCCGTTTCAGCGCATCTGCGCCTTGGCCGACTCGGGGAACGCGATCAGCCGGAATGCGCAACCGTGGGAGGTCAATTTCGTCAACCCCGACCTGACCCTCGTGCTCCACCGTGCACCGGTCGGCGACTGGTTGGGTTCCCAGGCCGAGAGCCACTGGCAGCCTGACGGCGTCGGCCTCGCCGATGCGCTGCTCTTCGACGAGCAGGGTTTGGTCGGTCGCGCACTCCAGACGCTGGTCCTCCGGGTGCCGCGTTGACCGTCGAGCGGACCCGCTCGGTCACGCTCGTCGTGGTCGGATCCGATGGGGCGCCACGTGGACGGTTCGGGCCGGTTCCGGTCGAAGAGCCTTGGTGGCAGGAAGTGGGTCCGGTGGCGGCTGCACTGCCGGGTTCGGTCGTTCTGCGGATGCTGTCGGCAACGGCAGATCCGGACGAGCCGATGGGCGGCGACGTGGAATACCTCGTCCAGTTCGACGGTCCCGGCGTCCTCGATGAGTTCGAAGCGGTCCCCGACCTTGCCCACGATGAACTGCGCATGCCCTGGGCGGAGGTGGGCGGACCGGACGCCGACATCGCCTGGGCCCGCACGCACGTCGACCTCACCGGACCGGTCGAGCAGGTCAGAGCATGGAACCTGTCCTCGGTGTGGTGGGCGACCACGACGAATGGGACGGTGTGGTTCAAGGGCGTGCCGCCGTTCATGGAACACGAGTCGGCGGTTCTCGAGCTGCTGCGTGCGCACCCGGTTCCCCACCTGCTCGCCGCCGACGGTCATCGCCAGTTGCTCGCCGCGATGCCCGGGCGCGACGGCTACCGGGCGGACCCGGCGGAACAACGCCGGATGGTCGACGTCCTGCTCGACATCCAGCTGGAGACGTCTCGTCGAGTCGGCGACTTCGTCGCCGCCGGCGTGCCCGACCTGCGATCGACGACGTTGATCCACCGCCTCACCGAGCTGGTCGACCGCGTCGCGCCAACCGACCCCGCGCTCCGAGGTCTGGTGGACTCGCTTCCCGATCGGCTCGCAACGATCGACGAGTTCGGGCCACCGGCCGCACTCGTCCACGGCGATGCCCACCCCGGAAACTGTCGGCTCGGCACCGACCCGCCGCTGTGGTTCGACTGGGGCGACAGCTTCATCGGCAGTCCCCTGTTCGAGCTGGGCACGGTTGATCGCTGGCCGGGCGTCGGCATCGACGGATGGCTCGACCGGCTCGACGCACGCTGGCCCGAACGAGACGCCCGGGCGGCATGGGCGGTGTTCGAACCCGTCGCCCTGCTGCGTCAGGCGTGGCTGTACCAACACTTCCTGGACAACATCGAGCCGTCGGAACGGATCTTCCACGAAGCCGACGTGCCCGACTACCTGAACCGAACCCGCGCCCTCCTCTGAGATCTGTGCAGCGTGGTGTGTCCATATGGCACACCACGGTTCACAGATCGTTGTGAGCGCGTAGCATCGCGGCATCCCCCACCGAATGGAGAACCCCCATGGCTGATCGTGATGTCGAGAAGGACGTTGCCACTTCCCAGTTCGTCGACACGCTCCGGCGCCTCGCCGATGCCCTCGAAGCCGGCGAGTCGTTCCGGATTCAGGTTGCGAACGCTCGCTTCACCGTCCCAGCCGATGCCTCGCTCGTGATCGAGCACGAGGCCGAGGAGGGCAGCGAAGAGCTGGCGCTCGAGCTCCAGTGGACCAACGCCGACTGAACCGACTGCTCCTCTGAGATCCGCGATGGCCGGCGAGCGGCCATCGCGGTCCACAGATCGGGGACTCAGCTGAGGAAGTCGACGATGCGCTGGACGCCTTCACCCAAGTCGTCGTCGCCGAGGGCGAACGACAAGCGGGCGGCACCGCCGGCACCGAAGGCCTCACCGGGAACGATGGCGACCTTGGCGTGCTCGAGCAGCGCTGCAGCGAGGTCGAGCGTCGAGTCGATCTGCACGCCGCCGATGTTGCGACCGAGGAAGCTCTCGAAGCTCGGGTAAGCGTAGAACGCACCCTCGGGCTCAGCGATGTCGATGCCGTCAACGGCGGACAGCATGGCGAACATGTTCTTGCGGCGCCGGTCGAAGGCTTCCCGCATCTCGACCACGGCGTCGAGCGGACCCGACACGGCAGCGAGAGCGGCACGCTGGGCCACGTTGTTGACGTTCGAGGTCATGTGCGATTGCAGGTTCGTGGTCGCCTTGATGATGTCGGCCGGGCCAACCATCCAGCCGACACGCCAACCGGTCATCGCGTAGGTCTTGGCCACGCCGTTGAGGATCAGGGTCCGGTCGGCGAGTTCCGGAACGACAACCGGCATGCTGTGGTGCTCGTTGTCGCCGTACACGAGGTGCTCGTAGATCTCGTCGGTGATGACCCACAGGTCGTGCTCGACGGCCCAGCGGCCGATCGCCTCGATCTCGTCGCGGCTGTACATGGCACCCGTCGGGTTGCTCGGCGAGACGAAGAGCAGCACCTTCGTCTTGTCGGTACGGGCGGCCTCGAGCTGCTCGACGGAGGCCTTCCACCCGGTCTCGACGGTCGTGATGACGGGAACGGTGTTCGCTCCCGTGAGGCCGATGGCCTCCGGGTAGGTCGTCCAGAAGGGCGTCGGCACGATCACTTCATCGCCCGGGTCGCACAGGACGGCAAAAGCGTTGGCCACGGCCTGCTTGCCGCCGTTGGTGACGATCACGTTCGCGGCTTCGCAGGCAAAGCCGGAGTCACGAAGGGTCTTTGCGGCGATCGCTTCGCGAAGGTCGGGCAGGCCGCTCGACGGGGTGTATTTGTGGTTCGCCGGGTCGGAGCAGGCGGCGATTGCCGCATCGACGATGTGCTGGGGCGTGGCGAAGTCCGGCTCACCGGCGCCGAAGCCAATCACGGGCTCGCCCGCAGCCTTCAGCGCCTTGGCCTTGGCAGTGATCGCGAGAGTCGCTGACTCCTGGATTGCACCGACACGGTCCGAGATGCGGGGTCCCATCAAAAGCTCCAAAGTTTTGTCCTGGCAACAGCGCGAATTCGCAGTTCCCACCTGCGAAACTACCGGTATGACAGAGATACCTGACATCCAGATTCCCGACACGATGCGCCCGGTGGACGGCCGCTTCGGCTCGGGCCCGTCGAAGGTGCGCTCGGAGATCGTCACGGCCCTCGCGGCCGAGGCCGACGGCTACCTCGGAACCAGCCACCGCCAGGACGGCGTCAAGTACGTCGTGGCAGCGATGCGCAACGGCCTCAACGAGCTGTTCAACGCTCCGGACGGCTACCAGATCCTCATGGGCAACGGCGGCGCAACCCTGTTCTGGGATGCCGCGACGTTCGGCCTCATCGAGACCGCTTCGCAGCATCTGGTGTGCGGCGAGTTCTCCAACAAGTTCGCCAAGGCCGTCAAGACGGCCCCACACCTCGGTGATCCGGACGTCATCGAGAGCGACCCCGGCACCGCCCCGTCGATGGTCGCCAACCCGAACGTCGACGCCTACTGCTACCCGCACAACGAGACCTCCACCGGCGTCGCCCTGCCGGTCGTCCGCCCCGAGGGCGGCGAGGGCCTCGTGCTCGTCGACGCCACCTCCGCCGCCGGCGGCCTCCGCTTCGACGCCAACAACTGCGACGTCTACTACTTCGCCCCGCAGAAGTGCTTCAGCTCCGACGGCGGCCTGTGGCTGGCGCTCGCCTCGCCCGCCGCGATGGAGCGCATCGACAAGATCGCCGCCACCGACCGGTGGACCCCGGAGATCCTGAACCTGAAGACCGCGATGGACAACTCGCTCAAGGATCAGACCTACAACACGCCGGCCCTCGCGACGATCTTCATGACGTTGAAGTACACCGAGTGGGCCAACGAGAACGGCGGCATGGATTTCGTCGCCGGCCGCGCCGACAAGAGCGCCGAGATTCTCTACGGCTGGGCCGATGCCAGCGAGTACGCCACCCCGTTCGTGCAGGACGAGGCACTGCGCTCGCACGTTGTTGCCACGATCGACATCGACGATCGGGTGGACGCCCTCACGGTTTCGAAGGTGCTGCGGAAGAACGGCATCCTCGACACGGAGAGCTACCGGAAGCTGGGCCGCAACCAGATGCGCATCTCGATGATGCCGTCGGTCGAGCCGAGCGACATCGAGGCCCTGACGAAGTGCATCGATCACGTCGTCGACGCCATGTCCTGACGTGACACCCGCCACAAGGTGCCTGGCACCTTTTGCCACAAAAGGTGCCAGGCCCCTTCGAGGGGCAATGGTGCCAGGCACCATTGGAGGGATCGGGTGAGCGTGGATCGGCTGGAGGCGCATCCGGGGTATCACCTGACGTCGTCGTGGCCGGTCGAGTGCGGCGGCAACCGCCGCCAGAAAGCCGCAGTCGGACGGCTCGACGCAGCATCGGGCAGGGCGTCGGTGACGACACGAAACGACGACCGGTGGCACGTGATGGTCATCGAACGGGATCCCGGCCAGTGGTACGTCGGTGGCACGATGCCGGCGTTCACCGGGCCGCCACCGTTCGGTTGGGTCCAGCGCATCGACGTCGACACGCTCGATCCGATCGCCTCGAGCCCCGAGCTCCCGTGCGGCGATCACGTGTGGTGCGGAGCGATCCTCGCCCACGCCAATGGATCGATCATGTCCGTCAACGGTTCGTTCCTTCATCGCCTCGACCCCGATGATCTTTCGATCCTCGTCGAGCGTGAGCTCCCCGCCGACTGTTCCCACAACGGGCTGCTCTCGCTGACCGACGGCACCCTCATCACCAAGGACCTTCGACTCGAGGGGCGAGGCGGAACGACGATCACCCGCATCGACCCGGAGACGTTGGACGTGCTCGACAGCTTCGTGCTGCCCGAGGGTTCGATGGGCCGCATCGCCGCCACCGTGGACCCGGACACCGGCCTGGAACACGTCTACGTTCCGGGCATCGAGCACCTTTGGCGGCTCGAAATCGATGCCGACGCCATGGCGGTCGACCGCGAGTGGAACCCGCGCTACCGAACCCTGGGCGGTGCGCAGGGTCTCGCCTGGGACTCGTGCCTCAGCGATGGGTTCTGCTGGGTGATGGACTGTGGCGACATCGAATCCGTTCGGATGATCCATCGACGTGATCCGAACGGGCGTTGGGACGAGCACCCGGGCCGGCAACTCTCGTGGCGCCAGCCGGCCCCATGGGACGGACCGCAGCGGCTCCTCCGCGTCGACACCAGCAGAGAGCGAGTGACAGAGATCGCACCCTTTGGCACCGCCGGCGGCGGCGTCATCGCTCCGCCGGTCCACGTGCCGGAACTCGGCACGACGATCGCCTGGGATTCGGTCAACGGTGGTCTTGCCGGCGTGGTTGGCGACGATGAACTCGACGTCGCCTGGCAGCTCGACGTGCGCCCGAGCATGCAGCCGGTGGTTTTTCCGGAGTCGGGCGAGCTGGTCATCAACGACTTCACCGACGCTGGCACCGACGATCTCGTCGTGGTCGATGTTTCCAGCGGCGACCTGATCGACCGGGTGGACACCGGAAGTCGGGTGGCGAATGGGATGTTCCTGACCGCCGGCCCGGATCGCAGCATCTTCTACTGCTCCACGCTCACCCTGGCCCGGATCACTTGGAGCTGATTCCGAGGCTTGTTCAGCCGGCGATGTCGTCCATGCCAACGAGGATCAGGTCGAGGACGTGTTCGAACGACTCGCCGTGCTCCCCTTCCTGATGCTGCACGATGTGATGCAGGATCCGGGCGTGCCGGTCCGGGTCGAGTTCCTTGCGGATCGTGGCGGCGATGTTGTCGAGTTCGTCTTCAGAGAACGGGAGGACCGCGTTCTGCAGCACGTAGCCGACGACGTGATTGTTGAGCGCGTGATAGCTGTGGTGCGCCTGCTCCTCGCTCAACCCGGCAATGGAGCCAACCGCTTCGAGCTGCCACTCCATGATGTCCCACCTCGCTGGGCCCGGAATGGTGGTGGCCCAGCACATTGCGGCCCACGGGTGTGCTTCAAGCACCCTGCGCAGGGCGACGAAGTGCGCCCGTAGCGCCGCCTTGGGGTCGTCGAGCGGGGCCAGTGGGAACATCTCTGCGGCGACCCGGTCGGTCATCGCCCGAATGAGGTCGGGCTTGTTCTTCACGTGGTTGTAGAGCGACATGACCTCGAACCCGAGCGATGCGGCGAGCTTTCGCATGCTGAGTTTGTCGAGCCCATTCGTGTCGGCGTACCCCACGGCGGCCGTGAGTACCCGCTCCCGGGTGAGCGTGGGTCGTGGGGTGTCGATCGTCACTGGGATGAGTGTAGCGCGCTGGACAAGTACACTGTACGTTGCTAGAACGTACAGTGTACGCACTCCCCACAAGACGATCAGCAGGAGACATCATGAAGGCGGCAACACAGGGCAACTACGGGCTGGACTCGATCCAGCTCAACGACCGACCAGTCCTCGAACCCGGGCCCGGACAGGTTCGAGTACGCATCGAGACCTCGTCGATCAACCCGGCCGACTGGCACCTTTCCACTGGACGCCCGTGGTTCGTCCGGCTGACCGACGGACTGCGTCGCCCGAACCGCGACGTGCTCGGCACAGACGCCGCCGGCATCATCGAAGACGTCGGCCCCGGCGTGGCCCCGGAACGCATCGGCGATCGAGTCTTCGGCAAGGTGCAAGGGGCCTTCGCCGAAACGGCACTGGCCGACGTCGATCGGCTCGCGCTCATCCCCGAGCGGGTGCCCTTCGAGGAAGCCTGCGGCCTCCCGATCGCCGGCGTCACGGCCCTGCAGGCCGTCCAGAAGGGCGAAGTGGCCGGCCGGACCGTGCTGATCAACGGCGCCTCCGGCGGCGTCGGGCACTATGCGATCCAGATCGCCCGGGCACTCGGAGCGACCCGAGTCACCGGTGTCTGCAGTGGGCGCAACGTCGAGATGGTCCGCAGCCTGGGCGCAGACGAGGTGATCGACTACACCGTGGACGACTTCACCGCGACACCCCACGACGTCATCATCGACTGCGCCGGAAGCCGCAAGGGGTCCGAGCTCCGAGACGGCCTCAGCCCGGACGGGCGCGTGGTCATGGTCGGACCGAAGAAGGGTGGCCCGATCCTCGGACCGGTTCCCTCGATGGTGGCCATGATGGCCGGCTTCGCGGTGTCGAAACGCTCCTTCGTCGGGTTCGTTGCCGACGAGACCGCCGAGCGGCTCACGACCCTCGCCGACCTCTACTCGGACGGGGCGCTCCGCACGGTCGTCAGCCGCGAGTTCGCCCTCCCCGACGTGGTCAGCGCATTCGATCACCTGGCAACGGGCCGGGCCGTCGGCAAGGTCCTCATCCGCCCCTGAAAACGGTTGCCCCGTTTTTCAGCCGACCGGGACGCCGGTCTGGACCAGATCGCCCAGTCGTCGGGTGAGGTTCGCAATGGCGGGGAACGCCCCGGCACGACGCGGAAGCCGAAGCGCCCATGCGTCGGACGCGATCGCGTTCCGAATGCCGTCGCCCACCTCGGCTGCCGGCATCGTGCGATTGAGCCGAAGCTTGTCGTAGCGGGCGAACAACTGATCTGCAGCGCTGTTCGACCGGATGTCAGCCAGCATGTCCGTGTCGACCGGACCGATCTCGACAATGGTCAAGCCGACACCGGAATCACGAAGTTCCAGTCGGAGGGAACCGGTGAACGAACTCAAGCCAGTTTTCGAGGCCCCATACGTGGCGAACCCCGGGTTGTGCACCGCCATCGCCAACGATGAGACGTTGACGATGTGCCCTCGCCCACGCGGCAGCATCGACCTCAGCGCATCTCGGCAGAGCAGAACGGGCACCTCGAGGTTCAGCCGAAGTACGTCTCGGAGCTCGTCCGGAGTCTGCTCACTCACGTGCCCGGTCCGTTCCAAACCTGCGTTGTTGACCAGTACGTCGAGCGGGCCATCGGCCTCGATCGTCTCGATGAGTGTCGAGCGGAAGTCTTCGTCGAGCAGATCGCCGGCCGTCCAGGCACACCCCAACTCGTCCCCAAGGCGGCGAAGGGCATCCGCATCCCGCGCCACGAGATGCACCCGTGCTCCCGCTGCAACGAGCGCACGGGCCGCCGCTTCGCCGATTCCCCGGGACCCTCCGGTGATCGCGATGTGGGCGTCCTTCAGTTCCATGCAATGCTCCTGGCTCGTGGCCGGCCGATCGTACTCAGCCGGTCTGGCCTGTGGCGAGCGTTACGAGCGTCTTCCTGGAGTGCTCGGCAACCCATCGGGCGTTCGGACCATCGTTCCCGTCCCAACGCCGCTGCGCCTCGGCTTCGGAGAATCCGTGTTCGCGCCAACGATCGAGAATTCGCCGTCGAAGTTCGAGCTCCTCCACTTGAAGGTCGACCGTGACGTCGTACAGGTCGGCAATCGACGACCACGGCTCGATGTCGACGTGAAGGTAGTTGCCTTCGACCACGACGATCCGCTGCTCGGGCCCGATCACGGCCGCTGCAGCCCGACTGAGTTCCAACGATCGATCGAATCGGGGGACACCCAACTCGACGGACGGACGCGTTCGGACCGCTTCGAGCAGGACCCCGAAACCGACGGCATCGAACGTGTGCGGAGCACCCTTCCGCGCCCGGTGGCCGCGAGCGTCGAGGACCACGTCGTCGAAGTGAAAGCCGTCGAGCGGGAGAACCGAACAGACCGATCCCCAGTGGTCGACCAACGCGGCCGCCAGGGTGCTCTTTCCCGAAGCCGGCGGCCCGCCAATGGCAACGATCAGGCGGCGCCCCTCGGGCGGAGGTGGCGTGGCCGCCACAACAGCATCGACCCACTGCGACACCCCATCTGTCATCCGTCCAGCATGACAGTCCGAGCCGAGACTTGAATGGAACGCCGCCGGAGCCGATGGGCACGCCATGGCGGGAACCGAGACGACCGACGGCGCATCCTTCTGGGTGGACTCGACGGACACCCACAAAGCAGACGCCGGCTACTACGAACGAGCGGCGAGCGCACTCCGCCAACTCGTTGTCCCACGACTGACATCGAACGCCCGACTGCTGGACTTCGGCTGTGGCAACGGCGAATACACCCGGCTGCTCGCAACACACTGCCGTGAGGCCATCGGCATCGACGTGTCTGCGCCCCTCATCGACGAAGCCCGCAGCTCAACACCCGCAGGCGAAAACGTCCGATGGGCTGTCGACGAACGGCCGCCGGTTGGCGAAACGTTCGACGTCGTCGCGTGCATGGGCGTACTCGTGTGCGTGCTCGCCGACACCCAGTTCCGACAACTCCTCGAGCACCTGGCGCAGTGTGTGGCTCCCGGAGGAACCATGGTCTTGCGTGAGACGCTCAGCTGGGGAGAGCCACAGCTCGTCGAGCACGCCGACTACGTGTCGCTGTACCGAACCCCGCTCGACTACCTCCAGCCGCTCGCCAACGCCGGAATCCAACTCGTCCACGATGAGCACCTCGTGACGTGGTCGAGCGACGCCGAGCGGTCGAACCACCTCTGGCTGCTGGAACGACCCGCCTGAGGCGGGCCATCGGGATCAGCGGACGTCGAGCACCTGTCGGCGATCGCCGCCATCACGACGACGTTCCCGCGATGGGCTGAACGTCTCGAGGCCCTCGAACACCACGGCGAGGTCATCCTCGTCGAGCGTTTCGTGTTCGATCAGTTCCTCAGCCATGCGGTCGAGGACCGGCCGGTACACGGTGAGCACTTCGCGAGCTTCGGCGGCCGCACGGTCCACGAGGTCGCGAACGGCGTCATCGATCTGATGGGCGATCTCGTCGGAGTAGTTCGCCTTGGTCGACGAGGCGTAGGACTCACCCACGCCGAGACCGAACTTCTGCAGACCGAGCGAGCTCATGCCGTACTCGGTGACCATCGAACGGGCGATGGCAGTCACCCGCTCGATGTCGTTCGACGCACCCGTCGTGGGGTCACCGAAGATGATCTCTTCTGCGACGCGGCCGCCGAGCAGCATCGCCATCTCGTCCGACAGCTCGGAGCGTGACTTGAGCACCTTGTCCTTCTCGGGCAGGGACAACGTCCAGCCGAGCGCCTTGCCTCGGGCGATGATCGAGACCTTGTGAATCGGGTCGCTGTTCGGCAGCACGTGACCGACGATTGCGTGGCCGGCCTCGTGGTAGGCGATGACGTACTTCTCGCGTTCGGACAGCGTGTTGCTGCCCTTTTCCGGACCGGCAATGACCCGGTCGAGGGCATCGTCCAGCTCCGCCTGCGAAATCGACGTGCGTTCGCGGCGGGCAGCCAGAAGCGCCGCCTCGTTCAGCAGGTTGGCCAGATCGGCACCGGTGAACCCCGGGGTCCGGCGGGCGATCGTGTCGATCGAAACGTCGTCGCCGAGCGGCTTGCCGGCGGCGTGGACGGCGGCGATCTGACGGCGTCCATCCAGGTCGGGTCGATCGACGGCAATCTGTCGATCGAACCGACCAGGACGAAGCAATGCCGGGTCGAGAATGTCGGGACGGTTCGTCGCCGCAATGAAAATGACGCCTGTGCTGACGTCGAATCCGTCCATCTCGACGAGCAGCTGGTTCAGGGTCTGCTCCCGCTCCTCGTTTCCGGCTCCCCCTCCGCCACCACGGTGGCGACCTACAGCGTCGATCTCATCCACGAAGATGATGGCCGGCGCTTCCTTCTTTGCTTCTTCGAACAGGTCTCGAACGCGGCTTGCGCCGACACCTGCGTACATCTCGACGAAGTCCGATCCGGACAGCGTGTAGAACGGCACGCCGGCCTCGCCGGCGACGGCTCGGGCCAAGAGGGTCTTGCCCGTTCCCGGAGGCCCGTACAGGAGCACGCCCTTCGGGATCTTGGCGCCGATGGATGCGAACCGATCCGGGTTCGTGAGGAAGTCCCGAATCTCGCCGAGTTCGGTGATGGCTTCGTCAGCGCCGGCAACGTCGTTGAAGGTGACGGTCTGCATCTCCTGGGTGAGCTTGCGGTTCTTGGCGTTGAACTTGCCGGAACCCTTGTTGCCCATCCGCTTCCAGATGAGAAAGACCAGCGCGAACATCAACGCCAGCGGCAGGACGTTGACGATCAGGAACAGCACGGTGCTCTCGCCGCTTGCCGGCGGCACCACGGCGGTGATGGTGACATCGGGGTCGGTGGACAGCACGCGATCGACAAATTCGTCGGAGAACCCGGGTGGCATGGCGGACCGGAACTCGTCACCGTTCTCGAGAGCGACGGTGATGTTCGACGTGCCCTGGGTCATCCCCAGCTGTTCGATGCTGCCCGCTTCGAGTTCGGCGAGCAGTTCGCTGAAGGTGAGCTCCGGGAGCGGCTCGACCTCAGGTTCTGCGCTGACCATCTGGAAGATCAGGAACCCGCTGGCGACGAGAAGAAGAAAAATGAGAATTCGAAGTCGTGTGTTGGTGCTCACGAGACCGAGGGTAGATCTCCCCGATGGCCCGGGGATATAGCCCGTTGGGCCCACCGGCGGCCCTGAAGCCCGTCAGCAGGCGGTGAACACGCGGATCTGGTCGCGCCCGCTGGCAATGAGCTGGAAGGTGGCTTCGAGGACGCTTCCGGTAATGGTGAGGCTGTCGCTCCCCTCGGTACCAGCGCCGTCGTAGACGATCCCGTCGAGCCCGTACTCGCTGGTGGTGCCGTCGATCTCGCCGTCTGACATCGCGAGGCCGAGGATGGTCTCACCGAAGTCGAAGGTGCCGGTCAACGCCTGCTGTGTCGGGACGTCGCTGTGCACGAACCAGGTGCAGACCACCGTTCCAGCAGTGAGGACCGTGGTGTCGGCGCTGTCGCCCGCCATCGCAACGCCGTCCACATGGGCTCGCAGTGTCAGGTCGGCGGCCAGCGGTGTTGCAACAACTTCTCGGAAGACGTGGATCACGGTCGCCGATTCAAGGGACCCATGGAGCAGGTCGCCGGTCAGATCGCCGGTGGAGAGGAGCTGGAACCCCGCAGGCGGAATCGTTGTCGTGCGTGTCGGGTCAACTGCCACGGCAGTTCATCGGCCTTCTCGAGGGCGAACCTGACGCCTTGTCAAGAACCCGTCATGTTTCGCTCAGCAGACGGTGAAGATCCGCATCTGATCGATGTCCCCATTGTTCACGCCGGTGTTGTACACGATCGTCCCGTCCAGGCCGCTGACAGCGGTGAAGGTGAACCGGTCGGTACCACCCATGTCCTGGTAGTCGTAGCTCAACCCCGGGATCTCGAATCTCGAGGATCCGACGAGGTGTTCGTTGCGGGGTGCGATGCCGAGGATCTCGCCGGCGAAGTCGAGCGACATCACGATGTCCGTCGTATCGTCGCCCTGGTCGGTGTGGACGAACCACGAACAGAGCACCGTTCCCGCCGGAATGACGGTGTTGGTGCCGGCAGTACCGGCGAATTCAACGCCGATCGGCCCGATCTTGGCAGTGAGCGGCGCCGTGAGCGTCACCCGCTCCGCCTCGAGGAAGATCGAGGCCATCGTCGCCGACCGAAGAGATCCGGCCGAGAGGTCGGCCGGAAGGCCGTTGACCTCGACGATGCGGAATCCAGAGCCCGTCGGCATCGCCACCGGAGCGAGTGGTGGTGTCGTGGTTGTCGTGGTCGTGGTTGTCGTGGTCGTCGTTGTTGTGGAGCTCGTCGTCGTGGTCGAGGTGGTGGTCGTCGACGTCGTGGAGGTTGTCGAACTCGTCGTTGTGGGCGCGGCGGCGAGGACGGCGGCGGTCGTGGGCGTGTTCTGCGCCTCGGCAACGGTGGTCGACGGTGACACGGCAACGGTGGAGGGCGACGCTTCCTGACCGGCCGGCGGAAGGATCACGATGGTTGTCGGGACGGCGTCGGCAGGCGTCCCGTCGTCGGCCGCCGCTGATGGCAGCGGTGCCCCCATCGGCGGGAGTGTCGTCGGTGTCGGCAGGTCGATGACCTCGACAATCGGAACCGGATCCTGTGCGGCGAGCGCAGTGGGAATCGGCTCGATCACCTCCGGCGTCCCGCCGGCCGCTGCGGTGACGGAGACTACGGCAGCCGCGGCAGCAACCGGTGCGGTGGCCACGTTCGATGCGATCCGGGCGAGTTGTGGCAATTCGAGAATCCAGCTGAAGGCACCGAGTCGGTTGCTCGGGCGAAGGCCCACCCGCAACATCGCCCGGACCACGGCCGGGTCGAACTGCCTTCCCGAGCACTCGACGAGTTCCCGACGGGCCGCCTCGACGGACAGCGCACGCTTGTACGACCGGCTCGATGTGATCACGTCATACGCGTCGGCGACCGCAGTGATCCGACCCGCCAGGGAGATCTCTGTTCCCCGCAAGCCGGCCGGATACCCCTTTCCGTCCCATCGCTCGTGATGCTGGCCGGCTGCGTCACCCCAGGAGTCGAGCCATGGCCGCAGTGGGGCGATCATCCGCTCTCCGGCAGCCGGATGGCCCCGAAGGATGCGCCACTCGACGTCGTCGAGCTTTTCCTCCTTGTTGAGGATCGCCGCCGGAACGGCCAGCTTGCCGATGTCGTGCAACAACACACCCCACCGAAGCCGATTCATGTCCCAGTCGGACAACCCCATCTCCAACCCGATCAACTCTGCGTGCGCACGCACCCGCTCCGTATGCCCACGCGTCAACCGCTCGTGCTTGCCCAGCGCAGTCACCAGCGAAATCGCGTGCTCCGCCGCCGCCTGGACCGACGTGCTCGAAAGCGTCTCACCCGCCCGAAGGCGCTTCACGGTCCCGCTTCGCAGGGCCATGCTGAAACGGGACGGCGCATGGTCGGGGAACACGAGCGTCATCTTGAACAGCGCCGTCAGCGGCGCCAACCGATTTGCGACTCGGGACCCAAGGTGCGATGACACGCCAGCGATCACCGCTGCCTGGCCGATCCATGCGACCATGCCCGTTCCACCCGCAGGCTGCCAGTACCACTGCTGAGTGAAACGAACGGCCAGCCAACCGACCACGAGTGGCACGGTGAACAGCCCGGCACGAGTCAGGTTCGCGAGCAGAGGACGCCCCACCCAACCGGGGGATGCGTCCTCGTGTGCACCGCGCGTCGGACTCTCGACCACACCCCGAAAATCGGTTTGCGGACGGGCGCCCTTGAGCAAGTGTCATCAAATCAACATGTGTTGGCTGATGGGTCAGCAGGCGGTGAAGACCCGCATCTGATCGAAGTCGAAGAACCCGTAGTCGCTGTGGAAGTCGGCTGCCGTTCCGCTGCGTTCGAACGTGTCCGGAGTTCCCCACGAGTTGTACGTGTAGTCGACCGAATCGACCTCGAACCCGCTCGTCGCTCCGAGGTCCGCTGTGCTCATCGCAATGCCGAGGATGGGCACGCCGAAGTCGATCGTGGCGTCGAAGTCGATACCCAATCCGTTCGGGTCCGCATGCACGAACCAGACACAGACGGAGGTGCCACTCGGAATCGTGGTGGCCGTTGCATGGGAGCCGTTGACCTCGACACCGTCGGGGGCGCTCTTCACCGTGACGGCGGCGGCGAGCACCTCGGACTCTGCCTCCTGGAAGAGGAAGAGGTCGGTGCCGGACTCCATCTCGTCTTCTCGCAACTCCGCGGGGAGATCGCCAACAGCGACGAGCTGGAAGCCGGACCCGGTCGGAGCCGGGGGCGGCGGCGTGGTGGTTGTCGTCGTCGTTGTGGTCGTCGACGTCGTTGTGGTCGTCGTCGTTGTCGTCGTTGTGGAGCTCGTCGTCGTCGTGGTGGTGGGAGCGACGGCGGCAGCTGCGACTGGGGCAGCCGCTGCGGTCGTGGTCGTCGACGTAGCGACAGCGACGGTCGTCGTGGTCGGGATCGGCACCGGAGCGGCCGACGTGGTCGACGGCGCGCTCGTCGTGGATGTCGTCGTGCTCTCCGGCGTCGACGTACTCGTGGTCGGAGCCGTCGACGTACTCACGGTCGGAGCCGCCGTGGAAGACGTCACCTCGAGCAACTCCTCCACCAGCGTCGTTGTCGGAGGAAGCGTCGTGGTCGTCGTCTCCACGATCACGACCGGCTCCGCAGCGGCGAGCGCTGGCGGGGCCTCATCCTCCGCGACTGCAGCTCCACCCACAGCTGCGGTCACTGTCACCACCGCGGCTGCCACCGCTGCGGGGGCAGCAGCCACCGGTGCCGTTGCAACGTTGGATGCAAGGCGCAGGACCTGAGGAAGCTCGAACACCCAGCTGAAGAGACCGATCCGACGCGGCTCGCGTAGACCCACGCGGAGCATTGCGCGGACAACGGCCGGGTCGAACTGATCGCCGGAGCAGTCCACGAGCTCACGTCGGGCCGCGTCCGTCGACATCGCTTGTTTGTACGAACGGTTCGAGGTGATGACGTCGTACGCATCCGCCACGGCCGTGATCCGGCCCGCCAACGAGATTTCGGTCCCCACGAGCCCGGCCGGATACCCCTTGCCGTCCCAACGCTCGTGATGCTGGCCGGCGGCATCCGCCCACTCGCCCAACCAGGGGCGAAGCGGCTCGATCATCCGCTCGCCGGCAGCCGGATGCTCGCGAAGGATCCGCCATTCCTCGTCCGTGAGCTTGCCTTCCTTGTTGAGGATCTCTGCGGGAACGGTCAGCTTGCCGATGTCGTGCAGAAGCACACCCCATCGAAGCCGATTCATGTCCCAGTCGGACAACCCCATCTCCAACCCGATCAGCTCCGCATGCGCCCGCACCCGCTCCGTATGGCCGCGGGTCAACCGCTCATGCCGGCCCAGCTCACTCACCAGGGAAATGGCATGCTCCGCCGCCGCTTGCACCGAGGAACTCGAAAGCGTCTCACCTGCCCGAAGCTTCTTCACCGTCCCGCCCCGCAAGGCGACGCTGAAGCGCGACGGGGCGTGGTCCGGGAAGACCAGCGTCATCTTGAACAGCGCCGTCAGCGGCGCCAACCGGTTGGCCAGCTTCGCTCCGAGGTGAGAGGAGACACCGGCCACGATGATCGCCTGAACGACCCACGCCCCATACCCGAACCAGCCGGACGGCTGCCAGTACGCCTCCTGGGTGTAGCGAACGGCGAGCCAACCGATGATCAGCGGCGCGAGGAAGAGGCCACCCCGTATGAGGGTGGCGAGCATCGGACGCCCGACCCAGCCGGGAGCCTCGACCTCGACAGCGCCGCGAGTCGGTTCAAGGACCACGCGTCCAAGGTCGGAGCGCTCAGATTGTGGCTTGAGCAGGTGTCATGAAATCAACACATTTCAATGCTGCGTCAACGGCGGCGACGACGCCCGCGATCGCTCCGACGCTCACGTTCCTGCACCCGGGCTTCGAGCTCCGCGAGTTCTTCGTGCATCGCCCGCCACCGCTCCAGTCGGCGATGGCCGATCGTTCCGTCCTCGACCTGCCGCTGCACCTCACAGCCAGGCTCGCCACCATGGGCACAGTCCCCGAAACGACAGGATCCCGCAGCCTCGACGATGTCCGAGAACACCTGTTGCAACGCATCTTCGGCGTCCCAGAGCCCCACGGCCCGGATACCCGGCGTGTCGATCAGGACTCCGCCGCTCGGGAGCACGAGAAGGTCGCGGGTGATCGTGGTGTGACGCCCCTTGGCGTCGCCGGATCGGACCTCCTGGGTCTCTTGGACTTCGCCGCCCAACAACGCGTTGACGAGCGAGCTCTTCCCCGCCCCTGACTCGCCCAGTAGCGTGCCGGTCCGGTTCGGCGTGAGCAGCTCACGCAGCCGGCCGTAGCTGTCGCCATCGATGATGGACGTGATGATGACCTCAACGTCGGGAGCCACTGCCGCGACGATCGCCGGAAGCTCCGCAAGATCCTCTTCCGTCGCAAGGTCCGATTTGGTGAGCGCCACCACCGGCGTGGCGCCGGCGTTTCGAGCCAGCACGAGGAACCGCTCGAGCTTGCCGGCCCGGAAAGGCCGGTCGAAGCCGTGCACGAGGAAGACGACGTCGATGTTCGCCGATAGCGGCTGTTCCTCCCCCCGTTCACCGGGATCCCGTCGAACCAGCACGGTCCGACGTTCGAGGATCATCTCGATCGTCGGACCGCTCTCGCCGTCGATCACCGTGACCCAATCGCCGGTGACCGGGGCCCGCTCGGACTGGGCTCGTTGCGAATCCGATTGCGCCCGCAACGCGCCGTCCTCGGTCGCAACGTCGGATTCGCCGCGCTCCACTCGGGTCAAGCGTCCGGGCACGCCGAGCGCACCACTCGACTCCAGGGTCGCCTCCCAGTCGGTGTCCCACCCCAAATGAACGATCGCGGAACGTTCCATGGGCTGCACCTTAGCCATCTGTTCACACTGCTTAACTGAACGCATGACCACGCCGACCACCCTCGAAGTGGACCCTGGACCTCCCCCGACCGACGAATCGCCGACCCCGGCCTCGCGAACCGCCGCGGCAATCGCCGGTGCACTCGGCGCAGCGCTCGCCCTGTCGATCGGCGAGGTGGCCGCGGCCTTCAACGACAATGTCACGTCGCTCGTCACCGCCATCGGTGAGTTCATCATCGACATCACGCCCGGCGACCTGATCGCCGAGAGCATCAACACGATCGGCGGCTTGCAGAAGCCGCTGCTCCTCGGTGGCATCACAATCGTCTCACTCGCCATCGGTGCGTGGCTCGGCGTGAAGGGGCGTCTCCAGCCGAGCGTTGTTCTGGCCGGCTTCGCCTTCTTCGGCCTGGTCGGGGCGCTGGCCGCATCGCGCTCGCAGCTCACCAGTGCGGGCGCTGCCTGGGCTGTTGCGCTCCTGGCGGCCGCCGCGGGCGCAGTCGTCACCCTCGTCCTGTTGGGTGTTTCCAAGCGCCCGGCCGGTGCACCGACGGGCGCGCTGGTGCCGGGCACGCCCCTCACCCAAGCGGCCGACCGTCGGCGTTTCCTGACCTTCAGCGGTGCCGCCGTCGGCACCGCAGCCGTGTGGGGCGCAAGCCGCGTCGGCGGCACGAGCGCGGCCGAGCGAGCTCGGGAAGAGATTCTCACGCAGACGGCGGCCAGCAGCACGACCGTTCCCGGCGCCGAGGCCGCTCCGAGCACTCCCCTTCCATCCGGCGAGTTCGACACCGTTTCCGGCATCACCTCGCACCTCACGCCGATCTCTCCGGAGGACGAGTTCTACCTGATCGACACGGCGCTCTCGAAGCCGCAGGTCGACCCGAGCACGTGGAATCTCTCGATCGACGGAATGGTCGACACCCCGATCAGCTACACCTACGACGAACTGCTGCAGCGCGACATGGTGACCCGCGAAGTCACGCTGTCCTGCGTCTCGAATCCGATCGGCGGCAATCTTGTCGGCAACGCCCAATGGCGCGGCATTCCCCTGAGCGAACTGTTCGAGGAAGCCGGCATTCAGGATCCGACCAATCTCGAGTCGCAGATCTTCATGCGCTCGGTCGACGGTTTCACCTGCGGGTTCCCGACGCCCCTGGCCTACGACGGCCGGACCGCGATGCTGGCCCTCGAAATGAACGGGGAACCCCTGCCCATCAACCACGGGTTCCCGGCCCGCATCGTCGTCGCCGGTTTGTACGGCTACGTGTCCGCCACCAAGTGGATCGAGCAGATCTCCATCACCGAGTGGGATGGCGTCGACGGCTTCTGGATCCCCCGCGGCTGGTCGAAGGAGGGTCCGGTGAAGACCCAGTCCCGGATCGACGTTCCCCGGACCGGCTCCCGCGTCGATGCCGGCCCGGTCACCGTCGCCGGAATCGCCTGGTCGCCGACCATCGGCATCGACCGCGTCGAGCTGTCGTTCGATCAGGGTGAGAGCTGGCAGCTGGCCGAACTCGCGAACACCGAGAACGACGAGGCGTGGGTCCAGTGGAAATACGACTGGACGGCAACTCCCGGCGAATACCTGGTCGGCGTGCGAGCGACGGACAAGTCCGGCTTCACCCAGTCACCGATTCCGGTCGCTCCCGCCCCCAACGGCGCCGAGGGCTATCACGTCTCCCGGATCGTCGTCAGCTGACTCGACCCGACCCGACGAATCAGGCAGCCACAGCCGCCTGCGTGTCCCAGACACCGGCGTCGTCGTTCTTCGTGAAGTAGATGTTCGCCACTCGGTCGATGGCACCACGATCCATGACCTTGGGACGGCCCTCGTAGTCGCAGATCGCGGTGAGCGTCTTGGCGAAGTCCATCGGGTAGTACGGCCGGAGGTCGGCCTCGGTCTGATCCCGAATCAGGGCACGCATGTAGTTGGCGGCTTCCTGGTTGCAGGAGATGCTCATCGCCTTGCACACGGCGGCAAGAATCTGGTCGAACGCGCCATCGTCAATCGATCCGACGAACACCTTGTTCGGGATTCGTCGGGCGAAGGCGTCATCACCGAGCTGATCCGGACGCATGTTCGTGGAGAACACGACCTTCGCATCGAACGGAATCGTGAAGCTCGTGCCGTAGGCGAGCGTGAGGAAGTCGACACTGCGGGAGAGCGGAACGATCCAGCGGTTGAGGATCTCTTCCGGGGTCATGCGCTGGCGGCCGAAGTCATCGATCACGAAGATGCCGTTGTTGGCCTTCATCTGAAGCGGAGCGCGGTACACGCCAGTGCTCACATCCCGCTCGAGTTCGAGCTGCTTGTTCGTGAGCTCACCGCCGACGATCACGCACGGGCGGTTGCAGAGAACCCAACGGGGGTCGATGCCGGACGGCTGCGGGGCAACCGGCTCGTGCAACGAGGGGTCGAAGACCGTGATGATCTGATTGTCGAACTCGACCGCACGAGGCACGAGGATCGGGTCCTTGTACATCTTGATCATTCGTTCTGCGAGGCTCGTCTTGCCGGTTCCCGGAGGGCCGTACAGGAACACGGCTCCCTTGGACACGAGTGCCGGACCCAGGTCGTCGAGAAAGCCGGGGGCGATCACGAGGTCGGCGAACGCTTCGCCGAGCGTGGCCGGGGTGATCGGTGAGCGGCCCTTCTGTGCCTCCACCATCGCGGTGTAGTGCTCGAGGGAGACCGGCGCAGCGCCGGCGTAGGTGCATGCCGCGCCCCGCGACAGCGCTTCGGTCTTTCCCTTGTCGGTCGGCGCGAGGATGTAGTCGCGGCCGTCCATGCCCTGGATCTCGAGATACATGCGCTGCCGGAGCGTGTCGACGGCGGCGTCGACGATGCCGACCGACAGCGCCGTGGCTGCCGCCATGCGGGTGACCGATGAGCGGCCGTCGAGCACGAGGCGTTGCAGGATGAGGTCTTCGATGAGGACGTCGGGGACGCCAAGGTCGGCGAGTGTGGAGGGGGCGGTGGGATACGTGGGCGCTTGTGAGGGCGCTGCCATTGGCGCGGTCATGGGGTTTCCATCGTCCAATTCGGTGATGACGTTAGGCACATCAGCTCACAGAGACGTCGCTGTCACAACGGTGCCTGACCGCACTATTCCTGACCGGGGCAGCCACGCCGCGTAGCCTTTCCCCATGAACGAGTCGACGAACCGCTTCTCCCGCCTGTCCGGCGCGCTGCTGGCCGGGGTGCTCCTCGCTTCCGTGCTCTCGATCTCGGCCGTCGCCGGTCAGGGAGACGACACACCGGACGCACTCGTTCCGACTTCGGCGGCCGTCCTGCCGTCGGCATCGGTGGCCGTGGTCGGCGACGGTCTGTTGGCCGGGAGCAACGTGGCCCCGCTGCGCGACGCGATTTGCCGGGCCTCGGTGGCTGGTCCTGTTGAACAGGCGGCCCGTGGAGTCACGGAAACCGTGGTGTCCGTGGACAATTTTGCGTGCGAAGGAGCGTCGCTCCGTGACCTCACACGCGAACAGATCCCGTCGATTCCCGAAGACGCAGCTCGTGTGATCGTGGGCGGTTCTGCGTTGGAGTTCGACTGGGTGGCACTGGAGCGCGCCTGCCTCGGCGCCACGACTCGGTCACCGAGCGAGTGCATCGCCGCCTCCGAGTTCGCTCGGGCGACCGCAGCCAACTCCTTCTTCTCCTGGCGCTCTGCGCTGCAGCAGATCGCCCGAGTCGCGCCGGACGCGCAGATCGCGGTTGTCAGTGGCCCCGCACCGGTCGCCGACACGGCGCTCCTGCTCGGGAGCGCGTGTTGTGAAGAACAGGTCGATGCGAACCGCCGTGTTCGTGCCGTGTTCGACACGGCAGAAGCGAGCCGCACCGCAGTGATCGAGTCGCTCCCCGATCTTCCGATCGTGGTTGTCGACGCAATGGCCGAGTTCGACGGCCACGCCAGCGACGATTCGGTGCCGTGGATCGTCGCCACCGATGCAGCACCAGGGTTGGCCTCGGGAGTCCCGAACGCTGCCGGGGTGAGCGCCATCGCCTCGTTGATCGGGCCGCTCATGCCCGTCGGGCCCACCCCGGTCGAGCCCCCGGCGCCGCTGACGAGCGAGGTCGCCGTCCTCGTGGCTGCCTCCGAGGCAACTGCCCCGGTCGTTTCGGCGATCGACGCGGCAGCCGTGGGCTGGTTCGACGAACTCGAATCGCCGTCGGTCTGGGTGCTGCCGATCGCTGCACCTCCTGCCGAAGACCCGCCAGCCGAGGATCCGCCGGTAGAGGACCCACCCGCCGAAGACCCGCCAGCAGAAGACCCACCCGCCGAAGACCCGCCAGCAGAAGACCCACCCGCCGAAGTCCCACCGGCAGAAGACCCACCCGCCGAAGACCCGCCAGCAGAAGACCCGCCAGCCGAGGACCCGCCGGCAGAAGACCCGCCGGTCGGACTGCAGGCGGACCCGCCAGCCGAAGACCCACCAGCAGAGGATCCCCCAGCCGACGAGGAAGCACCGCCCGCAGAGGACGATCCGGTCGCGGAGGGCGACGAGCCCGAGGCCGTGATCCCAACGCCGGTCCCGGTCGAGGCGACGACGACTGCCCCGACCTTCCGCGCGTCGCTTGCCGAGCTCGCACCGCGTTCGGCGGATGCTGACCCGGTTTCGGGTACGCAACTCGCTACGGCGATTGATGCGGCCGCCGCACTCCCGTGGACGGCGGGCTCGCACCGTTCGGTTCTGGTCGTGATCGATTCGTTCGACGACGACCCGGCGATCGTGGCCTCCCTCGCTGCGCTCGACGTGGACGTCATCACGGTCATCACGCCCTCGGTCGACGATGCCGTGACGGTCGGCGCCGCGCTCGCCGACACCGAAGCTGCGGTCGTTGCGCTGACCGATGGCGGCACGGCGAACACCGTGCTTCCGACACCACCGGTCGTCCCGGACCTCCTTTCCATCTCTGCGGCCCCTGCCGTCGGCTTGCTCGGTCGATCGTTGCCGGTCGCCGCCACCATCGACGTGGCCTTCGCCGCCGACGCCGTCGTGACATGGGCGACCAACGAAGGGACCGTTGCCGTCGGCCAGGTCACGTCGATCGATCCAGCGCGTCTGCCGGCCGGGACTCGGCAGCTGACCGTGACCGCCACGTCCGAGACGACGACGGTGACCACCACGACGACCCTGTCGGTCACCGGCGATGGTGACGGACTCGAGGGCGAGTCCTGCGCCGTGTTCGATCCCACGAACCTCGACACCGATTCCGACCTCATCTCCGACGCCTGCGACGGCGACGACGACAACGACGGCATTCCCGACGCGGCCGATCCGTGCAGGACCGTCGCCAACAGCCGGCTGCTCGACGCTGATCGTGATGGCCTCCCGAACGCGTGCGATGCCGATCCGGCCGACGGACCGGGAGCCGACTGGGACGCCGACGGCATTCCCGACATCACGGACAACTGCCCGGCCGTCTCCAACGCCAGCCAGGCGAATGCCGACGACGATGACCTCGGGGACGCATGCGAGACACCGATCCAGCTGCAGTGCACCATCATCGGTACACCCGGCAACGACGTACTCGTGGGAACGTCCGGCGCAGATGTGATCTGTGGACTCGGCGGCGACGACGAACTGATCGGCAACGGTGGCGATGATCACCTCATCGGCGGTCCCGGCAACGACATCCTGCGGGGACACGATGGCGATGACCGCCTCGATGGTGGGTCCGGAGACGACATCCTGCTCGGTCGGCTCGGAGATGACGTGCTGATCGGTGGACCCGGCGTCGACCGCCTCGAAGGCGACGAAGGCGCTGACATCCTCGACGGTTCGAGCGATGCCGATCGCCTCAACGGCGACGACGGCAACGACATTCTGTTCGGCGGCCTCGGCGCCGACGACTTGAACGGCGGCAACGGTGACGACGTGTTGATCGGCGGTCGAGGCAACGACACGCTGCTCGGCAAGAACGGCAACGACACGGCCCATGGCGAGGGCGGCGCCGACCGAATCCGCACCGGAGCCGGTAACGACGTCATCATCGATTCGCGGGCGGTCGACTCGGTCAGTCCCGGTGGTGGAACCGACCTGGTCGGTGGTTCCGGCGCCACGGCGGTCGGCTGATCCGACGGAGTTCCGCACATGTTGCGGTGAAATCGAATCGTCATCTGTTTGACCGTTAACATTCCGGGATTTTCGCCCGAATGGGTCATGTGACCGTAACGGAATTCGATCGACGCATACCCGGTTTTGCAGACATGGTGTCGACCTCGGTTCTCTTTGCGACCGCCGAGTACGCGCCCCTGGTCAAGGTCGGGGGCCTGAGCGAGGCTTCCGCCGGCCTCGTCGGATGCCTGCGCTCGATGGGCACCGACGTCACCGTCGTCATGCCGGACTACGGCCTGATCGAACTCGAGGACGCCGTCGAGCGACCGTTGACCGGCATGCCGTCGTGGGCTCCCGCCGTCACCGTTCGATGTGGCTGGACACGGGAGACCGGGCCGCTCACGCTCTTGCGATTCGACGGCTCGGAGCGACCCAACCCCTACGTCAACCCGGCGACCGGTGAAGGGTGGGCGGACAACCCCGAACGCTTCTTCACCTTCTCCACCGCCGTGGCCCAGCTCGCGATCGAGGACCGGCCCGACGTCGTGCACTGCAACGACTGGCACACGGCCGCGGCAATCGCGCTGCTCCCCGACGAGATGCGCACCGTGCTCACCATCCACAACCTCGCGTATCAGGGCGACACGGAGGCTGCGTGGGCTGAGCGCTTCGGCGTCCACGGCCCCGCCTACCTCCAGTACGGCCGCTTCAACCCGCTCGCCGGCGGAATCAGCCTCGCCGACAAGGTCGTCATGGTCAGCGAGTCCTACGCCTCCGAGGCGGTCAGCGAAGAGGGCGGATTCGGACTCCACGACCGCCTCATCTCCCGCGGCAGCGACCTGATCGGCATTCGCAACGGCATCGATCTCGGACTCTGGCACCCCAGCGAGGACCCGCTGCTGCCGTTCACGTTCGACCACGGCGACCTCAGCGGCAAGGAGATCTGCCGCAAGGAGCTGCTTCGTGTTGCCGGCCTGGAGAGCGAGCGCGGTCCAGTGATCGGACTCGTCGCCCGGTTCGTCCACCAGAAGGGCATCGACCTCGCCCTCGAACTCGCCCCCTTCCTCGAAACCATGCCGGCCCGTCTGATCCTCATCGGATCCGGCTCGCCCGAGCTCACACGCCACGCGCAGGACGTCGCCGCGCTGCATCCCAAGCAGGTATCGGTGTTCGCCGGCTACGACGAGAAGCTTGCGCATCTCGTCGTCTCGGGAAGTGATCTCCTTCTCGTGCCGTCTCGATTCGAACCGTGCGGTCTCACCCAGATGCAGGCGATGACCTGTGGGACGATCCCCGTCGTCACCGACGTCGGTGGGCTTCGGGACACCGTGAGCGACATGGATCAGCATCCACGCTCCGGCACCGGCTACGTGGCTCCGAAGCCGACCGCCATGTCGCTGCTCGACACGGTGCATCGTGCGGTGCGCGGTTGGAGCAACCCGCGTCGACGGGCATCGATCCAGCGGCGGGGAATGACCGCCGACTGGTCGTGGGCCGCCCCGGCCCAGGAGTACCTGGACCTGTACGAGCCAACACTCGTCATCTGACTCCCCGCGCCCAGCCCAGATCTCGACAAGACTCCACATGTATGCACCCCCCGCACCACACGCCGCGCCCGAAGGACCCTCAGTGGAATCGCTGAGCAAACTGGCGGAACTCGAACATCTGGTGGGTATTGCCAGCACCGTCGTCGACGGGAACGACGTCGAGCGAACGGCGTCGGTGGCGACCCGATGCGCAGTGTTGCGTGCGATGGGCCACGACATCAGCAGCGCAGCGGATGCGCCCACCGCATTCCTGGTGGAACAGCGACGTCGAGCCGCTCAGGTCGTGCCGACCGTTCTTGTCGCCTGGGAAGGTTCGATGCGCTGCCCGGTCGGGTGTCCCGACGGCCTCGCCTGGACCATTTCCCCGACCGAACCGAACGAACCGGACGCCTCGACGGACGAGCGCACCGGTGTCGTCACCGACCGAACGATCAGTGTGGACGATCTGGCCTTCGGCTTCCACGAGCTCACGCTCGAGGTGTCCGACCACACCCACACAGCCCTCGTGATCTCCGCCCCCACGACCGCCTGGAACGGCGTGTTCGAACGCCCGACGCCTCGTTGGGGCATCAGCGCTCCGATCTCGACGCTGTGGAACCGGTCGGAGGGCACCGGCGGAACACTGCCCCACCTCGGAGCAGCGGCCCGCTGGGCTGCCGAAGCGGGAGCGTCCGCCATTGCGACCCTGCCGCTGCTCGCCACGTCCCCCGCACAGGCGAGCCCGTATTCACCGCTGTCGCGTCGGTTCTTCGACGAACGGGTCCTGACGCTTCGCCCCTATGGCGGCACCGATGCCACCACGGATGGCGCCGACCGTGACCCGCTGGCGGAAGCCACCCATGTCGCCGCCGAGATCGACCGGCTTCTTGCGAGCGACGCGTCGCTGCGGGCAGAGGCCGAAGGCCACCTCGCCCGAAATCACGAAGTGGCGAAATGGGCGCAGTTCCGAGCCGCGCAGGAAATGTATGGCGAGGACTGGCGGATGTGGCCGGACGACGCCCGCCGCGGTCACCTCGGATCCATCCCGCTCGAACCGGAACGAATTCTGCGACACGGCTTCGTGCAGTGGGCGGCGCAACACCAGCTCGCCGACCTCGCCTCGGAGCTCCGCTCCGCCGATGTCGCGCTCTCCCTCGATCTCCCCGTATCCACGGATCGGAACGCGTTCGACCAGTGGCGACGACAGGACGTCCACGCCGACGGCGTGCAGGTGGGCGCCGTTCCAGACGACACCTTCGTCGATGGGCAGGCGTGGGGCGGCAGCCCGATCATTCCGGAGGCCGCACGGCTCGACCATCACCGGACGTTCCGGGAGAGCCTCGAAGCCCAGATGCGATCCGCAGACATTCTTCGCCTCGACCACGTCATGGCACTCGAACGGGTCTGGTGGTTGATCGACGATCCGGCCGACGGCGTGTACGTCTACCAGCCGATGCTCGAACTCCTGGCCATCGTGACCCTCATGTCCCATCGCCATCGATGCGCGGTCATCGGCGAGGACCTCGGAGCGGTGACCGAACGAATGCGAGCGGCCATCGCCCACCACGCACTCCATCGCACGTGGGTGGCACCCTTCGCGCCCGCAGATGCCCCGCATCCGCACGCCGTCGCAACGCTGAGCACCCACGACCTCCCGCCGCTCACCTCCTGGTGGAACGGTGACGACATCGGCGAATCGCATCGCGCCGGCCTTCTGGACGACGACCGGCGGGACGAGCTTCTGGCGCAGCGGGCCGAGATGCGCATCGACCTTGCCGCACGGGCCCACACGGAACCGACCACCGGATCGGTCCCGGCATCCGTCCTGCATCAGCTCCTCGAGCGCATGGGCCACAGTGGCGCAGCCCTCGTCCTGATTCCCATCGACGAATTGTGGGCGGGCCGACGCCAGCACAATCTCCCAGGTGTATCGGACCGGCCGAACTGGGTGGGCCGCACGATGGTCCCGCTCGACGAGCTGACCGACGACCACCGAAAGTATCTCGGGACGATCGACCGAGCCCGAAACGAAACCGCTGGTACGAGCTGGCCGCCGCCCGGTTGGTGGTTCGGAGCCGAGGACCAGCACCTCTTCAACGAGGGTTCCCATACGCGCCTGTGGCACTCGCTCGGCGGCCGGACCGACAGCGTCGACGGCATCTCCGGAGTGCGGTTCGCGGTTTGGGCCCCGAACGCTCGTGCCGTTTCCGTGATCGGCGATTTCAACGGCTGGTCCCACCCGGGCACACCCTTGCGTGCCGTTGGAAGCAGCGGCGTCTGGGATGTCTTCATTCCAGGGCTCGGCAACGGTCTCTGCTACAAGTACCGGATCGAGGGAGCCCACGGAGGCGTCAGCGAGAAGGCCGATCCACTCGCCTTCAAGTCGGAACAGGCGCCGTCGACCGCCTCGGTCGTCACCGACCTCTCGCGCAACTGGCACGACGCCGAATGGATGGCCCAGCGCGGCGACCGCAACCGGTGGGACCGCCCGATCTCCATCTATGAGGTCCATCTGGGGTCATGGCGTCGCAACGAGGACGAGCCGGATCGGCTCCTCACCTACTCCGAGCACGTCGACCAACTGGTGGCCCACGTCGCCGACATGGGCTTCACTCACGTCGAGCTGCTCCCCATCACCGAGCATCCGCTGTACGCCTCCTGGGGATATCAGACGACCGGCTACTTCGCGGCAACCTCGCGCTACGGCGACCCCAAGGAACTGATGGCGCTGATCGATGCGTTCCACCAGGCCGAGATCGGCGTGATCCTGGACTGGGTCCCGTCTCACTTCCCGACCGACGACTTCGCCCTCAACGCGTTCGACGGTACGCAGCTCTACGAACATGCCGACCCGCGGGAAGGCTTCCATCCGGACTGGAAGAGTTCGATCTTCAACTACGGCCGGCACGAGGTGCGAAGCTTCCTTCTGTCGAGCGCACGTTTCTGGCTCGAGGCATTCCACATCGACGGCATCCGCGTCGACGCAGTGGCCTCCATGCTCTACCGCGACTACAGCCGCGGCGACGACTGGATTCCGAACCGCTACGGCGGCCGAGAGAACCTGGAGGCGATCGAGTTTCTCCAGCAGTTGAACCACGAGATGTACGCCGCTCACCCCGACGTCCTCATGATCGCCGAAGAGTCGACGGCATGGCCGGGCGTGACCCGCAGCACCGATCAGGGCGGCCTCGGCTTCGGCTACAAGTGGGACATGGGCTGGATGAACGACAGCCTCGAGTACTTCGAGCAGGACCCGGTGCACCGGCGCTGGAACCACAACAAGCTCACGTTCCGGGCGATGTACGGGTTCAGCGAGAACTACGTGTTGCCGCTGAGCCACGATGAGGTCGTCCACGGCAAGGGCTCGCTGCTCGCAAAGATGCCGGGTGACGACTGGCAACGGTTCGCGAACCTGCGCCTGCTGCTCGGCTGGCAGTACTCGACGCCGGGCAAGAAGCTGCTGTTCATGGGCAGCGAGCTCGCCCCTTGGACCGAATGGAACCACGACGCCGGGCTCCCCTGGCATCTCGCCGGCGCCGGGCCGCACGAAGGCGTCCTGCAATGGGTCGCCAGACTGAACGACCTGTACCGGACCGTTCCCGCCCTGCACGTGGCCGACACGCGGTCGATCGGCTTCGGATGGATCGACGCAGACGACAACGAGCGCAGCATCCTCAGCTTCCTTCGCAGCGACGGCAAGGGCGACCACGTGGCCGTCGTCATGAACAACACGCCGGTGGTCCGTTCCGACGTGATGGTCGGCGTGCCGGCCTCCGGGTCGTGGGAGGTCATCGCGTGCAGCGACGGCGCCCGTTTCGGTGGAGCCGACCACGAACATCCCGAGGCCTACACCACCACATCGCACCGCCACAACGACTTCGAACAGTCGCTGTGGCTGACGCTGCCGGCACTGTCGATCACCTTCCTTCGTCAGCGGCAGCCTGGCCAGAGCTGAACCACCGACCGCCCGTCAGCCGGCCGGGTGAGCAGTGACGCTGGACCGGCTCGCCCGTGGGGTACGGTCGGGTTTGATCGGTGCCCGTTTCGGCCGATTGACATGCGTGAGGCGAAGGATCATCACCCCGTGACAGACACCGACACCACGCTCGACGCACCGGAGGCCCCGGCTCGCGATGGCAATCATCACGAGCACGCCCATGCGCACGAGCATGATCACGACGACCACGATCATGCCCCGGGCTCATTCAGCTTCGGTCCGACGATTCTGCTGCTCCCGATTGTCGTCGCGCTCCTGTTGCGCAGCCGGTGGGGCTTCCTCGAAGGAACCGACGTTCGGCTCTGGTCGACGCTGTTCGTGTCCGTCTGCATCCAGGCGCTCCCGTTTCTCGTCCTCGGTGTCACGATCAGCGGTCTGATTGCCGTCTTCGTCTCCCCGGACCTGGTCCAGCGCATTGTTCCCAAGCGACCGATCCTCGCCGTGCCCTCCGCCGGTCTCGCCGGTATGGCCCTCCCGGGTTGTGAGTGCGGCTCGGTGCCCATCGCCGGACGGCTCGTCTCCGCAGGGACGCCACCGGCCGCGGCACTCACCTTCCTTCTCGCCGCGCCGGCCATCAACCCGGTCGTGCTCGTCTCGACCGCTGTTGCGTTCCCCAACGAGGGCAAACTCGTGCTCGCTCGCTTCGTCGCCTCGTTCCTGGCGGCGATTCTCGTCGGCACGTGGTGGGCCCGCCGATCCAAGAGTTCGCTGCTGAAGGCCGCTGGGCACCTCCACGACGACGACAACACCAACCGGTGGCGCAAGTTCGTCGATGTCGCCTCGCAGGACCTGGTCCACGCCGGCGGCTACCTGGTCGTGGGAGCGCTCGCCGCCGCCACATTGCAGCTCATCGTGCCCCGCTCGGTGCTCGATGCCGTAGCGTCGAACGAACTCCTGGCCGTTCTGGTGCTGGCTGCGCTCGCCGTGCTGCTGTCGATCTGTTCAGAAGCCGATGCGTTCGTCGCCGCCGGCCTCCCCCAGTTCTCGCTCACCTCCCGACTCGTGTTCCTCGTGGTCGGCCCGGTGATCGACCTGAAGCTCATTGCGTTGCATGCCGGCGTGTTTGGCAAGGCATTCGCCCTTCGTTTCGTACCCGTGGTGTTCGTCGTCGCGGTGGTCAGCGCCGTCGTGGTGGGACAGGTGATCTTGTGAATCGTTCCGGACGTGCCGTCCTCATGTTCTTTGCGGGCGCAATGCTCGCCCGCCTGATCGTCTCCGGCGGCTTCGGCTGGTTCGTGCAGCAGCGCATGAAGTGGCCACTGATCATCGCAGCCGCGGCCCTCATCCTCTTCGGGCTCGTCGAGGTGATCGTCAGCTGGCGTGAAGAATCCGACACGCCTGACACCGCCGGCCGGTCGCGTGGGCCGCTCGTCGGTTGGCTTCTGGCCCTGCCGTTGCTCGTCCTCGTTTCGGTCTCCCCCACCGCACTCGGCGCTGCAGCCGCAGATCGCGTGGACGCCTACACACCAACTGAAGCCGAGAACCCGTTCGAGCCCATCGACGCATCCGATGGCCCCGTCGAGATGCGAGTCCTGGACTTCCTCGATCGAGCCATGTGGGATGAGGAACGAAGCCTCGAAGAGGTGACCGTTCGGCTCGAAGGACTCGTGGTCAACGACGAAGACCACACGGCTGGCTTCACGCTCACCCGTTTCCTCGTGAGCTGCTGCGCCGCGGACGGCATCCCCCTCCAGGTCGACCTGTACGACGTGGGCCGCACGTTCGAGGACGACACCTGGGTCATCGCCGACGTGCGTTGGATCCCGCCGGACATCCCGTACACGGACATGCCGTCAGCCGAACGCCGGATTGCAGCGAAGGTCGTCAGCCTCACGGAGGTACCGGACGCCCGCAAGGACCCGTACGAGTCTCCCTACTAGGCCGACTTGTGAACGGACGGTAAGAGTTCGTTCAAACCCTTGGCCGGCCGGCTTCTCCGAGGCGGTGCGCCCCATACCCTTGAGCATGTGCCGTTCCGACTTCGCCTCCTCGCCGTTGCGGTACTGCTCGCACTTTCGGCCGCGGCCTGCGGCGGGACCAGTGAAACGGTCGGAACTGGCAGCGCCAACGAGCATCTGACGGACGAGTTCTCGACGCTCGCCGGAGAGACGATCGACCTTGCGTCGCTGCAAGGTGAGGACGTCGTGCTCTGGTTCTGGGCGCCATGGTGACCGTTTTGACGGGCCGAAGCCCCCACGGTCGTGGAGGTCGAACAACGCTATGGAGATCAGGTCCGCATCATCGGTGTGCCCGGACTCGCCGGTGAGAGCAGCATGCGCGAGTTCGTCGCTGACACCAGCACGGACGGCCTGATCCACGTTCCGGACGTGGACGGCGAAATCTGGACCCGCTTCGGGGTCACCCAACAGCGCACCTACGTCTTCATCGACGACGACGGCACCTGGCGCACCTCGGGTTATGGCTCGCTCCAGGAAGACGTCGAGGGTCTGATCGCGCAGTGAGGTCGTCGCTCAGCTGAGGTGGCGGGCCAGATACTGAACGAAGTCCCAGATGGTTCCTTCGTAGTCGTCGGGGGCCAACGGGCCACCCTGGTAGTGACGGGTCGCCAGTGCAGTCTGGAGTACCTCGAGCTTCTCCCGGTCCTCGGCGTTGAACGCCCGACACAACTCGACATAGTCGGCGACATCGTCGGCACCCGGTCATCGTGGAGCCCCGTCACGCCCCAGCGGATGCCGACCCGGTCGACGCCGATGGGTCGAAGGCACATGAAGAGGGTGAAGTTCGTCGCCATGCCGACCACGAGGTTGGGGAAGACCCCGTACATCGGCGAGTTGTTGCGTTCCTCATCGGTCAGGTCTGCGTGAAACGGGCCTCGGGGTGGGTACGCAGGGTCGTAGAAGGCGTGGTAGCCGGTCCACGCATCTCCCGACACCATCTTCTTCGAGAGGCGAGTCGGCGTGATCGGGTGGAGCGTCGTGGGATGGATGGCGCTGAGGTGGTAGCCCTCCATGAAGTTCTCGAAGAGACACTTCCAGTTGCAGGCCCACTCGGTGTCCTCGAGGAAGACCAGAAAGCGCTCGTCGGGGTGGTAGTTGGCGACGATGTCCTGCAGGCCTCCAAGGCGCTCGGCGAGCGGCGCCGCTTCGCCGTCGAGGTTGACGAAGATCCACCCGTTCCACAGCTCGGTGCGGAAGCGGGGAAGTGCGCACGTGGACGCATCGAAACCGGATCGGCCGGCCATGAGCGGTGCGTTGACGAGTTGACCGGCGGCGTCGTAGCTCCAGTGGTGATAGCCGCAGGTGAAGCGCCGAGCACTGCCCGATCCGTCGACGATCCGATTGCCCCGATGACGACACACGTTCGAGAGGGCTTGAACCCGACCTTCATGACGAACGAGCAGCAGCTGTTCGCCGAGGAGTTCCGTCGCGAAGTGGTCCCCGTCGTTTCGCAGCTCGCCGACGTGACCGACGCACATCCACTCCCGCCGCAGCAGGTGTTCCGTCTCCAGTTCCAGGAATTCCGCCGACGTGTAGAAGGCCGCCCCGAGCGCGCTCGCACTGCCGTCGTCGAGCGATGCCAGTCGGGCCAGTTCTTCCTGGAGGACGGCGACGTCGACGCTCGCTGCGTGCGATTGGACCATCCGCCAACACTACGGCGATGGCCAGCACCGCCGCTGCCTCAGAGGACGGCCCACACGCCGAATCCGATCATGCAGAGCCCGCCAACCCGGCTGATCACGAGGAGGGTCTGCGGGGCAACTCGATGTCCGATGCCGCCAGCCCCCGCACCGAGCACGAGGTGGTAGCCGAAGGAGGCGACCATCGCCCCGGAGAGAAAGAGGGCGACGGCACGAGGTTCGGTGGCGAACGGTGTGGCGGCAAGGATCGCCAGCCAAGCGCCGAACACGCTTGGGGTGAGCGCCGTGAGCAGGAAGAACGTGCGGCCGGGCCGGGAGATGGAGCGTGCGATGCCCTGTGTGACCGTCGGCCGGAGCACCAGCAAGGCACCAAGACCGAACACGACGAACGCAGACACGAGTTGGGCGCCATCGAAGAACGCAGCGGGGAGCGTGCCACCCAGGACGACAAGGATGGCAGCGAGCGTTGCGACGACGCTGTCACCGCCGGCGATACCGACAGCGCCCCAAGCAGCTCCTCGTCGGCCCTGCTGCACACCGACCTCGATGAGGCTGAGCGCTACGGGGCCGGGAGGAAGAACGGCGACGAGGCCGACGCCGAAACCGAGGATGAGAGTCTGCAACACCATGCGGACATCGTGACGAATCGACAGCCGGAAAGGCGCCTGACTTCTTCCGCCGCACCACCTTCCGACAGGATATTCTTCTGCCATGGATGATGTTGACAAAAGAATCATCGCCCAACTGCAGAACGACGGAAGGATCTCGGTCACCGAGCTGGCCGACCGACTCCCGCTCAGCCTCTCGGCAACGAGCGAGCGTCTCCGCCGCCTGCTCGACTCCGGGCTCATCACCGGCTTTGCGGCAACCGTGGACCCTGCTGCAGTCGGCCGAATGATCGAGGCGCTTGTCGACGTTCGATTCGGGCCCGGCGGGTACGCGCCCGACATCGACTTCGGGGGTGGCACCCTCGCCGGCGTCGTCGACGCCGTGCACCTCACCGGCCGGTTCGACATGCAGCTGCGCGTGGCCGCTCGGGATGTCGCAGAGCTCGACGGCATTCTCGAGTCGCTGAAGGACGATCTGCAGGCGGAGGAGACCAACACTCGCCTGATCCTTCGCAACATCGCCGGCTTCCCACGGCCGACTCCGCTCGACTGATCTCGACGATCGGGGCCTAGCCTCAGAGCCGTGAACGACCAACCGATGCTCGGCCGCCATGTCTCTTCCGATGAATACGGACGACTCGACACGTTTCCGGTCGATCGCCCCGTGCGTGTCACCTTCACGACCGACGAGCTCCAGGCGCTCTGCCCAGCGGTCGACGGCATCCAGCCAGACATCTACCGGGCCACCATCTCGTACACCGCCGTCACGGAGGCGATCGAGTCCAAGTCGTTGAAGCTGATGTTGACCACGTACCGGGATCAGCGGATCTTCGCAGAACATCTCGTCGGCGAACTTGCCGACCGCATCGCGGCGATCGGGGAAGGCGTGGCCGACGTCGAGGTCACGCTGTCGCAGAATGTTCGGGGCGGCATCGCCACCGAAGTGACCGCCACCTCTGCGACCTGAAGCATCCGGAGCTTCGGCGAAACGGCGGCACATCTTGATGGGTCGTCTGACCCAATTGACGAGGAATTCCTAATCCGTTGGGCCCAACGGCCGATGGAGCCTCAGTTTCAATGAAGAAATTGTCCTTGGCGAGGACCGTGATCGGTCGGTCGCCGGAGTCAAAGGCGGCAAACATGGAGAACCCCCAGAACCGAAATCCGCACGACGATCAGCCAGTTCGCATCCTCGTGGCCGACGCAGATCGAAGTGAACATCTGTTGTTGACGATGGCAGCCGAAGAGTGCCAGCAACACGTCCACTTCGACTTCGTGAGAACCGGCGATGAATTGCTCCGCTCGTTGACCAACGACAGCTTCCCCATCCCGGACCTGTTGCTGCTCGACCTGCACCTTCCCCGCGTCGACGCCCATTCGGTGCTCATTTCGTTGGGCCTGCACGAACGGCTCACCCATCTGCCGGTCGTCGTGCTCGCTCCGCAGCCGTCCGCTTCGGATGCGCGCGCCTGTTACGCATTCGGGGCGTTTCACGTCGAGACGAAACCGCGCACGTTCGGGGACATGGTTGAACTCGTCGACCACCTCACCGACCCGGCTCGGACCGACGCCATCCGGCCGTTCGATCTTGGATCGTTCGACGCCAAGCTGACCGGCGAGAACACCGACATCGCCGAACTCGACGGCTGATGTCCTAGTCGGCGAGCCGGCCCATGCGTTCGGCCACGAGCCGGTCCGCGGCATCGCCATCGGCCAACCCGGAACGTACGCCTCGCTGATCGGCGTCGACCTTGTCCTGGCTCAACTTCGCCTTGGCCTCGAGACCGTGAACCACGAGTTCCACGCCGACGATCCCGCGGAGCCGCAGAGCGATGTAGTCCTCCGGCGCGTCTGCCACGGCCCACGGAGTCGCCCGCCCCGCCTCGTGTCGGTCGGTGAGACGGGTGACGAGGTCGTGAACCCAGGTCGGGTCGTCATGGACGACGAGTGAGCCGGTCGCATGGACGGCTTCGTAGTTCCACGTCGGGACGACTTCGTGGGTTTGTGTCTTAGTCGGGTAGTTGTTCGGCGAGATGTAGGCGTCCGGGCCGGACACGATCACCAACGAGTCGACGGACGGATCGACCTGTTTCCAGTGTTCGTTCGCCCGCGCCACGTGGCCCTGGAGGCGAAGTCCAGCGTCATCCTCGACGAGCAGCATCGGCAGGGCCGTTGCCAAGAGCCCGTCTGCCGTCATGGAGACGAGCTGCACAAGCGGTGTGAGCTTGAGCAGTTCGACGAGTGCCGAGCGTTCATCGGTGGCGAAGTGCCGGGGCACGTACATGGGAAGACGATCCTCTCCGAGGCAACG
>JAHDEJ010000002.1 GCA_020628865.1 Acidimicrobiales bacterium
CGAGGCGTTCGCTTTCACCGAAAGGGCTGAGGATCGGGCCCACAACGCCCACCAAACAGGCCTCCCTTGGAACGAAGGCACCGTCCCTTGAGAGCGCATTGGGGCTCCAGAAACCCATGCGGGCTTCAGCAATCCTGACCTCCGGACCACAACCAGGGATCGAGATGGTCGCACCAACCCTGCTGCTGATTGCGCTCGGTTCGGGACTCTGGATGCCGGCTGCCGTCGGTCTCGCAGCGCTCACGGTTGCGGCGACCCGAATAACTCGGCGATCGACAACGGCATTGCTGTCTGCAGACGAGTTTGTCCTCGTCCGCAACTCCCGTCGTAGCCAGAGGCCACAGATCGACGAACGTGTTGTGCGTTTACCGATCACTGCCGTGAACATTCAAGTCGATCGAGAGTTCGTCGGTTCCATCCGTGTGGTTGTCAACGGCACCCGGTACTGGGCGTTGGGTGGCCACTCGGACGACGTCCGGAAGTTGATCCGCGAACTCCCGCCCACGAGCGACAACAAGGAGTGAACCCGGGCGGGGACCGTGTCACTGTCGATCTCCATATGTCCCGTTGCCTCGGTCAGTTCGACGTGAGCCAGTCGAGGTTGCCTTCTGCGGCTCCTCGGCTCCATCCGGCTGTCGTTCGTGTCTCTCCGTCCTGATTGATGAAGACGACCGTCGGGATGCCCGTGGGGCGATGCTCGCTGAGGTACGTGTTCGTCGCCTGCTGGTTGGTCCACTCGGAGACGTTCGTCAGGTTGGTCGCGCCGGTGTCGATCAGGAACTGCTCGATCTCTGCCTCACCGCCGTCGACGGCGACGGCGATGAAGTCGACACTGGGATAGTGCTGCTGAAGCTCTGCGACCGCAGGAGCCGATGACCGACAGTGCGGTCACCAGGGTGCCCAGAACCACAGGAGTTGGTCCCCTGACGCGGCCGGTGCCGCGGTTGTCGTGGTGGTTGGTGCTGCGGTCGTGGTCGTGGTTGGTGCTGCAGTCGTGGTCGTTGTGGGCGCAGCGGTGATGGTCGGCGCTGCGGTCGAGGTCGTCGTCGCGAGCACCGTCGTCGTAGTTGTCGTCGTGGTTGAGCTGGTCGCCGCCGCCTGACGCGTGGCCTGCGCATCGACGGCAGCCGCTGCCGACTCGACGTCCCACCGGTCGGAGGCCTCGTCCGCTGCGGACGATTCCTCGGGCGAGACTTCGGCGGCGGACGTGGCTGTTCGGGCCAGCGCTGCGGGAGCCGTCGTCGATACGGCCGCGCTCGCTTCGTCCGCCGACACCGAGGGCTCGAAAGCGCCGCCGAATCCGCTGGTCGTCATCTCGGATGCCTCGCCGGCTCCACAGGCAGCGAGAAGGCCGGACGCGACAACGAGCACGACGAGCGATCTCCACCTCGGCGAGGTGGCTGGCGGGATGGCGGGCATTCCCCCGTGCATCGACGGTCACGATGGATTTCTTGAGAACCCGTTCAGCTCGAGGCGGGCCACCGCACGCAGTCGACTCCGTCAGAAGTCGACCTCGCCGGCTCGGGCGTCGTCGGGAAACGCCGTACGCAGCGTTTCGGTGTAGCCGTCGACAGAGATGATCTGTCCGTTGATCAGCCGCGCTGCGTCGCTGCAGAGGTAGGCGACCGTGGCTGCAATGTCGGTGGCGTCGACGAACGACCGCATGGACACCTGGTCCTCGTAGGCCGCTTTCACCTCGGCCGCATCAACACCCATGGCGGACGCCTCCCGGTCGATCACCCCCTGCATCCGCGCACCGGCGATCGTTCCCGGTGCCACACAGTTCACGCGGATCCGGTGGCGGCCGAGCTCCATCGCCCACGTTGCCGTCAGTCCTTCGACCGCCCACTTCGATGCGGCATAAGGCGACCGAAGCGGATACCCGAAGTGCCCGGCCGTGGACGAGATGTTCACGATGCTCCCCCGGCCGGCTGCGCGCATCCGCCGCACCGCCTCCCGAGTCACGCGGAACGTGCCGCCGAGGTTGATCTGCACACAGCGGTCGAATTCTTCGGGGTCCATCTCTTCCACGGGCCCGGTCGGACCTGCAACGCCCACGTTGTTGACGCAGATGTCCAAGCCGCCGAGCTCGTCGTCGAGCCGGGTGAAGAGCTCGCCGACGGCGTCTGCGTCGCCAACGTCGCAAATGTGGTCGGCGCCGCTGTTGGGGTCGATGTCACACGTGCGCACCTCGGCCCCGGCGGCCCGCATCGTCGCCGCAATCGCCTCCCCGATCCCGGATCCCCCACCGGTCACCAGTGCCCGCCGGCCCGTCAGGCTCGTGTCGAATTCGTTCATGCCGCGAAGTTATGCGGTTGGTCAAACCCCCGTCTCATCCAGACGACAGATGGCCCCACGTCGCCAACCAGTCCGATGGCAACCACACGACGCACACCGTGAACTCACCGGCTAGGTTGCGCCCAGGCACCCGCGGGAGGTGCCAGAAAAGGAGACGACCAATGGGCGAGCGGGTCCTGCTCACTGGCATCACGGGTTACATCGGGCAGCACTGCGGAGCGGAGCTGTTGAACCACGGCTACGAGGTGGTCGGAACGGTTCGGTCGCAGACAAAGGCTGCAGCTGCGACTGCAGCACTCGCCGAAGTCGCACCGGTCGACAAGCTGACGATCGTCGAGGCCGATCTTCTTTCCGACGACGGCTGGGCCGCAGCTGTCGAGGGCTGCACCTATGTGTTGCACGTTGCCTCGCCGTTCTTTCTCTCCGAACCCGAAGACGAAAGCGAATTCATCACTCCGGCGGTCGAAGGCACGAAGCGAGTGGTCGGAGCCGCGATGCGCTCCGGGGTGAAACGGCTCGTGCTCACTTCATCGGTTGCTTCCATCTCCGCCGGCCACGGTTCCGGCACATTCGGACCGGAGTCGTGGTCCGACACGAATGCCGACATCGGCGCATATTCGAAGAGCAAGACCCTCGCCGAACGAGCAGCCTGGGACATGGTCGAGGACGGCGACATGGAACTCGTCGTGATCAACCCCGCTGCGGTTCTCGGTCCATCGCTCGGCGGGAATCCGGACGCACAGAGCGTCGCGCTCATGACTGAGATGATCACCGGAAAGATGCCGATGTACCCCGACCTCTCCCTGGGCGTCGTCGACGTGCGAGATGTGGCCCGCCTCCATGTGAAGGCGATGACCACACCGGCTGCGTCCGGCAAGCGGTTCATCGCATCCACAGCCGAACCGATCACGATGGGCAGGATGGCAGAGGTCCTTCGCGGCGCCGGCTTCGACAAGGCCCCGAAACGCAAGGCACCCACCCCCCTCCTGCGCCTGATGAGCCTGTTCGACAAGGACGTGAAGGCGATGTTGCCGCTCCTCGGCACACGGGCCGTGCTCGACAACTCGGCGACGATCGAGATCCTCGACTGGCAACCGACTCCATTCGAGGAGTCGGCAGTTGAGATGGCACAGGCCATTCAGCGATAGCCCAAGCGGAGCAGCCGCTCTGCCCGGCCGCCGTCGTCGAGATCGCGCCGGAGGTTTCCTGACGCCGCTGCGACTACCCTTGCCGAATGGTCGATCTTGGACACCGTCGTGAAGCGCCTCCGGTGGACGTGGAGTACTCGCCGCCCCGCCACCTGCAGGGATTGCCGTATGAGGTCGTGGACCGGTCGGAGATTCTGACGCGCAAGACCGAGCGCGACCTTGCGCTCCGCCAGCGCTCCGGCTTCCATCAGTTGATCCTGTGCACCGAGGGCGAGGGCTACCACGACGTCGACTTCGAGCAGGTTCGCTTTCGCCCCGGTGGACTCCTCCGCATTCACCCGGGTCAGGTGCAACGGTTCACTCCGGAACCGAGGTTCGAGGCGCAGATGGTCGTCTGGCCGACCGCCTCGCATCACCGAGCCCCCGATGCCCCCGCCTGGTACCCGGGTTGCGATGTACCCTCCTTCTGGCAGCTCGACGACGAGCTCCACCGGCGCGTGGCCGGCTGGATCGGCGAGCTCCGCTCCGAGCAGAACGCCTTCGTCAGCTCCGCAAATCAACGGGCGCTCCTCCAAAGCGTGTTGGCAACGCTCCTGCTGCGGCTCGAGGTGGAGCTTCCCTCAGCCACCCCGACCACCAGCCGGTTGCCGACGGCGTACGTCGCCTACCGCCAAGCCATCGAAACCCACCTCTACGAACGGCGATCCGTCATCGATCTCGCCGCCGACCTCGGCTACAGCACCCGAACACTCGACCGCGCATGCCAACGGGTCAGTGGTCTCACCGCCCGACAGGTCCTCGACGAGCGATTGGCACTCGAGGCGCGACGCCTCCTCACGCACACGAGCCGACCGGCCATGCGAATCGGCGAGGACCTGGGCTTCACCGACCCGGCGAACTTCTCGCGGTTCGTGAAGCGGCATCTGGGCCAGACACCGGGCGAGGTTCGTCGCACGTCCTGACGGCAAGGCCGAACGATCAGGATTGTCGTAATACGACAGCACCTTGTCACTTTCGACCACGACCTGAACCTCTGTCGCGTTCCGACAAGCGGCTGTCCCCCGCGGACCTAGACGGTTGCACCGTCTGCCGGAACGCTAGGCCCGGTATCGACCATGCCCACAATCAGGAGAGATCACGTCGTGAAAAACAGAAGCATTCGAGCGTTGACCATTGCGGTCGCAGTGATCGTCGCAGCGTGCGGCAGCGACGCCGGCCCGCTGAGCGGCGCCGGGGACATCACGCTTCGGAACACGCTCGAGGAGGGTGGCGGCCCCGAGACCGCGTTCCCGGCCTTGTTCGGCCTCCCCGAGGACGCCTTCGACGAAGCCGGCAGCTTCAGCGCCGAAACCTCGGAGTTCCCCGCAGCGCTCGCGCAGCCCGAGACGCCCCTCGGCGAGATCAGCGGCCTCTACGACATCGACTTCACCGAGGGGCAGGTCACCTTCACGTTGCTGCCCACCGCAGACGACCCGTTCTGGGTGAACGTCTTCGAGGTGTTCCCTGAAGGCAAGTTCGACCGGTACTACTTCACCTTCGACGGCGGCCATGGCGTCACCGGATTCGAGAGCAGCGATGACACGGTCACGCTTCGCATCGACTCTTCGACCGTGCTCGTGGTCGAGATCAGCGAGGGGTACGACATGAACCCAGGAACCACGTTCACGATCGATCTGGAAAGCTGATCCCCTCCCGTCACGTGGGGTTCACCATCATCCGCCGGTGCGTGACAGACCAGCGGCGAGCAGACCCTCGACGAGTTGCCGGACCTCGGCAGCCCGCGGGTTCGACGCTCGGATGGTGAGCACCCACGGCGGCGGGGAGTGTTCGATTCCGGCAGTTGCCATGGCCACGACTCGTCCGTGGCGCAACGCATCGGCCGACACGTCATCGGGGATCAGGCTGGCCCCCATTCCCGCTTCGACCGCCGCCAGAGCGGCCCGGATGTCTGGAACCACCACTCGCACCTCGGTGGGAGCGACCGATCCCGTGAGCTCGGCCCAGACCCGACGGGTGAGCGGGAGCTCCTCACTGAAGCCGACCCACGGTGTGGACCGCACCCACTCGCCGAGCGCTTCGGCCGATGCTGCAGCGTCGTCGGCGAGGGACGGTGCCGCGACGAGCACGTAGCGGCGGGCGGCCAACGCGTGCGACACGGTTCCCGCGCTCGCTCCCGGGTACGTGTGGGTGATGGCCACATCCACCCTCCCGGCTCGAAGCTGTTCGAAAGCCTCGCCGTCGTCGAGACCGAATCGGGCCCGGACCGGCGGCGCCGAGTCCAGGGCACGAACTGCGTGATGCTCGAACCACTCGGGCGCACAGCTGAGCACGAGTGGCAGGTCGGGCATCTCGGCAGCGCCTCGCTCGAGGCCCGACAGCAACCATTCGATCTGCTCGAGCGGCGTGGCGACCTCGCGCAGGAAACGGGCACCATCATCGGTTGCCGCCACGCCCCGACGAGATCGTTCGAACAGCTCGAACCCCAGCGCTCGTTCGAGGTGTGCCAATTGCTGGCTCGCCGCAGGCTGCGAGAGTCCCCGCTCCGCCGCGCCTGCGGTGACGGAACCGGCCGATTCCACGGCAATCGCCGTCCGAACCCACTCGACCTTCGACATGCGCCGATCCTTCCTCTCCCCCACATTCGCGGGGACCTTCCATTGCTCCAGCTTATGGAACCCATCATCAATCAGACTTTTTCAATGTCTGGGCCTTCCATCACGCTGGAGGCGTGTGGATCCTCATCACCCTCGCCGCCACGGTCTTCCAGATCGCCCGAACCTCGGAACAGCACCGCCTGAAGGCGCTGCTGGACCCCATGGAAGCCGGCTACGTGCGATTCGCGTTCGCGTTGCCGATGGCTCTGGCCGGTGCTGCAGCATGGTTCACGCTCGGCCCGAACCCGGTGCCCACCACAAACCCCACGTTCTGGGTTGCCGTGACCGGCGGAGGAATCACCCAGATCCTGGCGACCGTCGCACTGCTCGTGTCGTTCCGCCAGCGGGACTTCGCCATCGGCACCGTCTACGCAAAGACCGAGGTCGTGTTCGTTGCGCTCGCTTCCGTCGTCCTGTTGGGCGAAGGGGTGACGGTGCTGGCCGCCCTCGGCACGCTGCTGTGCCTCGGCGGCGTTGCCGCACTGGCAACCGATGGACAACCGCGCCGCATCATTGAGGGCGGCGTGGACCCGGCGCTCTGGTTCGGCATGGCGGCCGGCCTCGGATTCGCGTTGGCGGCCGTCGGCATGCGGGCTGCGACGACTGCGATCGATGGTTCCGCCGTCGACCGATCCATCGCCACCCTCACCGCCATGCTCACCGTCCAGACGCTCGTCCAGGGCATCGCCATCCGCCGGTCGTCAACGTCCTCGATCCGACGGATCCTCCGGGCCTGGCGGAACGCCACCGGCGTCGCATTCCTCTCCTTGGCCGGTTCGACTGCGTGGACGTGGGCGATCGCACTGGAGAACGCCACCCGGGTTCGCACGCTCGGTCAGATCGAGGTGATCGCCGCCTTCGTTGTTGGCATCATCGTGCACAACGAACGCCATGGCTGGTCGAGCTACGCGGCCGCAGCGGTGACGCTGGCCGGCATTGGCCTGGTCGTGCTCGGCTGAGCGACGATCAGCTCCGGTGGCGCCACTCCGCCGCTCGGGCGGGGTCCATCTGCGCCAGCGCCTCGTCGCGGATGCGTTCCCGTTCCGCTCGGCGAGGGTGGTTGATGCCGGCGCCCGGAACCTGCTCGTCGTGTCCCGCCACGATGTAGCGGCTGACCCGCTGCGCGTGTGGTGAGAGCGTCTCCCACATGTCGTGGGTCATCGACCGGTTGAGCGCCTCGCTCCGGAACCACGGCGCCATGAACTCGACGTTGGGCATCGCCCGAACCTCGCGGGACAGGTTCGGGGTGCCACCGTGCCAGCAGCGGGCATCACGAATGATGGCCGAACCCGCCGGGAGCGGGCAGACCGTGCTGAGCCGCATCCACTCGGGTTCGTCTGCCAGCGTGGGAATCGGTGCACGAGAGCGCTGCGAGCCGGGAATCTGGCGGATCGGGCCGTTCTCCGGCGTGAGGTCCACGAGCGGAAAGTTGATGTGCACCACCGGCACGGGAAGATCACGCATGGTCAGGCCGCCGACAGGGTCGTGGAGCTCGGTCCACACGTTGTCGCTGTGCAGGCCCTGATATTCGATCGCTCCCGGAAGGGCGAGATCGCCGCCGGCCCCGTACACGATGTACTCCGGAGAACCGAAGATCGACGTGAGAATCGGGGTGGTGGTCGGCAGGTCGATCAGCTCGCACCATTCGGGCCGATGGAACATGTGGCGCGAGACCGACGTGCCACCGAAGGAATAGCGGTGCGGCAGGCCGCCGGCGCCTCCCCCGACGGCACCGTCCGGATCAGCCTCCTGGATCATGGTGATCACCTCGTCAGCGGCCGAGCGCAGCCGGTCGAGCTGTGTGGCGTCGAGTGCGTCGCGGACCGCCACGAACCCGTCGCGGTGAAACAGCCGGGTCGCCCGGTCGACGTCGCCGGGGTCGACGACCTCCAGCCCCGGAATCCCGTTTCGTTCCCGCATGCGCTCGCGCAGCGCCGTCACGCCCGGGTCGTTGTAGGCGCGGGTCCAGCCATCGCAACGGGGGTCGCCGGCCACCAGGTTGAGGTGTTCCGGCGTGGTCTCGATGTCGACGGCGCCCGCCTGCGTGGCCAGCCCGTCGGGGTTGTCGTTCGACCCGACCGTCGCCACGTCGGGCCGGTTGTGAAAGCCGTTCGGCGGCACCTGCTGATTCCATCCAATGGCCATGTCGCCATGATGTTGCAGGCGGGCTGGTGCCGTCAACGAAGGTTGCGCAGGTCAGTCCTGCCAGTCCTCGATCGCCTTCACGTCCTTGAGCCACAGCCCGCCACCACGCCGTTCGCCGGGCGTGTACGAGCGATGACCGAGGAGCAGCTGGACCCGTTCGGATTGCTGCGCCAGGTCTTCGGCTCGGTAGTCGAGCGGCGAAGCTTCCTCCGGGGTCAGCCAACCGGCGACGAAGCTGAGGTGCATCGCATGGCGCCACCGATCCGTGCGGTTGGCGCCCCCGCCGTGCAAGACGTTCCCGGAGTACACGAACGCGTCGCCAGGACCGAGCTCGGCGGGGACCGAATCCTCGTCGGAGTAGAGCTCGAGTTCGCTTCGACGATGGCTGCCGGGCACGACTCGGGTGGCCCCGAGCTCTTCGGTGACGTCGCCGAGCCCGATCATTGCGCTGAGGGTGACCTCGGGAGTGCTGGGCCAGGTGCGGGAGATGAACTCCCACCAGTTGTCGGCGTCGCGATGCAGCGCCTGGGCCTTCTCCCCCGGCCCGATGAACATCACCTGGCCGGTGTTGACCCAGTACGACCCGCAGTGTGGGAGGAGCACGGCGTCGGCGAGGGCCGCAAAGACGTCGTTGTCGAGCATCTCGAAGAACGCCGGGCTGAGCAGACCGAGGCTGGAGAAGCGGATGGTGTTCGCCCCCACGAACGCTGCGCCGGCCTCGCCCATGCCCTGGGTGGCCGAGCCGGGCACGATCTCCCGTGCACGTTCGATGGCCGCCTCGTGCATCGAGTCGATGACCGACTGGGGAAACATCTTCTCGACGATGACGCCGCCGTCGGCGTCCAGGTGGGCCAGCATCTCCTCGACCGGAGCGGTGGCTGCCACTCGGGCGAGGGAGCGCAGTGCGTCGTCCATGGGCCGACAGTACCCCAGGCCCGATCGTTCAGAAATGGTTGAGCAGATCGACGAAGCAGTCGAGGACGAGCAGTCGGTCGTGGTCCGGGACCTCGCCGTCTTCGTGCCCCCACGTGTCCGGGTGTGGGATGTGCACGGCGCCGAGCCCGACGGAGAGGGCGGGAACGATGTCGCTCCGGGGCGAGTTGCCGATCATCCAGGACTCGGCGACGTCGAGCCCCTGGTCGGCCACCACGCCGCTGTAGGCGTCCGGCGTCTTCTCGGGAACGATGTGGATCGAGTCGAAGTGGGATTCGAGCCCGGAGACCTCGAGCTTCTTCGATTGCTCCGTTGGGTCGCCCTTCGTCACGAGGTGCAGATCGTGACGGTCCCGAAGTGCTTCGAGCGTGGGCACCACGCCCGGCAGGAGGTCGACCGACTGCCACTCGAACGGTTCCACGAGCAGGTTCACACGTTCGTGCTGCTCACGGGTCGGTTCCGCCCGCTGGTGGCGGCGGATCGTCTCCAGCAGGCTGAGCCGGAACGTGGCGGCACCGTAGCCGTGGCGAACGACGAGCTCGCGTTGCACCTGGTCGGCGAACTCGAGGAAGGCGGTCGGCGCCTCGGGAGCGATCCAGTCGGCGAATCGATCGTTTACGTCGTGGAAGACGCGAATGTTCTCCCAGAGCGTGTCGTCGGCGTCGATCAGCAGCGCCATCGGTCAGCGAAGGACCGGCGGCACATCGTCGCGTCGACCGGGACGAAGGAGGTGCTGGACGAGGCGGAGGAGCAGGTCGAGGACGAGAGTCAGGAGGATGGCCACCCCGAGCCAGACGAGCATCTGGTCCATCCGCAGGAAGGTGCGGGCGGTCCAGATGGCAGAAACCACACCGGTGGCCGACCCCACGACCTCCACCAGCGCCAGCGTGGCCCAGGCGAGGGGCAGCGCCGAACGGATTCCCTCGACGACTCGAGCGCCCACAGCGAAGGTCCAGCCACGACCCGCGTCGGCGAAGGCCCCGGCAGTGGTGAAGCTGACGGACGCGAACACGGCGATGGCCGGTGGGATGAAGAGCGGCACGTCCAGGCCCCACCACACCAGCAGGATCGGGAAGAACACGGCAGGGGCGGCGAAGCGGAACAGCGCCGGGATGGGCTGGAGCAGCCGCCCGAACCTGGGCGAACCGCCGATCACCCGCCCAAAGCCAAGGCCGACGACACCGCCCACGACGATTGCCCCGACGAGCCGAGCCGCCGTGTGCAGGATGTGGTCCCAGAACTCGTTCTGCCCGATCATGTCGGACAGTGCGTCGAACGTGACCTTCGGCGACGGCAGATCCACCTCGGCAACGACGGGGTTCGGGCTGCGAGTGAGTGCCCACCACGCTCCGGCCAGTGCGCCAACCCACACGAGGATCCCGAGCCCCGCCCACACGACGGCACCGGTGTCTCGCCCGGTCCGGTCCACGAGCGGGGCGTCCGGTTCGCCGGTCGCAGACCCATCGGCTTCTTCGGGTTCGGCCGGCGCTTCAGCGACGAAGTCGGGTGCGGAAACGATCGGTGGCACGGCAACGGTCGGATCGGCCAGGCCGGTGGGCGGCCCGGTGAACACGGTTGGTGGAGGTTCCGGGGGTCCGGAAGGCATGTCGATCGACACGGTGTCCTGGCTGGCGGCCGCATCGGGCGGCAAGGGCGGCGCAGGCGTGGTGTCGATGACCGGAGGGCGAATTTCCACTGTCGGCAAGGGCGGAGGCGTCAGGGCAGCCTGCTCAGGCGTCGGAAGATCGGCCCAGGGGTCGTTCTCTTGGGGCGCATCGGAGTCGGGCATCCTCCGAGTATGGCGTCAGACGCACGTATGCGTGGTTTTCACCCCTCCGGGACGAATCACGATGACGAAGGCGTCATTGGCTCCACCGGGAATCGTGTAGCCGGCTGCACCGTCGGGGGCAGTGACCAACCAGCTGCCGTTGCGTCGAACGTTGACGTCGTTGAACGCAGCATCCCAGGAGAGGACCATGTCGTTGCCGACCGCGGTGGCTTCACAGGGCGCGTTCGGTGGTGGCGGCGCACCATCCCGCTCGCATGGGAAGTCCGTACGCACACCATCGATGCGCACCCGCACGAGATAGGTGGCGGCGTCGTTTGCGGCCCCGGCGATCGTCGTGGTCGTCACGTTGCCGGGCGTGCTGTGCCACGACGCACCCCGTCGGATGACTGCACGGCCGAAGCCGTCGGTCCAGCTGAGGACGAGATCGTTGCCGACGGCCGAGGCGGTGCATTCGAGCTCGGCCGGTGGCGGCGGAGGTGGTGGCGGCGGCGGGGCGTCCCCACCGACGCGGACGGCGATGTAGTCGCGGCCGCCCACCATCTCGACTGCATCGTCCACGTCGTCGACGACGACCGGCGCGGTCCGATCGGTGGTCGAGCCATCGCCCAATTGGCCGGAGTCGTTGCGTCCCCACGCCCGAATGGTTCCATCGGCGGCAGCCGCCATGCCGTAGTCGCGGCCGGAACCGATCGCAACGGAGGTGGGAACCCCGACTCGCACTGGGCGGGTTCGTTCGATCGTGGTGCCGTCCCCGAGCTGACCCAGGTTGTTGCGGCCCCACGCCCACACGCGGCCGGCCGAGTCGAGGGCGATGCTGTGGAACCCGAACGCCTCGACCTGGACGATGTTCGAAAGGCCCTGGACCTGCTGCGGGACGGTTCGGTCCGTGGTGGTGCCGTCGCCGAGCTGGCCGTAGTTGTTGTCGCCCCAGGTCCACACGGTTCCGTCCGTTCGCAGGACGATGGCGTGGATCCGGCCGCTCGAGATCTCGCTGACACCGGAGATGCCCGTGACCGCGACCGGGGTCGCCGACGCCGTGGTGTTGCCGCGTCCGAGCTGACCGTTGTCGTTGTCGCCCCAGGCTCGCAGGGTGCCGTCGGAGCGGAGGGCGAGCGTGTGTTCACGCCCGCCGGCCACCGCGACGACGCCGCTGATCCCGCCGACCCGCTGCGGTGAATTCCGGTTGACCTCGTCGCCGAGGCCGAGCTGGCCGTGTGAGTTTCGACCCCAGCTCCACACCTCGCCGTTGCGAACGGCAAGCGAGTGGTAGTGGCCGGCGCCGACTGCGGTGACGTTGTCGAGTCCGGGCGAAACAGGGTTGGCCCGATTGGCGGAGGTGCCGTCGCCCAGCTGGCCGGAGCCGTTCCAGCCCCAGGTCGAGACGGACCCGTCGGACTCAGCCGCCACCACATGGTGACGGCCACCGGCGATGTCGACCGTGCCGGCAACACCGGATTGCACCGCGTTGCCGCGATACGAGGTGGTGCCGTCGCCGAGTTGGGAGAGTTGATTGGCGCCCCACGCATACACGTCGCCGTCGGCGGCAACGGCCACGCCTGGCGTCGCCACCACCACCGTGGCCACGACCGCCAGCGCAACGCCGATTCGGGTCCCTGTCTGTACCGCCGCCTGCCACGCACCACCGATTGCCCTCATGTGGCAATCGTAGGTCACGCTCTGTGCCGTTGAACAGGTCCGTGCGGATCGGGGTCAGTTCGACGTGCGGAGCGTGCGCAGCCGGTCGAACACGGCTTGCGTACAACCGGCGACCGGGGTCCGTCGCTCCGCGTGCTCGAGCGTGAGCAGCGAACGATCGAACGCATCGCCGGTGGCCACGCCGACCTCCTGGCACACGAGGACGGCGCCGAGGTAGTCCCACACGCCGTGCGCGTTGTCGTCGAAGTCGACGTAGCCGCCGAGTCGCCCCTCCGCCACGGCGCACAGGTCGAGGGCTGCCGCTCCGAACGTGCGAAATTGCCCCCAGCCAGGGCTCGCGGGCGGCCGGCCGTTCACGCCGATGACCGTGTCTTCGAACGAGCGGGCCAACGGTGGCGCCATGGGGTGCCCGTCCCGGGTCGCTCCCCCGCCTCGCGTCGCCTCGAACCGGGTCCCGGATGCGTGGTTGACGACGATCGACTGCAGCGGGCCGTCGTCGTCGACGACACAGATGCTCGTGGCGTACCAGGGCAGCCCCAGCGAGGCGTTGGTGGAGCCGTCGACGGGGTCGACGACGGCGATCAGCGCCCGGTCTGGATGCTGCACTCCTGCCTCTTCCGACAGCACCCCGAGACCGGCGGACGACAACGCATCGACGATCGGACCGTCCACGTCGAGGTCGAACGCGTACTGCCCGTCGCGTTCGCCGCTCTCGCCACGCGCCTCGTCCGTTCGTGTTGCCACCTCCGCCAGCACCGTGGCGGCGAGGTCGCACGCGTGACGGAGCACGTCGTCGAGCGAATTCGTGGACATGCGACGGCCTCCGTCGGGTCGAGATGATCTTCCCGGCCAGTTTGCCCCGTCGAACGAGCCGAGCGGGTAGCCTGCCCAGACGGACAACCGGGGGGTTGAAGGGCACCGTAGTGGCGATCATCGACATTGCAGGATTCATCACCGATCTGAAGGACCACGCGACCCACCACGGTTTCCACGTCCACGACGAGCGGCACTTCGTCGAGACGTACTCCATGCGTCAGGCGTTCGAGGTCGACCTCCACCCCGAGCACGCGTGCGGCGGCCCGCTCGACCTGCACCTGTCGCTCGAGATCGACCCACGCGTGCTGCTTGCGTTCGAGGACGAGGTCTACTCGATGCCCGATCCGGGGGATGCACCGAGTGAAGACCTTCGCTTCCCACTGTTGTTCACGTGGAGCCTCCCGCCGCTCATCCACGGTCCGGACCTTCTCGTCCTCGCCACCGAGCTGGCCGGCATCGGCGGGCCCGACCTTCCGCTGGACATCAGCGCCGTCGACGGCTTCGCCGCCGTCACCGACGCGCCTGAGCGAAGCCTCAACGTGGTCGCTCGGGTCGAGCTCCCGCTTTCGCGCATCTATCTCGGCGAAGACGACCTGTGCGACGTCCTCGACCGCTGCCACGCCGTGAGCGATTACCTCCTCGACCGGGCCGTGATGTGGCTCGACGAAGGCCTCGCCTAGCCAAATCCACCCATCGGTCATGTCATTTTGGTGACATTCGATGGCCACGTGTTCACGCATCGTGCAACTCAAGTAGGTTGGCCGCACAACGCAGCCACGAAGAGTGAGGCTGCGTGCAGGAGGGAATTGCACGTGACGGTCACCGCACCGTTCGGCGCCACAGAGGACGCCGCACCGCGAACACAACGAATCGAACAGGTCGACCCGCCATCGCTTCGTCGCGACCCGGTCCTCCCCTTCATCGTTGTCGGTGTCGTGACGCTCGTGGCGATCATCGCCCTCGGCTACCTGCTCACCGCTCCCGTCTGACCGTTCCCAAACTTCTGAACGAATCGTTCAGAAGGCTGAACGATGTAAGACGCCTTACAACGTCGGTAACAAGGCGACCACTCTTCCCCGCAGCCCGCGGCACTTCCTTACGTTCTCCCCTTGCGAACACAAACCACTCGTAAGGGAGATGCAATGCGCACAATGAAAGCAATCCTGGCCTCCGTGCTGGGGCTGGCGGTCTTCGCCTCACTACTCACGGCTCCAGCCGGAGCACAAGGCGTCGCTGACGACGCCGTTCAGCTGCAGAACGGTCCGGGCCGGTCCTACGAGGTCACGATCACGAACGTGTCCGGACAGCCCGTGACACCGCCGGTCGTCGCTGTGCACAACCGACTCGCCGACCTGTACGAGGTTGGCGAAGCCGCCTCCACCGAAATCCAGGAAGTCGCTGAGAACGGCAACATCACCCCGCTGGTCGAGCTCGCCGGGGAGACCCGCGGCGTGCACGGTGCTGCCGTGGCCGGCGAGGGTCCGCTGTTCCCCGGTGAGTCCGTGACCGTCCAGGTCGACGCGGACCGCGGCCGCCGCCTCTCCCTCGTCTCCATGGTCGTGTGCACGAACGACGGCATCACGGGCCTCGACACCGTGAAGCTGCCCCGCCGCTCCGGCCAGACCAGCAACTTCAGCACCGTCGCCTACGACGCCGGTACCGAGCAGAACATCGAAGACCCCGACTGGTGGGTCCCGCCGTGCGGCGGCAACGGAGAGAACCTCCACACCGCCGAAGACGGTGTCATCACCGCCCACCCCGGCCTCGAAGGCTTCGAAGAGCTCGACTTCGCCACCGGCGACACCATCCTCGAGGTCGAGGTCACCCGCCTGCCGCGTCGTACCCGCACCTACGAGGTCACGGTGACCAACAACTCCGGTCAGCCGGCCACCCCGCCCGTCGTGGCGCTGCACAACCGCTCCACCAGCCTCTACCAGGTGGGTCAGGCCGCAAGCGAAGCCGTTCAGGCGATCGCCGAGAACGGCGACAACTCACTGCTCGTCGAAGCGGCAGCCGGTCTTGGCGGCGTCGGCGGGTTCGCCGTCGTCGGTGACGGTCCGATCCTTCCGGGTGAGTCGGCCACGGCCACCATCACCACGGATGCCCGCGGTCGGGTCCTCAGCCTCGTGTCGATGATCGTCTGCACGAACGACGGCTTCAGCGGCATCAACAGCATGCGTCTCGCTCGTGCCACCGGTCGTACGGTCACCGTCGAGCCCCGCACCTACGATGCCGGCACCGAGCAGAACATCGAAGACCCCGACTGGTGGGTCCCGCCGTGCGGCGGCAACGGAGAGAACCTCCACACCGCTGAAGACGGCGTCATCACCGCCCACCCCGGCCTCGCCGGTTTCGACGCTCTCGACTTCGCCGCCGGCGAACGTCTCCTGAGCGTGGAGATCACCCGGGTCGGCTGATTCCCATCAGCTGATGGTGCTGGGAATTCCACAGCACCAGCACCATCGGTTGCCTCCGGGCGAGCCCGCCGGTCGTTTCGATCGGCGGGCTCTCCCGCGTTCCGATGACCTACGCTGGCGCAATGGTGCTCGCACCCGACTTCGCCGAAACGCCGTACTGGTGGGTTCGGTCCCCGCCATCCCACGTGCCGGCCGAACTCCCGGCCTCGACCGACGTCGCCATCGTCGGTGCCGGCTACACCGGCCTCAACGCGGCGCTCCGACTCGCACGAGCCGGCCGGGACGTCACCGTGCTCGACGCCGGCGTGATCGGTGCCGGGGCCAGCTCCAGGAGTGCTGGATTGGTCTCTGGCCGGGCCGGTATCTCCAAGATGATCGACCTGACCGCGCTGGTTGGCGAACGGCGGGCCAACGCAATCCTCGATGAAGCCGACGACGCGTATGACGAACTCCGTCGCTTCGTCGCCGACGAGAACCTCGACTGCTCGCTCGACCACTGCGGGCGATTCGTCACGGCAACCACCGAACCGATGCTGGCCAAGCTCGAGAAGAAGATGCACGAGTACAACGCCGTCGGCCTCGACGAGCCGTTCGAACTCGTCCCCCGAGCGCGTCAGGCCGAATGGGTCCGGTCCGAGCTGTTCCTCGGTGGCATGGCCGTTCGCAACGCCGGCACCATCGACCCAGCCGCCTACACCGCCGGCCTCATCGGCCTGTGTCGCGACGCCGGCGTCCGACTCGTCGGCCAGGACGCCGTGCTCGACATCGAACGGAGCACAACCGGCTTCGCCGTACGCACCCAGTCCGGTGCGCTCACCGCCGGCGACGTCATCATCGCCACCAACGGCTACACCGGCAAGCTCACGCCATGGTTGCAACGACGCATCGTCCCGATGTCCAGCACGATCGCCGCCACCGAACCGATGGATCCCACCATCGTGGCCCGCCTCCTCCCCCAACGGGCGCCGTACATCGACGGCCGCCGCCTCATCACGTACGCCCGGCCCAGCCCCGACGGCAGCCGCATCCTCTTCGGCGGACGGGCCCGCTTCCGCCCCATCTCGCTCACCACGTCCGCAGAGATCCTCCACGCCCAGATGGTCCAGGTCTTCCCCGAACTCGCCGACGTCGCCTTCACCCACGCATGGAGCGGCTTCATGGCGTTCACCACCGACTACCTGCCAAAGGTCGGCACACTCGACGGCATGCACTACGCCGTCGGCTGCAACGGCGGAAGCGGCATCGTCGCCATGAGCTGGCTCGGCCAACTCACCGCCGCCAAGATCCTCGGCGAAGACCGGGCGCCCAGCCCGCTCGAAGGAATCGAGTTCACCCGACAGCCCGCCGGCACACTCACCCGCCACTTCATTCCCGTCGCCGGCACCTGGTATCGGGCCCGAGACTGGTGGGACCACCGACCCGCCTGACCCACGCCAAAACGTACGATGGACCGCCCGGAGGCGGCCCATCGTCACTTCTGCGCTCCGGGGGTGAGGCTCGAACTCACGACCTACTGATTAACAGTCAGTTGCTCTGCCAGCTGAGCTACCCCGGATCAACGGATTGATGATAGCAGTGGCGCCCCCGACTTCGAACCCCTCGGCCCCGGTTTTGCGGACCAGCGATCTAGACTCTCGCCGGGCTCGTAGCTCAGTTGGTTAGAGCACACGACTCATAATCGTTCGGTCGCGGGTTCAAGTCCCGCCGGGCCCACGGCAACTCTGCGAGTTGCTTCGAGTTTGGCTTCGCCAAACATCGGAGCCGTTCGCCGACATCACGTACCGCCTTTCGGCCCTGGAGGGCCGAAACGCTCTGGGACCGACCGGGTGGGCACATTGACCTGCTTGTGTTTGTTTTTGCGGCTGTCAGTGTTGGAGGACGGGTCCGGGTGATCGTGTACCGCCGCCGCTGTCACCTGTCGAACGGGGCGACCTCCCCAAGGGTTCGCCCCGTTCGAGGCGCGCCCGGGTGACGGGGTCGCGTCTCACTTTCACCCAATTGGGTGACGGGGTCGCGTCTCACTTTCACCCGTCAGCGGCGAAAGGGCTCTGACCCCTGGAGCGCTCCAGGGGTCAGAGCCCTTCACACAACCGCGGGCAGATTTGCCTGATCAGTTGGGCGTCGCGAACGACGATGGAACAGGGTCGTCGGGTGGAGTCGATTCCCGCAGAGCTGGCACACCCGGCGACATCTCCCCCGTGGTCGGGTCGTCAGTCGACGAGGTACGACTTGAGGTGTTCGCTGCGCTGCGGATGGCGGAGCTTTGCCAGCGTCTTCGACTCGATCTGACGGATGCGCTCGCGGGTCACTCCGAACGTGCGGCCGACCTCTTCCAGCGTGCGAGGACGACCATCCTCGATGCCGAAGCGAAGCTTCACGACTTCCTGCTCCCGCTCGGACAGCAGGCCGAGCACCTTCGTGACCTCCTGCACCAACATCTTGCGGGTGGCCGCATCGACCGGACGGATCGCCTGCGAATCCTCGACGAAGTCGGCGAGGCTCGTGTCGTCTTCAGCGCCGACCGGCGTGTCCAACGAAAGCGGATCCTGCGCGATCTTCAGCAGTTCCTCGACCTTCGCCGTGGGCAGATCGCACACCTCGGCCAGCTCGTCCATCGTGGGTTCGCGGCCGTACTCCTGCGTCATCCGCCGCTGCTCGCGGCGAACGCGGCTCATGATCTCCACCATGTGCACAGGGATCCGGATCGTTCGAGCCTGGTCGGCGATCGCCCGGGTGATCGCCTGGCGAATCCACCACGTGGCGTAGGTGGAGAACTTGAAGCCCTTCTGGTGATCGAACTTCTCGACCGCCCGCATCAGACCGAGGTTGCCCTCCTGGATGAGGTCGAGCAGCGGAATGCCGCGCCCGGAGTAGCGCTTGGCGATCGAGACGACGAGGCGAAGGTTCGCCGACGTGAGGTCGTTCTTGGCCGCATCGCCGGCACGAACATGGCGTTCGAGCAACGATCGACGGCCGGGCTCGATGGAGTCCAGAGTTTCAGCCGCAGCGTGCAGCGCGAGCTCGTCCTCGGCCTTCATGCCCTTGGCGACCTTCTCGGCGAGACGAACCTCCTCCGCCTGCGTGAGCAGCGGGACGCGGCCAATCTCCTTCAGATAGACGCGGGTGGAATCCGTCGTACGAGAGGTGCGGTCGCCGCTGAGCGCATGCTGACGTTGCTTGCGCGCCCGTGCCTCTCCGACTTCGTCCCGTTCCCAGGACGCGGAAGTGTCACTCATGCGGCTTCGCCCGAATTCTTCATTGCCACCCAATCGGCAAGTGGCAGCAGTTCGCTGAGCTCGGCACGAGGTTCTCTCAGATCGATGGCCCACTGACGGAGGAATTTCACGTCCGAGGCGACAGCAGCGATGTCGCCGGTGGCCCGCGCTTGCGCCTCGAGCTCACGAGCCAACCGGTTGGCGGCCCGACCGAGCAGGCGAGACGCGACGGCACCCGCATCGAGTTCATCGTCGTCCGATGCGGCCAGTTCCCGCAGCAGATCGGCCTCATCTGCGCCAAGCATGTCGACAGCTTCGCGCACGGATGGTGCATCGCGCACGGCAATGAACACGTCTCTGCGTCGGGCGGCCACGAACAGGCCCTCGGAAAGCAGCGCTCGGATCATCTCGTCGCCCTGCATCAACAGTTGGAGCGCCTGGTCCTCGACGCTGTCGGTCTGTGGCGCAGGCGCCACGGGCCTAGATGTGGGCACAGCACGGGCGCGGGACCGGGGCGCATCGAGGACTTCTCGAAGTTTCGCTTCGTCCATTCGGGTTTTGAAGGCAATGTGCATCACGTATTGATCTCGGACGAGCTTGTCTGGATGCTCCCTGACAAGATCCAGCGCCTCCTCCGCCGAACGAGCCCTGCGTTCAACAGTCGAGAGGTCGCCGCGGTCGAGCAGCCGATCCAGACGGAATTCAAGAAATGGTTTCCGGTTTTCGATAGCGGCCCTTACCCGCTCAGGATCCTCGCGGGACAGATCGTCGGGATCCACGCCCGGAGGAAGATCGGCCACAAAGACGTCGATGTCGTACTTGCGCTCCCATTCATAAACCCGATCGGCGGCAGCCTTGCCAGCGTCGTCGGCATCAAACGCTAGGACGATCTCGCGCGTGAACCGCTTCAGCAGCTTGAGGTGGTCGTCGGTGAGCGCGGTGCCGCAGGTGGCCACGGCGTTGAGCTGACCGGCCCGAGCAAACCCGGTGACGTCGGTGTAGCCCTCGCAGATGATGGCGACGCCACCATCGCCGGCGGCGACCACGTGTTCCTTCGCCCAATTCAGGCCGTAGAGCACTCGGCTCTTCGAGTACACGAGGCACTCCTGGCTGTTGATGTACTTGGCGCCCTCTCCCCCGGGCATGATGCGACCGCCGAAGCCGACGGCGTCGCCCCGTTCGTCGAACACCGGGAAGACGATGCGGCCCCGCTGCCAGTCCATCTGCTTGCCGATCGAGTTGATCTTGCCGAGGCCGGAGTCGATCAGATCCTTGTCGTTGATGCGAAGGTGGCGTGACAGCACGTCCCAGCCCTCGGGCGCCCAGCCCACCTTGTAGGCCTTGACCATCTCGCCCGTGAAGCCGCGAGACCGCAGATAGCTACGGGCAGGCCCGCCATCGGGATGGTTGAGCAGACGCTCGTGGTAGAAGTCGACGGCCGTTTGCACGTGGTTGGTGAGCTGCTTGCGCCGGGACCGCACCGCACCTTCGTTGGCGTCGGTGTAGCGGAGTGTGATGTTGGAACGACGCGCCAGCGCCTCGATTGCCCCGGGAAAATCGAGGTTCTCCTTCTCCCGGACGAAGGTGATGGCGTCGCCGGATTCCTTGCAACCGAAGCAGTGGTACAGGCCCTCTTCGGCGTTGACGGAGAACGACGGCGACTTCTCGGTGTGGAACGGGCACAGGCCGCTCCACCGTCGACCGACCTTCTTCAGCTGCGTGTATTCGGACACGAGCTTGACGATGTCGGTCGACTGGCGCACACGCTCGATGTCCTCGTCGACGATTCCCACACCCGCAACCTACAACCGCACTCTGTCACTCGCAGCTTCGGCCAGTGGGGTGCAGGCCCCGGCGCAGAATTTCTCGAATTTCTTCGCCAACCCCTTGCAAACCGAACATTTGTTCGACTACACTCGCTGTACCAGCTCGCCTCCCCCAGCCGAAGGCTTCTTCTTTGTGAAGGAACCGTTCTGTCGCTGATGTGAGGAGGTGCGAGCACATGCAAACCACGAATCTCGAGAGCATCCGTTCCGTCGACGACGTGCACTCGGTCAGCCAGGCGCTCGCCCTTGCGGGAGCATTGCTGGCCCGAGCCGGCACGCTCGTGCACTTCGGTGCATCGGTGCTCGAAACCGAAGATCTCGCCGTGGCGGCCGTGACCGTGGCCGAGCAGGCCAAGGCCGTGGCCGCCGACCGGGTGGCAGAGGCGCATCGCGCCGGTGCGCCCCGCCGCCGATCGTGCCGTTCGATGGGGGTCCTGCTCGGCGAGCGGCTGGCCACGGACTCGGCCACCATGGCGCCCTACGCAACCCTCGGGCTGTGGCTCGGCGACTTTGGCGACTTCGCCGCCGCCTGGCAGTTGGGCCGCATCACCGACGCGCACGTTCGTCTCCTCCGCCAGCTCGACACGCCCCTCACCCGCAGCCTGCTGCAGCGCGATCAGGATTTCCTGCTCGGCCACGCCGCCGTGCTGCAGTGGGACGACTTCGTGTCGGCCTGCCGCCACTGGCTCAACTGCGCCGACCCGGACGGCACGCTGCCGTCCGAACGGGAACGCGCCTACGGCACCACGACCAAAACACACGCCAACGGCGATGTGGAGATCCGTTCAGTCCTCGACCCGGTCGCCGGCGAAGCCGCACTCACGGCCATTGAGCACGAAGACCAGAAGCTCTTCCGCCAGTCGGAGAACGATCCCGACGCGGCCCCGGAACTGGTGCGGATGAACTCGCGTCGTCGCAAGTCCATCGCACTCCTGAACCTTCTGACCCGTGGCTTTCAACGCCAGGACGGTTCGTTCCCAACGCCAATGGTGAACATCGTGATGAGCGAGAAGGTCGCCGAACGGCTCCTTCAGAGCATCTCTGAGCCGGACGAGCCGATCGAGTTCGACCTCGCTTGGGACGACATCGACCGAAGATGCGAAACCATTCGGGGCGTGCCCATCCATCCCCGAAGAGCCCGAACCGCACTCCTGCTCGGCGCCTTCCGCCGACAACTCTTCAAACCCGACGGGATTCCGGCCAGTTACACCAAGCCCGCTCGCCTTTTCGACGAGCACCAGAAACAGACGTTGCTCGTTGCCGCCCGCGGACGCTGCCAACACGTCGGCTGCGGCAGTCCATGGATCTGGCTCACGGCCGACCACAGCCATCCATCGTCACGCGGCGGTGGTACGTCCGTGGTCAACGGCCAGATTCTCTGCGACGCCTGCAACAAGTGGAAACGGGATCGGCTGCTCTAGTCGAGCGCCAGGCGGGCAATCGCCTCGTCCTCGTCGTACTCACCCGTGGGCACGAAGCCGATGCCCGTGTAGAAGCGCTCAGGAGAACCGACGCCTTCGACATAGGAGACGAGGAGCGAGGTCGCGCCCCACTCCCGGCACTGGTCGATGACCTGCTCGAGGACGCGTGCGCCGATCCCCCGGCTCTGATGCCTCCGGTCGATCAACAGGCGCCACAGGTACGGCTCAGGCATGGTGGGGGTGGGTTCTTCCATCATGACGAATCCCACGGGCTCGCCGTCGGCGTGAATGATGCGCGGCCACGGGACCACCCGCGGCAGATCGTCCCCCTCACCCTCTTCATACGGCGGCACGGCAACCTGCGCCAACGAGGTGGCGATGTCCGACACGAGACGCCGCTGTGAATGGTGAACGCCGAGGTTGACGACATGGCGTAAGCCGACCGGATACGGCTCGACCAGTTCAACGGTCTCCGGCGCGGTGGTTGGCCGACTCCGCCAGTCTTCCCAGAGCTCGGGCGTGAGACCGTAGATCCAGTCGTCGGAGTTCTCGTCGCCCACCCAGAAGCTGTTGCGGGTGTGGCCCTCGAAGAGAAACCCATTGCGTTCGGCGACGCGGGCCGACGCCAGATTGTCCGGATGCACGTTCGCCTGCACCCGGGTGACCTTCTGCTCCTCCATCAGCCAGCGCAGGAGCCGCTCCACGGCCTCTGTGGCGTAGCCGTTGCCCCAGTGCCGCCGACCGAACGTCCAGCCCACCTCGGCCGCCCTGCCACTCCATTCGAGCTTCACGACGACGTCGCCGTAGATCTCGGTGTCGTCCCGGTTGGTCACGGTGAGCATGTAGAACTCGTCGTCGACGGGTCCGTCCATCGCCATGGCTGCATCGACCAGCGCCTCGGCGCGCTCCATCGGGTACGGCGTGCTCCACGCCTGCAAATGGGCCACCTCGGGATCGTCACGGCGCCCCTGCAAAGCGGCAACGTCCGTGGCGCGGACGGGCCGGAGCAGCAGCCGTTCGGTCGTCAACGGGGCGAACATGCCCCCAGTCTTGCCGCCCCCACCATGATCTGTGAAGCGGCAGGTGCCGAATCGGCACACAGCGCTGCACAGATCCTTGGGATCAGCTGGGTAGACGCTCGCTCAGGTACTCGACGAGACGGTCGATCGACACCCGGTCCTGTTCGCGGCTGTCGCGCTCGCGCACAGTGACCGCACGGTCCTCGAGCGTGTCGAAGTCGACCGTCACGCAGTATGGCGTGCCGATTTCGTCGGCCCGGGCGTACCGCTTGCCGATGGACTGGGTCTCGTCGTAGTCGCTCATCCAGCGGCCCTTGACCAGGTCGAAGACCTCGTGCGCGGTCGGCGTGAGCGTGTCCTTCTTGGACAGCGGCAGCACGGCCACCTTGTACGGGGCGAGGCGCGGGTCGAGACGCAGCACCGTGCGGGTGTCGTCGTTGACCGTCTCTTCGTCGTAGGCGGCGAGCAGGAACGCAAACGCGGTACGCGTGGCGCCGGCTGCGGGCTCGATGACGTGCGGGATCCACCGCTCGTTGGCCTGCTGGTCGAAGTACTCGATGCGCTCGCCACTGTGCTGGGCGTGCTGGGTGAGGTCGTAGTCGCCGCGGTTGGCGATGCCCTCGAGCTCGTCCCAACCCCACGGGAACAGGTACTCGACGTCGGCGGTGCCGCTGCTGTAGTGCGACAGCTCATCGGCGTCGTGCTCACGCATGCGGATCCAATCCGCCGGCATGCCCAGGTCCAGGTACCACTGCATGCGCTCGTTCTTCCAGTACTCGTACCACTTGCCCGACTCGGTCGGCGGAACGAAGTACTCCATCTCCATCTGTTCGAACTCGCGCGTCCGGAAGACGAAGTTGCCTGGCGTGATCTCGTTGCGGAAGCTCTTGCCGATCTGGGCGATGCCGAACGGCGGCTTCTTGCGGCTCGTGTTGAGCACGTTCATGAAGTCCACGAACATGCCCTGGGCCGTCTCGGGGCGCAGGTACACCTCGTGGCCGGAACCCTCCACCGGACCGGCGTGCGTCTTGAACATCAGGTTGAAGGCGCGGGGCTCGGTGAACGTGCCGCTCTCGCCACAGTTCGGGCAGGTGTTCGGGTCGTCCAGCTTGTCGAGGCGATGCCGGGTGTTGCAGTTCGTGCAGTCCACAAGCGGATCGCTGAAGTTCGCGAGGTGGCCCGAGGCCTCCCACACCTGTGGCGGGGACAGAATCGCGGCGTCGAGGCCGACGACGTCGTGGCGCATCTGCACCATCGAACGCCACCACTGGTCCTTCACGTTGCGAAGCAGGAGCACACCGAGGGGCCCGTAGTCGTACGTCGAACGGAAGCCGCCGTAGATCTCGGCGGACTGGAACACGATGCCGCGCCGCTTGGAGAGATTGACGATCTTGTCGAAGAGTTCGGGATCCGGAGTCGGTTCGCTCATGGAGCAAGAGGCTATCGCCGGACGGGCGGCAACCTAGGCAACTGCGGGCTGTGAAACCTGACCCAGCAAGACGGGAAGGATGGCATCCGGTCGGCCCGGCCGGGCGAGCAGGTAGCCCTGGGCGTACTGCACCCCACAGGACACCAACAGATCGAGCTGTTCGATCTCTTCGATGCCTTCTGCCACCAGCGGCACGCCGCAGGCCTCGCCCATGCGAACTGTTGCCTCGATGACGGCGCGTCCGGCAACTTCGCGGTCCGCTCCGTCGATCGACAACAGGAAGGAGCGGTCGAGCTTGAGCAGGTCGAATGGCAGGCGAAGCAGCTGGCCCAGACTCGAATAGCCGGTGCCGAAGTCGTCGATGGCGATGCGCACGCCATGGGCCTGCAGTTCGGCGAGCACCTCGGCGACGTGTTCGTTGTCCAGCGCCATGACCGTCTCGGTGATCTCCAGCACCAGACGATCGCCGGCCACTCCGGTGCTCTGCAGGGCGGAGAGCACGTCGTCGACGAAGCCGCCCTCCTCGAGCTGGACGTAGGACACGTTCACGGCGACGGCCACATCGTCGGCCACGCCCTGGTTCTCCCACTCGCGCAGCTGACGCAACGCTTCCCACAGGACCCAGCATCCGATCCGGACGATGGCACCCGAGTTCTCTGCCTGCGGAATGAACTGATCCGGCGGAACGAAGCCGAGCTCCTCGTGTTCCCATCGAAGCAACGCCTCGATGATGCGTGGGCGGCTTCCGTCCGCTTCGAAGATCGGTTGGTAGACGAGGTGGAAGTCCTCGGACACGTCGGCCATCTGCAACGCCCGGTTGATCGCGTCGGCTCGACGAACCCGATGCTCCATCTCCCGTTCGAATCGAACCACCGAGGAACCGACGAGCGCCTTCGCCTCGTACATCGCAATGTCGGCCCGCTGCATGAGCTCAGTCGGATCGGCGCATCCGGTTCCACAGCAGACGCCCACGCTCGCGCCCACCCGCACGTTGCGACCGGCGAGGTCGATCGGGCTCCGGAGCGACTCGACGAGCGCCGTGGCGAGGTCGGTGGCGCGGTCCATGGCGTCCGCACCGGTCACGTAGACCGCAAACTCGTCGCCGCCGAGCCGCACGAGTGTGTGCTCCGTGCCGACCACACTTTCGAAGCGTTGGGCAACCAGCACCAGCAGGAGGTCACCGGCGGCATGGCCGAGCGTGTCGTTGGTGCGCTTGAAGTCGTCGAGGTCGATCATGACGAGGGCGGCACCGGCCTCGCTGGCCCAGTCCTCGTGCATGCGGGTCGACAGCTCACGACGGTTCGGAAGGCCGGTCAGGTCATCGGTCGCAGCGCGGCTTCGAAGCCGCTTCTGCAGGAGCACCTCTGCGGTGACGTCCCGGCAGGTGAACACCCGCCCCCGGATGGACGGATCTTCCCGGCGGTCCGCCACTCGAAGATCGAACAAACGGCGTTCGCCCACGTGCGTCGTCACGGCGACCGGTTCGCTCGTGTGCGCATCGGCCACATCGGAAAGCCAGGCCCGCGCCTCGGCGAAGGAGGTGTCCGGCATCCGGTGCACGATCTCCAGGGCCGTCTTCGGGAGCATCTCGCCGAAGACCGAATGGCCCGAAGCGGACATGAACGAGATGCGACCATCGGAATCGAGCACGAAGACGATGTCCGGCGAGTCGGCCGAGATCGCCTCGAACTTCTTGGCGGCGGCGAACACCGCTTCCTGGCGGACGCTCTCCCGCTCGTCGCGGCGGCGGAGCACTGCGGCGCCGAACAACATGATGCCGGTCAGGGCGTAGGTCGAGCTGGAGACCCAGAGCAGCCGGCGATGCGCCGAGGTCGCCGCCAGATCGGCGTTGGTCTGGGCTGAATGGAACGACGCCCGCAGTTCATCGACCGCAGTCTCCGCTGATCCCGACCACGGAATCTCCGACTGCTCCATGTAGCCGCCCCAGAAGTCATCCCAGATCATCTTCTGCGAGTCGGAGAGCACGTCGACGACGTCGGCGTGGAACGTCTGCAGCTCGGCGGCGAATCGCACATGCGTCGTCTCGTCGGTGGTCCGCAGATCCAGCTTCTCGAGGCAGGTTCGTGCTGCGGAAAGCGTGCGCACCTCGTCGGTCGCCTCGGCGCTGCGTTGCCAGAACAGATAGCAAACGACCGCAGAGCAGAGCACCAATCCACGCGCAAAGAGGGTCATCCATCGCGTCAGGGTTCGGTTCGCCGAATCGTTGCCCACGATCGACTTTCGGCACCGGGTTTCCGGATATGAGTCTTTTGACCCAGATCTTTGCCGACGAGTGTGGGCCGTTCGGCCTACGCCTGTTCGAGCACCGTCGCCGAGCGCAACCGCCGTTCCAGCATGTGCTCCATCAGCCGGGTCGACAACACATCGAGTTCGCGGGTGGGCGGCGACGGTCGCTGATTCAGCACCGCCCCCAACTGTCCACCGAGCGCCAACTGCAGCAACGCCAGTGCCTCGACCGAAAGGAACGTGCCCGTTCGACACGAGGTGCACGTGGTGCCGCCGTCCGCCACCGAAATGTGGGTGAGGTCGCTGGTCGAGCCGCACAGCACACAGACGTCGACGGCCGGGGCAAACCCCTCCAGCGCCAAGACCTTCAAGAAGAAGCCCGCCACCACCAGGTGGCTGTCGGATTCGGCCACCGTGTGCATCGCCCGGGCGAGCATCGTGTACAGCGCCGCGTTGGGCTCCCGATCCTGAGCGACGTGATCGACCACCTCGAGGATCGAGGAGGCGCGAGCGAACCGCTCCAGATCCTCGCGCAGCGTCGGGAATCGGTCGATCGTCTCGACCTGCGTGAGCGTGTCCAGGTCGCCCTTGCCCCGGTACAGCTGCACCTGCAGGTGGTTCGTCGGCTCGACCCGGGACCCGAAGCGACTCTGCGTCTTGCGCACACCTTTCGCAACGCACCGGATCTTGCCGTTGCTCTGCGTCATCAGGCTCAGGATTCGGTCGGCCTCGCCGAGCTTCCACGATCGGATCACGACCGCGTTGTCCCGGTACAGGCCGGTCACGCGGTGACGCCTCCGTAGCGACGGGAACGGCTCTGATATTCGGCGACCGCGTCGCGCATGCTGTGGCGGGTGAAGTCCGGCCACAGCTCTTCGGTGAAGAGCATCTCGCTGTAGGCCAGCTGCCACAGCAGGAAGTTGGACGTGCGGTACTCCCCCGACGTGCGGATCATCAGGTCGACATCGGGCATGTCGGGATCGTAGAGCTGACGGGCAAGCATCTTCTCGGTCACCTTGTCCGGCGACACCCCGGATGCCATCAGCTGCTTCATCGCGTCGATGATCTCGGCTCGCCCGCCGTAGTTGAACGCGATCGTGAAGACCATCTTCTTGTTCTTGCGGGTGAGCTCGGCCGCCTCGTCCATTCGCCGGATGAGGCCCTTGGGGACGCGCCAGTCTCGACGCCCGATGAAACGGATCTGCACACCCATCTCGTGCAACTCGTGCTTGCGCCGATCGAGGATCTCCTCGTTGAAGTTGATGAGGAACTTCACCTCGTCCGGCGGCCGCTTCCAGTTCTCGGTGGAGAAGGCGTACACGGTGAGCCAGTCGATGCCGAGCTCGAGTGCGCCTTCCACCGCTTCGAAGAGTGCATGCTCACCCTGTTTGTGCCCCTCGATGCGCGGGAGGCCCCGTTGCTGGGCCCATCGCCCATTTCCGTCCATCACGCACGCCACATGACCCGGAATCGCCTTTGGATCGATCGAAACCATCCCTGCGAACCTACCGTCTCCGATTGCCCACACTCGGGATTGCAATCTTCTCTTTATGCCCTTCCGTTCCTGTCGGTCGTGGCCGTTAGGCTGCGCCGATGGGTCTTGGCACGCGGGTCGAACGCGCACTCGCATCGGTGACATCAGAACTGCCCGGTGGCGGCGAGGCCCGGCCGGGCCAGACCGAGATGGCGGTGGCCGTCGCCGACGCCATCGACAGCAGCAGCCACCTCCTGGCCGAAGCGGGAACGGGCACCGGCAAGTCGCTCGCCTACCTCGTTCCGTCGATCCTCAGCGGGAAGCGCACGGTGGTCGCCACCGCAACCAAGGCGCTCCAGGATCAGCTCGCCAACAAGGACCTCCCGTTCCTCGTCGAACACCTCGACGTCCCGTTCGAGTTCTCCGTGCTGAAGGGCCGCAGCAACTACGTCTGCCGTCAACGACTCACCGAACTCGAACAAGACGGGCAACAGCTCGGCCTCGAGGTCGTCGAGGAAACGGTCAACGCCGACGAGCTCGACGACATCATGACCTGGGTCTCCTTCACGCACACCGGGGACCGGGCCGAGCTGCCCTTCGAACCTTCCGGTCGTACCTGGGGCGCGGTCAGCGTCGGCCCGACCGAATGCCCCGGAGCGGCCAGATGCCCGTCTGGCAGCACCTGCTTTGCCGAGAACGCCCGTGCAGCGGCGCTCGAGGCCGACGTGATCGTCGTCAACACGCACCTCTACGCGCTCGACCTCGTCACCGACAACGCCGTTTTGGGTGAGCACGAAGTGGCCATCATCGACGAGGCCCATCAGATCGAAGACATCGTCGCCAATGCGGCAGGCTTCGACCTCACGTCGGGGCGGCTTCGCAACCTGGCCCTGACGATCAAGTCGATCATCGCGGACGACGGACTCACCGGTGAGCTGATCGATGCCGGCGAAGACCTCGGTCTCGAACTCGAACCACACGCCGGCAACCGCCTGCACGACGCCGACTTCGATGGCGATCTCGCCCGAACCCTCAACCGGGCCCGAGACAAGTCCATGCGGGCAATCGATGCGTTGCGGAAGATCCCGAACGAGTCCTCACCCGACGTGATCGGTCGCAAGGAACGGGCCATGCAGGCGGCCACCCATGTGGTCGCCGACATCGACATTGCGTTGGAGATGGTCGACGGCACGGTCGCCTGGGTCGAGGGCGGCCGCAACCCGTCGCTGAAGGTCGCCTCGATCGAAGTGGCCGACCTGCTCCAGGAGAAGTTGTTCGCCCAACGCACCGCCATTCTCACGAGCGCCACGATCCCGGGGAACCTCACCAGCCGCATCGGCATGGCCGATCAGCCCCACACCCAGATCAACGTCGGCAGCCCCTTCGACTTCGAGACCGCCGGAATCCTCTACTGCGCCGCCCACATGCCCGACCCCCGCTCGGACGACTATCGCGACGCCGTGCACGAGGAGATCGAGGCGTTGACGATGGCGGCCGGTGGCCGCACCATGGCGCTCTTCACCTCCTGGCGGGCCATGGAGGCCGCCGTGGAGCATCTCATCGACCGGCTCCCCTACGAGGTGTTGGCCCAGGGGCAGGCGCCCAAGCCCGTGCTCATGGAACGGTTCCTGGAGGACGAGGAGTCCGTCTTGTTCGCCACGATGAGCTTCTGGCAGGGCGTGGACATCCCCGGACGGGCCCTGAACTGCGTGATCATCGACAAAATTCCGTTCCCCCGCCCCGACGACCCGTTGCTCGGCGCCCGCCGCGATCAGGTGGGCTCGGCCGCCTTCCGCGAGATCGACCTGCCGCGGGCGGCGATGCTGCTCGCCCAGGGCGCCGGACGGCTCATCCGCTCCACCGAGGACCGTGGCGTCGTCGCAATCCTCGACAAGCGCCTGGCGACGTCGAAGAGCTACCGATGGGATCTCATTCGGGCGCTCCCGCCACTGAAGCGCACACGCCACCGCGACGAGGCGGTCGAGTTCCTCAAAGAGCTCCGCGACTCGGTCTAGCGGGCGACGCGGCTCGATCGAGGAGTCGACGCGGCTCGATCTAGGAGTAGAGAACGGCCTGGGCCAGGAAGTACATGGCCGGCAGCACGAACAGGAGCGCATCGAAGCGATCCAGGAACCCGCCGTGGCCCGGCAGGACCGAACCCATGTCCTTGATGCCGAGGTCCCGCTTGATGAGCGACTCACCGAGATCGCCGAGCGGCGCCATGATGGCGCCGACGAGACCGATGAAGACCGCATCGAGGAACGACGTTCCGGCGCTGTCCCACGGCTCGATGAAGCCGAGCATGCCGAAGAAGACGATGCCGGCCACGAGGCTGGCGACCGCACCACCGACGAGGCCCTCGACGGTCTTGTTCGGGCTGACCGTGGTGAGCGGCGTTCGGCCAATGCTGCTTCCGGCGAAGAAGGCGCCGATGTCGTAGGCGATGGTGACGATGATGGCGGCCAGCAGGATGCCGGTGCCGTCGCCGTTGCCGAGGCGGTTGCTCATCTCGAGCATCGCCGCACCGAACGAGCCGAGCACGCCCACGTAGCCGATGCCCAACAGGGTCACGCCCAGGTTCATCACCGGGAGCTCCGTGGACACCCCGGACAGGAACCACAGGAGGCCGAAGATGACACTCAACGCAATGATGAGGGGTATCGCCTGCTGCCCTCGCCAATACACGGCCAGGGGCATCGCAACCGATGCGGCCAGGCCGAGCAGCGTGGCGGGCTGATAGCCGGCCACCCGCAGTGCGTTGAAGAGTTCGCCGGCAGACAGCGCAACGACGAGCACGATGAGTGCAAGTGCGACGGCCGGGCCGATGGAAAGGGCCACGACGGCGATGGCGAGCAGCGCCACGCCGGTGATCAGCGCAGACTGCATGTCTCGACCGCTTGACGGCTCGTCGACGAAGCCCTCGTCGTAGGCGGACTCGTCGTCGTAGGTGAAGAACCGTTCGCTGGGCTCGCCGATCTGCACCATGGCGGGCTCGTCGACCTCGGGCACGGGGCCGGGGTCCCAGGCTTCGGCCTGCGGGGTCTCCACGGCCGGTGCGGGCTCGTTGTCCCACATGGGCGCTGCGCCAAGGCCGGACCAGGCGTCGAGGTCGTCGCTTTCCTGCGGTTCGACGTCGAGGGCGACGGTCCGGTCGGTGCCGGTGTCCCAATCGTCGACGGTGACCACCTCGGGCTCACCCCACGGATCGGCGGCGAGCGCAGCCGATTCGTCGTCGAGCTGCACCTCGGCCACCGGTTCATCGTCACCGAAGACGGAGGCGGACGGCTGGGCGTCACCGAAGACGCTCTGCTGGCCGCTCATCTCGCTCTCGTCGCCGAAGACGGAGCTGCCAGGATCGCCGAACACGGACTCACCCTCGGCTGCAGGCGCGTCGTCACCGAACACGGAAGCACCCGTGTCGTAACTCGCGTCGTCTCCGAACACCGAGCTGCCGGGGGCACGCTCGTCGGACTCGTCGTATTCGTTGTCGTAGCTGTCCACGAAGGGTTCCTCCACGCTCGAGACTAGACCTCGAGCAGCTCCTTCTCTTTGCTTTCCCGTGCGGCTTCGATCTCGCCCTCGGTGTTCCGGGTCAGTTCATCGAGCGACTTCTCTGCCCGTTCGATGTCGTCCTCGGAAATCCCACCCTCTTTTTCGAGGTCTTCGAGATCCTTGCGGGCGGATCGGCGAACGCTGCGCGCCCGCCCCTTCGCCTCTTCCGCCATGTTGTTCACGACCTTCACGAGCTCCTTGCGGCGCTCGTTGGTCAAGGGAGGAAAGGACAGGCGGATGGCCCGGCCGTCGTTCGACGGGGACAGTCCGATGTCGGAATTCCTGATGGCTCGCTCGATCGGTTCCACGTTCGCCATGTCGTGTGGCGTGATGATCAGCTGACGCGCCTCGGGCACCGAGAAGGTGGCGAGTTCCTGGAGCGTCATTGCGACACCGTAGGCCTCGACTGGGAGCTTCTCGATGAAGGCCGAGCTCGCACGCCCGGTCCGGATGGTGGCGAACTCGCGCTTCGCGTGCGCGACCGCTCCGTCCATCTTCTCTTCCGATTCAAGAAGGACCAGCTCGATCTCTTCACTCATTGCCGTCCTCCTTCGGTTCGGTGGGGTTCACGAATGGACCAGCGTTCCCACGGGCTCGCCCCGCAGAATCGCCTGCACGTTGCCATCGCCCATGAGGTCGAACACAACGATCGGTAGTTCATTGTCCATGCAGAGAGTGATCGCCGTCGAATCCATCGCCTTCAATCCCTTCTGCAGCACCTCGATGTGCGAGACCTCGTCAATCTTGGTCGCTGTGGGATCGAGTTTGGGATCGGCCGTGTAGATACCGCCGGTGCCCGAGTGGGTGCCCTTCAGGACCACGCCGGCTTCGATCTCCACCGCACGAAGTGCCGCAGTGGTGTCGGTCGTGAAGAAGGGGTTGCCGGTGCCGCCGGCGAACACGACGACCCGGTCCTTTTCGAGATGACGAATGGCCCGGCGGCGGATGTACGGCTCGGCCACCTGCGCCATGTGGATCGCGCTCATGACACGGGTGGGCTGACCGGCTCGTTCGAGCCGATCCTGTAGCGCCAGACCGTTGATCACGGTGGCCAACATGCCCATGTAGTCCGCTTGGGAACGGTCCATGCCCGCTCCCGCACCCTTCAGGCCACGCCAGATGTTGCCGCCACCCACGACGACGCCGACGGACACGTCGAACGCCTCGCGGACCGCAACGATGTCGTTGGCGATCCGCTGAACGATCTCGCCATCGATGCCGTAGGAGGCCTCGCCGGCGAATGCCTCACCCGAGACCTTGAAGAGGATTCGTCCCCAACGAGGTGTCGCTTTGGCTTGGGTGTCTGACATTCGCGCTCCTTGCGAGTAGAGATTCAGCCTCCGAGGTAGGCCTGGCGGAATGACACGATGCTGCCACCCCCGAGGGAGTCCTGCACGGATGTCTTGTCTCCGTTCAGACCCTGCTCCAGGAGAACCTGTTCGGCGTACCAGGCCGACAGGCGACCCTCGACGATCTTGTCCCAGGCCTGCTCCGGCTTGCCCTCGGCCTTGGTGAGGTCGAGAAGGGCTTCGCGCTCCTTGTCGGCGGCGGCCTGGTCGATGTCGTCACGGCTGAGACCGAGCGGCTTCGCAAAGGCGATGTGCAGCGCGACCTGGTGCAGCATGTCCTGATCGACACCGGCTCCTTCGACGATGACGCCGTTCACACCGCGGCCGTCCTGGTTGTGAAGGTAGACGTCGAGGATGTTGCCCTCGCCCGCAGTGACGCGGTCGACGAGGCCGAGCTCGATGTTTTCCTTCTTCGTGATCTGCAGCTCCTCGATCGCAGCGGTGTGGGCGCTGACGGCATCGGGGCCGTCGGCCAGCACGGCGGCGGCGAGGTCGTTGAGCACGGCGATGAACTCTTCGGACTTCGCAGCGAAGTCGGTCTCGCTCTTGAGGTGCACGATGGCGGCAACGCCATCGGCCTGCGCGATGGCGACGGCGCCTTCGGCGTTCTCGCGATCACCGCGGGTCGCGGCCTTGGCCAGGCCCTTCTCGCGGAGGATCTTGCGTGCTTCTTCGGCGTCGCCGCCTGCTTCGGTGAGGGCCTTCTTGGCGTCCATCATGCCGGCGCCGGTGGCGTCGCGGAGGGCCTTGATGTCTGCTACGGAAATGTCAGCCATGTCGTTGTCTCTTCTGTTTCGATGCTTGGTGAGTTACTTGCCGGCCTCGGTGAAACCGGCGGCGCTTGCGGCCTCCGGCGTGGCGAACCACACCTCGGCGACGGTGTTCTCGTACCAGCGGCCGTCCGGCTGGTGGAACTTCATGGAGTCGGCGTTGCCCTTGATCGGGAAACCCTCAGGCATGGAGCCGTCCTCGAGCGGAGCGTGGCTGCCTTCGCCATGGGGCGCGGCTGCGGCCTCGGCCGGAGCGGCTTCCTCAGCCGGTGCAGCCTCTTCGGCCGGAGCGGCTTCCTCAGCTGCTGCTTCCTCGGCCGGGGCCTCGTCGGCGGCGGCCTGTGCGGCGGCCACACGGGCTTCACGCTCGGCGGCGGCTGCGGCGGCCTGGGCACGAGCCTCGGCCTGAGCGGCGTCGACGGCGGCCTGCTCTTCAGCGGTGCGCTCGGTGGACTTGGGAGCGGCTTCGGCGGGGACGCCGGCGGCTTCCATCTTCTTGGCGCGGATGAAGCGGCCCTCGAGCACGGCGTCGGAGATGACGCGGCACATGAGGTCGCCCGAACGGATGGCATCGTCGTTGCCCGGGATCACGTAGTTGACGAGATCGGGATCGCAGTTGGTGTCGACCACGGCGACGAGGGGCAGACCGAGCTTGTTGGCTTCGGTGACGGCGGTGTGCTCGAGCTTGGTGTCGAGCACGAAGACGGCGTCGGGTGCCTTGGTGAGGCCGCTGATGCCGCCGAGGTTGCGCTCGAGCTTCACGAGTTCACGCGAGAGCAGGAGGGCTTCCTTCTTGGGCATCGATTCGAACTCGCCGGAGTCCCGCATGCGGCGGTACTCCTTCATCTTGTCGACGCGCTTGGAGATCGTCTGGAAGTTGGTGAGCATGCCGCCGAGCCAACGCTGGTTGACGTAGGGCATGCCGCACTTCTCGGCGTAGGACTGGATCGAGTCCTGGGCCTGACGCTTGGTGCCCACGAAGAGGATCGTGCCGCCGTTGGCCGTGAGGTCACGGACGTAGGTGTAGGCGTCCTCGAGACGGTTGAGCGTCTGGTGGAGATCGATGATGTAGATGCCGTTGCGCTCACCGTGGATGAACCGCTTCATCTTGGGGTTCCAGCGGCGGGTCTGGTGACCGAAATGCACGCCGGCGTCGAGCAACTGCTTCATCGTGATGACTGCCATGTCGTATCGCTTTCCCTGTGGTTTCGTCGGCGGAATCCCGTGCGCCAGCGGCGACCACAGATCGGGATTCCGTACTTCACTCGACAGCTGCCCTGGCAGGACGGCTGGTGGACAACTTTTGCCCGAGACAACGATATCGGCCGTGGGGTCAAAGTCCGACGGTTCCGATCAACGGATTGGGACGAGCCGGACGGCCCAGCGGGGCACCACGAAGAGGAGGGCCGGGTCGATGTACGAGCCGTTTCGCCGGGCCGTGAAGTGAAAGGGCCCACCGGCGATGGCGATCGGGTCCCCGGCGGCCACCAGATCGCCAGCCGCGACGAGCACCTCCCCCACGAACGCTGCGGTCGTCACGAGATCCGGAGCATGGCGAACGGTCACGTGGCGGGCTCCTGCAACCGGGCCGGCGAAGACGACGACGCCGGGTGCCGATGCCCGAATCAGGTCACCGACGGCCGTGTCGTATTCGATGCCGCGGTTGCCGGCGAGCCAGGGTTCCGGCGGGTCGCGGAACGGATCGAGCACGGGCGCGTCCACGGGCGGTTGGTGCACCAGCGCATCGTGTTCCTGTGCCGGTTGCGCCGTTCCGGCGTTGGCGACGGCCGGCGCAAGCAGCAGCGCGCACGAGACGGCGACGCAGACAAGGACGGTTCTCGCCGACATGGCGATCTCCCGAGTGCAATTGCAGCGACGGGGGAAGTGTCGGAACGAAGCCTACGCGGGAGAGTATTCGTTCGCCAGCAGTCGGGACCGCAGCCGGAGAACGGACTTCGTGTGGATCTGACAGACCCGGCTCTCGGTCACGCCGAGGACGCCGCCGATTTCGGCCAGCGTGAGACCCTCGTAGTAGTAGAGGGTGAGAACGATCTTCTCGCGCTCGGACATCGAGTTGATCGACTCGGCGAGCAGCTGGCGCATTTCCTCGACCTCGAACGAGCCCACCGGGCCGGCGTTCTTGTCGGGGATGGTGTCGCCGAGGGTGACGGAGTCGCCACGTTCGCCACCGGAGAGCATCTCGTCGAGTGCCACGACACCGACGAACGAGATCTTGGAGAGCATGCCATCGAGGTCGGCGACGGTGATGCCGAGTTCGTCGGCGATCTCCTCGTCGGACGGGGCACGGCCGAGCTTGGCTTCGAGCTTTGCGTTGGCCTGTTCGATCTTCTTGGCCTTCGTGCGAACGGAACGGGGCACCCAGTCCATCGAACGGAGCTCATCGAGCATTGCGCCCTTGATGCGGGAGATTGCGTAGGTCTCGAACTTGTACCCGCGGGCCGGGTCGAACTTGTCGATTGCGTCGATCAATCCGAAGATGCCGTAGCTGACCAGGTCGGCCTGTTCGACGTTCTGAGGAAGACCTGCGGCGACGCGGCTGGCCACGTACTTGACCAGTGGCGAGTAGTGGACGATCAGCTGGTCTCGCGTTTCCCGGTCCGGCTTGGCCGTGTAGCGCTCCCAGAGCATCTCTGCTGCTGCTCGTTCTCGTTCTTCCACGTGGTGCTCTTCCTTGATGCCTGGGTGCCGCTGAAATCTAGGCCCGGGGATGGCTGGACCGGTGCACCCGCTGCAAGCGTTCCTTGCTCACGTGCGTGTAGATCTGCGTTGTCGACAGATCCGAGTGGCCCAACAACTCCTGTACGGTCCGTAGATCGGCACCTCCGTCCAAAAGATGAGTCGCAAATGTGTGTCGTAGGGCATGAGGGTGCGTTGGGGCTATGGCCCGACGGTCGAGAATGCGCCGAACGTCCCTTGGCGTGAGGCGTCGTCCTCGTGTATTGAGGAACATCGCTTCGGGTTCGTCGCCGGGCAGGTCGACGGCGAAGTGCACCTCGATGTGCGCGCGGAGCGCGTCGACGGCCGGCTTCGACAGCGGAACGATGCGTTCCTTGGCGCCCTTGCCCCACACCCGCACGACGCCGCCACGCAGGTCGACCGAGTTGCGATTCAGCGAGCAGACCTCGCTGACCCGAAGGCCACTGCCATAGAGCAGCTCGAGCACGGCGTCGTCCCGCAACCGGTCCGGCGATTGATCGGATTCGTCCACTCGAGCCGTCGGGTCATCGCCGAGCAAACCGCCGAGTTCGCGATCGGTGAGCACCGACGGCAGGTGCCGTGACGCTCCGGGCGTCGAAAGACCCACGGTGGGATCCGCCTGTGTGTGGCCGGCCTTGCGCGACCAGTCGAAGAACCGGCGGAGACCGCTCATCTTGCGGGCGATCGTGCGGCGGGCGTACCCCTGCGAGTCCAAATGGGCGAGGTAGCGGCGAACCAGTCGGCGATCGACCTGGTCGATCCGTTCCACGCCAGTCGTCTCCAACCACTCGGCGAACGCCAGGAGGTCTCTCCGGTAGACCGACGCCGTCGCGTCGGAGACACCCGTGAGGGAGTGCACAAACTCCGCCACGAAGTTCTGCATGCCATCGACGGTAGCTGCGTGGCCGCCCGATCGGACGGAGCCCACCGATCATCGAACCCGCTCGATCCACGGACCGGACCGCACGCATCGCCCCTCCGCCACCAACCGCTCGAGTTCGGCGGCGACCTCGATCGGGTCCGCCTGCACCCGCAGGCAGAGCTGTTCGAGCAGCGTCGGGCCCCAGCCCATCGCCAGCAGGAGCGCCGGGACACCATCGGCCTCGGCCGATGACTCGGACCGACCCTCAACGGCAACATGGCCGATCAGCCCGAGCACGTCGTCGAGGCCCAGCACGGGTGTGGCGCCATCGGCCAGGAGACGGTTGGTTCCCGTCGCCGACCCCGACGTGATCGGCCCGGGAACGGCACCGACCGCCACATCGCGCAGTTGTGCTTCGTCGACCGTGAGGAGCGACCCACCCGACTCGTGAGATTCGACGACCACCACGGCATCCGCCAGCCCCGCGATGATCCGGTTGCGGGCAGGGAACCGCCACGGCTCGGGCTGCGTGCCCGGAGGCGATTCGGACAGCAACGTGCCCGCCTCGGCGACCCGCTCCCACAGGCGGGCATTTCGCTTCGGGTAGATCACGTCGAGGCCGCTCCCGACCACGCCGACGGGTGGCGCCGCCGAGGCGCTCAGCGCTCCCTGATGTGCGGCTGCGTCGATGCCGAGCGCCAGGCCGGACACGACGGAAACGCCCGCCGCAGCAAGTTCGGCGCCCAGTTCGAATGCGACCCGTTGCCCGTAGCTCGTGCACTTGCGGGTTCCCACGATCGCCACCGTCGGGTGATCGGTGATGGGCTGGCCTCGACGGAAGACCAGCAGCGGCGGTTCGATGTCGTCGAGGAGACGCAGCGGGTACCCGGCGCCGCCGAGTTCGGCGACGTGGACGCCGAGTGCCCGGGTTGCCTGCCACATCGCCGCCACGTCGGTCGATCGTGCCGCGCTTCGCCAACCGTCGATCACCGACCCGCCGACCCGATCGATCTGGATCGGGGCGCCGCTGCGGATGCGCTCCCAACACGCGGGAGCGTCGTCCTGCTCGAGAAGGTTCGAGAGCCGGCCCGGGCCCATCCGCGGCAGCGAGAGCAGCGCCGTCAGCCAGGCCTCGTACGGAATCTCCACTCCCCCGCTCATCGGGCGAATCCGAACGGATCGACGCGAAGCGACATCGCGAGGCAGAGGTGCTCGAGCGACAGCGGTCCGTCGTCGGTCTCGTCCAGGTCGGCCAGCGTTCGGGCAACCGCCCGCACGCGGGCCACCCCGCGCGCCGACAGCCGGCCGCCGCGGAGAGCTTCCTCGAGCACCGCCTGCGCCTCGGAAGAGACCGGCGCATGTTCGTCGAGCAGCGGACCACGGAGCGCCGCATTGAGCACGCCGGCGCGAGCCAGCGCACGATTGCGAGCGGCCAACACCCGTTCCGCAACGTCGGCCGTCCGTTCGTCGTCCGGCCCGCCGAAGAGCTCGGTGGGCTCGGGACGAGCCACCCCGATACGAAGATCGAAGCGATCGAGCAGCGGCCCCGAGACGCGGCGGTGGTACCGGGCGCGGGCGGCGTCGGAGCATCGACACGCTCCGGGAGCCCCCGACTCGCCACACGGACACGGGTTCATCGCGGCCACCAGCAGCAGGCCGGCGGGATAGACGACACTCCCGTGGCCCCGGCTGACCCGCACCTCGCCGTGTTCCAACGGTTGGCGAAGACCGTCCAGCGCCACTGCCGAGAACTCGCCGAGCTCGTCGAGAAACAGCACGCCCCGATGGGCAAGCGAGATCTCCCCAGGCCGCATCACGGAGGAACCGCCGCCCACGAGCGCAACCGCCGACGCGCCGTGGTGCGGCGACCGGAACGGCGGGTCCAGAACCAGCGAAGTGTCCTCGCCCAGCCGTCCCGCCGCCGAGTGCACCCGAGTCACCTCCAACGCTTCCCCGTCCGACAACGTGGGCAGGAGCCCGGGCAGACGACGGGCGAGCATCGTCTTGCCTGCGCCTGGCGGACCGACCATCAGCAGGTGATGACCGCCGGTCGCCGCCAGCTGCAGTGCAAGCTTCGCCATCCGTTGGCCTCGGATGTCGCTCAGGTCGAGGGCTGTCGCCACCCGCTGCGGGCGCGGCGCCGACCGCACGACCGGCCAGGGCTCGTCTCCGCGGATGTGGGCGATGAGCTCCTTCAACGTGGCCACCGGATGGACGCGGTCGAGTTCGAGCAGCGAAACCTCGTGGGCGTTCGCCGCAGAGACGACGAGCCGATCGGTACCGATCTGATCCGCCATCGGCAGTGCGCCGCGGACCGGTCGGATGGAGCCGTCCAGCCCCAACTCCCCGAGGAACCCGATGTCGGCCACGTCGTCGACCTTCAGCGTTTCGATCGCGGTCAGGATGCCGATGGCGATCGCCAGGTCGAGCGCCGCCCCGGACTTCGGTACCTCTGTCGGTGCGAGGTTGACCGTGATCCGAAGGCTGGGCCAATCGTGCCCGCTGGAGAGCAGTGCGGCCCGGACCCGATCTCTTGCCTCACGGCAGGATGCGTCGGGCAGGCCGACGACGGTGAAGCCGGGCAGACCGCCCGAGGCATGCACCTCGACCTGCACGGGATGGCCGTGGACGCCGACGAGGGTGGCGGAATGGATGGTTGCGAGCACGATGGAACCCGATCATGGAAGTGACGGGGTGCCTTCGACCGTGGCAACCGAACGGTGCCCGCACCTTAGGGACGGGGTCTGACAGCGTCGGGTCAGTTGCCGTTGATGCTCCAGTGCCACGGCTCGGCCGGGTGGTTGAAGAAGCCGAAGCCGGGAGCGTTGGCCTCGAGCCAGGCGAAGGCCGCGCTCGCACGCGAGGTGATGAGCGCGCCGTCGTTGGTGAAGTCGACGGCATGCCCGGTCTCGTGCAGCGACTGGCCCGGCCGGGCCGTGGGCGGCGAACACTCCGAGGCCGGCATCTCCCACACGGCGTAGTCTGAAGTGCCGCAGTTGGCCCGCCGCAGGGCGATCTGTCCGGCCGGGTCCCGGTAGCCGCCACCGGAGAGGTTGAACCCGTCGAGCCGAGCGGCTTCGAGCAGCGCGGCCAACGACACTGCGATCTCGGAGTTCACCTGGATGCCCTCCACGTCGACGATGAGCACCGCTGCGTCTTCGGGTTCGCCTTCTGGTTCGTCCTCGACGACCGCCGTCGGGGTGAAGTTCTCGATGACCACGCTGAGCTCTTCGTCGGCGATGAGGCGGCTCTGATCGAAGCCGTACTCCAACGGGACGCCCGTGGCTTCGTCGAAGGTTGCGTTGACCGAAATGTTGGTGCCGTCGAGCAGAGCGCCGATCCGAGCCAGATGATCATCGATCGTCTGGGCCTCAGGGACCCACACCTCTTGTTCGTCCGTCGGCTCATCGACCGGCGCCTCGGCGACGATCTCGCCGTCCACGACCTCGACCGCAACGCTGACGATGCCCGGACAGAAGCAGATGTTCCGGAAGACGAAGGAGTAGCTGTCGACCGCCCGTTCGAGCCACGTCTCCAGCGCCGTGGCATGTGCGGCGCGCAGGTCGTCTCGCAGCTCGACGTCGGACAGGTACACGACACCAACGTCGAGAGCCTCGAACTGCACCGGAAGGCCGAGCACCGGATCGAAATCAACGCTGAGGCCGGCCTCCATCGCCTCGGCGGCTGCCGCGAACAGTTGGGCGGCCGTGAGCGCCACGGTGGTGGGGCGCTCGCCTATGGCGACGTCGCCGTTCACCCGGACGACCTCCGGGCCTCGGAGCACGGCCGCACAGGCCTGGCCGGGCGGGCAGATCTCTGCAACCGAGCGGGCGTACACGAACTCGGTCGCACCGGACGCCGCCCACCGTTGTTCGGCACGCTCGAGCAGGAGCGCACCGGTCTCGCAGCTGCGGGCCCGAGTGCGGCCGGCGGCGTCAGCACACGAGTCCAAACCGCCACCGCCGAGCAGCCAGTCGCGGCCTCGGCCGCCTTCGAGGATGTCGGCGCCACGTTGGCCGTTCAGCCGGTCGGCGCCGCGCTCCCCGTCGAGATCGTCGGCCCCCGTTCCGCCGAGCAGCGTGTCGTTGCCGGACCCACCCCGGAGCGTGTCGTTGCCCGGGCCGCCGAGCAGGCGATCGTTCCCGCCTCCACCGTTGATGACGTCATCGCCGCCGAGACCACAGATGACCTCATCGGCATCCGTGCCGTTCAGAACGTCCGGGCCGTCGGTACCGACGAGGTCGCAGCCGTCGGTCTGGGCCGATGCCGTGGCCGGCACGACGAGGAACGCCAGCAGGGCGAAGAACCCGACGATGCCGACGCGGGTGAAAGACGAAAGTGACATGGCAGAGAATGACCTTTGTGTGCACGCGCCCGCGTGGTGGAGCAACGTAGCAGACGCGTCCGTCAGAGGATCTCGCGGGTGTACCGCACCACGGCGTCGATCTCGCGCTCGCTGAGCGTCGACCCGAAACGAGGCATCGTCTTTCGACCGTTCACGACCACATCGCGTTGAGCCTGATCGTCGAGTTTGGTCTCGATCTGTTGCAGGGTCGGCCCGATGCCGCCACGACCGCTGGCACCGTGGCAGCGGGCGCAGCTGTTTCGGAAGACCTCGGCGCCCTCCACGAGTTCCGGATCGGCGTCGGCGGGCAATGCCACCTCTTCGGCGCACGCCGAGAGCACGAGCGCCACCAGAAGAACCAACGCACCGATCAGGCGACGTGAGCGATCGACCACGGAAGCCACCATACTGACCGCCATGGGATTCGACCCGTCGCGACCGCAACGAAAAGGCGTCTTCGAATACGCCTTCGTCGCCGGAGCCATCATCGTGGGTGTGCTGCTCGTGATCTGGGCGTTCTTCGGCTGACCGGCCGGTTCAGAAGGCGGCCTCGAGCACTTCGACCTCCCGCCCGGTGACGGCGACCACATCGAACCGCAGCGTCGTGGCCCGACGACGGCGCTCCTGGAGCCAGGCCACCGCCAACCGGCGGATCCGACGCTGCTTGTCGTGATTGACAGCCTCCGCCGGGCTCCCCCACCGACGGGACGAGCGGGTCTTCACCTCGACGAAGGCAACCGTTCCGTTGCGTTCGACGATGAGGTCGAGCTCGCCCCGCCCGCTCCGCCAGTTCTGGTCCATCACGATCCAGCCGTGCTGCTCGTACCACCGGGCGGCGAGTTCTTCGCCCTGCCGCCCCAACTTCTGCCGCGCATGTGTCATGCCCCGCACCGTACGAAGGGGGTCTGACACTGGCGTGCCGCAAAACGAGAAATGGCCCCGACGTTGCCGTCGGGGCCATCGCTGTTCGATCTCAGAATTCGCGCTTCTCGCGGACCTTTGCGGCCTTACCGACACGGTCACGCAGGTAGTAGAGCTTGGCCCGGCGCACGTCGCCCCGGGTCACACGCTCGAGCTTGGCCATGATTGGCGAGTGCAGCGGGAAGGTGCGCTCGACGCCGACGCCGAAGCTGAGCTTGCGCACAGTGAAGGACTCGTTGATGCCGCTGCCACGACGGGCGATGACGACGCCCTCGAAGACCTGGACACGTTCCTTGTTGCCCTCGACCACGCGGACATGCACCTTGACGGTGTCGCCGGCCTGGAAGTCCGGGATGTCGTCCCGAAGGCTCTTCTTGTCGACAAGATCGGTGATGTTCACGGTCGCTCCTGATGGCTGCGGTGCCAGACGTTCTTCGGCCTCCGGGACTCCGGTCGGGCCAGCACACAAGCCTAGGCCCGACGTCGGGGCGCTACAACGTGACGACGAGTTCGAGATCCGTCGGATCGACTTTGTGAATGTCGCGGAACGTGCGCACGATGCCCGACGCAACGGCGGCGGGGTCGACGGGTGCGGTCCAGTCCCAGAAGAAGGACCCCCAGCTGGCCGAGGCCGCGGAGAAGCCGACGGCGAGCACAGCCCGCTCATCGCGCACGGTCAGGCGGTTTGCCCCGGACAGTTCATCGTTGCCCCGGGCGGTGAGCCGAATGCAGCGATCGGCGGTGCGATGGCCGTCGATCCGGGCCTCCTGGCCCTGCACGGTCACACCGATGCCGGTCACCCGCTCGGCGATGAGGTCGCCGACGGCGTGCTCGATCGAGCGTGCGACCTCGTCCCAGGTCGCCGTTCCGGCGGGAAGCAGCAGTTCCGTCGTCATATGGGCCTTTCGGCCCATACGCGCTGGAGTTGAGCGGGTTCGGCCGCTCAGTCGAATTCGTCAAGAAGCTTCTGATCGGCGGCGCTGAGCCCGCCACGCCGCTCCATGAGGTCGGGGCGTCGCTCCATCGTCCGCCGAATCGCCATCGCCCGACGCCAGCGATCGACCCGACCATGGTCGCCGGAGCGCAGCACGGCCGGCACCTCCATGCCTTCGAAATCGGCGGGACGGGTGTAGTGCGGGTATTCGAGCAGCCCGTCGCTGAAGGACTCGTCGGCGATGGACTCGCGGTTCCCGAGCACGCCGGGCACGAGTCGGGCCACCGCTTCGATCATCACCGCAGCCGCAACCTCGCCACCGGCGAGCACGAAATCGCCGATCGACACTTCCTCGTCGACGAACGTGTCGAGAATGCGTTGGTCGATGCCCTCGTAGCGACCGCACAGGATCGAGAATCCGCTACCGGCCGCGAGTTCGTGCGCCATCGCCTGATCGAACGGCCGGCCCGATGCCGCCATTGCCAGCAGCGGCCGTGGCGGATCGGCGGCACGGATGCTGGCGGCGAGCGGCTCGGGGCGCATCACCATTCCCGCTCCCCCACCGAACGGCGTGTCGTCGACCGTGCGGTGGACGTCCGACGTGTGGTCGCGCGGGTCGTGAAGCCGCAGATCGACGAGCCCGTTCGTGCGAGCCCGGCCGATCACGCTGCTCGCCGTGGCGGAATCGACGATCTCGCCGAACACCGAGAAGACGTCGATGCGAATGCCGGGCTCAGTCATTGATCTCGAACAGTCCGGCCGGCACGTCGACATGGATTCGCCCGTCGTCGTCGATCTCGACCACGAAGCCTGCCGGCACCAGCGCGCCGGAGTCGAGCACCAGAAGGTCGCTGGCCGGGTTGGCCTCGACGTGCTCCACGGTGCCTCGATCGATGCCGTCCTGGTCGACAACTGCGGCCCCGGTCAGCTCGTGCACCCACAGCTCGTCGGGGTCGTCGAGCGCCTCGGCGAACAGGTCGAGTCCGTGCAGCTCATCGGCCTGGTCGCGGAAGGCGACGCCGTCGAAGCGAACCAGATGGTCCTTGTCCTTCGGGCGCGACGAGGCGACGACGAGTTCGCGGTGATCCGGGCCGGCAAAGAGCGTGGCTCCACGATCGAGCCGTTCGAGACGGTTCGTCGTGAGCTTCACCACGACCTCGCCCTTCAGACCGTGGGCGCGCGAAACACGGCCGATCTGGAGACGTTCACTCTTGTCGGTCATCGTGAACCGACCCTGGTCTCGTCGCTCAGTCGACGAATTCGACGTCGATTTCGACGCCATCACGGGCGGCGGCCGCCCGGGTGAGGGTCCGAATGGCATTCGCGACCCGGCCACGACGGCCGATCACGCGACCCATGTCGTCGGGACCGACACGCACCTCGAGCTGCAGCGTGCGCTTGCTGTCGTCGACGTCGACGCGAACGGCGTCTTCGTCTTCGACCAGCGCAGCGACGATGTACTCGAGAACCGCCTTGGCGGTCTCTGCTTCGGCGCCCTCATCGACCGTCTCGTCAACCTCGACGTCGCTCATGCGTCTTCGCTCTCAGCGGCAGCGTCGTCGGCTGCGGCTTCTTCGGCAGCTTCCTCGGGAGCGGCCTCGTCGGCCGGAGCCTCTGCGACGGGCTCGGCCTTCGGCTTCGGCGGCGACGGCGGGGTGTAGCCCTTGTTCGGCGTGGGTTCCGGCGTCGGCGGGATCTCGACCGGGCCGCCGGTGAAGGTTTCCCATGCGCCAGAGATCTTCAGGAGCTTCTCGACACGCTCGGTCGGCTGGGCGCCCTTCTGGAGCCAGGCAACGGCCTTGTCGTTGTCGATGTCGATGACGGACGGATCCTGACGGGGCTGGTACGTGCCCACGATCTCGATGAACCGGCCATCACGGGGTGAACGAGCATCGGCGGCAACCACGCGGTAGGTGGGTTGCTTCTTCTTGCCCATGCGCATCAGGCGGAGCTTTACAGCCACAGCAAAATCCTCTTCCTTGGAGTCTCGGCAACAGAGGAGACTCGACCGACAAATGCTAGCGGGACCCGCGAGCGGTTCCTACTCATCTCCACCGGGAAGCCCCGGCAGCCGCAGGCCCTGGAACTCCTCCACGCCCTCGGCGAGCACGGCGCTGGGATCGACCAGCGGTGCGTTGCCCTTCGGCGTGGTGCGACCGCCGCCCCGACGACCCTTCTTGCCCTTCTTGCCGCCCTTCTTGGCCTTGGCCTTCTTGGGCTGCACACCGAGCTGCTTCATCATCTTTTTCATCTCGCTGAATTGCGTGACGAGCGCGCTGACGTCCTGCGGCTTCATGCCACAGCCCTTGGCGATGCGGTTGCGGCGCGAACCATCGATGATTTCGGGCTTCGTGCGCTCCTCCATCGTCATCGACAGGATGATCGCTTCGAGCCGGTTGATCTGCGAGTCCTCGATCTCGACGTCCCGGACCTCCTTCGGCATGCCCGGCATCATGCCGAGCAGGTTGCCGAGCGGACCCATCTTGCGGATCTGCTTCATCTGATGGAGGAAATCGTCGAGTGTGAAGGTGCCTTCCATCAGCCGCTGGGCGGCTTCTTCGGCTTCCTCCTCCTCGTACGCGGCTTCGGCCTTCTCGATGAGCGTCTCGATGTCGCCCATGCCGAGGATGCGGCTGGCGAGTCGATCCGGGTGGAAGACCTCGAAGTCCTCGAGCTTCTCACCGGTGGAGGCGAAGGCGATCGGACGGCCGACCACTTCCTTCACTGACAACGCAGCACCACCACGGGCGTCGCCGTCGAGCTTCGTGAGGATGACGCCGTCGAGCGCGAGGGTGTTGTGGAACGACTCGGCGACGGTGACCGCATCCTGACCGGTCATCGCGTCCACCACGAGGAACGTGTACTGCGGGTCGAGTACCTCGGAGATCTTGCGAACCTCCTCCATCAGTTCCTCGTCGATGGCGAGACGGCCGGCCGTGTCACAGATGATGACGTCGCGTCCCAGGCGCTTCGCTTCTTCGAGCGACGCCTTCGCGACCGACACCGGATCCGAGGCTTCCGAGAACACGGGCACGTCGATCTGGCGGCCCAGCGTGCGCAGCTGCTCCACGGCAGCCGGCCGCTGCAGGTCGGCGCCGACGAGCAGCGGGTTGCGCCCCTGCGACTTGAACAGGTTTGCGAGCTTGGCCGAATTGGTGGTCTTGCCGGAGCCCTGCAGGCCGGCCATCAACACGATGGTCGGCGGCTTCGACGAGAACGTCACCTGCATCGCTTCGCCACCGAGGCTCTCCGTGAGCTCCTCGAGGACGATCTTCACGATCTGCTGGCCGGGGTTGAGCGCCTTGGACAACTCGTCGCCAACCGCACGATCGCGGATACGAGATACGAGGCTCTTCACGACCTCGAAGTTGACGTCCGCCTCCAGCAGGGCGAGCCGGATCTCTCGCAGGGCCTCGTCGACATCCTGCTCGGACAGCTTTCCCTTGCCCCGCAGGCGCCCGAAGATGCCATCAAAGCGGTCGGTCAGCGTATCGAACATCGTTTTCCAATCTGGTCAGGCCGTCCGGGCCGGTGTCGGGGCCTGTTCGGGACGGCTGGACCTTCTCTGTTTGCGTTCTGGTGGCCGGTGTATGGGCCGCGTTCCAGTTTGCCAGATCCCGCCGGCAAACCGACCGAGCCTCGCTAGGAGAACAAGGCGTCGACGAACTCGTCGGCGTCGAACGGAATCAGGTCGTGCGGGCCCTCGCCCAGACCGACCAGCTTCACCGGGATACCCAGCTCGTTCTGCACGGCGACCACGATGCCGCCCTTCGCCGAACCGTCGAGCTTGGTCAGCACCACACCGGTCAGGTCCGCCGCCTGCGTGAACTCACGCGCCTGCACCAGACCGTTCTGGCCGGTCGTGGCGTCGATCACGAGCAGCGTCTCCGTGACGGTGCCCGCGCCCTTCTCCGCGACCCGCCGCACCTTCGACAGCTCGTTCATCAGGTTCGTCTTCGTGTGGAGACGTCCGGCCGTGTCGGCCAGCACCACATCGGCACCGGCGGCAGCGGCGTGTTCGACCGCATCGAAAATCACCGACGACGGGTCACCGCCCTCGGCGCCACGCACCACGTGGGCCCCGGACCGGTCGCCCCACATGGTCAGCTGCTCGGCCGCCGCCGCGCGGAACGTGTCTCCGGCCGCAAGCACGAGGTTCTTGCCAGCCGCCACCTCACGAGTGGCGATTTTGCCGATCGTCGTCGTCTTGCCGACACCGTTCACGCCGACGAACAACCACACCGACGGGTCCCCGCCTTCCGCCAACGAAATGTCCTGGCCGCCGAGGCGAGCCTTCATCTCGTCCTTCACCAGCTCGATGATCGCGGCACCGTCCTTGATGCCTTCCTCCTGCGCCCGGTTCCGAACCGTCTCGAGGATCTCCATCGTCGCGGCCACACCGACGTCCGCCCGGACGAGTGCCTCCTCCAGCTCCTCCCACGTCTCCGCATTCGCATCGCCGCGGGAAATGACCGAGCCGAGATAGCCGGCCATCGCCGACCGGGCCCGGCCCAGACGATCGCGGAAGGTCGCCGGTTCCGGCTCCTCCATCGGCTCGTCGACATCGAGCTCGGCCGCAGCCTCGTCGACCGTCCGATCGACGAGCACGCCGTCGGCATCGAGGTCGCCCGACCCCAGATCGATCTGCTCCAACTCCGCATCACGCGAATCGAGCGCCGATGGCTCGATCGTCGGAGCGTGGGTGGAACGGCCGTTGCGGAGGAAGAAGAACCCACCCACCAACAGCACGGCGAGCACGACAAGAATCACGATCAGAAGTTCCATAGCAGGCCTCAGGATACGGAGCGGAGGCCACAACGCCGCGCCCACGGCCGACCGAGCCGGCTCGGATCCCACGACGGCTCCGAGCCGGATCCGGCCGATGGGCATCGGCACCCGGCGGAGGACGGACAGAACCACCGGGTGCCTAACCCACGTTGTGCCGAACTGGAGGGGCGGAGGGGAGAGAGTCCCCGCCAGCCCGGCAGTACGAGAGCCAATCTAAAAGCACCGGTGTAAAGCGGCTGTAAGCGACGTTTGCTCGGCCCTGGGGGCCTCGCGCACTTCCCGAGATTTTCTCCGCTTCGCTTCGAAAACTCGCCGCCAGACCGCCTCGCCTACATACCGAGATTTTCTTCGCTTCGCTTCGAAAACTCGTCGTTCTCCCGCACCACCCGGCCTTGCGGGCAGCTACCGCTGCTCTTGCATTGCTGGCAGGCTTACTGTTGGGAGCCAGATTACGAAGGTGGCGCCTTCTCCGAGTTCGGATTCGACTCTCACGGTTCCGCCGTGGGATTCGGCGATTTGTTTGACGATGGCGAGACCGAGGCCGCTGCGGCCGTCCTTGCGGACGGTTTGGGTGTTGTCGCCGCGCCAGAAGCGACGGAACACGCTCTGCTGGTCGGCCTCGGAGAGTCCGGGGCCCTGATCCTGCACGCCCATCCAGACCCAATCCTCGATGCGGCCGGCCCGAACCGAAATCGTCGTACCGGCCGGGGCAAGGCGGATCGCGTTTGCCAGTAGGTTCGCCAACGCTCGCCGCAACGCGACCGGGTCGCCCTCCACCAGGAGGTTCTCCTCGGCCGACACCGACAGCTCCACGGCGTCGGCTTCCGCCGGCACACCGAAATCCTCACCTGTGGTTCGCACCACCTGGCTCAGGTCCACGACCTCGACCCGCTCCGTCAGCGCCTCCTGACGGGCATGATCCAACAGGTCGTCCACCAGCGTCGTCATCCGTTCCGCCGACCGGCCGACGATCACGCCGGTTCGCCGGAGATCGTCGGCCGTCGCATCCGGGTCCCCCAGCGCCACGTCGAGGTTCGTACGGATCACCGCGAGCGGGTTCCGCAGTTCGTGGGACGCCTCGTGAATGAACCGGGTCTGCGCATCGAACGCGTTCGACAGCCGGTCCAGCATGTCGTCGAACGTGTCGGCCAGCTGGCCGAGTTCGTCGTCCGGGCCCGACAGGTTGATGCGACGGTTGAGGTCTGTTGCGTTGATGGAACGAGCCACGTTCGTGATTCGCTCGATCGGCCGCAGCACGATGCCGGCCACGTACCAGCCGACCGCCATGCTCGCCGCGAACAGCAACGCCAGCGCACCGAACGAATATCGGCGCAGGTCCTCCAGCGCCTGGCGGTCCACCTCCGCCTCGAAATCCTCGAGCTGCGACACGATGAGCTGGTCGCCCCGAGCCGTCTCGAGCACGACGTCCATGGATGGGTCGTCCATCAGCGTGCCACCGATGGACCGCGAGATACCGGCGTAGATGCCACCGATCACAATGGCCGCGAGACCGAAGAGCAGCACGCTGTACAGCAGCGCCAGCCGGAACCGAATCGAACCGACCCACGCCGGAAGGAAGCGGTCGGTGTTCGCACCGACACTCATCGGTCGACGGACCGGCCCCTCCTGCGCCGCAGTCACCTCCGGCGGACGGAACTCCCCCGTGATCGATCCCGGGTCGGGGCGGCCCGGCAACCTCATGCGGCGTCCAACGGCTCGATCAGCCGGTAGCCGCTGCCGATCACGGTTTCGATGATCGGCTGCTCGTCACCGGCCTGCAGTTTGCGGCGAAGCGTTCCCACCGTCACCCGAACGGTGTTCGTGAACGGGTCGGCGTTCTCGTCCCAGACATGCTCGAGGAGATGTTCCTGGCTGAGCACCTTGCCCGCATGGGTCATGAAGTAGCGCAGCAGCGCAAACTCCTTCGGCGTCAGGTCCAGCGGGCGACCGGCGTTGGTGGCCACGTGGCGGGCCGTGTCGAGCGAAAGCTCACCGACCGACAACACCGAGGATTCCTGATCCCGGTCCCGCCGCAGCAGTACCCGGACCCTCGCGGCCAACTCGCCGAATGCGAACGGCTTGATCATGTAGTCGTCGGCGCCGGAGTCCAGGCCCAGAATTCGGTCATCGACCGCGTCTCTTGCCGTCAGCATGAGGATTCGAGGCGACCCACCCTCCGGCGGGTTCTCGCGGAGGCTCGCACACACCTGAAGGCCGTCCACGTCGGGCATGGTCAGGTCGAGGCACACCAGGTCGTACGGCTGAAGGCTGGCCCGTTCGAGCGCATCCGCGCCCCCGTGGGCCACATCGACCGCATACCCCTCTCGACGCAGGCCGGTCGCCACCGCTTCGGCCAGATCGACTTCGTCATCCACCACGAGAATTCTCATCGGGATCCGAAGTTACCAGTGGAGTCCCCCATGGCCGGGGCGCGCCCGCGACGAGCGGCCACGGTCAGTTGGGAAGGTTCACCCCAGCGAGTGCCTCGTCCCGCTTCGGACCGCTGCCGAAGTTGCGTTCGACCTCGCTCCGTTCGCTGACGACACGGCTGGAACCGCCCGGCTCCATCGTGACGCCGTAGAGCGAGTCGGCGGACTCCATCGTGCGCTTCTGATGGCTGACGATGACGAGCTGCGCTTCGGCCCGGAACTCTTCGACGAGGCCGAGGAAGCGATGGAGGTTCACGTCGTCGAGCGCCGCTTCGACCTCGTCCATCACGTAGAACGGCGACGGCCGGCTGCGGAACACGGCGAAGAGGAACGCAAGCGCCGTCAGAGACCGCTCGCCACCGGAAAGGAGCGAGAGCTTCTTGACGTTCTTGCCGGACGGCTTCGCACTGACCTCGATACCCGTCTCGAGGAGGTTGTCGGGCTGGGTCAGCTTCAGTGAGCCCTTGCCACCCGGGAACAGCCGCTCGAACAGCGTTGTGAAGTTGTCGGCAACGTCGGCGTAGGCCGAGGCGAAGACCGTGACGATCTCCTCGTCGATCGCCTTGATGACCTTGTTGAGTTCTCGTCGGCTCGACCGGATGTCGTCGAGCTGGCCCTGGAGGAACTCATGACGTTCCTGCAACGCTTCGAACTCCTGCAGCGCCAGCGGATTGATCGGGCCCATCAGCTTGAGGTCACGTTCGAGTTCGCGTGCTCGCGCGGCCGGAGTGACGTTGTCCGGGAGTTCCGGATGCGGCGCCTGCAGCGCCCCTTCGGGATCGATGTCGAGGTCCCGACGGAGCATCTCGGTCGTCGTTTCGAGGCGGAGTTTGGTCTCGGCCTCCTCGATGTCGACCCGGCTCATGCGTTCGCCGAGCTCGCGAAGCTCGGTCTCGGCATCGGTCCGCTGCTTGCGGAGGCCATCGAGGTGCTCGGTGAGATCCCGCACGATGGCGGACTGCTTGCGCCGCTCCTCGCGCCGGGCCTCGAGATGGACGTCGAGCTCGCGTGCCGTCGTGCCGAGCATCACCTGCAGGCGATCGGTCAGCTGCTCGGTTCGGTCGAGTACGACCCGGCGGTTCTCGGCCTCGGTCTCTTCGACGGCGAGGCGTTCGAGCCGATCCTGCACGTCGCCGAGGCGACGGCGCAACACGCCGCGGCGCTCTTCGATGGCGGCCTGCTTGACTTCGAGCGCCGTGCGCTGGTCTCGCAGGCCGGAGTTCCGTTGCGCCAGGGCGCTTCGGGTCGCTTCGAGCTCGCGGCCTCGTTCGGCGCTGGCCACCTCGGCGGACTCGAGCCCGGGCAGCAGACCCTCGAGCTCGTCGGCGCGGGCGGACTCGCGGTTGAGCCGCTGTTCCAGCTCGGACCGCTGCGAGACGAACGCATCCTGCTCGATGTCGATCTGTCGGACCTGCGCTTCGATCTGGTGCAGCGCCTCGGTGGTCGAGCTGAGGTCGGCATCGTTGCGGTCCAGATCGGCCGAAGCCAGCGCGTCGGCCGCCTTCAGCTGCTGGAGCTCGGCCTTGAGCACCTCGAGACGGTGGTCGCAGTCTTCGCGGTGGGCCTTGGCTGCATCGAGAGCGGCCTGCGCTTCGTCGAGCGCCGCCTTGGTGGCACCGACCGTGGACGAACCGATGCGCCAGACACCGCCGCCGATGCGATCGCCGCGGCGGGTGACGACCACGCGACCGGCGGAGGCGAGCGAGAGATCGAGGGCGGCACGCCAATCGCCCGGCACGACGTCGACGTCGGCGAGCAGGCGCTGGAGCAGCTCGGAGACCTCGGCCCGCTCCGACGAGACGTGCTGGAGGATGGAGTCCGGGCCGGGGGTGAACGGCATCGGCGCCGCTCCCCCGAGGGCCAATACAGCGCCGGCGCCGGGGCCGGACTCGAACCTTTCGAGAGCCTCACGGGCTCGCTCGGGGCTTTCGACGACGACGGCGGAGAGCACGCTGCCCAGCGCGGCCTCGACCGCATCTTCCCAACCGGGCTCGATGGCGACGACGTCGAGGATTGTTCCGACGAGGCCGTCCATGTCGGCGAGGGCGTCGGCGCCCGCAGCCGAGCGGGCGGAATCGAGGGCTTCGGCGAGTGCCTTGGATCGAGCCTGGGCCGACCGGAACTCGGCTTCGGCTTCGGAACGCTCTTCGCGCAGGGCCGCCATTGTCTCCTGCGCCGCAGCATGGGCAGACTTCGCCTCGTCGGCGGTGACGACGAGCTCGGCCTCGCGGGCCACGGCAATGTCGAGCTTCTCCCGCTCGGTCGCCGTGCGGGTGTTCAGCTCTTCGCGGCGGGCATCGAGCGAGTCGGCCCGCTCACCGATTCCGGCCAGTTCGCGTGTGGCGCTTTCGATCGATGCGCGCAGCGCCACCAATTCGCCGCGCACTTCGGCGGCTCGGCCGGCGGCGGCGGCCTCGTTGCCGTCGTCGGATGCGGCGGCGAGTGCGAGCTCGAACAGCTCACGGTCTTCGGACAGGCTGGCTTCGACGCGGGCGAGTTCCTCGAACTCGGGCGCAAGCTCCTCCACGGAGGCGTCGGCGTCCGAGAGTTGGCGCTGGAGCTGCGACGCTTCGTCGCGCAGCGAGGAGAGGACGTCGCCGTCGATCGTGGCCTGTCGTTCCTTGGCGATCGAGCGCAGGCGCTCGGTGAGCAGCTCATCGGCGCCGCGGGCGCGCTGGCTCAGGCCTTCGAGTCGGGCGAGCGCATCGCCGAGGTCGACGGCGCCCTGAGCCGAGAGGTCGCTCTCGACGGAGATGATGTCGGTGTCGAGTTTTGCCAGGAGGCTGCGAAGTTCGTTGTTGCGAGTGCCGAACTCGTTGCGGCTCTGCGCATGCGTCTGCATCTTGGTGCGCAGGGCGTTGACCTGTCGGCCGGCCAGGTAGAGCTGGCAGGCGTGGAGTTCGGCCACGACGTCGCCGTGCCGGCGGGCGGCGTCGGCCTGCTTTTCGAGCGGACGCAGCTGCCGTCGGACTTCCCGGAGCAGGTCCTGGATGCGGGTGAGGTTGGCCTCGGTGGCCACCAGGCGGCGCTGCGCCTTCTCGCGGCGCTTCCGGAACTTGAGCACGCCTGCCGCCTCTTCGATGATGAGGCGGCGGTCTTCGGGGCGGGCGTTGAGCACGGCGTCGATCTGGCCCTGCGAGATGATGACGTGCTGGGTTCGGCCCACGCCGGAGTCGGAGAGCATCTCCTGGATGTCCATGAGCCGGCAGGGAACGCCGTTCATCGAGTATTCGGAGTCGCCCGAGCGGAAGAGCGTGCGGGTGATCTGGAGTTCGTTGAATTCGGTGGGGAGAACACCGTCGGAGTTGTCGATGACGAGCGACACTTCGGCACGGCCGAGCGCCGGCCGCTTGGCGGTGCCGGCGAAGATCACGTCGTCCATCTTCTGTGAGCGGACGGACTTGGGTGCCTGGGCGCCGAGCACCCACGCGATGGCATCCACCACGTTCGACTTGCCGCTGCCGTTCGGCCCGACCACGACCGTGACCCCCGGTTCGAGGTCCAGCGACACGTTGTCGGCGAAGGACTTGAAGCCCTTCATCGTGAGCGTCTTGAGATACACCTGTGCTCCTGATCCAACCGGCGACACCCGCCAGCTCCCCACGGTACATCGAGAAACTACAGGTGTGTAACTCGGGATCCACCACTCCCCCAGGTCAATCCAGTATGCGCAGGGATCAGACCCCCCAGCGCTCCCCAAGCGCGCGGATGAAGCGAAACCCGGATGAGCCAGAGCGCGAGCAGCGATGCGGCGGTCGTTCGAAAGAAAGGGCTCTGACCCCTAGAGCGCTCCAGGGGTCAGAGCCCTCGCGCGCGCGGATGAAGCGAAACCCGTCTCGTGGTCTGAGCGCGAGCGTCGCTGTGGTGACCGGCCGAAGCTGACGTTGCAAGCGAAGCGCAGCTGGAGGCGAGGCTGGGCGCCAGAGCGACGCGGGCCTCTACACCTGGGTTTCGCAGAAGTAGGTCCACTCGCCACCGAACTTCGCCCGCTGGATGGGGCTGCGGGATCGGGGGCTGAGCTCGCCGGCCTTGCCGAAGACCTGGAGGTGCTGGTCGAAGATTCCGGGCTCGCCGAACACGTCGGCCCACGGGCGGTCTTCGAGCGTCGTACCGCGGTACTTGATGACGTTGTGCAGCGTTTCGACGAGCGAACGGTAGAGGCGGCGCACTTCCTGAGTGGAGAGCGAGGTGCTCTCCCGGTCGTAGCGCAGGCCGGCATCGAACAGCACTTCGTCGGCGTAGATGCCGCCGATGCTGACGAGTGCCTTGCCGTCGGTGAGCAGCCCCTTGAGCGAGGTGGGATGTGACTCGATGAGGTCGCGGAAGGCGAGCCACGACAGCGGCGTTTCGATCGGGTCGATGGCCGGATCGTTCAGATCCGGGAACTCGGCCATGACCTCTTCCTTGGCAACGACGGCAGCTTCGCCGGTGCCTTCGGGGTCGATGAACCGCAGCTGGCCGCCCTGGGTGAACGTGATGGTCAGTTCGGTGCCGGGCTCTTCCTTGTCCTTGTTGGCGTTGCGACGGAACTGGCCATCGCCGGCGCGGATGACGAGGATGTCGTCGCTGTCCAGCGGGAAGATCAGGTGATGACCCTGACGGAGGACGGCGTTGATCTTCACGCCGTCGAGCTGGGAGGCGAACGCCTTGCGGTTGTTGTAGCGGGGCAGAACGGACATGCCGGCGGCGGCGACGTCCTTGATCTTTCGGCCGGCAATCTCTCGTTCGAGGTCGCGCTTGACCAGTTCGAGCTCCGGAAGTTCGGCTTTCATGTCGGTGCTCCTTCGCCGACGCGGACGGCGTCGGCATTCTCCACCATGGTGGATGCTTGGGTTTCGGTGACCACTCGGGCCGCGATCTTGTTCAGGGCATCGGCGGCAGCGGCCTGCTGTGCCTGCTTTTTTGAGGTTCCTTCGCCGGCGCCGTCGAGGTCTCCGACCTGCACGGCCGCTTGGAAACGGCGTCCGTGGTCGGGGCCGTGGGCGCTGACCGAGTAGACGGGTGCCGCCCAGCCGAGTTCGGCCGCACGTTCCTGCAGCCGGGTCTTGTAGTCGCGGACGCCGGGTTCGACCTGGGCTTCGAGCGTGAGCTCTCCCAGGAGCGCATCGACGACCTGTTTGGCGACCACCCAGCCACCGTCGAGATACATGGCGCCGATGACGGCTTCCATGGCGTCGGCCAGGATGCTGTTCTTCTGACGACCGTCCGACATTTCTTCGCCGCGGCCGAGCCGAAGCAGAGGCCCGAGGTCGAGGCTGCGGGCCAGCTGCGCCAGGCTTTCGGCGCTCACGACCTCGGCCCGGGCTTTGGCGAGGTCGCCTTCGGCCTGGTCGGGTTCGTTCAGGTAGAGCGAGTCGGTGATGGCGAGGCCGAGCACGGCATCGCCGAGGAATTCGAGGCGTTCGTTCGACATGCTTCCGTCGTTCTCCGCGCACCAGGAGCGGTGCGTGAGTGCGAGTTGAAGCAGCCCCACGTCCGTGAAGCGGTGACCGAGTGCGCCGTAGAGCGATTCGTAGGAAGCAGGAGTGCCGTCAGCCAAGTCGGCCGACGACGTAGTCAACGGCGTCGCGCACCGTCTTGAGATCTTCCAGATCGTCGTCCTCGATACGGAAGCCGATGGAGCGTTCACCGAGCTCCTCTTCGATGGCTTCAACGAGTTCGATGAGCGCGAGCGAGTCGGCATCGAGGTCGTCCTGGAAGGAGTCGCCCTCCCGAATGTCGTCCGGTTCGATCTCGAGAATCTCGGCCAAACGATCGCGAACGATCTTCAGTACTTCGTCTCGCCCGATTGGGCTCTGTTCGACGTGGGTTTCCGCAGGCACGATCTCTCCCTCAACTCGTGTTGCGGACGGAATCGTATCGAGATCGGCAGCCGTTCGCAGGTTACGGCCCGGAAATCAGGCGTTGACGGCCTCGCCGATGCGTCCGACAAGATCGGAGTTGACCATCTCCGATGCAACGGAAATGGCGTTGACCATTGCTTCGTCGTTGGAGGATCCGTGGCTGATGATGCACACGCCCTTGGTGCCGAGCAGCATGGCGCCGCCATAGGTGTCGGCGCTGAACCGTTGATAGAGCGGGAGCAGTGCAGGCATGAGTTGCGCTGATGCGGCGCGGGCCTCGTCGCTGGAATCGAACGCCTCGAGAAGTGAACCCATGATGTTCTGGGCGCAGCCTTCGAGGGTCTTGAGCGCAACGTTGCCGGTGAAGCCGTCGGTGACCACCACGTCGACCTCGTCACCCATGAGGTCGCGCCCTTCGACGTTCCCGATGAATTCGGCGCCTTGGGCGGACCAGTCGACGGCGTCGAGCAGTCCCCAGGACTCCTTGACGAACGGCGAGCCCTTTCCGGCTTCCTCGCCGATGGAGAGCAGTCCGACTCGCGGTGTGTCGATGTCGAAGCGGGTGCGAGCGAACACGGCGCCCATCTGGGCGAATTGCACCAGCCATTCCGGCTTGCATTCCGCGTTGGCGCCCGAGTCCAACATGACCGTGGGCGGGCCCGATGGTCCCGGGATCGCGGTGGCGATCGCCGGCCGCGAGACGCCCTTGATCCGGCCCGTGCGCAGCAGGGCGGATGCCATGGTTGCGCCGGTGTTGCCGGCGGAGACCATGGAGGAGGCGACGCCGTCTCGAACGGCCTCTGCGGCTCGGACGAGGGACGAGTCCTTCATCGTGCGGACGGACGACCCGGGGTCGTCGTCCATGGCGATCACCTCGGAGGCCGCGATGACCTCGATGCCACCGGTGTCGCCGAGTTCTTCCGGGCGACCGACGAGCACGACGGGAATGCCGCGCTCTTCGACGGCCCGCTTTGCTCCGGTGACGATTGCGTCAGGAGCGTTGTCGCCGCCCATCGCGTCGACTGCGACGGGAAGCATGATCAGTCGACGTCGATGGCCTGGCGGCCGCCGTACCATCCGCAGTTGTCACACACGGTGTGCGGGCGCTTCACCGAGCCACAACGGGGGCAGCTGGAGCGGCCGGACGAGCGGATGCGCCAGGCCGAGGAACGGCGGCTGCGGCTCTTGGCCTTCGAGGTCTTCTTCTTTGGAACGGCCATGACGTCACCTGAGGTCGTATCGAACGGTCCGGGGATTCCCGGGGCGCGCCGTCTGCGGCGCACAGGGGTCAAAGGATAGCTGCTGTTGATCAGTCTTCATCAAAGGTGAGTTCGGACAATGCCGCCCACCTCGGATCGATGGCCGGTTCGGCCTCTGCTTCGACGTCTGCATCGGCCGCTCCCGTGGTCGGGAAGCGTTCGGGGTCGGCACCGTCGCAGTCCTCACGGCACAGCGGCGTGAGGGGCAGCGCCAGCATCAGTTCCTCTCGGACGACCTCGCCGAGATCGGCCCATTCGCCATCGATCGGGTACGCGTCGGCGTCATCGTCGGCGTCGGTCACCAGTTCGACGAACGAGGCGACGACGTCCAGATCGAGCGGCCCGGAGACCGGTTCGACGCAGCGGCGGCACTCTCCTTCCCACTCGGAGGTGACCCGGGCGTGGAACTCCAGACCGGACAGTCCGGCTTCGAGGCGTCCGTCGACGTGGATCTCCGTGCCATCGGGAATCCGGGCCGTGGTGATCTCCATGGAGGACGCAACGACCGTGGCCTCGACCTCGAGGATCTCGGCGCCCGCGGCCCGCGAGCGGAGCTCGGTCAGGTTGTCGCGCTGACGGAGCCGGGCGACATTGAGCCGCAGCGCACCCCAACCGCTCAAGCGAAGTCCTGGTCGAACAGGTCGATGCGGTCGCCATCGTCGACGGGGTCGGGCGTCGACTCGGTGAGGTCGACGGTCGGAACGACACCCTGTAGGCGGTTCCGGCCGGTGGCCACCACGGTGCGGGTCCGGTCGAGAATGCCTTCGAGCGAGGCCAGCCGTGCGTCGCAGAAGTCTTCGGTTTCGCGTCGCATCCTGCGGGATTCGGCCTCGGCGTCGGCGATCAGGCGTTGGGCGCGATGCTCGGCCGATTTCACCACTTCGGTGCGCTCGACCATTCGTTCCGCCCGGCTGCGGGCGACCGACAGGATCTCTTCGCCTTCGAGGCGGACGCGTTCGAGGTATTCCTCGCGCTCACGGAGCAGCCAGCGGGCGGAGCGCAGCTCGTCGGGCAGCCCGTTGAACGCCTGCTGCAGGAGTTCGAGCAGCTCATCCCGGTTGATGCGGGACGAGGTGGAGAGCGGGAGCGGCTGGGCCTGGTCGACCATTTCGATGGCGTCGCCGAGCAGGGCTTCCACCATCGGCGCATGGTTGGCCGGCGTGGACATGGGCAGCGCCGACGCGAAGTCGTCGTGCTCGTCGTGGGCGAGTGGCTGGCTCATTCGGTTCCCTTCTCGCGCATTCGACGAAGCGCCGCCTCCGGCACCATGGACGACACGTCGCCGCCGAACCGGAACACCTCTCGGATGAGGCGGGAGGCGAGGAACGATCGTGATGATGCGCTCGGGATGAACAGCGTCTGCACGCCGGAAATTTCCTTGTTCATCTGTGCCATCTGCAACTCGGACTCGAAGTCCGACACGGCGCGGAGACCCTTCACGATGAAGTCGGCTTCGACCTCTTGGGCCAGGTCGACGACCAGAGAGGAGAAGGAGGTGATCGAAACGTTGTCGAGGTGGGAGAACGTCTCGGCCAGAATCTCCTGCCGCTCATCGAGCGTGAGGAACGGCGTTTTCGACGGATTGCGCACGACGGCGACGACCACGTGATCGAACAGCCCGGCAGCCGTCTGGACGATTTCCTGATGCCCGTTGTGCACGGGGTCGAAGGATCCCGGGTACAAGACCGTGGTCATCGGGAGGCGTCCTGACGCTTGAGCACGGTGACCACCGTACTCCCGTAGGCCTTCTCCCGAACGACATCCCAACGCGGGTGGGGCTCGAGTTCGCGTCCGGCTTCGGCGACCACCCACTTGGCGTTGAGCACATCGAGGAGACCGATCCAGGCGTCGTCGGCGTAGGGCGGATCGGCGAGGACGAGGTCGAATGTGGCGTCGCTGGCCTCGACCCAGGCGACGGCGTCGGCCTGCACGACGGTGCCCCGGTCGGTGAATCCGGTGAGTTCGAGGTTCGTCTCGATGCACGAGACCGCCCGTCGGTGCTGTTCGACGAAGATGCAGGATTCTGCGCCACGGCTGAGCGCCTCGATGCCGAGCGCCCCGCAGCCGGCGTACAGGTCGAGGACGCTCGCACCCTCGGTGGCCTGGAGGCTGAACAACATGTTGAAGATCGACTCACGGACCCGGTCCGACGTGGGTCGGGTTCCGGATCCCTCCGGTGCCATGAGAGTCCGTCCCCGGGCTTCACCCGCAACGACCCTCATGTGTTCGACGCTCCCGATCGAGATCCGCCATTGCAGCGGTGCGGCCCGCCGGTCATGCGTCGGTCTCGCTGTCGAAGACGAGATCCCAGCGGTCGAGGCAGTCTTCGCATCGGTAGGCGACGACATCACCGTCGCTGAAGCCATCCTCTGGGATGTACGTCAGGCGATGGCACTGGCCGCCGCAGTCGACGCACACGATGGTCTCGGGGACCGTGATCTCCATGCAGGCAAAAGTACCGGGATCGGGAGCCGATGGGTTGACTCTCGGCCCGAAACCCGATTCGGGGTGCATCGTTTCAGTTCTTGAGCAGGAAGTCGGTGTCGTCGGCGCCGAGCAGCACGGAGGTCTCGTCGACCAGTTCGGGAATGGCCGGATCGTTGCGTTCGACCAGGTCGACGGCCACCGATCGGGCGAGGACGACCACGTCGCGATCCCGGCGCAACGAGGCGAGCCGGAGATCGTTGCGCCCCTTCTGCCGCTCCCCCATGATCGTGCCCTCGCCTCGCAGTTCGAGGTCCACTTCGGCCAGCTCGAAGCCGTCGGTGGATTCGACGAGCGCTTCGAGGCGCGCCTCGCCGTCTGCGGTGGTTGCTTCCCCGGCCAGCCAGCAGGTGGACGCGTGGGCGCCTCGGCCGACGCGCCCGCGCAGCTGGTGCAGCTGCGCGATGCCGAACCGTGGCGCATCGAGGATCACCATGACGGTCGCGTTCGGAACGTCGACGCCGACCTCGATCACGGTGGTCGCCACCAACACATCTGTGTCGCCGCTGCGGAAGGAGCTCATCACCGCTTCCTTCTCCTCGCTCGACATGCGCCCGTGCAGCAGGGCGACGTCGAGACCGTAGAGCTGGCCGCCCACGAGCTCGTCATGGGTTTCCGTGACAGACCGGACCTCGAGCTTGTCGGACGCCTCGATCAGCGGACAAACGACATACGCCTGGCGCCCTTCCGCCACCGCGGAGCGGACGTCGTCCCACATGCCGGCCTCCTCGTCGGGTGTGGCGGCCCAACGCGTGACGATCGGGGTTCGCCCCGGCGGCAGTTCGTCGAGGATGCTGACGTCGAGGTCGCCGTAGACGGTCATGGCCGCCGTCCGCGGAATCGGGGTCGCCGTCATGACGAGGACGTCGGGCTCCTTGTTCCCCGGACCCTTCTCCCGAAGCACCGCCCGCTGCTCGACACCGAACCGGTGCTGCTCGTCGATCACGACGAGGCCGAGGTTGAAGAACTGCACCGTCTCCTGAATCAGGGCGTGAGTTCCGATGAGGATGTCGACGTCACCCGATTGCGTTTGGGCGAGGATTCGCCGCCGGTCGGCCGTGGACACACTGTTGGAGAGCAGCTCGACCCGCAGCGGCCGATCCGGGAGCAACGATGCTGGGTCGTCGACCCGGATGTCCTTCAGTAATGCCCGGATGCCCAGGTGATGCTGTTCGGCGAGCACTTCGGTCGGCGCCATCAGCGCCCCCTGGAATCCGCCTTCCCGGGCCGTCAACAGCCCCCACAACGCCACCAGCGTCTTGCCGGCGCCGACGTCGCCCTGTAGCAGCCGGTGCATGGGAAAGTTCCGGTGCATGTCGTCGACGATCTCGTCGATGACCCGCTCCTGGGCGCCGGTGAGCGGAAAGCCGAGCGTGTCCAGGAGCGTCTGCGTGAGTTCGCCCGTGCCTGCGTGCTCGACGCCGACCGCCGTGGCCTGCCGGTCCTTCTGGCGCTGCACGAGTTCGAGCTGAATCGAAAAGAGTTCGTCGAAGACGAGGCGGCGCCGCGCCTCGGTGACGGTGGCCATCGTCTCGGGCTCGTGGATGCTGCTCATCGCCGTCATACGGTCGACGAAACCGTTGGCCTCGACGACGGCCGCCGGGAGGGGGTCGTGCATCGAACGCGGGCGGATCCGCCGCAGCGCCTCCGCATTCCACTTGGCAAGCTCGCTCGACCCGTATCCGGCCTTCTCGGACTGTGGATAGACGGGGACGATGCGTCCGGTCTGGTCGCCGCCGATCACGTCGATCACCGGCGAGGTCATTTGCAGCGAGCCGCGGAAGCTGTCGACCTTGCCGAACAGCACGAGGTCTGTGCCTTCCGGCAGTTGCTTGGCCCGCCATGGCTGGTTGAAGAACGTGACTTTGATGCGACCGGTGCCGTCGCTCACGGTGAGGGTGATCATGGAACGGTTGCCGCGCACACGCCGGTTCTCGACCCGTTCGACCCGCCCGAGCACCATCCCCTCTTCGCCCTCGAGCAGTTCGCCGATGCGAGCCTCACGCGTTCGGTCGATGTATCGGCGCGGGTAGGTGCGGAGAAGATCGAGGACCGATTCGATCCCGTTGGAGCGGAGCGCCTTGGCGCGCTTGTCCCCCACGCCGTTCAATCGCTGTACGTCGAGCTGGTCGAGGTCGCGAAGCGTCAGTGGAGGCGGGTCGACGGTCACCAGCAGGGGATGCTACCGCGAAGGGCGGAAGGCCGAGTTGGAAGCAGCAAGCGAAGGGCCGAGTTGCGAAGCAACTCGAGTAGTGAGCGAAGCGAACGGCTTACTCCACGCCGATGATGAACGGGTACAGCGGCTGTCCGCCGACATGCACTTCCGCCTCCAGATCGGGATGCGCCAGCCCGATCTGCGCCGCGAGGGTCGCGCCTTCGGCTTCGGTGGCGTCTTCACCGATGACGATGGTGACGATCTCGTGGTCGTCGTCGGCCAGCCGGCCGACGACGGCGACCGCAGCTTCGAGGGGGTCGTCTTCGACCGCCACGATCTTGCCCATGGCAAGGCCGAGCCAGTCCCCTTCGGCAATCTCGAATCCTTCGGCGGTCGTCGCTCGAACCGACTGCGTGACTTCACCGGACAGCAGGTGCGACAGCGCCTCCCGCATGCCCTCGAGGTTCGCGTCGAGGTCGGCTTCGGGGTCGTAGGCCACGAGTGACGCCATGCCGCCCACGATGCTTCGGCTCGCAACCACGGCCACGTTCTTGGAGCTTTCGGCGTTCACGTGTTCCGCGACCGGGATGATGTTCTTGTTGTTCGGCAGGATCACCACGTTGTCGGCGGGAAGCGCTTCGACCGCAGAGAGGAGATCGGCCGTGGACGGATTCATCGTCTGCCCACCCTCGACGACGTGCTGGACGCCGAACGAACGGAAGATGTCGCCGACCCCGGTGCCCACGGAGACGGCAACGACGGCCGTGGTGCATGGTTCGATCTCGGCCATGGCGCTCTCGGCGGCCGCCTGCTTCACCCACTCCTGCTCCTCGAGTTCTTCGAGCAGGTCGGTGACACGAATGTCGTGGGGTCGACCGACGGCAATGCCGCACTCGATCGATGCGCCGATGTAGTCCGTGTGGATGTGGCAGTTGAAGAGACCGTCTCCGCCGACGACCACGATCGAGTCGCCGACCTCGGCCCAGGCAGCCTTGAAGCCCTCGATGGAATCGTCCGGGGCGTCGAGGAGGAACATGACCTCGTAGCGAAGATCGGCGATGGAGCCCTGTCCGTGGTCGTCGGGCCGGTCGACGACCTCGATCGACGAGACCATGGCGCCGTCCGGGACGACGGGTGCCGGGATGGGCCGGCCGTCGAGAACCTCGAGTGCGGCGTCGAACAGCAGGAGCAGGCCCGTTCCGCCCGAATCGACCACGCCGGCTTCCGCCAGGACGGGGAGCAGCTGTGGCGTGCGCTCGAGTGCATCGGCGGCGCCGGTGCGGGCGGCGTCCATGGTGGCGAGGATGTCGTCTCCGGCGACGGCGGCCGCCGCCTCGCCCGCCTCACGGATGACGGTGAGGATGGTGCCTTCCACCGGGTTGCCGACCGCGCCGTACGCGGACTCGGCGGCGTCGGTGAGTGCGGCCGAGAAGATCGTGCCGGTGATGGTGTCGTGGTCGCGCAAGCCGGCGGAGAGGCCTCGGAGGATCTGCGACATGATGACGCCGCTGTTGCCGCGGGCGCCCATCAGCGAGCCATGGGAAATCGCCTTGCAGACATCGGCCATCGGGGCGCCGGGCTCCGGCAGCCCCTGCACCACCGACTCGAGTGTGAGCGACATGTTCGTGCCGGTGTCCCCGTCTGGAACCGGGTAGACGTTGAGTGCGTTGACGACGTCCTTGTGCGCCATCAACGCATCGCGAAATCCAACGACGACCGCGCGAAGCGTGTCCGCAGTGAAAGCAGTGCCCATAGAACCGCAGAGGCTACCCGCCACCACCCAACAGAGCGAAGCCGAAGACGTTCACTCGGCTGGCGCCTCGCTCACTTCTCGCCTTTCGGCCCTGGAGGGCCGAAACGCGTGCTGCAGCCCCGGGTTGGTACGAGTTCGGGTACTCCGACGAACGGCCGAGTTTCGAGCCCCCGGGGCGAGAAACTCGAGGAGTGAGCGAGCCCCCAGGGCGAGCGAACGGCTTAGTCAGGAAGGAGTTCGGGGGTGTCCATGTCGACTTCGGAGCCGAGACGGATCGCGGTGGCGAGACCATCACCATCGACGTCGAACAGGACACGTTGGCCCTGGCGGAGCATCCGAAACACGGAGCCCTCCAGCGCGTTCGTGGCGAGGTCGTACTCGGCGAACTCGCGGTCGTCCATGACGACACCGTCGCCGGTCGAAGGATCGTAGGACTGAATCACACCCTGCATGGCTGAAACCCTACCGGTTCAAATTCGTGCAGTGATGCCGAGTTCGGCGAATCCCTTGTCTTCGAAGGTCTTCTGGAAGAGCCCCTTGAGCGTTGCGGCGGCCTCGTCGTAGGCCTCCGGGTCGTCCCAGGTGTTCCGAGGATTCAAGATGTTCGAATCGACCCCGTCGACGGCGACCGGAATGCGAAGACCCATCTGCTCCTGAATCTCGGTTTCTGCGTTGTCGAGTTCGCCGTTGAGCGCAGCATTGAGCAGCGCACGGGTGACCTTCAACGACATGCGCTCGCCCTTGCCGTAGGCGCCCCCGGACCAGCCGGTGTTGAGCAGGATGCAGCGGGTGTCGTGTTCGGACATCCGCTTGGAGAGCAGGTCGGCGTAGACCGACGGCTTCTGCGACATGAAGGGATCGCCGAAGCAGGCCGAGAAGGCCGCCTGCGGCTCGGTGATGCCGACCTCGGTGCCGGCGAGCTTGGAGGTGAAGCCCATGACGAAGTGGTACATGACCTCTTCGGTGTCGAGGATGGAGACCGGCGGGAGGACCCCGAACGCATCGGCAGTGAGCAGCACGATGGTCTCGGGGTGCGGACCCTTGGCTCCCTCAGCAACGCCGGGGTTGCAGGTGAGCGGATAGGCGAACCTGGTGTTCTCGGTGATCGTGCCGTCGGTGAGGTCGAAGTCCTGCGGGTCGGTTTCCTCGATCCGCTTGCCGATGAGCGGCGGGACGTTCTCGATGAGGGTGCCCTTCATGCTCATCGCTGCGGCGATGACGGGCTCGTTCTTCTTGTCGAGGTCGATGAGCTTGGCGTAGCAGCCGTCTTCGAAGTTGGAGACGCCCGTGTCGGACCACACGTGCTCGTCGTCGCCGATGAGGAGGCGGTCCGGATCGGCGGAAAGGGTGGTCTTGCCGGTACCGGAGAGTCCGAAGAGGATGGCGCTGTCGCCGTCGCTGCCGACGTTGGCCGAGCAGTGCATGGTGAGCTGGCCGCTCTGGGGCAGCACGTAGTTCATGACGGTGAACATGGTCTTCTTGTTCACGCCGCAGTAGTCGGCACGGCCGATGACGAGGGCGACGCGGTTGGCGATGTCCATCATGACGCCGCGGTCGGAGTTGGTTCCGTCTCGTTCGGGGTCGGCCCGGAAGGACGGCACGTTGATGATGGTCCAGCCGGCTTCGGCGCGGTCGGAGTCGTCGCGGACGTTCTTCGGGAACATGATGTTGCAGAAGTAGGCGTGGGTCGCATACTCGCCGACGAAGCGGTACGGCTCTGAGTACTCGGGATCCCAGCCGCAGAAGACGTCGGTCACGTACAGCGTGGATTCGCGTTCGTTGAGGTGTTCGATGACGCGAGGGAGGAGTGCGTCGAACTTGTCGGGGTCGAACTCGGCGAATCCCTTCTTCCACCACACGGATTCGACGACCTCGGGACGGCCGACGGCGAACGTGTCGGAGGTGGGGCGACCGGTGCAGGTCGGGTCGGTGTAGAAGACGAGCGGTCCGTCGACGCCGAGGGCGGTCGGATAGGCCTTCTGTTCGTCGTCGCCGCCGTCGAGGCTGACTCGACCGCGGTCGTTCTCGATCGCAGCGTGGAACAACTCGTCCTGGCTGAGACCGATTCGAAGGTTCGGCGTGGTCAGTCCGAACTGGTTTGCCAGCTGTTCGGCAACGGTCATGTGCGTCTCCTCTGCTCTGAACGCCACAACCACATCGGTCATGTGCGCCCCCCTATTGAGCTGAGACCGGTTCCGCCGCCTCAGCGCTCTCTCTTTCTTACCGCCTTGTCGGCATCCTGAAAAGAGATGATGAGCAAAAACGTCATCATTGTTTGAGATGGCCAGTTCACTGGTTCCGATGTCGCCCCTCCCCGTCGACCCCGCAGCGTGCTCTCCGGGATGACCCGGGTCACCCCTACAGACCCCCGGGGCAAATAGGGGTTGCACCCGATTCCCCCCTCTGGCCCGATTCGTACTGTTCATGTCGAGGCCTGCAATGGGCGGGACCCAAACAAGGAGAAACGCAAAATGAGCGGATTGGACAAGAACACCGTTGCCGGCTTCACCGACGTCGACATGGACAACGACGTCAACAGCGACAACGTCACGACGTTGACGGACACCGACACGAACACCAACACCAACACCGAGACGACCACGACGAACGTCGCGGACACCGATCTCAACTTTGATGCCAGCCAGGACAACGACGAGATCAACAGCCGCAACCAGGACAACGACACCACGACGACCCAGATCCAGGACAACGACACCAACGTCGACATCGAGGCCAACCAGGACAACGACAACATCCAGGACAACGACGAGATCAACAGTCGCAACCAGGACAACGACACCGAAGTCAACATCGATGCCAGCCAGGACAACGATGACATCGACATCAACAGCAACAACACCACGACAACCACGACCACCACGAACATCACCGACAACTCCCAGACCGTCGCTGCTGACGACGGTGGCGTTGCCGCCGGCGGCAACATCGAGGGCCAGGTGAACACCGGCGTGGTCGACGGCGTGATGGGTGGCGACAACCAGACGATCGACGGCAACGTCGGCGACGGCAACATCAGCCTCGACAACGTGTCCGGCAACGTCGCCATCGGTGGCAACGTCAACGAGGTGTCGGCCGATGGTGGCGGCAACGCCAACCTGGGCGGCGTGCAGAACGTCGTCGACAGCGGCGGCGGCGACGTGCAGAACGTCCTCGGCGACGGCAACGAGGTCACCGGAGACCAGACGGTCACGATGGAAGGCGGCGCCGGCGGCGGAGGCGACGGCGGCCCGACCGCCATCAACTTCGGCGACAACTCCGTCCTGAACACGGTCGAGGACAACTCGGACAACTCGGTCAACGACAGCTTCAACACCGACAACTCGATCAACGACTCGTTCAACGATCAGTCCGACAACTCGACGGAGTTCAACGACAGCTTCAACGACAACTCGGACAACTCGATCAACGACTCGCTGAACGACCAGTCCGACAACTCGATCAACGACTCCCTCAACGATCAGTCCGACAACTCGATCAACGACTCCCTCAACGAGACGCTGACCGACAACTCGGTCGACATCAACGAGTCCTTCCAGGACAACTCGGAGGACGTCGACATCGTGGACATCGACTCGGCGATCAGCCAGCAGATCACCGACCTCGACATCGACAACGACGCCATCGACATCGACATCTGAGTCATCAGTACCTGATCACAATCGACGCTTCGGGCCCGGGGATCACCCCGGGCCCGAGCTCGTTTTGCATTACAACTTGATGACGAAGGACAACCAGTCGCCTTTTCGGACGCAGAAAGACAACTGGTTGTCTTTCTTTTTCCTGTTCCCGCTTGAGCCGCCCCGCACCGGTGCATAGGTTCGCTCTCGGTGGGTACAACACGATTGACGACGTTGCCGGGATTGGACCGGATCGGAACCACGAGCGCTGACGGCGCCGCCGGGACGATCAGCCTGATCATCGGTCCGGGGGGAAGCGGCAAGACCCGTGTCCTCGACGACCTCGCCGCCCGTGGCGCCGATCGAGGCCACCGTGCACTCGTGTTGGCCGGCTCGATGGTCGGCACGCCGCTGGCCATTCCCGACACGGTCGAGGCAGATGTCCTTCTCGTCGACGACGCCCATTTCCTCGACGCAGCAGAGACCACCGAACTCCTGCGGCTCGTCGAAGACCGCAGCCGGTCCTTCGACATCTGCGTCGCGATGCGCCCGATTCGTGAGCACCTCCTGCTCGGACGGCTCGTCGAAGTCGCCGAGCGCCGCGGCACGCTCATCGAGCTCGGCCCCTTCTCCGACGACGAACTGGCCGGTGCGCTCGCCGAGCACGTCACCGACGGCGTCGACGGCGCCGTCTTCGACAAGGTGCGCGAGCTCACCCATGGTCAGCCCCTCATCGTCGACCGCCTCGTGTCCGGCTGGATGACCGACGGACGCATCGAGCGTGGCCGGCTCGTGGCCGAACCGGACCCGGCGCCCGTCGCCCTCGAACGAGCCCTGCTCGGGCCCGTCCGTCAGCTCGATGAAGCGGCTCGCCACCAACTCGCCGCCCTCGCCCGGACGACCGTGGACCAGCCGAACGGCCACACGAGCCCCGCGTTCGACCAAGATCCGACCCAGCTGATCGACCACGGCCTCGTCGGTGCGGACGGCATGCCCCCGGCGGTGGCGCACACGGTGCTCCGCCTCCTCTCCCCCGCCGATCTCGCAGCCGGCGAGCTGCTGCTCGCCGAGACCCTCGCTCGGGGCGGCGCCACGCCGCTCGAGATTGCGGAACGCTTCTGGGGCACCGCCGAACCCGGCCAGAACGCCACCGCAGCGTGGATCGCCGCCGGCGACGAGCTGCTCGCCACCGATCCGGCCGCTGCGGCGGAATGGTACGGCCGAGCCAACCAGACAGAACCAACCTCGGACACGCTGGCACGACGGGCCGTCGCCCTGGCCGCTGCCGGGGACGGCGCGGGCGCCAACCACGCCATCGCCGACGTGCTCCGCCAGGACCCCCGCAACGCGCTGACCCTCGGCGCCGGCGCCCAGCTGGCAGCCGGGCAGGGCCGCTGGGACGAGGCGGCCGAACTCCTCGAAGCGATCGACCATCATCCTCGCTGGCCGCTCGGTCTCGTCGATGCGCTCAACGACGCCACCCTCCTGCTCTCCGGGCGGACCGCGTCCACCTCGACCAGCAACGCCGGGGCCGACCCGACCGCTTCGCTGGTGCAGGAAGCCGTCGATGCGCTGCGGCTCTCCCTCGAACACATCCCGGACACCACCGCCCTCACGGACTCCATCCGGGCGCTGGCCACCCGAGCGGGCGACGTGAACGTCACGCCCGACCTTCCGGTCAACCCCTTCGAGATCGGCGCAGCCACTGCGTTGGCGGCAGGCGAACTCGCCATGGCCGATCTCCTGCTCGATGCTGCCGGAAGCTCCGTATCCGGCAACATCGGGGCGGCGTTGCACGACTGGCTCTCGGTCAGAGCCGGTGGCACGCCGTCACGTTCGGACCGGGGCGACTCGCTCGCCGAGTCCCCCTATGTCGGCCTGCTCGACCTGGCCGCCGACGCCGTCGACGCTCGCCGGGCCGGCGACGTGGCCGCAAGCTCCGCTGTGCTGGACAAGCTCCGGCAGGTTGTTGCGCTCGCACCGATCGATGCGCTGACCTTCGACGCTGCCAACGAGCTGCTGATCCTCGCAACTCGATTCGGTTCCCGAACGGTGGCCGAGACGCTGCGCCAACGGGTCCTGCGTTTCCTCGCCGATGCCGGCGCTCCGCCCCTGTGGACGGCCCGCTATCTGTGGTCGCGGATCGAGACGGCTGCCGCCATCCGAGACGTGGACATGGCGAACGAGGCGGCGACGGAGCTGAAGGAGCTCGGACCAGTCGGGTCGCGGCTCGACCCGCTCATCACCGCCGCCACCACCTGGGTCGAGATCCTCGAGGAGCGTTGCACCGTCGTCGACGTCAAGGCCGCTGCAGCCGAGCTCGAGACCAACGGATACCAGTGGGAGGCCGCGCACCTCGTCGGTCAGGCGGCCATCCGCATGCAGAACGCAGCGGAAGCCAAGGACCTGCTCAACCACGCTCGAGAGCTTCGGGGCACCACGGCGAGCCCGAGCGGAACCGAAACGGCAAGCCCGTCCGGGCTCTCCGACCGGGAAATCGAGGTCGCCGAGCTGATTCTCGATGGGCACTCCTACAAGGAGATCGGGTCCCGCTTGTTCATCTCCGCCAAGACCGTTGAGCACCACGTGTCGCACATCCGACGCAAGCTCGACGCAACCGGCATCCCCCGGGCCGCCTTCCTCGCAGCACTGCGCAGCGACCTCGGTCGCTGAGGCTCAGCCGGCGGCAATCGTCGCAAACAGTCCTTCGCAGGTCCGCACCGCCACTCGGGCCGCGGACGCCATCGGACGGGGCGACAGCGGGCTCTCGGCCCGCTCGCGCCACTTGCCGAGTTCTTCGAGCACGGCCGCCTTCTGCTTGTCGGGACCGGAATCCTCCGGTAGCCCGAGCCGACGGTTCACCTGGGTTCCGGATGCGCCGAGGAGCCGTTCCAACTCGGCAAGGCCGTCGCCGGCGATGTTGAGACTCCCCGAGCGAATGTCGTTGAGTACTCGTAGCTCGGTGAACTCATGGGCGCCGGCGATCGTGCGCTCGATCCGAGCGTCGAGGGCGTCCGACGTTTGATGTTCGGCCACCAACCGCTGCATGGCGAGGAGCGCCGAGCGCGCCTTCAACGTGTCTCGGCGGGCACCGAAGACATCGAAGAGCGTGCCTCGGAGCTGATCGATTCCACTCTCCACCCGCAGCATCGACGCCAGGCCCGCGGTGGAGCCGACATCGCCGGTGCGAATCGAGTGGACGGCGAGACGGACCCCGAAGAGCCCGAGCCGATGCAGCAGCGCCCGACGCTGGGCCTCGTCGAGGCCGATGTCGGTCGGTGCATTCACGAACCGATCGGTCGTCAACATCAGCCGGTCGGTTTCGGCCTCTGAGGCCTCAGCCAGCTTCACCAGGCGGCGGTATTCGAGTTCACGCAGCCCGGTCCCCGCCTGGGCAAGGAGCCCGGCCACAGGAATCACGGTCTGCACCAGGCGCCGAAGTCGCGGGTCGTCGCCGTACCGTCGGGCGATGCGCGCGGCCGAGCTCATGGCGTCGAGGCGGCCCACGGCGACCTCGTCGGCCCGGGAGAGCACGGCGACGCAATTGATCGGCGACGGTTGTGCGTACTCGTCCTCGTGGAAGCTGTGCAGAAACGACACGTCCGTGGCGTGCAGGTGCCGCAGGAGGTAGATGACCGCGTCGGACGGTGTCGACTTCTCGTCGTCGGGCGCGAGGAAGCTGTGGCTTCGAGCGGAGATGTCGGTGGACACGGATGCGATACCCGGTGTGTCGATGAGGGTCATCTCTTCGAGGGTCTTGACCGGCCACTCGACCGTGAGCCGTTCGATCTTGGTGATGTCCCGCTCGCCGAGGTCGACGTCGATGGCGCCGTCTTCCCGCTCGAACGGGAGCTGCGCCGTGCTGCCATCGCGTCCGGTCATCTCGACCCGGTAGACGAGACCATGCTGGTACCAGGTGACGAGCTTCGTGCACTCACCTGCATCGGTCGGGGCGAGTTCATCTCCGACGAGCGCGTTGAGGAGTGTCGACTTGCCGGCCTTGACCTTGCCCGCGATCGCCACACGAAGCGGCTGTTCGGCGCGGCTCGAGATCTCGGCGAGCTCCGGGGCCAACGATGGGACCTCCCTCGCAATCTGCTGACCCAGGTCCAGAACCTCGGTCAACAGGGCGGAGCGTCGTGGCATCTCACTCATCCGGCAGCTCCGATCGCCTCGACCTGGGCCGAAACCTTGGGAATCTCATTCAGGATGTTCTGCACGATCTTCTTGCGCTTGTCCCGTGACTCCTGGGTGGAGCGAAGCGCCTGCTGGGCCGCAGCCAGCGACTCGGATGTGGACGTACTGAGCTCCTCGGCCCGTTCCATGAAGTGATCCCGCAGCTGTCGATTGACGTGCCGCAGCGCATCCCGAGCCTCTTTGGAGGCCACGAACTGCGCCTCATCGGTGTACTTGCGAACCGCCTGCTTGGCCTGCAACCGCCGCTGCGTGAGCGCACGATCGCGCTCTTCCTTGAGCGTCTTGCGACCGACGATTCCCGCCACCGCCGGCGCGACCCATGCGGCCAGCGCGATCGGTGCTGCCGCACCGAGCACACCCACCATCACCATGCCGCCCATGCCACCGCGCAGAAGCGTGAAGCTGTTGCCGAGCGCACCCTTCTTCTCCGCGATTCCCGAGTCGTCGAACTCCGGCGCGGTGCGGAACGCCGACGGATCGGAGATCTCGAGCCGGTCGGTGATGGCCCGGTGGTCGGCGTCGAAATGCGAGGAGACCCGCTCGCCCAGCTCGACCGAACGTTGATGCAACAGGGTGTAGTTCTGCACGATTGCGGTGTTCACCCGATCGGAGAGCCACGCGCTGAAGTCGTCCCACGTCTTGGCCGGGTCGTTCGCCTCGACCGCCGCCTCGGCGTCCTTCACGATCTCGCGGAAGCGTGCCCGGAGGTCGTGCTCGACGTCGGAGTTGAGGTCGGTCGTGCCATCGGAGAGCGACTGCTGCCAGCGGGCGGCCTGATTCCGCAGATTCTGCGCTCGCTCCTTCTGCATCTCGAGTTCCCGCACCTGTCGGGCGGACTCCTCCGGATCGCTCAGTACGGCGAGCTCCGACTCGAGTTGCGGCTTCAGCTCGTTGACGATCTCCCGCAGACTCGACGAGTACTCCTCGCGTGCCGACGACCGGGTGTTGGCGACGAGCGTGTCCCGCATGTGCGAGATGAGCTCGGAGTAGCCGGACTCGGCGTTCAGTTCTGCGTCGTTGGACTCGATTGCCATCCGCCGCAGCACGGTCGACACCGGAATGATCGGCACGTCGAGCCCGCGGCGCTCGAGGTGCCCCTTGTTCAGCTCGACGATGCGTCGCCACTGGGGGTAGAAGTCGATCTTCGGCATCACGAGCGTGACTCGCTGACACATCGAGATGACGACGTCGAGGAAGTCGAGTTCCGGCGCCGTCAGCTCCTGTGAGGCGTCCGAGACGAACAGCACGGCGTCGGCCGATGGCAACACGCTCATGGTGAGCGCGCTGTGGGTGGATCCGAGTCCGCCGACACCGGGCGTGTCGATCAGGGCGAGCCCACCAGCAAAGAGCTTGCGCGGGAGCCCGACCCGCACGAGCGCGACCGTGTCGGCGTCGGTTGCCGTGGGCGGCTCGCTCACGTAGCTCGGAATGTCCTCGAACTCGATCTCGCGCATCCGGCGCTTGGTCTCGTCTTCCTCGAGCTTGTAGACGACTGCGACCATCGGTTCATCCGCATTGCGGATCTCGAGCGGCTTCGCTGTGGCCACGTCGTCGTCGACCGGGCACAACGGGGCGTTGGCGATGGCGTTCACCATCGAGCTCTTGCCCATCTTGAACTCGCCGACGACCGCCACCGTGCAGGTCTGATCGGCGAAGCGGTTTGCGGCCGCGTGCGTGCGCTGGTTGAGATCGGGCCGATCCGCCGCGTCGGCGAGGCGAAGAATCGCCTTCGCCGGCTGCAGGTCGTTGGTGTCGGTCGAACCGCCGGAAGTGGACGTCGCAGTCATGCAGCTCAGGCGTCCAACTCGATCGCCGCTTCGTCGGCGGCAATCTCCATGGCCTCGGCCTGCAGGTCGGCGCTGTCGACCACCTGCGCTTCGAGCGGCTCGTCGAACACCGGCTCCTCGACGGGAGCGGCCGTGTTGTTCACGTTGGCCGTCTGATCGCCGGTGACGTCGTTTGCGTCCCCGACGGTGGCCTGGACATCGCCCCCAGCGTCGATTCCGACCTGCGTGCCGGAGCCGACGTTGGCGTCGCCGCCGGCCTCCACATTGGTCGCATCGCCGCCCACGGCAAGCGCATCGAACTCCGAATCGTTGACGAGCACGTTGCCGTCGCCGATCGCCGAGTCCTCGATCGCCACGTCGCCGCCGGCCTGCACACCATCGACCTGGCCGGTGTTGACGGCCGAATCGGACACGTCGCCGCCGACCACCACTGCGCCGTCGTCGCCGACGTTGGCCGTGTTCGACACTTCCTGGTCGAAGTCGACATCGCCCTCGGCGAGAATCGTCGTGTTCACGCTCTGATCGACGAACTGGTCTCCTTCGTCGATGTTGGTCACGTTCGTGACCTCGGTGACGTGTCGGACGACGGTCACCTGGTCCGGGGCGGCAGCTTCCTGCGTGATGATCTGCTGCACCACGGGTGCCGGCTGATTGGCGATGGCCTCACGCAGCGGCTCGAGTTGTGCCTGCTGTTGCACCGTCAGTGACTCGCTGAGCTGGGCGATCGCCTGCTGCAGATCCTCGGGCGTCACGCCCTCGTACCCGGCGGACTCGATCGCCTCGAGCGAATCGGCGATCAGATCGACCGCCTCATCCTGTGCCGCATTGGGATCCGGGACTTCGTCCGTGAGCAGGTCCCAGATGATGTCCCCGATGGCCTCGAGATCTTCCTGTCCAACCATGTCGGTCTCCTCCTCGTCACCCCAAACGCTACGAGTCCGCGTCCCCCATGGAATCGGGGACAACCCCTATTCCCCCGGGGGTCCAATCGGGCGCCAGCCGTCAGTCGAAGGGAACGTCGTCCTCGAACGATGTCACATCGTCGAGTTCGGCCACCTCATCGGCGACATCGCCGGTGTGCGGCTCGTCCGCCACAAAGCCGTCATCCAGGTCGATCGGATCGATCGACGGCTCGGTCAGCGGATCCGGCATTGGTTCGGGGTACGACTCGTCCAGCTCGAACGCAGGGCTGCCTTCTGGGGCATCAGCACCGTCCAGGGCCTGATCGAGCGAATCGCCCGGTTCACCGTCGAATTCCAGGGGTTCTGGGGATTCCTCGTCGAGGAACGGGTCGTCGGTGTCGGCCATCTCGTCGAGGGACAGCTCCGGGGCGCCATGTTCGGCCCACAGGCCCGGCAGCTCGTCGATGTCGATGGAAACGACCGTGTCGAGGCCCGCAGACGGGTCGAGACGGGCGGCCAGCGCCGGCGGCAGCGCATCGGCGGTCAGCTGCAGCGACATTTCGACATCTGCCGTGTCGAAATCCTCGAAACCGCGTGCGGGCAAGTAGCCCACAGGGTCAGCGAGGTACGCCGCCCTCTCGGTGGGTTCTCGCAGAAGGTCCTCCACGAGCCGCAGAAAGCTGGTCACGGTCTGCACGGTACCCACGCACTCCGGAACTGCAATAGGGGTGTTCACCGATCCACCCCCGGTCCCGACGATCCGACTCCACATGGGGCCTTCAGCGCGGCTAGATTCGGCGCCGCGGCCCGCTCCCCACCCCGGGAAACGGCCGGAATGGCTGGACCCCGGCACCACGGGGTGGAAAAGGGACGGAACTGGTGGGCTATCAGCTGGGAGTGGATCTCGGAACGACGTACTGCGCTGCCGCAGTGCATCGAAACGACCGGGTGGACATCGTGACGCTCGGAAACCGGGCATCGTCGGTCCCCTCCGTCGCCTATCTGCGCGAAGACGGCGAGATGTTGGTCGGCGAGTCGGCCGAGCGTCGGGCGGCCGGAGACCCACAGCGGGCCGCCCGGGAGTTCAAGCGCCGGGTCGGCGATCCCGTACCGGTCGTGCTCGGCGGCGAGACCTTCGCCGCCGAAGAACTGATGGCACGGCAGCTCCCGCCCATCATCCGCATCGTCAGCGAGCGCCAGGGTGCGGCTCCCGATGCGCTCACGCTCACCGTTCCTGCGAACTGGAGCGCACATCGCCGTTCGGTGTTCACCGAGGCGCTTCCGACGGAGCAGCTTCCGCCCCTGAACATCATCACCGAGCCCGAAGCGGCCGCCATCCACTACGCCCAGAACGAGCGCATCGAGCCGGGCGAGGTCGTTGCCGTGTACGACCTCGGTGGCGGCACGTTCGACGCAGCGATCCTGCGGCGCACGGTCGACGGATTCGAGGTGCTCGGCACCCCGGAAGGGATTGACCGGTTGGGTGGTATCGACTTCGACGCCGCCGTCTTCTCGCACGTCGATCGCGTGCTCGATGGCGCACTGGCGGAGCTCGATGCGTCCGATCCGATCGTTGCCGCAGGCATCGCCCAGCTGCGGGCCAGCTGTGTCGAGGCGAAGGAAGCGCTGTCCGAGGAAAGCGACACCGAGATTCCGGTCATGCTCCCCGGTTTGCGGACCGAGATTCGGATGACCCGGGCTGAGCTCGAGGCGATGATCCGCCCGGCGCTCAACGATTCGGTCGGGGCGCTTCGCCGGGCGCTCTCTTCGGCCGAGGTCCAGCCCGACGAGGTGACCGTGGTCCTGCTGGTGGGGGGAAGCTCGCGCATTCCGCTCGTCGCGCAGATGGTCGGTTCCGAACTCGGCCGCCCGGTGGCCGTCGATGCCCACCCGAAGCATGCCATCGCCCTCGGCGCCGCCCTGGCCCCGCACCCGGCCGTCGGCGCCGCAGCAGCAACACCGACCTCACCCGCTGCACCCGTCATCGAACCGGTCACGCCCACGACCCCGCCGACCGAAACCCCAACGGTCACCGCTGCGGCTGCGGACCCCGAACCGAGCCCGGTGGTCCGTCCGGCGAACCCGACACCCACCTCGGCCGCAACGGTCATCTCGAACCCCGCACCCGAACCGGTGACGCCGGCTCCGGAGCCCGCCGCAGTCGCGCCGACGCCGACGCCGGAACCCGCTCCAACACCCGAACCTGCCGCACCGGCGGCGGCAGAGGCCCCGACCGCACCGATGGCTGCGACTGTGCCGGAAGCAGCCGGCACACCACCGCCTCAGCAGCCGGTCGAGCCGGTGGTGACACCCGGAGACAACGGAACGCCCTTCACGCCGAGCGAACGGAAGCTCCCGATCCCGGCAATCGCCGGCGCGGCAGCTGCACTCGTGGCGCTTGCCGTCATCGCATTCGTCGTCCTGAGCGGCGGCGACGACGGCAGCACCGACGTCACCACTGCGGCCGAGGAGACCACAGAGACCACGGCGGCGCCCACCACCGAGGCCCCCACCACCACGGCCGCGCCCACGACCACAGAAGCGCCGACCACAACGACGTCCACGACCACGACGACCACCACAACGACGACGACCACCACGTTGCCGCCGAACCCCTGCGACGAGCTGGTGGCGCCCTTTGTCTGCATGGACGAGATCACGAACGTCGACGGCCGCCTGTCGGTTGCGTTCACGGCCAACGGGTTCACGCCGAACACGAGCGTCGACCACATCCACTTCTACTTCAACGTCGGTGTGATGGCGGACAACCCGCTCAACGCCGGCAACAGCGGCCCGGCGCCCGGAAACTGGGTCATCTGGGACGCCCCGAACCCGGCCACGCCATACACGGTGCAGCAGGCCATCGACGCCGGAGCCACCGAACTCTGTGCGCTCATGGCGGGGTCCATCCACACCGTGAACCTCGGAACCGGCCACTGCACCAACATCGAGGACCTGCTCGCCGGCTGACCAACAGGGTTCGAATAGGGGAAACCACCGATGGGGGTTTCCCGGCCGTCGAAGAGACTCTCACCAGGCAAGGTCGCCGTTTTCTGATGCACCGCATCGCGGCGACTGCGGAAATGGGAGAGCGAACGTGTCCTACGACCTGGGGATCGACATCGGTACCAGCTACAGCGCGGCGGCGGTCCGGAGGGAGAGCGGCGCGGTCGACGTCGTGGGTCTGGGGTCGATCTCCGACTCGATGCCGTCCGTGGTCTACCTCTCGACCGACGGCTCCATTCTGATCGGCGACGCAGCGAACCGCCGCTCGGTCACCGATCCGCAAGGCGCCGCCCGCGAGTTCAAGCGGCGCCTCGGTGACTCGACCCCCATCATTCTGCGGACGTCGCCGTTCTCGGCCGAGCAGCTCTACGCACGCATGCTCGAGCACGTCGTGCAACGGGTCATCGAACGTGAACAGGGTCCGCCGCGCTCCACGGTCGTCACCCATCCCGCCAACTGGGGTCCCTACAAGCTCGAACTGTTCCAGCAGGCCCTGCGCATGTCGGATCTCCCCGCAACCGGCCTCACCGAGCCGGCGGCCGCCGCATGGGCCTACGGGGCCGAGGACCGGGTGCCGGTCGGCACCAAGCTCGCCGTTTACGACCTCGGCGGTGGCACCTTCGATGCGGCCGTTCTGGAGAAGACGTCGACCGGCTTCGAACAGCTCGGTGAAACCACCGGGATCGAGCACCTCGGCGGTGTGGACTTCGATGCAGCCGTGCTGCAATGGGTCAAGGCGAGCATCGGGGACGACTGGCCGAGCGACCCGGACGATCCGCAGCTGCCGACGTCGATGTTGCACCTGCGTCGCTCGTGCAGCGAAGCGAAAGAACTGCTGTCCTCAGAACAGGACGTGACCATTCCGGTTCTGCTGCCGGGGGTCGACACGACACTGACGCTGACCCGCCCCGAGTTCGAGAACATGATCCGCCCGAAGATCGACGACTCGATCACCTCGCTCGAATCGGCGCTCGCGTCCGCAGGTGTCTCGGGCAGCGAGACGACGATCGTCCTCGTCGGCGGCTCGTCCCGAATTCCACTGATTCGCGAAGAACTCGAGCACCGGTTCGGTCCCGTCGTGGCCAACGACGTGGACCCGCTGTACGCCATCGCCCGTGGGGCCGCCGTCGCCGCCAGCGTGCAATCGGGAGCGCATCACCCGACCGGGTCGGCCGCACCGGTTGCACCGGCAGAACCGAGCGCTCCGGAAGTTGTGGACACGATCCCACCGGCCGCGGCAGCGCCCGTCCCTGAAGCGGTCGAAGCTCCCGCACCGGCGCCTGCACCTGCGCCTGCGCCCGCTCCCGAGCCGGAACCGTCGGCCCCGGTCGCCGCGACACCCCCGGTGGACCTCCGTTCCGAGCCTGAAACGGCACCAGCGATGGCGGCCGCATCCGACGGCGCCGGCGGACTGCCCGGCTGGTTCATCCCGGCTGCTCTGGGCGCCCTCGTCGTGCTGGGTGCGCTCGGCTTCCTGATCTCACAAGGGGGTGGCGACGACGATTCCGACGTGGAGGTCGCCGGCAACGCCGAAGTTGCCGACGAGACCGGCCTGGACGAGGACGAGACCGAAGACAACGACGATGGCGACGACGCCGCTGCGTCGGACACCGCCATGTCGGCCGCCTCGGCGGAAGGCATGGTCGAGGTGACCGGCGGCGAGTACACGCTGGGAACCGATCGCCCCGAAGCCAACGATTCCGAGACCATCACCCAAACCGGGGTGAACGTCTCCCGATTCTTCATCGACACCACCGAGGTCACGAACGACCAGTGGAAGACCTTCGTCGACACCGCCGGCGCTGCGCTCCCCGCCTCCTGGGGACGATCCGGCTTCGCGGCGGACCGCGGTTCGCATCCGGTGGTCGGCGTGAACTGGGAGTGGGCGGTCGCCTACTGCGAAGCGCTCGACAAGCGACTGCCGACGGAGACCGAGTGGGAGGTCGCCGCACGCGGTGCCGAAGCTCGCGTCTACCCGTGGGGTGACGACGTCGCCTACGGCGGGCTCCCCGACACCGACGACACGTACCCGGTGGCCTCGATTGCGACGAACGTGAGCCCCGTCGGTGCCTTCGACATGGTCGGCAACGCCTGGGAATGGGTGGCCGACACGTACGACGATCGGGTCAACCCGGCATTCCGGGTCCTGCGTGGCGGCCAGAACGGCTACCTCCGCGAGACCATGACCCGCCTCCCCGTCGACCCCCAGCGTTCCAATGCGTTCACGGTCGCCGGCTTCCGGTGTGTGGCCGACGAGGTGGATGCGTCGATCCCGGCGCTCCAGTTCCGGCCGGACTACACGGTCCCGGACGTGTCGAACGAGCCGATCGAGGTCAACCTTCCCGAAGGCGTCCTCATCCAGGACTCGTTCACGGATTCGACCTCCGGTTGGATCGAGGAGACCCAGGAAGACCGCCGATTCGGCTACCACCCGAACGAGTTCTTCCATCTCGAGACAAAGGCGCCGAACACCGAGGTCATCGCGATCAGCCCGGTCGCGGCCGAAGCCGGCCGCCCGCTCGAGGTGCGGGCATCGGCGTTCGTCGAACCGAACAACACGAATCCCGACGGCACGTTCCTGTACGGCGTGATCATCGGCAACGACTCGATGGGCGCCAACGTGTCCTTCCTCGTCGATCCTCGCCAGAACCTGTTCTCGGTTCGTCAGCGGCAGGCGGACGGAACCTACAGCGTGTTGGAGGACGTCCAGCGGTCGATTCCCGACGACGTCGAGCTGACCGTGAGCCGGGATGGCGACCGGTTCGAGTTCCGGCTGAACGGTGCCGTGGTCACGACCCGAACCATCCAGAACATCATGGGTACGGGAGCCGGGCTGGTGGTCCTCTCGGACGCCGACTCGACGAAGGTGCACATCCACTACGAGGACTTCGCGGTTTCCTATCTCGATGAGGCGGGCTCATGAACCATCAACTCGGTATCGACCTCGGTACCACCTTCACGTCGGTCGCCCGGGCGGAGGGCGGCTCGATCGAGGTGGTGTCGCTGGGCGAACGCCAGGCGGCGCCACCAGCCATGATCTTCGTGGAGCCGGACGGCACGTTCATCCACGGCGACATGGCCTACCGTCGGGGCGCGGCGGAGCCCGACCGGCTGATCTCGGACATCAAGCGCCGGCTCGGCACATCGACGCCGTTCCTGGTCGATGGCACGAACCACCGGGCGGAGACGCTCATGGCCGCACACCTACAGTGGGCCTATGACCGGGCCGTGGATGGCCGCAGCGCGCCCGACGCCGTGGTGCTGACGCAGCCCGCATGCTGGTCGGACAAGCAGTTGCTGGCCTTCCGTCGGGCGGTCGAGTCCACAACGGTGCCGAACGTCTCGTATCTGACCGAGCCCCATGCTGCCGGCGCGTTCTACAGCCGCCAAGCTGCGCACAACGTCGGTGACGTCGTCGGCGTGTACGACCTCGGAGGTGGCACGTTCGACGCGGCGGTGCTTCGCCGAACACCATCCGGCTACGAGATCCTCGGAGCGCCGGCGGGCGAATCCCACCTCGGCGGGCTCGACCTCGACCTGACCATGCAGCACCTGGTCCAGACGAAGCTCGGACGAGCGTGGACGGAAGCAGAACTGGCCGGCGGACCCGCCTTCGAACGCTCGCTCCTCGCCTTGCAGCGTGAATGCACGGCAGCGAAGGAGATGCTCTCCGATGCGGAGTCGACGGTGCTCCCGCTCGTGTTGCCCTCCGGAGCGATGGACGTCGAAGTGACCCGACGAGAGTTCGAGCAGTACATCGACGACGCCATCACGGAATCCGTCGGCGTGTTTCGCCGGGTGCTGCAGTCGGCCGACGTCGCACCCTCCGAGCTCTCCGCAGTGCTGATGGTCGGCGGTTCGACCGCCGTTCCCCTGGTCCAGCAACGGGTGCGATCCCTGGTCGGTGACGACGTACTCATGTTCACGACCGATCCCCGCAATGCGGTGGCCAAGGGCGCGGCGATCACGGCGAACGAACTCGTCGGCGGCGTTGCTGCGGCCGCGGCAGCGCCCGCAGCAGCCCCGGCAGAGCCGGTGCCCGCTCCTGCACCCGAGCTCGATCTCCGAGCTCCCGCAGCGGCTGCGGCAGCTGCTCCGGTGACCGAGTCCGGCTCCAACCCCCTGGCGATGCGCGGCGTGCAGGTGCTGCTCGGCGTGCTGGTTCTCGGCGTGCTCGGTTTTCTCCTGTTCCGTGGCGGCGACGACGATCCCGCCACGACCGCAGACGCCGCAGTCGACCAGACGGACGTCGCCGGCGCGGTGGAGACGACCGCGGCGGCCAACCCGTCCGCCGCAGAACTGCTCGAAGAGGTCGAGGTCGAGATCCCCCTCGCTTCCGCCGAAGGCATGTCGGCCATCCCGGCCGGCGATTGGACGCTTGGCGTGGAGACCCCGGGTCGGGAAGCGCTGTCGACCCGAACGGTGTCGCTGGGCGCCTTCAGCATCGACACCACCGAGGTCACCAACGCGGCCTACCTGCCATTCGTGCAGCTCGAGGGCGCACCGGCTCCCTCCGGCTGGTCGGGCGGACAGTTCGCCGACGGAGAAGAGGACTTTCCCGTCGTCGGCGTCGAGTGGGCCTGGTCGCAGGCGTACTGCGCTGCACTGGGCAAGCGACTTCCGACCGAGGCGGAATGGGAAGCGGCAGCCCGCGGCACCGAAGCCGGCCTCTATCCCTGGGGTTCCGACGAACCGCTGGTGGACTTCGATGCCCGAGGGCGCGAACCGGTGGGCACGGTCGAGGCCAATGTCAGCTCGCTCGGCGTTCAGGACACGGTGGGCAGCGTCTGGGAATGGGTGGGCGACCCGATCGAGCTCACCCCAGAAGCCTCACAGGTCGTCCGCAAGGGCGGCGAGAACGGCCGGGTCGACGAAGACCTCGGCGCGGCGATCCGTCAGGTCGTGCAGCAAACCAACCAGGCGACCATCGATCAGACCGGCTTTCGGTGTGCGGCCGACGAGACCGACCCCGACACGCCAGCGGGCGAGTTCATCAATGACCTCGTCGCCCCCAGAGAGCTCGCGGCAGCCACCCGCTCCAGCGAGGTCAACGACAGCTTCGTCGAGGACGAGTTCGAAGACGTCAACAGCGGCTGGTTCGACGTGACCGCAGATGGCTGGCGCATCGGTTACCACGCCCCGACCTGGTATCACGTCGAGGCCACCACCCCGAACGCACAGGTCATGGCCCTCGGCGGGTACAGCTACGACAACGTCGCCGTCGAGACGTCGGTGTTCGTCGAGAGCACGGACACCTCGGATGGCCAGTTCCGCTACGGCCTGGTCTTCCGGGCGAGCGGTGGCCTCGAGCCGTCCGCGACCGGCTACGGCAACGCCCGACCCATCGACTTCTACGCCTTCGTCATCAACCCCCGCAGCCAGACCTGGCAGCTGATCCACGAGGACGAGCTCCCCTACCGGGTGATCGCCGAGGGCCCGCTGCCCCCGGGAGTCAACGGGTTCGACCCGAACCGTCCGGACACGATTCGGGCGGAGATGGTCGACGTGACCATCACGTTGTGGGTGAACGGGCAGGAGATCACGAGCGTCGACACCCGGGGATTCCACCCCGCCGGCGACGTCGGGTTCTTCCTGGAGACCTTCGACGAGACGAAGGCCCACATCCACTACGAGAACATGTTGATCACCCCGCTCGGCTGAGCGGGCCGCCAACCCGGCTCTGGTCTGACAACCAGGGCGAATTTTCCTAGAATCGTGCATCTGCGGGGCGACCTGCGGGCGTATCCCTGGGGAATGGCACTCTTGGCAACTTCTGAACTGAGAACCGAGGACACGGCGCACTCGCTGGCCGTGGCAGAGCTCGAGCGAGCCTTTGCCACTGGTCCCGAGTCGTTGTTGCGTGACGCGTACGACCTGTTCGGGTCGCTCGTGTACTCGCTGTGTCGCCGATCCGTCGACGACGCGGCTGCGGCCGACATCACCCAGGAAGTCTTCATCGCTGCGTGGAAGAACCGTCACCGGTTCGACCCTGCCCGCGGTGGTTTGGCTCCCTGGCTGACCGGCATTGCTCGGAACAAGGTCATCGATCACTTCCGAGCGCGGGGGCGGGAAGATCGACGTGTGGAACAAGCCAAGCACGCCTTCATCGAAAGCCCGGGGGAACTCGAGGACGTTGCCTTGCGCATGCTCCTTGTGGACGCCATCGACACGCTTCCTGAGCGTGCGCAGACCATCATCTCGATGGCGTTCTTCGAAGATCTCACTCACGTCGAAATCTCGGCACGGACCGGCATTCCGCTCGGCACCGTGAAGAGCGACATTCGCCGAAGCCTCGAACGGCTTCGCCACGGACTGGGGTATGCCCATGGCTGACATCGAACTGAAGGACTGGGTCGAACTCAGTCGTTCCGTCACGGATGAGGATCGAGAGCGAACGGCTCCGCCTCCAGACCTCTGGACCCGCATCGAGGCGGGCTTGGGCGACGCCACCGCGCCGTCGGCCACGTCCGAAACGCTCACGGCCGACGACCACGCCCTGCCGTCCGAGCCGACCCCGGTGATCGACCTCACCCAGGAACGCACCCGGCGCGCACCCCGTGCTCGCCGTCGGGTTCGCCGATACGCGGCCATGGCCGCAGCGGCGGCGGCCACCGTCGTCGTGCTCGGCGTCTCGGCCATCATCGGCCAGGAAGACACGAGCTCCTACATCGCGCAGGCCACCAATGCCGAGCTGCCGGAAGCCTTCGAGGGCACTGCGGTGGCCTCGGTGAATTCCGATGCCACACAGATCTCGCTCGAGTTCTCGTCCGACCTGCCGTCGGCCGAACCGGTCGAGCTGTGGCTGATCAAGCCGGACCTGTCCGACATGGTTTCGCTCGGCCTCGTGCAGGACGACGGCACCTTCGTCGTTCCCGAGGGCTTCGACGTCAGCGAGTACTCGGTCGTCGATCTCTCGATCGAGCCGAACGATGGGGATCCGACCCACAGCGGCCGCAGCATCCTGCGCGGTCAGCTGCAGTCCACCTGATCCGTTCCAGGTCGTCAGCCGGGTAAGGCGTTGATTGTCATCGCTCGGATGCCGAGTCCCATGATGAAGAGTCCGCCGAGGCCGTAGAGCAGGTAGCGGTACTGGGCGAGTTGGCGGTAGCCGATGATCAGGCCGACGGCGAGCAGCGTCAGGAACCCGTAGAACATGTGGGTCTGGTCGACGTCGACGTCTGAGCCGGCCACGAGCAACGCCCCCAGGGTGACCTGGATCGCAACGACGGCGTGAGCGATGTGCACGGCGATCCACATCGCCCGGGATCGGACGCCCTCGACCCAGTTCGCGGCGAGCACCCAGGCCCCGGTCAACCCGTTGGCGATGACGGCGACCCACGCAAGGATGTCGTGGAGGCGGGCCATGTCAGGCGATGGCCTCGCCGTCCCGCAACGCGGTGATCTCGTCTTCGCCGAAGCCCCAACGGGCGAGTGCTTCGTCGGTGTGCTGGCCGGCGTGGGCGGGCGGGGTGGGCACGGCCGGCGGTGTGCGACTGAACCGCGGTGCCGGCGCGGGCTGGTCGACGCCGGCGACGTTGACGAACGTGGAGCGAGCCTGGTTGTGCGGATGCACGATGGCTTCCTCGGGTTCGAGCACCGGTGCGTAGCAGGCATCGGAGCCTTCGAACACCACGTCCCACTCGTCACGGGTTCGTTCGGCGATTCGGGCAGCGATCCGATCCTTGGCCGCCGGCCACGCCGCACGGTCGTGCTGATGGTCGAAGTCGGCGGGGTCGAGTTCGAGCCGTTCGAAGAGCTCCGCGTAGAACTGCGGTTCGATGCTGCCGATGCTGACGAACTTGTTGTCGGCTGTTTCGTACACTTCGTAGAAGTGCGCGCCGGTGTCGAGGGTGTTGCCACCTCGTCCGCCGTCCCAGAGGCCCATGGCCTTGAACGAGTACATCATCGCGGCGAGCAGGGCGGAACCATCGACCATGGCGGCGTCGACGACCTGGCCGGTTCCCGATGTGCGGGCCTCGGTCAGCGCGGCCAGGACACCGACGGCGAGCAGCATGCCGCCGCCGCCGAAGTCGCCGACGAGGTTGACGGGTGGGACCGGGCGTTCGCCGGCCCGACCGATCATCGAGAGCGTGCCGGAGAGGGCGATGTAGTTGATGTCGTGCCCGGCACGGGGTGCCATGGGACCGTCCTGCCCCCAGCCGGTCATGCGGCCGTAGACCAGCGCCGGATTGCGGGCGAGGCAATCGTCGGGTCCGACGCCGAGGCGTTCGACGACGCCGGGCCGGTACCCCTCGATGAGCACATCTGCCTGTTCGACGAGCCGGAGCACGGTCTCGACGCCAGCCGGGTGCTTCATGTCGACGGCGATGGACTGTCGGTTCCGGTTGAGGATGTCGGCGGGCGGTGCGTCGGGGTCACCGCCGCGGGCGGCGCTGGCGCGATCGACGCGGAGCACGTCGGCGCCGAGGTCGGCCAACACCATGGCGCAGAACGGCCCGGGCCCGATCCCGGCGAGTTCGATGATGCGGACGCCTTCGAGTGGCCCGGGCATCACGCCACCCCCTGGCTTGCGCTGACGGCGAGGCTCGTCACTGCGGAGACGACCATCGGCATCTCGGTGATCGGGATGTCGTGGCCCATGCCCTCGACCTCGATGTACTGGGCTCCCGCAATGAGCTCCGCCGTGTGGCGTCCGCCGCTGGCCGCAATGAGCGTGTCGGCGTCGCCGTGGATCACGAGCGTCGGCCGTTGGATCGTGGCGACGGCACCGGAGCGATCTCCCGAAGCGGCGATGGCGGCGAACTGCCGGTCTCCGCCGCCGTCGGGGTGGGAGCGGTCCCAGTTCGTCCCACACAGCTCTGCGAACTCGTCGGGATCCCACGTGTCTTTGGTGCCCCACATGTGTTTGCCGGCGACACCGGCGGCGATGGCCTCTTCTCGGGTCGTGGGCGCCGGCGCCGTGAGGAGTTCCCAGGCTTCCGGGGTCGGCATGCCGACATCGGGATGACCGGTCGTGGAGGCGTACGAGGTCATCGAGGCGACGAGTTCGGGACGTTCTGCGGCAAGCGTCTGAACGATCATCCCGCCCATCGAGATCCCGAAGATGTGCGCCGGCTCGTCGCTCAGGTGTTGGATCAGCTCGGCGGCATCGTCGGCCATGTCGGACAGCGTGTACTTGGCGTCCGCCGGAAAGATGGTGGACAGGCCGCAGTCGCGGTTGTCGTAGCGGACGACGTGGAACCCGCGGTCGACAAAGGCCTCACAGAACTCCACCGGATACATCGTCAACTGCGAGGTGAGCCCGTTGACCAGCAGCAGAAGTGGGTCTTCCGGGTTGCCGAAGGTCTCGTGATAGATCGACCGGTCGGCGAGTTCCAGTACGGGCATTGGTCACCTCTTCGCAACGGATACGCGGAGGTAGAGTCTTGCCGATGTGCACTGCCGACGCCCGATCAGAACTCGATTTCGTCGACCGCCGGTTCGGCGAGCTGACCGTCGATCAGCTGCACGAGATCTACTGGCTCCGCTCGCTCGTGTTCGTCGTGGAGCAGGCCTGCATCTACAACGACGTCGACGGCCGTGATGCGGAGCCGGGCACGACCCACCACTGGTTGCCCGCCGGTGAGCGGATCGCCACCTATGCCCGCTCGCTCGACGACGGCGACGGGGTCCTGCGGATCGGACGCGTCGTGACCCATCCGGAGCATCGGGGTGCTGGCCTTGCGGCCGCGGTGGTCCGCCACATCGGCGATGCGCACACCGGAACGATCATGCTCGACGCCCAGAGCCATCTGGTCCCCTGGTACGAGTCGCTCGGCTACGTGGTTGCCGGGGCCGAGTTTCTCGACGACGGCATCCCACACAAGCCGATGCGCCGCAACTGACGGCTTACATCCGACGAAGGAGCTCTGCCTTCTTCGTTTCGAACTCGGCGTCGGTGAGTACGCCCTGCCGACGGAGTTCGTCGAGCTTCGCAATCTGTTCGGGGATGCCGGCGGCCTCTCGGGCGCCGGCGCTCGCGGCGCCGATGCGGTCGAGGCGTCGATCCTCGAACGCCTCCTTCTGCGCGTAGATCTCCGCCTGTACCCGATTGGGCTTCCGTACGTTCGTGAAGGTCTGCCGGCCACCCTCGCCGGCGGATTCGATGCCGAGATCCCCGGAGCCGGCGAGCCGCTCGAAGACGGACTGATTGAAGAACACGGTGTTGATCCGGTCGAGGGGGATTTCGATTCCCTCCTTGGAGAGCACGCCGGACCGCGAGATGACGCGCTCGGTCGTCACCACGAACTCGGTGGTGGTCCAGCGGGCGTAGCGGATGCCGAACACGACCAGGGTGGCGAGCACGGCGATTCCCGCAAGCGACTGGAGGATCAGCCACCCGGTTCCGTCGCCGGCCATGACCACGATGGCGAGCCCGGCGATGACGACCGCAGCCAGCAATGCACTGATCGGGGCGATGGTCCACCAGTGTGGATGCATGTCCACGATGATGTCTTCGTCGTCGCTGAGGAGGTCGGGGGGAAAGCCCATGAGCGTCGAGCCTAAGGCGCAGTGTGCGACGGAGCAATGACGCACCAGACGAGCGGCTCGATAGTGTCGCGGTGTGCCTGAGGTCGACCCCGAGCAGATTCTGGCCGGCCTGAACGCCGAGCAGTACGAGGCGGTCACGGTCGACGCGCCTGCAGTCGTGATTCGTGCCGGCGCCGGATCGGGCAAGACGCGGGTGTTGACCCGCCGCATCGCCTACGGGGCGGCCACGGATCGCCTCGACCCTCGGCGTGCGCTCGCCCTCACCTTCACCCGCAAGGCGGCCGGTGAGCTCAATCAACGGCTGCGGCAATTGGGCCTTCGCCAATCGGCGGCGGCCGGGACGTTCCACTCGATTGCCCTGGCGCAGCTGCGTCAGCGCTGGGAGGAACAGGGGCGCAAGCCGCCAACGCTGCTGGAACGCAAATACTCGTTCATCACAAAGATGCTTCCCGGCACGCACGATCGCACCACTCCCCTCGACGTGATTTCCGAGATCGAATGGGCCAAGGCTCGGCGCATCACGCCGGACAAGTACCAGGTGACCGCCACCCGGGCGGGCCGGACCCCGCCGCTCGATCCGGCGACCATCGCCGAGTTGTACGACCGGTACGAGCAGACGAAGACACAGCGCCATCTGATCGACTTCGACGACATCCTCATTCAGTGCGGTCGTCACCTGCAGCGCGACAGCGGCGCCGCGTCGGCGTTCCGGTGGAAGTTCCGCCACGTCTTCGTCGACGAGTTCCAGGACGTGAACCCGCTGCAGTTTGCGTTGTTGAAGGTGTTCACCGGCAGCGAGCCTGACCTGTGCGCCGTCGGCGACGGCCGTCAGGCGATCTATGCGTGGAACGGGGCGGACTCGGGATTCCTCGACAACTTCGAGGAGCACTTCCCCAACGCTGTCTCGGTGGCGTTGCAGCAGAACTATCGGTCCTCGCCGGAGATCCTCGCTGCGGCGAGCGCCATGCTGCCCGATCATGGAAGTCTGGTCCCCACGCAGGCCAGCGGCGACGCACCCTCGATCACCGCACACGCGACGGATCAGGCCGAGGCGGAAGCGATCGCGAGATCGCTTCGGTTGACGCAGTCCTCTCGCCGCAAATGGGCGGACATGGCCGTTCTCGTGCGAACCAACGCTCAGGTCGTACTGCTCTCCGATGTGTTGGGGCGCTACGACGTCCCGGTCAACGCGCGGACGGAGACCCGGCTGTTGGAGCGGCCCGAGGTGCAGGATGCCCTCGATCGGATGCGGCCCGAGAGCCAGCGGCTCGGCCCGGCGCTCGATGACCTGTCGCTGCAGCTCGGCGAACAGGAGGATCCCGAGTCTCCCACCGACCTCGACCGACGCTCCGTGCTCGAAGCGTTCGTTCGCAGTGGTCGGGACCATCTGGCTGTCGATCCGAACGCCACGGTCGAGTCGTTCCTGATCGCGCTGAAGGCGGGCAACGCCGACGGCGGCGGGCATCGGCGGAACGCGGTGGACGTCACCACGTTCCACGCGGCGAAGGGCCTCGAGTGGGACATCGTCCACATCGCCGGACTCGAACGTGGTCTGGCGCCGATTGCACACGCCACGTCGGCGGACGGTGTGGCCGAAGAGCACCGACTCATGTACGTGGCGCTGACCCGCGCCCGGCGAAGCCTCCACCTGCATTGGGCGGCGGAGCGTTCGTTCGGTGATCGTGTATCGAGTCGGAGTCCATCGCCGTTCCTCGACGACATTGCCGCCGCCACGCCCACCCGATCCACGTCCGAACGACTCACGGAAGCGACCCGTCAGGTACGAAGCGCCCGGTCATCGCTTCGCCCCGATGGCGGCCGCCCGGCCCCTCCCGAGCCGGCCCATGAACCGACGGCCGAACGTCTCCGTGAATGGCGGTCATCGGTGGCGCGGGCCAACGGCGTTCCCGCCCACGTCGTGCTGCACGACGACGTGGTCCACGCGCTCGCACAGCTCCGTCCGACGACGAAGGACGGGCTGGCCGAAGTGACCGGACTCGGTCCGATCAAGGTCGCGCAGTACGGCGACGATCTGTTGCGGTTGATCTCTGAGCCGGTCTGAGACCGCTCAGGTCGCCGGCAGCACGCTCTCGAGCAGCAACTGCTGCTCCTGGGCGTGGATGCGAGCGGAGCCGCACGAGGGTGACCCGGATTCCGGTCGGGAGTGACGCTGAATCAGGTGGGTGGTGCCGTGGTTCTCGTAGAGCCGGCCCTTCACGAAGTTCCAGGCGCCCATGTTCTCCGGCTCTTCCTGGAGCCAGATGATGCGCTTGGCGTTCGGATGGGCGGCCACGACCTCGGCCACCTGTGCCTTCGGCCACGGGTAGAGCTGCTCGACCCTCGTGATCAGCGCCGGCGAACCGATCTCGTCGCGTCGGGCGATGGCGTCGAGCGCGACCTTGCCCGTAGCGAAGATGAGGTCGGTGACCTGATCGGCGGCGGGCGGGTTCGGATCTTCGAGCGTCTCGTGGAATCGACCGTTCACGAGCGAGTCCACCGGCGAGATGGAGGACTTCGCCCGCAGCAACGACTTCGGGGTGAATACGACGAGCGGCTTGAGGACGTCGTGCTTCATCTGCCGGCGAAGCAGGTGGAAGAACTGTGATGCGGTGGTCGCGTTGGCGATCTGCACGTTGTCTTCCGCACACGACAACAGGAATCGTTCGACGCGGGCCGAGGAGTGCTCGGGGCCCTGGCCCTCGTACCCGTGCGGCAGGAGCATCACGAGGCCGGAGCGCTGGTTCCACTTGTCTTCGGCGGCCATGATGAACTGGTCGATCACGATCTGGGCGCCGTTGACGAAGTCGCCGAACTGGGCTTCCCACATGGTGAGGACTTCGGGGCGCTCCACCGAGTAGCCGTACTCGAAGCCGAGGGCGGCGTATTCGGACAGCAGCGAGTCGTAGGCCCAGAAGTTCGACGGCCGGTCGGATGCGACCGTGTCGAGCGGGACGACCTCGTCGCCGTTCTCGTAGTCGAACAGGGTCGAATGTCGATGCGAGAACGTGCCGCGGCGGCTGTCCTGTCCGGCGAGGCGAACACTGATTCCCTCGTGCAGCAGCGTGGCGAACGCAAGTGCTTCGCCGAGGGCCCAGTCGACCTCGCCGCCCTCGTACATCTTGTCCCGGCTGGCGAACTGACGGTCGAGCTTCGGGTGGATGGTGAAGCCGTCGGGCCGGTGAGAGAGCCTTTGGTAGATCTCGTCGAGCACCGGCTTGGTGACCCCGGTCTCGACTGCCGGCAACACGCCCACGGGCTCGGGCGGGAGCGCCGCCTTGAGGTCCGGGTCGGGGGCATCGGAACGGGTGGAGTCCAGCGCAACCTGCAGGCGGCTGCGGAAGTCGTCGAGTGCCTGCTCGGCTTCCTCGACGGTGAGATCGCCTCGCTTGATGAGCGCCTCGGTGTAGAGCTTGCGGACGGAGCGACGTCCTTCGATCGCCCGGTACATGAGCGGCTGTGTGTAGCTCGGATCGTCACCTTCGTTGTGGCCGTGACGGCGATAGCCGATCAGGTCGATGACCACGTCCTTGTTGAACTGCTGGCGGTACTCGAACGCCAGCTCGGCGACCCGTACGCAGGCTTCCGGATCGTCGGCGTTGACGTGGAAGATCGGCGCCTGCACCAGCTTGGCGACGTCGGTCGAGTATTCGCTCGAACGTGCGGCGTGCGGGGCCGTGGTGAATCCGAGCTGGTTGTTGATGATCAGGTGGATCGTGCCACCGACCTTGTAACCCCGAATCTGGGAGAGGTTGAGGGTTTCGGTGACGACGCCCTGACCGGCGAAGGCCGCATCCCCGTGGATGAGGACCGGGAGGACCGGGAACTTGCGCTGCTCGTCACGTTCGATCTGGTCCATCTTTGCCCGGGCCATGCCCAACACGACCGGATCGACCGCTTCGAGGTGCGACGGGTTCGCCGCCAACTCGACGTTGATGCTGTTGCCGGAGTGGGACGTGAACGTGCCGTTCTGTCCGAGGTGGTACTTCACATCGCCCGAGCCCTGGACGGAATCGGGGGTGATGGCGCCTTCGAACTCCTCGAACAGCTGGTTGTACGCCTTGCCGACGATGTTGACCAGCACGTTGAGGCGGCCGCGGTGGGCCATGCCGATGACGACGTCGGCCATGTTGTTGTCCGCCGCCTTGGACAGGACCTTATCCAGCACGGGGATGGTGCTCTCGGCGCCTTCGATCCCGAATCGCTTCTGGCCGATGTACTTGGTGCCGAGGAACTTCTCGAGGGCCTCCGCCGCGTTCAGGCGGGCGAGGATGTGTCGCTGGGATTCGCTGTCGAGCGTGACCGGGTGGCCCTCGACGTTCTCCTGGATCCAGCGCTTCTCTTCGGGATCGGCGATGTGCATGTATTCGACGCCGGTGGTCCGGGCGTACGCGTCGCGCACGGTGCCCAGAATGTCGGAGAGCTTCATCCGGCTGCGACCGGCGGCGGCCTTGGGCCCGAGCAGGCCCTCCACCATGAACTCGCGCTCGAGATCCCAAATGGTGAGTCCGTAGCTGGCCGGGTCGAGCTCGGGGTGCATGCCGCGTTCCATCAGACCGAGCGGGTCGAGGTTGGCGATCAGGTGACCGCGGACCCGGTAGGCGTTGATGAGGCTGGTGACCTTGACCTGGCGATCGACGGCCGCTTCGGCGTTGTCGACCGGGTTGACGTCACGGCGCCAGCGAACCGCCTCGTAGGGAACGCCGAGCGAACCGAGCACGCCCTCGTAGAAGCCGTCCTCCCCCATCAGGAGCTGCTGGACCTTCTGCAGGAAGAGGCCGCTCTCGGCGCCCTGGATGATCCGGTGGTCGTAGGTCGAGGTGATCGTGACGACCTTCGACACGCCGATTTCTGCGAGCTTGGCCGGGTCGGCGGCGGCGAAGGCGGTCGGGTAGGCGATGCTGCCGAGCCCGATGATGGCCCCCTGGCCCGGCATGAGGCGGGGCACGGACTGCACGGTGCCGATGCCGCCGGGGTTCGTGAGGCTCACCGTGATGCCCGAGTAGTCGTCGAGCGTGAGCTTGCCGTTCCGGGCACGACGGATGAGATCGTCGTAGACGTCCACGAAGCCGGCGAAGTCGAGCGTGTTGGCGTCCTTGATCACGGGAACGACGAGCGATCGGCTGCCGTCGTCCTTCGGGAGGTCGATGGCGATGCCGAGACCGACGTTGTCGCGCCGCATGACGTGCGGCTTGCCGTCGTCGCCCTCGATGAAGCCGTTGTTCATCGCCGGAACGGTGTCGGCGACGGCGCGCACGACGGCGTACCCGATCAGGTGGGTGAAGCTGATCTTTCCACCGCGGGTGCGGCCGAGGTGGCCGTTGATGATCTTGCGGTTCACCTCGAGCAGGCGGGCGGGAACATCGCGGAAGCTCGTGGCCGTCGGGACGTCGAGGCTCTTCTCCATGTTCTGCACGATGCGGGCGGCGACGCCGCGCAGCGGCTCGGCATCGGCCGGCAGCTTCGACGCAGACGCGGTCGAACCGTTCGACGACGACGGCGCATCGCCGTTCGTTGCTGCGGGAGGCGGAGTCGGCGGCGCTGCCGTGGGTGCGGGCGCGGCAGGGCTCGGGTTGGCACCGCTCCCCGGTCGATAGTCACTGAAGAATTCCCGCCAGCTCTCCGACACGCTGGCCGGATTGCTTAGATAGTCACGGTACATCTCATCCACGAGCCAGGAATTTGCTCCGAGCTGTGCTTCGGCGTTCTGCATGGAAACCACTCCTTGAGACTAGGTGCCCATCGGAGCCACCGGGTGGCCCTTTACCGGATGTTGATGTCAAGGCTGCGACGAAATCCCCGTCGCCGATAGGGTCGGGTCGCTATGCGAATCGTCACCTGGAACGTCAACTCCCTCAATGCCCGGATGGAACGGGTCACCGAGTGGCTCCCGCAGCTGCAGCCCGATGTGCTCTGCATGCAGGAAACCAAGATGGGCAACGAGGACTTTCCGCACGACGTGTTCAACGATCTCGGCTACGAAACCGCTCATCACGGCCAGGGCCAGTGGAACGGCGTGGCCATCCTCTCTCGTGTCGGACTGGACGACGTCCACATGGACTTCGGCGACGGCGGCGAACCAGATCGCGACGCACGCATCATCTGGGCAACCTGTGGCGGTGTTCGTGTCGCCAGCTGTTACGTGCCCAACGGCCGTTCGCTCGACGACGAGCACTACACCTACAAGCTCGCCTGGCTCGATCGGCTGCGCGCCGACCTGGAGGCGAACACCGATCCGGGCGACGACATCTGCGTCGTCGGCGACTTCAACATCGCCCCGGACGAGCGCGACGTCTACGACGAAGCGTCGCTCGTGGGGGCGACCCACGTGTCCGATGCGGAACGGCAGAAACTCCACGACCTGGCCGAGTGGGGCCTGACCGACGTGTTCCGGGACCATCACGACGAGGCCGGGCTGTACTCCTGGTGGGACTACCGCGACGGCAACTTCCACAAGCGACGGGGCCTGCGAATCGACCTCCTGCTGGCAAGCGAATCCGTTCGCGCGGCGACGACGCGCGTCTTCGTCGACCGCAACGCCCGCAAGGGCAAGTCCCCGAGCGACCATGCACCGGTGATCGCCGACATCGACCGGTAACGGTTGTCCGGTAGGGCGGTTCGCTAGACTTCGGTCTCGCCTGATCCCAGGGGTACGTGTGATTCCAGTCCTTGCGTCGGAGAGCCAGCTCCCGCTCACCATCGCCATCATCCTGACACTCGGTGTCGGCGGCCAGTGGTTGGCCAACCGCCTCCGAATCCCCGGCGTGCTGTTGTTGTTGACGAGCGGCATCCTCGTCGGCCCGGTGTTCGACATCATCCACCCCGAGGAAGAGTTCGGGGCGGACGTGCTCTTCCCGGTCGTGTCGCTTGCCGTCGGGCTGTTGCTCTACGAAGGCGGATTGGGTCTCAAGATCGACCGCCTCACCGATGGACGGTCCGTGATTCTGCGGTTGGTCACCGTGGGCGCCTTCGTCACCTGGTTGATCGGCTGGGGTACCGCCCAGCTCCTCTTCGATGTCTCCACTTCTGGCGCTGCGCTGATCGGCGCCGTGTTGGTCGTCTCCGGACCGACCGTCGTCATCCCGCTGCTGCATCTGAGCCGACCCCGGGAACCAACCGGTTCGATCCTCCGTTGGGAAGGCATCGTGATCGATCCCGTCGGGGCCACGCTTGCCATCGTCGTGCTCGACGCCACACTCAACGATTCGGATCCGGCCGAGGCTGCACTGCAGATCGGCATCACACTCGGCGCAGGTGCCCTTGCCGGGGCCATCGTCGCCGGACTGGCCCTCGTCGCCCTGCATCGTCACTGGATCCCGGATCACCTCCTCAACCCGGCAATGCTCGCCGCTGCCATCGTCGCCTTCGCCTCCGCCAACCTGATCGCGGCAGAGGCAGGCCTGATGGCGACCACGATGCTCGGTCTGGTGCTCGCCAACCAGCACCTGGTCCCCAACCAGGAGCTCACGGCGTTCAGCGAGGACGTCGGCTATCTGATCCTCGGCACGTTGTTCATCGTGCTCGGCGCACTCGTCGATCTCGACGAACTCATCGCCGTGATGCCCGAAGCGCTGATCCTCATCGCCGTGCTGGTGCTCATCGCCCGGCCGTTTGCCGTCTGGATCTCCACGATCGGTTCCGGGCTCGCCCGCAACGACCGGCAGTTCCTTGCGTGGATGGCACCGCGCGGCATCGTCGCCGCGTCCGTGGCGACGGTCTTCTCACGCTCGCTGGCCGAAGCCGGCCAGGAACTTCCCGAGCTCGTGCCGATCGTGTTCGCCACGGTCATCGTCACCGTCGCCCTCTACGGCCTCACGGCAACGCCGGTCGCCCGCAAGACGCGAGTTGCGAAGACCGAGCCGAATGGCATCGCCATCGTCAGCAATCGACGGTTCGCCGTGGACCTCGCCGACCAGTTGGCCAGCGCAGAAGTGCCCGTGCTGGTGGTTTCGACCTCGACCGAGGTCCAGCGCGCGGCCTTCTCTCGTGGCCTGCTCGCCTACGACCGACCGATCGACAGCCACGACCTCGACCTCACGCTCGACGGCGTCGGCATCAAGAAGGCGATCCTGCTCACGGACGACGAGAACTTCGCCAGCCACGCCGCCCACCACCTGACCGAGCACCTCGGCCGGGCCAACCTCTACCAGGTCCAACCTGACGAGGACGACGACGATTTCGAGATGCGTGGCCGCCGGGCATTCGGCGAGCTCGCGTTCCGTCAGCTCACGACGCTGGCGCGGGGTGGCGGTTTCGTCACCGCAACCGTGGACGAGCTTCCGGAAGGTGCGGTACCGCTCTTCCGCCTTCCCGGCGATCACACCGCGCTGATGATCGACGGCGCCGCTCCCGGCGAGGGCACTGTGATTGCTGCGATCCGCGAGCCCGTGGTCGACCGTCGGTCGCAGCCCGCCGACTGAACGACCGGGCAAATCTGCCCGAATGATCCACCGGGTGGACAAGCGCTGCTGACCGCGGAAGACTGCCCGTCGGGGCGGCAGTGAAAGGGCATTCCCAGTGCACACGATCTTCAGAACCCGCAAGGGTCCCCTCGCGCTCCTCGTTGTCGCGTTCGCTCTCCTGGTGGGCGCCGCCGGAGCAGCCGCCATCGAAAGTGAGGGCGAATCGTTCGTTCGCGGTCGCATGGTGGGCAACCTTGGTGTCGCCTACGCCAACGTCGGCGTCTACCCCGATCGTGGCCCGGATCCCGTGCCCGAACGCACCTCTGCGGCCACCAGCGTCTCCGTGCCCGCCGGGTCCGAGATCGTCGAGTCGCTGATCTACTGGGCCGGTCGTGGCCCGGGCTGGTCCGATCCGGAGATCGAGGTGAACCAGCAGAGCGTCGCCTTCGACACCGACTATTCGTGGACCTGGCCCGGCTTCACCCAGACGACCTACGTCGCCGACCTGGCCGACGCCGGCATCGAACTCGTGGCGGGAGCCAACCTGCTCACGCTCGACGGCCTCGATCACAACGGTGGCCGGTTCTACGGCGTGGGTGTGTTGGTCGTGTACTCCCACCCGGATCTGCCAGAGGTGGAGCTCGAGTTGCTCGAAGGCAACGAGTTCGCCTTCAAGGGTGAGACCTTCTTCGACGAGATCGGCAACGGCGGCACGCACTCGTCCGTCGTGTGCTCGGAGTTCGCTCCTGCACTCGAGGATCGTTCACTCACCGTCACTGCCCGAGTCATGGGCATCGACGCTGGCCGCAACGACGGGCCGCCCCGCTCCCAGCGGTACGAGTGGTGGACCGACACCGCCGCCGTGGTCGCCCCGATCGAGAACGGTCTGGTGGGTATCCCGGCGCAGCCCGCGGACGGCTCGATCGACAACCCCGTGACGCCTCGGGTGGCGGCCACCGCCGAATGGGGTTCCGAGACCTTCACCACCGCCGAGCCGACGCTCGCCGCCGGAGAATCGCACTTCTGCGGCCAGATGCAGTCCGTCGACATCGGTGACGGCATCGGGGCAAGCCTTTCCCTGAGCGACCACGCCGTAGCTGCAAGCTCGATCTACCGGCTCGGCAACCTCGTGTGGGTCGACGTCAACGAGAACGGTCTCGCCGATCCCGGCGAACCGGGCATCGACGGCGTCACCGTCGAGCTTCGTCGAGTGGGCTCGGCCGACCCGATCGCGGTGACCGCCACGAGCGACGATGGCGCCTACCTGTTCGAGGGACTGACCTGCGGCGAGTACACGGTGTCGATCCCCGGCGGACAGGCAGAGTGGACGGTTGCCGGTGAGGCAATCGATCCGGCCGATCTCGCTCCGGGAGCCATCGTCAGTTCCACGCCCGACGACGATGCCGACAACGACAACAACGGCATCGTGGACGGCGCCACCATCACGTCCGGACCGATCACGATCGGCGACTGCGGCGAGGATGGCGACTTCTCGAACGGCGCGTCAGCCGAGCCGACGAACGAGACGGACCGTGTCGGTGGACCGGACGACGACCCGGACGACCTGTCGCCGGCCGAAGGCAACTACGACGATGTCCGGTCGAACACCACCATCGACTTCTCGTTCACCCCGGACGGCGTGACGGTCGAGGTCGACGGGGACGTCGAATGCGCCGACGACGAGGAAGGCGCAGCCGACGGCGACGCCGACACGGTGGAGCCGGGCGAATCCTGCGACGACCCCGCCCCTTGTGAGGATCACGACGGCGCTGCGGCCGACGCCGAGGACGGCAACGACACCGCTGACGAAGACGCTGGAGCTGCAGACGATGCCGACGCAGCCGTCTGCGAGGATGAAACCGGCAACGACCCCTGCGCCGACGATGACGGCGCGATGGCCGACGACGACGCTGATCCCGCCGAGGGCGACGCCGGTGACGCGGCCGTCTGCAACGACCCGTGCGCCGACATCGACGGCGACGCGGGCGACGTAGCCGATGCCGACGGTGCTGACGCAGCCGACGAGGCCGTCTGTGAAGACGAGACCGGCGACGATCCCTGCGGCGACGACGGCACGACGACCGACGGCGACGCAGCCGACGGGGACGCCGCTGCGGACGAGACCGACTGCGACGACGAGACCGGCACCGACCCGAAGGACCCGACTCCGGGCACCAACGACGACCTCACGAACCCGGAGGATCCGGCCGACGTCACCCCGGAAGATCCGGCTGACGTCGACGTCGAGGTGCTCGGTGAGGTCGAGGTGAACGAGGAGGCGCAGGTCGACCCCGACCTCGCAGTCACGGGTTCATCCTCGACGTTGCTGCTCCTGGCTGCGTTGATGACGCTCGTCCTCGGAATCTGGTTCGCCGTGGCGGGCATCTGGATGCGTCCCAGCAGATAGCCTCAGCGCCATGAGTGCGCAGTACATCTACACGATGCACAAGTTGTCCAAGTTCATCCCACCGGACCGGGACATCTTGAAAGACGTCAGTCTGTCCTTCTTCCCGGGGGCAAAGATCGGTGTGCTTGGCGCCAACGGCGCCGGCAAGTCCACCGTGCTCCGGATCATGGCCGGGCTGGACGACGACTACACCGGCGAAGCCCGACTCACCGAGGGCTTCACCGTCGGCATGCTGGCCCAGGAACCCGAACTCGACGAGAGCAAGGACGTCCAGGGCAACGTGATGGACGGCGTCGGCGAGATCGCCGGCCTCCTGACGGAGTACGACGAGGTGCTGGCCGGCTGGTCGGACCCCGACGCAGACTTCGAAAAGCTGGGCGAGCGCCAGGCCGAGCTCGAACGCCGCATCGAGGCCGCCGAAGCCTGGGACCTTCAGCGGACGATCGAGATCGCGATGGACGCGCTTCGCCTGCCGCCGGCCGAAGCTTCGGTCACGAATCTCTCCGGCGGCGAACGTCGCCGAGTGGCGTTGGCCCGACTCCTGCTGTCGCGGCCCGACCTGCTGTTGCTCGATGAGCCCACCAACCATCTCGACGCCGAGTCGGTGGCATGGCTGGAACGCTTCCTCCAGACCTACGAGGGAACCGTCGTGGCCATCACCCACGATCGCTACTTCCTCGACAACGCCGCCCAGTGGATCCTGGAGCTGGATCACGGCCGCTGCTACCCCTTCGAGGGCAACTACTCCGCCTGGCTCGAGAACAAGCAGGAGCGCATCGAGGCCGAGAAGAAGGCCGACGACACCCGCAAGCGCACGATCGCTCGAGAGCTCGAATGGGTTCGGATGGCGCCGAAGGCCCGTCAGTCGAAGGGCAAGGCCCGCCTGGCTGCCTACGACAAGCTCCTCGCCGAGGCTAAGGCGGCCGAGGGCCGAGCTGCAGAACTCCAGATCCAGATCCCGGCGAACCAGCGGCTCGGCGACAAGGTCATCGAGTTCGAGAACGTCTCGAAGGGCTTCGAGGACCGTCTGCTGATCGAGGATCTGTCCTTCTCCCTGCCCCCGGCCGGAATCGTCGGCGTCATCGGAGCGAACGGCGCTGGCAAGACCACGCTGTTCAAGATGATCACCGGCGCCGAGGAACCGGACAGCGGCACGGTCACCATCGGCTCCACCGTCGACCTCGGCTTCGTCGACCAGTCGCGTGATGCCCTCGATCCCGAGAAGACGGTGTACGCCGAGATCTCGGGCGATCACGACTTCATGGATGTCGGCGGCCGAGAGGTCAACTCACGGGCGTACGTGGCGTCGCTCAACTTCAAGGGCTCCGACCAGCAGAAGAAGGTCGGCGTGTTGTCGGGCGGTGAGCGCAACCGCGTCCACCTGGCCAAGGTCCTGAAGTCGGGCGCCAACGTGCTGCTCTTGGACGAGCCCACCAACGACCTCGACGTCGAGACGCTTCGTGCACTCGAGGATGCGCTCGAGGCCTACGCCGGCTGCGCCGTCGTCATCAGCCACGATCGCTGGTTCCTGGACCGCATCGCCACGCACGTCCTGGCATTCGAGGGCGATTCGCAGGTGCGGTGGTTCGAAGGCAACTTCAGCGAGTACGAGGCGTTCCGCAAGAAGGAGCTCGGCGACGCTGCCGGACCCAGCCGGATCAAGTACAAGCCACTCGTTCGCTGATCATGACGTTGGGGCTGGCGGTCGCAGCGATCGCCGCCCTCGCCGACTGGTGGGCGGTTTTCCGCGGGCGAGAGTCGGTCGAGGCGGTGGCGAAGCCGTTGGTCATGGTGGGGCTCGCCCTGGCCGTCCTCGGTGGCGGCGACGTCACCGAGGTTCAGCATCTGCTCCTCCTGGGTGCGGTGTTGATGTCCCTGCTTGGCGACGTGTTGCTCCTCCCCCGGTTCGACACCTTCATCGGTGGTCTCGCCGCGTTCCTCGTCGGCCACGTGTTCTACGTGGCGGCGCTCGTTCCGGAGTACTCCTCCACACCGATGGCGACGGTCGGTGCCGTCCTCGCCGTCGTGCTGGTGGCCGTGGCGGGTCGGCGGATCATTGCCTGCGCAGCGCGTCGCAACCGGTCACTTCGCCCGGCCGTGAGCGCATACATGGCGGCACTCGTTGCGTTGCTCACGGTCGGCTTCGGGTCGGGAGCGGCGCTCATCGCCGGTGGGGCTGCGCTCTTCGTGCTGTCCGACACGGTGCTCGGCTGGAATCGCTTCGTGGGCGCACTCGCGCACGGGCGACTTCGCACGCACGTGCTCTACCACCTCGGTCAGGCGGCACTTGTGGTGGGAATCGTCTCTACGGGCGGCTGACCGTCAGGCTTCCGCTGCGATGATCGCAACGTTGTCCTGTCCGCCCGGATTCCCATCCACGCCGGTGAGCGCCAGGCGGGTCAACCCGTCGACGGTGGCGAGCGGGTCCAACCCGGCGCCAGTTGCAACTGCGGTCACATGCGCCGGGCGAATCGAGGTCTTCGGCTGGCGGTAGTGGCACTCGTCGACACCATCGGTGTACGTCAACAGCAGGTCGCCATGGTTCGCCTGGAATCGAAATGCGGAACCGTGCAGGAGGGACGAGCGGTCTGCGGCGGTGACGTAGCGGCCATCACGTCGGTTGATCGGCTCGGCGCTGTGGCCGGGGCCAACGAGCACGAACGACGAGTCCCCGAACGAGATGCCGTATCCCTCTCGGGTGGCCCGGTCGTAGACCACGACGAGCAGGGTCGTTTCGGACTCGGTCGTGGGCAGATCGCCGTTGCGGAGGAACTCGATCATCTGACCGAGATGGTTCACGTCCGTCGGCTGGATCTTCGACCAGATCGTGTGCAGCCGCGAAATCAGCATGTGGCTGGATTCCGGCCCGTAGTGCGCGTCAGCGACGGCGTAGCCGGCCCACGAGCCCGCTTCCATCACGCACAGGGCGTCCTCGTTGGACGTGTTGGGATCGTATTTGAACTGTTGACTCGGCGAGTCGGGGTCGCTGCCCACGCTGATGGCGGCAGCAGCACGCGAGCCGACGATGGTGGACGCGATCGCGCCGTATTCGCCGTAGTCCTCTCCGAGCAGCAGCAGCTTGCCAACTGCGGGATCGTGCGCGTTCACGGGCGGGATTCTAGAACGGCCCACCTCTGTGGTCGGTGAGGCTGCGCGAATCGACCACGGAGCGGCCTGGGACGCCAAAGAAGTGAGCGTCTCTGCGAGATCTGGCGACGGGTTGGGCGTCAGTCGAGCGGAGCGCCGAACGGCTCTTTGGCCGTGCCGTAGCACTCGGCGTGGAAGTGCTCCACCCGGACCCACTTGCCCTTCTCGTACACGTTGCAGATCACCTGCTGGTGGCGCATCTTGGCCTGGAACTTCACCCGCTCGCCGCAGTGCATGCAGTCGACCTGGCTTCCTGGCTCAACCAGTCGGGTGACCGCACGGCTCACCTTCTTGATCTTCTCGGTTTTCACAGCAGTTGCAGATTTCGCCATGTCGTCCAATCGGCAGCGCCGATGACGACTTGAGGTTTCCGGGCCGTTCCCGGCCGAATTGCTCAGCGAAGCAGGCCGTTTTCGCCCAACATCTCGAGCACCATGTGGGCCATGGCCTTCGGCCGCCCCATCCCGGGTTCGAGCACGAGGTCCGGGTCGACCGGAGCTTCGTACGGGTCGGAGATGCCGGTGAAGTTCTCGATCTTGCCCGCGCGAGCCAGCTTGTAGAGGCCCTTCGGGTCCCGGGACTCGGCCACGTCGAGCGGCGTGTCCATGTAGACCTCGAAGAACGGCACGTCGGCCGCCTTGTGGATTTCTCGGGCCCGTTCGCGGCCGGCCCGATACGGGCTGACGAGCGGGACGAGGGCCATCACGCCGGCGTCGGCGAAGAGCCGGGCCACCTCGGAGACACGGCGCACGTTCTCGTTGCGATCCTCGGCGGTGAAGCCGAGGTCGCCGTTGAGTCCGTGACGCAGGTTGTCGCCGTCGAGCATGTACGTCGGTTGCTTGCGGTCGACGAGCAGCCGTTCGACTTCAACCGCCACGGTGGACTTTCCGGAACCGGACAGGCCGGTGAACCAGATCGTCGCGCCGTGGAGACCGAGGTGATCCCATCGTTCGGCCCGGTCGTAGTGACCGGCGTGCCAGACGACGTTTTCGCTGGTGGCTTCAGCCATGTGGCCTCAGCCTGCGGTCTCGCCGAGGATCATGCCGGCAGCAACGGTGGCGTTGGACGCCTCGTCGATGAGCACGAAGCTTCCGGTCTCGCGGTTGCGACGGTACTCGTCGACGAAGAGCGGCAGCGTCGAACGGAAGCTGATGCGACCGATCTCGTTGAGCTTGATCTCCGTGGCCTCTTCGTCCCGGTGCAACGTGTTGATGTCGAGTCGGTAGTTGATGTCCTTGATCATCACGCGGGCCGCACGGCTCGTGTGCTTGATCGCGTACTTCTTGCGGGGCGACAGCGACTGGGTCTCGTCCATCCAACAGATCATGGCGTCGACGTCCTGGGTGACGATCGGCTGGTTGTTCGGCCGGCAGATCATGTCGCCACGGCTGATGTCGATCTCGTCGTTCAACCGGACGGTGACCGCCATCGGAGCGAACGCCTCGTCGACGGGACCCTCGAACGTGTCGATCGACTTGATGATCGACTCGAAGCCACTCGGAAGCACGACGACGTCGTCACCGGGCTTCATGACGCCGCCGGCGACCGTGCCGGCGTAGCCGCGGTAGTCGTGGTACTCGTCGCTCATCGGACGGATCACATACTGCACGGGGAAGCGGACGTCGACCATGTTGCGGTCGGACGCGGTGTGGATGGTCTCGAGGTGCGTCAGCAGCGACGGGCCTTCGTACCACGGCATGTTGGCCGACTTGTCGACGACGTTGTCGCCGACGAGCGCCGACACGGGAATGAAGGAGAGGTCGGGAACCTCGAGCCGCATGGCGAACTCGCGGAACTCTTCCTTGACCTTGTTGAAGGCCTCCTCGTCGTAGTCGACGAGGTCCATCTTGTTCACGCAGACGACGATGTGCGGGATGCGCAGCAGCGATGCGATGAAGCTGTGGCGACGGCTCTGCTCGATGACACCGTTGCGGGCATCGACGAGGATCAGGGCAACGTCGGCGGTCGACGCACCGGTGACCATGTTGCGGGTGTACTGGGTGTGGCCCGGCGTGTCCGCAATGATGAACTTGCGCTTCGGTGTGGCGAAGTAGCGATAGGCGACATCGATGGTGATGCCCTGCTCGCGCTCAGCGCGCAGGCCGTCGGTGAGCAGCGCCAGGTTGACGTGCTCGGTGCCCATCTTCTCGGAGGTCCGCTCGACGGCCTCCATCTGGTCCTCGAAGATCGACTTCGTGTCGTAGAGGAGCCGGCCGATGAGGGTGGACTTGCCGTCGTCGACGGAGCCCGCAGTTGCGAATCGGAGAATCTCGGACATTAGAAGTAGCCCTCTTTCTTACGGTCTTCCATGGCGGCCTCGGACACTCGGTCGTCGGCTCGGGTTGCGCCACGCTCGGTCTGGCGGGTGGCAGCAACCTCTTCGATGATCTTCTCGACGGTGTCGGCACCAGACTCGACGGCGCCGGTGATGGTGATGTCGCCGACCGTGCGGTAGCGGACGACCTCTTCGTACACGTTCTCGCCTTCCATGCGCTCGACGAAGTCGTTCTCGGCGAGGAGCATGCCATCACGTTCGAACACGTTGCGCTTGTGGGCGAAGTAGATGGAGGGAATCTCGATGCCGTCATCGGCGATGTACTGCCAGATGTCGAGCTCGGTCCAGTTCGAGATCGGGAACACGCGGATGTGCTCGCCCATCTTGATGCGACCGTTGTAGAGGTTCCAGAGCTCAGGGCGCTGGGCCTTGGGGTCCCACTGACCGAAGTCGTCGCGGAACGAGTAGACGCGCTCCTTGGCGCGGGCCTTCTCTTCGTCGCGGCGGGCGCCGCCGAAGAGGGCGTCGAAGCGATGCTCTTCGATCGCATCGAGCAGCGTCGTGGTCTGGAGACGGTTGCGGGACGCACGCGCCCCGGTCTCTTCCACGACCCGGCCGGCGTTGATGGTGTCCTGCACGGAGGCGACGATGAGTCGAGCGCCGACCTCTGCGGTGCGGCGGTCACGGAAGTCGATCACCTCGGGGAAGTTGTGCCCCGTGTCGACGTGCAGAACGGGATACGGGATCTTCGCCGGGGCGAAGGCCTTCTCGGCGAGTCGCAACATCACGATGGAGTCTTTGCCTCCAGAGAACATGAGCGCGGGGTTTTCAAACTCCGCTGCCACTTCTCGCATGATGTGAATGGATTCCGCTTCGAGTTCCCTCAGATGGGACAGCTCGTAGGTCATGATGCTGGTAGCTCCTCTGCACCGAATGTTCATGGTCTTCATCGGCTGACCGATACAGACCCTTAGCAAACACTCCGTCGAATCGGCTGGTTGATGTACCCGCCCGTCCGGCACGAATCCTAGGTTGGAAATACGCATGACTGTTGTGACCCATGACGACCATCTCGAGGCAGCGCGCCTCGCGACCGCAGCGGGTGAACTTCTCGTTCGAATCCGCGCGGAATTGACCGCCGAGGGTGCCGACGCGAGCACGCTGAAGGACGAGGGCGATCGCCGGTCACACGAGTTCCTGATGGAGGAACTGCGCAAGGTTCGCCCCGACGACGCGATTCTCTCCGAAGAGGGCAAGGACGATCTGGCCCGCCTCGATGCTGAACGCGTGTGGATCATCGATCCCGTCGACGGCACCCGCGAGTTCTCCGAGGTGCCTCGCACCGACTGGGCTGTGCATGTCGCAATGGTCGTTGCCGGCGAGCCGGTCGTGGGCGCAGTTGCGCTTCCCGGCCTGGAGCTCACCTTGTCGACCGCCAACCCGCCGACGATCCCGGCAGTCGGTGCCACTCCCCCGCGGATGATCGTGAGCCGCAGCCGTCCCCCGGCCGCTGCGACCCTGGTCGCCGAGAAGCTCGGCGCTGAGCTCGTCGAGATGGGCTCGGCCGGCGCCAAGGCAATGTCCGTGGTGCGCGGCGAATCCGAAATGTACGCCCACTCCGGCGGCCAGTACGAGTGGGACTCGTGCGCCCCGGTCGCTGTGGCTCTCGCCGCCGGCCTCCACTGCAGCCGCGCCGACGGCTCGCCGATGACCTACAACCACGAGAACCCGTACCTGCCCGATCTGCTCATTTGCCGCAAGGAATATGCCCAGGCCGCTCTCGCAGCATTGGCCGAGGCCGACGAATAACCTACGAAGTACATCGACGCGTTCAATGGCGAGCGCAAGAGGTGACAACCAACATGCCAACGCGACGCTCGCAGGACACCGATGCCGGTGACGCCCTGTTCGAAACGGCGGTCGAGCAGTTCGATGCTGCCGCCGACCTGATCGGGCTCGACGACAAGATTCGCACGATCCTTCGTTCACCGAAGAACGAGATCATCGTGAGCTTTCCGGTGGAGATGGACGACGGCACACTCCGGATGTTCCGGGGTTACCGCGTCCAGCACAGCGACATCCTCGGTCCGTTCAAGGGCGGGCTGCGGTTCAGCCCCGACGTCGATCTCGGTGAGGTCAAGGCGCTGGCCATGTGGATGACGTGGAAGACGTCGCTGGCCAACGTGCCGTTCGGCGGGGCCAAGGGCGGAATCGCCTTCAACCCACGCGAACACAGCGATGGCGAGCTGCAGCGCATCGTGCGTCGCTTCACCCATGCGCTTGGTTCCAACATCGGTCCAGAGCACGACATCCCGGCGCCAGACATCGGTTCCAACGCCCAGGCGATGGTCTGGATGATGGACACCTATCTGAACGCCGGAGGCATGGGCGACCGCCAGAACACGCGCCGGGTCGTGACCGGAAAGACGATCGAGACGGGCGGTTCCGTCGGACGCGACAAGGCAACCGGTCAGGGTGCGGCCTTCGTGCTTGCCCATCACTTCGAACAGATCAATCGGGATCTCCGTGGGACAACGGCGGCGATCCAGGGCTTCGGCAACGTGGGCGAGCATTGCGCTCGCGCGATGGCCCGCATGGGCGTCACGATGACCCATGTTGCCGATCACACCGGCGCAATCATGAACGGCCACGGCATCGACCCGGAGCGGCTGTGGGAACACACCTCGCGCCACGGCGGTGTGGCCGGTTTCGGCGACGCAGATGAGATCGACGTTGAGGAGTTCTTCTCCGCCGACGTGGACATCCTCGTCCCAGCCGCGATCGAGAATCAGATCACGGAAGAGCGTGCGCCGAACGTGAAGGCGTCGGTCGTGGTCGAAGGCGCCAACGGCCCGACGAGCGTTCGTGGTGAGGAGATCCTCATCGATCGGGGCATCGAGATCCTCCCCGACGTGCTCGCCAACGCCGGTGGCGTCACGGTCTCGTACTTCGAATGGCTGCAGAACAAGATGAGCGCCCGCTGGCGCCTCGCCCAGGTGGACGACGAACTGCGCCGCTACCTCTGGGAAGCCGCCGACCAGATCGAAGAAGAGAAGAAGCGCCTCGCCTGCAGTCGCCGCGAAGCCGCCTACGCCGTCGCTCTGAACCGCATCGGCACCGTCTTCGCCCAACGAGGCATCTGGCCGTAACGCGCCGACAATCGTCGCTCCGCTCCTCTGCGGACTGCCGGAGGCCCCGTTCCGTCGCTCGTCCCTCGCTCCTGGGGAGCTGGCGATCCCTCCATGCGTATACCTGCTCCGCGTTGACTCGCCTCCCACCGCTGACGCACCGCAATCGCCGGCAATCGTCGCTCCGCTCCTCTGCGGATCGCCGGAGGCCGCTGCCCGTCGCTCGCTCCTTTGCGAAGGTGCCTGGCACCTACCGCGCCACGTTCCGCGCGCATCTCGGCGCGAACTGCTGATTTTCATGGAGAAATTCAGACGCGTTCCGTGAAGTGACCTGGCACCTATTGCCCGCTTAGGTGCCAGGCACCATTCGTCACGGGTGGTGCCAGGCACCTTGAAAACGTCGAGGGCCCCGACCGTTCGGTCGGGGCCCTCTCGTCATTCAGCGTCGCTGCTGGTGGTTGCAGCAGCCTCGCCTCAGAATTGGTTCATCGTGTTCTTTCCGCCGCCGGCCTTGAGGGCCTGGTCGCCGGAGAAGTACTCCTTGTGGTCATCGCCCATGTTCGAGCCGGCCATGTCCTGATGCTTCACCGTGGCGATGCCCTGACGAATCTCCTGACGCTGCACGCCGGCCACGTAGGCCAGCATGCCTTCCTTGCCGAAGTAGCCCTTGGCAAGGTTGTCGGTGGAGAGCGCAGCCGTGTGGTACGTCGGCAGCGTGATCAGGTGATGGAACATGCCGGCGTCGCGGGACGCATCGCTCTGGAACGACTGGATCTTGGCGTCGGCCTCGATGGCCAGCGGCGAATCGTCGTATGCAGCGGCCATGAGCTCGGAGCGGTCGTAGTCCGCCATGTCCTTGCCCTCGGCCTCCCAGGCGTCGTAGACCTGCTCACGGAAGTTCAGCGTCCAGTTGAACGACGGCGAGTTGTTGTAGACGAGCTTGGCGTCTGGGACGACCTCGCGGACCCGGTTCACCATCCCGGCGATCTCGGCGACGTCCGGCGTCGCCGTCTCGATCCACAGCAGGTCGGCGCCGTGCTGCAGCGACGTGATGCAGTCGAGCACGACCCGGTCTTCACCGGTGTTCGGCTTGAAGGCGTAGAGGCCGTTGGGCATCCGCACCGGGCGGGTGAGCTTGCCGTCCGTCTTGATGAGGACTTCGCCGTCCTTCACATCGTCGATGGAGACCTCTTCGGTCTCGAGGTAGGCGATGTACTGGCTGGCCAGATCTCCGGGCTCCTGCGAGACGGGGATCTTCTGGGTGAGGCCGGCGCCGAGGCTGTCGGTGCGGGCCACGATGACTCCGTCGTCGACGCCCAGCTCGAGGAAGGCGTAGCGCACGGCGTTGATCTTGGCGAGGAAGTCCTCGTGAGGAACGGTGACCTTGCCGTCCTGGTGGCCGCACTGCTTGGCGTCGGACACCTGGTTTTCGATCTGGATGGCGCAGGCGCCGGCGAGGATCATCTCCTTCGCGAGCAGGTAGGTGGCCTCTTCGTTTCCGAACCCGGCGTCGATGTCGGCGATGATCGGCACGACGTGGGTTTCGAAGTTGTCGATGGCGTCCATCAGCTTCGCTTCGGCATCGGCGTCGCCAGAGGCACGGGCGGCGTCGAGGTCGCGGAAGAGATGGTTGAGCTCGCGGGCATCGGCCTGCTTGAGGAAGGTGTAGAGCTCTTCGATGAGTGCCGGAACCGTCGTCTTCTCGTGCATCGACTGATCGGGCAGCGGGCCGAACTCGGAACGGAGGGCCGCAACCATCCAGCCGGAGAGGTAGAGGTAGCGCTTGTCGGTGGTGCCCTGGTGCTTCTTCACCGAGATCATCTTCTGCTGACCGATGAAGCCGTGCCAGCAGCCGAGGCTCTGCGTGTAGCGGGTGTTGTCGGCGTCGTACTCAGCCATGTCCTTGCGCATGATGGCGGCCGTGTACTTGGCGATGTCGAGACCGGTGTGGAACCGGTTCTGGAGACGCATCCGCGCCGCCGACTCGGGGTTGATGGCATTCCACGACGAACCGTTCGCCGAACGAAGATCGGCGAAGTTGGCGGTGGCGTCGGAGTAGGTCGTGTCCATGTGGGGGGTCATCGTTCTCAGTTCTCAGTTCGTTGCGTTCGGGGTGTTGCGGTTGGATTCAGTCGAGGGCAGACAGGTCGAGGCCCATCTGCATGCTCATGGGAAGCTCACGAAGCTCATCGAGCGTCAGGTCACAGAGGTCGTCCTGCAGTACCGCCTGGGATGCCATCGAACGCTCCGCTGCGAGCGGGCTGATCGTCGTGGTGGTCATCATGTGTGGGGGATTCATCGCCTGTACCTCCGTGGTTCCGGTCGGGTCGACCGCTTCGTGGAACAACAATCGCCTCGTTTTTCGGCGAAGGCGAGGCCCAAATCCGAACAATTCGATCCATATTTCGCGTGAATCTGCAACTACGGCGCTTTTTGTGCCTCGACCATCGTCGCAAGAATCAACATATTTCTGTGTTTTGGGTAGTTCCGCCTGTCTACGCTACTGACGGGCGGAGTCTGGGGTGCGAACTTCTTGCGTCCTTTCCGAATCCTCTAGCGTCGGGGGACGATGACCGATGCGGCCGTGCGCCCCCACATTCACACGACAGCCGACGGGCTCCGCCTCACCGCCGATGTCTGGCCCGGCGGTGAGGGGCACACGGTGCTCCTGCTTCACGGCGGTGGTCAGACCCGCCACGCCTGGACCGACACCGCCCGGGCGTTGGTCCGCCACGGACACACCGCAGTTCCCGTCGATCTCCGGGGGCACGGCGATAGCGGCTGGTCCACGGATGGCGACTACGAGCTGTCGGCGATCGCCGCCGACATCGCGTCGCTGTGTGACGACTTCGACCAGAAGCCTGTCCTGGTCGGGGCGAGCCTCGGGGGCATCACCGGACTGATGCTCGAGGGCGCGGTGGCTCCGGGTTCCCTCAGCGCCCTCGTGCTGGTCGACATCGTGCCGCGCATGAACATCGTCGGAGCGAACCGGGTGGTCGACTTCATGGCAGATCGGATGGAGGAGGGTTTCGCGGATCTCGACGAGGTCGCTGACGCCATCGCAGCCTTCAATCCGAATCGCCCCCGACCGTCCGAGCTCTCCGGCCTCACGAAGAACCTCCGCCAACGGGACGGCCGCTGGTTCTGGCATTGGGACCCGGCCTTCATACGAGCCGCCCGTGGCGGTTCCGAGGACCGTCAGATCCGCAACCCGCAGTTGCTCACCGACACGCTGCAGAACGTCGACGTGCCGGTGATGCTGGTCCGTGGACGACAGAGCGACCTCGTCACCGACACCGAGGTGGAGGAGTTTCGTCGGGAGTTTCCAGCTGCAGAGTTTGCCGATGTCGCCGGCGCCGGTCACATGGTGGCCGGTGACCGCAACGACAAGTTCTCCGAGGCCGTGGTGAACTTCATCTCCCGGCTGGATCCACCAAACACCGAACCGTCAGCACACCCTTAGGAGCACGAATGACACTTCAGGATCCGACCGCCGCCTTCCGTCTCGACGACAAGGTCGTGATCGTGACCGGTGCGTCCTCCGGGCTCGGTGAGCGCTTCGCCCGCGTTTGCAGCGCGGCCGGAGCAAAGGTGGTGGTCTCCGCCCGGCGAAAGGAGCGGCTCGACACGCTCGCGGCCGACCTCACCGACGCACTCGCCGTTCAGGCGGACTTCGCCACCGACGAGGCTGCACCCCATGTCGTGGAGCAGACGTTGGAGCGGTTCGGCGCGATCGATGTCGTCGTCAACAACGCCGGAATCTCCCGGATCGTGCCGGCGATCGAGGACGACGTCGCCGACTTCCGGCGCGAGATCCAGGTCGACCTCGTCGCTCCGTACGACCTGGCCGCCCGGAGCGCACGCTGGATGATCGAGAACGAGCGCGGCGGGAGCATCATCAACATCGCATCGATCCTCGGACGGGTTGCCGCCGGCCCGCTCCCCCTCCCCGGCTACGCAGCAGCCAAGGGTGGCTTGATCAACCTGACCCGCGGGTTGGCGGCGGAGTGGGCTCGACACGACATCCGGGTCAATGCGATCGGCCCGGGTTGGTTCAAGAGCGAAATGACCGAGGACTCGATGTTCGATGACGACCGGGGTCGCCGGTTCATCGAGAAGGGTGCGCCCATGCGCCGGGCCGGCAACGAAGACGAGCTCGATGGTGCACTGCTGTTCCTCGCAAGTGGCGCCTCCAGCTACATCACCGGTCAGACGCTGTTCGTCGACGGCGGCTGGACCATCATCTGATCGCCACCCAGCGGTACGCTCCCGCCATGGTCTCCCCGTCGCTCGAACACGCACGTGCCGCCGTGACCGTTGCCGAAGCGGTGGTCGACCAGGCGTGCGATCACCTGCGGTCCCAGGGCGCAGCCGCCCACGACGATCAGGCCACCCTGTATGCCGTGTCGCACGCCGCTGCTGCGCTGGCGATGGCGACGAGCGCGTTGGATCGGGCCGAATCACCCGCCGAGTCCCACCTGGCCCATGTCCTCATCGGACGGGTGCTGGCCGACCTGGCGGGGACGGTCTGGAGTCAATACGAACGATGGGGTGCGACCGCCGACGTTCTCGACCCGGTTCGGGAGTACGTGGCGGCATCGACGGACCCGGCCTTCGTCGCAGCGGCTGCGTCGCTTCGGGCGGATGCCGGACTCGCTGATGACCTCGGCCTCGTGGCTGACACCTTTCGGCGATTCGCCGCCGAACAGATCGCGCCTCGAGCCGAACACATCCACCGCACCGACGCAGACATCCCGGACGACCTCATCGCAGGCGTTGCCGAACTCGGATGTTTCGGCCTGTCGATCCCCGAGGCCTATGGCGGCTTTGCGTCCGGAACACAGGACGATCAGCTCGCCATGGTGATCGCGACGGAGGAACTGTCGCGTGCGTCGCTCGGCGCAGGCGGCTCGCTCATCACCCGGCCGGAGATCCTCGCTCGTGCGCTCGAGGCGGGCGGCACGGAGGAGCAGAAGCGCCGGTGGTTGCCGAGCATCGCCAGCGGAGAAACGCTCTGTGCCGTCGCCGTGACCGAACCCGATCATGGCAGCGACGTCGCTGGGCTTAAGGTAGCGGCGACACCCGTGGAGGGTGGCTGGATGCTCAACGGCACCAAGACCTGGTGCACCTTCGCCGGCAAAGCGGAGGCGCTGATGGTGCTGGCCCGCACCGACCCCGACCCGTCCGCCGGTCACCGCGGACTCAGCATTCTGATCGTCGAGAAGCCAGCCGATGCCGGCCACGCCTTTCGCCATGGTGTCGACGGCGGGGTCTTGGAAGGGCGAGCGATCCCCACGCTCGGCTATCGCGGCATGCACAGCTTCGAGGTCAGCTTCACCGACTGGTTCGTTCCGGAGGCGAACCTGATCGGCGGCGAGGACGGTTTGGGCCGGGGTTTCTATCTGCAGATGGCCGGTTTCGAGAACGGCCGAATCCAGACTGCCGCCCGCGCCGTGGGTGTCATGGATCGGGCGTTCGAGTTGGCCACAGACTACGCCACCGAGCGTTCGGTCTTCGGAGCGCCACTGATCGACACCCAACTGACGCAGGTGAAGCTCGGGCTCATGAACGCCGTCATCTGGGCGAGCCGCCAATACACCTACGAGGTGGCCCGCCGTCTCGCTCGCAGCGAGGGAGCGCTCGACGCTGCGATGGCGAAAGCCTTCGTCTGCAAGTGGGCCGAGTGGGTGACCCGGGAATCGCTCCAGATCCACGGCGGGATGGGCTACGCCGAGGAGTACGAGATCTCCCGCCTGTTCGTCGATGCCCGGGTGCTCTCGATCTTCGAGGGTGCTGACGAGACCCTCTGCCTCAAGCTCATCGCCCGCCGACTGCTGGCCTGACCCCGGAGCCTTCCATGCCCCTCACCAACGAGACTGTCGCCGTCGTCACCGGAGCATCGAGCGGCATCGGCGAGGCCTGCGTCCGAGCGCTCCGCGCCAACGACGTGATCGTGCACGCGCTGGCCCGCCGGAGCGACCGGGTGGATCGACTCGCCGACGAAACCGGTTGCATCCCACACACGTTCGACGTTCGGGATCGAGACGCTGTCGCCGACCTCGGCGCCACGGTCCCGGCGGATGTGCTGATCAACAATGCCGGGCTGGGTCGAGCGATGGGCTCGCTGTGGACGGCCGAGTTGGACGACATCGAGCGAACGGTCGACACCAACGTCACCGCAGCCATCCTCATGATTCGGGCACTCGTCCCCGGGATGGTCGAGCGTCGGCAGGGCCACCTCGTGAACATCAGCTCGACCATGGCCGTCTACCCCGGTGGCGCGGCGCTCTATGGAGCAACGAAGGGGGCGATCCACAAGCTCTCGCGGGACCTCCGACTCGAGCTGAAGGGAACCGGCGTGCGCGTCAGCGAGATCAATCCCGGCCGGGTCGCCACCGAGTTCTACGACGTCGCCATCGACGATGCCGCCGAGCGGGCGAAGGCGACGGACCACGGCATCACGGAGCTCTCCCCCGGCGATGTGGCGGATTCGATCCTGCACGTCTTGAACGCTCCCCGTCACGTCAGCATCAACCAGCTCGAGCTCACCCCGACCGAGCAGGTGTACGGCGGCTACGCGTTCGCCCCGATCTGGAGCGACTGACGCTGCGTCACCGAGGCCGGGCCGGGTAAGGTCCCGAGCCATGAACGTGAGTGACGCCGTGGCCAACCGGAAGTCGATTCGAGCCTTTCTCGACGACCCAATCGAGGACGAGACGATCGCCGAACTGCTTCGCAAGGCGAGTCGAGCCCCGTCCGGCGGCAACGTCCAGCCGTGGCGCATCTACGTGGTCGGCAGCGGCGCGATGCCGTCGTTCAAGGAGTTCCTGGCGAGTCGCGACCCGGAGGAAGCCGAGTACGAGATCTATCCGCCCAAGCTCTGGGAGCCCTACCGGACGAACCGCTTCGCGTTGGGCGAAGCCATGTACGAGCTGCTCGGCATCGCCCGGGACGACAAGGCCGGCCGCTACGCCCGCCTCGCCGAGAACTACAACTTCTTCGGCGCACCGGCCGCCATCTTCTGTTTCATCGATCGGCGGATGGGCCCTCCGCAGTGGTCGGATCTCGGCATGTTCCTCCAGACCTTCATGTTGTTGGCTGAGGAGGCCGGCCTCGGGACCTGCGCGCAGGAGTCCTGGTCGGCGTGGCCGCAGACCGTGCAGGAGTTCGTCGGCGCCCCAGAGGACGAAATGCTGTTCTGCGGCATTGCGATCGGCCATCCCGATCCTGCGGCGAAGGTCAACGAGCTCGAGAGCGCACGGATGCCGCTCGAGGAGTGGGCGACGTTCGTTTCTTCGTGATCCGGTCGGAGACGGCTGGATGCCATTTGCCATGATGTGAACGACCGGGACACCGGACCGAGGGGGAATCGACGTGGACGTCACCGAAGTAGCCAACGACCTGTTCGCCGAGCAGGCGGATCTGGACGCAATGTGTGCAGTGATGGACGTTGCCGATTGGGAGCTGGCAACACCGAGCCCCGGCTGGGCGATCCGCGACCAAATCGGCCATCTGGCGTACTTCGATGACGCTGCGGCGATTGCGATCACGGACGAGCCCGGCTTCGCCGATCTGAAGCGAACGTTGTTGGCGGCCTACGGCAGCGATGGCGCCACGGAGGAGATGACGCTCGGCCGCTACCGGGCCATGAGCGGTGGCGAGCTGCTCGAGGCGTGGCGAGCCGATCGGAACCGCCTGGCCGAAGCCGCTGCCACACTCAGCAACGAGAGCCGGGTCGAATGGTTCGGCCCCTCGATGGGTTCGAAGAGCTTCCTCACCGCTCGCCTGATGGAGGTCTGGGCCCACGGGCAGGACGTTGCCGACACGCTTGGTGCGTCTCGCACCCCGTCCGATCGCCTTCGACACATCGCCCAACTCGGGTTCATCACCCGGGGCTGGTCGTACATCAATCGTGGGCTCCCGGTTCCCGAGTCGGCGCTCCGGGTGGAGCTCACCGCACCTTCGGGCGACCGGTGGACGTTCGGACCCGACGACGCCACCGAGCACGTGGTCGGGCCTGCCGAGGACTTCTGCCTCGTCGTCACTCAGCGGCGCCACGTGGACGACACCGGCCTCGAGCTTCAGGGCGACGATGCTCGGGCCTGGATGGAGATCGCCCAGGCATTTGCCGGTGGTGCCAGCGATGGCCCGGCTGCGAAGGGCTGAGTCGTGGGCGAACGTGTCACCACCACATTGGACGAGCGCGGTGTCTTCACCATCACCCTCGACGACCCGGACAATCGGAATGCGCTCAGCCAACACCTCTGCCGCGAGCTCATCGATGCCCTGCGGGACGCGGCGGAACGTCCCGAGATCCGGGTCGTGGTGCTCACCAACACCGGACGGATCTTCTGTGCCGGGGCCGATCTGAGCGAGCGGTCCAGCGGGACCGACCCGGATGGGCCGGCCCCCGTGGATCCGCTCGACATCTTCGGCGGCATTCGTGACCTTCCCAAGCCGGTCGTCGGTCGGATCGCCGGCCATGCCGTCGCCGGCGGAATGGGCCTCGCCGCATCCTGCGACCTCTCCGTGGCCGTCCACGGCACGAAGTTCGGGTTCACCGAGGTTCGTGTCGGCGTCGCTCCGGCCATCATCTCCGTGATCTGCCTTCCCAAGATGCGTCATGCCGACGCCGCCGACGCCTTCCTCCGCGGCAACCGTTTCCCCGCCGAGGAGGCAGCCCGGCTCGGGCTCATCAATGAGGCGGTCGAGGAGGCGGAGCTCGACGACGCGGTCGAGCGCATCGTCGCCGATCTACTGCTCGGCGGGCCCGCCGCGCTCGCAGCGACGAAGTCTCTGTTGCAACAGGTGCCATCCCGATCCTTCGCCGACGGTCTCACGTGGGCGGCAGCGCTGTCCGCCGAGCTGTTCGAATCCGACGAGGCCCAGGAGGGCATGCGTTCCTTCCTGGAGAAGCGCCCGCCGAACTGGGCCTGATCCACGCGTCGCCCGGACGACCTCGACTCCGGCCGACGTCCGCGGCCGGATAGGGTGACGTTTCCCGAGCGATTGGAGGCAACCATGGGCGACGAATACGCACCGCGTCTCACCCAGTTCAGCCACGGCGCCGGTTGAGGCTGCAAGCTCGCCCCGGGCGAGTTGGCGCACGTGGTGCGCCAGTTGGACAACGCCATTCCTCCTGAGCTGCTCGTGGGTGCCGCCACTGGCGATGACGCCGCCGTGTGGCAGATCGACGCGGATCGAGCGCTCGTGGCCACCGCCGACTTCATCACGCCGGTGGTCGACGATGCGCGCACATGGGGCCGCGTCGCGGCAGCCAACAGCGTGTCCGATGTGTACGCCATGGGCGGCCGTCCGCTGTTCGCCCTGAACCTTGTCGGCTGGAACGTCGAGGCGCTCCCCACCGAGCTCTTGGGCGACGTCCTCGCCGGTGGGCAGGACATCGCGACCGAGGGCGGGTTCTTCGTGGTCGGCGGCCACACGATCGACGACCCCGAGCCGAAGTACGGGATGACGGTGATCGGCGAGGTCCACCCGGATCGCATCCTCACCAACGCCGGCCTACGCCCCGACCAGGATCTCATTCTGACCAAGCCGCTCGGGGTGGGCGTCATCACCACGGCGATCAAGGCTGATGTGGCGACCGCAGAGACGGCACAGGCGGCGATCGACTCGATGACGATGCTCAATGCCGAGGCCGCCCGCATCGCCGTCGACGCCGGGGCCACCGGCTGCACCGATGTCACCGGCTTCGGGCTGCTCGGGCACCTCGGCCGCATGGCGGTGGAATCCGGCGTGCAGTGCACGGTGGAATTCGACGCCCTGCCGTTCCTTCCAGAGGCGATCGCCCACGCAACCGACGGGATCATGCCCGGCGGGAGCCGGCGAAACCTCACCAACGGGCTCCAATGGCTCGACGACGGTGGACACGACGAGCTCCACCAGTTGATGGTCGCCGATGCGCAGACCTCGGGCGGCCTGGTGTTCGGCGTGGACCCGGAGCACACCGAGTCCGTGCTTTCGCAGCTGTCCGCGTCCGGCCACACCGCTGGTCGGATCGGCCGCACAGCCGCCGGAGAGCCCGGTTTCCTTCTGCGCTGATCGATCAAGCCGCACTCGCCGCGCGTCGATGAAACGACATGCGGTGGTTCTTCTGCGCGCTCTTCAGTTTTCTTCTGGCCGGTGCCGGGGTGCTCTTCGCCCCGCCTGAGCTCTTCCGCGCCTCCGCTTCGCCAGAACTGGATTCGGTCACCACCGCCATCGTGTTCGGCTTCGGCTTCGAAGAGGACGCCGACGGCAACATGGAGCCGGGCGCTGCCAACTCGTTCTTGCTCGACCATGTCCTGACGGAACACCCGCAGGTCGACACCATTTTCGTCCAGGAAGGGATCTGGGTTGACCGCTGCGAGCGGGAGGACCTGACCTGCGAGGTCGACGGTGTCCGGCTGCTCCGCGTCGACTGGCACGACGAACGCTTCGATCTCAACACCTTGGAGATCTCTGCCTGCGTCCTCGAACGGATGGAGCTCTTCGAACTCGACGAGGCGATCGTCGTGGCTCATGACATGCAGTTGGCCCGAGCGGTCAGCACACTCGAGCGCGTGCAGGCCGGTGGCCTGTGCCCCGAGTGCAACCTCCTCGTGGACCTCGTGCCCGACACGCCCTACCCGGAGGAGTCCACCCAGCTCCGCACGAGGTCGGAGTCGGTCTGGCGGTTCGTGGACCTGGCCGCGCGCCTGCGGGACTCGCCGTTGCTCACGTGGGACACGCCCGACACCTGCGCCGTACCGACGCCGAGAACGACCAGGTACTGACGCGCGCCTGCGCCCGGTTCAGTTCTTGGGCAGCTCGGAGAACGGCGTCTCCTTGGCCGGACCCGGTTCACGCGGAAGTCCGAGCCCACGCTCGCCGATGATGTTGCGCTGCACCTGATCGGTTCCGCCGTAGATGGCGGGGCCGGGCGAGAACATGACGAGTTCCTGCACCGCCGACTCGAAATCGCCGCGGGTGGCGAGCGTCGCGTCCATTCCGATGACGGCCGCACCGAGTTCACGGGCCGAGCGGTAGAGCTCGCTCATCATCAGCTTCGAGATGTTCGGGGATGCGGAGCTGGCGCCCTTGGCCCGGCCGCGCATGGCGGTGAGGCGGTTGACTTCGGCGAGGCTCCAGAAGCGGACGATCTGATCGCGCAGGACAGGATCGTCGAGGCGCCCCTGTTCCCGCGCCACCTCGACGAGACGACCCCAGTAGGCAAGGTTCGGCGCAGGCACGCCGTCTTCCCCGCCACGGCCGGCCGAGACGATGTCGCCGGCACGGCGTTCCAGGTTCCCGGCGATCGATCCGGGCGAGCAGCTTCGCAGCGGCACCGGGTTGGCCCCGAGCGACATGCGTTCGAACATGAGCGTGTCGTTGGCGACCCGCCAGCCGTTGCCCATGTCGCCGATCAGGTCGTCGGCGTGCACGCGGCAGTCGTCGAGGAAGACCTCGTTGAAGATCGCACGGCCGGTCATCTCGGTGAGCGGGCGAACGTCGACACCGTCCTGCTCCATCTCGAACGCAAAGTAGGAGATGCCGGCGTGCTTCGGCTGCTGCGGATCGGTGCGGGCGATGAGCATGCCCATGTCGGCGATCTTGCCGCCCGACGTCCACACCTTCTGCCCGTTCACGACGAACTCGTCACCATCAGCGATGGCCGAGGTCTGCAGGCTCGCCAGGTCCGAGCCGGCGTTGGGCTCGGAGAACAGCTGACACCAGGCGTGCTGCCCGTTGGTGATCGGCTTGACCAGGCGGTCGATCTGCTCCTGTGTGCCATGGGCGGCGATGGTCGGAGCGGCCAGCATCATGCCGAGTCCGGTGGGCGGACCCATGGCGCCGGCATCCTTGATCACCGTGCGAACCGCGGCGTTGCCGGCACGGTTGTAGCCGCGACCACCGGCCGTTTCCGGCAGCGTCGGATGGCTGTAGCCCGCGTCTGCGAGCCGTTGCCACCATTCGCCCACGGTCAGATCAGGGTCCCAGTTCTGCTCGACCCAGCTGGCTGCTTCGTTGGTGATGTCGCTCATGATGGAACGAGTGTAGATCGGCGAGCGCACGCGCTCGCAGCCCACTCAGATCTCGAGCAGCGCGTTCTCCAGAATATGGCCCGGGCCTTCGCACGTCTCGCAGCGGACGGACAACGACTCGACGAGTCCTTCACCGATTCGTTTGCGGGTCATCTCGACCAGACCGAGCTCGGAGATGTCGAAGACCTGGGTGCGTGTTTTGTCCTGTGCGAGCGCTTCGCGGAACACGCGGGTGACCTCTTCGCGGTTCTTCTTGATCTCCATGTCGACGAAGTCGATCACGATGATGCCGCCGATGTCTCGCAGCCGGAGCTGTCGGGCAATCTCGCGGGCCGCTTCGAGGTTGTTGCGGTACACGGTTTCTTCGAGGCTCGAGCTGCCGACGTTCTTGCCGGTGTTCACGTCGATCACCGTGAGCGCTTCGGTCTGCTCGATGATGAGCGAGCCGCCCGATGGCAGCCACACCTTCGGGTCGACGGCCTTGCGGAGCTGATCGGTGACGTGGTGACGTTCGAACAGCGAGAGCGGCTCGGCGTCTCGGTCGTAGTACATGACTCGATCGGCGAGGGCGGGGGTGATGGACTCGACGTAGCTCTTCACGTCTTCGTAGAGGGCACGATCGTCGATGACGATGCCGCGGTAGTCCTTGTTGAACTCTTCTCGGATGACCCGGACGGCCATCTCGGGCTCCCGGTAGAGGAGGGCCGGAGAGCCGCTGTTCTTTGCGAGCTTCTCGATGGCTTCCCACTGGTCGGCCAGACGCTTCACGTCGTTGACGATCTCGTCCTCGGTCACGTTCTCGGCTGCGGTCCGGACGATGATGCCGGCGCCCTTGGGCTTGACCCGGTCGAGGATCTTTCGGAGGCGCTTGCGTTCCTTGTCGGGCAGACGCTTGGAGATGCCGTAGGTGTCGGAGTTCGGCACGAGCACGACGAAGCGGCCGGGCAGGGAGATTTCCTGGGTGAGTCGGGCGCCCTTGTGGGCGATCGGGTTCTTGGTGACCTGGCAGAGGATGTTCTGCTTGGGCTTCAGGAGCTGTTCGATGCGCGGGTTGCGGGCTTCGACGTCGTCCTTGTCGAACTGCACGTCGCCCCGGTAGAGCACGGCGTTCTTGGGGGTGGTGATGTCGACGAAGGCGGCTTCCATGCCCGGAAGGACGTTCTGGACCTTGCCCATGTAGATGTTGCCGTGAATCTGCGCGATGTCGTCGGCCGGGCGAGATACGTAGTGCTCGATCAGCTGGCGACCTTCGAGGATGGCGATCTGGGTGGCCTGATCTCGGACGGACACGCACATGAGGTAGCGGCCGGCCGGCTTGCCCTTGCGCTCGCGTCCCTTGCGAAGGGCGAGGGTCTCTTCGTCGAGTTCGACCGCTTCACCGGTGAGTGCGGTGACCGGCTGCGGGTTGTTGCCGCCCTGTCCCCCACCGCCACCGTTGCCGCCGCCTCCGCCACGGCCTCGGCCGCCGCGACGACGCCGCTTGCGCTGGCCGTCGCCGTCCTGGCCACCGCCGTTGTTCTGGCCGTCGTTGTTGTTGTTCTGGCCGCCGCGGTTCTGGCCACCATGGTCCTGGTTGCCGCCGCCGTTGTTGGCATTGTTCTGGCCGTGCTGACCGTTCTGGCCGCCGCCTCCCCCGCCACGGCGACGACGACGTCGTCCGCCACCTCCGTTGCCGGAGTCGGGGTTGTTGTCGGATGTGGTGACCGGAGCCGGTCGAGAGTCGCCGATTTTCGGCTTGGGGGCGGAGCCGGTCTGGCCCGCACCGCTCGCGTTTGGCGGCGTTGCCGCCGGCTTCTGCTCAGGAGCGGAGCGGCCGCCCCCTTGGCGTGATGACGCCTGTTGTTCGTCGGACATTGTGTTCCCTTCTCATGACGCACCCACGTTCGGGTGCGCTGCACGGGACACGTCAGCCTCATGGGGCTCGATTCGTGTGTCGCCATGCGAAATCCATTGGTGTGTCCGCCGCACGCGTGTGACCTCGAACGATGGTTCGAGGGCCCCCAGGAATTCGGCTGGACGGAGCGACCGGCCCTCAGTGCTGAGTTCAGCAGTGATGCGGGCGGTCGAGGTTTCGGGGTTCATTGACACTTTCAGTGAGAGCAGATCGGGGCGGATGTTGTCTTCCACCGTCTTCCCTTTGCGCTCTCTCGTTATCACTACTCTATCGGCTGCGATCATCGCATCTACAGATGCTCGGACCGCGGCCTCGTCGTCGGTGGCAAGATCGATCACCCATTCGCAGCTGGTGACCGCCTCCATGAGCGAGTTGGCGTGGCGGTCGATCTCGCCCACTTCGAGCAGGTCGAGGCCGGCGGGAAGGGCGGCGGTGAGCCGATTCGCCACGTCTTCGAGGTCTTCCGGTTGGGCGAGGACCACGTCGAGGTATTCGTTGTCGCTCTCGTACCCGACCGACAGGGCGAGCCCGAATGCGACCTTGGGGCGGGGAGAGAATCCCTCGCTGTAGGCGACGGCCAGCCCGGCCGTTCGCAGGGCGCGTTCGAAGATCCGGGCGACGTCGCGATGCCCGATGAAGCGGATCTTGCCGTTCTTCGTGAATCTGAGGCGGACGATCACCCGACGACGGCACCCGACTTCGAAAGGAGTTCGACCGGCACCGCGCCGCCGACGGCGAGGTTCTGGCCGGTGCCCTGGCTGCCTCCGGCCGGTGGTGTCGCCGACGCGACGACGTGTTCGATTCCGTAGCCGGTGCACGCGCCGCAGTCGTAGCACGGCGTCCACCGGCAGTCCTCGAGCCCGACCTCGTCGAGGGCGTCTCGCCATTCCTGCCAGAGAAAGTCCTTGTGCAGGCCGGCGGAGAGGTGGTCCCACGGGAACACCTCGTCCTCGGTCCGGTGGCGGTACACGTACCACTCGATGTCGACGTCGTGGCGCTCACAGGCGTCGAGCCAGCGCTGGAGGTCGAAGTGTTCGCTCCACTCCTGGAAGACGCCGCCGTTGCGCCAGACGTCTTCGATGACGGGTCCGAGCCGCCGATCGCCGCGGCTCATGAGCCCTTCGACGAGGGTGGCTTCGGGGTCGTGCCACTTGAACTGCACGCCCCGTGAGATCTTGTTCTGTTCGAGCAGCACGCCGACCTTGCGCCGGAGCTCCTCCACCGTGTTCTGACCGAACCACTGGAACGGGGTGAATGGTTTGGGAACGAAGCCGCCCACGGAAACGGTGACCGACGCTCCGCCCGTGTACTTCTTGCCGATCTTCACGCAGTTGCGGGCGAGTTCGAAGATGCCTTCGGTGTCCTCGTCGGTTTCGGTGGGGAGCCCGGTCAGGAAGTAGAGCTTTGACCGACGCCACCCCTGCGAGAATGCGGAGTCCACGGCGCCGTACAGGTCTTCCTCGAGGATCAGCTTGTTGATGACCTGGCGCATGCGCCAGGTTCCCGCCTCGGGGGCGAAGGTGAGGCCGCTGCGGCGGCCTCGCTGCAGTTCGGCGGCGATGCCGACCCCGAAGGCGTCGACCCGCAGCGATGGCAGCGAGATGGACACCTGACTGCACGAGGGGTCGTCCATCGTGTCCTTGATGACGTCTTCGATTCCGCTGAAGTCGGCGGTGGACAGCGAGGTGAGTGCGACCTCGTCGTACCCGCTGCGCTTGATTCCCTCGGCGATCATCGTGCGCACCTGTTCGGCGGGCCGCTCGCGGACGGGGCGGGTGATCATGCCCGCCTGGCAGAAGCGGCAACCCCGGGTGCATCCACGGAAGACCTCGACGTTGAGCCGGTCGTGGACCACATCGGTCAACGGCACCAGCTGGTGCTTGGGGTACGGCCAGTCGGCGAGGTCGGCGACGGTTCGTTTCTCGACCCGCTCGGGCACGTCGTCGCATTTGGGCAGCACCGAGACGAGTGTCTGCCCGTCGTAGGTGGCCTCGTACAGCGAGGGGATGTAGACGCCTTCGAGCTGGCTGAGCTGCCGAAGCACGGCCTCCCGACCGCCGGCGCGGTCGTTGTTCTTCCACGCGTGGACGACGTCGGTGATCTCTCCGATGACCTCTTCGCCGTCGCCGAGGACGACGGCGTCGATGAAGTCGGCGATGGGCTCGGGGTTGTAGGTGCAGTGTCCGCCGACGATGACGAGAAGGTCCTCCGGGGTGCGGTCGGCGGCCCGGACGGGAGCGCCGGCGAGGTCAACGCAGTTGAGCAGGTTCGTGTAGGTCAGCTCGGCGGAGAGGTTGAAGGCGATGATGTCGAACGCGTCGGCGGGCTTGTGGGTGTCGACGGAGAAGAGTGGCAGGCCTGCGGCGCGGAGCTGTTCTTCCATGTCGGTCCACGGGGCGTAGGACCGTTCGGCGACGGCATCGTCGCGTTCGTTCACGATCTCGTAGAGGATCTGCAGGCCCTGGTTGGGCAGCCCGACCTCGTACGTGTCCGGGTAGGTGAGCAGCCAGGCGACCTTGTCGGACGCATGCTCAGGTTCTTGGGCACCGCCTTCGCCACCGATGTAGCGCGCCGGCTTCTGCACATTGTCCAGCAGCGGTTCGATCTCGGTCCACATGCCGCCAGTCTACGCCACCCCTCCACCCCAGCTCTCGAACACGCCCAGGTGCCCAAACACGCCCAGGTGCCTGGCACCTAAGACGCCGTTAGGTGCCAGGCACCTCAGAACGGAAACGTTGAGAAATCAACGATCTTGCTCCAGAACAACTCCTTAGGTGCCAGGCACCTGGTGTCGGCACCTGTTGTCAGCGGAGGCGGTGGGCGTGGACGTTCTGGACGAGTCCGAGGCAGATCAGGTTCGTGATCATCGACGAACCGCCGGCGCTGATCAGTGGTAGCGGAATACCGGTCACCGGCATCATGCCCATGTTCATGCCGACGCTCTGGAACGCCTGGAAGAGGAACATGGAGAACACCCCGACAGCGATGAGCCGCCCGAAATCGTTCTCCGCCAGATGGGCGATGCGCCAGATCCGCATGAGCAGCAGCCCGAACAGGACCAGCAGAGTGGCCCCGCCGACGAACCCGAGCTCCTCCCCGACCACGCTGAAGATGAAGTCGGTTTCCTTTTCCGGCACGAGGGAGCTGTTGTTCTGCGTTCCCTCGAAGAGGCCGGTGCCGGTCATGCCGCCATTGCCGATGGCGATCTCCGCCTGGTTCACGTTGTAGCGGGAGGCGCTGGCCGGGTCGGCGAAGGCCGTGAAGCGATTGAGCTGTGTCTGGCGAAGGAAGCCGCCAGTCACCATGGCCCACACGGCGGCGACGAGCAGACCGAGCACGATGAGGACGTGCCGGACGGACACGCCGGCCACGATGACGATGCCGGCAACGATTGCGCCATAGACCATCACCGTGCCGAAGTCGGGCTGCAGCAGCACGAGACCGGACAGGAGCCCGGCGATCGCCAAGCCGATCATGACGTTGACGAACTCGAGCCGCTCCCGGGACTGCACGGTCGAGAACCAGGCGGCCAGCACGAGAATCATCACCGGTTTGGCGAGCTCGGATGGCTGGAAGTCGGCGAATCCGGTGGAGAACCAGGAGCGGGCGCCGTTGCGTTCGGTGCCGAACAGCAGCACGGCGACGAGCAGGATGACGGAGAAGCCATACAGCACGGGCACGAGGGCGCGGGCCTTGCGATAGTCCACAGCCGCCGTGATGCCTCCGGCCACCAGGCCGACGACGATGAAGATGATCTGGCGGTCGAGGAAGCTGCGGTCGGGAACGTCGCCTTCACGAAGCACGCCGCGGGTGGCGCTGTAGACCACGACGAGGCCCATCGCGAGCAAGCCGATGGAGAGAAGGATCACGGAGATGTCGATGCGGATCCAGAGCGGACCCTCTTCCTTGCGATCGAAGTCGGCGGTTCCGGCGCGAAGGGCGGTCATCCGTCGGCTCCTTCCACCGGCGCTTCGGCCGGGCCCTGCTCGGGGTCCCCGATCTCGCCGATGTTGGTGACGCCGTAGAACTCGTCGATCTCCTCCTGGCGGAGCGCCTTCGGCACCTCATCGGTGGCGATGAGGTCGAACATGCGGGCGACGAATGGCGCGGCGCTCTTCGAACCGAAGCCGGACTCTTCGAGAATGGTGACCATCACGTACTCGGGCTCGCTGACCGCGGTGCCCCAGTTCGTGGTTCCGGACGGACCGAAGCCGGCGAACATGGCGTTGTCAGCCCGGTCGGTGCCGTTGCCCACCTGCGCGGTGCCGGTCTTGCCGGCCACCGGCCAGTTGATGAGGTCGAAGTCGACGCCGCCCTCCTCGGGTTCGTTGAAGGCGTTGTAGGCGGTACCGCCAGGGCGGTCGATGAGCGTCTTCTCCAGCATGGTCACGCCGAGCAGGCCGTCGAGAATCGCGGCCTCGATGTCGGCGGGGATGTCGATCTCGCGAACGACTCGGGGAGCGAATTCGATCGGTTCGAACTCGATCATGATCGGTTCGTCATCCTCGTCGCGGACGATGACGCCGTTCTCGTCCAGTTGCACGCGTTCGGGCGGGCGGATCTCGCTCACGATGTTGGGCGAGAAGACGGTCCCGCCGTTGGCCAGTGCGGCATACGCATTGGTGAGCTGCAGCGGCGTGATTGCGACGTCGCCCTGGCCGATGGCGATGTTGGCGTTGTCGCCGGAGTACCAGTCGCCGAACGGGAACGCCTCAGGGTTGTCTTCGTGTCGCTGCTGCTTCAGCTGGGCCGTCGGCATGAGGCCGGACTTCTCGCCCGGAAGCTGGATGCCGGTGGAAGCGCCGAGGCCGAACTGCGAGGCGATCTGCTGGATGCCGTCGTCGGGAATCTCGTCGTTGGGGGCGATCCAGAAGGCCTCGCCGAGCTTGTAATAGTAGGTGTCGGACGAGAAGGCGATGCTGTGTTCCAGGTCGACGCCTTCCATCGTGGCGTCGCCGGCGTTGCGCTTGCGGCAGCCCAGGGCGAGGGCGGTTTCGCGGTCGTCGCTCTCCAGCCCGCAACTCTTGAGATCCCAGTAGCCGGGATCGGAGGTGGGGACGTCCCATTCCTCGACGAAGTCCCAGCCGAAGACGTTGTACACCTCTGCGGCAATCGCGGTGAACGGCTTGAACGTGGATGCCGCCGGGTAGATCTCGGCCACGGCCCGGTTGAGCAACGGCTGGTGGGCGGTCGGATCGTCGAGGGCGGCCTTCTGGTCGAACGAGAGGCCGTCGATGAAGTCGCCGGGATCGAAGGTCGGGTACGAGGCCATGGCGAGCACACTGCCGTTGCGCGGATCCATGATCACGGCGGCGCCGGCCGGCGCGGTGAAGGGTGGGTCTTCGGGATCGGGCGGCACGGCTTCGCGAGCCCGGTCGAGCGCCCGCTTGAGCTCCTCTTCGAGTTCGACCTGGAGGTCGATGTCGATCGTGAGCACGATGTCGGACCCGCGCTGCGGCGCTTCCGAGGAGATCACTTCGACCAGGTTGCCGAAGTTGTCCACTTCGATCACCTGGGTGCCGGGGATGCCGCGAAGGTCGTCTTCGAAGAAGCGCTCGATGCCTTCCTTGCCGATCTCGTCGTTGCTCCGGTAGGGCTTGCCGAAGGGATCAGGGAGCCGGTTCTCGGGGTCTTCGGGGTCGACGAGCGTCCAACGGTCGGCCTTGGCCTCGAGCTCGGCGCCGGTGATGGACCCGACATAGCCAAGGATGTGCGCCGCACGGGCGCCGTACGGGTACTCGCGAACAAGGTCCTGCTCGACCCTGACGCCTGGGAAGCTGTTGGGGCGCTCGCCGATGAAGATCAGCAGCTCCTCGTCGACGTCACGGGCGACGGGGATGTCTTCGAACTGCCGGAACGACGGGTCGTTGAAGGCCCGCTCGAGGTCGGCCAGCTTGGTCAGCTGTCCGGAACCGGACAGTTCGCGTGCGAGTTCGGTGAACATCTCTCGACGGAACTCGGCCTGATCATCGGAGCTGCGTATGCCCTGGTCCACGAGGGCAACGCGCAGGTCCTCGGGGTTCACCGTGACGATGGTGGAGAGGCGGTTGTCCACCAACACGTTGCCGTTCACGTCCAGCACCCGGCCGCGTGGCGCCTGCGTCCGGATGGTCTCCTGGATGTTGAGCGTGGCGACCTCTTGCAGCTGTTCGGATTGCAGCGCCTGCAGGTACCAGAGCCGCCCGAAGAGCGCGACGAAGAGCGACACGGCCACGACGCCGAGGATGCGCATGCGGAGACGGCTGGAGTCTTCCACCGGACTCAGTTCACCACGCTTTGCGCCGCAGCGGGCCGCGCGTACGTGGAGGAGGCGGCGGCCACCCACGCATACGCCTGTTGGGCGAAGTAGGACAGCAGCACGTTGACGACGGCGACGATGAGGGCGACCCGAAGAAGACCCAACGAGACGTACTGTTCGGTGCCGAGCACCGCGAGGCCGGCCCCGTAGCCACAGATGCCGAGCACGGACCCGATGCCGGCGGTGAGCGGGCCGACGCGGGGGTCCTGGGAATCGATCGCCTGGGAGAAGAGGCCGGTGCCGTGGCCGATCGCGCCGTAGATGCCGGCGGCCAATCCGAAGGGACCCGGAGCCATCAGGTCGACCAGAAGACCGCAGATGAAGCCGTGCCGGCCGCCGTAGTTGGGTCCGCCGAGGGCCCCGCCCATGATGGCGCCGAGGAGCAGTACGTCCGGCGCCACGCCGAACGGTCGAAGGTGGGCGAAGACGGTCACGTGCAGAACGAGGAGCACGACGACCACGAGGGCACTGCGGGCGCGGCTCATCCGGCGACTCCTTGCGGGGTCTCCTCCACCTCGGCACCCGGCTCGAGCAGCACGACGCTCACGAAGCGGAGGTCGCTCGGGTCGGCGGAGAGGTCGACGACCACCGTGGTCGTGGAGACATCGTCGGCGACGTCCGTTGCCGCCACGGTTCCGATGACGATGTTGGGCGGGAACAGGCTGCGATCCGAGCGTGTGGTGACCACGGGGTCGCCCTCTTCGATGTTGGCCCGACCATCGATGCCCTGGGTGATCTCGATCGTCTCGTTGGACCCGTGGCCGCGGGCGAGGCCGATCTCGCCGGCCACTTCAGCACCGATCACGAAGTCGGGATCGGAGACGAGGCGAACGGTCGACGACGTCCTGTCGGCCTGCTCGACCCGTCCGACCAATCCCGCAGCGGTGACAACGGCCATGTCGGTTTGCACGCCGTCTCGCGTGCCCACCTCGATCTCGATCACAGAGGACCCGAAGTTGCCGATCTCGCCGCGCCGCACGCGGGCGAGCACCAGCGGATACGCCTCGGTACTCTCGAGTCCGGCCTCCTGGAGGAGCGCTTCGTAGTCGCCACGGTCGATGCCGGAGCGGACGAGCTCGCCGCGTAGTCGGTCGATCTCGTCGCGAAGTGCCTGGTTCTCGAGTTCGAGGTCGTCGTAGTCGGTCGCTCCCCGCCACACGCCGGTGATCGGCGACAGGATGCGCGCACCGCCGTCACGAACCGGGCTGAGGATCTCCCGGGCGCCGGTCTGGATGGTGCCGAGTGGCCCGAAGTTCTGGAAGTCGAGCGTGATCAGGGTCGCCGCGGCGAGGATGATCATCGCCAAGGTGACCCGTCGGCGCCCCGAGTCCTGGGGTGCGGCCATTCAGCGCGTCAGGATCAGATCGAGCTCGAGCTGAACAAGACGCCCCGCAGCGACTCGAACTCTTCGAGGCTCTGACCGGATCCGAGCGCCACTGCGTCGAGCGGCCGGTCGGCGATGAACACGGGCATGCCGGTCTCGTCGCGGAGTCGAACATCGAGACCGTGGAGCAGGGCACCGCCACCGGCGAGGCACACGCCTCGTTCCATGATGTCGGCGGCGAGCTCGGGCGGCGTCTGGTCGAGGGTCATCTTGACCGCATCGCAGATGGCGGCCACAGGCTCGGCCAGTGCCTCGCGGATGTCGACGGTGGAGAGCTCGATCGTCTTCGGGAGGCCGGTGACGAGGTCGCGGCCACGAACTTCGGCCTTGAGTTCGGCCTTCAGCTTCCATGCGGAGCCGAGGGCCTTCTTGATCTCTTCGGCGGTGCGATCGCCGATGGCGACGCTGTATTCCTTCTTCGTGTACTGGACGATGGCGTCGTCCAGTTCGTCGCCGCCCACACGGATCGACTGGCTCGCAACGACGCCGCCGAGCGAAATGACGGCGACCTCGGTCGTGCCGCCGCCGATGTCGACGATCATCGAGCCGGTCGGGTCCTGGACCGGGAGACCGGCGCCGATCGCGGCGGCCATCGGCTCTTCGATGATGTAGGCGGGCTTGCGGGCGCCGGCGAACTCGGCGGCTTCCTGCACGGCGCGCTGTTCGACACCGGTGATGCCGGACGGCACGCAGATGACCATGCGGGGGCGGGCCCACTTGCGAGGATGGACGCGCTCGATGAAGTAGCGCAGCATCTTCTCGCAGATGTCGAAGTCGGCGATCACGCCGTCCTTCAGCGGACGTACGGCCTGGATGTGGGACGGCGTGCGTCCGATCATCCGCTTGGCCTCGGCACCCACGGCGAGCGGCTCGCCGGTGTGCACGTTGACCGCCACCACGGACGGTTCGTTGAGAACAATTCCCTCGCCACGTACGTAGACCAGGGTGTTCGCAGTTCCGAGGTCGACCGCCATGTCTCGGCCGACGACCGATCCAAAGTTGGCGAAGGAACTCATGAAGCTCTGTGCCATCACGCTCCAGACTGCGGAAAGCCGGTCGTTCCGGCCCCTCACTCCAGAGCAAACTCTACGCCCCTTTGTAACGGAAGCGCAAAACACCAACGGAGGGTGAGTGACTGCTCACTCACCCTCCGTGATGCGACCCGATTCGGGTCGGAAAATCAACGATTTCTGACTAGAGGTTCGGGAAGAAGATCCCGATCTCGCGGGCGGCGGATTCGTTCGAATCCGAGCCGTGCACGAGGTTTTCCGTCATGATCGTGCCGAAGTCGCCGCGGATGGTGCCGGGCGCGGACTCGGCCGGGTTGGTGGCGCCCATCATCGTGCGCACGATCGCGTAGACGTCCTCGGGGCCCTCGAGCACCATCACCATGGCTGGCGAGCGGCTCATGAAGGCCTTCAGATCGGCGTAGAAGCCCTTGCCGACGTGCTCTTCGTAGTGGCGATCGAGGGTGGCCTCGTCGAGCTGGCGAAGCTCGGCAGCGACGACCTTCAGACCCTTCTGTTCGAAGCGGGTGAGGATCTGGCCGACCAGGCCGCGCTCGACGGCGTCGGGCTTGCAGATGACAAATGTGCGGTTCATGGGGATGAAGGGTAACGACGTCAGGTGACGGTCACGACCAGCACCTGCAGCGTCTCTCGCCCGGTGTCGTCCCGGACGCGGATCTCGACTCGATAGTCGCCGGCGGCGAGGTCGGGTGACGCCCAGTCCCAGTTCGTTCCCGGGCGCTGTGGGTTGGTCAGCGTGGCGAGAAGGCGCTGGGCGCCGCCCCAGCTTCCGTCGTTGCGCAGCCACTTGCGGTCCGCTTCGCGGCGGATCCGAACATCGAGCCGTTCGACACTCGTGTCGTCGGTGGCCCGCCCCGTGAGGAACAGGCGATCGTTGACCGTGTCTCCGTCTGCCGGGCTCGCCAGCCCGACCACCGGGAGCTCATCGCCGGGCATGTACCAGTGGTTTGCCGTCACCGTTCCGCCGAGGCGAGCCGGCTGGTTCCGCGAATCAATCGGCAGGGCGTACATGCGGTAGCGGGCTTCGCCGGGAGCATCGAAGCTCCACGCCCAGGTGGTGCTTGCGGCGCCGGCATTGTCGATCGAAGCGGTGTGGCGGGACGGGGTGGTGACGAGTGCTCCAGCCTCAGTGACCCAGCGACGGTTCGTCAGGTCCCGCACGTAGACGTCGACCCGCTTGACGCCGTTGTCGTCCGTTGCGGTGCCGGTCATCGACAGCGTGGCGGCCGCCTCGTACACGAGCCGTTCGTTGATCCGGCCGGTTGGCGCCGAGTCGTCGACGCGACCGACCTCGATCGTCCGACGAATGTTCGCGTTCTGACCGAGCACGTCTGCCACCTGCACGTCGAAGGCGTAGTTGCCGACCGGAAGGTTGGGGCTGACGTAGTCGAACGTGTGGTTGCGCTGGCCGTCGATCCCCGGAATCACGTGCCACGTGCCGTTGTCGCCGTAGCTGTTGTCTGGGCGGGTGCCCTCGGCCGTGAGCTGGCGACGCACCCGCACCCGGATGCGGTCGATGGCGGTGTCGTCACCGGCGGTGATTTCGATGCGGAACGGCCCGTTCGGTGCGCTCTCGATGATGCCGTCGGCATCGAGACTGACCGTGGGCGACTCGTCGTTTTCCGCCACGACGAGGTTCCGATACTCGAACTTTGCGTCGTCCTGACCGGCCGTGTCCACGGGGTTGGCCTCCACCCGGAAGCGGCCGTTGCGGGGAACAGTCAGTTCGATCGTCCAGCCGGTGGACGGCGAGTCGACGGCATCGAGCGTTGCCCGGAACGAACGGGACGCCGTGCCAAACGACCCGTCCGCCTGGAGGTACTCGCCGGTCGCGGGGTCCTCGAGCGTGACGTTGACCCGGGCGACGCCACGATCGTCCACCACGCGGCCCTGGACGGTGATGGTCCGGCCGACGATGCTCGCCGAGTCGATGTCGAGCACGGGCCGGTCGTCGCCGGCTGGGCGGGCGTCGAGCGTGACGAAGGCCGGGTTGCGGTCCTTGCGGCCGTCGGTGGTGAAGGTCTTCGCCTGAATCCGGTACTCCCCGGTCTCGACGAAGCGCAGGTCGAGCTGCCAGGTGGTGTCGTTGCCGCCCGCCTGTGCGAGGTCGGCGTTGAGGCCGACCCACGCGCCCAGCGAGCCATCGGCCTGGAGCCACTGGCCGGTCGGTTCGTGCATGACGGCCAGCTGCACCCGGGCCACGCCGGCGTCGTCGTCGGTCGCACGGCCGGTCACGGTGACCGTCCCGGCATCGACCGTCTCACCGTCGAAGTGGCTGGTCACGCTGGTGGTGAGGCCGTTCTCGGGAGCAACGTCCCGGTCGATGTCGAAGAAGCCGTGACGGCCGATGTCCTTGTTGCCGAGGATGTCGCCGTCCTGTCCGACGAGCAGGCCGCGATCGATGACAACGAGGGACTCAACACCGATCTCGGCGGTGGCGCCAGGGTTCCAGTTGAGCGACTTGCCGGTCGCGGGGTCGAGGGCACCGATCTGCTGCCGAGCGACGACCTGGTTGCCGAGCTGCGCTGCGCCTTGCCCAGCCGGGCCGGCGCCATAGTTCACGTTCGGGTCACCCGGATACGGGTCCGGGGAGCCGGGGGCCTCCTGAAATTGGAAGTGGCCACCGACGAACACCGCATTTTTTGAGATGCCCACGGCGAACATGGAATCGAAGTGGCGGGAAATCCAGTCCGGTTCGACACCGGCTCCACCTGCAACGGGGAAGCGAACGGCAGCGTCCTTGCCCTGCAGCGGGCGGTCGCCGCCGGAGGAGACGACGACGAAGTAGGTGCCGTCGGGCGAGACCGCCATCTCAGTGTTCGCGAGCTGCTCACCGGCATCGACGACGTTGTCCTTGAAGAAGTCGGTGCGCCAATTTCGCAGGCTCGGCGAGTTCACCGGCGTCGTGTCGATGATGGCGGCGGCGACGCGGCTCCGGCCGGCGACGGTGGTGCCAGAGTGCGAGATCACGAGGTCGGCGCCTGCGAATGCCAGACCCTTCACGCTGAGTTCTCCGCCGCGTCCAGCTGGACCGGTGATCGGGAAGTCGAAGGCGGTATCGAGCGAACCGTCGGCGAGCATGAACGCGGCGAGCAGCGAACGGTCCGACCACGTTCCGCGTGCTTTGACGGCGCTGAAGGGTCCGCCGATGTAGACCCGGTTGTTGCGCACGGCGATCTGCGTGACCTTGGCGTTGGCTTCTGCCCGGAAGGAGGCGACCCGGTTGCCCGAGGCGTCGAGCCGAGCGAGCTTGTTCTGCGGGTCGCCATCGACCGAGCTGAATTTGCCGCCGATGATCAGGCCGCCGGTGCCGTCGGGTTCAACGGCGATGGCTTCCTTGTTCAGCACCGGATTGAAGCTGCGGTCGACCGCGCCGGAGTCGATGTCGTACGCCACGATGTACTTCTGATCGAGGAGCGTTCCGTCGGTGTCGCGCACCTGCTCGAACGTTCCGACCAGAACGATGAGGTCGCCGACCTGTGCCTGATCCGTGATGGTTCCGCCAATGGCGCGGGGCGTGTCGGTGCGAGGGACGAGCGGGAGGCCGGTGCCGGGCTCGAGCGCCTGAGCGCTGTCAGCGGATCCGGTCACCACCCAGGTCGCTCCAACGAGAAGGGCGGCGGCACCGATCAGTGCGATCACTGCGGTACGGAACGTGTTCACCATGGTTGCATTCCTCTGAAATCAGCCACTCGACGAAGCCATCGCACGAGCCTAACCACGCAGTGTCCATTGTCGAGCATGGTTTCGTCACGGGTAATGGGCTATTCGACCAGCGTTGCTTCGGCGCCGCTGGGCCGGTTTCGACGACAATTCGAAGAATTTCGGATAGGTCGGATACGTGGACCGCCCTCAGCCGTCGAAAGGATGTTGACCGTGGTGACATCCGACGATTCCTTCGACCTCGAGCAGAGGGCACGCACCGGCGATCCCGCCGCGTTCGGCCAGCTGATTCGCGTGTGGGATCGGGACCTTCGCGGTGTGGCCTGGAGCGTCGTGAGAAGCGGACCGGCGACGGACGATGTCATGCAAGACGCCTATGAACGTGCGTTTCGCGCCCTCGACCGATTCGACGGGAGATCTGCCATGAAGACCTGGATGCACTCGATCGTGTACCGCACGGCGATCGACCACGTCCGCTTCGAGGGGCGCCGCCGTCACGACGATGTCGAGGGCCTTCGCCCGGTCGCCGACACGGTCGATCGCTCGACCCCGGAAGCCACGGTGTTGGGCCGCGAAGAACTGGCCGGCGTTCTGGAGGACTGCACCCCCGAGCAGCGAGCGATGCTGATGCTCACTGCGGGGCTGGGCTACAGCTTCGACGAAACGGCCGAACTGCTGGGCGAGAGCCGGGGCACGGTGGCCTCGAGGGTGTCGCGGGCGCGAGCGAAACTCTCCCGTTGGGAGGAGGAGCGATGACCAACGACCCCCACATTCCAAGGCGACCCGACGATCCGTTGGCCGAGGCCCTCCGCAACGAGGTTCCGGCCCCGGGCGCCGGCTATTGGGATGCCATCGATGCACGTATCGCCGGGGCAGCGGGCGAGCATTCCGCCGACAACGTGATCCGATTGGATCATTCCGGCACGGACACGGATACGGGCGAGACGGTGATCCGTCTGACGGACATGAACACACAAACCCCCTCCCCCACCTCTCCATCCCGCAACCTCGTGCTTGCACTCGCTGCCGTCGCCGCGCTCATCGTCGGCGTCGTCGGGTTCACCGCTCTCCGGGACACTTCCCCGACGACGGTCGAGTTCACCGATGACCCCGCCGAGACGTCACCTGATATCGACGGGACCGACCCTGACTCGTCCACCGAGTCGCCCGACCCGGGGCCCACTCCGACGACGGAGGACGCAGCCCCGACCGACGAAGCACCCACCGTGGACGACGAGCCGGCACCGTTCGAGCGGCGCTGCTTCTTCGAGCAGTACCTGCCCGAAGACGAGCCGGACCCGACCGTCGTGTGGATCATCGAGATCGGGGCCGACAACTTCCGTGCGCTCCTCGAATCACCGGGCCCGGACGGCACCACCAACCAGACCTTCGACTTCGGCACGATCGACGCTGACGGGAACGGCGTGACTTCTGCCGGAATGATGATCCAACTCTCTGACAGCGGCGCTTCCCGCACCGACGGCGAGTTCGAACCGTTCACTGCGGCAGAGGTCGACTGCTCGACCATTGCCGATGTCGATGACCGGTTCGACCGTTTGGCAGCAGCGGCAACCGAATGATCGGCGGCTCCGAGGAGTCCGAGTCTGCGACTCAGACCAGGAACTCTCGGGCCTCGCCCACGGAATAGAGCGAGCCGGTCACGATCACGATGCCGTCGACGCCCGCGAGGATCGTGGCCCGCTCCACGGCTTCCTCCACGTCGATCGCCGTCTCTGCAGTCGCTCCGACTGCGGAGGCGGCATCGGCAATTCTGGACGGCTCGACGGACCGGGGCGAGTTCACCGGGGTGGCGACCACGTAGTCGCTCTGGCCGATGCCCATGTCGGCGATGAAGTCGGCGGGATCCCGCGGTTCGAGCGTTGCCAGCACGAAGGCCCTCGGTGCGGCGCCGCCGAACGAGGTGGCGAGCGTGTCCTTGAGCGCAGCCGCCGCCTGCGGGTTGTGGGCGCCGTCGAGCACCACGATGGGTTCAGCAGCGACCACCTCGGCTCGGCCGGGCAACGTCAGCTCACCGAACGCCTCGGCGACGACATCGTCCTCCAAGGCGGCGTCGAAGAACTCCTCGGTGGCCGTGAGCGCCAACGACGCGTTGACCGCTTGGTGTGAGCCGTGGGCGGCCACGAACACGTCCTCGTACAGGCCTCGGGGCGTGCGGATGTCCACCAGGCGTCCGCCGACAGCCGGTTCGCTGCTCTGGAGCTCGAACTCTCGCTCGGCGAGCACGACCGACTGCGCCCCTTCGCCCTCGAAGATGTCGAGCAGGTCGGGGGATGTCTCACCGACGACGAAGACCGATTCGGGCTTGGCGATCCCCGCCTTCTCGCCGGCGATGTTGCGACGCCAGTCGCCCTCTCCGTCGGTGTGGTCCCGCCCGATGTTGGTCAGCACGGCGACGTCGGCGTTGATCACGTTCGTGGCATCGAAGCGCCCGAGCACACCGACCTCCACAACCGCGACGTCGACCGCAACCTCCGCGAACCAGCGGTAGGCGACAGCGGTGAGCAGCTCGAAGTAGCTGTTGGGCTGCTCGGTGATCTGGCTGAGCTGTTCGAGGTCGGCGACCTGCGCGGCGAAGTCTTCGCGGCTGATGGGTTCCCCGTCGACCTCGATGCGTTCGGTGATCGAGCTGAGATGGGGGCTGCTGTACCGGCCGACCTTGAGGCCCTTGGTCTGGAGCAGCCGGGCGATCATGGTCGCCGTCGAGCCCTTGCCGTTGGTACCGGTGACGTGGATCGTGCGGTAGGCAAGGTGCGGGTCACCGGAGAGGCCCATCAACGCTTCCATCGCGTTCAGTGAGAGGTCTTCGAAGTACCCGGCCCGGGCCTCCAAGTTGATGTGCTTGTCGAGGAAACGAAGCGCCTCAGAGAAGTTCATGCCAGAAGCCTAGGGGTCTCAAGGCGGCCCACCCCGCAAGCCGATCACTCGGCCATGGGAAAGATTGACAGGGCAATCGAACTCCTCAAAGCAAGCTGGGGAGTCATTCGCAACGACAAGGAACTGCTGGTGCTCCCAGCGATCTCGGGGGTGTGTGCGCTCGGTGTGATCGCGATGTTCGCCTATCCGGTGATCACGATGGTGCTCGCCGCAAACGAGTCGGGCATGGCGGAGGGCGAGGTCAACTACCCGCCGGGAGCGATCGCCCTCGCGTTCGTCGGCTACCTGCTGGTCACGTTCATCGGCATGTTCTTCAACTGTGCGCTCATCCACGCTGCAAACGAACGCATGGAGGGTGGCGACCCGACGCTTTCGAGCGCGCTGCAGGGTGCCAGCGAGCGGATCGGCCGCATCTTCGTGTGGGCGCTCGTGGCTTCGACGGTGTCGATCGCCATCAATCAGTTGCAGGAGCGCATGGGCCTGCTCGGCCGTTTCCTGGCGTTCCTGGCCGGTACGGCGTGGGCGGTGGTGACCTTCCTGGTGCTGCCGATTCTGGTTCTCGAGAACGTTGGTCCGGTGGAGTCGGTGAAGCGCAGCGCCGCCTTGTTGAAGCGGGCGTGGGGCGAAGGGCTCGCCGGGCACATCGGTCTCGGCATTCTGAACACGCTCCTGTTCTTCGGTCTCGCCGCGGTCGTGGTGATCTCCGGGCTGGCGAGCCCGACGCTGCTGTGGGGAACGATTCCGCTCGCCTTGGCGGCGTTCGTGGTGGCACTGATCGTCATGTCGGCGCTGTCGACGGTCTTCCAGACGGCCCTGTATCGACACGCGATGGGGATGCCCGTCACGGGTTTCGACCAGCAGCTGATGGCGAACGCGTTCACCTTCGGGAAGAACGGGTCGGGCCCGGCTCGGCCGTCGAAGCCGTCGGATCTGCGATTCCATCAACAACAGATGCAGAACCAACACGGCTACGGCGTGCAACCGCAGGACGCCGACCCCTTCCAGGGCCCCCAGGATTGGTCCAAGCTCCCCGATCAATGGACCTGACTCCCCAGGTGCCTGGCACCTAACAACCCCTTAGGTGCCAGGCACCTCTTGGGGTTAGAAGCGGTTCAGATGGTTTGGCAGAGGCGGCGTGCGTCGTGGATTGCGGCGGCGATTCCCCGGCTCGAAACCGCGTCTCCGACCCGATACAGCGCGAACCCTTCGCGACGATCCGGCTGGGGCTCCGAGGCCACGAGTGCGTCGAGGTCGACGACCCCTCCGTTCGATGACGCCTCTCGCAAGCTCAGATACGGCTCCGGGTTCGGGACGGCGCCGTGCTCGTAGATGACGGCGTCGACCGCACGAACGATCTCCTGACGGGTGAAGACGTTGCGGAGTGTGGCGTCGAGCCCGGTCCCGTTCCGAGCGACGCGCACCAGGAGGTGATCTGGCGTCATGGAGACGCCGTTCTTGTACAGCATCTCGAGATAGGCGGGACCCGTTGTCGCCGCCATGTCCTGGCCGACCAGCCGGTCGGGTGTCACGAGTTCGATGTGCACCCCGTCCCATCCGGCCAGGTACTCGGCCACGGACGGCGCCGGCTCGCCGCCGTGGTCGTCGTAGATCAACACGTCGCCGGACACGCTCGCATGCCCGGTCAGCACGTCCCACGTGCTGTGGACGAGCTCCTCACCGGCCGTCAGGAAGCTGGGATCGGGGAAACCTCCCGTGGCGGTCACGACGATGTCGGGTTGTTCGGCCAGTACATCGGCGGCATCGACCGCAGTGTTGAGGCGAACGTCCACCCCAAGATGTCGAAGCTCTTCTTCGAGCCATCCGATGATGCCGAGCAGCTCGGCCTGGCGTTCGCTGGCTCGCGCAGCGATGACGACCTGGCCGCCGACCCGGTCCTGTGCTTCGAAGAGCACCACGTCGTGGCCGCGCTCGGCGAGCACGCGGGCGGATTCGAGGCCAGCGGGACCGGCGCCCACGACGACCGCCTTCTTCTGCGGACCGGCCGAGGGTGGAATCAACTGCGGGATGTGTGTCTCTCGGCCGGTGGCCGGGTTCTGGATGCAGACCGACTCGAGCCCCTGATGCAGCCGGTTGATGCACAGCGAAGCGCCAACGCAGACGCGAATGCGGTCCGGTTCACCCCGCTCCAGCTTGCGGACGATGTGCGGGTCGGCGATGTGAGCCCGCGTCATGCCGGCGAGGTCGATCAGCCCTTCGCTGATGGCGTGTCGGGCTGAGCTCAGGTCGGTGATGCGGGCGGCGTGGAGGATGGGCAGGTCGACGTTCGCCTTGATGGCCGCTGCCAGGGGCACGAATGGCATGAGGGGAGTTCCCGCCGGCGGAATGGCCTTGGACAGCCCCTCCTCCGTCGCCAGCGAGGAGCTCGTCACGTTCATGAAGTCGAGCAGCCCCGACGCAGCCAACCGCAGGGCGATGTCGGCGCTCTCCTCCGGCTCGAGACCGCCGATCTGCCCTTCGTCGGCGATCAGTCGGATGCCGACGAGCAGGTCGCTTCCGATTGATTCCCGGATCGATTGCAGAACCTCGACGGTGAACCGCAGCCGGTTCTCGATCGATCCGCCGTACTCGTCGGTTCGACGGTTGGACAGTGGCGTCCAGAACTGGTCGATGAGGTGGCTGGTCGCACAGAGCTCGATTCCGTCCAGACCTCCGGCATGGGCGCGGACGGCGGCAGCCCCGAAGTCGGCGACGACTCGCCGGATGTCGCTCTTCTCCATCTCCTTCGGCCAGCCGCGATGCATCGGTTCACGGATGGGCGAGGGCGCGATCGTCGGCAGCCAATCGCCGTCGTTGGAGACGTTGCGCCGACCCATGTGGGTGATCTGGCACATGACCGCCGCACCGTGCCGATGGATGCGCTCGGTCATCTCGGCCAGCGGATCGATGATGTCGTCCGACCCAAAGGAGAGCTGCCCCCACAGCGACGCAGAGTCGGCGGACACGTTGCTCGACCCGCCGATCATCGTCATGCCGATGCCGCCGATGGCCTTCTCCTCGTGGTACGCCATGTAGCGCTCGTTGGGGCGACCGTCGGTGTTGTAGCCCGGAGCGTGACTGCTCGAGAAGATGCGGTTCTTGAGCGTGAGGTGGCCGAGTTGGAATGGTTCGAGCAGCGGGTCGGTCGTCATTGCGTCGCGTCCTTCGGGATCTCGGTCATCCGTCGGGCAACGTAGTCCAGGAGCTCTTCTTCGACCGTGTCGTCCATGGCGGGCCTCTCGTACTCGGCGAGCAGCGCATCGACCCGCTCGAAGCCGAGCGTCTCGGTGTCCTTCGACCCGGCCTCTTCCCATTGCTCGAAGCTCGTCTGGTCCATGACCGCCGGCATGTGGAATGCCGAGGTGTAGTTGGCCACGGTGTGGGCGGCTCCCAGATAGTGGCCCTGCGGGCCGACCTCACGAACGGCGTCCATCGCATCGGAGAAGTCGTCGGTTCGGACTCCCTGGGCGTAGCGGATCCAGCCTGCGGCGATGTCGCTGTCGGTTGCGTACTTGGCGAGGTTGACCGTGAGTCCGTGTTCCATCCAACCGCCGCAGTGGGTGATGAGATTGATGCCGCCGAGGATCGCGGCATGCATGTTCATGTTGGCCTCGTAGCCGGCCTGGGCATCGAGGCGTTTCGAGCCGGTGTGCATGCCGACGCTGCGCACGGGCAGTTCGTAGAACCGGGCCAACTGGCCTGCCATCAACAGCAGGTGTGCGAGATCGGGTGTGCCGGTCATGGGCGAGCCAGTTCGCATGTCGACGATCATCAGGAACATGCCGTAGATCGTCGGCGAGCCGGGGTTGATCGCCTGGGTGAACGCGCATCCGGCGAGCGCTTCGGCGTTCAGCTGTGCGATGCCGCCGAGCGAACTGGCCGGTGTGTTGGCGCCGGCGAGGGCGAACGGCGAGTAGTACACAGGCTGTCCGGCGCGGGCGTAGAGGATGGCGGCGCTGAGCATCGATTCGTCCCACACGAGCGGTGAGTTGCCGTTCATGAAGCCGGTGATGACGGCGTTGTTGTCGACGAACTCCGCTCCGTGGACGATCTTCGCCATGTCGAGCGTGTCCTGCGCCTGCGCGGCTCCCTGGCACGAACCGATGCTGATCTTGTCGGTGTAGCGCATCGAGTCGGCGTAGTACGCGAGGTGCCGGTGTGGAATGTCGACGTCCGTTGGCTCGCAGTGGAAACCACCCCCGATGTTGATGGTGGGCAGTTGATGGCTGAGCTTGATGCACTCGATGTTGTCGGCACGTGTTGCGTACCGTCGCCCCACCTCCCGGTCGAGGAAGAACGGGCTGCCCGAATTCGGCGACATCGCCAGATGCCGGCCGCCGATCTGGACCGATTGGGCGGGGTTGCGGGCGTGCAGCGTGAACTGGGTGGGAGCCGAAGCGATGAGCTTCATCAGCAGCTCGCGGGGAATTCGCACCCGCGTGCCGTCGATGTCGGCACCGGCGTCAGACCAGATCGAGATCGCTTCGTCGTAGCGGAACTCGATGCCGACCTCTTCGAGGATTCCCATCGAGGCGTCGTGAACCATCTCGACGGTCTCTTGCGGCAAGAGCTCGTAGAGCGGAATGTTCCGATCGAGTGAGAGCGGTGCCCGCGCGTCGACTCTGTCGTGGGCTCGGCGACGTCCTGTGCGTGACACCATCAGCTTGCCGACCCTTGGCGGTGCGTCGGCTCAGCTGGCGGCGCGGCGTGGACGCTCGTCGTCGTCCTTGGTCGGCTTGATGGGATGCAGCGTGGGCAGCACACCTTCGAGCACGACGTCTTCGGTGATGACGACCTTGCCGACATCGTCACGGCTCGGGAGGTCGTACATGGTGGCGAGCAGTACCTCTTCGAGGACGGCACGCAGACCGCGGGCACCGACGCCACGGGCGATCGCCTGGTCGGCGATGGCGCCGAGTGCGTCGTCGGTGAACTCGAGCTCGACCTCTTCGAATTCGAAGAACTTCTTGTACTGCTTGATCAGCGCGTTCTTCGGCTCGGTGAGGACCCGAACGAGGTCTTCGCGGTAGAGATTGCCGACCGATCCGAGCACCGGCAGACGGCCGATGAACTCGGGGATGAGGCCGAAGCTCATGAGGTCTTCGGGGCGCACCCGGGTGAGCACGTCGCCGAGGTCCTTGCGTTCCTGACGGTTCTTGATGCTGGCGTTGAAGCCAACGCCACCACGGTCTTCGCGCTGGTCGATGATCTTTTCGATGCCGGCAAAGGCGCCACCGCAGATGAACAGCACGTTGGCCGTGTCGATCTGGATGAACTCCTGATGCGGATGCTTGCGTCCGCCCTGTGGCGGCACGGCGGCCGTGGTGCCTTCGAGGATCTTGAGCAGCGCCTGCTGCACACCCTCGCCGGACACGTCACGGGTGATCGACGGGTTCTCGCTCTTGCGGGCGACCTTGTCGATCTCGTCGATGTAGATGATGCCGGTCTCGGCCTTCTTCACGTCGTACTCGGCTGCCTGCAGCAGCTTGAGCAGGATGTTCTCGACGTCTTCACCGACGTAGCCGGCCTCGGTGAGGGCGGTTGCGTCGGCGATGGCGAACGGCACGTTGAGCATGCGGGCGAGCGTCTGCGCGAGCAGCGTCTTGCCACAGCCGGTGGGGCCGACGAGCAGGATGTTCGACTTGGAGAGTTCGACCTCGTTGTCGAGGTTCGCTCCGAATTCGACCCGTTTGTAGTGGTTGTAGACGGCGACGGCGAGGATCTTCTTCGCGTGTTCCTGGCCGATGATGTAGGTGTCCAGGAAGTCGTGGATCTCGGCGGGGCGAGGAAGATCGCCGAAATCGACGTCGCTCGTCTCGGCGAGTTCCTCTTCGATGATCTCGTTGCAGAGGTCGATGCACTCGTCGCAGATGTACACACCTGGACCAGCGATGAGCTTCTTGACCTGCTTCTGCGACTTGCCGCAGAAGGAGCACTTGAGAAGCTCTCCCCCTTCACCGAATTTGGCCACGCTTGGTCTCCCGTTGCTTGTTTCGTTTCGCCTACCGACTGTGTTCTTCGGTTGGCTAGTCGACAGCCTTGATGGGTCCGGAGGTATCTACGGCTTCCCGGTTGTCGATGACTTCGTCAATGATTCCATACTCTTTGGCTTCACTGGCGGTCATTACGAAATCACGGTCCGTGTCGGCGGAGATCCGCTCGGTCGTCTGCCCGGTGTGGAAGGCGAGGACCTCTTCGAGCGACACCTTGAGACGCTGGATCTCGTTGGCGGCGATCTCGATGTCGGACACCTGGCCCTGGGCACCGGCGTACGGCTGGTGGATCAGCACACGGCTGTGCTTGAGGGCGAGGCGCTTGCCCGGCGTACCGGCGGCGAGCAGCACGGCGGCGGCGGAAGCGGCCTGACCGAAGCAGATGGTGGTGATGTCCGGCTTCACGTACTGCATCGTGTCGTAGATGGCGAACAGTGCGTTGATGTCGCCACCGGGTGAGTTGATGTAGATGTTGATGTCCCGGTCCGGGTTCTCGGACTCGAGGTGCAGCAGCTGGGCGGCGACCAGGTTGGCCACCGTGTCATCGATCGGCGTGCCGAGGAAGATGATGTTCTCCCGCAGCAGCCGGGAGAAGAGGTCGGAACCGCGTTCGCCGTGGGGCGTCTTCTCGATGACGTTGGGGACCATGTAGTTGCGTGGATTCACGTTCACTCTTCCTCCGACCCGTGGTCGTGGTCGTGTTCAGGTTGCTTGAGCAGCTCCCGGTCGATCGAATTGCCGTCTTCATCGACGATTTCGGCTCGATCCATGACCCATTCGAGAGCAGCTCGGATCCGCATGTCGGATCGTATCGCTGACAAACGACCGGCAGCTTCCAATTGTTCCTTCACATCGGCAAGCGGCTGGTCGAGCTGAGTGGCGAGGTGCATGAGCTCGTGGTCGAGATCTTCGTCGGCGACCTCGATGGACTCGGCCTCGGCGATGGCACGGAGGGCGAGATCGACCCGGGCGCTCGTCTGGGCCTGCTCACGAAGCTGTTCACGGAACATCTCGGGGCTGGTGCCGGTGATCTGCAGGTACTGCTCGAGGCCGATGCCCTGGGCCTGGAGGCGCATGGCCATTTCCTGGGCCCGGTTCTCCATCTCGTCTTCGATGAGGGCGTCGGAGATGTCGTCGGTGACGAGCTCGGCGAGGGCGTCGCCGGTCTTCGTCTCGAAGGTCATGACGGCCTGGTTCTGCTTGGACTCTTCGATGCGAGCGGTGAGGTCGGCGCGCAGTTCGGCGATGGTCTCGAACTCGCTGGCTTCGGCGGCGAACTCGTCGTTGGCTTCGGGGAGCTGGCTCTCCTGGACTTCCTTGACGGAGATCTTGAAGTCGATGACGGAGTCGTCGTCTTCGGCCGGGTGGTCGGCGGTGAACTCGAGCGTGGCGCCGGCGGAGGCGCCGCGGAGGTTCTCGTCGATTTCGGCGACGACGGCACCGGAGCCGACGACGTAGTCGTAGTCCTCGGCGGTGAGACCGGGGACGGGCTCGCCGTCGATCGTGCCTTCGATGTCGATGCTGACGTGGTCGTCGTCGGCGGCGGCACGGTCGACCACCTCGAGGGTGGCGTGCTGGCGACGGATGGAGTCGAGGCGGTCCTCGATGTCCTGGTCGGTCACATGGGGTGACAGCGTCTCGACCTTGAGACCCTCGTGACCGGAGATGGTGATGACCGGGCGTACCTCGACGACGGCGTCGAAGGTGACGTCGCCTTCTTCTTCGCCGCCGGTGATGTCGATCTCCGGTGCGGCGATGACATCGACGTCGTTCTCGGCGATGGCCTGCGAGTAGAAGTTCGGCAGGGCCTGCTGCATGGCCTCTTGGCGAGCCATCGCAGGACCGAACTGCTTCTCGATGATCTTGCGGGGCACCTTGCCGGGACGGAAGCCCGGCATGCGGACCTCCTTGGCGATGCGCTTGTATGCGGCTTCGAGCTCCGGCTCGAACTCCGCTTCTTCGATGGTGACGGACAACTTGACCTTGTTGTCGTCCAGGGTTTCAAGAGTGCTGTTCACAGGGGAGGAAGTGTATTCGTCTCGCTGGGCAAAACGACGGAAGCCCGGACCGTGGGGTCCGGGCTCCGAGCTGAGCGGGTGGGGGTAATCGAAACCCCATCATGAGGTTGGAAACCTCAGGTTCTAGCCGTTGAACTACACCCGCAGGTGGTCGATCATCGTAGCGCGACGACTGCAGCTCGCCACACCACGTACCGGCCGTGGTGAGAACGGCCGCTGAGAGGCCGGCGGCCAACCCGGTCCGCTGGGGGCATATTCCGGAATTGTTCGAAGGTGATCGGTCGTTTCGTTCGCATCAACTGGTGCCCGAGCGAGATCGCTTGCCGGGCGGACGACGAATGAGGAAGTCCATGTCATCCCCTTCCAACAATGAAGTAGATGTGATCGTGATCGGGCTCGGCCCGGCGGGCGAGTCGGTGGGCGGCCAGCTGGCCGAGGCTGGTCTGCGAGTTCTGGGTATCGAGGCCAGCCTCGTCGGCGGCGAGTGCCCCTACTGGGGTTGCGTGCCCTCGAAGATGATGATTCGGGCGGCGAACACCCTCGCTGAGGCCCGACGGGTGAACGAGATGGCTGGGTCGGCCACGGCGACGCCGGATTGGGCGCCGGTCGCCCGCCGCATTCGGGAGCAGGCGACGGACACGTGGGACGACACGGTTGCCGTCGATCGCTTCGTCGGCAAGGGCGGCATCTTCGTGCGCGGGTATGGCCGGATCGTCGGCCCGAACACGGTCGAGGTCAATGAGGAGACGTGGACGGCGACCCGCGGCATCGTGGTGGCCACCGGCACGCTTGCGGCCGTGCCGCCGATTCCGGGACTGGCGGACACGCCGTACTGGACGAATCACGAGATCATCGAGAATGAGGTGTTGCCCGAGTCGATGATCGTGCTCGGCGGCGGCGCGATCGGCGCGGAGCTCAGCCAGGTGATGCAGCGCTTCGGCGTGCAGGTCACGGTGATCGAGGGTGAGGAGCGGTTGCTTCCTCGCAACGAGCCCGAGGCCGGCGATGCCGTGCGCGAGGTCTTCGAGGCCGAGGGGATGACCGTGCACACCGGCCAGTTCGCCACCTCGGTCGCCCATTCGGATGCCGACGGCTTCACCGTCACGTTGCAGGACGGCACCGAGGTGCGGGGCGAGCGTTTGCTCGTGGCCACCGGCCGGCGGACCTTCCTGAAGGAGTTGGGTGTCGCGTCGATCGGCGTGGACGATTCGAAGCCGTTCCTCGATTCGGACGAGAACATGCAGGTGCAGGATGGCCTGTGGACCGTGGGCGACATCGCCGGCGAAGGCATGTTCACCCACCTCGGCCTGCGGCAGGCGAACGTGGCCGTGGCACACATCCTCGGTTCGCCGATCGACCCGCTGAACCTCGGTGCCCTGAGCGCCGTCACGTTCACCGACCCGGAGGTCGGATCGGTCGGCATGACCGAGGCGGAGGCCCGGGCGGCCGGGATCAACGTGGCGACGGCGTTCAAGCCGGTGGCGCACACCGCTCGTGGTTGGTTGCACCAGCAGGGCAACGAGGGGTTCATCAAGCTGGTCGTCGACGCCGACCGCGATGTGCTCGTTGGGGCGACGTCTGTTGGGCCGCACGGTGGCGAGGTACTCGGGCATCTGTCGCTCGCCGTCCACGCGGCGATCCCGATCTCGACCCTGCGGTCGATGATCTACGCCTACCCGACGTTCCACATGGGCATCGAGGACACGCTGAAGGAACTCGACTGACTGCGCTCGGCTGACGGCACTCCCCCACGGTTGCGGCCGACGTCGAGACGACGCTCGGGCCGCAGCTGTGGAAGGATCCGCAGATGGAGACACTTCCCGACGAAGGATTGGTTGCGTTCGTCAAGGAGGACTGCCCCACGTGCGTCCTCGTGGCCCCGGTGCTGGCCGAGTTGCGGGCGGCGGGTGAGGACATTGCGGTCATCACCCAGGACGACCCGGGCTTCCCGGCCGGGCTCGATGCCGTGCACGACGCCGACCTCGGCTTGTCGTGGCACAACGACATCGACACGGTGCCGACGCTGTTGCGGCGGGGCGGTGGCGCCGAGGCGGACCGCATCGTCGGATGGAGCCGGCCGGCGTGGGAGGAGTTCACGGGCGTCGACGGGCTCGGGGCGAACCTGCCGGAGCATCGGCCAGGCTGCGGCTCGCTGAGCGTCGACCCGGATCTTGCCGACACGCTCGCCGCCCGTTTCGACGGCACCGGCCTGGTGGCGCGGCGGGTCGAGTTCGCGTCGCAGGAGGACGAGTTCGAGGCGATGTTCGAGCGGGGCTGGAGCGACGGCCTCCCGCTGGTGCCGCCCACTCCGGAGCGGGTGTTGCGTATGCTCGCCGGAACCTCTCGTGCGGCCGACGACGTGGTTGCCATCGTTCCACCGGATCTGATCGAGGCCACGGTCGAGAAGGTGGCGATCAATGCGGTGATGGCCGGCTGTGCGCCCGAGTACCTGCCGGTGGTGATCGCGGCGCTCGAAGCGATCTGCACAGACGAGTTCAACATGCACGGCGTGCTGGCCACGACGATGGGTGTTGGTCCGATCCTCATCGTGAACGGACCGATCCGCCACGAGATCGGGATGAACAGCGGCATGAACGTGCTCGGTCAGGGCAACCGGGCCAACGCCACCATCGGCCGGGCCGTGCAGCTGTGCGTCCGAAACCTGGGTGGCGGTCGGCCGGGCGAGATCGACCGAGCCACACATGGTGGTCCGGCGAAGTTCGGCATCTGCTTCGCCGAGGACGAGGAGGGGTCACCCTGGACGTCGTTGGCCGAGTCACGCGGCTTCGATTCGTCGGCGTCCACGGTCACCGCATTCTGCGGCGAGTCGCCAAGGATCATCTTCGACCAGATGGCTCGCACACCCGAGGCGCTGCTCTCCTCGTTCGTGGCGACGCTGTTGGGCAACGTCCACCCCCGGCTCACGGGCATGGACACCACGATCGTCGTGGCCCCAGAACACATGGCCCGCTTCCGGGATGCCGGCTGGGACCGTGCCCGCTTCCTGGAGGAACTCACCAGCCGGCTCATGGTCGACGTGGACGGCATCCTGCGCGGCGTGGACGGGATCGAGGAGGGCATTCCCCGAGGACTCGGCCTCGAAGGTGCGCAGCTGCCGAAGTTCCGCGAGATCCTCGTGGTCCACGCCGGCGGGCCCGCCGGGTTGTTCTCTTCCACCTTCGGTGGATGGGTGAGTGGTCCGATGGGTAGTGTGCCGGTCACGAAGGAGATCACACGATGAGCACGATGACGGTTCTGGATCCCACCGACGAGTCGGTCCCGCAGGAGCGGCCACGTGCTGCCCGGCCCGAGTCGCTGGCCGGTCTCACGATCGGCCTGCTCGACATCTCCAAACCCCGGGGCAACGTGTTCCTGAACCGGGTCGAGGAACGGTTGAACGGTCTGGACGCATCGGTCATCCGGTTCCAGAAGCCAACGTTCTCGAAGCCGGCACCGGTGGACCTTCGTCACGAGATCGCCAGCCAGTGCGATGCGGTGATCGAAGCGCTCGCCGATTGAGGTTCGTGCACGACGTGCAGTGTGCACGACATCACCAACCTCGAGCAGATGGGCCTTCCCGGCGTGTTCGTCGCCTCAGCACCGTTTGTCGATGCCGCCGAGGCGCAGGCGAACCGACTGGGGTTCGATGCCGCCCGCGTCTTCGTCGAGCATCCGATTCAGGATCGCACCGACGAGGAAATGGTGGCGATCGCCGACGAGGCGGTCGATGCGCTCATCGAACGGCTGACCGGCCCCTGAGGCCGATGGCCGGAATCAGCCGGCCTTGGCCATCCGACGTTCGAGCTTCTCTGCTCGGGCGATGAGGTTGCCGGGCATGGCGAGCACGGCCTCGCGCGCTTCGTCGGCTTCCGGGGTGAGGCCTTCGATCGACTCCAGCTTCCAGTCACGCATGACGGTGGTGAGGACCTTCTCGGCGTGGATGCGCAGGTCGTACACCTGGGCGCGGGCGGCGTAGGCGGCGCGCTTGCGGAAGTTCGGCACGACGGTGCCGGGCATGTTGAAGTTCTCGTAGACCTTCTTCATGGACAGCACGCACGCCGACGGGTCGTGCTGCATCATCGCCGACACGATGCCCTTGTAGAAGATGAAGTGGTAGTTCTCGTCGGCCGCCACACGCTTCATGATCTCGTAGGCGACTTCGTCGTCGGCCTTCACACCGGTGTTGCGGTGCGAAACGCGCGTGGCGAGCTCCTGGGCCGAGGTGTAGACGAAGATGTCGATCGGGTCGGTCCACGGGCTGTCCCAGCCTCGAGTCACGGTCTGCATGCGGGCGTCTTCGAGGGCGACGGGGTCGCAGTTGCGGCTGGTCATCAGGTAGTCGCGGATGACGATGGCGTGTTGGCCCTCTTCGGCGGTCCAGCGCCGGGTCCATCGGGAGATGGCCGAGTCTTCACCAAAGCCGCTGGCGATGGCGTAGTGGTAGTAGGGCAGGTTGTCTTCGGTCAGCAGGTTCAGGACGAGTGCTTCGCGCACCTCGGGGCTGATCGTGCACTGCGACTCGTCCCACGGCTCGTCGTTGTAGTTGCGGCCGATCTCCCATTGCACGAGGTCGTGGGCGTACCAGGTGGGCCGCTTGGCGATGTGGTCCGCCATGAGCGCTTCGATGTCGCCGTCGATGGCGGCCATGAGGTCGTGTCGCTCAGTCATGCAGGTGTCTCCGAAAGGGGCGGCGATGCGGCTGAATCTATCGTACGGTGCCCGACTCGGCGCCAATTGGTGTGTGCCGACTGTCGGCGCTGCCAGATCGGCGATGCGCCGATCGGACAATTCGAGGTCCGATGTCCGGCATCGCGCCCATCATGCGGTACCGTCGTCGAGCGTGAACGCAACCCTCATCGGTATCTGTGGAGGCAGCGGCTCGGGCAAGACCCGTTTGGCCAATGACCTCGCCGAGCAGCTCGGTTCCGACCGGGTGTCGGTTCTCCCGTTCGACGCCTACTACAAGGATCTTCGGCACCTCTCCATGGAGGAGCGGGCGCAGGTGAACTTCGATCACCCGGATTCGCTCGACGCCGACCTGTTTGCGAGCCATCTCGAGGGTCTCGCCGATGGTCTCGACGTGTGTGTGCCGGTGTACGACTTCAATCGTCATCAGCGGGCCGACGATCTGACGATCCTCCCGGCGAAGGAGATCGTCATCGCCGAGGGAATCCTGCTGTTTACGTTCCCCGAGCTCGTCGACCGGTTCGATCTGCGGGTGTTCCGCCGGGCGCCGGAGGATCTCCGTCTGTCCCGTCGCATGGATCGGGATGTGCAGGAGCGTGGCCGCTCGCCCGAGAGCGTCACGGCGCAGTTCAACGAGTCGGTGGCCCCGATGCACGACGAGTTCGTCGAGCCGTCGGCTGCGTGTGCACATCGTGTGGTCGAGCACACCGAGGAGCTGTCGACCGTCGTCGCCGAGCTCGCCGACAGCATCACGACCGTTCGGGTCTGACCGTTCGACGGGGCGAACCCGTCGATTCGGATGTGGGCGGCCAACGGCCTACGATCGTCCTCATGACGCAGCGATCCGATTTCCTGGCGCCTGAGCGGCGATTCGTCGCTTCGGCTTCCACGGTGGACACCGATTCGGACACGATCACCCGTCGCGCTCGCATCGACGAGGGCGACCACGACAAGTTTGCGCACTACGCCCGCAAGAACGAGATCACCGAGGCGATGGTGACCGGCAAGGCCGTCACGGCGATCTGCGGGAAGAAGTGGGTGCCGACGCGCTCCCCCGACGACTTTCCGGTGTGCCCCGACTGCAAGCGGATCTACGACCAGCTGAAGCCTTCAGGCTGACCGCCGCGTGTTCCGTCTCACGGTCGGTCGGCGAATCGCCCTCGTGGTGGCGCTCGCCATCGGCGCGATCTCTCTGATCCTGCTCCTGGTGCTGCGGGCAAGCAGCAATCGGTCGGTCGACCGCGTGGCCGTCGATCTCGGCGCGATGTCGGCGTCGTTGGCCGAGGGCATCGAAACCGAGTTGGCTCGTGCCGGTGACCGGCTGGAGTTCGCCGCCCGAAGCACGAGCGATGCCGAGTTCACGAATGCGATCGAGCGCCTGAGTGCCACGGGGTTCGTGGCGGTCGAGTTGATGGACCCGAACGAGCCGCAGTCGAACGTGGAGGTCACGAACAACTTCCTCCAGCGAGCGGCGGAGTCCACGGCCATCGGGTCGACCCGTGTTCTGGACGGTCGGGTCGGTGTGGTGGTTGGTTCGCCGATTCTCAGCGGAGAGCGGAGTGGCGAGGTGCTGGTCGGGGTGTACGACGCGGCGGACATCCTGTCGACGGTCGGCGCGGCACGGGTCGGCGAGAGCGGCGAGGCGCTGTTGTCGGTGCGAAACGCCGACGACAACCTGGTGATCTTCTCGCCTTCCCGCCACAACTCGGATGCGCCGATCGGCCGGATCGATGAGGAGACGGCGGCGTCGATCGAGGAGGCGTTCGAGGCGGAGGAGCCGCTCGTGCTCTCCTCGGCGTCGATCAACGGTCGCAGCTCGGTGAGTGTGCTTCGCGAAGTCGAGTCGCCCCGGTGGGTGATCCTCGCTTCGATCGACCGCGACGAGGTCCGTGTCGACGCGGTGCCGTGGTGGCTGCTTCCGGCGGTGGCGCTGGTCGGCGGGCTCGCTCTGATTCCGGTGGTGCTGTTGCGCCGGCGGTTGCGTGAGGTCGTTCGGGCGGCGCAGCAGCTTTCCCGTGGCCGACTCAGCACGGAGATCGTCGACACGACCGAGGACGAGATCGGGTTGCTGGCCCGTACCCTGCAGTCGCTCGACGACCGGCTCCAGAGCGACACGGAGCAGCGGGGCCGCTCGGCGGCAATGCTGCAGCATCGAGCCACCCACGATCCGCTCACCGGTCTGGCGAATCGTGCTCGCCTGGTCGAGGAGCTCACGATCGCGTTGAACAACCGTGATTCGGTTGCCGTGCTGTTCTGCGACATCGATGACTTCAAGGGGATCAACGATTCGCAGGGTCATGAGGGTGGCGACATCGTCCTGAAGTTCGTTGCCAACCAGTTGGCGTCGGCCTGCGGTTCGACCGAGCTGATTTCCCGGTTCGGTGGCGACGAGTTCTGTGTGTTGTCCCGGTCGGAGCCGCATGAGGCGAGGGTGCTCGCGTCGGCGGTGGAGCGGGCGTTGGATGCCACGTGCATCGTCAACGGCAATCAGCAGAAGGTCGGCGGCAGCGTCGGTCTTGCGGTGGCGAAGGTGACGGACACGCCCGACTCGTTGTTGAAGAGTGCGGACCTTGCGATGTATCGGGAGAAGGAGCGTCGCCGCGGCCTTCGTCGGGCGCAGCGTCGTGAGGACGATGAGCCGCAGATCTCTCCGGAGCAGATCCGGTTGGCGTTCCAGCCGGTGGTCGAGCTCGTGGAGAACTCGATCGTGGGTGTGGAGGTGTTGGCCCGCTACATGCATCCGGAGATGGGCATGCTCGACCCGTCGAGCTTCCTGCCGCCGGGCACCGAGCGGGGCATGTTCGACAAGTTCGACCTGGAGATCATGACCCGGTCGTTGGAGCAGCTGTCGCAGTGGTTGACCGATGGTGTGGTGGACGAGCGGTTCACGATGTCGCTGAACCTCTCCCCCGACCATGTGTCCGATTCGGATTCGACTCGCCAGATCTTCGACATCATCCGGCAGCATCGGGTGCCGGCGTCGATGGTGCAGATCGAGGTGACGGAGCACATGCTGAGCGCCCATGCGGACGATCTGTTGAACTCGCTGAACCGGCTGCGGGAGAGCGGGTTGAAGGTGGCGATCGACGACTTCGGTGTTGAGGGTTCGAATGTGGATCGCCTGATTCAGATCCCGTCGGATGTGGTGAAGATCGATCGGTCGTATGTGTCGGACATCGACATCGATGAGCGGGCGGAGGCTCGCCTGAAGGCGATTCTGGACATCGTGGAGACGGAGGGCCTGCGGGCGATCGCCGAGGGTGTGGAGCGGCAGGGCCAGGCCCGGGTGCTCCGCAAACTGGGTGTCCCCTTCGGTCAGGGCTACCTCTGGCACGCCCCAATCTCCGCGCTCGCGTTGACGCCGCTCCTGGGAAGAGCAAGCCGATGGAGCCGAAAAAAGCCAGCCCCCCAAACCGACTGACGACCCACCAAGCTGAGCCCAAGGGCTGAGGAAGGTCGCGAGTTCTGGAGCGAAGCGGAAGAACTCGGTGAGCGAACGCAGTGAGCGGCTCGTGCCCCCGGCAGGACTCGAACCTGCAGTCGACGGGATAGAAGCCCGTTGCCTTATCCATTTTGGCCACGGAGGCTGGCCGGTTCAGAGTATCGGGTCGGTGCGTTTTGAGTCATTCGACCGTCTTGGGAAATCGCGGTTTGTGCCGATTGTTTTTTGTGCCTCCAAGTTCTGGGCCTCATGCCCTTCCTGCGTCTGCTGAACGCTTTCTCGATGATCATCCGGATGCGTTGGTTGTGGTGGTGGATGAGGTCGACTTCACCCGTCAGGAACGCTCGCAGTTCAACTTTCGCCTGAACCAGTTTGTGGAGGGTCCTCGGGTTGACCGCCCGGAGACGTTGCGTGATGTGATCGCGGCGATTCGGGGGGCGCAGGAGTCGGGTGAGGCGCACACAGTGTTCCGTCTCGATGGCGTGAAGTGGTTCTACTCGGTTGTGGATCTTCCGGGGACGGGTGCGCTCCTCACGATCTTTGATCGTGTGGATGGTTTGGGAGCGCAGGTCCATCGGACCCGAGGTGCCGCCGACGCGGTGTTTCGGTTGACATGCGACGGCGCTTCGAACGTCCTCTCGGTGGACGACCGGTTCTGCGAAGCGATTGGAGTGCGGCCGCAGGACCTGTATGGGCGTCCGGTGCGTCAGATCCTCCATCCCGATTCTCGCGCTGATGGCCTGGAGGGTTGGTTCGAGGCGCTGGAGCATGGAACGGCGACTCGCCGCCTTCTGTTCGCTTCAGCCACGGAACAGGGCCGCAGTGGCTGGTATCAGGCGACGTGTTCGTTCCGTGATGACTCTCCCGAATCCGAAGTGGACATGGTCCTCGTTGATGTGACCGCGGATGTTCGGGCGGCCGAGCAGCTTCGTGAGCGTGAGGCCGATCTGCGGACGATGGCCGCGACGGTCCCGATGGGGATCTTCCGGGCGACCCGTGACGGCAAGCTGCTCTATCAGAATGCTCGGCTGGCCGAGGTTTTCGGGCTGGATACGAGTGAGTCGATTCCCGTTGATCGTGTTGTCACGCTCGACGATGAGCCGGTTCTGGATGCGTTGACTCGGATGTTGTCGGTGTCGCCGGAGGCGGTGTTGGACACGCAGCTGACGGTGGACGACCAGGTTCGGTACGTGCGACTGCGGGTGCAGGTTGTCCAGAACACGGCGGGCGAGTTCGACATCGTCGGTTCGGCCGAGGACCTGACGGTGGAGATCGAACGGAAGGTTCGCCTCGAGTCGGAGGCCTTGACCGATCCGGTGACGGGTGCGGCGAACCGACGGAGCCTGGAGCTCACGTTGGACGAGGCGATTTCCTCCTGGTCTGCGGAAGCGCCGGTTGCCGTGCTGCTCTGCGACCTCGATGGCTTCAAGCAGGTGAACGATTCTCTGGGCCATGAGGCCGGCGATGCCGTGATCGCCGAAGTGGCGGCTCGTCTGCAGAAGATGTGCCGCCAGAGCGACCTGGTTGCCCGCCTCGGCGGAGACGAGTTCGTCGTGCTGGCGCGGGAGATGCCGGACTACGACCATGCGATGGAGTTCGCCGAGCGGATCCTGCCGGCGTTGCGCAAGCCCTTCCATTTCGAGGACAGCATCATCGAACTGTCCGGCAGCATCGGCGTGGCGATGACGTCGCCGGAATCGACCGTGCTGAGCATTCTCCAGATGGCCGATCACGCCATGTACGAGGCGAAGCGGTCGGGGCGCAACCAGGCCCGCCCGTACCATTCGCCCGACGCCACCAACGCGTTGTCGCCGCTTGCGCTTCGCCGCGATCTGCGGAAGGCGATCACCGACGATTCGCTCGATCTGGCCTTCCAGCCGATCTATGGCCTCGACACGGACCGGTATCAGTCTGCGGAGGCGCTGCTTCGGTGGAACCATCCGACGCAGGGGTGGATCAGCCCGTCGGTCCTCATCCCGATCGCCGAGCAGAGCGGTCTGATCCGTGATCTCGGCGACTGGGTGATCTCGACGGCGATCGGTTCTGCGTCGCTCGTGAACAATGGGGCGACGTTCGCCGACGCGATCCGTGTCGGGGTGAACATCTCGGCCATCCAGTTGGGCCGTCCGGAGCTCATCGATTCGGTGCAGGCTGCGTTGGAGTTCCATGGCGTGCCGCCGCAGTCCATCGCCTTCGAGCTGACCGAGAGCTACCTGATCGACCAGGTCGACAACGCCAGGGAAACTCTGGATGCCCTGTCGGACCTCGGCATCACCTTGGCGATCGACGACTTCGGCACCGGCTACGCCACGCTCGACTATCTGCTGTCGATGCCCATCGACGCCGTGAAGATCGACCCGACGTTCACGGAGCGCCTCTCGAACCCGCGGGCACTCACCATGGTGAAGGGTCTGACGAGTGCCTGCCGGGAGCTCGACATGGAAGTGATCATCGAAGGCGTGGAGAACGAACAGCAGCTCGAGTGGGCTCGGGAAGCGGGCGCCACCCACGCGCAGGGCTACCACCTCGGCCATCCGGTGAGTATCGACGGACTGCACCGCAACGTCGCCGAACGCAACGTGGCCTGAGGCCACGATTTCCGGTCTCAGCTATCGTCATCGGCGTCGCCAACCTGTATGGTGAGAGCCGCTTCAAAGCATGGTGGTTGTAGCTCAGTTCGGTAGAGCACCGCGTTGTGGTCGCGGCGGTCGCGGGTTCAAATCCCGTCAGCCACCCCATGTCACAGAGGGGCATTCCGTCACGGGGTGTACCATCGGGTGACACAATCAAGCGCCTCTAGCTCAATTGGCAGAGCATCGGACTCTTAATCCGCAGGTTCTGGGTTCAAGTCCCAGGGGGCGTACCACGAAAACCCCTGATTTCTCAACGAAAGTTGAGGGTCAGGGGTTCTTTCGTTTTCGCCAAGCAGGCTCCCGTGGTCACGAGGTGGTCACGGGAGTTCCGTAGGCTCTCAGGCGTTCCTGTGTCAGGCGGCACAGCTGGGAGTGGGAATAGACCGCCGTCGATGTTGTTGCGCGGTCCGTCGAAACAACAGGGCTGTGATTACATGAATGCAATTCTTGACGGCGCACGACAGATCAGGGTGCAGCTAGCGACTGGCTACACAGTCCTCCTCTGCGGGTGGATGACCTTGCCAGGTCTTCGCCAGATTGAGGACCCTTTCCTCGTCAGGTTGGGTGATCTGTTCTCTCAGCTCGGTCCTGCAAGCCGATCTGTCGCGCTCACCTTCCTCGCCTTGTTGATGGGAGGTGCGATCGGGCGGCTTTTTCTGGACAGGCTTCTGGATTGGATCGAGCTTCGAATCTGTCCGAGTTGGGATGCCTTCATCCAGATGGCCGTGGATGACGTCTGCGCGCACGACTCCTTCGATATTTCCAATCAACCGAACACGCAAACCGCTACGGTCACGAAAGTCCCTTCCGGGTTTAGAACACAGGAGATGGGAATCGAAGTGGCGAATCGACGTCGTTCCCGGTCAGACGCCCGGTTCCGCGTTTCTCTTCTGATTCTCTTGGTGCCCGTGCTGCCGGTAGTGTTGTACGTCGGAGGATTCTTGTCGTCCGCCATCACGGTTGCGATTGCCCTTCTCCTGCTGGCGGATGTCTACACACTCGGCTCTCGGACAGCCCGCTACATGAACTTGCAGGAGCAAGATCGGATTCGAGAAGCGCTCAACCGCTTGAATCGGGATATCGGCCACGCCCGGGATGACGAAAAGAAGGCGAGGATTTCCGCTAGGTGCCAGCAACTGGAAGAAGCAAAATCCTTTCTGGAGAAGCACCCTCGTGCGGTTGAAACTGGAATCACAACACCCGGTTGTGGTCATCTCCATCATCTGTAGACACGGGAGGGGCGATGGATCCGGAACTCCAAGCGCTGCTGACAAGACTTGCTGAGGCGAGCGTTCGCAACTTGGCCTCGACGGTCCAAGACAAAATTCGTGCGAGCAAGGCGAAGAACAATTCGGCCGACACAATCGCAACCCTTGAGGAGATCATCAACGAGATGCTGGCGGAGCGAGCCGAGCTGCTCCGCGTAGCTCAGGGGCTCGAGAGTGCGCTCGCAGGTCAACGCCTTTCGGAAGAGGACGTCGAGTTCGTCACGGAGCACCTCCTTCCAATCATTGCCGAGATGACGAATGGCGATGGCGTTCCGCAGTTGGAGGTGCTCCTATCGACGGAAGCGCTGACGATCCTGCAGATCGTCGGCTTCAACTACCGCGAAGCGATTGGTAGGCCCCTAACCGAGGTCGTTTCGGCGTATGTTGCGAATCTCGCACCCGGCAACGCCAAACGGACACAGCAGAAGCGGAAGTAGCTCGGCATCAATTCACTCCAGCAACCCCGCCGCTGCTTCGGCGGCTTGGCGTTGTTGTCCGGGGAGGACGTGTCCGTAGACCTGGAGGGTGAAGGCGACGTTGGCGTGCCCGAGGCGTTCGCTGACGACTCTCGGGTTGACGCCTGCGGCGAGGAGTTGGGTGGCGTGGGTGTGTCGGAGTCCGTGGAGGGTGATGTAGGTGATCGGGAGTGTGCGGACGAAGTCCGTGAAGGTGCGGCTGATGTTGTCGGGGTGGTGGGGTTGGCCGGTGGGGCCGGTGAAGACGTAGTTGCCGGGGTGCCAGGCGTTGCCGACGAGTTCTCGTTGTTGGAACTGGTGGGTGTGGTGGTGTTTGAGGATGGTGGCGGTTTCGTCGTCGAGGTCGATGACTCGGCGGCTGCGGCGTGATTTGGGTGGGACGGTGGTGGGTTTGCCGTCGATGGTGATGAGCGTTTCGATGACTCGGACGGTCTGGTTGATGTGATTGACGTTGTCCCACGTGAGGCCGAGGAGTTCGGCGCGGCGCATGCCGGTGAGGGCGGCGAGTCGGTAGAGGGCGAAGTGTTCGTGGGTTGCGGCGGCGTCGAGGAAGTGGCGGAGTTCGGTGGGGGTCCAGGCGGGTTTCTCGTTGTCGTCCTGGGCGGTTGAGGGTTTCTGGGCGAGTCGAGCGGGGTTGCCGATGATGAGGCCTTTGCGTTCGGCGTCGCCGAGGGCTTTACGGATGACTCGGTGGACTCGGATGACGGTGTGGGGCCCGAGGGGCCGGCCGTGCTGGCCGCCGCGTTCGGTGAGGGTTCGGTAGAGGGCTTCGAGGTGGAGGGGGCTGAGTTTCTGGAGTCGGACGTCGGTCATGTGGGGTCGGATGTAGCGGCGGATCTCGTTGCGGTAGTCCGAGAGGGTGCGCTCTTTGATGCCGGTGGCGGGGAGGGTGTCAATCCAGTGGTCGAGGTAGGTGAGGAAGGTCATGCGTTCGGCGTCGAAGTAGTCGCTGCCGGTGGCGATGGTGTTGCGGGCTTTGGCGAGGGCGTCGGCGGCGTCGGCCTGGGTGGCGAATCCTCGTTTGCGGCGTTGGCGGCGGTTGCCTTGGGCGTAGTCGGTGTGGAGATCGATGATGTATCCCCATCGGGTGTGTCCGGCCTTGGTCGTGTACTTGAAGACTCCGGGTTGTTTGCGTGGCATCAGGTTCCTCCGGTTCGGGGTGGGCCGTCGATGCCATGCCTGCTGCGTTCTTGACCCCGGGGCCGGCGGGGGCAAGTTGGAGCGCCCGGAGCGGAGCGAGGACGAACGAGCTTGCGGCCGTTGGTCCCGGGGTCCACACTGCGCGCCGGGATCGCCGCCCTCATTCGTTGTCGGATGCTCATCGTTCGATACCCATTCGGGGCTGGTGGTCGATGGCGGCGGTCTTGGCCTTCTCCGTGGCGAGGGTGCGATGGAAGTGGGCGGCTCGTTGTGCGAACTCGAAGCGGAGTTCGTCGACGACGCTGTAGAGCCGGTTTTCGTTGCGGCCGCGGGAGAGGCCGGTGTAGGCGAGTTCTTTGTAGGTGGCGTCGTTGGCGAGCAGGAATGCGGAGTCGACGGTTATGCCTTGGGCTTTGTGGACGGTGAGGGCGTAGCCGTGTCCGAGGCGGCCGTTGGCGATGTAGTCGGCGGTGGCGACGCGCCGGCTGCCGTCTGCGAGTCGGAGGTGAAGGTGTCCGGTCGGGGTGGCGGATTCGACAGTGGCTCGGGTGCCGTTGAGGAGGTCGTGTTTGTGGTCGTTGCGAAGCCCGATGACGTGGTCGCCCTGGTGGAAGGTGGCGTCGGGCGTTTCGACGAGCGCGGGGCCGAGTCGGTTGTGTCGGTGGAGGAGGTCTTGGGCCCGTTGGTTGAGGTCGAGGGCTTCGTGGCGGGTGGCGGTGAGCATGAGCGCGTCGTCACCTTCGAGGAAGCGTTCGCCCCAGTCGGCGACGACCTGGCTGCGCAGCGCGTCAGCGTTGTTCGAGACGATGGCGCCCCGGTGGTCGAGGAGGAAGGCGGCGTGTTCGAGCTGGTGGGTGCGGATGCTGTGGAGGATGGCGCGCTCGGTCGGGTTGGATTGCCGGCGGTTCTCTTCGAGGTGGTTGGCGGGGAGCCGGTGGGCGAGGGCGGCGAAGAGGCCGCCGGCGTCGAGTTCGGGGAGTTGGTGGGGGTCGCCGACGAGGATGAGCTTGCCTCCCGATTCGTGGGCTCGGCTGATGAGTTCGGCGAGTTGGCGGGTGCCGACCATGGCAGCTTCGTCGATGACGGTCACCGCATTGGGGCGCGGTTTCTGTTCGAGGAGCCGGTGGATGGTCGTGGAGTGGATGCCGCTCGAGTTCTGGAGATTCCTTGCGGCCGTGGCCGACAGGGCGGCGCCCTGGATGCGTTGGCCGACCGGGAGGCTCTCCCGGATGGCGTCGAGGGCGAAGGTCTTACCGCTACCGGGCGCGCCGATGACGATGTCGACCGTGTTCCCGTCGGTGAGGATGCTGCGGACCATCGAAGCTTGTTCGGCGGACAGGCTCGGGCGCTCAGCGATGACGTCGTCGGCGGTTCGAGCTTCGAGCCGGGCGCTCAGCTCGTGGGTCTTCTTGCGGGCACCGATGCCAGCGACCACGATGTCGACGCTGCGCTGTTCGAGTTCGAGGATCTCCGGGGTCGTGTAAGTGCGGTCGGCGAGCTGGATGGCGTGTTCGCTGGACAGAAAGCCGGCGGCGGTGGCCATGATCTGGTCGAGCGTTGCCCCGTCGGTGGCTGCGTGGGCTGCCGCTGCAATGACGTGGCGCCGTTCGAACGTCGATGTCTGTTCGGTGACCGAGACGGCGAGCTGTTCGTTGGTGGGTGCGTAGTGGGGCTGGCGAGTGACCGTCGGGACGGTGTCGAGGGTGAAGCCGAGTTCGTCGAAGCGTTCGGCCCAGCGGGCTCGCTGGTCCCACGTTTCGACCTCGTCGCCTTTGGCGGTGCGTGTGGCGAGGGTGGAGACCTGCGCAGCGCGGCTGGTGACCGTGCCGCGCTTGGCCATGTCGCGGGTGATCGCGTGGCGGCGTTGGCTGAACTCGGCCCGGATCGTCTTGTCGATGCCAACGATTTCTGAGGTGCCGTGGTTGTCGGGCTCGGTGAAGAGCACGCCGAGCCGAGTGGCGAGCTCGTGGCGCAGGACCGCTTGGTAGACGGCGTCGGCGGCATAGCGATTGGCGTAGAGCTGTCGGGTGTCGAGGCCAGTAGTGCGGCCGTCGGGGCCGGTCGAGGCGTTGATGATCAGGTTGTGGTTGTGGAACTGCGGGTCGGCATCATCTGATCGGCTGGTCGTGTGCGTGAACGTCACCACCGCAAGCCCACTGCCAGGGTGGTGGTCGACGCCGCCTCGCCCACGCCGTACGCCACAGGCCTCGGCTCCGAGGAAGGCGAGCATCGCCGAGTTCGCCGACTCCAGTGCTTCCAGCGCCTCGGCGCGCCGGTGGCCGGTAGCGGCGGCTTCGAACACCGACACCGACTTCGGTGGACTCGAGGTGACATCGAAGAACGCCCGCTGAACCGCGGTAGCCGTCAACCGATCTCCGGAGGCTGGGTGACGGCCGGAAAGCAGCGCTTCGGCGTCGCCGCGCTCGAGCGGGCCGGCGAGGCCGAGCTCAGCGGCCAGCGCGCCGGAGGCAATGCCGTTGTGTTGCTCGTCGACGTAGTAGCCGAGCGGGGTCGGGCCGGTCGGCTCGTTGAGGTAGTAGCCGAGGTCCTGGGGCTTGCCGATCGAAATCACCGGACCGCTCCCCCAGCTCTGGCGTGTGGGGTTGGGTTAGCGGCGACCTCACTCGCACCGATGGTGCATTGGTGTGAATGACCATCAGACCTGCGTGAGCACAGGCATGAGGTCAAAGTCGTGAGGTCGGCCGTGAGGCCGATCAACGCTCCGAATCGGATGGCAGATCGAGCTGCGTCATCCGCTCGAGTACAGCCAGCGGGACGCGCAGCGACCCACCGATCTTGATGTTCGGCAACCCCGCCTGCCCGCCGCTGTCCCGATACTGCTTCGCCGCCTCATACGCCGCATTGCGGGAAATCCGCAGCCGTTCCCCAGCCTCCGGGATCGTCAGAAACTGGTCGTCATCAATCGTGACCGCCATCGGTCCTCCTCAATCGTGGTCTTCCGCCACGAGTGGAGAAGCAGAGATTGCGACGTCGGCGCATGCCCTGACCCTGATCCACTGCAAGTGGTGTGTTGGTGTCGGCGCAAGTACGCACAAGCGCGTCGGCTCAGCTTGCGCAGCGAGGATCACCTGAGCGAGCCAGTGACGGCGATGCGGCTACCGTTGGCGCATGACGCAATGGCGGCGGCAGGCACACGTCGAGCAGGCGCTTCAGGTGGCTCGATCCGGCGAGGTACCGACTCAGCCGCTTCGCTTGAGTCGACGGAACCGCTCGATCGTCCTGGACGCCGACTTCCTGGATGACCGGATCGCAACCGTGTGGATCGTGCGCCGTGGACAGATCGGTGAGCCCACCGACGTGTATGTGCGCCTCGGGCAAGAAGGTGGTCAATGGGCTGTTCTCGGTGGTGGGAGCAGCAGTCCAGGGCAAGACCTCGACTGGCGTCCAAGTCTTGCTGAGGCGGAAGCCATGCAACGGGGGCGAGCTCAGTGGAAGAGCTGTCCGTTCGGTGTCGTCGGAGGCGGATCGCAAGGGACTCTCAGTTGCGAGGCCAACACCATCTACTTGACGTTGGCAAGCGAGGTGGCAGAGCTTCGGTTCTCCGATCGCGATCCGAAGAGGGCGCCGCATCACGGCCGAATCGTGTTCCTTAGCTACGGAAACCGTGAGCCGGAGATGACAGCGTTCGACGCCGAGGGCACGAGCCTCGGGACCTACAAGCCAAGCGAGTACTGGAAGGATTCGCCTCCACGCTTCGGGCCGCATCGATGGTGGTGGATACGACGCCGTGGGCGTCGAGGCTGGTTCACCTACGGAGCGAGAGCCCGGCTTCAAGAGGACTAGATTTTCTGACGACTTCCACAACGCTGACGACCGGTCGAATCCGTTGCGTTTATTTCGTTTAGGTCGTACGGTTGGATGCCGAAGGAGGAGTCATGGAAACAACTGTCGAGCCTGGCTCGTTGGATCAATCTGATATCGACAAGCTGATCGCGGGTCTCGACGCCGTAGGCGAAACGCCGCGGCTGGTCGGACCCGACGGGGCTTCGGTTGAGCTGCCTGTCGAGATCCATGGGGTACTGCTTCGAGTCGTTGAAGAACTCCGTGCTGGAAACGGAATCTCCGTTGTTCCGGTCGAGACGGTGTTGACGACTGCGCAGGCAGCAGAGCTGCTCAACGTCAGTCGCCCGCACCTGGTCAAGCTTCTCGAGCAAGGAGCTCTGCCGCACCACATGGCGGGGTCCCACCGCCGGATCAAGTTCGGTGACCTGATGGCCTTCCGCGACCAACGGGTGCAGGAGCGGGAAGACGCTCTCGCGAAGATGCACGCGATTGCTGATGAATCGGGGATGGACCTGTAGGTTCGGCGCACGTGGCGGTCTTTCCAGTCATCCTCGACGCGAACGTCCTCTTCGGCATCTTCCCAACCGACCTGCTCATCACGCTCGCCGGGCGACGCCTGTACCGTGCGCACTGGACAGAGGAAATCCTCGAAGAGGCACGACGGAACGTGATTGCCGAAAGGCCCGACCTTGATCCATCGGCTGTCAAGCGCCGTTTCGAGGCGATGAAGGCAGCGATGCCCGAAGCAATGCTCGACCCACCTCCACGCAACATCGTTGCGTCGATGCCGAACGATGAGGGTGACCGACATGTGCTCGCCGCGGCCGTCATGGCTCGGGCTGAGGTCATTGTCACGGAAAACATCAGCGACTTCTCGCCGCAGGCGTGCAGCCCCTTCGGCGTTGAGGCTCAGACACTCGATCAGTTTCTCGGCTTCCTCGTCTCGCTCGATTCGGCTGAGGTGTGGAGCGCCATCGAAGAGATGTCCCGACGTCGAACGAGGCCGCCAATGGCCCTTGACGACGTTGTTGCAACGCTCGAGCGGTATGCGCCGGCTGCGATGGGGCAGCTTCAAGAGACCCAGCGCATCTTGTGAAGGGAATGCTGTCTATGTTGGAAATTCGAGGTCTGGCGGCAGCGGTGCTGCTTGCTGTCTTCATGAGCGGATGTGGTGGATCAACAACGGCCGATGAGTTGGTGACGCCAACGACCCAGCCACCCGAGCAGGGCGCTGGCGCCTCACCCGAGCCCACGACGACCTTCACCTCAAGCGTTGCGCCTGCGGAGACGACGACCACGACCACACAACCCGCCGTCGCGACAACCGCTGCAGTCACCACCACGTCCCTGAAGCTCGATGAGCTGCCAGTTCCTGGTGATGCGATCGAGCAGCTCGCAGGTCTCGTTGACGCCACGCTCGCCGTCCAGCGGCGATCGTTCAGTCTTACGTCGACGCGGATCGTCGACGCGGGTGAGACAGAGACGGTCATGGTCCGGAATGGGGCCTTCGACGCCGAGACGCAGACAGGTGAGGGAACCCTGTTCAACGTCGCTGATGGAGAAGCCTCGATGGTCGAAACCCGCCTTCTCCTCGGACAGGAGCACTGGTTCGGCAACGGTTCGTCGAACCCAGTTCAGTGGACCGGCATGAGCCTCAACGACGCACTCCAGCTCGCCAGTCACGACCTGATTGGCGAAATGACGGGAGACGTGTATCTGCAGGCCATTCGGACTGCGACGACCGCCGTCGAACGGATTGGTGTTGCCGCCGACGGGTCGGAACGCTGGTTCGTGTCCGTTGAGGCGGATCGAATGATCGACGTATTCGCTGCAAGCGACTTCTTCGCGACCTCTCTTCGGGCCAGAGGGGCCGATGACACAGGCGTTACGCTGCTGCTTACCGTGGGAGTTGAACGGGGTCGGATCAAGTCGATCAGCGGTGACTTCAGCCCGTGGTGGTCCGAGGCATACGCAAAGCTCGTCGCCGGAAGCCTGTCGGCCACCTCCGACGGAAGCGAGCAGGGCTATCTCGAGCTGGCCTTTTCAGCTATCGACGGCCCAGTCCTCGTGAATCGACCGTGCAACGATCCTGTTGGTAGCACGGCGAACGACTCGATCAGCGTTCTGATCTGTTGAGCCACCCGCTGAAGTGCGCTTGAGGAACAACGCGAGGCGTGAGGCTCGTGGTCACGAGATGGTCACGGGAGATCCGTGATTCGCCGAAACTAGCGGCAATCGGACGTGACGATCCGGTACAGGAAATCCGCCCTGGGGGTTGATAATTCAATGATTTTCGGGACCCGACAGGACCAGCCGGGATGGCGAGGCCGTCGCTCTTAATCCGCAGGTTCTGGGTTCAAGTCCCAGGGGGCGCACCACGAAAACCCCTGATTTCTAAGCGAAGGTTGAGGGTCGGGGGTTCTTTCGTTTTCCCGGCAGGCGGCCAGAATCCAACGTGATTCCTAAAGCGGTGCTCAACTGGTGCGGGAAGCGCAACAGGAACCAGATGGAATCCACCAACGTAGAACCATTCATGAATCAGCTCAGCCGGCTTCGTCTTCTGTCGCTCGCCGTGGTGGTGGGGCTTGCCGGCTGCGGCGGGACGACATCAGAGGCCGATACAGGCGAATCCGGCCCCGCCGACGATCCCGTAGTCCAAGCCGAAACGGACGCGTCAGATGTGCTGGACATGGAGGATGTCGACCCGTTCGGCCGCCTGAGGGTCTTCATGATTGAGAACGCGCCGAGCAGCTCGCTCTTTGACAGCATCGACTTGGTTCCCGCGCTCGACAACGGCCGACGCATCCTCGTCTCCGTCTTTTAGCAGCCTGACGGCTCCGATGCCTACGTTCTGAGCTTCCTCTACAAGCCGAGTTGCTCGCACATTCCAGGAGTACTCACGCCCGCTGGCAGCAACAGCTTCGTTTGGACCGAGGGAAGGCCAGAGGCCGGCGGAATCGAGCATGAATCGATCCACTGCCCTCCCGACTGGCAGTTCGAACCAACGCTTGACGGTCGCCCGACCGAGCTTGAAATCTCGGTTGACGAGTATGAGGCCGATGCGCTCACCTTGACGATCGACGGTTCAACCGAACGATGGACGATCACGACTGACGGCGGCTAGCTCATCCCGAAGCCTCGATCATGCAGGTCGTCGCTACGACGCGGTTCTGCAGTCATCACCACAAGGCTCTGACCGGGACGCTCACCCGAGGAGTTCGGTGACGAACGTCCGCATGGCCGCTGAGGCTTCGTCGGGGACTTCGAGCTGGAAGAAGTGGTTGCCGTCGAGGAATTGGACCCGGCCGTCGGTGACGAAGTCGGGCGTGTTCTCGTACTCCTCAACGTGCTGGCCGGGATCGAGCCGCCCCTGCAAGAACAGCACCGGCATCGTCATCTTCGCAAACAGCGTGTCGTGACGGTCGGCCAACTCTTGCTCGAGGCTCGTGTGGTCGAACTGTCGGGGTGACGCCTCGGCCACACCGTTGAACTTCACCTCGTGGTCCAGGCGGTCGAGCACCTCCTTGCTGATGCCCTCCACCCGGTAGCCGCCGGCCGCATAGGAAACCCGGGGAAAGCCGGTCCACTTCATCAGCTTCGAGAACCACGGCTGAGCGAAGATCTCGTGTGGCGGCTTCGGGTCGCCGTGGGGCTCGTTGGCCGACTGCTGCATACGCACGTAGCGCAGCACCCGCTCCTCCATCCCGTCGACGTTCAGCAGGTGGTCGGAGATGACGGAGCCTCGGTCGTGCCCGCCAAGGTTGAACCGGTCCACGCCGATGGTGTCCAGCAGCGCTCCGAGTGACTCGGCGATGGCCGAGTAGCGGTAGTCGAGGTCGAGTCGCTTGTCGCTCTGGCCGTTGCCAAGTGTGTCCACGGCGATGCAGTAGAACTCGTCGGCCAGATCGCGCATTTGGTTGTGGAACGTGAACCAGCTCTCCGGGAACCCGTGCACCAGCACGAACGGCTCGTTGCTCGGGTCGCCGGTCGTGACGAAGTGCCAGGTGACGCCGTCGGCGTCGGCATACCAGTGCGTCGCTTCGACATCGCCGATCATCTCGATCTCGCCGTGGGCATTCTCTGCGCCGATCGGATACTCGGCCGGCTGCGGATACCGGAGGTTGTCGGCGATCGGGGCCGTGCCCGGCACTCCCCCTTCACGAACGTTCGTCAGCGTGAGATCCTCCTTCGACAGGTACTCGAGCCGCGGGAGGGTCTGCGGCGAGAGCATCTTGATCAGCTTGACGATCTCTTTGGCGTCGGTCGGATTCGGCATGGTCGCTCCTTGGCGATTGTCGGTTCTGTGAACCGGATGGACTTCGAGTGGATCGATGGAGCCGCATAGGATCGGCCCCACCGAGCACCGTACGAATCGCCCGTCGGGCCGGCCGCGCCATGGACGACAACAACAGGACCGTTCACGCCAACCCGCCCGAGTCGTCGATGCTGGCCAGCCTCATGACGGTGGCTGCGGCCTACGCCGTGCAGCGAAAGATCCCGCTCGAAGAGGTCGCCGACGCTGCCGGGCTCGAGCCGCATGCGCTCCTCGCTCCAGTCGATCGGGTTCCAGAAGATGCCGTCTCCCGGATTCTCGGGATGCTGCAACAGCGTTTTCCCGACGAGGCCGTGGCGGTCGACATGGTGGCCGCAGCGCCGGTCCACTTCCTCGGGCCGCTGGAGCCCATCGCACGAATCGTCCCGACGCTCAAAGCCGGAATCGAGCTGTTCGTCTACTACCGCAGCGTGCTCGCCACCAGCGCACTGCTCGAGTTCCTGAGCGATCCTCCGGGACCGCTGTTGCGGCTCGAACATCCCAACGACGAGGAGTTCGGGTCGGTCAATGCCGAGATGGGCCTCGCGATGGGGACCCGAGCCGTCGTCGAAGTACTGGGCGTTCCCGATGCCCTCCGCGGCGTGTGGATCGCCCACACCCCGGCCGGACCGCCCGAGCGGTACGCCGAGTTCTTCGGCGTTCCCGTGCGGTTCGACGCACCCGACAACGCCCTGCTCTTCCACGCACATCGGCTCGACGACCCGGTCGACCCCGACGCCGGGGCACGATTACGGGTGCTCCGCGCCCACCTGGACATCGTCCGCTCGCAGCTCCACCAGGCCAACGAGTCCGACGAGTTGCGGCTCATTCGCGACGCTGCAGCGCAGAACGCAGCCAACGGCGAGTTCACGGCGGACGCGCTCGCCAACCGGCTCGGCCTCGGCCTTCGCACCCTGCAACGCCGAACCGACGACCTCGGCACCTCCGCGAGCGAAATCATCGACGGCCTCCGGGAGGCCACCGCCCGTCAGCTCCTGGCCGACGCAGACATGAGCACCTTCGAAATCGCGATCGCCCTCGGCTACTCGACCGACAGCACATTCCGCCGCGCCTTTCGCCGATGGACCGGCCAGAGCCCCACGCAGTTCCGACAGTCACCCACCAGCACCGGCTGACGATGTAGCGATTGCTCGTACGGGGCACGATCTAGGCAGCCGAGGCCCGTTGGCCACTTCTGCCCACCGTCCAACCGTGCCTCACCCAGCAGCGGACAGAATGTCGATCCGCTCGTCATCGATGGCGATCAGATCGGAGCGAAGCGCCTCCATATCATCCGAACTCACGTGCAGGGCCTCTCGCAGCGCCACCCGAACCTGATGCGTCCACACCTTGTGGTCCAGCACATGATCGCCGGCTGCAAGCGCCACAATCTCCTTCACCGGTGGGTAGTTTGCGGGCGCGCCATCGATGGCTCGGAAGCCCTCGAGTCTGTCCTTCAACATCATTCTGGCGACCAACGCATTCGCCTGGAGATGACTCTGGAGCTCGGCGAACTTCTTGGCTGCGACATCCACCGACACGTACAGCACATCGGTACCATCGTCGGCCGCCTCCGCTCCGTCGACCCACAGCAGCAACTCGCCCGAGAGCGCAGCCACCGCAGATGCGGTGCGTAGCGACGACACCAGCGGTTCCCGGAGCTCGGCGATCTCGCTCAACCTCGCCCGCTCGGCGCTGTGGACGGGAAGAGCGTTCGTCCGACGGTCCATCTCCGCACCGAGCTGCGCACGGGCAAGTTCGACGCCATGAGACTCCTCCTGCAACAGTCGAAGGCGGTCCTGGTCGACAAGCTGCCGGGCTTCGTTCGCGCCGATGAGGGCGTCGAGCCGATCGAGCTCAGGGCCGTCGGCTCCGCCACTGCCTCGGTTTCGGACGAACACGCCTCGCACTCCCTTGGACCGAGCAATCCTCCGGGCGACCTCGGCTCGTTCGGCCGTGAGTTCAACGATCTCTGCGTCGAGCGCCGCAAGGGATCGCTGCAAGTCGGCTGCTTCCGCAGCAGCACGGCTCTTCTCTCTCGCCTCGACGAGCACATCCGCAAATTCCACCATCGCATCAGTGTGAACGGCAGACCACACGCCCGCAATGAGGATCTCGACTCGAGTCTGCGGACTACAAGTCGTACACAACCGTCTCGATCTGTTCGGCAATCAGCGTTCGGTCGATGATCTGCTCGACCAACACCCAATCCCCACCGGCCAGACCACAACCGATGCGCGGCATATGCACGGAAGCATTGAGCGCAAGTGCTTCCTCGGCAAGATCCGCCAAGCCAGCCTCGATCGCCCAGTACCGAACCGGAGCGTCTCCGCCGCTATTGGAACGGATATCTCTCTGCCCGATGAGGTTCGCCACATACAAATCTCCCGGGAGCGAAACGAGCTGCACTGACCCGAGCTCGAAGTCATTCGTCTCCCGGTCGCGGTACCAAGAGCGGTAGGCGGCTTCTGGTTCGCTCCAGCGACGAGACAAGGCCAGAACGAATCCTCGCCCCCACCCTCCAACGTCGTTGCAGACGTGCGCAATGATCTTCGGCCCATCACCAATTGGTTGTGTCGCGTCTCCCTGCACGTATTGAATTTGAGAATCAGTCATCTTGCAACCAACGCTAACCGGTTTCCCAAGGTGCACCTGGCCGACTACGTCAGCTGAAAGCGCTGGACCGAGTCGCCTGAACTCCCGCCACCCAGTCGACGAAGTCGGGATCCTGCAACCGGATCTCCGAACGACGCGCGGACTCCCCCACCGGGACCACATGAGAAACGAAGCCATCGCCGGTGAAGGCATGGAGGCTGAATGCCGGCGGTTCCGACGTTTGCGCCGGCTCGTGCTGCGGATCGAGATCCCCGGCCACGGCCGCAGATGTCGACGGACACACCCAGAGGGCGCAACCGCCCCAGTTGGCCGAAATCGATCGGTGGACATGACCGCTCAGCACCTTGACCACCTGCGGGTGACGCCGCACCACCTCCTCGACAAGTTCCTTCCCCTCGAGCCCCACACAATCCATCCACCAGATGCCCGTCTCGAACGGCGGGTGGTGCATGGCCACAACAGTCGACGTGTCCGGGTGGGAGCCGAGCTCCCGATCGAGCCACTCTGCATCATCGACGGAGAACGTCTCGCTGCTCGTATCGAGCAGGACCAGCCGCAGCGGACCCGCCGGCATCGAGCGATGGCCGGCCAGCTCCGCGACGCTGCCGTCGTGGTTCCCGTTGATGGCCTCCCACGGAACCGACAGCACCTCCAGGCGCCGCTTCACCTCTGCCCACTCGTCAGCGCTCGAGTTGTGCGTGTTGTCCCCTGTCAACAACACCAGGTCCGGCTGGCGCGCCATGCCGTTGATCTCGTCGAGAGCAAGCGAGAACCGTTCGGCACTCCCCTCGTTCGGACCACCAACGTGGATGTCGGACAACTGCGCGATCACATAGACCATGCGCCCAGCTTCGCACGACTGCCGCACAGCTCGCGTTGACGCAATCCGCACGGACCTTGGCATTGGCCACGCTTGGCTATGACTGGGCGGCGATGAAGGTGGTGAGCGCGGCAGCCTCGGCGGTGAGCGTCGTGGTGTCGACAAGGTCACCAGCGTCGGCGGCGAGCAGATCCGACCAGTCGGCGATCGTCGAGGCTGCCGTTCCGCTGGTGAACAGGCGCTCGGTCAGCTCGGTCGTCTTCGTGTTGCAGAGCTCGACGAACTCGGCGTTCGCCATGAATCGGTCGACCAGCACGTTCGACCCGCCGCCGCCCGGGCCCGTCGCGCCGGGGCCCGGCAGCGCACCGGCGTCAGCTCCAGGAGCCACACGTTCGGGTCGGGCGCCTCCACCCGGGCGATCGCCCCGACCACCGGCAGCAGCAACGTCGCCGCCGACACCACCGGGGCCTCCCCCGCCACCCACGTTGGCCGTGTTGAAGGCAAGGTTCAGATCCCAGCTCACCACGGTGAACTGCTCGCTCTCGTAGTCGTAGTGCAGGTAGGAGTTGTTGCCCCGACCGTCGATGTCGTCGGCGTTGCCGATCAGGTCCTGGAACGCCAGGTACGTGGCGAACGCGTCGAGATCCAGACGATCGGCGAGCTCTGCGTTGAAGGTGGCGTCGTCGCTGTTGTTGACGAAGTCGAGGAAGGAGATCAACGGTTCGTAGTCGTCGTCGCCGGCCTTCTGCCCGAAGACCTCTTCGTACGCCTCGGGGTCGTCACCGCGGTAGCTGTAGTCGCCCTCGCTGTCCGCCTTGTAAAGCACGCCGTCATCGTCGTCGAAGTTCGCATCGTCCCAGACGTCGTCCGGGTGCTCGACCGCGAGGCGCAGCTCGGTTTCGCCGCCGTTCACGGTGAACGCCGTGGCGATCGGATCCTGATTCGCAAGGCCGGCAACGGCCAGCAACTCCTGAGCGACCGCCTCGTTCAACGCGGTTTCGGTCGAGTTCGAGCGAATCACGATGTCCGTGTAGCCCTGATGGTCGACATCGTCGATGTACTTGTCGAGACGGATCAGCCACGGCAGATCCTCCGGGTTCCCGGCCGTCGAGCTGTTCAGCCCGAACAGCGACGAGTTGCCCTTCAACCGAATGCCGGCGTCCTCGAAGGTGGTCCCGTCGATCACGACCGTCGCCGCAATCCAGCTCTTCTCCCCGGTCTCGACGTAGTCGGCGATCAGCTGGTCGTAGTCCGCATCGTCGAACGTCACGTCGATCCCGTGCAGGACCGCACTGTCGAACAGTGCGACCTGTCCGTCCAGCTCCGCTTCGAGATCGGCCGCCGTGGCGCTGGCGAAGGAACAGCCGGCGAGCAGAGCCGCGCTGGCAGCGATGGCTGTGAGCGCCTGCACGAATCGGGATGCGGTGGGGTGGGCCATGACAGCGCCTTTCAAGGGAGGGATGTCATGAGCAAACACGGCCTCCTTCCGATTGGCCGTGGAGCTTTCTGGGAGTTCCCTGTGGATCCGTTTGGCCCGCCGAATCAGCAGAGACTCCGAAGCAACTCCACACCAAACTCACAAACTCGATTGCTTTGATGACCCTCGTACCAACCAGCCGACCGTCTCGTCGGCCATCCAAGGAGTCACCATGTCGCAATCCGCCCTCGTCGCCGCAGACGTCATCGCCATCGCCGTGCTCGTCTTTGCGCTCTACTTCCCTCGATACGGGCGACGAGACATGGTCGTCGCCATCCTCGGCCTGAACATTGGCGTCCTCGCCGTGGCCACCACGCTCTCCACCGCCCAGGTGAGCGCCGGGCTCGGTCTCGGGCTCTTCGGCGTGCTCTCCATCATCCGCCTCCGCTCCTCCGAACTCGAGCAGGAAGAGGTGGCCTACTACTTCACCGCCCTCGCCCTCGGGCTGCTCGGCGGCATCTCCGTGGCGCCGGCATGGGTCTCGCCGGCGCTCATGTCCATCATCGTGCTCGCCATGTACATCGGCGATCACCCGCGACTCTTCGCCACCAGCCGCCACCAGGTCGTCACCCTCGACCAGGCGATCATGGACGAGCGGGTCCTCGTCGCCCGGCTCGAATCGGTGCTCGGCGGCACGGTCACCCGGCTCAAGGTGAAGAAGGTCGACCTCGTCAACGACTCGACCGTCGTCGATGTCCGCTTCCGCACACACGCCACCCCTGCTGCGCTGAACGACACCCATGTCGGCACGCAGGCCGCGGCCGGAGCGATGGCGGGTCGGCGATGAGCACGACGACACTTCCTCCAGAGACCCTTCCAGCCCTCGAGCATTTGGAGGCGATCTCGCTCGACGCGCTCAACGAGGTGGCCGCACTCCAGACCCGGACCGACCGCAAATACATCTTGGGTCCGGCCGAGCTCGCCGCACTCCTCGGCCAGCTCCCCGACTCGATTCGGGTGCTCGAGATCGGCGGCCAACGAAGCTTCGGCTACGAATCGACCTACTTCGACACGCCCGACCACGCCTCCTACCGCAGCGCCGCCCACCGCCGCCGGCAACGATGGAAGGTCCGAATTCGAAGCTACGAAACGTCGCCCGACGCCATGCTCGAGATCAAGACCAAGGACGGGCGGGGCCACACCGTGAAGACCCGAACCGGATGCGGCCATGGCGAACGCCACACGCTCGACCGAGCGGCCCGGAGCTTCGTGGCCGAGACCATCGGCGATGCCAACGCCAGCGGCCGGCTCGTCCCGTCGCTCACGACTTCCTACCGACGCTCGACGTTCGTCGACCTCGCCGACGCCTCCCGCCTCACCATTGACCGCGACCTCGTCTGCACCGGATGGACCGGCAACCGGGCCTCCATCGGCGAGCAGGCAATCATCGAGACGAAGTCCTCCGGCAGCCCCAGCGCAACCGACCGGTGGCTGTGGAGCCACGGCCTCCGCCCCACGAAGGTGAGCAAGTACTGCACCGGACTCGCCGCCCTGCACCCCGAACTCCCCCACAACAAATGGAACCGAGTGTTGCAACGGCACTGGACCGTGTCCGGCCCGGCCGCGAAGTGACCGGACGGTAACCGGACGGCTCCCGTCGGGCCGGGTACCATCCGACACTGCCCCCACCCTCCGGATTCACCGTTGCCACTCCTCAAATACTCCGAGGACCGCCTCCCTGTCACGGTCTTCTTCACGATCACCGCGATCGACTTCGCGGTCTACTTCCTCGTCGGTCAGCCGTGGATGGTCGTCGCCTACTTCCTTGCGATGATCCCGATCAAGGCGCTCGTGAGTGCGTGGAACCATCACCATCAACACGTCCCGATGTTCCACTCGCGGGCCCTGAACCGAGTACTCGAGATGTCGTTCGCGCTGCAGACCGGCGCGTCAACACACGCGTGGACGCTCCACCACGTGCACGGTCACCACAAGAACTACCTGGACCAGGAGAAGGACGAGAGCCGCTGGCGCCGCCCATCGGGTGAGACCTACGGGTTCGTCACCTATGCACTGTGGACCGCCACGACCGCCTACCCGCGGGCGTACCGCGTCGGCCAGTCGCTCCCACGCATCCAACGAGCGTTCGTGGGCTACGGCCTGCTGACCCTCGCGATCATCGTCGGCCTCGTGGCGTTCAAGCCGCTCAACGGCTTCCTCATCTTTGCGATGCAGCCAGTCATTTCGCTGGTGATCACCGTGGCCGCCACCTACCTGCACCACTCCGGCTTGGACACCGACGATCCACTCGAAGCCTCGCGCAACTACACGGGCCGCATCCGCAACGCCCTCACCGGCAACCTCGGCTTCCACACCGCACACCACTACCGGCAGGGGCTGCACTGGTCGAAGCTCCCCGAGCTCCACGCCACGCTCGAAGACCGCATCCCCGCCGACCAGATCCGACACTGACTCACCCGCGGGTGAAGGGGTCGCGTCTCACTTTCACCCGTTTGGGTGTGGGTGAAGGGGTCGCGTCTCACTTTCACCCGTTTGGGTGAAAGTGAGACCTGACCCCTTCACCGATGCAACCGGTCTCTCAGCGGACCTCGGCTTCGGAGTACCGCAAGGCGGGTTCGAAGCCGAGCCGTTCGTACACGGCGCGTGCAGCGAGGTTCTCCTCGGCCACGTTCAACCCAATGACGTTGGCTCGTCCGACAACGCGGCCAACAACGCCCGCCGTCACCGCACGCCCCAGGCCGCGACCGCGGTGGCTCGGCACGGTGTAGACAGCGCCGATGGCAGCACAGCGGTGGCGTACCGACACAACGTGCGTGCCAGCGGCAGCCACCAGCCGACCGTCCTCGTACACACCGACGAACGTCTCATCCTCGACCATGTGCGGCAGGAAGAACGCAGCCCCGGGTTCGGTCGCATACAGCTCGGCGAGATCCGGCACATGCGACGGATCGAGTGGTCGCACGTCGAAATCGCCCTCGCCCGCTGTCGCCATCTCGGAAGAGCGCAGAACGTAGCGGACGTGCGGACCTTCCCACTCGATCTCCCGCGAGAGTCGAAGCGCTCCGCCAAGACCGACCGGCCCGGTCACAAGCGTGCCCGCAGGCAGCCGCGAGGCCGTGTCGCCCAGGAGAACCAACGTGGCTTCCGGGTCCCGCGTCGACACGGCGTACACCGTGATCGCGTCGCTGTCCGGCAACCGAACCAAACCGACAACGGCATCGCCTCGACGGATCCACGTACTCGGCTCCCAATACGGAGCCTCCAGATCGGCCAGGGCATACACATGGACATCCGGATGGTCGCTGAAGAACGCCACGAGCTCCTCCGGATCGTCCACCGTCGTGGCGTCCGCCGGAACGATCGTCACTTCACAGCCGTCCGGCTTCGATCACCCGGGCCAGGAACTGCTTGGTCCGGTCATGTTGCGGCGCGCCGAACAACTCTGCCGGAGGCGCTGCTTCGAGCACCCGCCCCTCGTGCAGGAAGCAGACTCGACTGGCGACATCACGGGCGAACCCCATTTCGTGTGTGGCCAACACCATCGTCAAGCCACGGTCGGCCAGGTCACGAATCACCGAGAGCACCTCGCCCACCAGTTCCGGATCAAGCGCCGAAGTCACCTCGTCGAGCAACAGGATCTCCGGGTCGCCCATGAGCGACCGGACAATCGCCGCCCGCTGGTTCTGTCCACCCGACATCCGATTCGGATAGTCGTTCGCCTTGTCCGCAAGCCCGAACCGCTCCAGCAGCTCCATGGCACGAGCTTCTGCCTCGGCGCGCTCGATTCCGAGTGCCCGCCGGGGTCCCAGCGTCACGTTGTCGAGCACGCTCATGTGTGGAAACAGGTTGTAGGACTGAAACACGATGCCGATGCGGCGGCGCACCTCGTTCGCATCGACACCCCTGGCAGTGATCGCCTCGCCATCGAGACGAATCTCGCCGCCGTTGATCGGATCGAGCAGATCCACACATCGCAACAGGGTCGACTTCCCGCAGCCGCTCGGACCGATCAGGCAGATGACCTCCTGGTCGGCGATCGACAAGTCGATGCCGTTCAGCACGCGCTTGTCTCCATACGACTTGTGCACGTCATCCAGCTCGAGCTTCGGACCGACGTGAGCTTCCGAGCCGCTCATATCTGGCTCTGCGATCGTTCCGCCCGATCACGGGCCGTGTAGTAGTCCACGAACCTGGTGAGCGGGATACTGATCGCAAGGAAGAGCAGCGTTGCCACGATGTACGACGTGTAGTTGAACGTCCTCGTCTTGTAGATCTCCGCCTCGCGAACCGCGTCTCGAATCCCGAGGATCGAGATGAGGGCCACGTCCTTCTGCAGGCTGACCACCGTGTTCATCAACGCCGGAACCACGTTTCGTACGGCCTGCGGGAGCACGGCGAAACGCATCGACTGCCACTGCGTCAGGCCGATCGCGCGTGCCGACGATCGCTGGCTCTCTGGCACGGCGTCGATGCCGGACCGGTAGATCTCCGCGGTGTAGGCCGAGTAGCTGAGGGACAGGGCCGCGATGCCCCAAAACGCTGCGCTTGTCGGCAGCCCACCGAGTTGCAACGCCGGCACGCCGAATCCGAGCACCACGATCAGCAGGTACAGCGGAATGCCGCGGAATAGATCCGTGTAAACCACTGCCAGGATTCGCAACGGCATGAACGCCGGACCACGCAGGCTGCGCATGACGGCAATCGCCAGGGCCAGCACCGGGATGATCAGCATCGCCCAGAAGAACAGCTGGATGTTGAGCCAGAACCCTTCCAACACGTCCGGAGCACTGGCCGAGAAGTCGTCCGGATTGAAGAACTGGTCCCGGACGGACGGCCAGTTCGCGCTACGCGAAATGAGAACCGCAGCGCCCCCGAAGAAGAAGATCGTCGACGCAACCGCCACCGCGCCGGCCTTGGCGCCCTCCTCAGCAAAGAACTCGGACACGCCAGCGAACAGGCGCCGTCGGGGCACCTGTTCGCCATTCGTGTCCGGCCCCGTCCCGCGAGACGGGGGTCCGTGCAAGCTCATCTACTCAGAGGTTCCGTCCAGCCGGGCAGGGCGCCCGCATCAGTTGGAAATCGAGGTGACCGAGCCACCCTGGTTCAGCCACTCGTCCTCGAGCGCCTCGATGGTGCCGTTGGACACCAGCGTGGCAAGTGCGTCGTTCACACACGGGACGAGAGGGCTGCCCTCTTCAAACAACATGCCGAGTTCCTCGGGCTCCCCGTCGCGGGGCAACACGCCAATGATCGAAGCGTCCGTGATCTCGACGGCGGTGATGAAGTAGGCGGTCGGCAGGTCGAACACGATGCCGTCAACCTGGCCGGCGTCGAACGCCGACTTCGCTGCAGCGTTGTCGTCGTACACCTGGGCCTTGTCGTCGGGCTCGATGACGTTGTCGATGTAGTCGAGGCTCGTCGTGCCGAGCGCAGCGCCGAGGCGGAGCGGCTTGAGCTCGTCGATCGTGCTCGCTGACGCAGCCGGGCTGTCCGCCGGGCCGATGATGGCCTGCTCCACCTGGTAGTAGCCGTCGGAGAAGTCGACGACCTCGTCACGTTCGGCGGTGATGGAGTACTGCTGGATGTTGAAGTCCCAGTCCTTGGCTCCCGGGGCGATGGCTGCGTCGAAACCGGTCCGCACGAAGGTCACGGCATCGTTGGCAAAGCCAAGCTCTTCGGCGAGCGCGAACACGAGCGCACCCTCAAAACCGGTGCCCGTTGACGGATCGTCGAAGTCATCGGCGCCGGCACCCATCCAGGGCGGGAACACCGTTTCGCCGGTCGCGACGGTGAGCACACCTTCAGTCTTGGTGGTCACTTCGTCACAGCTGCCCGAATCGCTGGATCCGGAGTCGGTGGACTCGCTGCCGCAAGCGGCTGCAAGCATGGCGAGCGCCAACAGCGCCGCCAGGATCGTCGTCTTCTTCATGGTCCCTCCAGAGGACGTCATGCAGACGGAGCGTTCGCCCCGCCCGTGGTCTCCCACCGGGAGCCTAGGTCGGCTCGATCGGCCATGCGTCGGCAACCCGCCGTCACGTCGGTCACGCGGCGACATACATCCGGACGTTCGGATGAATCACGCCGGGCTCGCTTGCGACGACGGCGCTGGCACTCCCCGGGTGAACAGGGGGTCGCGTCTCACTTTGGCACTCCCCGGGTGAACAGGGGGTCAGGTCTCACTTTTGAACAGGGGGTCAGGTCTCACTTTCACCCGTTTGGGTGAAAGTGAGACGCGACCCCCTCACCCGTTTGGGCGAAAGTGAGACGCGACCCCTTCACCTGACCCCTTCGCCGGGTCAGAACTCGAAGATGAGGCCGTCCACCGGGAGGTCGTCTCGGTCGATTGCGACGATGATGCGGTGCGAGCTCTCATCGGTGGTGCATTCCCCGCCGCCGAGCACATCGAGTACGGGCTGCAGCTCAGCGGTCTCCTCGTCGACCTCCACCGCCTTGAGCGGTCCGAACGGACACGAACCAGACTCGCTCAGGTCGAAGACGACAAGCACTTCGTGGTCGAAATCAACCATCGAAGAGAGGTCGTTCACCGAGGTCTCGAAACCTGCCAGCTGCTCGCTCGACGAGATCACCTGCGTGAGCGGAAGCGTGTCCGTCCCCTCAGAGAGGTCCTCGACGATGAGCCGGTGTGACACCCGGTCGCTCGTGAACGGATTCCAACCGACGGCAACGCTCACCATGCCGAAGAGGCCGACGGCGAGCCCGATCAGGATCCACCGGAGCGCCCGGCCGGCGGGGTTCACGATTCGGTACCCAGCAAGGGTGAGCCGGTGTCTCGGATTCGGTTGGTGGCGGCGATGAGTTCGTGGCGGGTGCCGGGTTCGTGGCTCGAATGGCCAGCGTCGGGCACGATGATCAACTCGGCCTCGGGCCAGTTGGCGGCCAGGTCGGTTGCGTTCTTCACCGGGCAGACCATGTCGTACCGGCCGTGCACGATCACCGTCGGAATGTGTCGGATCAGATCGACATTGCGGATCAGCTGATCCTCCGGTTCGAAACCGCCGGTGGAGAAGTAGTGCGACTCGAGGATCGCCACCGCCCTCGCCACCTCCGGATCGTCGAAGTGGGCGGCAAACTCCGGATTCGGATGGAGCGTGCAGCACGCAGCCTCGTACGTTGCCCACCGCTGCGCCGCGGCATCGACCACCGCCGGGTCGTCCGACGCCAACCGGGACCGGTAGGCCGACAGCAGGTCACCGCGCTCCGCCTCGGGAATGTGTTCGGCGAACGTCGCCCACGTCTCCGGCAGCACGAACCGCAGCGTGTAGAGCCACCACTCGATCTCTTCGGGCCGCAACATCCAGATCCCCCGCAACACGAGGCTGCGCACGGCTTCGGGATGGCACTGCGCGTAGTGGAGCGACAGCGTGCTCCCCCACGAACCACCGAACACGTGCCACGTCTCGATTCCGAGCTCGACTCGCAGCGCTTCGATGTCGGCCACCAGATCATCGATCGTGTTGTTGCTCAGTTCCTCCAGCGGTGTCGACCGGCCGCAACCCCGCTGGTCGAACAGGACCACCCGGAAATGCGACGGGTCGAAGAACCGACGGTCGCTCTCGGTGGCTCCGGCGCCCGGCCCACCATGGACGAACAGCATCGGTTCGCCGTCCGGCACACCGACCTGCTCCCAATGGAGCTCGTGGGGCGGCGAAACCGCAAGGGTTCCCGATGCAAACGGATCGGCCTCTAGCCACCAGTCCAACATCGCGCCAGTGTTGCACAGCCACACCGCCGGCCAACGCCTGAGGCTCGCCCCACCGGCGGGCAGCGCGTACCCTCAGGTGCCATGACCACGACCGAGCCCATCCCCACCACGGACCTCGCCGCCATCCCCGCCGAGGTCGACCGGCTGCGCGTCGCTGTCCGACAAGGCGTCACCCGACCGATCGAATGGCGCGAAGCCCAACTCGACGGGATCATTCGCTTCGCCAAGGAACACACGGACGCGCTGATCGACGCCATGGAGGCCGACCTCGGCCGCCCCCGCATCGAAGGCTGGCTGGCCGATGTGAGCTCGGCCATCACTGAAGCCGAATACGTTCGCAAGCACGTCCGGAAGTGGGCCAAGCCCCGCCGCGCCAAACTCCCCCTCAACGCCTTGCCGGGCTCCGCCCGAATCGTCCCCGAACCGCTCGGCGTTGCCCTGATCATCTCGCCGTGGAACTACCCCGTGAACCTCGTGCTCGAGCCGATGACGGCGGCCCTCGCTGCCGGCAACGCCGTGGCGCTGAAGCCGTCGGAGCTCGCCCCCGCCACAAGCAGCCTCATCGCCCGCGTGCTGCCCCGCTACCTCGACGAGCGGGCATTCGCCGTCTTCGAAGGTGGCGTCGACGTCTCGACCGCCGTGCTCAAGGAACAGTTCGACCACATCTTCTTCACCGGCTCCACGGCCGTCGGGCGGGTCGTCATGCGGGCAGCGGCGGAACACCTCACGCCGGTCACGCTCGAACTCGGAGGCAAGTCCCCGGTCATCGTCGCCGACGACGCCGACCTCGACGTCGCTGCAACCCGGATCGCCTGGGGGAAGACCTTCAACGCCGGGCAGACCTGCATCGCCCCGGACTACGTCCTCGCTTCGGCAAAGGTCCGAGACCAGCTCGTCGAAAGGATCGCCGCAGCGTGGACCACGTTTTTCGGCGACGATGCCGCCGCCAGCCCCGACCTCGGCCGCATCGTCAATGGCCGTCATCACCAGCGACTGGTCGACCTCCTCGATGGACAGCCGGTCGCCGTCGGCGGCAGCCACGACGCCAGTGCACGGTTCCTCGAGCCGACCATCGTCGTCGACCCGGACCCCACCTCGCCGCTCATGACCGACGAGATCTTCGGCCCGATCCTGCCCGTGCTGACCGTGGAATCGATCGACGAAGCGATCAACTTCGTGAACGACCGACCAAAGCCCCTCGCCCTCTACGCCTTCACCTCGGACGATGAACTCTCCGGGAAGATCATGGGCAGCACGTCGTCCGGAGGCGGCTGCATCAACCACACCCTCCTCCACTTCACCCCGCACGAGCTTCCCTTCGGTGGTGTCGGGCCCTCCGGCATGGGCCGCTATCACGGGCAAGCCGGCTTCGACACGTTCTCCAACCTGCGCGGCATTCTCCGCAAGCCGACGGCCATCGATCCGCCGCTGCTGTACCCGCCCTACACAGACCGCAAAGTGGCAGCACTCAAGAAGCTGACCTGAGCCCTCCGGCCGCTCGTCGACCACGTCGAAAAAGAAAATTCACGAATCCGGGAGGGTTTCCTTCCTTCGGTTGCACCTACCACCCAGAACAACGAACTGGGTGGTGGTCAACGGACCGCCCCGGAAACGAGGAGCAGTGTTGGCAGGGGTGATGGAACCAAACAAGCAGACCGAACCATCGGTGTTGCTCGAGCGGGCGAAACAACAACAGGACGAGGCGGTCATTGCGCTGATCGAACGGTGCCAGTCGCGCATCGTCTCGGCGATCGAGATCGCCGGCGTGCCTCGATACGACGCCGACTTCGAGGATGCACAGAACCAGGCGCTCCTCGAGATCTGGCGTCAGTTTCCGACGCTGCAGAAGAACGCCTCGGTGTGCTTCTGGATGCACGGGGTCACCCGTCGAGTCACCGCCAGCCGATTCATCGACCCGGCCATCCGCCGTCGTCGCCGCACCGAAAAGTACGGCACCCAGGTCGTCGCCACCTCGTCACCCGAGGAAGGCCCCGGCGATCGCATCGCCGACCGCGACCTGCTCGGCCGGGTACTCGAAGGGCTCTCGCCCGAACATCGTGAGGTACTCGTCCTGCGCTACCTGGAGGGCTTCTCCGAAGAAGAGACCGCACAGCTTCTGGGCATCGCCACCAAAACTGTCAGCAGCCGGACCAGCCGCGCCAAGCGCGCCGCCATCGACCTGGTCAACACCCTCGAAGGAGACGCAGCATGAGCGACAACGACACCCTCACCACCGAAGAAGAAGCCCGCTTCAACGAGCTCTTCGCCCCGACCGATCGCCTCCAGCTCACCCACGATTGGAAGCGCATGCTCGACGACGCCATCGTCGCCGAGCGCCTCGCAACCGGCAGCCCGGTCGACGTCGCTGGAACCGTCGACGGTTTCGACGCCGACATCGTCGATCTGACCAGCGAACGAGAGCGCCGCCGCAACCCGGTCCGGATGCTCGCCATCGCCGCCGCCGGCGTGCTCATCGCCGGCCTCGCTGCCTTCGTCGCGATCAACGCGGCGTCCACCGACACCGACGGCGTGCAGGAACTCGCCCTCCTCGGCCCGGACCGCGAGATCGCTCCGCCGCAGGCCGCCACAAGCGCACTGCCGGAGAACACCACGCTCGTTGTCGAAGACGACGACACGTTTGCGCTCAGCGAGGCCGACGGAACCACGACGCTCCTGCGCAGCAGCGACGGGAACGACTGGACCGAAGTCAGCACAGCCGACGTCGTCGACGCAGTCTTCGCCATCGACGGAGACCGCATGGCGATCGCCGGAGCGGCCCCCGCCGGTCTGGTCGACCAGCCCGGTGTTCCCGGCGTCCAGATCGCGACCGAGCTGGTCGTGTTCGTCAGCGATGACGCCGGTTCGACCTGGACCTCGCTCGACGTTGCGCTGCCCGATGCCGCCTTCCCGAACGCGACGGAGGACGTCCCCGAGGGAGCGTTCATGGCCGCCGACGACGTGACCGTTGCCGTCCACGAAGGCCGCACCGTCGTCAGCTACACCACGGCGCTGCAGTACGACTTCACGCCGGCAGCCCGCGAACTCGGCCTCATTGGCCCGAACGATCGGATCGTCCGCATCAACGACGGCGTCACGAACTTCACGACCTTCGGCGTCGGCCCCGACACCTTCGGGCTCGTCGACATCCAGCCGGAGGACATCGGCCTCCCCCGCCACGCCTACGACGACCTGATCCTGGCCCCCGACCACCCACTGAGCCACGTGCAGGTCTCGATCGACGGCGCTGCGTTTGCGCCCGTCGCCGACCTCGAAGCGGAACGGCACCTCAACCCGACGGTTTCGTCCGACGAGCAGGGCTTCTACTACGTCGGCTCCACCAGCTGGGTCCGGGTGTACCGGTCCGAGGATGGCACCAACTGGGAGCTCATCAATGTCGAAGACCTGGTCGAGGCGTTGGGTGAGACCTTCGAAGTGACCACGGACTGGTCCGTCGCCTACGACGTCGGAACACGGCAGGTCTCACAGTCGCTCGACGGCGGTTCCTTCCGGCCGGTCCCCGTCCCGGACACCGGTCTCCTGGCCGCCGACGTCGTCGAGACCGAATTCGGCGCCGCTGTGGTCTGGCAGGACATCAACGCTGCGGCGAACGCCATCGCCCCCGCCGTCATCGAACGGGACGGGTTCACGATTGAACAGAACTTCCAGGGTTCCTTCACGGTCACCGACCCGAACGGCAACGTCCTGATCGAGGAGCGGGGCCAGACCGTCACCCCGACCGGTGGTGTCGTCATCGATGCCGTCGGCTCGATGCAGGTGTTCGACGACCGCGGCGAGCGGGTCCTGCTCGTGCCGGACACCGAGCTGTTCGGCCGGCCGCTCCTCGCAGCCAGCACGCACTACGTGGGCTGGTCCACGGATGGCGAGGACTGGAAGTTCGCCGAGCTCGAGATTCCCGCCGGCCCCTGGGTCTTCAACGATGCGCCGCAGGGCCTCATCGGCGTCAACCTCCTCGACCTCGAGGAAGCGGTGATCATCGACTGGCCGGCCGAACTGGACGGCTGACCCGGCCCACAACCGAATCGGCTGCATCGGCCCCGACGCCACCCGGCGTCGGGGCCGATCGCTGTCCGGGTTCACACGGCCGGCATCCTCGCCGATGGGAACCGATGAGACTGCTCTCCGCCACCGTCGCGCTCCTGCTCAGCCTCGCCGCCTGCAGTTCGGACGGAAGCTCGACGCCGGGCTCCGACTCCGCAGCCGGCGAAGCCACCACGACCACGACGACGACCACCGTGGTCGCTTCCGATGGTGGCACCGAAGCCGACGCTCCGCAGAGCCTTGCGCTGGCCGATCCGGTCAAGGCCGCCGACCCGTCCGCTGTCGAACTCGACGAGGACATCACGATCGACACCACCGTCTTCTCGCTCGTCCTGGAGCCGGGAACCGATGGCGAACTTCCCCTGCACATCGCCGTACCGACCGGCTGGTCGTGGGACGCCGACAGCACCAGCTTCCGTAGCGGTGACGCGTCGCTGCGTCTCGAGACCGGATGCTCGAACGGCTGCCAGACCACCGCGTGGGAGGTCGTCCTGACGCAGGACGGTGAGCTGCTCGCCGATCCCTTCGCCGACCTCGAGGCCGGCGGAAGCGAAGGATTCAGCTCCGCATCCGGTCTGGGCGGCGGGACGCTCAGCCGAAGCCGGACCTTCGATGACGGCTCCGGCCGCTCGGTCACTGCCCTCTTTCATCATCGAGCCGGCCGATGGCTCGGCTGCACGGCCGACACGACATCCGCCACCGACGTTCCGCTCGAGATCCTCGGCGACCTGTGCGAATCCATCGCCGCTGACTGGACAACCGTCATCGCGAACACGACGGTCTCCACCATCGAGGAGACCGTCACCGACAGCGTTGCTGCAATCCTCGACAAGCCCACCATCAACCAGCCGCTGCAGGTGGTCCCGCTCGACGAGGAAGGCGAACACAACGTGAGCATGCAGGTTCCCGCGGACACAACCGTTGACGTCGACGGCTTCTTCGGCACCGAACTGATGCTGGGAGGCGACTACTCGATCTTCACCGACATCGAGCTCAATGCATCCTGCGACGGCATCTGCGAAGCGCAGGATTGGGGCAGCAAGCTCAACAGCACCGACGGCGAACTCGGCCGGACCCGGGCCTCCATCGAGCCGCAGAACGACACACCCATCGATGCCGGGTGGCTCCTCTCCGGGCCGAACCTCGACGACGACGGCGCGACGGTGCTCGTTGTCCGATGGGACGACACGGCCCGGCGCTACTTCAGCTGCACGATCGAAATCGACGAGTCCGACGTCGACCGATCCGATGAGCTCCTCACCATCTGCCTGACCGCCGAACCCCTCTGGTTCGGCTGACCTCGCCGCTGCGCGTCGGCTAGAACGGCGCCATGGCACCGTTCCCTCCGCTCGACCATCTCGTCATCGCTGCACCCTCGCTTGCCGAGCTCTCGGCCTGGTGGAACGATGCGCTGGGCGCACCCGCGGCAGAAGGCGGAGCACACACCGGCCTCGGCACCCGCAACGAACTCGCCGGCCTCGACGAGACCACCTACGTCGAGCTGATCGGCCCCGACCCCGATCAGCCGACGCCACCGATGCCGCGTCCGTTCGGGATCGACGAGCTCACCTCGCGGCGGCTCGTCACCTTCGCCGTGGCCGTTGACGACCTCGACCGCGCCTGTGCTGCAGTCCGCGCCGCCGGCATCGACCCGGGCGAACCCCGAGCCATGGAACGGCGTCGCCCCGATGGGGTGTTGCTCGCCTGGAGGCTCGCCTTCCCGCCGGATCCTGCACTCGCCGGCGTGATGCCCTTCCTCATCGAGTGGGGCGAAACCGCCCACCCGGCCGCGTCGCTCGAGCCTGCGGCGGCGCTCCAGAAGCTGACCCTTCAGCATCCGCACGGCGACCAGATCGCCGGGGCCATCGAGGCCGCAACCGGCCATCATCTCGAGGTGAAATCCGGCCCGGCCCGCCTCGTCGCCGAGCTCTCCACGCCTCGCGGAACAACCCTCGAAGTGGCTTCCTGACGGTACGTGCCGCTCCTTTGCCGTTTCAGGGCATAGGCTTGGCCTCGAAGTGTCACAACCTGATGAGCACCCGTTGAGCATCCGGTTTCCGCCACCGGGCAGGCTCGACGACTCGTGGTGAGGCTTCAGTACAGAAAAAGAGAAGCAAGTGTCAACCACCGGTACAGTCAAGTTCTTCAACGCAGAGAAGGGCTACGGCTTCATCTCTCGTGACGACGGCGACGACGTGTTCGTCCACTACTCCAACATTCAGGGTGAGGGCTACCGCTCCCTGGACGAAGGCCAGGCAGTCGAGTTCGACATCGCCCCCGGCCGCAAGGGCGAAGAAGCCCAGAACGTTCGCGTCGTCTGATCGACATGAACTGAGCGGTGCCGCCAGCCTCGGCTGGCGGCATTGTCATTTTTGTCGAAGCACCGCTGGAGCCATCCAGCGTTCGACAAGCAACAGCATCGAGCCGGCCACGATGCAGATGAGCGCGGCCAGAACCAAGAGCCGGTCCTCAGCTCCAGTGAGCGCCAGAACCGGCTCCACGTCCTGGTTCGGTTGCGCCACGTCCGCCGGCGACACCGCCTGACGAGGCACCTCGTTCGGATCCACCCCGCCTGCGTCCGCCCCCTCAACCTCGTCGAAGGGTTCGTCGGGCAGGTCCCCTGGCTCGGAGGCGATCGCCGCGGATTCCACTGCGCTCTCCGGGTCGGTCGGGTCGGCAACCGTCGGATCCGGATCCCCGGCGCCATCAGTGGATGGCGCGTCGTCCTCGACGCCATCGGGAGCCGGGCCCCCGATCGAAAGCGTCGCCACGGCCTCCATCGCGGGATCGTCCGGTTCGAAGCCATCACCGTTCGGCATCGCCCCCGTCGATCGCACATCTGCGAACGTGGCGGTGACCTCATGGGGCCCGGGCCCGGTCACCTCGAGCTGCAGCGAGAGCGAGGCCGTGATGCCGGGGCGCAGGACGTCCACGGCCAGATGACGAAGCAGACCTCCCTGCTTCACTTGCTCCCAATCCGGGTCGGCCAGCGTCAGCGCATCATCCATCTCGACCTGAACGATCAGCGAATGCGCATTGAGCGTGCCGACGTTCGACACGCCGAGGTCGAGTACGAGCAGGTCACCCACAGCCAGATCGGCCGTCTCCTCCGCCGCAAGCGACAGGGCCAGGTCGAAGACCGGACGGTGACATCCGAAGTCGAGCGTGCCATCCACCGGGTTGCCGGCCGACACCACGACCGGGCCGCCGATGATGCCCACTCCCGGGAGTTCGAAGCCGTTGTCGTCCCCGTCGACTCCATCGCCTGCGTCCGGCGTCGTCGGCGCGCTCGACACGCAGCCCCGCAGCGCGCCTCCGGCCGCCCAGTTCTCCACCGGTAGACGAACCGCATAGCTGCCGTCCGACAGGCCCACGAAACGCCACGAGCCGTCGGCCGCGCTCACCGCCGACTGCAGCAGCGGCCCGTCGGGTGCGCCGTCGAGGTTCTCATCGGCGAAGAGTTCGACCACCACGCCGGAGACGCCGGGCTCCTCGGCATCGACGCGGCCGTTGTCGTTGTCGTCGAACCAGACGAGGTCCCCGATCTCCCCGGTCGTCTGCGCGGCCGCCCCGGATGGGCTCACCTGCGTCAGTGTCAGCAGAACGGCGCCCAGCACCAAAAGACACGTGCCGGCGATGCGTCGCCGGTCGGAGATGGGCATTGGGGTGGACGTCCTCGGGTCGGGCAGCACAAAGCTGCAGGGACCGCCCGAAGACCCGATGCCGATCGTACGCGGGCCGCGCGACCGACCGGGGGATCAGTCGTCGCCGGCGGCCGGCTCGAAGAACGTGTCCACCAGCGCCTCGACGCACGCACCGATCAGGAGCGTCGGTTCGTCCCCGTCCTCGGCCGGAAAGAGCGGTTTGTCCAGCTCGAGTTCCGGGAGAATCGCATGGCGCATGCCGATCCCCTCCACCAGCGCTGCGGCCGCGATTCCGAAGAGCGTGTACGCACGATCGCCGTACTGCGGGCGGGGCTTGCGACCGAGCAGCTCCCCCATTGGCTTGTAGGTGTCTTCGATTCTCGCGTTCCGGTTCGACATCTCGCCGATGCGGAGCCACTCGAGCATCTCTTCATCGCGGTCGGTATGTGGCTGCGACGCGATCGCATGGCGAATCGCCATGTCGGTGGACAGGTAGTCGCCCTCATCAACGGCGAGATCGTCGTCCAGGTTCAGCCCCTCGACGAAGGCTGCCTGAATCGCCACCCGGATGATCTCGGAGCCCGTGAGCGCCTCGCCCTTTCGCTCCAGCGCGTCGGCCACCGCAGCGTGCGACGCGCTCGCGAACATGGTGTCCTCGCGGTCCGACAGCCACGCCCGCACGACCGCCCGCTGGAACATCGCCTGCGGTGCGAACTCCTCATCGATCGACCAGGCGGCATGACTCGAGCTGCGCGGCACACCGGTGCTCGCACACGCCGCTTCCAACGTCACGTGGTCCATGCCGACCTGCAGGCCGCGCTCTTGAAGCTGCCGAAGCCCTTCGGCCACGAGCACTTCTCTCGTCTCCTCGGCGGATCGTCGGACCCGCGACTTCTTCGCGACCATGTTCCTGCTGACCGTAACGGAAATCGGGAGTCCCCGGTGCAACCGAAGACTCCCGATTCTGACCCGCCTTTCTGTGAAAACCCACCATTCACAGAACTGCGAAAACCGTTGACCTGTTGTTTGGACCCAAAACCCAAAGTAGCGGGATGGACGGCCGTCGTCCAGCCGAAGTCCCGACGCAGACGAGTATCAGGCCGCCGCAGATGTGAGGTCCGGCACCATCAGGCGCTCGAAGCGATCCAGCGGCATCGGCCGGTGATAGAGCCAACCCTGTGCCTCCTCACACCCGATCGCCATCAGCGCAGCAGCTTCCTCCTGCGTCTCCACGCCTTCGGCCACCACCGAAAGGCCAAGACCGTTCGACATCGCCAAGACCCCCTCGACGATCGCACGCGTCCGCGCATCGTGCGGCAGGGCAGACGTGAACGAACGGTCGATCTTCACGAAGTCCATGGGAAACTCGTTGAGGTGCGCCAGCGACGAGAAGCCGGTTCCGAAGTCGTCGAGCGCGACCCGGGCGCCGTGCTCCCGCAACCGTGAGAGGTTGATCATCGTCGCACTCGGATCGGTGAGCACCGACGTCTCGGTCAGCTCGATCACGAGGTTCGACAGGTCCCGGCCGTGGCGATCCGCCGCAGCGAGCACGGCGTCGGCGAATCCCGACTCGACGATGCGGGAGGCCGAGATGTTCACGCCGAGCTGTGTTCCACAGCGCTCGGCCAAGCCGCTGAGCGCCACATCGAGCATCAGTTCGTCGATCGTCGAGATCAGCCCAGTCTCCTCGGCAACGGGGACGAAATGTGCCGGAGCCCGGAGCGTTCCGTCCGGCATCTGCATGCGCACGAGGAGCTCCGCCCCGTAGACGATGCTCGGATCCTCGATGCGAACGATCGGTTGGGCGTACGCCACGAGCCGGTGGTCGGCGAGCGCGGCGCGAAGATCCGCCTCCTGGGTGAGGCGCTCGGCCGCCTGCTTTCGCATCTCCTCGTCGAACACCACCACGGTCCCCCGACCGGCCGCCTTGGCCCGGTACACCGCCGTGTCGGCTTCGCCGAGAAGCTGCTCGGCCGAGCGGTCGTCGCTCCCCGTCGAGAGGGCGATGCCGACACTCATTCCCACATGCAATCGCTTCCCACCGAGGTCGAAGGGTTCCGTCGCCAGATCGCGCACACGCTGCGCCAGCGAAAGGGCGTCGGCCCGATCCCCGCCCCGGATGAACATCACGAATTCATCGCCACCGATCCGTCCCATGGCGACCCGCGAGTCGTCGTGGACCGTGCGCAAACGCTCCCCCAGCGCCGCAAGCAGATCGTCGCCGGCGGCATGGCCCAGCGAATCGTTGACCACCTTGAACCGATCGAGGTCGCAGAAGAGCACCGCGAGTCGCTCGTCCGCGCCGGCCTCATCGAGCGCGGCCAGAAAGCGCTGGCGGGTCCAGAGACCGGTCAGCGGATCCGTTTCCGCCCGCACGCGAAGCCGCTCGCTCAGTTCGACTTCGGCGGTCACGTCTCGCCCGACCAGCACGATCGCATCCTCGTCGACGTCATGCACCATCGTCGTCTGCACCCAGTGGTACCGATCTCGTCCGAGAAGGACCCGGCCCTGCCAGGTGGACCGTCCGACGTCCCGCGCCTTCTCCACTGCGGCCAGCGAGGCCGATCGGTCCTCCGGATGGATGAAGCTGCCGATCGGTCGCCGGGCCACCTGCTCGGCATTCGTGCCGATGCCTCGGTAGACCGATGGATTGACCCGCCTGATGCGAAAATCGAACCCGAACACCACGAGATAGTCGTCGGCGAGATCGAAGAACCGGTCGCTGTCCCGCAGACGCTGCGGGTCCACATCCCGCTGGCGAATTTCCATGCGTGCCATTCGGGAATCTCGCCGCCGGCATGAGCCGAACGGCCCACGCGACACATTGCAACTTGATGACGACAACTGCCCTCGATCTGGTCGCGTTGACTAACGTCGCCGCATGCTCGTCGAAACTCTCCTGCCGCTCGGAAAGCTCGACCCCGGCCTTCGTGAGCCGGACACACCGCTCCACATCGGCGAGTTCGCCGAAGGCGCCCGCCTGGCCGAATCCGTGGGCCTCGACGCAGTGCTCGTGGAAGAGACGAAGGACGACCCGTACCAGCTCCTCGCCCTCGGCGCAGCGGCGACCACGACACTCGGTCTCGGTACCTCGGTTGCGATGGCGTTCCCGCGCAGCCCCACCATCACCGCAATGTCTGCATGGTCGCTCCAGAAGCTCTCCGGAGGCCGCTTCGTGCTCGGGCTCGGCTCACAGGTCCGGGCCCACGTCCAACGCCGATTCGGGATGGACTGGCACGCTCCTGCCCCCTGGATGCGCGACTACATCCGGGCCATGCGAGCGGTGTGGCACACCTGGCAGACCGGTGAACGGCTCCACTTCGAAAGCGATCACTACACGTTGGACCTCATGGTCCCGCTCTTCGACCCCGGGCCGATCGACCACCCGCACATCCCCGTCCACGTGGCAGCGATCGGGCCCAACATGTGTGCCGTGGCCGGCGAGGTCGCCGATGGCGTGCGCCTGCACCCGGTGTGCCCGCCACGGTTCATCGACGAGGAGGTCCTGCCCTCACTCGCCCGTGGCGCCGCCCGCTCGGACCGCGACGTGGACGAGGTGGACGTGTGCATGAAGCCGCTGATCGGCACAGCGGCGAACGACGAGGAGCTCGAACGGGTCGTTCACACGGTGCGGGCACGCGTCGCCTTCTACCTGTCGACGCCGTCCTACCGACGCACCTTCGCGCTTCACGGCTGGGAGGACATCGCCCGCCAGGCCAGCGAACTCTCCCGTCAGAACCGTTGGGAGGAGCTCCCGGATCTCGTCCACGACGAGATGCTCCACACGGTCGCCACCATCGGAACGCACGACCAGATCGGCGACCGGCTGGTCGAGCGCTATGCGGGCCGGATCGACCGCATCGAGTTCTCGATACCCGTGAAGTCCGAAGGCGACGCCGAGGTGCTCGGCAACGTCATCGAACAGCTTCACGCCGCCGGCTGACGCCCTCCCCTACACGTCGTCGAACACGATCACGCTGCGCGTGACCCGTCCGGCGAGCATGGCGTCGAACGCGTCGTTGATGTCGTCGAGGGCGATCCGCTTCGTGATCATCTCGTCGAGCGGCAGCGTTCCGCCCAGGTACCGGTCGACCAGGCTCGGCATGTCGACCCGGAACCGATTCGACCCCATGTTCGAGCCGCGCAACGTCTTCTCGTAGAGCAGCTCCGACGCGTTGATCTCCAGCGTCTGATCCTCCGGCACCATGCCGATGATCGTCGCATCGCCGCCGGCGCGGAGCATGCGGAAGCACTGCTCCGACGTCTCCTTCCGACCGAGTGCTTCGAAGGAGTACTCGACGCCACCGGCCGTCAACTCGATCACCGCCTCGACCGGGTCCACCTCGGTGGCATTGACCGTGTGCGTGGCACCCAGCTCAACAGCCTTTGCGAGCTTCTGCTCGGTCACGTCGACCGCGATGATCATTCCCGCACCCGCTGCGACCGCACCGAGAACGGCCGACAGCCCAACGCCACCACAGCCGACGACGGCGACGGAATCGCCCACCTGCACCCGGGCGGTGTTCGTGACCGCCCCGAAGCCGGTCAGAACGGCGCACCCGATCAGCGCCGCCCGATCCAGCGGCATGTCCTTGCGGATCTTGACCGCGGCCCGTTCCGAAACGAGCATCTGTTCGGCGTAGGAGGACAGATGATAGAGCTGGCCGATCGCCTCGCCTGCCTGATGCAGCCGGGGCGGAGCGTCAGCCGCACGATCCGCATTGTTGGTCTCGCAGAGATGACCTCGACCGGTCACGCACAGCTTGCACTGGCCACAGAACACCGACATGCAGGTGATCACGTGATCGCCCGGCACGACGTGGGTGACTCCCTCGCCGACTGCGTCCACCACGCCGGCTGATTCGTGTCCCGGCACCACCGGAAGCTCCGTGGCATACGTGCCGTTCATGAAGTGCAGATCGCTGTGGCACACACCCACTGCAGCGGTGCGAATCCGGACCTCGTAGGGACCCGGATCGTCGACCTCGATGTCCTCGATCGTGAGGGGTGAACCAACCTGTCGGAGTACTGCGGCGCGCACCATGGCGGCACGCTATCGCAGCATGCCGAGCGCTCAGTGACCGGCGCCGACCTTGCCCGTGGTCTTCGAGTGCAGGTTCTCGGCGTGCTTGTTCAAGCCGACAAGATGTGCCTCGATGCCGCGTTCCGCGAACTTGGCGACGACGGCGTCGAGCGCAACGACCGAGGACGAGTCCCAGATGCGGGCGTTGCTGAGGTCGATCTCGACCCGCTTGACCTTCACTGCGTCGTAGTCGAACGCGTGCACGAGATCGTTGGTCGAGGCGAAGAAGAGCTCACCCGACACGGCGAAGAGTCGCTCCGTGTTGTCCGGATCGACCACGCTGGTCACGCGGACCACGTGGGACACGTGACGGACGAAGAACACGGCGGACAGCACCACACCCGCACCGACGCCGTAGGCGAGGTTGTGGGTGAACACGGTGATCAGCACCGTGGCGACCATGACGGCGGTCTCGGTGCGCGGCAGCGACCGCAGCATGTCCGGCTTGACCGAGCTCCAGTCGAACGTGCCGATCGAAACCATGATCATGACGGCAACCAGTGCCGCCATCGGAATGCGGGCAACCCAGTCGCCGAGCACGAGGATCAGGACGAGCAGAAACACGCCCGATGCCAGCGTGGAGAGGCGGGTTCGGCCACCGGACCGGAAGTTGATCATGGACTGGCCGATCATGGCGCAACCGGCCATGCCGCCCAGGAAACCGGTGGCGATGTTCGCAACGCCCTGGCCGCGAGACTCGAGGTTCTTGTCGGAGTCCGTGTCGGTCAGGTCGTCGAGCAGCTGTGCGGTGAGCAGGCTCTCAAGCAAGCCGACGAGCGCCAGCGTGATGGCGTACGGCAGGATGATCTGGAAGGTCTCGAGCGTGAAGGGAACGTCCGGCAGCGCCACCCAGGGAAGGGCATCCGGCAGCTCGCCCATATCGCCCACGGTCGGCAGGTCGATGCCGAAGCCGACGGCGATGCCGGCCAGGACCACGATCGCCACGAGCGGCGAGGGCACGGCGCTGGTGATGCGGGGAAGGCCGTAGATGATCGCCAGACCGGCGGCGATGAAGATCAGGTTCATGGTGAGCTGATCGCGGGGTGCGCCGTCCTCGTTGAGGAGGATGTGCGGCACCTGCGCCAGGAAGATGAGGATCGCCAACGCGTTCACGAAGCCGATCATCACGGTGCGCGGGACGAACCGCATGAGCTCGCCGACACCGAGCCAACCGAGCGCGACCTGCAGGATGCCGGCCAGGATCGTGGCGGCGAACAGGAAGCCGATGCCGTGCTCGGCGACAAGCGACACGACAACGAGTGCCATGGCGCCGGTCGCCGCGGAGATCATGCCCGGCCGACCACCGGTGAACGAGATCAGAATGGCGATCGAGAACGAGGCGTACAGGCCGACCTTCGGGTCGACGCCGGCGATGATCGAGAACGAAATCGCCTCGGGAATCAGTGCCAGGGCGACGACGAGGCCGGACAGCAGGTTGGCCTTCGGGTTCGAGAGCCATGCGGCTCGATCGAACACGCCACCGCGCGCGCTCGCAGCAGTTTCTGCCGGTTTCTGCGTCGTTGTCATGACAACCCTTCGAATCGTGAGCCCAACTTCACCCACGGACAAAAGGGCGCTTGGTCATCATGCTATGTCGGCGCATCGGAGGGCCGGGTGTAGCTCCGGTCACACCGTGTGACAAATGCCCGGTTCGATCCGTTCAGATCGTGCCGTCGGCCAGCTTGGCCCGGACCTCGACCGCCCGCTCCCGGACCGCGTCGAGATCGGCCAGCCGACGCATGCCGGCCAGCTGCTGTCCCATCCGATGGTTGCCGCGGAGCGCGTCCTCGTTGCGGGCGAGGAAGTCCCAGTAGAGCGTGGTCAGCGGGCAGGCGTCCTCGCCGACTCGCTTCTTCGGGTTGTACCGGCATCCGGAGCAGTGATCGCTCATGCGATGGACGTAGGCCCCACCGGCCGCGTAGGGCTTCGTGGCCATCATTCCGCCATCGGCGTGCAGCGCCATGCCGACGACGTTCGGCAGCATGACCCACTCGGCCCCGTCGACGAACGTGGCCCACATCCACTGCGTCATCGCCTGGGGATCCACACCCGCAGTGAGCGCCAGGTTGCCGAGCACCATCAGCCGCTCGATGTGGTGCGCGTAGCCGTTGTCGTGAACGTGGCGCATCACGCTCGAGAGACAGGCCATCTGCGTCTCGGCCTCGCCGGTGAACGCTGGGGGTACAGCCGCGTCCGCCGCGAGCTCGTTCATCGTGCGGTAGTCCGGCATCCACAGCCAGTAGACGCCCCACACGTACTCCCGCCAGCCCATCACCTGGCGGATGAAGCCCTCGACGCTGTTGATCGGCGCGTCGCCACGATGGAACGCCGCTTCTGCCGCCCGGACAACCTCCAGAGGCTCCAGAAGGCCGAGGTTCATCGATGCGGCGAGCGTCGAATGCGCGAGCTTCCACTCGGCGTCGAGCATCGCATCCTCGTGCGCACCGAACGGGGCCAACCCGGTGCTGATGAATTCGTCGAGGCGCTGCAACGCCTGAGCGCGGGTCACCGGCCACTTCCCCGCCGGCGCCGCTCCCCACGTGTTCTCCATGCCTGCGAGCACGTCCTCGTCGATCGCATCGAGTTCGAAGGAGGTGATGGCCGGCCAGGCCCGTCCGTCCTTCGGCGGGGGTTCCCGGTTGTCGTGGTCGAAGTTCCAGGCGCCAGCGACCGGTTCCGCGCCATCCATCAGGATGTCGTAGCGAGTTCGTTGCCAACGATAGAAGTGCTCCATCGTGAGGCGCTTGCGCCCCTCGGCCCACTCCGCGAACTCGCTCGGATGGCAGAGAAACTGGTTGTTCCGAGTGACCTCGACCCCCAACCGCTCCAGCATCTCTCGACCGTCCCAGCTCATCGGCTCCATGGCGATCACCTGGTCGACGTCGAACTCGGCGACATGCGCACGGACGCCGGCGGGGAGCGTCGCAGCGACGCGATGGTCGACCTCGAATCCCTCGGCGCGGAGTTCCTCGGCGAAGTGCCGCATCGCAGACAGCACGAGATGCAGACGCTGCACGTGCCAGCGCTTCGACGCCCGCTTGGCGGTGCTCTCGACGAGCAGAATGCGACAGTCCTCGGGCGTCCGATCCGCCAACGGGGCGATTGAACGGTTGAGTTGATCGCCGAGAATCCAGATCGTTGGCCGTGTCATCGTGGCCGACGGTAGCCAAGGCCGGCCCAAGGCGAAGGACCGATCAGTCGCCGAGCATCCGATCGGCGTACCAATGGGCGAACCGGGCCACGCTCGGTTCGAGGTGGCTGAACCGCCCTGCGGTTGCGAATGGGGACGCCAACCCCCGCTGTTGTGCCTCGAGCACCGGAATGTCCTCGCCGATCGCCACGTCGAAGCGTTCGTAGTAGGACCCGACCTTGGCGGCGAAGTCCGGCTTTGCGATGGTCTCGGGCGGAAAGGCGACGACCTGCGCACAGCGGCAGCGATCGGGTCCGTCCGGATACACCTCGTACATCCACATGCACTCGACGCCCAGTGCGGCCACGATGTTCGGGAACAACCACGTGTAGCGAACGCCCTCGGCTTCCCGACCGACCAGCTCAGGCATCAACGGCAGCGCATCGCCTCGGTGGGTGTCGAGCAGACCGGCCGTCCCGGTGGTGACGCCGAACTGGGTGGCGAACGCACCAGCCACGGCTTCCGGCTCATCCGGATCCTCGTAGCTGTCGTCGATGCTGCCGGGGTGCACATACGGCAGGTGGTAGTACTCGTTGAAGACCTCGGCAAAGGCCTTCCAGTTGCAGTCCACCGTGAATTCACGGCGGCGGGTCGTGACCAGGTCCGCGACCGGCCAGGGGGCATGGATCTGCGGAAACCCGGACAACCAGTCGTCGATCGGTGGCGGGTTCGACGCCAGGCTGACGAACACGAACCCGTGGCGTTCGTCGATCGAGAAGCGATGCAGGCCGTGCTCCTCCCGGTCGAAGTCCACCGTGTGGTGCATCTGCGGCGCACCGACCAGGCGACCCTCCAGGTCGTAGGTCCAGGCATGGAACGGGCACCGGAAACGTGCGCACTCCTCCGACCCCGCCAACAACTCCGCGCCCCGATGCCGGCAGACGTTCGCCATTGCCGAGAGCACCCCGGTTTCGGTGCGGCTGACGAGCACCGAGACGGACCCGATCCTCTCGCTCGTGACCGATCCCGGAGCGAAACGATCCGACCGCCCCACGCCGACCCATCCACCTCGGAAGATCCGCTCGTCCTCCTGCGCATGACGCTTCGGGTCCGTGTAGTACTCCGGCGGAATCGACCACGCCTCCAACGCGTCGGCACGACATGCGTCCAACGAGCGGTGGCGGTCGGGCGATGACATGGGCGAATGGTAGATGCGGGCGCCGGCGACGGTCCACGCCGCCACTCAGCCGGGTGCGGCCGCCCAATCGAACTCGTGCACGTGTTGGGTGCCGACGACGCCCTTCAACTGCACCGGCTGCGGTTCGCCGAAGGTGAGATCCCCTCGAGCCGCCGTGATCTCGCGGACGATCGACGACACGAGCACCTGCGCGCCCTCCGCCAGGTTCGCCACCCGAGCGGCGATGATCACGTGCCGACCGAACAGGTCGCCCGAGGCATCGTGGATGGCCTCACCGGTGTGGCAGCCGATTCGGACACGAATCGCCCGCTGCGGATCCACGGCTTCGTGCCCCTGGAGATCCGCCTGCACCCCGGCCGCACACAGCAGGGCGCGCCGAGCACTGCCGAAGGTGACCATGTACCCGTCGCCCTGGTTCTTGATGATCCGTCCGCCGTGTCGCTGCACCTGCTGTTCGAAGATCCGGTTGTGGTGCCCGAGCACGTCCATCCAGGCCACATCACCCATCGCCAACGCCTTCTCCGTGGACGATTCGATGTCGCTGAACATGATCGTGACCGTGTCGTCGGCACCCATCGCCTGCTGAATTGCGTCCGAGTCGGAGGTGGCGACGTCCATCGCCACGTTCTCGATGCTGGTGCGACGAATGTCCTCGGTGCCGGCGGACGGGCGGACCGGCCGGACCACGTCGGCCGCACCGATCATGGTGTCGCGAGGATTCGGCACGACTTTGGTGTCGCGTCCCACCGGTACCCGGTGGAGCGTGATCACGGTGCTTCCCAACTCGATCCGTGAGCTGGAGAGGAGCGCCACAGGTGCGCCGATGCGCTGCCCGTCGAGGAACGTCCCGTTGCTCGAGCCCAGGTCGGTCACGATGAGCCGGCCGTGTTCGTTGCGGATCTCCAGATGCCGGCGGGACACACGTTCGTCGACGAGGAGCAGGCCGTCACATTCACGACCGATGTCGAGCACGTCGTCCACGAGCACATAGAGGGGCTTGCGTCCCTCCTGTTGCACGACGATCACGTTGTCCATCGACCGCACCTCTCCCGTCCCACGCCAGACGCCCTGGCAGTGGGCCGCCCACGACGCAACCCTAGTCGGGGTGGCTCGGGTGGCCGAATGCGGTCAGCCGCGCTGTGCCAGCGCCTCGCGCTCCCGAACCTGACCGGGAAGATGCGCACGAGCGAAGTCGATGTCGTGCTGCAGCACGATGTCAAGAAGTTCCATACGGTCGTCGGTCTGCTTCCACGGGACCGGCACGTAGATCGGCAGCTCGAATCGGCGAAGCTGGTCGAGTCCGCTGTAGATCAGCTTCTGGTACTCGTAGCGCTCCGACCATTCCCAGTGCGCCGGGGCGAAGCCGGTACCCGGATCGAGGTAGCAGCGGTCGCGGAGCCCGAACCGTTCCATCTCCACGAGACGCTCGCCGAACCACGACACCATCACCTCGACGGGGTCGCCTTCCACGTGCTTCAGGTGGCGGGGATCCGGCCCCAACATGAACGGCAGCACCACCGGGCACTCCCGTTCAGCAGCGAACCGCAGCATCTCCTCGTCCTGCAGCGCGTCCGCGGCATTGAGGACGGACGCACCGGCGTCGAACGCCCGGCGAGCCGTCTCCACCTGCCAGGTGTCGACCGAAACCGTCACGCCAAGCTCGAGCAGGCCGAGCAGCGGGCCCTCGAGAATCGCCCACTCCTCGTCGGGAGTGACCATCGCCGCGTCGCCGTGACTGGCCTGCCCACCGAGGTCGAGGTGGTTCGCACCATCGTCGAGCAGTTGCTGTCCGAGCGCCTTTGCGTCTTCACGTGTCGTCGCCACCGAAAAGTCGGCGAGCGAGTCCGGGGATGCGTTGACCACGCCAAAGATCTCCATCGCAGAAACCCTACGACTACGTCACCGGCTGTCGCGGACCAAACCGGTCCATTGTGTGAACAGGTGTCACAGCGGTTGGATCAGCGCGAGCCGTCCCACCCGATCGCTTGTGCAATGGCCTTGCGGGCGCCGATCGGGTCTTCGATCGGCATGAAGTGCCCGATCTTGTCCATGCGGATGACGCTCTTGTTCTCCACGGCATCGACCAGGTCGCCCGACGCCCGGATCGGCGTCATCTTGTCTTCCGTGCCCAGCACGAAGGTGACCGGAACCGTGAGCTTGCCGGCCGCTTCAACCGCACCGGTGTAAGCGTTGCAGGCAGCCATGTCGTGGCCCAGCGCATTCTCCGGCGAACGGTCCACCAACGCAGTGGCCGCACCGATCAACCACGTTCCCGGAGACGGGTGACCGCCCCGATGGGCACGGGCCCCGATGCCCCACGACGTCATCAGGCGACTGGCGTGCGGGATGTCGTCGTATGCGCTGGTCAGCAGTTCGGGATGTACCGGCATGGTCGCCGCCGTGCCGATCAGGACGAGCGAGGCAGCGCAGCTCGGGTCGTGTGCTGCCGCTTCGAGCGCCACGTAGGTCCCGAGCGAGAAGCCGACAAGGTGCGCCGGCCCGAGCCCGAGGTGCGAGATCAGACCTGCGGTCCAAACTCCCATCTCCTCGATCGTCTCGAGCGGCGGGCCGTCCGTGGAGCCGTGCCCCGGGAGGTCGATGGCCGCCACCCGATAGCCGTGGTGGGCGAGCCACCGATTCTGGAGCTGCCAGGTGGTCCGGTCCATGCCGGATCCGTGGAGCAGCACGACCGCAGGCTTGGACGCGTCGGAGTGGTCCCGTCCGCCCGTGGCAATCGTGACCGAGCGACCGTCGTAGTCGACCTTCATGTCCTGTCCCCCTATCGCTGCGACGCTTTGAGCGCCCGAGCCAGATCGTCGATGATGTCCCGTTCGTCCTCGAGGCCGACCGACAGCCGGACGAGGTCCTCCCCCACACCGGCGGCCTCCAACGCCTCAGCCGACATCTGCTGATGCGTGGTGGAGGCCGGATGCACGACGAGCGTGCGGGCATCGCCCACGTTGGCGAGGTGCGAGGCGAGCTTCACGTTCTCGATGAACTTGCGACCCGCGTCGCGGCCGCCCTTCACTCCGAAACTCAGGATCGCTCCGGCACCGTCCGGGTAGAGGCGCTTGGCGAGCTCGTGGTCCGGATGCGAGGGCGCCGTCGGGTGCTGCACCCAGCTCACGGCATCGTGCTCCACCAGCATGTTCACCACGGCGTTCGCGTTGGACACGTGCTGGCGCATGCGCAGCGGAAGCGTCTCGATGCCCTGGATGATCTGGAACGCATTCATCGGGCTGATCGACGCTCCGAAGTCGCGCAGACCCTCAGCCCGAGCCCGGGTGATGAAGGCAGCCGGACCGAACTCCTCGGCAAACGAAAGGCCGTGGTAGCCGGCGTACGGCTCGGTGAGGGTGGGGAACTTGCCGCTCGCTTCCCAGTCGAAGTGCCCGCCATCGACCAGCACACCGCCGAGGGCGACGCCATGACCGGCGAGGAACTTCGTCATCGAGTGCATGACGATGTCGGCCCCGTGTTCGATCGGCTTGATCAGGTACGGCGTGGCGAACGTGGAGTCGACCATCAGCGGCAGACCGTTGCGATGCGCGACGTCGGCGATCGCCTCGATGTCCATCACCTCGATCCCCGGGTTGCCGAGCGTCTCGCCGTAGATCAGCCGGGTGTCTTCGGTGATCGCCGCCTCGAATGCCGCCGGATCACGCGGATCGACGAACGTGGTGGTGATGCCGAACCGCGGCAACGTCTGCACGAGGATGTTGGCCGTGCCGCCGTAGAGGTTGCGGGCCGCAACGATGTGGCCGCCCTGCCCCATCAGCGTTGCCACGCCGAGATGGAAGGCCGCCATGCCGGAGGCCGTCGCCACCGCACCGACACCACCCTCGAGCGCCGCCACCCGCTCCTCGAGCACCGCCGTCGTCGGGTTGGAAATGCGGGAGTAGATGTGGCCCGGGATCTCCATGTTGAACAGGCCTGCAGCGTGATCCGTGTCGTCGAACATGAACGACGTGGACCAGTAGATCGGGACCGCGCGAGCGCCCGTCTCCTGATCGGGCTGATGACCTGCATGCAGGCTCAGCGTGTTGAATCGCAGAAAATCGGGCTCGACCATGCGTGTGTTCCCCTTTCGGTCCTCGCAGCGTATCCGGCAGCAATACCGGGGTCGTCGACGGGGAGGGCTACACTCTCGCCCGTGCAGATCCAGCACTACTCCACGGGCGAGGCCCGCACGGCTTTCAGCCCCACCGGCCACGACAAATTCTTCAAGGCATCAGTTGCCGGTTCCCGGGTCCTCTCCCGGCTCACGTCCGAGGTGGTGCTGCCCGACTCGCTCCCGCTGCCGACCGATCGCCCCGTCCTGATCGCAGCGAACCACTCGAGCATGTTCGACCTGCCGGCGGCCCTGATCCTGCTCGGACACTTTGGGCTCACCACGGCCATCGGGGTGAACTCCAGATACTTCAAGGGTCCCGTCGGGCCGTTCTTCCGCAAGCTGGGCTGCATTCCGTTCAGCCGAGAAGACCGTGAAAGTGCTGAGGAGGCCATGGTCGCCGCACTGGTCGACAACCAGACCTGCGCCATCATGCCCGAAGGCAAGATCGTCCGCGAGAAGGACTGGGTCGACGGCCACGTCGGGCCCGCCCGGCCGGGTGTGTCACGAATCGCCCGACGCGCCGGCGCTGCCGTACTCCCGGTCGGATTCGCCCACTCGAACACCGCGTGGCCGCCCGGTACGCCGTTGCCGAAGGTTCGGAACCGCCGTCAGCCCATCGTCGGCACCGCCGGCGAACTGCTCTGGTTCGACACCGACGACCACGAAGCGAACGCCGCCGCCGTCATGGCCGCCATCTCCGACTGCGTACGCGCCGGCCGCAACACCCCCTGACCCAACGCTCAGGTTCTGTGCAGCGCCAGATGTCGCACAGGCACCCACAGCTGCACAGATTTCGACGCGCTAGTTCTGTGCAGCCCCAGGTGTCACGCAGACACCCACCGCTGCACAGATCGGGTGGGGTTGGTCAGATGACGTAGCCGAGGAACATGGCGACGAGCGCCGCCAGGAAGCCGATGCCGCCGGTGGCGCCCTTCACGGCGGGCTTGTCCGTCTTCTGATGCACGAACGCGGCGACACCGGAGATCAGCACGAACAGGAACTTGAAGCCGAAGGCCATGTTCCAGCCGGTCGTGTTGTCGCTCTCGATCGCCAGGAGGTTCCACACACCGGTCACCACGGCGAGTCCGTAGGCCGGCCACGCCACCCGCTGGAAGCCGCCGGCGACTCGTGCGGCAAGCCCGTCGACACCCTCGGAACGGAGGATGGGCATGAGGGACAGCATCACGATCTGGCCACCGATCCAGACGGTCACACCCAGGACATGAAGGAAGATGCGAATGGTGTCGGCATTGAGGTTTGCGCTCATCGGCACACCTTCACACCGAGGCGCCGACAAGGCAAGTCAGCCGGTGTCAGACTCGGACGCTCCGTCCGCATAGATTCGTCGTCATGACCAAGTTGTGGGAACCGACCACCGAACAGATCGATCGCACGGAGGTTGCTGCGCTCTGCCGCGATCTCGATCTTCCCGTCAGTTTCGACGCGTTGCACGAATGGTCGGTCAACGAGCCCGACGCCTTCTGGGCAACGCTCTGGGACCGATACGGCATCATCGGCGACCGTTCCGACACGGTGATCGATCGCAGCGCATCCTTCCGAGAGACCCGCTTCTTCCCCGGCGCGAAGCTCTGCGTCGCCGAGAACCTGCTCGCCGACCGGTCACGAGACGCCGCCACCCACGAGGCCATGTCGTTCTCCAACGAAACCGGCCACGTCCGCTCCCTCACCCTGGCCAACCTCCAGGACCTCGTCTCCGTCTTGCAGCAGGCGATGCGAGACGCCGGCGTGCAACCGGGAGACGTCGTTGCCGCCTGGCTCCCCAACCTCCCGGAGACGATGGCCATCTTCCTGGCGGCCAACTCGCTCGGAGCAACCTTCACCTCGAGCTCCCCGGACTTCGGTACCAACGGCGTCGTGGACCGGTTCGGCCAGATCGAGCCGAAGCTGCTCTTCGCAACCAATGCCTACCTCTACGCACAGAAGCGCCACGACACGCTCGGCCGCCTCGCCGAGATCCAGGAACGACTGCCCTCGCTGGAATCCACCATCCTCGTCCCGTACCTCGACGAGGACATCGACCACGACCTCGCCAACACCATCCAGCTCGGCGAGTTCCTCGGCGACCGCACGCCAACCGAACTCACCTTCGACCGGCAGGACATCGACCACCCGGCGTTCGTGCTCTTCTCGTCGGGCACAACCGGCGCGCCGAAGGCAATCGTCCATCGTGCCGGCGGCGTGCTGCTCAAGCTGCTGTCCGAGCACCGCGTGCATTGCGACATCCAGCCCGGTGACCGCGTCTTCTACTTCACAACCGCCGGCTGGATGATGTGGAACTGGCTCGTTGGCGTGCTCGCCAGCGAAGCCACCCTGATCCTCTACGACGGGTCGCCATTCCATCCGGACGGCAACGTCCTCTTCGACCTCGCCGACCGAGAGAAGCCCACGCTGTTCGGCGTCTCAGCCAAGTTCATCGATGCGGTCAACAAGGCGGGGCTTCGTCCGGCCGAGACCCACGACCTCTCCACCATTCGTACCGTTTGCTCCACCGGCTCCACGCTGGTTCACGAGAGCTTCCGCTTCGTCTACGAGCACGTGAAGTCCGACGTGCACCTGGCGTCCATGTCCGGCGGAACCGACCTGTGCGGCTGCCTCGTCGCCGGCAACCCGATCGGTGCCGTCCACGCCGGAGAAATCCAAGCGCCCGGCATCGGCCTCGACATCGGCGTCATCGACGACGACGGCAACCGACTCGACCCCGGAGAACAGGGCGAGCTCATCTGCTGGTCGCCGTTCCCCTCCATCCCGCTGCGGTTCGTGAACGACCCCGGCGACGAACGGTTCAACTCCAGCTACTTCACCCGCTTCCCCGGCGCCTGGCACCAGGGGGACTTCGCCGAGTGGAGCGACGGCGGCGGCATGGTGATCTCCGGCCGCAGTGATGCCACGCTCAACCCGGGCGGTGTCCGGATCGGCACCGCCGAGATCTACCGGCAGGTCGAGCAGCTCGAGGAGATCGAGGAAGGTCTCGTCATCGGCCAGGCGTGGGACGACGACACCCGCATCGTGCTCTTCGTCCGCCTGTCGCCGGGCGTGACCCTCGACGACGACCTGCAGGCCCGCATTCGTTCGACCATCCGCACCGGGGCATCGCCCCGCCACGTGCCGGCACGAATCGTGGCGGTCGACGACATCCCCCGGACGAGGTCGGGCAAGATCTCCGAACTGGCCGTCCGGGACATCGTCGCCGGGCGAGCGGTGAAGAACACCGAGGCTCTCGCGAACCCCGAGGCACTCGAGCTCTACAAGGACCTGCCTGAGCTTCAGCAGTGAGTCGAGCTCAGCCGAGCAGCAGGACGAGGCTTTCGTAGACGAGCGCGGGGCTGTCGTTGCCCACCTCGTGGATCACGACCTCCTGCTTCATGAGGATGCCCGTGCTCTTCTCGGTGATCTCGACCACCCGGGAGCGGGCGTGGACCTGGCTGTTTGCCGGAACCGGGCTGAGGAAACGCAGCTTGTCGGCGCCGTAGTTGAGACCGCCCATGACGCCCTCGATGCGGGGGCCGATCATGGTCGACAGGTGCGAGACGAGGCTCAACGTCAGGAAACCGTGTGCGATGGGACCGCCGAACGGCCCGGCGTTCGCCTTCTCCAGGTCGACGTGGATCCACTGGTGATCATGGGTGACATCGGCGAACGTGTTGATCATGTCCTGGGTGATGTCGACCGGCTCACTCCAGTCGGTCCACTCCTCGGTGATCAGACCCTTCAGCCCGTCGATGTCCTTGATCGAAACGCTCATCTGACTCGCTCCCCTGTCCTCGGCGATGACGTGCGCTCACGCTAGCCGAGGCGGGTTGCGGTCGCCGGGTTGCGCCGGGCTCAGCCCTGGATTGCTGCCTTCGCAGTGGCGACCTCGGCCCGGTAGCGCTCCACATTGGCCAGCTTGACCTCGTCGAACCCTCGCACCATGTCGGCCAGGTCGAGCAGTTCCACGGCGCGCTCGTGGCGCTCGGCCGTGAGTCCGGAAGCGACGGTGCGCACCAGGGCGATGTACTCGTCGATGAGCTCCCGTTCCATGCGTCGCTCGGCGCTCCGGCCGAACGGATCGAGGCGGGTCCCGCGCAACCGCTTCGTGCGGAGCAGTCCGGCGAAGGCCGTCACCCCCGAACGTTCCGGAACAGCGATCTTCTTCTTCAGCCCGACCGTCTTCAGGCTCGGCGGGTGCAGCATGAAGCTGACCTTCGCATTCGGACCGAACCGCTTGCGCGCCTCGGCGCCCATGTCGTGTTCGAGCGCGAGCCGGGCCACCTCGTACTCGTCCTTGTAGGTCATGAACTTGTACAGGCCGCGGGCCGCTGCCTGGCTGAGATCGGTACCACTGACGCCGATGCGCTGTTCGGCCGAACGGATGCGAACGATCTCGTCGACCCACCGTTGCGCCCATGCCTCGTCGTCCCAGGCGATGAGTTCGGGCAGACGCCACAGCGCGACTTCGGTCAGGGCATCGTCGGGCTCGGGAATCCGGTCCAGCAGCCGCTGGACGGTCGGCGTCGGCGCCGGCGGCGTCGGCGCCACCGTGGCCGCCTCGGCGGAGATCCGCTCGCCAAGCTCCGGATCGGCACCGATCCGACGACCGAGAACGAATGCACGACGGTTCGTCTCCACCGCCACACCGTTGACCTCGATCGCCTGCTCGATCGCCGACACCGAGACGGGAATCCGCCCCATCTGGTGCGCGACGCCGAGCATCAACATGTTGGCGGCGGGCTGGGAGGCGAACACGTGCCGGGCGATGCCCTCGGCGTCGAGCCACCGATTACTGGCGGCGTCGGTCGTTGCGTCGATGGCCGCCCGGAACCGATCCGCCTCAGGGAACGACTCCTCGCTGGTTTGCGTGACCATCGTGCCGGTCGGAACCCGGCTGGTGGAGACGACGGCGACGGTCTCCTGCCCGGCCCGGGCCAGCACCGCCGGGGAGGTTCCGCCGATGACGTCAAAGACGAGCATCGTGGTTGCGCCGTCGGGGCCGACCTTCGCCGCACCGTCGTGCTCCGCCGGGCCGATGTGCAGGTTGGAGACGACCTGGCCGCCCTTTTGCGCAAGCCCGGTCTGGTCGAGGCTGGTGGAGACCCGGCCGTCCAACATCGCTGCGGTCGACAGCACCTGGCTCACGGTGACCACTCCGGTGCCGCCGATACCGACGATCAGCAGGTCAGCGGCATCGGGAACGGCTGCTTCGGGTGGAGCGGTTCCGATCGCGTGGTCCGCTCCGGAGATCTCCTTCGCCACCTGATCGTTCGGATCGATCTCGACCGTCACGAAGGCCGGACAGTTTCCGTTGACGCACGTCAGGTCGAAGTTGCACGACTCCTGGTGGATACGGGTCTTGCGACCGAACGGCGTCTCCACCGGATGCACGCTCATGCAGTTGGAGACCTCGCCGCAATCGCCGCAGCCCTCGCAGATCGCCTCGTTGATCATGATGCGCGTGGTCGGCGTGACGACCTTGCCCCGCTTGCGATTCCGCCGGAGATCGGCGGCGCAACTCTGGTCGTAGATCAGCGCCGTCACCCCGGAGACGTCGCGCAGTTCGCGCTGCACGTCGTCAAGCTCCTCGCGATCGACCACCCGACTCGTCGGCGACCAGCGAACACCCGAGTCGTACTTGTCGACGTCGTCCGTCACCACAACGGTCTGCACCACGCCCTCGGCATCGAGCCAGCGGGTGAGCTCGGGCACCGGCATCTCGCCGGCAGCGTCCTGCCCACCGGTCATGGCGACAACGCCGTTGTAGAGGATCTTGTAAGTGAGGTTCGTTCCCGCCGCAACGGCCTGGCGGATTGCGAGAGATCCGGAATGGAAGAACGTGCCGTCGCCCAGGTTCTGGAAGCGATGTTCGTTCCCGACGAACGGCGCCGTGCCCACCCACTGCGCACCCTCGGCTCCCATGTGGGTGAGCCCTTCGGTGTCTCGGTCCATGTAGAGCGCCATGCTGTGGCAGCCAATGCCACCCAGGGCGGTCGAGCCTTCCGGTACGACTGTCGAGCGGTTGTGGGGGCAACCCGAGCAGTAGTACGGCGTACGACTCGGAAGCTCGTCCGAGGCCGCCAGGAGCGGGATGCGCTCACGCTCACGGGCGAGGCGGCTCGGATCGATTCGCGCTTCCAACAACTGGCGCAGCGGACCAACCAGCACGTCGGCCGAGATGACCCCTGAGGACGAGAGGAGGCGCTCCCGGTTCGGACCGAACTTGCCATAGACCGCAGGCGTGTCCGGGCCGCCATAGAGGACGTCGCGCACCTGGGTTTCGAGGAACGGCCGCTTCGCCTCGACGACGAAGATGGTGTCGAGCCCTTCGGCGAAGGCACGCAGACCCTGCGGCTCGAGCGGCGACATCACGGCGGGCACGTACACCCGAATGCCGAGGTCGGCGAGATCCGAATCGGACAAGCCCAGCTTCGCGAGTGCGTCCCGGACGTCGCCGTGCGGCTTCCCGGAGACCACGATGCCGAACCATGCGTCGGACGCACCGTAGGAACGGTCCAGCGGGTTGGCCCGAATGAAGCCGGTTGCCGCATCCATCCGGTGGCCGAAGAGTTCCTCTTCCAACGCCATGGAGATCGGGTTGAGCAGCCGGTTGTCGACTGTGGGCGACCACGGAGCGCCATCGACCTCGTGCACGGTCGGCACGATGTTGACCTCGCCCGAGTCCGCCGGAATCGTGGCGAAGCCGTCGGCGACATCGGTGTGCACCTTGACGCCCACCCAGAGTCCGCTCGCCCGCGACAGTTCGAACCCGTACCGGCCGAACCGCAACGCCTCGGCGACCGTGCCCGGATACAGCACCGGCATCCCGAGGTCGGCCAGCTGTCCCTCGCTCGCCGACGGGAGGGTGGAGGACTTGCATTCCGGATCGTCGCCGGCGAGTGCGAGCACACCGCCGTTCGGGTGCACGCCGGCAAACATGGCGTGGCGAATCGCATCGCCGGCACGGTCCACACCAGGGCCCTTGCCGTACCAGATGCCCTTGACCCCATCGACGGTTGCGTTCGCCTCGAGCGCGGTCATCTGCGAACCCCAGATGACGGTTGCGGCAAGGTCTTCGTTCACTCCGTTGATGAAGCGAACATCCGCAGCCTCGAGCTCGGCCCGATGCTGCTGATACACACCTTCGACCCCTCCGAGCGGCGAACCGCGGTAACCGCAGATCACCGTGGACGTCTGCAAGCCTCGGGCGAGATCGGCCCGGTACTGGTCGATCGGTGAGCGCAGAAGCGCCTGCACCCCCGACAGCGTGATCATCCCATCTGTGGCCGACATGCGATCGGCGAGGTTGAACTCCGTGGTGGCCATCGAATCTCCCGCGTTCAGCGCCCGTCGACCTGCTCGATTGCATCCTCGATGCGCTTCTCGATCTTCGCACGGGCGGAGCCCAACACGCGACCCAGGTCGCCGGCGACGACGGAGGATGCGGGAGGTGCGGGTGCCGGCAGCGGCGGAGACGCGGGTGCCGGCATCGGCGGGGCGTCGTCGCGGACACGGCCGGGCGCTGCAGGCGCCGCGATTGCCGGAGGCGGCGGCGCACCCTTGGGAAGTCGGCTCGCGTGATCCCGCTGGTCGACCACGGTTGCGTCGGCGGTCCCGGCCGAGCGCGGCGTGGCCGTCACGAACGAACTGCCGGGCCGGGGAACCGGCGTTGCCGGGCGTGGAGCGGCGGGCGGCGGGACGTGCACCTTGGCGCTGCCATCGTCGGCCGTGACCTCGAAGCTGTCGCTCATCCGCTGCGCCGCGCCGCTCAGCATCGACTTCGCCCCGTGAAGCGCCGAGGATCCCTTGTGATCCGGCGCCGGAGGAAGGGCTGTTCGGTTCCAGCCCTTGGGCCGGCTGTTGCTCGGGTACCAGCGCCCGTTCGAAGCGAGCCAGTCACCGTCCTTGCGTTGCTCCCAGCTCACTCCGCTCATCGCACGATCGTAGCCCACAGGGTCCAATCGTTCGTCAGAGCGCGATTCCTGCCGTCTTGGTTTCGAGGTACTCCATCAGGCCCTCCCGGCCACCTTCGCGGCCGAGCCCGGAGTCCTTCATGCCGCCGAACGGCACCGACGCCGAGGTCGGGTTCACATCGTTCACACCGATGATCCCGAACCGGAGCGCCTCGATCGCATGCAACGCCGTCTTCAGGTCGTTCGTGTAGACGTAGGAGGCCAACCCGTAGTTCGTGTCGTTTGCGAGATCGATCACCTGGTCGACGTCGTCGTAGGTGAGGATCGGCGCGACCGGGCCGAAGGTCTCCTCCCGGGCGATGACCATGTCGGCGGTGACCCCGCCCAGCACGGTGGGGGCGAAGAAGTGGCCGTTGCCGAAGTCGCCCTCGGTCAACCGATGGCCGCCGACCAGAGCCGCTGCACCCTTCGCGACGGCATCGTCCACCTGCGCCTCGACCTTGGCCACGGCGGCATCGTTCACCAGCGGACCACAGCCCACGCCGTCCTCCATGCCGTTGCCGGCCTGCACCCGACCGACTCGTTGCGCCATCGTTTCGGTGAAGGCTTCTGCGGCATCCCGGTGGACGTAGATCCGGTTGGGGCTGATGCAGGCCTGACCGGCGTTCAGGAACTTGAGCGCGGCGGCCCCCTTCGCTGCATGCACCGGGTCCGCATCCGGGAACACGATGAACGGCGCATGGCCTCCGAGCTCGACGGAGATCCGCTTGAGCGATGCACCTGCCGCGGCCGCCAGCGTTCGCCCGACCGCTGTCGAACCCGTGAAGGTGACCTTGGCGACCCGAGGGTCCGACGTGAAGACGTCACCGATCGGCCGCGGGTCCGAGGTCGTCACCAGATTCACGACGCCGGGCGGGAAGCCAGCATCGTGGAAGACATCGATGATCGCCCGGGCATTGAGCGGCGTCGCCTCGGCGGGCTTCAGCACGATCGTGCAGCCCGCCGCGAGCGCCGGCCCCATCTTCCGGGTGAGCATCGACATCGGATAGTTCCACGGCGTCACGGCGGCAACCACGCCGACCGGCGCCTGCAACGACAGAAAGCGCTGGTTCGCCCGAGCGGACGGCAACCACTCCCCCGTCAAGCGGCGGCCCTCTTCCGCGAACCACCGCAGGAAGTCGGCGCCGTAGTTCACCTCAGCCCGCGACGCCTTCAGCGGCTTGCCCTGTTCGACCGTCATGAGTTCGGCCAGCTCACCGGCCCGTTCGCGCATGAGGTTCCAGGCCGCCATCAGCAGGTCAGCCCGCTCGTACGGGCTCGTTCGCGACCACGCCGGGAAGGCGGCCTCCGCCGCTGCGATCGCCGCTTCGGCGTCGGCCGCGCCGCCATCGGGCACCGAGCCGATCACCTCGCCGGTCGCCGGATTGGTCACCTCGAACGTCTGACCCGACACGGCGTCGAGCCACTCCCCATTGATGTACATGCCGACACATTACGATCGCGTCCATGGAGAAACGTGATCCGGCCGTCGACCGTCTCGGCATCGAGGTCGTCGCCGCAGAACCCGGACGTGCCGTCGCGACGATGACCGTGACCGAGGACATGTTGAACAGCCACGGCGTCTGCCACGGAGGGATCCTGTTCCTCCTCGCCGACACGACCATGGACTACGCCACGAACTCGGGCGACGAAATGGCCTTCGCCGCCCACGCCGAGATCGACTACCTGCGCCCCGCCATGGTCGACGACCGCATCCAGGCAACCGGAGAGGCCCAGGAACGCTGGGGCCGGTCGACGCTGCTCGACGCCACGATCGTGAACGCAGATTCTGGCGTGACCATCGCCCGCTTCCGGGGCCGCACACGAACCACCGGGAGTCGATGATGGGCGCCCGCGTGTCCGTCGAAGAGGTCAACGAGTACCTCACCAACGTCGGTTCGTTCGTCCGATCGAACTCGGTCACGGTGGAGGCCCTGGACGAGGGCCTGGTGGAGGCCCGCTGGACCTACAACCCGGACGTCTTGCGTCCGGGTGGCTACATATCCGGGCCGACCCTGTTCGCGGTCGCCGACCTCGTTGGCTGGGTGCTGTGTTTCACGACCGACGGCATCGTGCCCATGGCCGTCACCTGGGATCTGCACATCACGTTCCTGCGACCGGCCAAGGGCGGTGACGTGATCGCCCGCGGCCGCCAGCTCAAGCGGGGCCGCAACCTCATCTACGGCGATGTCGAAATGTTCATCGAAGGCGCCGAAGACAAACCCGTCGCCCACGCCACCGTCACCTACGCCCTCCCCAAAGAGGTGCCTGGCACCTAAGCCGTCTTCGTGGCAACAAGAACGCTGATTTTTCAACGATTCACTTCTCAGGTGCCTGGCACCTAACACCCCCTTAGGTGCCAGGCACCTAAGGGGTTGGATCAGAGGAACGGCGGGGCGATTTCGGAGCGAAGCGCGCAGAGGACGACCGCGTTTCGGCCCTCCAGGGCCGAAACGCGCTAAGTGACGAGGCCCTCGGGGCCGAGGAACGACGGACGGAGGTCGTCGATGGTCTTGATCACGCTGTTGCCGGCGAGCTCCACGGGCTGTTCGTCCGCTGCCCGTTCGGCCTGGGCCACGAGCGACTCGGCCGAGTATTCGCTGACGATCTCGAATCCGTTGTCGGTGATCATCTGGTAGGTCCGATTCGATGCGGCGCCCTTCGCATTCAGATAGCCCTCGAGGAACAGCGAGTTCGCCGGATAGAGCGCAAGCGGCTCCAACGAGCGCAGGTGAAATTCTCGGCCGGCGGCGATCCGGATCTCTGCGGTCGGGTTCGCGAACCGGAACATGCACAACACCCGCAAGCAGTACTCGGGGGTCAGTCCGGTCGGTTCCACGAGGTCGTTGCCCTCGAACGGGAGGAGGAAGTTCACCGGGATCGATTCGGCTTCCAGGTCGCGAAGCGTTTGTGCGATCTCGACGAGGTCGGACGCCGGCTCGCCCATGCCGGCGATGAGCCCGGAGCACGCCTCGATGCCGTTTCGCTTCGCCGCCCGAAGCGTCTCGAGGCGGTCCTGGTACGTGTGCGTGGTGCAGATCTCGGCGTAGTGCTCCTCGGACGTGTTCAGGTTGTGGTTCAACCGGTCCAGTCCCGCCTCGGCCAGCACGGCCGCCTTCGGGTCGTCGAGCAGCCCGGCGGACACGCACACCTCGATCGGCCAGCGATCCTTGATCTCCCGTACGAGTGATGCCAGTTCGTCGGTCCGGGTGTTCGACGGACCGCGGCCGGAGAACACCATGCAGTACCGGAACGCGCCGTTCTCGTGGGCTCGCTGGGCTTCGGCCAGAATCTCTTCGCGGGACTTCATCGAGTACTCCTCGATGTCCACGGAGCTGTTCTTGCCCTGCGTGCAGTAGCTGCAATCCTCCGGGCACTTGCCGTTGGCTGCGTTGTTGATGATGTGCACCTGGACCGTGCGGCCCCAGCGGGCCTCGCGCACCTGCCACGCGGCGTGGACGAGCGAGAGCAGGTCGATGTTCGGGTCCGTCAGGATCGCCAGCGCATCCTCAGAACGAAGCCGCTCACCGGCCAGCGCCCCCGAAACAAGAGAATCCAATTCAAGAATGGTCATGCAATCCCAGTCTGCCGGATCGCCAAAGACAACCACCAACCAGCAACCCAAACGGGGCAGTCAGCAACAGTCCACGACCGCGGGTTGGCGTTTTCGGAGCGCAGCGGAGAAAAGGCCGTTAGTGAGCGAAGCGAACGGCGCGAAGCGACGCTAGCCGGTGAGCTCTCCGCCGAGGTAGGCGGCGATGACGTCCGGGTTCTTCTGGATGTCCTCGGGCAGGCCCTCGGCGATCTTCTGGCCGAAGTCGAGCACCATGATGCGATCGGCGATGTCCATGACGAGGCCCATGTCGTGTTCGACCATGATCATGGCGATACCGAGTTCGCGGCGGATGTCGAGGATGAACCGAGCCATGTCCTCGGTCTCTTCCTGGTTCATGCCGGCCACCGGCTCGTCGAGGAGCAGCAGCACCGGGTCCATCGCCAGGGCACGGCCGAGCTCCACCCGCTTCTGGATGCCGTATGGCAGCAGCGCCACCGGGCTCTTGCGGTACTGCTCGATCTCGAGGAAGTCGATGATGTCTTCCACCTTCAGGCGGTTCTCCATCTCTTCCTTCTTGGCCGGCCCGAACCAGAACGCTCCGGCGAGCCAGGAGTTCTTCATCCGAACGTGGCGACCGGTCAGGAGGTTGTCGACGACGGTCATGTTGGCGAACAGTTCGATGTTCTGGAAGGTGCGGGCGATCCCGAGCTCGGCGACCTTGTCGGGCCGCTGACCCATGATGGATTGGCCCTTCCACCGGATGTCGCCCTCCTGCGGGCGGTACACCTGCGAGAGGGTGTTGAAGATCGACGTCTTGCCGGCACCGTTCGGTCCGATGATGGAGAACAGTTCGCCGTCGTTCACGTGGAATCCGACGCTGTCGATGGCGGTCACGCCTCCGAACCGCAGCGTGATGTCGTCGACCTCGAGCAGATGATCAGCCATGTGCAGTCCTCCTACGACAGCCAGCGCTTGCGGCGCTTGTAGTGCTTGACGTCCCGGAAGCTCTTGCGCTCCCCGGACTCATCGGTGTGCAGGCCCAGGTAGAACTCCTGCACGTCTTCATCGTTGCGAAGCTTCTCGGCGTCACCGTCGAGCACGACCTTGCCGGTCTCGAGGATGTAGCCGTAGTTGGCGATGGACAGTGCCATCGCCGCGTTCTGCTCGATCAGCAGCACGCTCACGCCGCTCTTGTTGATCTCGACCACGATGTCGCGGATCTGCTCCACCAACAGCGGGGCGAGGCCGAGCGACGGCTCGTCGAGGATGAGCAGTTCGGGGTCGGCCATCATCGCCCGTCCGATGGCGAGCATCTGCTGTTCGCCACCCGACAGGTAGCCGGCTCGCTGATCACGGCGTTCCTTGAGCACCGGGAACAGTTCCATCGTGCGCTCGTAGGCGGTGTCGATCGACGCCTTGTCGGTGTTGGTGAACGCACCGGTCTGCAGGTTCTCTTCGACGGTGAGCTCGGCGAACACCCGCCGGCCCTCCATCACCTGCGTGATGCCCGACTTCACGATGTCAGCCGGGTTCTTGTGACTGATCACCTCACCCTTCCAGGAGATGGAGCCCTTGGTGATGTTGCCTTCGTGAACATCGAGCAGGCCGCTGATGGCACGCAGTGTTGTGGTCTTGCCGGCGCCATTGCCGCCCAGCAGGGCGACGATCTGGCCTTCGGGCACTTCGATCGAGAGGCCTCGCAGAACGAGGATCACGTCGTTGTACACCACTTCGAGGTTGGCGACTTCGAGCACAGGGGTCTCCGGGAAAGGTCAGGTGAGCAGGGTTTCTGGGCGGCCGCCCGCCGGGGAGCATGGCTCCCCGGCGGACGGCCCCAGGAATGGGTTGAATCAGCCCTCGCTGATGAAGCAGGGCTCGTTGAACTCGTACGATGCTGCGACGTCGCCGACGAACGGGCCCTCGACCAGCACGAGGCCGGAGGAACCGGGCTCGGTGATCGGGGTCGCCACGGTGGCGTCAGCCAGAACGACGTCGTAGATGTACGACTCGCGGACGGCGAAGTCGTTCGGGTCGCCTGACCACTGCTGATCCGGGGCGAGACCCTGGAAGTCCACCGAGACGCTGTTGGCGGCGGCGACAACGCCGGCACGGGTCATGTCACCGGCTTCCGCAGCTGCACGCAGCACGGTCTCGGTGAAGATGGCCTCGGTCCAACCGACGATGAACGTGTCAGCCTGGGCGTAGTTGGCGGTCGGGAGACGCTCGGTGAGGGTCTCCATCATGTCGACCATGCCGGGCTCCTCGTTGGCTCCCCACAGCGCCGTGTAGGTGCTGTGGAAGTAGGCAGCGTCGAGCGCCGGGCCAACGGCCGTGTCGAGGAGCGCCACGTTGTACGACGGGGAGCTACCGGACCAGATGGCCGAGGTCAGACCGCCGGCGAATGCGCCGCCGATGATCTGCGCCGTCTGCGACGGAGCGGTAGTGATCCACACGATGTCGGGCTGTGCAGCGACGAGCTCGGTGATGATCGGGGTGAAGTCGTCACCCTCCACGGCACCTTCGCCGTCGTACACGATCTCGAGACCGAGGGCCTCGGCTGCGATCTTCGCACCGGCGGCACCGTCCTGGCCGTACTCACCCGGGCGGGTGACGACGGCGAGGGTCGGGCTGGCGGCTTCGGACTGACCGGCGAGGAACTCCACGCCGTTCATGCCCTCGAAGCAGTAGTTCGTGTAGAGCTCGAACACGTTGCCACCGAAGTCCGGGTCGACCCAGCCGGAGTACCACGAAAGCGGCACGGCGAGCAGGTCGTCGTCGGCAAGGTCGGCTGCGATGGCCGAGGTGTGCGGCGAACCGGTCGACTGGCTGATCATCACGACGCCCTCTTCGCTCTCCTCGGAAAGCTCGGCGTAGTTGTCCAGCTGCGTCGGCACGTCGTATGCGTTGTCGAGAATGACCAGCTCGACCTCGCGGCCGGCGATGCCACCGTTCTCGTTCACACGGTCGAAGTAGGCGACCTGTGCATCCACGATCACCGAGGTGAGGGCAGCAAACGGGCCGGAGAGGTCAGCCGACATACCGACACGGATCGTGTCTTCGGTGACGCCATAGTCGGATGCGAGCTCTGCCGGCTCCTCCATGGCTTCCTCTTCTTCCATGGCTTCTTCTTCCATGGCTTCTTCTTCGTCGTCGCCAGTGACTTCTTCGACGACATCTTCTGCCGCGTCCGTTGCCGCGTCGGCGGCATCACCGGCTGCATCGGTGGCCGTCTCTGCAGCATCCTCGGCAGCGCTGCATGCAGCGGCGAAGAGGCTCAGGACGGCGACCATTGCCACCAACCATCGCATTCGTTTCATTTGTTCCCCTCCTGGGATTTGGTGGAGTCCGAAGACTCCGGGTTTTCTCTGCGGGGGATGGACACCCCCGAAGACCAGTGTTGTGGACGGAACGACGCATGGTGCGTCACCCCACGGGCTAGTACGTGAACGGCCAGCCCTTCCAGTAGTTGCGGATCTTGATCCAGATGCCGAACAGACCGAGCGGTTCGAAGATCAGGAAGACGACGATGAGCACGCCGTAGATGACGATGTTCCAGTCGAACACATTCAATGCCCATCCTGGAGCGACGTTCGCCGTCGACACGGGACCAAAGTCCCCGGGTCCTTCCGTGAGCACGAAGTCCGCGATGGCCCCCGTGATTCCCGACTCCTGTTCGGCCAGCCACTCCGTGCCCTTCTCGACGAGTTCCGGAAGGATGATCACGAAGAAGGTTCCAAGCAGCGTTCCCGACACCGTGCCGGCACCGCCGATCAGCAAGATGGCGATGAACTCCACAGAGAGGAACAGGTTGAACTGGTTGCCGGCGATCTTGCCCACGAAGCTGGCGAACAGCGCACCGGCAACTCCGGCGTAGAAGCTCGAGATCGCGAAGGCGATCATCTTGTACTTCACCTCGTTGACGCCCATCACCTCGGCGGCGATGTCGCGATCGCGGATGGCCTGCAGCGCCCGACCGGTGCGGGACCGGATCAGGTTCTTGGCCAGGAACGCCATGAAGATGAGCACGATCAGACAGAAGAAGTACGTCTTTTGTCGGTCGGTCACTTCAAACGTGTTGAGCCCGAGGATGCCGGTCACCGTGTCGTCGGACGAGACGTTGATGAGCGGCGTCTCCTCCTTCCAGAGCCGGATGTCGAACTCCGGGTACCGGCGGCCGGCCTCGGTGTCGCCCGAGATCTGCGGGAACACACGGGACAGGTGGATACCGATGAAGACCAGACCGAGCGTGACGATGCCGAGATACAACCCTCGGAGTTTTACGGCCGTTGGCGACACGAGGATTCCGACCAGGGCGGCGGCGATGCCGGCACCCGGGAGCCAGATCCAGACCGGGAGGCCGAGGCCCCACAGCTTCTCGGAGCTCTGTCCGCCGAGCACGGCAGCGGTGCTGGCACCGACGCCCATGAAGAAGGCGTGACCCAGCGACACCTGTCCACCGACGCCGGCGAGGATGTTGAGGCCCAACGCCGCCGTGGCGATGATGAACACCTCGGTCATCGGCCGGAGCCAGTTGCCGTCACCCAGGAATCGGATGAGCGGGATGCCCTCGTTGAGGATGGGGATCTGGCCGAGGATCGTGTACCGACCTCCGATGATCGCCCAATCGTCCGGGAACGCTCGGGGCACCGGCCCCGAGATGAACGGGATGTCGAATGGCATCAGGAAGAGGATGAGCACTCCCAGGCCGACGAGCACCTTCTGTGTCCGTGTCGGGAAGATGGCCGCATCTGCGGCGTATGACGTGAAGAGTTTGGGACGTCCCTGCATGATCAGACCCTCCGAATCTCAGGCGTGCCGTACAGACCAAAGGGTCGCACGAGCAACACCCCCAACATGACGACATAGGGAACGATCTGCTGGTAACCGGGACCGAGCACATCGACGTAACCGGACAGATACTCGCCGGCGAAGATCTCCGCCAGCCCGATGAGCACGCCGCCGATGAGTGCGCCCTGGACCGAGTCCAACCCGCCGAGGATGACCGCCGGGAGGGCCCGGAAGGCCACCAACACGGTGGTTGCGCTGACCGCACCGGTCGCCTCGATCGGCGGCTGTGTGGCGAACACACCGCCGAGCACGGCGAGCCCGGCGCCTGCGGCCCAGGCGATGGCGAACACCTGGCCGACGTTGATGCCCTGGGCCATCGCTGCTTCCTGGTCGAAGGAGACCGCCCGCATCGCGACGCCCAGCTTGGACCGATAGAAGAAGTAGACCGCCACGAACGACAGGAGCGTGGCGATGATGATCATGAAGTAGCTCCAGAAGTAGAACGCTCCGAAGAGGCTGAAGCCACCGTCTGAATCCGGGTTGCCGATCTCCGCCGACCACGGCGATTCGACCGAGCGCTGGAGGATCTTCACCGAGTCGTTGGTGAACACTCGCAGTGCGATCTCGAGGCCGAGCGTGATCACCGCCATGGAGAACAGCGGCTGACCTACCATCGGCCGGATGGCCACCCGCTCGAGCGCCATGCCGAGCAGCGCACCGAAGACCACGGCGATGATGAGGTTGCCGATCCACTCGATCCAGGTGGAGTCGAGGGCGGCGATGATCACCATCGCAACGAACGTGATCGCGGCGCCGATGGGCAGTCGGTTGCTCGGCCGCCAGCCCGTTGCGAGACCCGCACCCACGCCGATCACGAGGGCGATGATGAGGCTGATCAGCGGTTCCTCGAGCCAGGTGAAGCCTTGGCGGGTCGCCAACCACCGGCAGGCCAGGAACGCAGCCATGCCGGCAAGCAGCGACTTGCCCGGGATCGTTCCGCCGGTCAGCAGCGACCAGAGCAGGCCGGCCAGGAAGGCGACGAACACGATCGAGGCCCACTGCTCACCGATCTCGGGAAGACCATCGCCGGCGAACGGCGCCCGCCACCAGGTACCCGGCGTGATACCCGCCGGGCTCGCCTGATCCGGACGATCGAACACGAGGAAGGACACGAACAGACCACCGGCAGCGGCCAACGCACCTTGTGCGAAGTTCACGACCTGGGTGGCTTTGAAGATGATGACGAAGCCGAGCGCAATGATGGCGTAGACGCCACCGATCGAGACGCCACGAACGATGGTGTTCAGCAGTCTCGAGAAGAACCCGATGTCACCCGCCTGAGCGAGAAGTTCTCCGATCATCAGTACATCGACTCCACGAGGTCGCCGAACATGTCGAGCATCGCGGAGCGCTTCAGCTTCTGTGTGGCCGTGAGCTCACCGTCTTCGTGGTCGAGCTCCTTGGGGATCATCCGGAACTTCTTGATGCCCTCGACCCGAGCGAACTTGCCGTTCGTCTCGTCGACGATGTTCTGCACCATCTCGAGGACCTCGGCCTTCTCGGTGAGATCCCGATAGGTCGTGTACGGAATGTTCTTGCGCAGAGCCCAGTCGCCGACCACATCGAGCTCGATGCCGATCAGCGCCGTCAGATACTTGCGTCCGTCGCCGATCACCATTGCTTCCTTGATGAATGGCGATGCCTTGAGGCTGTTCTCGATCTCGGATGGAGAGATGTTCTTGCCGCCCGACGTGATGATGATGTCCTTCATGCGGTCGACGATCTTGACGTGCGTGCCGTCGACCCATTCGCCGACGTCGCCGGTCTTGAGCCATCCGTCTTCCGTGAAGGTCTCGGCGGTCTTGTCGGGCTTGTTCCAGTAGCCCTTGAAGACGCCGGGGTGCTTGGTCTGGATCTCGCCGGTTTCCTCGTCGATCCGCAGGCCGATGTCGTCGTAGGCCTCGCCGACGGTGCCGAGCTTGGTGCGGCCCGGGTAGTTGACTGTGGCCACAGCCGAGTTCTCGGTCATGCCGTAGAGCTCGTACACGTCCACGCCGATGCCCATGAAGAACTGGAGCACCTCGGGGGCGATGGGGGCAGCACCACTCGATGCACGGCGGCAGTGCCGGAGACCCACGCGTTCCTGCAGAGCACGGAAGACGAGCGGGTAGAAGATCCAATGCAGGATGCGGCTCTGTGCGGTGTGGTTGCCACCGTTCTCGACCTTGGCCTTGCCGATCTTGTCGGCGGCCTTCATGGCCATGCCCAACCACAGCGCCTTGAAGCGAGTGGCGTCTGAACCCCGGATCTGCACGCCGGCGTGGAGCCGCTCCCAGATTCGGGGAACCGCGAAGAACAGCGTGGGCTGGATTTCGCGGAGGTTGATGGCGACGGTTTCGATCGATTCGGCGAAGTTCAGCGTCGGACCGCCGGAGAGCATCGTCCACGTGGAGAAGATCCGCTCGGCGACATGGCACAACGGGAGGTAGGTGAGGATCTGGTCGCTCGTGTTCGGTGCGGTGTTGTCGGGGTACGCACGCTTCTCGTCGATGATCTTGTTCATCGCGTACATCGAGTTGGCGTTGGTGAGCATTGCGCCCTTGGGCGGGCCCGTCGTTCCAGAGGTGTAGACGAGCGTCATCACGTCGTCGTCCTCGGCGGCGGCCATGCGGGCGGCGACGGCGCCGGGGTTGGCGGCACGATGCTGCCGGCCGGCTTCGAGGAAGTTCTCCCAGAAGATCAGGCGCTCGTCGGTGAAGTCGGAGAAGCCACGGGGCTCGACGTAGATGAGCGAGCGGACCGACGGGATCTTGCTCGGGTCGATCTCGAAGACCTTGTCCACCTGCTCCTGGTCTTCGACCAGATGCACGACAGCGCCGGAGTCCTGGAGCATGTACTCGACCTCGGCGGCCGGGTTGGTCGGGTAGAGCCCGACCGTGATGCCGCGAACCGCCACAGCGGCGATGTCGAGGATGACCCATTCCGGCCGGTCCTCGGCATGGATGGTGACCCGGTCGCCGACCTCGACGCCGAGCGAGAGCAGCCCGTGGGCGGCAACCTCGATCAGTTCCCAGGCGTCCGCCCAGCTGTACTCCTGCCAGATGCCGAAGTCCTTTTCGCGGAAGGCGATGTGGTTCGGGTCCTTCTGTGCCCAGTCCCGTGCCAGCGATGCAACGGTCTTGGCGCCAGCGCCGGATGGAGTCGGCGCAACCCGATCCTCGACAACTGTCATGCTTCCCCCCTGGAATCAGTCAGTGATGAGCGCAAGGTAGCACGGCGCCGGAGACCGATTGAAACTCGTGGGCTTGCAACCGGCAGGAACTGCCGGTTGGCAGTGGCGACCGATTCCGGCCGGCACGACCGCTCAGATGTCGTCGAGAAGGCCGGTTCGAGCGGCGATCATGACCGCCTCGACCCGGTTTCGGGCCTCGAGCTTCTGGAGCACCGACTCCATGTACGCCTTGACCGTTCCGCGAGCGAGAAACAGCTCGGCCGCGATCTCCGGGTTCGACAACCCGCAGGCCGCGAGACGGACGACTTCGAGTTCCCTCGGGGTCAGACACGACGGAGCCGGGTTTGGCTCGGGCACGACGAGGCCGGAAACGGAACACCGCAACGCAGTCGACGCGCTCCCGGCGGTCTCGATGATCGACGTGGCCTGGGCGATCAGCGAGGAGGAGCTCTCCGGATCCGCGGCGATCGACTTTGCGATTCGGAGGATCTGCCCCAGGTGTTCCCCGACCGAAGCATCGAGCGCCCGAACCGTGCGCTCACGTTCCACCTCGATTGCGGCCTCGGTCAGCTGACGCGACCGATCCGCCATGGACAACGCCAGCCGGGCGGACTCGACCGCGGTGAGGACCCGGTCCAGTTGCGTGTCGGAGTAGACGGTCGGAACGCGGTCGGACACGTAGGCGACACCGATCAGGTCGTCGCTCACGACAAGCGGCATGCACAACACACCCGCAAGGCCCTCGTGGGCGATCGGCGCGTCGTAGTCGTGCGTGATCGAATCGGCCACCGTGTAGTCCGACACGAAATCAGGGCCACCTTCGGCCAGCACCTTCCCACCGAGCCCGCGCCCGCGCTCGACCTGCAGCGATTCCAGCGCTCCGGTTTCGCCGCCGTACACGCCGGTCAGGCGGAGCTTGTCCGGTCCGTCGAGAAGCCCGACGAACCCGAGATCGGCGCCGATGGCGTCGGCGGCCGCCCGCCCGATGGACCCGATGACCGCGTCTCGCTCCAGCGGTGCGGCCAGCTCCTCGACCGCGCGCAATGCGTCGGCGACCTCGTTCGGAGCTTCTTCATCCGTTGCCATGTGCTGATAGTAGGCAGACGAGCGCGCACAACACCGAGCAGGACGCGGGCGACCACGGCGAATGTGGTACGACGGACAGGTGCAGATCGTGTCGTGGAACCTGAACTCGATCCGGTCGCGGGCAGCGCTCGTCGAGGCGCTGCTGGCAGAGGAGACACCCGACGTGCTCGCCATGCAGGAGACGCGGTGCACCGATGCAACGTTTCCCTGGACGATGTTCGAACACGCCGGGTACGAGGTGGCGCATCTCGGCACCGGAGGACACGCCGGCGTGGCCCTCGCCAGCCGTGTCGGGCTCGATCGCGTCTCCTATGGCTTCGGCGGCGAGCACGGCCCACCGTTCGACCAGCCCCGGCTCATCGCCGCCGACTGCGACGGCGTGCGGGTCGCATCGGTGTACGCCCCGAACGGGCAGCGCATCCGGTCGGCCGCATGGTTCGCCAAGCTTGCGTGGTTTCAGCTCCTCGCGGTCGAGATGGAGCTCGAACTCGAGGCAGCCCATGATCTCCTGCTCATCGGCGATTTCAACGTGTGCCCGGCACCGATCGACGTGTACGACCCGATTCGCAAACGCGACCGCAACCTCGTCAGCTCGGAGGAACGTGCCGCGGTGGCGGCCCTCCTCGATCTGGGCCTCCACGATCTGGCACGCGAACTCGATGAGGACGAGCCGGGATTCACCTGGTTCAGCTTCGCCGCCGGCCAGCTCGAGGCGAATCGGGGCTACCGGTTGGACCTTGCGCTCGGCAGCCGAACGGTGCGGGAGCGGTCGACCGAGTGCCGGCCGCTGCTGCGCTGGCGTGAACCGGATCTGCGTCCGTCGGACCACGCTCCACTGTCGCTCCTTCTGGACTGACGCGCCGATGGCCGCCCGGGGCGAACCGGACGGCCATGGACGGGCGGGCGGTGGGAGACCCGCCGGGCGATTCGGTCAGCCGATCGTCTGGTCGGCCGCAGCGAAGTTGTCTCGCGTGGCTCGCGCCGCACGGGCGAGTTCCAGGTAGCGGTCGTTCGCCTGCTGCATGACGGCCGCGTACTGCTGCTCGACGGTGGCCACCAGCTCCTCGGAGCGGGAGACGAATGCCATCTTCTCGGAGAGCATCATGTCGGTTGCCGCCGTCAGAACACGGTCCACTTCAGCCTGCAGTTCGGTCTTGATCTCGAGGGCGCGTTCCCGGGAGTTGCCGCTCCAGTCCGTGCCTTCGAGACGGGCGTGCGCTGCGCCGATGTCGGCTCGCAGCGTGTCGGCGGTCGTGCCGAACCGGTTCACGAGGGTCGACGTTGCCTCCGTGACTGCTGCGCTGAGTTCGTTGACCTGCGCGCCCGCCTCGGTTCCGCTGACCAGGGCCGAGGCCCCGGTCTCGTCGAGCACCGCCGCACTCGACTCCATGTCGTCGAGGTTGCCTCCGATGAATCCGTTTGCCATGTCTTGACCCTTTCGCATCTTTGAATGCACTTCAGTAACTTTCGTTCACCGACGATCGCGCATTAGGGCGCGCGAGTCAAGCAAAATGCATGAAAGTGCATGAAAGAGTCGATTGGTGCTCGAAGCGTCGATGGATTCGCGCGAGTGCCCGACCGGCGCTCAGTCGGGCTGCGCCACCTGCACGAGCGTCGCCTCACCGGCGTGCACCAACCAACCCCGACCGGGAACCTCAGTGCGCTCACCCCGGGGAAGCCGGACACCGAGCAGCTCCGCGTCCATCACGGGATCGGCATTGAGCAACAGCCCCACGCCGCTCCCCCGCACGGACCGCAACCATCGGGGCCATTCGGACCGGCTGGAGTTCGTTCGCACCGACGCAACCACGTGCAACCCGGCCGGAGCCGATCGAACGAGCCGGTGCAACACCTCGTCCGGATCGGCACATCGCTCGGCGTCATCGACGAACACCACCCAGGGTCGGCCGGTCTGTGCAGCCGCCCGCTCGAGCACGCCAGACACTTCAGCCAGCGTGCCTCCGGCATCGAACGGACCGTCGACCCCGTCGCTGATCAACCCAGCGTCACCGGCAACGACGCCGACGAGAACGAGGTCGGCCGACGCCCGCCGCATCTGGATAGCAAGCGAACGCAGCGCCGTGGTCCGCCCACTGCGCGCCGGACCCGCTACCAGCGCATGCTCACTCTCGCGAAGGCGGAGCGACGCCGGCTCCCGTCTCCGATCGTCGACCGCAAACGGAACGTGCACACCGGCAGCGTCCACCAGCACATCACCCACCGTTGACAACGGGATCGCATCACCGAGCGGAGCAACCGACGGCGGCAACGCGGCGAGCTCCGGACCGGCCAGCTCGCGCTGATCGACCACCTGGGCCACCATCTCGCCCGAACCGAACAACGCCCGGCCGGGAAGGAACGCCGGCAGTGACTGCCGTCGTACACCGAGCACACCGAGGTCCAACGGGTCGGCCAGCGACAGCACCACCCGGTCCCGAACGCTCGCCAGAAGCGCCTTCGGCATGTCCGACGGACGGCTCGCACCAGCCACGAACACCACGCCCAGAGCCGGCCCGTCCCGGATGATCCGGGCGAGTCGTTCCGCATTGACGCCGCCCGGGGCTCCGTCGATGCGATCGACGAAACCGGCGATGCCATCCACGAGAAGCACGAGCAACGGCCCGCGGTCGCCCGACCGCGCCCGTTCGCCGAGATGATCGTCGACGAGATCCAGGAGACGAAGGTGGCCGGCATCATCGGCGGGGTCCAGCACACAGGACACGTGTGGGCGCTCTCGCAGCGGTCCGAGGCTCCCATCGCCGTGGTCCGCGGCGAACACCCAGGCCACGCGTCCGCCCACCCCGTGCTGAAGCCGATTCCCGACGCTGCACAACGTCGTGGACACCCCGGATCCGACCCCGCCCATGACCGCAAGCGACCCTGCCGCCGGGTCCCAGCCGAGGGCTACTCGGCGCTGATTGTCTGGATCATCGCCCACGACGATTGGCACGATGCCGTCCGGCAGCGGCTCGAGCGCCTCGAACGCTGCCGGCGCGATCGTCGCCGGCAGGTCGGGCAGCCACGGGCGTCGCGGAGGCGGCCGGTCTGCACCAGCGGCTCGCATGGCGGCAACGGCAGCTTCGATCACGGTCCCGCCAGTCGAGCGGGCCCGTTCGGGGAGCCGTGGCGCCCGTCCATCACCGAGGGACACCGGAGTCACCACCACGCCGGGAGCACGCTCGTCCAGAGGAGGCACCGACGACAACGCCGCCTGCACGAGTGTGAGATCACCGGTTCCGCGGCGGACCCATGCCCGGCCCGGCACGGACCTCGGAATGTCGACGGCGGCGCGATCGTCGATCACATCGAGCGCGTCGGCGTCGGTCTGTACTCGCAGTGCGATGCGCAGGTTGGTGTTCGCCCGAATGTTCGCATCCACGGCGCCGGCCGGACGTTGTGTCGCCAGCACGAGATGCACGCCGAGGCTCCGGCCTCGCTGTGCGATGCCGACGAGTGCGTCGACGAAATTCGGCAGCTCGGCTCGCAAGGTCGCGAACTCATCGATCACCACGACGAGGCGCGGCATCGGACCTCCGGGGCTGCCGGCTCGCCGGTAGTCGCCGACATCACTGACGGCGGCAGCGGCAAGTGCCCGCTCGCGGTACCGCAGCTCCGACTCCAGGGAACGAAGCGCGCGCTCGGCCAGGTGGGCATCCAGGTCGGTGACCATCCCCACCACGTGCGGCAGGTTGCGCAGCGCGTCGAACGCCGCTCCGCCCTTGTAGTCGATCAACACGAAGACCACGTCTTGGGGGCCGTAGCGATGGGCGAGGCCGAGCAGCCAGGTCCGGAGCAGCTCCGACTTTCCTGCTCCCGTCGTTCCGGCCACCAACGCATGTGGCCCGTCGGCGACGAGGTCCACGTCGAAGCGGCCGTCTGCCGCCAGCCCGAGTGGGGTGGACAGCGAGCCAGATGCATCGGCGGATGCCCATCGTTCGCTGATCAGGGCGGGCGTCCGTGGAACGCCAAAGATCTCGGCCGCCTCCACGGAGGACGGCACCCCGCCGGCGCCCAACGGCTGTTCCGGATCCTCCCACCGCGCCATGGAACGGGCGACGCTGGAGGCGGTGGACATCGACATCGCGTCAGCGATGCCGTTCTCGTTTCCGGTCGAGGCCGCCGGTCGACGAACCTCCATTCGCCCGTCCGGAGTCTGCAGATCAACGATGGTGGCGACCGATGCGGGAAGCTGCGCTTCGTTGGGAGCGACGACCAGCCCGAGTACGCCGCGCCCGGTCGATGCGAGGAGTGTGCGCAAGGTGCTGGCGCGTTCGTGCACGAGCGAGATTTCGTCGACGACGAACAGCCAGTGGTGGTTGTTGCCGTCCTCGAGACCGTCTTCGAGCGCGGCGGCGAGCGGCACGGCAACGTCTGGCGTCAGGATGCGCACGGCGTCACCGGAATCGCGGACGTGCGGAAGCCAGCGGGCCCAGCGCCACGAGTCGAGGCGAGCCTGATCGGCGACGATCACGACCGAGAGGTCGGCGGGTCCGTGATGAACGCACAGCTGCGCAATGACACTGCGCAGGACGCCGTCTGCGAGCTCCGCATCACCGATAACGCCGAGCGGGCCATCCCGCAGATCGGCGAGAAGTCGAGCGCCGTCGAGCGCAGCATGTTCGTCGAGAAGCTCCTGACATTCCGGTGCGAACTCGGACGAGCGGCCGACCGTCTCGATCGGCGGGGACCATGCGGCCCGGCCGGCACCCAGCCCGACCGTGAACGCGTCCGCATGCGTCGGACGACGTTCCCACAGCCGCACGGACGGCAGGCCGGCACGTCGGTGCACCTCCGCAAGATGTGGTGCGATCGAGCGACGACGGGCACGCTCCTGTTCGTCCGCAGCGTGGAGCTCGCCGGCGAGGCGCTCCAGCCCGTCAGCGAAGGATTCCTGATCCTTCTCTCGTTCTGCGGCGACCCGGCGCCGGTTGGTCAGCCAACCGCTCAGCAACATCACGGGGGACAGCACGGCGAATAGTGCGTATCGCCAGCTGCCGAGCACCAGCACCATCACGATGCCGAAGAGGATTGGCGCAACGAGCGCGATGGGCGAGAAGAAGGGATTCGCCCGCTCCGGACGGGCATCCGGAACGACGATTGCGCTCGGGGCGACCGGACCCGTCTCCCGCGGCGGGCGATTGAGCAGTACCCGGCCGTTGTCGTCTGCGTGGATGGGATCGACGCCAACGGGACGGTCGCCGTCGGCGGGCGCCCCCAACCGAAGGTCGATCGATCCGACTCGGACCGTCACGGGAAGCGCAAGCTCCGTGACCCCGTCGACCGGAACCTCCGTGGGGTCGCCATCGAGTCGCACCCAGGTGCCGTTTCGGGATTCGAGATCCTCGATGGTCAGCCGGTCGGCGTCCAGGCGGATGACGGCGTGCCGGGACGAAACGGTCGGGTTGTCGAGCAAGATGTCGCTCTCGCGGTCACGGCCGAGGACGATCACGTCGGTACCCGACAGCGACCGGAGCTGGCCGGCATCGGGCCCGGCCACCGCAGCGACCTCGACGGCCGCTGTCCCCCATGCGGTTTCGTCGCCATGGTCGATCACCGAGCCGTGCATCACCGGCGACTCCGACAGCGGGGTCGCCCGCTCCACCATCTGCCCGTCGACACGGATCGTGTGGCCCTCGGGGATCTGCAATGCGTCGGCGAGCTCACCGACCGTGCCGTGGGCGCGACCGTTTGCGACCGCGACCTGTCCCCCGATTCCCGCTCGCCTCGCCTCGACCCACATCACAACAGACAGAGAGTACGTGGTCACTCCCGGTGGGGAAAGCTCGAAATTTGACCACATGCCCACTTGGGGTGGGTGGGGCCAGCCCCACCCTCGTTCCTCCCGAGGCCTCCATTGTCCCCGTCGTCTTCGATCCGCACGCTGAAGGAAACGGCGAAAGGCACGGACATGCTCGCAACGATTCACCTGACCGACGGGTCGGCCACCGACTTCTGGAAGTCCACGGCACCCGAGCCGGGCGAGACCCCCGGCCTGATCAGCGCACAGAAGCTCACCGCTGCGCCGTTCACCGGCAAGACCGTCGGCATACCCGATCTCGGCCGCAACGGTTTCCTCGGGTTCTGGGAGAGTGACGAGGCGATCAGCGCCCACCTCGCCCGGCCCGAATCGGCCCCCCTCCGTGCGGGCTGGCACGTTCGATGCGTGCCCGTCCGTGCGTTGGGCCGCTGGCCCGGCCTGCCCGACGACATCGAGCGCAGCCCCGAGGTGACCTGGAACGGCCCGACCGTCGGACTGAGCATCGGCCCGGTCCGGGCCACCAAGGCGGTCGGGTTCAACCGCCTCAACACGCAGGTCGAACGACAGCTCCTGACCTCACCCGGCGTGCTGTGGGCTTCCGGCATGTTCTGCCCACCCAACATGTTGTGCAGCCTGTCGTTCTGGGAGACCGCAACGCACCTCGAGGCGTTCGCCCGCAAAGGCGCCCACGCGGAAGCCATGCAGCGCAGCCTGGATCCGGACTTCGACCCGTCGCTTCCGAACGGCACGAAGTACTTCGGCACCGATCTCGCCTTCGCCCGGTTCCGGCCCTACCTCACCGCGGGATCGCTGGCCGGAGACAACCCGATCCCGGAGAACCTGTTCGGCGAACTCGTCACCGACTGAGGCCGACCACCGTCTCGATGTGGTTCGTGTCCGGGAAGGCATCGACCACTTCGACGGAATCCAACCCGTAGCCGGCCGCAACCAACAGGCCGACGTCGCGGCCGAGCGACCCGGTGTCGCAGCTGACCAGCACGAACCTGTCGGCCCGGCAGGCGTCGAGCGTGGCCACACCCTCAGCCCCCAACCCGGAGCGTGCCGGATCCGCGATCACGAGGTCGGCGAGCACCGGATCCCATTGCTCGACCGGCAGGCCCACCACGGTCACGTGGTCGTCGAGGTTGTCGCGCGCATCGTCGGCCGAGCTTCCCTCACGTTCGATGGCCGTGACCGAGTGCGCCGAGGTTGCGACGGTTCCGGCGAACAGGCCGACCCCGCAATAGGCGTCCACCACGTGGCCCCCGTCGATCGGGCCCGCCGCGGCGGCGACGGCGTCGACGAGTGCTGTTGCGGCCGCCGGCCCGGCCTGGAAGAACGATCCGGCCGACACCTGCCACGTCCGCCCGCCGGCCTCTTCGGTGATGGTGCGGATGGCTCCGGCGTCCACCTCGGCACGTGTGATGAGATCCACGTCGATGGGAACCTCGACACCGTCGAGCGGGCCGGTCACGACGGCAAGCCGCTCACCGCTGGCTTCGCTCACCCGAAGCATCACCTCGTCAGCCCCGTCGAAACGGCCGTCGCGAAGCAATGACTCGATGCCTTCGTGGGCGACCCGACACTCGGACGCGGGAATCACGTCGTGGCTCCACCGCCGTCGATATCCGGCGACGCCCTCGTGCACGGCAGCCCGCACCGTCGTTCGGTACGAGTGTTCGCGAGTGCCACGGAGGCCGACGTCCGGGAAGCTCTCGAGTCGGGCGATCCGGGTCAGTGCATCCTCCACCACCCGGCGCTTCATGTCGTGCTGCAGGTCCAGCGACGCGTGCGCCAGATCGCAGCCGCCGCATCCGGCCAACGCGGTCGCACACGCAGGTTCGATTCGGCCCGGCGCTGCCTCGAGCACCCGTCGGACCCGACCCTTCGCGAACCGTTTCTTCTGCACCTGCAGGTCCGCCACGACCGTCTCGCCGGGCAATCCGCCCTCGACGAAGACGGCCCGACCGTCGGCATCGCGGCCGACGGAGGCGCCCTGGCCGGAAGGAGCGTCCAAGTGCAGTTCGATCATGTGGGCAGCGTACGCACGACCACGTAGCCTGCGGGCCATGCCGCGCAAGATCGAGATCGTTCCGTCCGTCCTCCCCGCCGACTTCGCCAACCTCGGCGAGGAATGCCGTCGTCTCGGCGAGGCGGGCGTGGACCGCATTCAGTGGGACGTGATGGACGGCAACTTCGTCCCGAACCTGACGTTCGGACCGGACGTCATCGCGGCCTGCCGTCCGCATACCGATGTGCGGTTCGAGGCCCATCTGATGGTCGCCGACCCCGACCTGATGGCGAAGCAGTACATCGATGCCGGCTGCGACCTGCTCATCGTGCACGCCGAATCTGCCCAGCACTTGCATCGCACCCTCGCGAACGTCGCCGACCTCGGCGGCAACGCCGCGGTTGCGCTGAACCCGTCGACACCGTTGAGCGAAATCGAACACGTTCTCGACCTGGTCGAGATGGTGCTCATCATGACGGTGAACCCGGGCTTCGGCGGCCAGGCGTACATCTCCACGATGGAACCGAAGATCGCAGCGTGCCGAGCCATGCTCGACGCAAGCGGGTACGACATCGACCTCGAGGTCGATGGTGGCATCAGCAAGGACACGATCGCCGGCGCGGCCGCGGCAGGAGCCAACGTCCTCATCTCGGGAAGCGCACTCTTCAAGTACCCGTCCCTCGCTGAAGGCGTTCAGGACCTCCGCTCCCGCGCCGAAGCCGCCCAAGCCTGACCCCTCACCCCACAAGGTGCCTGGCACCTAACGACCGCTTAGGTGCCAGGCACCTAACGACGGGTGGTGGCGCGAATCGTTGCATTTGCGCGAAAACGCGCAAAGGGGCCTGGCACCTTTCGTGGTGAAAGGTGCCAGGCCCCTTGGGCGTTCGAATCAGCTCATGTCGCCGCGGCGCTCGATCACGTGATCGATGATGCCGTACTCCTTGGCCTCGGCCGCGGTGAACCAGCGGTCACGATCCGAGTCGGCCTCGATCGTCTCGACGCTCTGACCGGTGTGATCGGCAATGAGTGCCTGCAGGAGCTTCTTGGTGTTGGCCATCTGCTCCGCCTGGATGGCGATGTCGGTGGCCTGGCCCTGCACGCCGCCGAGCGGCTGATGCATCATGATGCGAGCGTGCGGCAGCGCATAGCGCTTGCCCTTGGCACCGGCACCCAACAGGAACTGGCCCATCGAGGCGCCAAGACCCATGCAGATCGTGCCGACATCCGGACCGACGAACTGCATCGTGTCGTAGATGGCCATGCCTGCGGTGACGGAACCACCGGGCGAGTTGATGTACAGCCAGATCGGCTTCTCCGGATCCTGACCCTCGAGGTACAGCATCTGTGCGGTGATGAAGTTGGCAATGTCGTCGTTGACGTCGGTGCCGAGGAACACGATCCGGTCTTTCAGCAGCCGGTTGTAGATGTCCATGCGGGACACGTCTTCGGTGATGCTGGCTGCGTACGCGGTTCCGGGGTTTTCGATGCCCATCATTCTCCTGGCTCTCGGGTCTGTGACCCTCACACAACGCCTGTGCGCTGCGTGCATTCCGGTCGATTGGTGAATGTTCAGGGTACCGAGTCCGGCCGGGGGTAGGTGCGACCGTGGCGCCCTGAACTCATTCCCCATCGGCAGGTGGCCGCACGGAGTGAAATCGCCCGCGACCAAGACTGGGTTCACCACCGCCCGGGGTTGTAGTGTGCGTGTTGGACTGCGGACGTGGCGGAACTGGCAGACGCGCCAGGTTTAGGTCCTGGTGCCCGAAAGGGCATGGGGGTTCGATTCCCCCCGTCCGCACGGACCGAGCAATGACAGAGCAGAACCCGAACACCCAACCAAATCCAGATGTGGTGCAGGATCTGCTCCGCAGCGCCCCCTTCGGCATCCTCGCTGCCGACACGGTGGGCCGGATCACGGCGTCCAACGAGGCGGCGGCCGCACTGGTCGGCCGGACGCCGGAGGCACTGGTGGGATCGCATCTGGTCGACCTGCTCGCCGATACCGGCGACGCGCCATTGCTCGACGAGACGGTGCGCACCGCCGCCGGCGGGAACCAGGTGCGGCGGACCTTCCAGATTTCGGCCAACGGCGTGCTGCGCTCGATCGATCTGCAGTGCTGGTCAGAGGTGGCCGGCGACGGCACCCGGTCGGTGCTGGCCATGCTCGAACCCGCCGCCGCCGACGATCAGCTCAAGCAGGTCACTGCGCTGATCGCCCGGTCGCCGAGCGGCATGGCGCAGTTGGCCGCGGACCTCACCATGGTCGACGTCAACGAGCGTTGGTCCGAGATCACCGGGCAGTCCACAGCGGAGGCGCTCGGACTGGGCTGGCTGAGCCGGGTGGACGAGGACGGACGGGCCGACTTCATCGATGCCCTCGCCGCCTCGCTCGCGGCAACCGAGGGCATCCGGGGACGCCTGCGGATCCTGACGCCCGACGGCCACTATCGCTGGCTCGAGATCAGCACCACTCCCCTCGATGCACCGGCCGGCGCGCTGCTGTCGTTCGAGGACACGACCGACGATCAGGACGCTGCCCGGCGGGCCGAGGAGCTCTCACGGGTGCTCGAAGCGACGAAGGACCTCGTCGGCATCCTGTCCGCCGATGGCACGTCGCTCGTCTGGTTGAACGACACATTCGGCCACTTCCTCCCCGAGGAAGCGCTGTCCACCCCGTTCGTTCAGCATCTCGATCACTACTCCCAGTCCCAGTACGTGGCCACCGCCCTCCCGGCCGTCCACCAGTCGGGCAGCTGGCGGGGCGAACTGAACGTGATCCGCTCCGACGGTCAGCTCACGCCGATGTCGACGATGCTCGTGGCGCACCTCGACGACTCGGGTGCAGCCGAAGCGATCTCCATCGTCGCCCGCGACGTCAGCGACATCCGCGATGCCCAAGCGCTCGTCGCCGCTTCCGAGACCCGCATGGCGGCGCTCGTCGAGCATGCGTCGGACCTCGTCGTGCTCATCGATCGGGCCGGCACAGTCATCTACGCCTCCCCCGCCGTCGAGCGGGTGCTCGGCCACCCGCCGGGGAGCCTGGACGGTGTCGACGTACTCGAGCTGGTGCATCCGGAGGACCTGCAGGACGCCTACGAGATGGCGGCCAGCATCACCGACGGAACCGGCGAGTCGCGCACGTCCCAGCTGCGCATCGCCCACGGCAACGGCGCCTACCGACACCTCGAAGTCGTAGCCAACAACCTGCTCGACAACCCGGCCGTCGGTGGCATCGTCCTCAACGCGAAGGACGTGACCGACCAGGTCGAGGCGGCCGCCCAACTCGAAGAGCGAACCTTCCACGACGACCTCACCGGCCTGCCGAATCGGGCGCTGCTCGTCGAGCGCATGCGCGAAGCCCTCCGCCGGGCTCGCGAACGTCGCCTGCTCGTCGGGCTCCTGTTCCTGGATCTCGACCGGTTCAAGGTCGTCAACGAATCGCTCGGCCATTCGGCCGGCGACGAGCTGCTGTCCGAGGTGGCGTCCCGCATCGAGGACGTCATCCGACCCGGCGACACGGTCGCCCGACTCGGCGGCGACGAGTTCGCCGTCGTGATCGGCGACATGCTGCGGCGCGGCGACGCCGTGGTGGCAGCGCGCCGCCTCCGCAAGGCGCTCACCCAGCCGATTCGCGTCGGCGACGACAACACGGTCATCACCACCTCGATCGGCATCGCCATCGCCGAAGGCAACGAGGACCCCAACGATCTGCTCCGCGACGCCGATACGGCTCTCTACCGGGCGAAGGAGAAGGGACGCGACGTCGCCGTCGTGTTCGACGATCACCTTCGCGACAAGGCCGTGCGCCGGCTCGAGCTCGAGCGGAAACTGCGCCGAGCCATCGACACCGACAATCTGGTCGTGCACTACCAGCCGGTGCTCGACGTTGCGTCCGGCCGACTCGCCGGTGCCGAGGCACTCGTGCGGATTCGCAACGAGGACGGCTCCGTCATCATGCCCGGCGAGTTCATCGACGTCGCCGAGGACTCCGGGCTCATCGCCCACCTCGGCCATCAGGTGCTGGTGAAGGCGATCCGTCAGACCGCCGAGTGGACGCACCTGCACGTGCCGGGCCAGGACCCGCTGTCCATCGCCGTCAACGTGTCAGCCCGACAGCTCACCGACCCGTCGTATCCGGATCAGCTCGCCGCCGAGCTTCAGAGCGCGGGCCTCGCTCCAACCCAACTCTCGCTCGAGCTCACCGAGAGCGCGCTGATCGACGGCAACCCGACGACCGAACGATCGCTGCTCAAGCTGCGAGACCTCGGCGTGCGCATCGGCCTCGACGACTTCGGCACCGGGTTCTCGTCACTCGCCTACCTCAAGCGATTCCCGATCAGCTTCCTCAAGGTGGACAAGAGCTTCGTCGGCGGCCTCGGCTCTGACGAGAACGACTCGGCAATCGTCCGAGGCACCATTGCGCTGGCACACGGACTCAACCTTCGGGTCGTGGCCGAGGGCGTGGAGACGGAACGCCAACTCGAGCTCCTCGCCGAGCTCGACTGCGATCTCGTGCAGGGCTACCTGTTCTCGAAGGCGGCATCGCCCGACGAGTTCCGCACCTACCTCGGCATGCGCTGGAACAATTAGGCCGTTCGTTTGAGCGCTTCCTTGAGCGCTCGGAAGGCTCGGCCTCGGTGGGAGATGGCGTGCTTGGCTTCCGGGTCCATTTCGGCGAACGTGACTCCGGGGCCGTCGACGGGGATGAAGATCGGGTCGTAGCCGAAGCCGCCGTCGCCCGACGGTTCGAGGGCAATGCGCCCCTCGACGACGCCGTGGCACACGAGTTCGTCGCCGTTCGGGTGGCGTAGCAGGGCCACCGTCCGGAATCGGGCGGTGCGGTCCTGCAAGGCAACCCCGTCGAGCACCTCGAGGGTCTTCGCGACGTTGTCTGCGTAAGTGGCGCCCTCGCCGGCGAAGCGGGCCGTGTAGACGCCGGGAGCGCCGTCGAGGTGGTCGATTTCGAGTCCGGTGTCGTCGGCGATGGCGGGCATGCCGGTTGCGTCGGCGATGGCCTTCGCCTTGAGCCTGGCGTTGCCCTCGAGCGTGTCGGCATCTTCGACGACGTCGGGGATTTCCGGCGGGCGCGGCGCGATGTCCACGACGTCCTGCATGAGCAGCGCGATTTCGGCGACCTTGTCCGGGTTGGCGCTCGCCATCACCACCTGGGGACGGGCGGCGGTCATCGGCCGGGAAGCTCTGCGGGCGGGTCTGCGAGAATGGCTCGCTGCGCCTCGGTGATCGTGGCGATGCCGCCGGCGGCGAGATCGAGCATGTCGTTCAAGCGGTCTCGGCCGAACACGGCACCCTCGGCCGTGCCCTGGATCTCGATGAAGTTGCCGGCGCCGTCCATGACCACGTTCATGTCGACCTCGGCCGTCGAGTCTTCGACGTAGGGCAGGTCGAGCACCGGCTGGCCCTCGCAGATGCCCACGGAAATTGCGGCGCACTCGGTCCGGATCGGGTTCGCCGGGAGCGTGCCGGCCTGCACGAGACGGGTGAGTGCGTCGTGCAGCGCCACGTAACCACCGGTGATCGATGCGGTGCGGGTGCCACCGTCGGCCTGCAGGACATCGCAGTCGACGACGATCTCGAGGTCGGGCATGGCGTCGAGGTCCACCACGGCGCGCAGGCTGCGGCCGATCAGGCGCTGGATCTCCTGGCTGCGGCCAGAGGTCCGGCGGCGGATCCGCTCGGGGCTCGAACCGGGAAGCATCGAGTACTCGGCGGTGACCCAGCCCTTGCCGGAGTCACGGAGCCAGCGAGGTACATCGTCGTTGACCGAAGCCGTGCACAACACTCGCGTCCGGCCGAACGACACGAGAGCCGACCCGGCGCACGTGTCGACGAAGTCCCGATGGAAGGCGAGCGGACGGAGTTCGTCGGCCTGGCGGCCGTCGGGACGTGACATGGATTGCAGCTCCTGGTTCGTGGTCGCACCTGCCTGGTGCGCCTCGAACACTAGCTGCGAAAACGACGGCTCGGGCCCGCCGGCACGAGGTGCTGGCAGGCCCGAGGCCGGTCCCCTCCGGGGGAGTTGGAGGGTGGTGGATCAGCGGTAGGAGGCGACTGCGTCGACCATGTCGGCGAAGTCGTCGAACTCGTCGGTGTCGACGTCACGGGCGAGGCTGTCGACCTCGTCGGCGAGGTCGTCGATGTCCACGGCGTCGGCGTACGGGTTGTCTCGCAGCACCTCGGCGAGCGTGGCGACGACGACGGCCTGCTGGAAGCTGGTCGACGTGCGAGTCCAGTTGGGCTCGATGTCTCGCATGTCGATGTCGGTGTCGATCTCCTCGACGTCACCGGAGTCGGGGTCTTCCCACCGAAGCCGGACCACACCGAGTTCGAGACGGTCGTCGACGTCCACGCCACGAGCGAGTTCGATCTCGTAGATGGCGGTGGCCTGGTGGCCGGCACCGAGTTCACCGGCGTCGACCTCGTCGTTGCGGAAGTCCTGGTCGAGGACGCCGCGGTTCTCGTAGCCGATCAGGCGGTACTCCTCGACGACGTCGGGATCGAACTCGACCTGGATCTTGGCGTCGATGGCTGCCGTGATGAGCGTGGAAGTGAGGTCTTCTTCGAAGAGGCGCTCGGCCTCGTCGACCGAATCGACGTAGGCGTAGAAGCCATCGCCCTGGTCGGCAAGCTGTTCCATGGTCGTGTCGTTGAAGCCACGGAGGCCATAGCCGACGGTCACGATGCCGATGCCGTCGTCGGCGTCGTCACGGATGCGCTCGGCGAGACGGTCGACGTCGGTGATGCCGGCGTTGGCGAGGCCGTCGGAGGCGACGATCACCCGGTTGACGCCGTCGGAACGGAAGGCCTCCCGGGCGAGGTCGTAGCCGGTGTCGAGGCCGGCCTGGAGGTTGGTGGAGCCACCGGCTCGCATGCCGTCGATGGCGTCGATGATCTCGTCTCGGTTGCGGACGGCAGTCGGCTCGAGGACGATGCCCGAGTCACCGGAGTAGGTGACGATGGCGACGGTGTCGTCCCGCTCGAGCTCCTCGACGAGGATGATGAGCGATTCCTTGACCAGACCGAGGCGGTCCGGGCTGTTCATCGAGCCGGAGGTGTCGACGACGAAGGTGAGAGCGACGGGCTGACGCTCGCGGTCCGGGATCTCCTCGGACGAGACGCCGACCCGGATCAGCCAGGTGTCCTCATCGAACGGTGACGGGCCGCCGTCGACCTGCACGTCGAGGCCGTCGCGGGGCGATTCGTAGTCGTAGTCGAAGGCGTTGACGTATTCCTCGACCCGGACGGACGCACGGGGCGGCAGGCTGCCTTCGTTCACGTAGCGCTTGCCGATCGTGTACGAGCCGGTGTCGACGTCGAGGCTGAAGGTGGACAGTGGGTCGTCGTCGGTGTCGATGAACGTGCGGATGCCGTAGTCGGTGAAGCGCGGATCGGGGCTGGAGGGAACCACGATCTCGGCCTCGTCGTCTTCGTCGACGGTGCCGAACAGGCCGCCGCCATCCGAGTCTTCTTCCTCCCGGGCCGCCGGCGCGACCGTGGTGGTCGAGGCGACCAGTCCCGTCTCGGCGTCATCGGAGTCCACGGTGATGCGCTCTTCCGAGGTGCCCGAATCCTCCATGGCCTCCTCTTCCTCCATGGCGTCGTCCTCCATCGCCTGTTCGACGACCTCTTCGGCCGAGTCGGTGGTCTCGACGCCGCTGCTGAAGGACTCTTCGGCGTCGTCGGATGCGTCCGACGCTTCGTCGACGGCGAACTCTCCCTCTGCATCGGCGACGTCGGCCGAGTCGGATCCGCATGCTGATGCCAGCATCACGATGGACAGCACCACAGCCAGGAGCCGCAGCAGGTTTGAGGTGTTGTGTGTGTTCGTAGCCATGCGTCTTCTACGACGTTGGCCCGAACCCAGTTCCCGAATTCTTCAACAAATCGATCGCGATGGTTTGCGACGCCCCTGTTTGCGGGGAAATTCGGACCCGAAGTTCAGGCGACGAAACAGCGACCGGGCGCAGCAAGCGTGGCCGTCTGGCCGAATCCCTTGGCGGCCGCATCGAGCCGTTCCTCCCGGTCCTCACCAGGGGGAACATGGGTGAGTACGAGCGTGCCGACGCCTGCGGCTCGAGCCCGTTCTCCGGCTTCTCGTCCGGAGACGTGCGGGATCCCATCGCCCTCGGCGGCAACGGTGATCGAGGCTTCGTACACCATCAGATCGATGGGGGCATCAAAGCGTTCCGGCGACCAGTCCGGGCCGGTATCGGCGGAATAGACCAGCGATCGGCCGCCGCATTCGGCTCGAATGGCCAACGTCTCGACGGGATGATCGGTCGTGGAGAACGTGAAGGTGATGTCGCCAACGGTGACGCGCGAACGTTCGTTGATGACCGTCCATTCGAACGCATGCTCGAGCGCTTCGGGGATGACGGCGTGGAGGAGATCGCGGGTGCCCTGTGTGCCGTAGGTGGGTACGTGGAAGCGCCGGATCCCCCATCGGAATGCGTGATAGAGCGTGGGGAGTTCCGTCCAATGGTCGGCGTGCTCGTGGCTCAGGATGAAGGCGTCGATGTCTTCGAGTGCGATGTGGCGCTGCAGCTCCATCGAGGTGCCCGGGCCGGCGTCGAGGACCACGGACGTGGTGGCCGACTGCACGAGATATCCGGAGCATGCGGACTCGGGCGAGGCATACGTGCCCGAGCAGCCGAGCACGGTGATTCGGAGGCCGGGTTCGTCCTGATTTTCGTTCATGAGGTCTCTCCCACCGAGCCGTGTTTCCACGTTCGGACCTCGACCATCTCTGGGCCGAGCAGCATACGACCGATTCGCTCGAACTCGCCAACGTCGCCGGAGGAAAGAAAGACGGGTGGCACGGTCGCACCTTCACGTTCTTCCTTACGATCGGCGAGCATGGCCCGCACCTGAAACGCGGTTTCGTCGGCGGAGGAGATGAGCGTGACGTCGCGGCCGACGACGTCGGAGATGGTTCGGGCGAGGAACGGATAGTGGGTGCAGCCGAGGAGAAGCGCATCGACCTTTGCATCGATGACCGGTGCAAGAAGGCGCTGCGCCAGGACCCGAACCTGGTCGCTCCGGAGCTCCCCGCGCTCGACGAATTCGACGAACCCCGGGCAGGCAGCGCAGGTGAGCCGAAGCGTGTCGTCGACCTCCGCCACGGCCGCCTGGTAGGCGCCACTGCCGATCGTGCCGACCGTCCCGATCACGCCGACGTTGCGGCTGTCCGACGCCATCACGAGCGACCGAACCCCGGCGTCGATCACCCCGACGATGGGCGTGTCGAACCGTTCCTGCAACGATTCGAGGGCGGCGGCTGAGGCCGTGTTGCAGGCCACCACGACGAGCTTGACGTCGTGCGTTTCGACCAGCCATTCGGTGATCTCATGAGCGTACGCCCGGACCTCATCCTGCGGCTTCGATCCGTACGGATAGCGGCCCGTGTCGCCCACGTAGATCAGCTGCTCGTGCGGGAGCAGATCGATCAGCGCTCGAGCAACGGTGAGTCCACCGAAGCCGCTGTCGAAGACGCCTATTGGCCGCGGGTCCATCACCGTTGAGGGTAGTGCACACGCTGACACCGCCCGGTGTGGGAGCGGTCACGCAGACGTGTCACCGGCCACGACGGGGAGCTCCACCATGTCGACCGCCTCCGGGCCGTTCAGACGCCAGATGCGGATCGTGGGAGCGAAGCCCTGCATCGAGACGAGCGCATGTATGAACCGATGGTGTGGGTCCCATCGTTGGGCGTCGGCCCGATCGGTGGCCGAGGGGACGGCCTGGCTGGTCGGGTGCGAGTGGAAGACCCCGATGACGGTCTGGCCTGCGGCGTCGATTCGGTCCTCGGCGTCGAGCATCCCCGAGCCGTCGAGTGCGAACCGGTGGGGCGACCGCAGCGAGTTCGCGACCGGCCAGACCGCCTCGACCGAGACGGGGCCGTTGGCGTCCGCCGGCGCCGGCCCGGCCAGCAGCCCGCACGCTTCGTTCGGCAACGCCGCCCGAGCGATCGCGATCAACCGGTCGTGAACGCCGGCGGCCAGTTCGCAGGCGGGCGCGGGTCTCATGGACATGGGGTGAGGTTACGCTCGACGTGTGGCGACATCGAGCGCGAACAAGCGGAAGAAGAACGGCAAGCAGAAGCCGGGCATCACGGGCAACGAAAAGAAGATCGTTGCCACCAACCGTCGCGCCCGTCGGGACTTCACCATCATGGACACCTACGAGTGCGGGATGGTGCTGCGAGGGTCCGAGGTCAAGTCGCTTCGCGAGGCCAACGTGCAGATGACCGAGGCCTACGGTCGGATCGACGACGGCGAGATGTGGCTGCTCGGCCTGAACATCTCGCCCTACGCCTCGACCGGCTCGTCCGCGTTCGGCCACGTGCCCGATCGTCACCGCAAGCTGCTGCTCCATCGCACCGAACTGAACCGGATCGATGCGCGTGTGCAGCGGGAACGCCTCGCCCTCGTGGCGCTGTCGATCTACTTCATCGGCGGCCGCGCAAAGGTCGAGATCGGCCTGGCCAAGGGTAAGAAGGAATTCGACCGGCGTCAGGACATCGCCCGTCGAGACTCCGATCGGGACACCGAACGGGCGATGGCGCAGTACCGCAAGTTCTGACCACCGAGCCCAGCGACCTCTTGGCCACTCCCCGAGCCGGGAAGCCTCCACAACTAGCGTGGGTTGCCGTCTCCGCTTGAGTTCCGCGACGAACGGACCGACGGAGCATCACGGCGCAGGAGGTCTTCCGATGATCAACAGTTCGAACGAGTGGGTGGCGCTGAACGCCCACCACGAGGCGATGTCCACCACGACGCTCCGAGAGCTCTTCGCAGCGGATGCGGATCGGGCATCGGCGCTCACCTTCGAGACCGACGGGTTGGTGGTCGACGCGTCCAAGAACCTCGTCACCACGGAAACGCTGGATCTCCTGGTTGCTCTGGCCGAGGCGGCTGGGCTCCCGGCGAAGATCGAGGCGATGTTCACCGGCGAACACATCAACTCGACCGAGGATCGCGCCGTGCTCCACACCGCGCTCCGGGCTCCGGCCGAGACGGAACTGATGGTCGATGGCCAGGACGTCATCGCCGACGTTCATGGCGTGCTGTCGCACATGGGTGATTTCGCCGAGCGTGTGCGCAGCGGCGAGTGGACGGGCCACACCGGCAAGCCCATCCGAACGGTCGTGAACATCGGCATCGGCGGTTCCGACCTCGGTCCGCTGATGGCGTACCGCGCGCTCATGCCGTGGCGGCACGAAACGATCGAAGCTCGCTTCGTCTCGAACGTCGACGGCACACACCTCCATCAGGCCATCCACGATCTCGATCCGGCGGAGACGCTCTTCATCGTCGCCTCGAAGACGTTCACCACACTCGAGACCCTGTCGAACGCCAAGAGCGCCCGAGCCTGGCTCGTGGACGCGCTCGGCGATGACGCCGCCGTCGCCAAGCACTTCGCTGCGCTCTCGACCAATGCCGAGGGTGTGGCGGCGTTCGGAATCGACACCGCCAACATGTTCGAGTTCTGGGACTGGGTGGGCGGCCGTTACAGCATGGACTCGGCGATCGGCCTGTCGCTCATGATCGCGGTGGGCCCCGACGCGTACGGCGAGATGCTCGCCGGGTTCCATGGGATGGATTCCCACTTCCGCTCCACGCCGCTGCGACAGAACGTGCCGGCGCTCCTCGGCCTCATCGGCATCTGGTATCGCAACTTCGCCGGATGGCCGACCCATGCCGTCCTCCCCTACTGCCAACTGCTCGAGCGGTTCCCCGCATACCTCCAACAGTTGGACATGGAGAGCAACGGCAAGCAGACCACCATCGATGGCGAGACCGTCACCTACGACACGGGTGCCATCCTATGGGGCGAGCCGGGCACCAACGGCCAGCACGCCTTCTACCAACTCATTCACCAGGGGACGACGCCGATTCCCGCCGACCTCATCGGCTTCTACGAGCCGGACTTCCCCGAGGTCGACCACCACGACGCCCTCATCGCCAACCTCTTTGCGCAGGCGGAGGCGCTCGCCTTCGGCAAGTCCGCCGAGGAGGTCGCCGCCGACGGCGTGCCGGCCGACCTGATCGCCCACAAGACGTTCCCCGGCAACCGACCGACCACCATGATGATGGCCGAGCGCCTCACCCCGTTCGTGCTCGGCCAGCTCGTGGCTCTCTACGAACACCGCACGTTCACGCAGGGCGTCGTATGGGGTGTGAACAGCTTCGACCAGTGGGGTGTCGAACTCGGCAAGGTCCTCGCCAAGGCGATCATTCCCGAACTCGAAGACGGCGCCACGGAGCTGGCTCACGACAGCTCGACGAACGCGCTGATCGAGCGGTACCGGCAGCACCACCGCCGCTGAAACGTCGGGCTCCGGTTCTCCACCACTGGGCCGGCGTGGCAAACTGGGAGCGCTCCCAGCCTGCTGGCGAAAGGCCCGAGATGGATCGAACACTGTTGTTTGTCGGCGGATACACCCACGACGACCGCCCCGGCGTCTCCCTGTTCGATGCGTCCGACCCGACCGGCGATATCGAGCTGCTGGGCACAGCCGGCGGTGTCGAACATCCGTCGTTCCTCGCCCTTCACCCGACGCTCCCTGTGCTCTACGCCGTCAGCGAGACCGACACGTTCGAAGGATCGCCCGGCGGCGGCCTCGTTGCCTATTGCGTGGACGCTGCAGCTGGCACGCTGGCCGAGATCGCCCGCACACCCAGCCTCGGCGTCGCACCGTGTCACGTGACGGTGAAGGCCGATGGTTCGGTGCTGTACGTGGCGAACTACATGGGCGGATCAATGACCGCCATTTCGCTCGCGGCCGACGGCTCCTTTGGCGACCGATTGGCGCACCATCGCCACCTCGGTCACGGTCCGAGTCCACGACAGGAAGCGCCGCACGCACACTGCGTGCGCCCCGGACCCGATGGTCGTTCCGTGTACGTGGCCGACCTCGGCACGGACGAGGTCATCCGCTATGAACACACGACCGTCGACGACCTCGAGCGCTCATCGTCCTTCGGCTTCGCTCCGGGTGCCGGACCCCGACAGATCGCCTTCCATCCCACCCGGCCCCTGGCGATCACGTTGTGCGAACTCGATTCCACGGCGGTGTTGTCGGCAGTCGACGGCTCGACCGGAGAGCTCACCCTGATCGAGACCCATTCCACGCTTCCTTGCGATGCCAGCGGCGAATCGATCGCAGCCGACGTGCAATTCACGCCGGATGGCACACACGTGTACTGCAGCAATCGCGGGGATGACAGCATCGCCGCTTTTGCGGTCGGAGCCGGCGACCGGCTCGAGCCGTTGGGGCATGTGTCCAGCGGCGGCCGGACACCGCGCAGCATTCTCGTGCATCCAACAGGACGAAGCCTGCTCGTCGCCAACCAGGAGAGCGACAACATCGTCGTATTCGACCTGACGGGTGACCGAGGGTTGCCGCAGCGTTTGCTCGAATCGCGCCACTCCCCTGCCGCCCCCACCTGCCTGCTGACCCTGGTCGTGCCTTCATGAGTGTTCGCATCCTCGTGACCGGCGCTGCGGGTCGACTCGGCCGCGTCGTGGCCGCCCGATTCCACGAGCGCGGCCACGATGTCCTCGCCACCGACGTCGTCGATCACCCGAACACGCCCTATCGGTTCGAACAGGCCGACCTACTCGACCACGAGCGCACGCTCGAACTCCTGGCCGACATCGACGTCGTGGCGCACATCGGCAACCTTCCCGGGATCGGACCGGCGCCCCCACAGACCGTGTTCAACCACAACGTGTCGATCAATCAGAACGTCTTCCAGGGCGCAGCCGAACGTGGGGTCGAGCGGATCGTGTTCGCAAGCACGCTTCAACTGATCGGGTCGCACGTCGACGACCGGACCGTGACGGTGGCGCCGAAGCCACCCCTCTTTCCCCTCTCGGGCTCGACCACGCCCGACCCGTCGAACGTCTATGCACTCTCGAAGACGGTCAGCGAGGTGATGTTGCGGTACTACGCCGAGCGTTGCGGCGTCCACGGAATCGCCCTCCGATTCCCGCTGCTGCATCACGATGAGGACCGCTACTTCGTCCGAGCCGGGGCCGAGACCTCCATCGATGTGTTCGAGGGTTTCACCGGCCTCACCTACACGGACGCCGCCGATCTCTTTCTCGCCGTCGTCGATCGGGAACTCACCGGCTACCGAGTCTTCATGGCGGGCGCCGCACACCGCCACCTCGACCACACCGTTGCCGAACTGATCGAACGGTTCTACCCCGACACTCCATCCGACACAGATGACCTCATCGACCTGACCGAGGTCACCGCCAGCACGGGGTGGACCCCGTCGCCCCGACCCACGAAGGACCACGACTCATGAGCAGGCCGATCACGATCGAAGACGTTCGCGTCATCCTCACCCAACCCGGCTCCGCCCGCCTCGCGGTGGTGAAGGTCATCACGTCGGAGCCAGGACTTCACGGCGTCGGCTGCGCCACGTTCACCCAACGCATCCACGCGGTGGCGGCAGCGATCGAGCACCACCTGAAGCCGTTCCTGCTCGGACGAGATGTCGCCCGGATCGAGGAAATCTGGCAGATGTCGATGGTCCACGGCTACTGGCGCAACGGCCCGGTGCTCAACAACGCCATCTCGGGCGTCGACCAGGCGCTGTGGGACATCAAGGGCAAACGGGCCAACATGCCGGTGTACGACCTGTTGGGCGGCAAGTGCCGAGAAGCCGCCAACGTCTACGTGCACGCTGACGGACCCACACCAAGCGACGTTGCCGATCGGGTCAAGAGCTCCATGGACGACGGCTACCGGTACGTACGAGTCCAGCAAGGCATGTACGGCGGCAACACCGAGACGTTCGTCCAGCCCGAAGGGGCGCCTCCGGGCGCCTACTTCGACCCGAAGCGGTATCGCCGGGACACGCTGACCATGCTCGAGCATGTGCGGGCAGAGGTCGGCGACGACGTCGAACTGCTCCACGACGTACACGAGCGGCTGCACCCTGCCGACGCCATCTCGTTCGCCAAAGCGGTCGAACCGATCGGCCTCTACTTTCTCGAGGATCTCCTCGCTCCCGAAGACCTCGCATGGTTCGAGCGGGTTCGGGCCGCCTGCTCGACCCCGTTGGCCATGGGCGAACTCTTCAACCATCCGAGCGAATGGCAAACCGTCGCCGAGCAGAAACTCGTCGACTTCCTCCGTATGCACGTCAGTCAGATGGGCGGCATCACACCAGCCCGGAAGGCCGCTGACCTCGCCCATCGACACGGCCTCCGCACCGCCTGGCACGGCCCCGCCGACACCTCGCCGGTTGGGCACGCCGCCAACCTCCACCTGGACCTGTGGGCCCCGGCGTTCGGGATCCAGGAGTGGTACCAGCCGAGCGACCTCGACCGAACGGTGTTCCCCGGGTTGCCGGAGGTCCGAAACGGCTATCTGTACCCCAACGATGCACCCGGTCTGGGCATCGATGTGGACGAAGCGCTGGCCGCCGAATATCCCATCGTCGACGGTGTCGAGCAGTGGACACAGACCCGCTTGCCCGACGGTTCGCCCGTCCGCCCATGAGCTCCACACGATCGTCGGCTCGGTCCACGCTCGACATGATCCGTGACCTTGGCGTGGTGCCCGTCATCACCGTCGACGTTCCAACGGTCGCCGAGCCACTGGCCGACGCCCTCCAGCGTGGTGGCCTGCCCGTGGCCGAGATCACGCTGCGGACCGACGCCGGACTCGAGACCATCAGCCGCATCCGGGAGACGAACCCCGCCGTCCTCGTCGGTGCCGGCACGGTCTGCACGGCAGCCGAAGCCCACGCAGCCATCGAAGCTGGAGCCCGGTTTCTCGTGTCGCCCGGCCTGGACAAGCAGGTCGTCGACACGGCTCACGCCGCCGACGTTGCGATCCTGCCTGGCGTCGCCACCGCCACCGAACTCATGCGTGCACGCTCGATGGAACTGTCCGTCCTCAAGCTCTTCCCGGCGGAAGCCGTTGGGGGCATTCGCACGCTGGCCGCGTTCGCGTCCGTGTTTCCCGACGTCCGATTCGTCCCCACCGGCGGCATCTCTCCCACCACCGCCGCCGCCTACCTGCAACTCGGCTCGGTACTCGCTGTCGGCGGCTCGTGGATCGCTGATTCTGCAACGATCCGAGCCGGCGAATGGGCGGAGATCGAACAGCGCGCCCACAACGCTGTGCGGCTCGTGGAGACGTCTCGATGACCACCGACCTTCGCCCTGCCGGCTCCTGCCGTTATGACGTGCTCACCCTCGGCGAGGTGATGCTGCGACTCGACCCCAGCGACGACCGGGTCCGAACCACCCGTAGCTTCCGTGTGCATGAGGGAGGCGGCGAATACAACGTGGGTCGAGCGCTGCGGCGTTGCTTCGGACATCGTGTGGCCCACGTGACCGCCATCGGCGACAACGAGGTCGGCCGTCTGCTCGAAGACCTGATGTTGCAGGGCGGTGTCAACCTCGACCATGTCGTCTGGAAGGAGGGCGACGAGATCGGCCGCACCAATCGCACACCGCTCAACTTCACCGAGCGGGGCTTCGGAGTTCGGGCAGCGCAAGGGGTGTACGACCGAGCCCATTCAGCCACGTCCGGACTGACACCTGACGACGTCGACTGGGACGAGCTCTTTGGCGGGCTCGGCGTGCGATGGTTCCACACCGGAGGCATCTTCGCCGGCCTCTCCCCGTCCACGTTCGACACGGCCCGGACAGCCATCGATTCCGCACGACGCCACGGCACCATCGTCTCCTACGACATCAACTTCCGGCCGAGCCTGTGGGCCGCGGCCGGCGGCGCCGAGGCTGCGGCACAACGCAACGCGGAACTGTATGAGCGGGCCGATGTGGTGTTCGGACTGCCGGCGGCCCAGATCGAGGATCGACCGTCGCTACCGGAGACGACCCGAGCACAGGCGGTCCTCGCGTCGCCTCGCCGGGTCGTGCACTCGGCGTCGGTGAACGACTGGGGAGGCCTTGCCTGGTCGCCGGCCGACGGCCTCCTCGAGGGCTCCACACACAACCGCATGCAGGTGTTCGACCGCGTCGGTGGCGGCGATGGATTCGCGGCTGGCTTCGTCCACGGACTCCTCGATGGATCGTCGATCACCCGCTCGCTCGAACTCGCTATCGCGCACGGCGCACTCGTGATGACAACGCCCGGTGACACGTCGTCGGCCACTCGCCTGGAGGTCGAACGCCTGGCCGATGGCGGCGACTTCTCGGCCCGACGCTGACATTCCTGGAACGGCTGTTTACCCGGGGATCTGCCACTCCACCCGTTGAATCTCGCCGGCGCGGGAGAACAGCGCCGCCGACTCCTCGACCGTGAGCGAATCGCCGCTGCGCGAGGTGACGCCTTCTGCCGTGACCACCGAAACCTTCCGGTCCTGGCCCAGGCCAACGACCATGGGAACCCCACACAGCGTGAAACGGGCCTCCGGGGTGCTGTCCTGGAACCGGAAGAGTTCGTCGGCTGGCAACAGCTCTGGATGCAAATGCACCTGCCCCGCTCGGATACTCAGCCCAAGCTCGCCGAGACGGCTCAGCACCTCCTCCTTGACCTGACCGGTCATTCCCGGTTGCTGGGCGCCTGAGTGTGCCGGCGAGTGGGAGTAGCAGTCGACCGGAAAGGCCCCGAACACGGCTGGATCCTTGGTGAAGCCAAGGCCCACGCGGATCCGGCGGTACGCCGCAGCGAGGCGTTCCACGTCGGCCGACCTGGCGTCGGCGTCGCGAGCATCCCAATAGACCTCCTGTACCGCGAGCAGGAGCTTCGAAACCATGTGCCAGTAGATGGACCCGATGCCCTCGTAGCCGTACATGCTTCCGGAGCGCCCGGTGAACGACGCGTGCTGGAAGACCTGTTCGTAGACCTCCCGTATCGTGTTTCGGTCCTGCTCGGGCACATCGTCGGCGTCGAGCAGCCCAGCGAGTGCATCGGCGTTGGCAGCAGCTGGACGGAAGCGAAGGACACCGTTGCCGTCGCGAACGAACACGCTCGGCATGCTGAGCTCGATCGCGTCGGGCAGCGCCCCGTCGGGAACCCGGTTCCGTTCGCGGAACGGATCGATCTCTGCAACCGGGTAGAGCATGAATGAATCGAGGTCGGCCCGAAACATTTCTGAGGCGTACAACGCATCGATTCTGCGCACGGCGTCGGCTGGGCTGAAGAGCCGACAGGAAAGCGCTGCCACCTGGCCCTCGAGCATCGGCCCGAGCTGCTCCACCTCGAGTGTGGTGTCGGTGGGGAACGAGACGAGGTTGTACGAATCGACCAGTCCATCGGGACGAACCGAGGCCCGGATCGCCGCTTCGAGTGCGTCCACGGCCAGGTCCACGAACCCGAGGATCGAACTTGCCGGGAGGTCGACAAGCTCGGATCGAACGCCTGCCAGGACGCGCCGCCCCTGTGCATCTGCCGCAACGCCCAACGCATCGACGAGCGCTCGCCGCTCCCCGGCGTCCAACGACGCGGCATCGTGACGGCGGTAGATCTCGATGAGGTCTCGGAGCCAAGCGGTTACGGCTGGGCTCAGACACACCGTGTCGCGCCCGGCGAGTACGCCTCGCAGGAACTCGAGGTACCGATGAAGGTGGAACACGGTCACCATCGACACGCCCGGTCCGGCAAGCGCATTGTTGGCGTCGTTCCACTCCGGCCGCTGCGTGTTCATCCAGATGCCCGCACCGGGAATCAGGTTGCTCATCTTGGCCAGCGCCGGGACGAGCAACTTCTCACCCAGCCCGACCCGGAACAGATCACCGCCGGTGTCGACGACGAGCCGCCCGTCACCACCGAGCTTCGCCTCCCGTTCCGCCACCGCCTCGGCTCGGTCGTGCAGGTAGGTGATGGTGTTGCGAGGGTCGGCGATCATCTGTGAACGGTCGCTGATGCGATAGGGCACGTCGGCATAGACGAACGCTGGCCGATCCAGCCAGCTGGCCAACGCTCCCGGTTCGAACCGCTCCCAGCCTTCGAGGAGTCGCAACAGGTAGATGATCTGGTGGTCGCCCCAATAGCCGATGTTTGCCCACGGATCGTGTGGGTCCGGCTCTTCCCAGTCCACACCTTCGCGGGAGATCCGATACGGGTTGTAGCCGTCGAGGGTGGATGCGTTCACAAACTTGGCAACGACGTGACCGAAGTAGGTGGGGTACGCGTGCAGCAGCGCTTCCCAGTTCTGAAAGATGTCCCGCCAGTTCCCTTCATAACGAAGAATCTCGCTGCCATCGTCATGAGTCACGTGAATCGAGAAGCGATTCCATGGCCGGCTCGGGTCACCGTGCCGACGCGAGAAGGTCAGCGGCAGGTACTCGAGCACCAGCCGTTCAAGATCGGGATCTCCGTCCTCGGCTGCACGAGCTCGTAGCGCGGCCGCTTCCATCCACTGGCCGCCGCCGGCCCAGTCTCGGACCCGAGGCGCGACCAACCGGTTGCGTTGCTCGACGAACTGGACGAAATCCGTCATCGGGATCCGCTGCTCGTAGGGGAAGACACCGCCACGCATCGAGTTGAACAGGACGTTCGAAAGGTGGTGTGCGTCTGCCATCGGGTCGCCGGTCCGCTGCTCGGCATCGGCACCACGTAGCAGCTCACGCAGTCGGGCCGAGCCGTCCTTGAGATCATCAAGGACACGGGCAGCGATTCCCGGCGTCGCCACCGCCGCCGCCATCGACTCGATGGCAGCGTGGTCGAGCGCGGTGTCCAACACGAAGTTCCAGGACGTGCGAGCACCGGGCTCGAGCACTACCCCTCCCCGCAGGAGGTAGGCCCCTGGCCGACCCGCGATCTTCCCTGTCGCGACGGCTGGCCGACCGTCGCCGAAGGCACGGACACTCCGCTGGTCGAGGTCGACCGATGCGCCATCGAAGCCCCACGACCACACTGCGGCCGCGGTGAGCGACTCGCCCGGCTCGGCTCGATCGGTGATCAGCGATTCGAGGTTGTACACGGCGAGCCGCTCAGCGCGAGGCACGGTCTCCGAGCGCTTGAAGGCGTCGACGAGGTTCGAACGGGTCTGCTCGAGGCCGGCGTCGACGCCTGACGGCATGATGTCGAGCAATCCATCGAGGACGTCGAGCTCCACGTGCCCGCCATCGTTTTCCAACTCAACGGAGCGCACCCAACCATGTGCACGCGACGGGGCCCACGTCGCCCGGTAGGTCAGACCCCAGGTCGGGTTTCGTTCTTCGAAGACGATCCGGTCACCGAGCACGCTCTTGGCGAGCGAGCGCCGGCAGCCCTCGTCTCGCTCCCGACCGAACGGCCTCCAGAGCTCTCGTGCTCCGTTCACCGTGCGGGCGACCAGCGTCACGGGGCCCACCGAGCCGGTTGCTCGATGAATCTGGTCGTCGGTGACGTACGGGAACAATGCCCGATCGGCGTCGACTCGCCCGGCGGTGAGGGACCCCGCGCTCGACACGAACATCCACAGGTCGACATCGGACACAACCGTGCTGAGAAAGGGCTCCATGGCGTCGACGTCGATGATCTCGTAGTGGTCGACTCCGTCGATCGATCGGAATCGCCCGGTGGCCTCTCGACGGCCAACCATGCGCTCCAGATCCGAGTCGGAGGTCTGCGCCATCGGGTCATGGTTCTGTGTGGACACCATCAACTCGTCTCCTTCGTCCGCCGGTGAGTAATCGTTCGACCGTGGCCGACCGGCCACGGTTCTGGTAGTTCGGTTGTGTGGTTGTCCCGCACCTGTTCCATGGTGTGTTGCCACCGAACGGGAAGACGGCCACCGACTTCGGCGAGGCCGGTCAATACGTCGCCAACGCCATCGGCTTCACTGCCGGGCAGCCACGCTGCCACGATGGCATCGGCGTCCTCGAGAATCGGCGCGAGCACGACCGGCCGCCCGGACACAACGACCACGATGAGTCGGTCGACTCGAGCTCGAACCCGGCGAAACACCTCGACCTGATCGTCGGGCAGGTTCAGGTTCGCTCGGTCTCCTCCACCTTCCACGTACGGGAACTCGTGCACGGCGACGACACCCACCGTTGCTCGTACCGACCCCGAACCGTCGGCGGTGTGCGGAATCGACGCGCCGAGGGCCGTGCGAAGCCCGTCGAGGATCGTCCGGCCGTCGGTAATGGGGCCGACGCCGCCATCCCAGGAGATGGTCCAGCCGCCGCACGAAAGCCCGATGTCGTCAAGCGCGACGCCTGCGGCAACAACGTCCTCGCCGGGCCGAATGGGCAGCGCTCCATCGTCCTTCAACACCACGGCGGACGCAACGACGGCCCGACGGGCGAGCGCCCGGTGCGCGGCGCAGCCAACGACATCCAGCGGCACCTCGTCGCCCTGACCTGAGAGGAGGCCGAGCCGATCCTTCGCGTGCAGGATCCGACGGACTGCGTCGTCGACGCGCTGCACACTGATGCGCCCCTCGACAACAAGGCGCTCCACCGTCTCGATGAAGCCTCGAAAGTCGAACGGCACCATCACCATGTCGACTCCGGCGTTGATCGATCGCTCGACGGCAACCTCGAAGTCGGCATCGATCTGGTTGACCGCCATCCAATCCGAGACGACAAATCCGTCGAAGCCGAGTTCCCCCTTGAGCACATTCGTCAACAACTGATGGTGGGCGTGGAGGGGTACGTGCCGCCAGGTCGCGTAACACGCCATCACCGTGGCGACGCCCGCCGCAACGGCGGCGGCGAATGGTGGAAGGTGGGTGGACCGCAGCGCAGCTTCATCGAGCGAGATGTTGCCCTGGTCGATCTGCCACTCTTCGCCCCAACCATCCCACCAGTCGATCCAGGGGTGGCGGGCCCTTCCGGCGCTCCCCCATTCCATGGCGCCCTCGCCGACGAAGTGCTTGGCGCAGGCAAGCACGCCGCTGGCTGGAAGATCGGTGCCCTGCCAACCGCGAACTGCGGCCGCGCCGAGCTCGCTCACCACCGATGGGTCCTCCGAGAACCCTTCGTACGTTCGACCCCAGCGCGGGTCCTGAGGTACGGCGAGACACGGGGCGAACGACCACCGAGCGCCGGTTGCTGCCGTTTCGAGCGCAGATGCGCGAGCGATCGCTTCGACGAGATGCGGATCCCGAGTCGCACCGAGGCCAATGTGGTGCGGGAAGATCGTGGCCCCGAGCACGTTGTTGTGGCCGTGGACAGCGTCGGTGCCGTAGACAATGGGAATCCCAAGCCGGCTTTGCAACGAGCCCTCGACGTAGGCGTCCACCCCCGCCCGCCAGTCCGCTGCGCTGCCGTCGCCGTGGTTGCCGCCACCACCGCTGAGCACCGAGCCGATTGCCCACTCACCCACCTGGTCCGGCGTGATGCTGCCGAACTCGACCTGGGTCATCTGCCCGATCTTCTCCCGCAACGTCATCTGACCGAGGAGGCGGTCGACATCGCTTGGCGGGAAGCGATGATCGGACGTGGCGTCCGCTGATCTGCCGCTCATTCGCCATCGACCTCTTGATAGACGCGAACCCAATCGACGAGATACGGGATCGGATACTCGAGTTCGGTGTCGATGACGCCGCCGAGCGTACCGCCGAACGCCAGGTTGAGGATCAGGAAGAACGACTTGTCGAAGACCCACTCACGTCGACCGAGATTGTCGGGACCGACCTCGGCGTACATTTCTCCGTCGAAGTACCAGCGGATGCCAGACTCGTCCCAGTCGATTGCGTACGTGTGCCAGTCCTCGGAGACATCGAAGTCCTGCCGGAACCAGGTCGACTTGCCGCCGGCGCCGGCGTAGCCCGGCCCGTGGATCGTTCCGAGAATGAGATCGGGTTCCTTCCCGGTGTACTCCATGATGTCGATCTCGCCGACGAAGGGCCATCGGCGCTCCTGCTCGGCGGCCTCCTGCTCGAATCCGGATCCGAGCATCCAGAAGGCGGGCCAGGTTCCCTTCCCCGCCGGCACCTTGATGCGAGCTTCGATCCGGCCGTACTGGAATTCGCGCAGCCCTTTGGTCAGCAACCGGGCGCTGGTGTACGAGTTGCCTTCAAACGACTCCTGGTGCAGTTCGATGACGAGCAGACCGTTCTGGGTGCGGGCGTTCTTCTCCCGGTCGGTGTAGTACTGGGCCTCACCGTTGCCCCAACCCCATCCTCCGATGTCGAAGGTCCAGTTGGTGCGGTCGATCTCGTCGCCATCGAACTCGTCGCTCCACACAAGCTCCATACCCTCCGGCGCAGCGGGCGGGATGGGTTCGGGGGCGACCACTGTGGTCGTTGTGGGCGCCACGGTCGTGGTTGTGGTCGTCGTGGATTCTGTCGTTGCGACGGCCGTCGACTCCTCGGGTGCGGTGGGCTCTACCGGCGCGCCTCCTTCGACGGCACCAGAGCCACACGCTGCCGCACTCAGCACGACGCCGAGCAGCGCGGCCACAGATCGGATGGACAGGGGGTGTGTTCGCATGATGGTTCCTGGATGGGCGGAGGATGAGACGTCGTTGTCGGCTGGCTCAGCCCTTGATGGCACCAGATGTCAGGCCCGAGATGATGTAACGCTGAAGGAACATGTAGAGCACGAGCATCGGGAACATCAGCATCAGCACCGCCGCGGCGAGCTTTGGCCAGTCGCTGCCGTAGACCCCTTCGAAGACAAGGAGTCCGCGTGTGATCGGGTAGTTGTCCTCGCTCGTCAGGTAGATGGTGGCGAGAATGAGCTCGTTCCAGATGCCGATCGCGTGAATCACGATCACGGTGGCAAGTGCCGGACGGATCAACGGCATCAGAATTGTGAAGACGAATCGGGCGTAGCCGCATCCGTCGACTGCCGCCGACTCGTCGAGCTCACGCGGAATCGACTTGATGTAGTTGACGAGGATGATCAATCCGATCGGATTCGTCAGGAAGAGCAGGATGTACCCGGTGCGGGTGTTGAACAATCCCTGCTGCTCGCTGCCCTCCGGCCAGAAGCTGAAGAGCACGTCGCCGATGACCGGGATGTCGCCGAAGTTCAGGATCAGCTGGAACTGGGGGATCAGGGCCGGTGGCAGGAACAGCGCCACGACGTAGAGGGTGAGCAACGGTCCGGCTCCCTTCACATACCCCCGGGCAATCGGGAAGGCGACGAAGACGGACATGACCACAAACAACGTCGTGGCCACCACCGTGTAGATCAGCGAGTTGAACAGGTACTGAGGGAAGTTTGCAAGATCCCACGCCTCGGTGAAGTTGTTGACCTCCAAACCCTCCGGAAGTCCGGTGGGGTCGCGGAAGAACTCGGGCAACGTCTTGAGCGACGCCATGACCAGCATCAGCAGCGGGCCGACGTAGAAGATCGCAAAGGCCACCAGGATGGAGTACGAGACGATCTTCCTGCGGGCTCGCCGCTTGCCGGCGCCGAAGTCGTCGTGGACGACGACCTCGGGTTCAGAATGCGTCAGCACGCTCATCCGAGGTACTTCCTTTCCCGACGGGTCACGACAAAGTTGGCGGCCATTCCCAGGACGAGGACCAGCAGGAACAAGACGATGGACGCCGCGGCTGCGTAGCCCTGACGGAACGACGAGGTGCCCTGCTGACCAAAGCCTTCGGCGTAAACGACGTAGCCGAGCACCTTCGTGCTGTTCGTGAATCCGGTGAGCACGAGGAAGAGCATCCAGGCCTGCAGGGAACCGATGATGTTGAGAAGAAAGTTCGTGTTGACCGCCGGCGTGAGCTGCGGCCAGGTCACGTTTTTGAACAATTGCCACCCGGTGGCACCGTCCACGGCCGCTGCCTCATTGAGCTCGGCGGGGATCGTCTGCATCCCGGCGAGGAACACGACCATCGTGAACCCGGCATTCGCCCAGATTTGGACCAGGACCACCCAGTAGAAGGCGCTTGGCCCGGCGAGGAATTGTGACTCGAGCCCGAGCCATCCGTAGATGGTGTCCATTGGTCCGCCGCCCGGGCGAAGGAAGAGCTTCCACATCAGGCCTTGCACGACGGCACCGAGAATCACCGGCACGAAGAAGAGGGTTCGGAACACCAGGCTGCCCTTGAGACGCTGGTTGACCAGGATGGCCATCAGGAGTCCGACGCCGAACTGGAGGACGGTGACGAGCACCATGAAGAGCAGGGTCCGTTGCACCGCGTCGAGGTTGTCTCGCGATCGGGCGCCCTCGAATGCGAACTCGTTGTAGTTGTCGAAGCCGACCCAGTTGATCGGAAGCCCCCGCAAACCGGTGGCGTCGGTGAACGAGTAAAAGGCCGTGGCGATCGACGGGCCCACCGCCATCACGAGGTAGAAGCCGACGCCGGGAGCCAGGAGAAGCCACGGAATGAACCGGCGGCGGCCGGCGCCGAAGAGTGTTCGTTGCTGCGCAGTCACAAGATCCCCCTGGTCCTCGTGTCGGTCGTGCAGAGAATTGGCGGCGTGCGGGCGGGTTGGCCCCGGAGGATCAACCCACCCGCATCCGCCGGAGGGGACTAGCCGCCGAGACCAGCCTCAAAATCGGCTTGCGCCTGGTCAGCGGCTTCCGCCGCATCGGCGAAGTCACCGTTGTAGAACCAGAGCGCACCCTGACCGGCGTTGGCCCACTGACCGGCGCCGGCGGGACCGATGAACCACTGCTCGTAGCCGACGGTGAAAGCACCTTCCTGCAGCAGCGGAGCAACTGCACGGCCGAGCGTGTTGTCGAGCGTGGCAGTCGGCTGCGTCGGGAGGAAGTTCACCGTGTTGGCGAAGTCGTTGTAGGTGTCGGGGTCCGAGAACGCCGCGAGGTACGCCATGGCCAGGTCCTCTACCGGGGTACCCTCGGCAACTGCCCAACCCTGGTCGTACTTGCCGAACAGGATCTGGTTGTCGGCAGCGTTGTCGCTACCTGGGAATGGGATGTAGGTCCACTCGAACTCTGCCGGGGTCAGATCGGAGTCGGCGGCCGGTTCCATGACGCCGGCCTGCCAGTTGCCGGTCGGGGCGAAGGCGACGTCGCCAGCCTTGTAGCGTTCGATCGCGGCATCGTGACCGAGGCCGGCGGCCTGGTCCTCGAGCATCTCGTTGGCGTAGACCTCGTAGCGCTCGAACAGCTTTTGCCCCTGCTCGTCGTTCCATGCGGCCTCACCGGTCCAGAGACCCTCGACCAGGCCCTCCTGGTCCGGATAGAGCGAACCCAGCAGGCCGTAGGCGCCAACGAAGATCGGCCAGCCGTCGGCGCCGCCGGCGGTCATGCACTCGTAGCCGGCACCCTTGACGGTGTCGCAGGCTGCGACGAGTTCGCCCCAGGTCGTCGGAACGTCCACGCCGACCTCACCCAGGAGGTCGAGGTTGACGAACATGCCGCTGTAGGACACGCGGCCGAGGTTGAGCGAGTAGACGCCGCCGTCGTAGGAGCCGCCTTCCGCAATCGCGGCGTCGTCGTAGTTGCCGACAAAGTCCTGGCCGCTGAGATCCATCAGAAGACCGGCGTCGATGAGCTGCTGCCAGTACGGTGGCTCGACGTCGGTCATGTACGGCTGCACCGGGTTGGCGAAACCGGTGACGGTGACCGTGGTGACGTCGACGTCGCCAGCCGAGAGACGCGTCTGGTTTGCGGTCGGCAGGTCGGCGGCGTCGATCACCGACAGATCGATGGTCACGCCGGGGTTGGCGGCTTCGAAGTCTGCGTTGAAGCTCTCGACCCACTCGACCATCGGCGGGTTCTGGTGGATCATGACGCGAAGCGTGCCTTCGAGGCCGGCCGCAGCCTCGGCAGTGTCGGTGTCGCCATCATCGCTCGACGAGCTGTCGTCGGACGCGGATTCGGTGGCCTCGGTGTCGGTGCTGCCGGCATCGCCGTCGGCATCGTCGGTGCTGGCGTCGCTGCCGCAGGCCGCGGCGACGAGCGCCAGTACGGCCAGCAGGAGCATCAGCTTCCTGAACGTGTGCTGCATGGTTGTGGTGTCCCCTCCATAGGTGACCGTTCGACGTTCCCCGGAGCGTCGAAGTGGGCTGGACTCGTGGCCGACGCAGGATCGATTGGCGAACCGCCATCTCCCCTGAGTCGAGCCAATGCCCGCCGGTTAGTTTCTGGGAGCGCTCCCGGGAGCGCTCCCGCGAATATACCCAGAAGTGAAATCCGGGGTCAAGGGGTTTCGTTCAGGCCCGCTCCCGCAAGGCTCCGCAGGACTCGTTCACATCGAGTCGAGTAGGAAGCACCGTCAGGTGCGGTGCGTCGGCGTCGCCCATCAGCACCGCAACAGCGGCCTGCCCGACGTCAGACACGGGTTGCACGACCGTGGTGAGCCGGGGGATGGTGAGCGGCGCACGTGGAAGTCCATCGAACCCGACGATCGCGACGTCTTCGGGCACACGCAACCCCCGCGCATCGAGAACCTCGAGAACACCAATTGCCATCGTGTCGGTCGCAACATAGATCGCGTCCGGAGCCTCGGCCAACAACACCTCGGCTGCCGCCCGGCCTCCATCGGCCGTCGGTTCGGCCGTGTGGACCAACCGCTCCTCCACGGCTCGGCCGCCGGCCTCGATCGCGTCCCGGTACCCCTCACAACGTTCGGCACCGAAGACGTACTCATCGGTCGGGCCGATGTAGGCCACGCTGCGGCGCCCGCGGTCCATCAGGTGACGGGTGGCCGTGGCGCTGCCGACACGATTGTCGACGTCGACACGCATCAGCCCTTCGTCATCGGCCGGGTGCCCGATGACGACCAGCCGGGAGCCTCGCGCCCGAAGATCGGCGATGAGCCCTTCACTGCGCGGACCAGCGGTGACGATCACGCCATCGACGAAACCCTGCGCGAGCTGACGGGTGAGGAGGTTGGCATGGCTCCCCGTACCCAACACGGGAAAGATCGAGAAGACCAGCCCATGCTCCAGGCAGCCTTGTTGGATGCCGTGCACCAGCGCTGAGTAGTACGGATCGCCGAACAGTTCTTCTGCATCGGTCAGGATGACCAATCCAACCAGCCCACTCCTATTCGAAACGAGCGCCCGAGCGGCCTGATTCGGCATGTAGCCGGTCTCGGCGATGACCGCCTCGACCTTCTCGCGCACCTCTGGCCGCACGTCGGGGCGCTCGTTGAGCACGCGCGACACCGTTGAGCGGGACACCCCCGCCCGACGTCCGATCTCTTCGAGCGTGAGGTTCTTCGACCCACTGGCCATCCGTCCAGAATAGGCGCCCTCGGCTCCACTCCCCTGCTCCGGCGCGCGGATCGTCAAACGGTAGAGGTCGCCGTCTGTGCAGCCGAACCCGTGACCTTGCTGGCGAGCTGCTGACCGATGAGCAGAAGGCCGGCCTGCTTGATCTCGTTGTTGCGCTCGCCCAACTCGATGAGCCCACGGTGGCTCCACGTGCGGACCCGGATCGGGTCGCAGCTTTCGACCGTGGCGTTGGCGACTTCGCCGCTCACGAGGCTCATCTCTCCAACCACCTGAAGCGACCCCAACCGAACCACCTCGCCTGCTCGCGTCGTGACCTCGACCTCACCGTCGATCACCAGCATCAACCGGTCGGTGCGCTCGTCGCACACGATCATCTTCTGGTGGCTGTCGATCAGTTCCTCGCGACCGGCTGACCAGAGTTCGTGGAAGTCGACGTCGTTCAGCGTCGGGAAGAGCTCGGCGTGGATCTCTTGTTCCTCCTCGTCCAGGTCGACGGCCCACCGCGCCGCAAACAGGCGGTAGATCTGCACGGCGTGCATCACACCGAAGGGAATGTTCCACCACACGACGGAATGCACCCCGCTGGCCAGCCCGTAGGCGATGAAGAGGAACGTTGCGGCCAGCAGGACGATGCGTGCTTGCAGCATTCGAGTGAACCCGGAGGACACCACGTACACCCCGTATGCCACGTTCAGCAGAATCCATCCGAGATCGATGTCCACGTGCTCTGGTCCCCCACACTCCGGCCGGGTCGATCCCGGCGCGCGTTTGCCTGTGTGGACAGTGTGCGGATCGAGGCACATTCGGTCTGGCCACCCGTGGTCAATCCTCGGGTGGCGGGTGTCACCCGTCTTCGAAGATCTGCAGGACGCCCGAGTAGTTGGACACCCAGACGTTCGCGTTGTTGGGGTCGACTGTGATGCCGATCGGCTTGTCGGCCGTCCGCAACTCCTGGATCTCTTCCATCGTCGACGTGAGCACCTTCGACATCGTGTCGCTCACGTAGTTGACCACGTACAGCACCTCGCCATCGGTGGACATGGCCATGGAGCGCGGGGCGTCGCCGGTTCGCACCCGCTCGACCACCTCACCCGTCGCCAGATCGATCTTGATGACGCGACCCTCGCCGTTCAACGTGGCGTACAGCGTCGAGTCATCGGGACTCAACACCACGGAACGCGGCCCGCGGCCGACGTCGCGGATCCAGCCGATCTCGAAGTCCACACCCCACTCGCCGATGACCGCCTCCACGCTGTTCGGCGGGATGATCGCCACCTCCGGGCGCACGATCTCGTCCAGCGGGATGACGGCGATGTCCGTCCCGCCCATCTCGGTCACGTACGCCGTCGACGAATCCTGCGTGATCGCGATGCCACGAGGGTGCCGGCCGATGTCGATCCGAGCGATCTCACGGCCATACGTGGTGTCGACGATGCTCAGGTCGTAGCTGCACCAGTTGCTGACCAGCACGTACTGGTCGTCCGGCGTGACCGCCAAGAACTTCGGAACCGCGCCAACCTCGATCACCTGGTCGATCTCGAGCGTGGTCGTGTCCACCCGATACAGGAAGCTGTTGTCCCACCCGGAATCGGCACAGCCGTCGCCCGGCTCCGGGCCGAACCCCGGGCCGTACATCGCATAGTTCGACACATAGACGTAGGCGCCGTCGCTCGTGGACGCGGCCTCGACCGGAGCGCCCCGAGCCACCACGCCACCCTCGACGCCGTAGGCGGCCAGGTCGACCCGGTCCGGGATCGTCGCCAACAACGAGCCTTCCTGGTTGTAGACGGTGATCGAGTGGCGGTACATCATGTTCTGCGCAAAGAACATGCCGTTCGGTGTCGCCACCACCGACTTCGGCGAAATGTTGCCCGCCACCGAATCGATACGAGCGAGCTCCCGGTCGGCCAGCGGAATCGTGGTCGTCGTCGTGGTCGTGGTGGTTGTCGTCGACGTGGTCGTCGTCGTGGTTGTGGTTGTCGTCGGTGCCACCGTCGTGGTCGGTACGAGGGTCGTCGTCGTGGTCGTTGCCACCACATCCGCGATCGCCACGTTCTCCGCGGTCGCCTTGAACATCATTCCGAGCACGCCGACGAGCACGAGCGAACCGAGCAGGCCGGCGTACGCGAACCCGTGCACACGCGCCCGGTCCGTCACCCCCTGCTTGCCTTGGCCCACACCGCGATCCGGATCCACCGAACTGATGCTACGCGCCCAGACGACCGTTTCTGAACCGGGCTGGCGAGTTCACGGATTGGCAAGAACCCGGTACGGTGGAGGTTCGCCCAGTTTCGGCTGGGTGGTTTCTTGACAAGCGAGCACGGCGACACCACTCCCCCGGGAGCGGCGTCGCCAACCTTGCACACGGGGCTGATCGGTTTCGACGTTGAAGTCGGAAGTTTCTTCGTGCGACCGGAGTTGCTCAGACTCCTTAAACGGGGCAACAACAGAGACGCCAATCAGGACGATCTCGCTCTCGCCGTCTGACCTAGTCAGATAGC
>JAHDEJ010000026.1:0-64032 GCA_020628865.1 Acidimicrobiales bacterium
GTGCCCATGATTGCCCAACTGACGCCGAGGTCTTCCAGCAGTTGGTAGGGCAGCTCGGGCGATGGCCGCACGATCACGTCGAACCCGTCGAGCGTGCCCCGCTCGTCGACAACCAGATCCATCGCTGCGCGAAGGGTGGCCTCGGTGACTTCGATCGGGTACAGCCCGTCGTACCGAGCGGCTCGCCGCACCGGCTTGCGGGCTCCGCCGCGGGACGCGAACCACATCGGGATTCGGGGCTGCTGAACCGGCCGAGGAAGCACGGTGACCTTGTCGGCCATGAAGTGCGTTCCGTGGAAGTCGACTTCTTCGCCAGACCACATCTGGACCAGCAACTCGACGCCCTCGTCGAGGCGGTCGCCTCGTTCCCGTGCGTCGACGACCTCGCCGAAGGCGCTGAGCTCACGAGTTGTGTCCACGCCCAGGCCGAGCCCGAGCGTGAGCCGTCCGCCCGACAGGTGATCGAGCGTGGTGCACTCACGAGCCAGCTTGATCGGCCGACGCCTGGTGATCGGCGTGACCATCGGGCCGAGGCGGACTCGCTCCGTCGCCACCGCCATGGCGGCCATGGCCACCCACGGATCGGCCGTCTCCTGCGGATCGCCCCGGCGACGAAGCACATGGTCCCAGAGAAAGACCGCGTCCCACCCGGCCTTCTCAGCGGCGACCGAGAGTTCGACGAGCGCCGACGGGTCCGCCAGTTCGCCGTAGGGCGGAATGGTGAGTGCGTGTTTCATCACACCCATTGTTGCCGGTCCGCCCGAGCCACCGCCGCCCCGTTGCCCGGCACCCTTCAGCCGCCGATGCAGAACTCGTTTCCCTCGGGGTCGCGCATCACGACCCAGTAGGCGTCGGGATCGTCCGGGTTCATCGTGTGTTCCGACCCTTCCGTCGCTCCGAGCCTGACGAGCCGATCGATCTCCGCCCGTCGGTCAGCCGCCGGAACCTCGATGTCGAGATGCATCCGGTTCTTCGCCGCCTTCGGCTCCGCCACTCGCTGCAAATACAGCCGCGGACCCGCGCCGTCGGGGTCGCTCAGCAGTGCGAACGAGTCGGGTTCGGGGGCGGGCAGCCCACGGGATTCGAAGAACTCGACCCAGGACACAGCTCCGTCCGGCGGCGGCTCGATCTGGTAGCCGAGCGCAGCAGCCCAGAAGGAGGCCTGTGCGTCGACGCTCAGACAGTCGAAGGTGATCTGGAACGAGCGGCCCATGCGCCGAGGTTACTTCCAGCCAGGGCGTCGTCCCGGCCCGCAGGGCCGACGACCTGGCGTGCGATCGCCCCTGGCTAGGACGCTGGGCTCTCCACCTTGGCGAGCCGGTCGATGACGGCGAGCGCCTGGTCCTGCCGCTCAGCGACGAGGAGGTGGTTGGCCCGGGACTCGACGAGCTGGCCCGTCATCTTCTTGGGCTTCGAGGTGTAGGTTCCGCCGCTGCGGTACGGGCCGCCGTTGCCATGGAGGACGTCGATGTAGCGGGCGGCGCCCTTCTCGACCGGCTGGTCCATCCCGATGTACTTGCCGACGACACCCATGACGCCGAGCATCACCTTGAATGCACCGGTGACATGGCGTGCGGCGTTGGTACCGAGGTTCGCTCCGGGCGACACGGTGTGGAAGCTGACGCTTCCGGGATGACGGCGAGCCATGGCGGCCGACCACCAGGCGGAGAACGCCTTGGTGGAGGAGTACTGGCGGTTGCCGTCGTAGTCGGGCCCGCCTTCGGCTCGGGCGAAGTTGGTCATCGCTTCCTCCGGCGTGGAGCCGAACTCGGAGGGCTCGCCGCGGACGAAGTCGTACACGCTCATCCCCATGGCCTTGGGCAGGTCGTCGTTGGCCGCCTCGGACCCGACGAGCACGACGACACCGCCGTCATTTACGAGGCCGGCGGAGAGCAGCTCGGTGGCGATGATGTGGTGGCCGACGAGCGAGGAAGCGAAGGCCATTTCGATGCCGTCGCTGGTGCGGTGGAGATCGTTGGGGACCATGCCCGCGTTGAGCAGTACAGAGTCGAAGCCGGCGCCACGGGAGACGAGCTCGGCGGCCGCCGCCTCCGACGAGGCGATCTCGGCGACGTCGACGACGAGCGTGGAGAACGGATCCACGCCCGTGAGTGCGGCCAGTTCCGCCTTGGCCGCGTCGGCCTTCTCCTGGGTGCGACACGCGAGGACGATCGACCCGTAGCCGAGCTCGGCGAGCTGGCGGGCGGCCTCGAATCCCAGACCGGAGTTGGCCCCGGTCACCAGTGCGGTGCGGTTGTGAAAATCGGTCGTCGCCATGACGGTGCTCCCTTTTTGGAATGTGCGGTCCGGAAGAAACTGTAGCGCATGAATCCGACTTCCGGAACAAAAGTTCCAGAAATCCTCGAGCTGCGTTACCATTGGGCTCATGACGACCACCGAGCCCGCCTCCCCTCTTGGGCGACCGAGGGAGTTCGACACCGACGCGGTGCTGGACGTCGTCGTCGACCTCTTCTGGGAAAAGGGCTACGGAGCGACGTCCGTCGGCGACATCGTCGACCGGACCGGGCTAAGCAAGTCGAGCATCTACGGCGCCTTTGGGTCCAAGGATGCGTTGTACGAGAAGGCGCTCGACCGCTACCTCGTCGGCCACCGCAAAGCGCTCGAGGAGCGCCTGATCAACGGCTCCCGCGGACTCGACGACGTCGATCAGTTCTTCGACGGCGTCGAGGATCAGGTCCGGCACAGCCAAACCCGAGGCTGCCTCGCCGTCAACACGGCCACCGAACTGCGGACCTCAGAGCCCGTGCTCGTTCAGCTGGGCGCTCGCCACCGGGCCGCAATGCGAGAGGCGTTCGCAGCCGCACTGACCCGGGCCGCGGATCTCGGCGAGATCGAGTCGGACCGCGTCGACGACCTGGCGAACAACCTCGTCACCACAGCGCTCGGCTTCGGTGTAATGGTCGGCGGCGGAGCGAGCCCCTCGGAAGTCCGGGCGCACCTCGCATCGGTCCGGGCGTCGCTTCGCAATCCCTAACCCAACCGAGGTTTCAAGCGGGTGGATTCGGGGCCGATCTCACCCCGATTTCCTGTCACACTCCCGCAGTAATTTTGGGTGTCCTTCCAACGTCGTGAGGACCCCAAATGCACCACTGCACCGTCGACGAGATCGCTGCCCTCGGCACCGAGATCAACCGCAACCAGTACCGGATCGTGCGGCTGGCTGCGCGCTATGACCAGGAGCTCGATTGGCATCGCCAGGGCTTCAGCACGCCGGGTTTGGCCATCGCCCAGGCGCTCGACATCCACACGTCGACTGCCCGGGAGTGGATCCGGGTCGGGCATGCGCTCGATCACCTCCCACAAATCCACCGTGCCTTCCGACAGAACGAGCTCTCCTACGCCAAGACCCGCATCCTCACGCGGTGGGCCGAGCCCGACACCGAAGACGAACTGCTCGAGATCGCGCACGAGCGCAGCGCGAACCGCCTGACGGCAGCGGTGGCCAAACACCTTGCCAAGGACGAGGACGAGGAGCAGCGTGATCAGCGCCAACACGACGAGCGCAGTGTGACCGTCCACACCGACGGCGACGGCATGGTGATCATCCGAGCTGTGCTTCCGCCGCACATCGGCAAGGTGGTCGCCGCTGCGCTCACGTCCGTGATGCAACAGGTGGCCGCCACTCCCCTCGATCCACCGATGGCGGAGACGGTAGGCGATGAACCCGACGTCCCGGGTGCGTCCGCGGACGCACCTCGGCTACGCCCGGTAGCCGAAGCAAACACACAACGCGGTCGAAATGCGTCCGCGGACGCACCGACCGAGTCGATGCGGCAACGGCTGCGGTCGCTGCAACGCTGGCAACCAACCGACGAAGAAACCCGCATCCCCTCGATGGCACAGCAGCGGGCCGACGCTTTCGCACTGTTGTTCCTCGACGCAGGCGTGGAGATCACCACGGAAGTCGTCATTCACGTGAGAGGCGACGGCACCACGTTCGACGACGGCACGCCGGTAACGAACAACGCCGTCTGCCCACGGCTCGACGAGTCGTTCATCCGCATGCTGATCCACGATTCGAACCGACGACCCATCGATGCCACGAACCGGCGCCGCCACCCGACGGCCCGTCAGAAACGGGTCGTGCTCGAAGCCCACAACCACGAGTGCGTGGACTGCCAGAGCACCGAGCTCCTCGAACTCGACCACAACCCGCCCTTCGACGAAACGCACCACACCGTCACCACCGAACTCGAACCCCGCTGCGCCCCGTGTCATCGCGCCCGCCACGCCAAGGACGACTTGGCCGCGGCCGCGTGAATGGCAAAACTGGTGGTCTCTATCGGTGTAGTACTTGGATCATGGGAATCTCGTACGAGTCCGTTGGCGACGCCGAGCTCCGAGTGTGTGCATCGGAGGACGACAGAGAAGACCGAGGCAAGGCGAGCTCTGGTGGACGCGACCTATCAACTGCTGACGCGGTTCTTCCGCATGGGTCTGCTCGCTGAGGCAGATCTTCGAGCGAACTGCGCCCGCATCGGCACGAGCGTCGACCCGGCCGATCTCGATCGCTCGCAACGGTGCGACTGACCCAGCGCTGCCGATCGAGAATCACTGTCCAGCCGACAACAGCGACCGCAGACTTCGCCTCGCCGACCGTAGCTGTAGGGTCCTCTCGGCCGACTCGGGCACGGCCTCCCATGCAGCAATTCGGCGCTCCAGCTCGTCGATCCGGTCGGAGCGAGTCTTGTCGAGTGACTGAGCGAGGTGTGTCCACGCTTTCTTGTCATGCCGTGCCGGGACTCTGCTGGCATCACCGATGTCCTCGCAATGACGGCCGCACTCTGAACAGCGCACGTCCTCATCAGTATGAGGAAAGCGACGAACTGCGCGTCGACACCCGACGCATATCCAGTTGTGCGAGAGCGACATCAGCCTCGTCGCAGGGCTACTCGATGCGCATGCCGGAGATGGCCCGGCTGATCACGAGCTGCTGGATCTGCTCGGTGCCTTCGAAGATGTCGTGGATCTTGGCGTCGCGGTGGAACCGCTCCACCGGGTACTCGCGGACGTAGCCGTAGCCGCCGAGGATCTGGATGGCTCGTTCGGTCACCCAGGTGGCGGTGCGGCCGGCCTTGAGCTTGGCCATCGAACCCTCGGCGTTCTTGAACTCGCCGTTGCGGGCGAGCCAGGCAGCGCGATGGACGAGCATGCGGGACGCATCGATCTCGGTGAGCATGTCGGCGAGCATGAAGGCGATCGACTGGTTCTGGATGATCGGTCGACCGAACTGCACGCGCTCCTTGGCGTACTCGAGTGCGTACTCGTAGGCGGCCCGGGCGATGCCCACGGCCTGCGCACCGACGGCGGGGCGGGTGCTCTCGAACGTCTTCATCGCGCTGTTGCTGACGGCGCCGCCGCCACCTTCGCGGAGTCGAGCGTGCTTCTCGTCCATGCGCTCCTTGCCGCCGAGCAGGAAGGAACCGGGGACCTTCACGTCCTCCAGCACGACCTCGGCCGTGTGGCTGGCGCGGATGCCGTGCTTCTTGAACTTCTGACCCTGGCGGAGCGTGCCATCGAGCTTCGCTTCGACGGGAACGATGAAGCTGGCGTGGCCCTTGGTGCCGAGTCCGGGGTCGACCACGGCGACGACCACGTGCACGTCGGCGATGCCGCCGTTCGTGATCCACGTCTTGGTTCCATTGAGCGTCCACTCGTCCTTGGCCTCGTCGTACGTGGCCTTGGTGCGGATCGCCGACACGTCGGAGCCGGCATCGGGCTCTGAGGAGCAGAAGGCGCCGAGCTTGATGTCGTCGGCGGTGCCGTACATCTGCGGCACCCACTCCATGACCTGCTCGGGCGTTCCCGCCGCAGCAACGCCGGCAGCGGCGAGGCCGGTTCCCATGAGGGACATGGCGATTCCGGCGTCACCCCAATAGAGCTCCTCGAGCATGAGCATCGACGAAAGACCGGTCGGGTCGTTCATCATGACCTCGGCCATCATCTCCCAGCTGTAGAGACCGATCTTCGCGGCCTCTTCGATGATCGGCCACGGGGTCTCTTCCTTCTCGTCCCATTCCTCGCCGGCGGGACGCATGACGTCTCGGGCGAATCCGTGGACCCAGTCACGCAGCTGGATCTGATCGTCGTTGAGTTTGAGAGAAAACTCGGCCATGGGGAGATACTCCTCGTTCGGGGGAAGCATGCACGATTTGAGCGAAGGTTACCGGCGGGTAACCGGCGCCTGACGAACATCAAGTTACCCGTGAGTAACACAAACGTACAACCTTCCGATCGGCAAAGGCAGACGCAACCTGAACAGAACCCCTCAACCCGTAACACAGCGTCGTGCCTGTCAGAAGCGCCCCAAGCGTGGACCACCAGGCACCGCCCCCGTTGACGCTGCTTCTCCGGGTCCCCTACCGTCGCCCTGTCCGATGACGCTCGGCAACGACGCCGACGAGGGGGACAACGGGGGAACCGATGCTCGAAGTCCGCAAGATCGTCACCACCACCGACGAGACCCACATCGAAGGTGGCAAGGCGGCCGAGACCCCGCTGCGCCTCCACGGCGTGGCTGCCGTGCTGCGCAACCCGTGGGCCGGCCAGGGCTTCGTTGATGACCTCCAACCGGTCATCTTCGCCATCGCCCCCGAGCTCGGCGAGCTACTCGTCCCCCGCCTGCTCGCCATGGCCGGGGGCGGCGACAACATTGAGGCGTACGGCAAATCCGCCGTCGTCGGTGTGAACGGCGAGATCGAACACGGATCCGGACTCACGCACACCCTGCGGTTCGGCAACATCTTCCGCAACGCCGTGGGCGGAACCTCCTACCTGTCGTTCACGAACACCCGGGGCGGCGCGGGTGCCGCAATCCAGATCCCGATGATGCACAAGCACGACGCCGGGTTCCGCTCCCACTACCTCACGCTCGACATGACCATCGCCGATGCCCCAGGGCCCGACGAGATGATCATCGCCATCGGCGGCGCCGAGGGCGGCCGCCCCCACCACCGGATCGGCAATCGGTACTCGGACATGGAAGCCATGGGCATCACCCAGGAAGAACAGGAAGGTCGAGCATGACCCACTTTCAGCTCTACATCGACGGCGAGTTCTGCGATGCCTCCGACGGCGGAACGCTCGAATCCATCAACCCTGCGGACAACACCGCCTGGGCCACCAGCGCCGCCGCAACCGAAGCCGACGTCGACCGTGCCGTGCGGGCCGCCCACCACGCCATGTACGAAGGCGAATGGTCGAAGCTGACAGCGACCCAGCGCGGCGCCTACCTCCACAAGCTGGCCGACGCCGTTGCGGAAGCTGCGCCACGCCTCGGCGAGATCGAAACGAAGGACAGCGGCAAGCTCGCGGCCGAAACCCGCATGCAGTCCGCCTACGTCGCCGATTACTACCGCTACTTCGCCGGGATGGCCGACAAGATCCACGGCCGCACCCTGCCGATCGATAAGCCCGACATGCACGTGTTCACCACACCCGAACCGATCGGCGTCGTCGGAGCGATCGTGCCGTGGAACGCCGAGATGTTCCTCACCGCCACCAAGGTCGGCCCAGCTCTCGCCGCCGGCTGCGCCGTGGTGATCAAAGCCTCGGAACATGCTCCGGGCCCACTCCTCGAATTCGCCAAGGTCGTCCACGAAGTCGGCTTCCCGCCCGGCGTCATCAACCTCATCACCGGCTTCGGCGAACCAGCGGGCCGGGCACTCACCAGCCATCCGCTCGTCGCCCGCGTCGCCTTCACCGGTGGCCTCGACGCCGCCCGCCACGTCGTCCGCAACACGGCCGAGAACTTCGCCCACGTGTCCCTCGAGCTCGGCGGCAAGTCCCCCATCCTCGTCTTCGAAGACGCCGACCTCGAAGGCGCGGTGAACGGCGCGATCGCCGGCAACTTCGGCGCCACCGGGCAGAGCTGCGTCGCCGGCACCCGGGTCTTCGTGCAACGCAGCATCCACGACGAGTTCCTGGCCAAGCTCGTCGAACGAGCCGAAGCGATCCGCATCGGCGATCCGCTCGACGACGACACCCAGATCGGCCCGCTCGCCACCGTGGGCCAACGCGAGAACATCGAGCGAGTCGTCGCCGAATCCATCGAACAGGGCGCCACGCTGCACACCGGAGGCAAGCGCCCCGAAGGGTTCGAGCACGGCAACTACTACGCCCCCACCATCCTCGGCTGCCCGGATCAGACGATCACGTCCACCCGGGTCGAGCTGTTCGGTCCGGTGATGTCGCTCATCATCTTCGACACCGAAGAGGAAGCCATCGAGATGGCCAACGACACCGCGTTCGGGCTCGGCTCCGGCGTGTTCACCGAGAACCTCGCCCGCGCCCACCGCGTGTCGGCCGCCATCCGATCAGGCATCGTCTGGGTCAACACCTACCGAGCGATCTCCCCCATCTCGCCATTCGGCGGGTTCGGCAACTCGGGCTACGGACGCGAAGCCGGCATCGACGCCGTCGAGGACTACCTGCGCACCAAGGCCGTGTGGATCAACACCTCATCCGTTCCCATGGCCAATCCATTCGTGATCAGATAGAGGCCATGACCACCGCCTCCAGCCCCTTCTACACCGACGACCACGAGGCCTTTCGCCAGGTCATCAAGGACTTCACCGAGAAGGACGTCACCCCACACATCCCCGAGTGGGAGGACGCCGGCGAGATCCCGCTGGAGATGTACGCCAAGGCCGGAGCGATCGGCGTGTTCGGCGACGGCTTCGAAGCCGAATACGGCGGACACGGACAACGAGACGCCATCCTGCGGATGGTCATGTTCGAAGAGCTCTGCCAGGCCGGCTCCGGCGGCTTCATCGCTGCGCTCCTCACCAACTACATCGGCCTGTCCCCCATCGGGAAGTTCGGCGACGCCGCCCTCAAGGCCCGAGTCATCGGCCCGTGCATGGAAGGTGCAGCCATCTGTGCCCTGGCGATCACCGAGCCGTCCGGCGGGTCCGACGTCGCCCGAGTCACCACCACCGCCCGGCGAGACGGCGACCACTACGTCGTGAACGGATCGAAAACCTTCATCACCTCCGGCATGCGGGCCAACCACTTCACCACCGCCGTACGCACCGGCGGCGACGGACCGGCCGGCCTGTCCATGCTCGTCATCGACGCCGACCTCCCCGGCGTGTCCCGCACCAAGCTCGACAAGATGGGCTGGCTCTGTTCCGACACTGCGACCATCTACTTCGACGACGTGCGCGTCCCGGCCGAGAACCTCCTCGGCGAAGAGGGCGCCGGCTTCTCGATGATCGTCAACAACTTCAACGCCGAACGCATCGACATGGCTGCGCAGTCCATCGCATTCAGCCGGGTGTGCTTCGACGAGGCACTCGCATGGGCCCGGGAGCGCCACACGTTCGGCAAGCCCATGTCCACTAGCCAGGTGATCCGCCACAAACTCGTGGAGATGGACCGCAACATCCGCGCCAATCACGCCTGGTGCGAGCTGCTCGCCTGGCGCATCAACCAGGGCGACAACCCGGTCGCCGAGATCGCCGAACTCAAGGTCGCTGCCACGACCTGCTTCGAGTTCTGCGCCCGCGAGGCCGCGCAGATCCTCGGCGGAGCCAGCTACCTGCGCGGCAGTGTCGTCGAGCGTCTCTACCGCGAGGTACGGGTGCAGGCGATCGGTGGCGGAAGCGAAGAGATCATGCGTGACCTCGCCGCCAACCAGCTCGGCATCTGAGCCTGCCGCGCCTCAGTCGGCGATCGCCCAGCGAACCGAAACACTCGCCGACGTCTCCAACTCGCCCGCCTCGATCGGCATGTCCATCTCCGCGCTGGACGCCATGGCCCGCATCATCCTCGGCGGACCACCGTGTGCCGGTCCCCCTTCGACGATGGACTGCACGGAACCAAGCGACACACCGGCCAGTTCCGCCAGGTGCTGCGCCTTGCGCTGCGCATCGGCAAAGGCGAGCGCCCGCGCCTCGTCGGCACCCGCATCCGGATCCTCGGTGCCGAAGGTCAGCCCGTGCATCTCCAGGCCGTCGCCCACGATCTGGAAGATCTCGTTGACGATCGCCGGCGCGGCGACAAGGTCGCGGATCGTGGCCCGCAAACCCGTGTTCAGATAGTGGGTCGTCTGCCGCACCTGCGAGTCGAACGACGTATGCACGTTCAGCCGGTCGGTCTGCACGTCGGTCCGGTCCACCCCGGCCGCCAGCAGATGATCCCGAGCTCCGGCAAGTTTCGCGCCCGCCCCCGAGCGGATCGTCTCGAGATCGGAACCGGCCATCGACACGCCGATCGACAACGTCGCAATGTCCGGTTCGACCGTCACCCGCCCGACTCCGGTGACCGAAATTCCCTGCTGCTCGTCCATGCGCCGACGGTAGCGTCCCGCAGGCGGCAACGATGTGCGGGTTCGCCCCCAGGAGGATCGGACGGATCAACCTCCGGGCGGATGACCGCTGCGACCGGGTCATCTACCGTGAAAACCATGATGGATCTCCCGGGAAAACTCTCGGTACTCGAAGAACGAGCGCTGCGAATTGCGGGCGCCACACTCGCCACGCTGGCGGCGATCGGCGCCTTCGCCACCCGCGAAGACGACGTCGTCAGTTGGATCTTTCTCGGCCCGACGATCGGGTTGTTCTGGCTGTGGGCACTCGCCAACGGGCCGAGCCGACCGCTCCACGTCATGGGCCTCTGGGTTCCGCTGATCCTCGAACTGATCGAAAGTGACGATGAGGTCTCCATGTTCATCGCCATCGTCACGGCGACGGCGCTCAGCGGGCTCGAGCCCAACCGCACCTACGTCCGGGTGTCGCTCATCCTCTACGTGTTCCTGGTCGGGACGCTTGGCGTCACCGAAGCGATCTCCAACTTCGGCTGGCCGAACTGGTTGTTCGGCTTTCTGTTTGCGTGGGGTGCCGGCGAGCTGATGTGGCGGCTCCGCGAAGCCGTGGGCGAGCTCCACCACACCCGATCGTTGATCGCGGACCAGGCCACACTCAACGAGCGGCGCCGCATCGCACGTGACGTGCACGATCTCGTGGGCCACTCGCTGACCGTCGTCATGCTGCACGTGACCGGCGCCCGCCACCTCGTCCACAAAGACCCCGACGAAGCCGAGAAGGCGCTGATCCAGGCCGAAGAAGCCGGTCGGCAAAGCCTCGCCGAGATCCGCCGCACCGTCGGGCTGCTGCGGGACGAGAACGAGGACGCAATCGAGATCCTGCCCGCATCCGACCTGTTCGACATCCCCAACCTCGTCGACGACTTCATCCTGGCCGGCGTCGATGTGGACGTCGACCTGCGCGGTCGCATCGAGCTCGTCGATCCCGCCGTCGGCCTTGCCGGCTACCGAATCACCCAGGAAGCGTTGACCAACGTGTCCCGCCACGCCGTTGGCGGCAGCGCCTCGGTCACCGTCGTCGTCGATGACGGCCAATGCGAAATCGCCGTACTCAGCACCGGAGGCGTCTCGAGCGATATGACCTCGGGCGCCGGGATGGGGCTGACCTCGATGCGGGAGCGGGCCCGGTCCGTCGGCGGGTCGCTCATCGCCGGTCCGGACGGCGACGGTTGGCGGGTCGAGGCCAGCCTCCCGGTGACCGCCTCCAACTCGGTGCGCTAAGAAGGCTCCGTGCATCGCATCCTTCTCGTCGACGATCAGGAACTCATCCGCGACGGCCTTCGGCGCATCCTCTCGAGCGAGGACGACCTCACCGTGGCCGCCGAGGCCGGCGACGGGCAGGAAGCCCTCGACCTGCTCGAGGCCGGCGAACTCGACATCGTGATCATGGACATTCGCATGCGCGGCATGGACGGCATCGAAGCCACGACCCGAATCCGCAACCAGGACGGCCCGCCGGTGCTCGTGCTCACCACGTTCGACGACGACGAGATCCTCTGGGGCGCCATCGACGCGGGCGCTGCCGGCTTCATCCTCAAGGAAGCCCCGGCCCAGGACCTGATCCGGGCGACCCGCACCGTGGCGTCCGGCGGGTCGTGGTTGGACCCGATCGTCACCCCACGCGTCCTCGCCCACCACCGCTCCCATGTCCTGCCGATCGCACGGCGGGCAGAGTTCGCGCACCAGCTTTCCGACCGGGAGAACGAGGTGCTCCAGGCAATGGCCCGCGGGCTGACGAACGGCGAGATCGCCGAAGAGCTCATCGTCGGACTGGCGACCGTGAAGAGCCATGTGGGTTCGATCTTCACGAAGCTCGACGTGCGGGATCGGGCCGGCGCAATCGTGTACGCGTATCAGCACGGGCTCGTCGACCCGGACCAGCTGTAGCTCAGGTTGGCCGGCTCGCCTCGACGATCGCACGCCAGACCACATCCGGCGTACAGGGAATGGGAAGGTCATCGATCCCGAGGTGCGCCAACGCGTCCACCACGGCGTTGTGCGTTGCGCCCATGGCTCCGATGATGCCGGATTCTCCGACACCCTTGACGCCGAGCACGTTGAATGACGTCGGAGTCGCCGACGGGGCAAGCGTGAACTGGGGGAACTGATCGACGGACGCGGCTGCGTAGGTGACGAAGTTCGTGGTCAGCGGGTTGGCGTCCTCGTCGTAGCGCATCTCCTCCCCCAGCACCTGAGCCACGCCAGATGCGATGCCGCCGTGCAACTGGCCCTCGACGATCATCGGATTGACCCGCACCCCGCAGTCGTCGACGCCGTAGTAGTCCCGAAGGGTCACGCCGCCCGTGCGCACATCGACTTCGACAACAGCCACGTGCGCACCGGATGGGAAGCTGTTGTTGTCGCCGACGTCGTGCACCTCACCACAGATCAGCTCCTCCGTGCGGGCCGGATCCGCCGCCACCTCGGCCGCAATCGCTTCCCAGCCCACCGCAACGGCCGGCACGCCGGCCACGTGGAAGCGGGCGACTCCCTGCTCGATCGAACAGGCGATGTCCTCCACCGCCGCCTCGAGCTGCGCCGCCGCGATTGCCCGAGCCCGGTCCACCAACTCGGTCGAGGCCGTGTGGATGGCCACGCCCGCGGTCTGCATGCTCCGGGATCCCACGGCGCCGACGCCCGTCGGTGTGTCGTCGGTCGAGCCTTCACTCACCCGGATCCGTTCGATCGGGATGCCGAGCACATCCGCCGCGATCTGCGCCCAGGTGGCGTCGTGCCCGTGGCCCTGACTCGTCGTTCCCGTGTACACGGTTGCGGAGCCGTCCGGCTCGATCTCCACCCGGGCCTCTTCGCTGCCGCCGCCCACCGTCATGTGGTGGTAGCTCGAGATGCCGATGCCGAGCTGCACGGCTGTACCTTCCGCCCGTCGCTCCGCCTGCTCGGCTCGCAGTGCTCGGTAGTCGGCCAGGTCGAGTGCTCGATCGAGATCGCCGGGATAGTCGGCCTCGTCGTAGACCACGCCGGTCGCCGCCGTGAACGGCATCTGCTCCGGGCGCACGAGATTCCGACGCCGGACCTCAGCCGGGTCCATCCCCACCGATGCCGCGAAACGGTCCACCGCTCGCTCCAGCGCAGCGAGGTACGGGCCGCGCCCGGCCCCTCGAAACGCCGACACCTGCGGAGCGTTGGTGACCACAGAAACGGACGAGAACTCGACATGGGCGATGTCGTACGGCCCGGATGCGCCATGCGAGTTGAAGCGACTCGGAAGGTTCGCCCCGACGCCGGGGTAGGCACCAGAGTCCTTCAGGACCTCGCCCCGCAGCGCCGTGATCCGACCATCGGCGGAGCCGGCAAGCCGCAGTGTGATCTGTTCTCCACGACCCTGCGTCGCCCCTTGGAAGTACTCGGACCGCGTCTGCACCCACCGAACCGGCGCACCCACAGCGCGGGCGATCATCGGCAGCGCCCGTTCAGACGCACTCCGACTGACCTTGCCACCGAAACCGCCACCCACGGCCGGGGTGTGGACCTGGATGAGATCCGGATCCATCTGGTACAGCTCGGCGAGATCGTCCCGGAAACCGTGCGGCCGCTGCGTCGACGCCTGCACGTGAAGTTCGAGTCCATCCCACCAGGTGATCTGCCCGTACGGCTCGATCGGCGCCGGAAGCTGACGGGGGTTCCAGACCGTCGTGTCGACCACCACGTCCGCGTCGAACATCGCCGGCTCGTGTTCACCATCGTGCACGAGCACCACGTTCGTGCCACCACCCGCACCAGGTGCACCGCCGCGGACCCGTGCGCCCTCGCCCACATCGAACAGCAGGGTCGAATCGGATCGGGCTTCCTCCACGTCGATCACCGCCGGCAACGGATCCCAGTCCACCTCCACCAGCTCGACCGCGTCCACCGCCGCCGCCAACGAATCGGCGACCACGGCAGCGACCGGCTCGCCGGCGAATCGCACCTTGCCTTCACCAAGGATCGGCTGGGCGAAGACCGGCGGAAACCAGTCGGGGAAGACCGAACCCGCCGGAAACACGTCGTGATCCGCCGGAGTCAACACGGCCCGAACGCCCGGCGCCTCGGACGCCAATTCGGTGTCGATACCCAGAATCCGCGCATGACCGAACGGCGACCGGACGAACACCACGTCGAGCAGATCCGGGAACTCCGCCGCCGGCAGATCCGCCAGGTAGCGGGAGGCGCCGCGCAAAAAGCGTTCATCCTCCGGACGGCGCATCGATCGACCCACGTAACCGTTCATCGCGGCAGCGTAGACGATGCATCGAACGAGGAATATTCCCGCTCGCGCTGTGGCCTTCGACCGTGCCAAACGCCACCGGAGGCGCCCGTCACAATCGCTACGGTCGGGGCGTGCACCGTCCGTAGTCTCAAAGAGAGGACTTCCCCCCACCCCTCACGAAAGCGACCCACAATGTTCTCGCTCCTGCACCGCAACAAGCCCGCCTTCATCCAGCCCCGCATCGCCGAAGCGCTGCTCGGCACCTTCTCCGAATACGAGCTGGGCGTCCTCAGCCGCCTCGGAACCGTCATCGAACTCGACGAAGGCGCCGTGCTCGCGACCGAAGGTCGCATCGGCCAGGAAGCCGTCATCGTTCTCGATGGCACCGCCGCCGTGAGCCGTGGTGACGACGTCATCGCCACCGTCGGCGTCGGCACCATCCTCGGCGAGATGGCCCTCCTCAACGGCGAGCCCCGCTCCGCCAGCCTCGTCGCCACCGAGCCCCTCACCGTCATCGCCATGAACCGCCGCGAGTTCAACACGCTCCTCGAGCAGTGCCCGCGGCTCGACAAGATGGTCCGCGCCCTCGCCGAGAGCCGCGCCGCCTGATCGACGGCATCGCCGTCCACAACTCGGAGTCTGGGCGGGGCGACATTCCCCTGGTCGCCCCGCCGATTCCACCCCCTTCGCAACCACCGCCGCCCAGCCCGGCGCCGGTATCGTTCGATGCAATGTCGAACGCACTCCCCGACCTCCCGAAGGCCTACGTCCCGGTCGACGCCGAGCAGGCGGTCACCGAACGCTGGGACGCAGCCAACGCCTTCCACGCCGAGCCCGGACCCGGTGACGCCTACAGCGTCGTCATCCCGCCGCCCAACGTCACCGCGGCACTCCACCTGGGTCACGCCCTCAACAACACGCTGCAGGACGTGTTGGTGCGCTACCACCGCATGCGCGGCGACCGCACGATGTGGATGCCCGGCACCGACCACGCCGGAATCGCCACCCAGACCGTCGTCGAGAAGCGCCTGCTGAACGACGGCATCAGCCGCCTCGACATCGGCCGCGAAGCCTTCATCGAGAAGACGCAGGAGTGGAAGGACGAGTACGAAGCCGTCATCCTCTCCCAGCTCAAGGCCATGGGCGCCAGCTGCGACTACGACCGCACCCGCTTCACCATGGACGACGTGTGCGCCACCGCGGTCCGCCACGCGTTCTACATCCTCTTCCGAGACGGACTGATCTACCGGGGCAAGCGCCTCGTCAACTGGGATCCCGTCACCCGCACGGCCCTCGCCGACGACGAGGTCGAGATGGAAGACGTCGACGGCAACATGTGGTACCTCCAGTACCCGCTGACCGACGGCTCCGGCCACATCACCGTCGCCACCACCCGTCCGGAGACGATGTTCGGTGACACCGCCGTCGCCGTGAACCCCAACGACCCGCGGGCCGAGGCGCTGCGCGGCAAGACCATCACGTTGCCGATCGTCGGCCGCGTCATCCCCATCGTCGAGGACGACTACGTCGTCATGCCCGACCCCGAGGGCGACGCCAAGGCCCGCATGGCCACCGGCTTCCTCAAGGTCACGCCGGCCCACGACCCGAACGACTGGGAGATTGGGCTTCGCCACGACCTGCCCGTCATCAACGTCATGGCGGCCGACGCAGCCATCTCCGATCAGTACGGGTGGGACGACGCCGGCGCAGACGCCCAGCCGTTCCTCGGCCTCAGCCGCGAAGACGCACGCACGGCTGTCGTCGACTGGTTCCGAGACAACGGCCTTCTCGAAGACGTCAAGGACCATCCCCACTCGGTCGGCCACAGCTACCGCAGCCACGTGCCGATCGAGCCATGGCTGTCCGACCAGTGGTACGTCGCCGCGTCGGACGACCGGCTGCGCGGGTCGGCTCTGCGAGCGCAGGACCCGTCGCAGGTCACCGACCTCGACCCCGACCTCACCGCCGGCGACGCCCCCGGCGACGGCGGCCTCGTCTTCGCCCCACCCCGCTACGCCAAGACCTTCCAGCAATGGCACGAGGGCATCCGAGACTGGTGCATCAGCCGCCAGCTGTGGTGGGGCCATCAGATCCCGGTCTGGAGTCGCGCCACCGATCGCGAAGACGCAATCGCCACGACCGGCGAGAGCAGCTGGGAGCCGGGCCAAACCCGGTCGATCGAGTCCGCGCTCACCGCCAAGGGCGCCGTCGAATCCATCCGCTGCATCACCGAGGACGAGTTCATCCGCGAAGCCTGCATCCCGCCGAACGGCACGTTGCAGCGCCTCCCGGGCGCCGACGGGACGACCGACGAGGAACTCGCCGCCCTCTACGAAGCCGAAGGTTACGAACGCGACCCCGACGTCCTCGACACGTGGTTCTCGTCGGCACTGTGGCCCATGTCCACCATGGGCTGGCCGTTCGCCGAGGACTTCCCGAACGACATCCCCGAGGGCCAGGCCCTGCTCGACACGTTCAACCCGACGTCGCTGCTGTCGACGGCCCGGGAGATCATCACCCTGTGGGTCAGCCGCATGGTGATGTTCAACCGGTACTTCCTCGACGGCCAACTCCCCTTCACCAACGTCTTCATCCATGCGATGGTCCAGGACGGCCACGGCCAGAAGATGTCGAAGAGCCTCGGCAACGGCGTCGACCCGCGCGACATCATCTACAGCCACGGCGCCGACGCCATGCGGTTCGTCCTCGTGCAGATGACGACCGACACGCAGGACGTTCGCATGCCGGTCGACATGGTCTGCCCGCACACCGGTGAAGCCTTCACGCCGAAGTTCATCACCACCTCCGCCGGACACACCGTCGCTGCGCCCGAACAGACCAGCCCGTCCGGCGACGGCAAGATGGTCAGCGCCTACGGTGTCGCCGCCGGCGTCGCCCAGGCGACGGACGACATGCCGCTCGCTCGCAACACATCGTCGAAGTTCGACGTCGGCCGCAACTTCTCCAACAAGCTCTGGAACGCCGTTCGATTCGCGCTCGGGCGCATCGACGCCACCGCAACGCTCGACGCACCCATCGACCCGGCCTCCACGCACTTCGCCGACCGCGTCATCCTCGCCAAGCTGCAGGAGACGACCCGCAAACTCGAAGCCGCCGTGGAGGGCTACCAGTTCAACGTCTACGCCGACACGCTGTACGACTTCATCTGGCACGACGTCTGCGACCGCTACCTCGAGGCGGTCAAGCCAAGCATCGACGACAGCCCGGCGCAGCAAGCCGTCCTCGGTGCAGTCCTCGACGCATCGCTTCGGCTCATGCATCCGGTCTGCCCGTTCATCACCGAGTCCCTGCACCCGCACGTCCAACAAGCCCAGATCGGAGCGATTGCCGGCCTCGACCTCCCGGCCGCCGACCTGCTGGCGACAGCGCAGTGGCCAGCCGTGGCCGACTCGCTCGCCGACCCGGCGCTCGTCGCCGACTACGAGCGTGCGCTCGCGCTGGTCACCCAGATCCGTACGCTCCGGTCCAGCCAGCAGGTCCCGCCGAAGAAGCGGATCACCCTGCACGGCCCAACGCCGGTCCTCGAGCTCATCGCGACTGCCGGCGGTCTCGTCGAGACCCTGGCCGGCCTCGAAGCAACCGTCGAGCTCGGCGAGGAGCGGCCCGCCGTGGCCTCCCCACTCGCCTTCGAAGGTTCCCAAGTCTATCTCTCCGGCCTGGTCGACGCGGTGGACCTCGACGCCGAGCGGGCGCGCATCACGAAGACCATCGAGCAGAAGTCGAAGCAGGTCGCCGGATTCGAAGGAAGGCTCTCGAACGAGGGCTACGTGAACAACGCGAAGCCCGAGCTCGTGCAGGAGACGCGGGACATGCTCGAGGTCGCCAAGGCCGACCTCGCCGCAGCGCAGGCGGCACTGGACGCACTCTGATGCACCTGCGCATCGGGGGTGTGCCCGAGCATTTCAACCTGCCGTGGCGGCTCGCCATCGAGGAGGGCGCCTTCACCCAGCTCGGAATCGAGCTCGAGTGGATCGACGTGCCCGGCGGTACCGGCGCCATCATGAGCGGCCTCGCCGACGGAGCGTTCGATCTCGCCACCCCACTCACCGAGGGCGCAATCACGTCGATCGCCGCCGGCAACCCGAGCCGCCTGGTCCGGGTGTGGGTCGAGTCGCCGCTGCTCTGGGGCGTCCATGTGGCGGCGTCGTCCACCGCACAAGCGCTCGCCGACGTCGAGGGACAACGATTCGCCATCTCCCGGTTCGGTTCCGGCTCCGAGCTGATGAGTCGGGTGATGGCCGATGATCTCGGTTGGGTCGTGACGGACGATCAATGGGTCCCCGTCGGTGGACTCGACGGAGCCTTGGCTGCGCTGCCCGATGGTGATGCCGACATCTTCCTGTGGAACAAGTCGATGACACAGCCCCACGTGGACGACGGAACGTTCCGACGGATCGAGGTGATCGGTACGCCGTGGCCGAGCTTCTCGGTCGTCGCCACCGATTCGATCCTCGACGCCGAGGCGGCGCTGGTCGACGTGGTCGCCGAGACGGCCGCCCATCGGGCCGCTGCGTTGCACGCAGACTCGTCGGCAGCCCTTTTGGTCGCCGATCGCTACGGGCTGAAGGTGGCCGACGCAGAGGAATGGCTCGGCCATGTCCGCTGGGGCGCACCCGGCGATCCGATCGATCCCGCGATGCTGACCGACGTCATCGGTCGCATGCGTTCGGTCGGCCGCATCACCGGCCCCGTCGACGCCACCACCCTCCTCGCCTGACCCAAGAGCGACCACCACTCCTCGCACCCCACGACCCATCACCGCAACGGGTCAGCCCCCCACGGAGCATCAGGGCTCTGACCCTTGGAGCGCTCTAGGGGTCAGAGCCCGAAAGAAAAACTTGCTGGAGCGAGGGTTTTCGCGGGAATATCTGGCATGAGCGACTATCGGATGGGTGAAGCGGCGCGGCTGCTGGGCGTGAGCACCGACACGATCCGACGGTGGGCCGACGAAGGCCGCCTCTCGACGACCCGCACCGAAGGCAACCACCGACTGGTCGACGGCGCCGACCTCGCCCGCGTCGCCGTCGAACGAGCCGAGTCCGCGTTCGACGATGGCGACAGCGTGCGCCCGCTCTCGGCGAGGAACCGTTTCGAAGGGCTCGTCACCAAGGTCGTCGCTGACAAGGTCATGGCACAGGTCGAACTCCAGAGCGGCCTCAACCGAATCGTCGCCCTCATCAGCGCCGAAGCCGTGAACGACCTCGGCCTCGCTCCCGGCGTTCGGGCGGTCGCCACCGTCAAGGCCACCAACGTCATCATCGAAACCTGACCATGCAGCAGGGGTCGCGCAGCTCCGCCGCCGCAACGAGGCCTGGCACCTTTTGGGCCAAATGGTGCCAGGCACCATTGTTGGTCCTTGCGGCGCTTGTGCTGGGTGCGTGCGGAGACGGACGGGACGAGGTCACGATCTCGGCCGCGTCATCGCTCACCGAAGTCGCCGAAGCCCTCGAGATCGAACTCGAACGTCAACACCCGAACATCGACATCCAGCTCAACCTCGGCGGCACCAGCGGGCTCGTCTCGCAGATTCGCAGCGGCGCACCCGTCGACCTGCTCCTCGCCGCCGACCACCTCGCGCTCGCTGCCGACGATCCACTTGCGCTCGAAACCGCCCCGCTCGCCACCAACGAACTCGTCATCGTCACCCCGCCAGATCGCTCCCTCTCCCGCAACGACCTCTCGGACGAAGCGCTCCGCATCGTCGCATGCGACCCGAACGTCCCCTGCGGACGCCTCGCCGAGCAACTACTGGCCGACCTTGCCGCAGCGTCGCTCATCGTCGAGCCGGACAGCCTCGAGCCCAACGTGCGACTCGTCCGGCAACGTGTGCTCTCCGGCGAAGCCGACGTGGGCTTCGTCTATCTCACCGACGCCGTCGGCGGTGAGCTCCGCATACTCGATCTCGACACCACCTATCGCAACACGGTCACCGCCGTTCGCGTCACGGACTCCGACGCCACGCAGGCCATCATGACCACCATCCTCGACGGCACCACCGTCCTCGAGATCGCAACGACGCTGGGCTTCGGAACGCCATGAGCAACCTGACCGGAGCGGGCCGAGCCCTCGCCACACTTGCGTTCGCTCTCCTCCTGCTTCCGTTCGCTGCGCTGCTTTCCGAGACGCCGTGGTCGGAGCTCGGTTCGATCCTCGCCAGCGACGCCGTCATCAACGCACTGCGGGTCACGGCGATCGTCGTGCCCGCTGCCACGGCGATCGTCTTCCTCGTCGGCACACCACTCGCCTGGGTGCTTGCCCGCACCACCGGCCCACTCGCGACCGCGTTGCGAATTCTCGTCCTGGTCCCCGTGGTCCTGCCTCCCGTCGTCTCCGGCCTGCTGTTGCTTTCGGCGTTCGGTCGCCGAGGCCTCCTGGGACCGATCCTCGAGTCGGTTGGGATCGTCCTTCCGTTCACGATCGGGGCGACGATCCTCGCCGCCGTGTTCGTCGCACTCCCCTTCTACGTCCTGGCCGCAGAGAGCGGGTTCCGCGACCTCTCCGCCACGATGCTCGATGCCGCTCGCACGCTGGGCACACCGCTCGACCGACTCCTCGACCGGGTCGGCCTCCGCAACGCCCGAGGCGCGGTGGCGGCCGGACTCGCCCTCGCCGCAGCGAGAGCGCTGGGAGAGTTCGGCGCAACGATCACGTTCGCGGGCAACGTCGAAGGAGCGACTCGAACGCTACCACTGGCCACGTTCAGCGCCCTCGAACAGGACCCCGACGTCGCCCGGGTGATCGGGCTCCTGCTCGTCCTCATCTCGATCGGTGTGATCGTGCTGCTTCGCAACAGCCTCGTTCGCCGACCGCGATGACGCGCCCAAAGGCCCCGATCGTCAGCTGAGCGCGTCGAGGAGGAAGTCCCGCTGCAGATGCAGGAGGTTCTCTGCCACCTGCTCCTGCGGAGTCATGTGGGTGACGCCGGAAAGCGGCAGGACCGTGTGCGGGCGACCCGCTTCCAACAATGCCCGAGACAGCACCAGCGTGTGCGCGGCAACGACGTTGTCGTCGGCCAATCCGTGAATCAGCATCAACGGCCGATCCAGCCCGGACGCATCCGGGAGCAGACTGCTCCGGTCGTAGTGCTCCGGATGCTCACCCGGATGCCCCAGGTAGCGCTCGGTGTAGTGCGTGTCGTAGAGACGCCATTCGGTCACCGGCGCACCGGCCACCGCCGCATGGAAGACATCCGGACGCCGGAGAACGGCGAGCGCTGCCAGGTAGCCGCCGAACGACCAGCCGCGAATGCCGACCCGTTCCAGGTCCAGCTCGGGACGTTGCGCTCCGAGCGCCTGCAGTGCGTCGATCTGGTCATCGAGGACGGGCTGGGCGAGATCGCCCCACACCTCGCGCTCGAAGGCCGGACCGCGGCCCGGCGTCCCCCGGCCGTCGGCGACGACAACGGCAAAGCCCTGCTCAGCGAACCACTGCGACGTCGCATACCCATTGCGCACCCGGAGCACGCGCTGCGCATGCGGCCCGCCGTAGGGGTCCATGAGAATCGGCAGTGGCGAACCGTCGTGACCATCCGGCAGGAGCAGGGCGAGTTCGATCGAACGGCCGCCGACCACGGCGAACGTCGGGGTGCAGGGAAACCCGGGCTCATCTGCGCGCGAACCGATCGGCGTGAGGGTGCCGTCGTTCCATCGAACCTCGTACGTGGTGGCGCCTTCAGCGGATGCGGAGGCGACCACGAAGGTTCCGCCGGCCCAACTCGCCGTGCTGTAGCCGTCCGTCGGTGTGAGGTCCGACGTCGACCCATCGACGCCGACACGAACGACCACCGAGTTCTTCGGTTCCGTCGCCGCAGTGACGAGAACGTCATCCCCGTCGACCCCGATCACGGCACGAACCTGCAGGCCATCGCCGGTCAGCGGCACGCCCCCGACGGCCAATCGCCGTGCCGCCCCGGCATCGGTCACCGTGACGAGCTCGCCATCGCGCCACGTGGGCGTACCGGGGATCAATTCGACCCAATGCTCGTCGCTGTCTCGCAGCAGCTCGGTGACTGCGCCGGTCTCCGGGTCGACCGACAGGATCGCTGTGGACCGCTGATCACGCGGCTGCACGATGCAGACCAGCCCGGCGGATGTCCATTGCACGTCGGCGAGGTACTCGAACTCGTCGCCGGCCCAGTCGATCTGCTGAACCGGCCCCGCCTCGGCGTCGACCAACCAGAGTTCGACCGCAGCATTCGGCGTACCGGCTCCCGGGTAGCGAATCGACCGCGGCGCCGCAGCCGGATCATCGGGCGACGCAATCCACCACTCGTCGATTCCGCCCACGTCCACCCGAGCCGCGACGAAACGGCCACCGGCGGGATCCCACCAGAACCCCCGGCTTCGTCCCATCTCCTCCGCGGCGACGAACTCGGCCGAGCCCCAGGAGACCATCGGATCATCGTCACCGACGACCACGCGGTCCTGCTCACCGTCGGTCAGCCGCAGCTCCCGGCCGGACACGTACGCCACCCGATCGGTGCCGGGCTCCGGTTGCGGGTCGAAGACCACATCAGCCGTCGCGAGCACATCGACGCCGCCGTCGTCGACGTTCACTCGGTGGAGCGCACCACCGAGCACGAAGAAGGCCCGAGCACCTCCCTGATCTGTCGTGTACGAGACCACGCCGGAGGCCTGTTCACGGGCGCGCTCCCGGCGCGCCCGCTCGGCGTCGGTCAACTCGCCGGTCTCCGCAGGAGCGGCGTCGAACAACATCCGGGGATTGGCAGCGCCGCGCTCGACGCACCACAACGAGTTGACCGGGTCGCTCCCGCCGGACGACTGCAGAAACAGCACCATTTCGCCATCTGCAGCGACGGTGAACGACCGGGGCGCACCGAGTGTGAATCGCCGGGTGGCGGCGTGGCGACGAGGGAACGAAGAGATTGCGGCAACTGTCACGCATTCATATTGGCCTGAGCGTTGCGAATGACCGATGATGATGGGGTGAGCACCGAAATTCCTGTCGATGACGAAACCCGAGCAGCGCTCCTGTTGTTCAACGAGCGCCTCGAAGAGACCGCAGCGGCCGATCGCGCGGCCAAGCGCGTCGCCAAGGCGGAGCGGGCCAAGGACGAGGCGGCGGCCCGAGTCCGCAAGATGCAGGAGTCGGGATCGGCCGAAGAGAAGACCGAGGCCGAGGCGGCGTACAAGGCGGCCGTTGCCGAGTTCAACCGAATCTCGGAGAACCCCGACGCCGACGAACCGAAGAAGCCGGCCGCCGCCGACGAAACGGCAGAAGAGGTCGCTGAGGACGCTCCCGTGGAAGAAGCCGCTGAACCGGAGCCGGCGGAGACCTCCGCCGACGAGGAACCTGCGCCGGCGTCAGCCGCGGCAGAGTCCGAATAGCCTGCGGCGGAGGGAGCCCGGCCGGGCCCCGTGCGCCACCAACAGAGCCGAGCTCAGATCTTCTTCACGACGTACGTGTCGGCGAAGCGGTCCATCACGGTGCGATGCTCCGCGTCGGAGAACAGGAAGACCAGCGACACGACGCCGATGAGCAGGAACACGCCCGGGATGATCACGCCGATCGCAACGACGGGAATCAGCCCGAACACCCAGCTCACGATGTGATTGAGTGTGCGGCGGACGGCCAGGCCGAGACCGAGCGGCTGTGATCCTTCACGGCTGACGATTCGAAGCCCGAGCATGAGTTTGCCGGCGGTGCCGGACAGGTAGGCGTTCATCAGCACGATGTACGCCGTCGTGATGAATCCTCCGAGCGCCGCCAACGCGAAGGTGCCACCACTCAGCGACCCATCGGGCTCGAGGCCGCCCCCGTCGATTGCGGACACCGCAAAGGCGATACCGAACGGAATCGACACGATCACCAGCAGGACGAAGTCGATGACCCACGCGGCGATGCGAAGCCACGGATCGGCCAGCTCCCGGCCATTGGCGAGCGTGCCGGCGCCGGGAGCGACGTAACCAGCCTGCTGCTGTGCCCCCTGTGTCTGTGGGCCGCCGACCCACTTCGTGCCGTCCCACCATCGGACCGTCCCGGGAGGGTCACCCTGAGCCGGGTACCAACCGGGAGGCTGCTGTCCATCCTGCATTCGTCTCTCCACCTGGGCCGCCCTGCAGCCCGTCGTTTCATCGACAGGACCCTATGCGAAATCGGACCACTGCGTCAGGAAGGTGCGCTCCAGCTACCGTTGGGGTGTGGCATCGACCCCGTACGTCCTCCACGACCTCCCCGAGCTCGACCGGCCCGTGTTCGTCATGGCCTTGAAGGGCCTCTTCGACATGGGCGAGGCTGCCACCGGGGCCGTGAACTGGTTGTCGATGACCCATGCCGGCCACCCGGCCGCCTCCATCGATCCTGAAACACTCTTCGACTTCCAGGAAACCCGACCGGAAGTCCGCTTCGGAGCGGACGGCGCCCGGGAGATCATCTGGCCGTCGAACAACGCCGTCTGGGCCCGCACACCAGAGGGCTGTCGTGACCTCGTGTTGCTGAGCGGCGTCGAACCAAACCTCCGTTGGCGGTCGTTCGGCGAGACGCTTTCGGAGATCATCGATCGCACCGGCTGCGAACTGGTGGTGACCCTCGGGTCGACGCTCGCGATGGCACCGCATACTCGGGCGTTCCCGGTGAAGTCCTCAACGGTCGACACCGAACTTGCCGCTCGCCTCGGCGTCGCCCAACCGACCTACGAGGGCCCCACCGGTCTCATCGGCTCGCTCCACCAGCAGCTCGCGGGCGGCCCACCGATGTTGTCGCTGCGAGTGAGCGTGCCGCACTACGTTCCGGGTGCGCCCTCGCCGAAGGCCACCGCTGCCCTCCTGTACCAACTCGAGCGGCTCACCGGCGTCCCCACCGAGCACACGGCGATGGCCGATGAGATCCGTGACTGGGAGCGCCGGGTACACCAGGCGCTCGCCGACGACGAAGAGGTTCGGAGCTACGTCGAGCAGCTCGAAGCCGACGCCGACGCGCAGCCAGTCGTCGACCTCGCAACCGACGATCTCGACGAGGAAATCGAGGCGTTTCTTCGCGAGCGAAACGACGACTGAGATCACCCGGGCCAAACGGACCGATTCACTCAGGTAGAGGCGACATCGGACCGTAGTTTCGGCGTGCCCACCTCGACCCGCTCCGAACGCCGCGCAGAGCTCAACGCGCTCCGGCCGCTCGCCGTCGTCTGGGCAGCCGGCCTCGTAGTCCTCGTCACGACGCTCGGCACGACGGACTTCGACGACAAGGACGTACTCCTCGACCCGGCCCATCTTGCCGGACTCCCCTGGTACACGGGTCTCATCTCCAACCTCGGAGTCCTCGGCTGGACGCTGGCGGCGGTCGCCGCAGCCGGAGCCGCGCACATCGCCCACCTCGGCGGACGGCCGCGTGCCGGCCACTTCCTCAAGCAGGCGGCCGCACTCGGCACCCTGCTCGCGCTCGACGATCTCCTCCTTCTGCACTCCTCGGTGTTCCCGAAGCTGTTCGGTGTCTCGAAGACGATGGTCCTCGCCGTCTACGCCGTACTCGGCCTCGCCTGGGCGATCAGCAACCGTCGGGAGATCATCCGCACACGTTGGGGGCTGCTCGGCGCCGCCGGCGTGGCGATGGGCGGCTCGATCGTGATCGATCAGCTCTTTGCCTCTGCGTCGTGGTCGCTGGTCGCCGAGGACGGCGCCAAGTTCATGGGTGTCCTTGCGTGGGCCACCTACTTCAGTCTGACGGCTCGGGACATTGCGTCCTCCGTGGTTCGCGAGCTCCGCGAACGCAGTGTCGATGCGTCCACCGCGTCGACGCTCAGCTGGATCGAAGAACTCGTCGAGAACTGACTACCTCGATCCCTCCGGATCTGCGAGCATCTGGACTGTGGACCTGAGCACCATCCTTCTCCTGTGTGCGATCACCGCAGGTTTGTTCGCCGGGTTCGCGGCGAGGTTTCGCAGCTGGGGCACGGGGCTTGCCGACCTGGCCACGGGGCTGATCGCGGCAGCGCTCGTGACGACGCTGAGCATCGTGGTCCTCGTCCTCACGGTCGACCTGAATCTGTTCGGCATCATTCACCTCGTCTATCTCCTGATCGTGGTGGCCTTCCCGATTGCGACGGCGATCATCGTGATCCCGCATCTGCTCGACGCCGAATTTCGAACGCCGATCATGGCGTGGCTGTTGCTCTTCGGATCGGTCGCAGCGATCCTCGGCGGCCTGTGGGCAACCCATGTGGAGCCGTTCCGGCTCCAGGAGGACCGGGTCGGGCTCGGTGCGCAGGGTGCCGAGGAGACGCTTCTCCTCGGGGTGGTCGCCGACCTTCAGACCGGGTCGATCGGCGACTACGAACGCGAGGTGGCCGCCCGGCTCATCGAGGCCGATCCCGACATGATCGTCCTGCCGGGCGACCTCTTCGAGTTCGACGACCCGTTGGACTTCGACGAGCGGGCGCCGGAGTTCATCGGTTGGCTCCGTCAGCTCACCGACGCCGTCGACGCCGTGGTGCTCGTGGGTGGCGACCACGACACTCCGGAAGGCGTGGAGGCCATCGCCGAGGCGGCCGGCGCCGTCCACTTGCAGGATGAACTGGTGCGTCTTCCCGTCGGCGATCAGATCGTCGACGTCGTCGGGCTCATCGCACGTGACGGAGCCGAGCGAGGGGCGATCGGGGCCGACATCCATCGCGAGATGCGGGACACACTCACGGAGGACGACCTGGTCATCCTGCTCACGCATGCGCCGGACCCGGTGCTCAACCTGGAACCGACCTCACCGGTCGACCTGGTCGTGGCCGGACACACGCATGGCGGACAGGTCTCGCTTCCGTTCACCGGGCCGCTGCTCACGTTCAGTTCGGTCCCGGACGAGATCGCCGCCGGGGGCCTGTTCTCGTACGAGGGGCACCCGATCTATGTGTCGACCGGCGTCGGTCTGCTCCGAGGGCAGGCTCCACAGCTCCGGTTCGGTGTTCCACCGTCGATCGGGCTGATCACCATCACCCCGCCGGTGGTCGACGGCTGACTCAGCGGGTGACGTCGACGACCACCCGGCCGCGAATGCGGCCGGCGACGATGTCGGCGGCGGCAGCTTCGACACCGTCGAGACCGATCTCGGTGATCATCGAGTCGAGCAGGGTTGCGTCCAGGTCGCTGCCCAGTCGGGCCCAGGCAGCCGCCCGTCGCTCTGCGGTTTCGTGGACGGAGTCGACGCCGACGAGCGTGATGCCGCGCAGGATGAACGGTGCCACCGATGCGGGCAGGTCCATGCCCTGGGCGAGGCCACAGGCCACAACCACACCGTGCGGGTTCGTGGCGGCGAGCATGTTGGCGAGCGTGTGGCTTCCGGCAACGTCGATTCCGCCGGCCCAACGCGTGGAGGCGAGCGGACGGCCGCCTTCGGCCCCCAACTCGGAGCGGTCCAGCAGTTCGGTTGCACCCAACGACCGCAGGTAGTCGCCCTCCTCGTCGATCCGTCCGGACGAGGCAATGACCTCGTAGCCGAGTTTCGCGAGGACCGCGACGGCCACGCTTCCCACGCCCCCGGCGGCGCCGGAGACGACGATGGGCCCGTCGTCGGGAGTGACCCCGTGCTCCTCGAGCTCCATCACGCACAGCATGGCCGTGTAGCCGGCGGTGCCGATGGCCGCCGCCTGATAGGTCGAGAATTCCTCGGGGAGCGGTGTCAGCCACTCGGCCTGCACGCGGGCGCGTTCGGCGAGGCCACCCCAGTACTTCTCCCCCACGTCCCAGCCGTTGAGCACCACCCGGTCGCCGACGCTCACATCCTCGCTCGACGAGGAGAGCACGGTGCCGGCGAAGTCGACGCCGGGCACCATCGGCCAGGTCCGCACGATCGGCGACGTGTTGGTGATGGCCAGCCCGTCCTTGTAGTTGATCGTCGAGTACTCGACGGCGACGGTCACCTCTCCCTCGGGAAGGTCGTCGTCGGTCAGATCGACGATCGCATGGCTGACGACCTTTTCGTCGTCGCGGGAAAGAAGGAAGGCGCGCACGGTGTGCTCCTGATGTGGGTCAGTCGTCCCGAGGGCTGAGCGGAGGTGCCACTGCAGCCGGGACCGGGGTTGGGCGAAGAACAGACAGATTCTGGTAGACGAGGAAGCCGATGACGAGCGGGGCGAAGAATGACCCGGTCCAGCGCCAGAGTGCGATCGCTGCGATGGTACCCACGACCGCCGAGATCATCGCCGCCCGCCGTTGCCGTTGCCGCCGATCGCCGGGCAGGAGTTCGGCCATGATGTGACCACCGTCGAGCGGCACGATCGGGAAGAGGTTGAAGATGCTCCACCCGATGGTCGTGAACAGCCCGATTCGGAACAGATAGTCCGTGAACGAGGTGCTCTCGACGACGCCGGCGCTCTGCACAGCGAGGACGATGGCCCCCAGCGCGAATCCGGCGGCCGGTCCCGCCGCGGTGACCAGGATCGATTGCATGCGAGAGGGCACCGAAGCTGGGCGGTACCTGGTGTTCCCACCCCAGCCTTCCAGCGAGATGATCGGGGTGAAGGTGGAACCTTGCGCCCGCGCCACGAACGCGTGGCCGAGTTCGTGGACGAGAATGGCGACGAATGCAATGACGACGAAGGCGGCCACTCGCTGCACGTCGGTGTTGCCGTTGTAACCGAGAAACGCAACGAGCAGCAGGAACGATCCGTGCACGGACACGGGAAATCCGAACAGTCGAAACGAGAAGAGTCCTCCACCCATGCGGCGCAGCCTATCTTCCCCCGTGTCACTGCCGTGAGGCCCACTCCTCGATTGCCCGACGGTTCCGCAGGCGGTACGGGCCGCTGATCGCCATCCGTCGTCCCGTCCGCCGGATCCACACCGACTTCTCTTCTGGGCTGTGCCGCGACCATGTTCCACCGCCGTCATACCGATAGAACGTCACCTCGTCGGTCAGGCGGGTGATGCCGAAGCGCTCGTAGCAGTAACAGATCATCGGCAGGTCCAGAAAACCGACCTTCCACCAGAATGCCCGTCGTCCGAAACTCCAGTACGGCATCATGAACGAGGAGATCAGCACGGTCGTCCCATGGGTGAATGGATTCTGCACCTCGGGTACCAGGTTCAACTTCCGGAGACCGTGAGCCTCCGTGTCGAGGGAGGTGGCGCAGGCTCTTCCGGTGGCACGAACCTCGTTCAGCTGCGCCTGGAGCTTCGTTCGGGTCTCCCATCGGTCGTCGCAGTTGAGAAACGCCACTGTTTCGCCGCGAATCCGGGCGTAGGCGTGCATGAAGTTCGACCGAGCGGTTCGACGCCCGTCGATCTCGAGATTGGGAAGCGGGTTCGGGACAACCTCGACGGTCAACCAGTACGGGGCGTCGCCGGCCAGGGCTTCGGCCATCGCGAGCGTCGCGTCCGGGCAGGGGTCGACCCCGATGATCAGCTGCGCCCGAAGCTCCGGTTCGACCTCTTGCGAATAGATCGACTGGACGGCCGACTCGAGCGTCCCTTCGGCGTTGTAGGCCGTCATCAGGATGGAGACGTCGTACTTCGGCGATCGGCCGTCCCAGAAACGAACCGAGCGGCGGGCCGTTCGCATCGCCCGTGCCGGGCCATCGCTCATCCGAGATTCTCCGCTCGATGGACCGGGCGGCTGGCAAGATGCTCCCGAATCTCGTCGGCGGTGAGCCACATCATGCAGTCGAGGATCGATGCGTTCGGACGGAACTCGAGGTTCCCGGTGTCGTAGGTCAGCTGTGGCATGCCAGTGAACTCGAGCTCGATCCCGCGCGAACGCCAGTCCTCGGCTCGGAAGAGACCCACACCCCCGGGCGGGTTCAGGTACGACTCGGCACCGAGCTGATCGGCGATCTCCAGCGCCCAGGCACCGGCGTGGTCGACTGCGGAGAAGTCGAGGTCGAGCGATGAACAGATCTCTGGGGCGAACGGGATCCCAAGGTGTCGGCACGTCTCGTCCAGGCAGACCACGTTGAGATCACGGAGAAGCAGGCTCCCCTGCTCTCGGAATCGGGAGAAGGCACGTTCGACGAGATCTCGCACCACGCCGTAGTGCGGGGCTCGGCCGTCGTAGACCTTCAGCTGGCGAAGGATCTTGGTCGCTGCGAATTCGAACTCTGCGACCTGGGTCTCGGTCAGCGAATCCGCCGTCGACCGGACCACGGCCACCGACACGTATTGGTGCCCCTTGTTGGGTTCCAGAATCACGTTGCGACTCATCCACGTCTTCCGGGTGAACTTGACCACGTCGAAGACGACCCAACGGTCGGACTTGATGATGAGATCGAAATACCCGGCGTAGGGAAAGAAGTAGGGCTGCATGATTCCGAGACGCATCGGTCATGCCTTCCGACGGGTCGCAACCGCTTCGATGCTCCGGCACACCCGATCGATGTCGTCGTTGGCGATCATCTCGCCCGACGGAAGCTGCAACACGCGGTTGCACAGCCCGTCGGTCACCGGCACGTTCCAGTCCTGTTCGTTGTAGGGCGGCGCCTCGTGCATCCCGGGGTAGAAGTACCGGCGGGCGATGATCCCGTCGTTGTGCAAGTGCTGCATCAACTCGGCCTGCGAGATGGGGAAACGCTCCTCGACCTCCATCACGACGTACTGGTGGTTGGAGACGAGTGTGTCAGCGTGGTCGACGAAGCGGATACCGGGCATCCCGTCGAGTCGGTCTCGGTAGTGCGCATACCGTCGTGCATTCGCTTCGAGGACGGACTCCAGCGCATCGAGCCCGAGCAGCCCCATCGCCGCCTGTGCCTCCGACATCTTGGCGTTGATCCGCAGCGGGACGTCGACGTCGTCGGGCCGATCGTGGAAGTTGGCGGCGGTGCGAACGGCGGCGGCGAATGCGTCGTCGTTCGTCGTCAGGCAGCCGCCCTCGGCGCAGTTCAGCACCTTCGTTGCATGAAAGGAGAACACCTCGAACAGTCCGCCACCACCCGCCAGCCGATCGCCTTCGCCTGCGCCCAACGCGTGCGCCGCGTCGAACATCAGGGCCGCATCGAGTTCGTTGGCCAACGCGGCGAAGCCCTTCTCCTCCTCGCCGGTGAACCGACCCCACATCCGGACCGGCGCGATCGCGGCGACCCGGGAAGACGTGCTGGCCATCGCGGCGCGAGCCGTGTCTGGAGTCATCGAGTGCCATTGCGGGCTCACGTCGGCCAGCACGGGATTGAGCCCGGCAAAGCTCAGCGCCTGGACCGTGGCCGGGAACGTGAACGCTGGGGTGATCACGTCACCCGTCAATCCGGCGGCAGACGCCCCCACCATCAGCGCAACGGTCCCGTTGGTCATGCAGATGACGTGTGCGACTCCCAGGCGGTCGGCCAACCGCCGCTCGAATTCTGCGACGAGCGGACCATGGTTCGTGTAAAACCTGCGCTCGAAGATCGTGCGGAACTCGCGGCGCGCTGCGTCCCGGTCCGGGGTGTTCAACTGACCGACGTACAACGGTGAAGGATCGTTCATCCTGCAGCCACCGCCCTCGACGCTTCTCCCGCCCGGCGATCCAGTTCCAGGACCAGATGCGCAATCGACGTGGCATCGGCGCTGCTGACGAACGCGCCGGTCGGCAGTTGCGCGAATCGAGTCGCCAGCCGGTCCGATACGGGGAGCTCGGCCCCGGCAGCGGCCGGTGGGCAGTTCTTCGAACGATGCAGCGGCGGGTCGAAATAGGGTCGGGCGTGCGCTCCGTCTGCCTGCAGGACACGGAGGAACCCGTCCCGACCAAGCTCATGATCATCGTCGACTTCGAGGAGGACCATTTCGTCGTTCGGCACCATTCCGGCCTCGGGCTCGACAATGCGGACCCCGGCATCGTCGCCGATGACCGCCCGATAGGCAGCGATGATCTCCCGATTGTGTGCGAGCGCCCGGTCGATCTCTTCGAGGCTCGTCAAGGCCATCGCCGCATGAATCTCGTTGAGCTTGCCGTTCATTCCGAGATGCAGGATCTGGGGCGACGCAGTGTCGTAGCCGAAGTTCCTGATGTTTCGCATGGCCTCGGCAAGCACACGGTCGTTCGTGGTGACGTAGCCGCCCTCGAAGCCATTGACCAGCTTCGTGGCATGAAGGGAGAAGACCTCAGCGACTCCGTGTCGACCGAACGGCGCCCCATTCCACTCGGCCGCGATTGCGTACACACTGTCGTGGATGAGCGGCACTCCCAGTTCCCCGGCCAACCGATCGAGTCCGTCGAGGTCGGAGGGGCCGTTCACGTTGTTCACCGACAAGATCGCGGCGACGTCGCCCCGGTCCGCATGCGGTGCAGCCGTTTCCGCGGTGAGGCCGTGGGTGGCTTCGTCAACGTCGCAGAAACGCGGCATCTTTCCGGCCCACTGAACGAAGTGGGGCAACCCTCGATAGGAAAAGGACGGCAGCAGGATGTCTCCCGCATCGGGTCGGGCGAGGTGTCGCATCAGCGCGATGAGGGCGAAGCACGCGTTCCCGAAGGTGACGACATGGTCGACCTGGTGCCATGCCGCCAGCCGGTCCTCGAGCTCCTCCTGAAGGGGTCCGCCGTTCGAGTACCGGCGTCCGTCGAGAACGCGATCCAACCGCCCGATGAACGCGTCGACATCCGGCGTGTGGATCTGTCCGGTCGGGCGGGGCCGGTCGAACATCGGCGCGCCCCCGGTCAGGGCAATCTCGCGTCCGTCGATCTTCATGCCGTCGCCTCACGCGGCTCGGCGGCGGTCAGGAACCGAGCGAGCGGGCTTTCTGCAAGCTCGCGCCGAATGGCCGCTGCGGCCCCGGCCGGCAGGCGGTCGTGCCCGGACCGTGGCCGGTTCGGGTCGCGATACACGCTCCTCGGGTGATCGTTGTGCGCTGTTCGACTCTCGTCGAGGAACGCTTCCACCTGCGGGTCGGGAGCGAGGCCGGCCCAGTCGAAGCAGCCTGCGAGCGCCGTCGCCGGGTCGGCGTCGAGATCGGCATACGACACCAATCGGACGGCCTCCGGGAACCGGTCGGCGAGATCGAGGTGAAGCTCTGCCACGCGCTTCCAGTCGTCGAACCCCCAATACTCGTCGTCCGATGTCTTGCGACAGGCCCCCGAGCGCCACTCGGTTGCGGGATCAGCTTCCGCCGGAAATTCCGTGGGGTTCGCGAGCCATGACCCGATCGTCTCGATCGGGTCACGCACGAGAAGCAACAGTCGCATCGCCACACCGCGCTCGATCGCCGAGCCGAGCAGGTGGTGCCGTCGATTGCTCTTCATCACCAGGAGATGCGGATCGGCATTTCCATGTTCGAAGGTGGGGACGAGCCCTTCCTCCTTCGGCCGTTGCTGATCCATGTACGGGTCCGGTGTCGTTCGAACGTCGTCGAACAGGTGGCGCCAGTCGTCGGGCGAGGACGATGCGTCGACGGCGCCCGAAAAGGCGTAGGAGAACAGCGGGTCGTACTTGAGGAGCACGTCAGGATGGGCGCCGAACATCTGCGCAAGCCAGGTCGTCCCGGACCTCGGCATGCCCACGATCCAGATGGGGTCGGACATCATGTGCCGCCGGGCGTCAGGACCGCATCGAATCGGTAATGGCTGGCGGTGAACGACTCGGGCATCCTCACGATGTCGATCTTCCATCCGGCTGACTCGGCCATCGCAACGAAGTCCCCGGCACTCCACCAGTAGCCAATCGGCGACGCTGGATCGTCCTCGATGCCGGCCACGTAGGCATCCGGGTCGAAGAAGTCATGCAGCCGGTCACGGTCGGCGACGTTGCCGATGACGAAGCGTTCGACCGATGGAAAACGCGAACGCACCGCCGCCAGCAGGCGCGGCGTGCGATCCGGGGGGATGAAGTTGATCGAGCCGTACAACAGTGCCTTCGTCGGCGTGTGGTCGACCGTGGCGGACTCGGCCCACTCGACGACGTCTGCCAGCAGGTACTCGATTCGGTCCGAGGCAAAGTGGGTTTGTGCGACCCGGATCAGCGTCGGCGCAACATCGACCGCCGTGCCGACGGCTTCCGGTCCGAAGACGCGGGTCGTCAAGGCGCCATTGCCGCAGCAGAGGTCGATGAACGGGTCGTCCGAGCCGAGCGCGAGAAGGTCTCGGCACTGCTCCACGATCATCTGGATCTGCTGCTCGGGAAAGGGCTCCCCGTGCTTCGTCCGGCGAACCTGTCCCCAGAAGTCCCGCTCGTGGGCTTCCCTGGCGTGCGCTTCGTAGACGGCAGCGGGGTCGTTCATAGCTGGGTGCCACGGTAGACGAACTGGGGCGGGACCGGCACTACAGTTCGGTATCACATGTCGACCTCAACGCTTTTCGTGCATGTGGGTGCGCCGAAGACCGGCTCGACGGCGCTCCAACGGCAGGCGACCGATGCACGCGAAGCCCTCGCCACCGCCGGCCTGCTCTACCCGGCCGCACATGCGCGTGGATTCGGTCACCACGATCTTGCGTTCCTGGTGCACGGCGAGTTCCCCACCTGGGCAAAACCGGCCGACATCACGCTCGATACGGTCCTCACCGACCTTCGATCCGAGACGAAGGACCATGCGGGGGACGTGCTGTTGAGCAGCGAGAACTTCTTCCTGTTCTCCCATCCCGAGCGCCTGCACCGTGCGCTCGAGGAAGCCGGCCTGCTTCAGGGCCGCCGGATCGAAGTGATCGTCTATCTTCGCCGCCAGGATGACCTGGCCGAATCCTGGTGGAACCAGTTGGTGAAGGCCCAGGGCTTCGCCGGTCCGTTGCAGGATGTGCTCGACGACCCACCCGCCTTCTTCGATTTCGCCCCGCGTCTCGACGAGTGGGCCGACGTGTTCGGCGACGATGCGCTTCGTGTCGGCGACTACGACGCCCTGCCCGGCGATGCGGCCGGGCTCACGCAGGACTTCTGGGCCGCCGTCGGGCGGCCCGAGCTCGCTGGGCAGGTCGACATGCAGCGCGGTGAGCAGCGGGTCAACACTCGGCTTTCCCACGAGGCGCTCGAGCTGCAGCTCATCATCAATCGGCTCCCGCTCACCGTCGTCGAGAAGCGGGCGTTGCATCAGGAGCTCCAGAAACTCCCGAGCGAGTCGGACGGGCGCCTCCTCGACCTCGACCGCCGAGTCGAGTTCCTCAGCAGGTACCAGGCCGGCAATGACCGAGTCGCCGCCCGCCACTTCGGGCGAACAACACTCTTTGCGGATCCGAACCCGGACGACGAAGTTGCCGCCCCTCGGGAACCGCTCACACGCGATCGAGCCGTGGCGCTGATGGCGGACGCCGTCCTCAGGCAACGCTGAGCTGACGCCGGCGAGCGGTTCAGCCCACCCCGAGTCGGTCCCGCTCGTCGCTGGTGAGACAGGTGCGAATCTGCTGGTTGATTCTGGCGATCTCGTCCGGGTCGCCGGACAGGTCGGCTTCGATGGTGACGCGAACGAACTCGCGGTCGGCGTAGAGCGAGTCGATGCAGTCGATGCTCGGAACGGAAAGTTCCCCTGCGATCTGGCCGGACAGGGCACGACCGACGGACACGCAGCCGGAGAACAGGTCCAGATACAGGTTCTGCACGTCGACGTCGACGGCGAGAAAGTCGAACGGATCTTCATCGAAGAGCGCCGCCCAGAACGGCAGGTAGGCGTCGTCGCCACGAAGCGTGGATGCCACACAGGCGGCCTCGCCCGCGGGGAGATCCGCTCCGCCCGCCGAGAGCAGACCGGACGCGAAGGCATCGACTGCTGCCGGAGATGCACACGACTTCACTCCATCCACCAGCGCCGGAAGACGCTCTGCGCCGCCGTCGATCGCGTCGGTGACCGCATCGTCGGCACACTCCTGCTCATCGAGGGTCAGCACCAGGCCGGTCGCACCGAGCTCCGTGTAGACATCGGCGTTCTCCGAGTCGGGGTTCACGACGATCGTGGTGGCGGTCGCCGTCTCGTCGGTCGTGGTTGCGGCATCCGTGTCGGGGGCAACGGTGGTCGTTGCCGTGTCGTCGGTCTCCAACTCGCCGTCCTCGGCATCGTCAGCGTCGGTCTCTTCAGCGTCGGGAACCGACGACGTGGTGGTCGACGGATCGTCGGTCAGCTCCGGGCCGGGATCGACGGTGCTCTCGCCCCGCCCACACGCAGCACACAGAAGGACGAGCGTGAACAGAACGGTGGCGCGGCGAACCATGACTCCACGCTAGAGGTTCGTCGGCCGCCGACCGGGTCGCCTCCGAACTGACGAATCAACAGGGAGACGCGACACTGTGGAGATGCTCGAACCGGGATCGAACCACCTGCGCGCCCGGTCGCTCCGATTCGCCCTGCTGGCGTTCGCACTCCTGCTCGCGTCCTGTGCGTCCTCGCCGAACGACGCAAGTCCGGACACCTCCGTTCCCGCACGACCGGGCGGGCGGGTGGCGGGCGAACCCGCCGACGACCGGGCTCGCACGGCGATGGAACCATCCGAAACGCCACAAGCAGCCGTGCTCCACATCCTCGGCACGCTCTCGCTGCTGCCGGAGAGTCCGGCGGCGATACCGCAGCAGGTCACCCCGCTCCAGACCGATCTTGCGTCCGTCGTGTCACTCGGCTGCACGCCCGGAGATGACGGCTGCGAAGTCGAACGGGTGGAGCTCCTCGAGTCCGCCAACCTCGAGGTCGTGAACCTGGCAACGGCCGCAGCGGGAACGGCGGAGGGCGCCACGCTGAATTCGACCGTCTCAACCCTCGGCGAGGCAGGAATCGGGGTGATCGGCTGGGGCGCCAACCTCGAGGAGGCCGTCCTTCCGCTCCAGATTCGGACGGGTGGCCAGACGATCGCGCTGCATGCGATCTCGCTTGCGGAGGACGGAGCCGACCGCACCGCCCACGCGACAGAGGACGCCGCCGGTATTGCGGGGCCCGACGCCTTCGTGGCGCTGCTGCAGGCGTTGATGGACAGCGAGACCGCCGGTCACCGCGTCGTGGTCGCCGTCGATTGGGGCGACGCCGAGCGCCGTTCGCCGGACAAGGACACCGTCGATCTGGCCACGGCGCTCGTGCGGGCGGGAGCGGATGCCGTCGTCGGTTCGGGTTCCGAGTTTCTGAATCGGCTCGAGGTGATCGAGGGCGCTCCGGTGGCGTTCGATCTGGGTCAGGCCGCCACAGAAACCGATGATGCCCTCCGCCGTGACACCGCCGTGTTGCGGCTCGTGTTCGGGCAGACTGCCGCAGAGACCTGCCTGCTTCCTGCAACCGCGAACGCATCCGGCCCGGTACTCGACGACGGGCTCGACGAGGACCCCTGCGACTCCTGACACCGCCCGCCCGACGGGCTAGAGCAGCGAGCGCTCGGTGAGCTGGTGGCGAAGACGCTCGGGCGTGTCGAAGAGCAGCGCATCGAAACCGAGCGAGAGCGCAGCGGCGATGTTGGCGCCGGAGTCGTCGATGAAGACGGCCTGCTCGGGCTCGAACCCGTGCCGCTCGCACAGGATGTCGAAGATCTTCGCGTCAGGCTTGATCACGCCCTCGCGGCCGGAGATGACCTTCCCGTCGAACAGCGCAAGGAAGTCGTAGTCGCCCTCGATCATGGCGAAGGTCTCGGCGCTCCAGTTGCTCAATGCGAACAGCGGGACCCCATTTTCCTTGAGCTCTCTGAGGATCTCGACCGAACCGTCGATGGGGCCGCCGAGCGTTTCCTTCCAGCGGGTTCCGAAGGCCTGCATTGCCTCGCGATGCTCGGGCCAGGCGTTCGACTGCCGTTCGACGACCTCGGCGAGCGGGACGCCCCGGTCAAGGTCCTTGTTCGCTTCCATGCTGTAGACGTTCTCGAGGAAGAACTCCAACGTCTCGGGATCCTCGATGAGCTGCGAGAACAGCAGCCTGCGGTCCCAGGTGATGAGCACATTTCCGAGGTCGAACACGACGACCTTGCCTGAGAGAGCCATCTGCCGAAGGTAGCAGCCGTCGCTCGCCGGAGACGAGGCGGTCAGTCCCGTATGCCGTCCGTGTTCGCGCCGATCCGTTGCACGAACGCGGCCACCTCGTCCTCGTCGAGCGGCTGGTCGTAGTCGAAGTCGTCCCGGGCCAATTCGTGGATCTCGCGATCGATGGCGACCACGTCGTCGTAGGCGGGGTTCGGCCAGACCTCCTTGCCGTCGCCCAGTACTCGCGCCTGCACGATGCGGGTTCGCTCGTGCCCGGGAATCATCCGTAGGTGATGGGGCACCATGTCGAGGTCGGAGTCGGCCGTCGCCATGATGACCGTGTCGATGTCCGCTCGGGCACACATCGTCAACGCATCGAGGGCAAGCCAGACGTCGACCCCCTTCTCGCCGCCCTTGTTGCGGGACTTCACCCGAGCCTTCGTGACCTCGTTCTTGTGGTCCCGGGGATCGCCGAGGTCCCGGTCGCGGATCTGCCACTCCCACCGGTACTTCAACACCTTTTCGAGCACGACCACATCGGTTGCCGCCATCAGATCGTGGCGGCGCCGCTCCGGCTCCCAGCGATCACGGTCGATGTCCGGGTCCGGGATGCCGGTGGCGTAGCGCACCTCGACGAGTTCGTTGCGCCCGGCGAGCGCCCTCGCCAACAACAGCGGGTGCATGTTTCCCTGGCCGAACGCGTAGCGCGCCCCGATCGTGACGTTCTGGCCATCGATGAACACGCCGACTCGCATGGCGCACACGCTAGAACGTGCCGGTTCAGCGTTGGGTGAGGCAGCCTCTCGCGGATAGGTTCGCCGCCATGAGCTTCTCCACCTTGGACGACCTGCACGCCGCCCGCGACGAGATCGCTGCGAGCATCGACGGTTTCGAACCACCCGCTGCCTACGCGGTCGGCATCGCCACGCTGGGCCCGTCCGGCGCAGTGCTCGACGTCAGCTATCCCGCCGTCAACCTCGGCTTCGGTTATCCGGGCGCCGTCCTCTCCAAGGTCATCGGCCACGTGAATGGAACCGTGGCACACGAGATCACCCCGGACCAGCTTTCGACCGTGATCGACGAGCTCGCCCCGGCCGAAGCCGTCGACGTCCCGCATCCGAACCTCGCCTCCTGGCGGGCGCTCCTCCAGCTGGCCAGCGTTCCCACACTCTCGGGCACCCGTCAGTTGTTCGCCACCTTCATCGGCGACCTCGATGACGACCCCACCGGACCGGCCGACGCCTACCTTCGGCTCCACCTGCTCTCCAACCGCCTCGTCCAGCCGCACGGCATCAGCATGAACGGCGTGTTCGGAAAGCTCACGAACGTCGTATGGACGAACCTGGGCCCGTTCGAGGTGGACGGGTTCGACCAGAAGCGGGCCGAACTCCGGGCCGCCGGCCACGACGTCAGCGTGCACCTCGTCGACAAGTTCCCACGGATGCTCGACTACGTCATCCCGTCCGGGGTTCGCATCGCCGATGCCAACCGGGTGCGCATGGGCGCACACCTCGCCGAAGGCACCACCGTCATGCACGAGGGCTTCTGCAACTTCAACGCCGGCACGTTGGGCGCATCGATGGTCGAAGGCCGCATCTCGGCCGGTGTCGTCGTTGGAGACGGCTCCGACGTCGGCGGCGGCGCCTCGATCATGGGCACCCTCTCCGGCGGCGGCAGCCAGACGATCAGCGTGGGCAAGAACTGTCTGCTCGGAGCGAACAGCGGCCTGGGCATCAGCCTCGGCGACGACTGCATCGTGGAAGCCGGCCTCTACCTGACCGCCGGCACGCGGGTCGCCATGCCAGATGGCACCGTGGCGAAGGCCGTCGACCTCTCGGGCGCTGATGGACTCCTGTTCCGCCGCAACTCCACCACCGGCGCGGTCGAGGCGATCGCTCGAACGAAAGCCGCCAGCTGGCAGGGCCTCAACGAGGACCTCCACAAGAACTGACGGCCGGCCCGCAGCGGCCTCGCCCCTGGGCTACCTTGTGCCGGTCGAACGGACCGGCAGAAGGATCATTCAGGGGGACGACATGCTGCGAGACGGATATCTGACGAGCGACCTGCGAGCTGCCGGCGAACAAGCCGCCCAGCTGGAGGCGGATGGCTTCGACGGCGCGTTCACCGCCGAAACGTCTCACGACCCCTTTCTGCCCATCGTTGCGGCCGCAGCCACCACCGAACGGATGCAGCTCGGCACCGGCATTGCGGTTGCCTTCGCCCGCAACCCCATGACGACGGCCAACACGGCCCGCGACCTCAATGAGTTCTCGGAGGGTCGCTTCATCCTCGGGTTGGGCAGCCAGATCAAGCCCCACATCACGAAACGCTTCTCCATGCCGTGGTCGGCGCCCGCTGCACGGATGAAGGAGTTCATCGAAGCGATGCACGCGATCTGGACCACCTGGGACACCGGCGAACCCCTCCGTCACAAGGGCGAGCACTACACCCACACGCTGATGACCGAGTTCTTCGACCCGGGCCCAGCGAAGCACGGGCGACCGGATGTCTACCTCGCTGCCGTCGGCCCGATGATGTTGAAGGTCTGCGCCGAGGTGTCCGACGGTTGGCTCGTCCATCCGTTCATCACGCCGGGGTACATGGAGGACGAAGCGCTCCCCACCCTGCACGCGGCAATCGATGCAGCCGGCCGGCAGCGCGGCGACGTCAGCGTGTCCCTCCCGGTCTTCGTGGTCTCGGGGGACACGGAAGCGGAGGTCGCGAAGCGAGATGCAACGATCCGCCAACAGATCGGCTTCTACGGGTCGACCCCGGCCTACGCCAAGGTGCTCGAGCATCACGGATGGGGCGACGCCCACACCGAACTCAACAGCCTCACGAAGCAGGGCCGTTGGGGCGAGCTCGCGTCGGTGGTCGACGACGAGATCCTGCGGACGTTCGCCGTGGTGGCCGAACCGGACGATGTCCCCGCCGAGATCGACCGTCGCTACGGCCACCTGGCCGATCGCATCAGCGTATACGCAGACACGCCCGGCTGACTCAGTTGGCCAGCCGCTCCATGATGGAGGCCACGAGCTCGTCGACCCCGTGGGGACCCACGATGCAGGTCTCCTCCGGTTGGTAGTGCGACCCTTCGATGGTCACGACGTCCAGCTCGCCGATCGGTTCCTGCAACGCCGTCCATGGCTCGACCGTCAGTGCGGTTCCGGTTTCGCTCGCGGCGATGTAGAGGATCGGCACATCGAGGGGCTGCGGGCGATAGCCGGCGGCCGCTCGGCGGATGACCGGGCCGAGATGTCGTTCCGCATCGGCCATGTCGGGCGTCGCGCCCTTGTCGCGTGACGTGCGATAGCGACGACGGGCGAGACCGAACTCGGCGCGCTCCCGCAAACGGCCGAATCCCTCGTCGAGGACGCCTCGTACACCCTGTTCTTCGAACAGGTCCGCATACTTCTCCATCGGGGTCCGGGTCTCGTCGGTGCTCATGCCCGCCATGAGCGTGTCGATCAGGCAGACCAGCTCGACCTCGTCGCCCCGCTCCTGCAGGAGTCGGGCGATCTCCCAGGCGAGCAGGCCGCCGGTGGACCAGCCGACGAGCCGGTAGGGCCCCTCGGTCATCGTGCTGTCGATGGCGTCGAGCATGGCCGCCGCCTGCGCATCGATGCCTTCGACGGTTGCGCTTCGAGCGTCGGCACCGGGAAGACGGATGCCGACGACCGGGATCGATCGATTGAGGGTCCGGACGAGCGGCGCGTACCGCAGCAGGTTTCCGCCGCCAGGCGGCAACATGATGAGCGGCGGCTCGTCGCCGGCGGACCGGAGCCACTCGACGAGACCGGCGTTCTCATGAGATGCCGGTTGGCGATCGGCAGCGACGATCGGTTCGACCGCCGCGGATGGCTCGTCGGACGGTGCCGGAGCTTCCTCGTCAGCGTCCTCGGCATCCGGCCGGCGACGGCGAGTCCAACGGCTCAGCGCACCGCCTGCGTCGGGCGATGCATCGGCGTCGTCAACCACAACCTCGGGTGCAGACTCCTCAGGCGCAGGCGCAGCGATCTCAGCCGTCACCTCGGCCTCTTCGGCGGGGGCCGGGTCGGAGATCGCCGGGACAGCGGCGGGCGAGGCATCGTTCGAGCCGGAGGCCGGACGGAGTCGATCGGCGATCTCCGACGGCGTCGGTGCGTCGATCAACTCACCGATGGCGATCCGTCGCCCGAACGCGGTCTCGAGCAGCCCGACCAATTCGACCGCTCGAAGCGAGTCGCCGCCCATGTCGAAGAAGTCGTCATGCTCGGCCACCGGTCGTCCGTCGAAGCTCTGCGACCACAACGCAATGACCCGACGGAGCGTCGCATCGATCTCCGGCTCGACTGCGGGCTCAGCGACATCAGTATCCGATTCGACGTCGACGCCCTGTTGCGCTGCGGCGGGGATCGGCGGCGGCGTCACCAGCGCCGAGAGGGCCGAGCGATCGACCTTCCCGTTGCGCGTTCGGGGAAGCTGCTCGACGACCGAAACCGACGATGGCACGTGTGTGGGCGGAAGAAGTTCGGCAACGAGTCGCCGGAGGGCTTCGCCGTCCGCATCGTCCGCCTCGACCCAGCCCCGGAGTCGCCCATCGACGACGCCGACGGCTGCTGCGGCAACACCGGGCACCCGCAACAGCGTGTGTTCGACCTCGCCGGGTTCGATCCGGACGCCGCCGACCGACAACTGATCGTCGATTCGTCCGAGGAATTCCAACACGCCATCGGCACGTTCCACGACCCGATCTCCGGTGCGGTAGGCGTGTTCGCCGTCGATGTCCGTGAATCCACCGGAGTCGACGTCGCCGAGGTAGCCGGACGACACCGTCGGGCCCAGCAGGATGAGTTCACCAGGCACGTTGGCCGGCACCTGCGTACCGTCTTCGGCCTCGATGCGGACTCGGACGCCGGGAATCGGCGCTCCGATCGGCACGGTGCCGGACGGCGAATCGTCGCAGCGATGAGCGGTCGCCCAGACGGTCGCCTCGGTCGGGCCGTACTCGTTCACGAGAGCAACGCCGGACGTGAGCTCGTGGTGACGACGGACGAGGTCGGGCGGGCACGCTTCCCCCGCCACGATGATCGTTTCGAGCGCCGGCAGCGCATCGCCGTGCCGCTGCAGCATGGCCCCGTACAAGGAGGGAACACACAGGGTGTGGGACGGCCTGGCGTCGGCGATCAGATGGAGCAGCGCGTCCACGTCGTGCACTTCGGCTTCGGTCGGCACCACCAGTTCGCCGCCGTCGGCGAGCGTCCAGAAGATGCCGGCGACCGACGAGTCGAATCCGGCGCTCGAGACGAGCAGATAGCTTCGGACCTCGTCGGCGTACCACTGCCGTCGGGCAGCGAGCGATGAGGCCAGGTTCGCGTGGGAGATGGACACGCCCTTCGGCCGTCCGGTGGATCCCGAGGTGAAGATGACGTACGCCTCGTCGTCGACGCTCGTGGGATGCGGACGGGCGGGCGGCAGAACGGCAGGATCGACCGCATCCACGTCGACCCGGACCACATCATGCAGACCCTCGTGACCCGTCGAATCGGTCACGACAGCGGAGACGGCCGCACCGGCCATCAGCTCGGCAACCCGAGCCGGCGGCTGGCTCACGTCGACCGGCACGTACGAGGCACCGAGCATCCAGATGGCACGGATCGCCACCACAAGTTCCGTGGACCGAGCGAGCACGACACCAACCCGATCTCCCGGCATCACACCCACGGCCCGGAGCCGGCCGGCGAGCGCTCCCGCTGCCTCGGCCACCTCGGCATGCGTTCGGCTGCGTTCACCGCAACGAACGGCGGCTCGGTCCGCCGACGCCTGAGCGGCTGCGTCCAACAGCTGCGGAACGAGGACGGGCTCGCGGACGAGTTCGACCGTTGGCCGGACGCCGACACGCGCAACGGAGGCCACGGAGTCGGCCGGCCGTTCGACGGCTGCGCCGAGCGCGACTGCGAACGCATCGAGCATCTCGGTTGCGGCGGCACGACCAATCGTCTCGCCCCGGTACTCGCAACCGAGCTCCACGAGCTGTCCGCGGATCTGCACGAAGAAGGTCGCATCGTTCACCGATGCGCCGGAGGCGAGCGTGGCGTGATGGACGACCTCGCCGTCCAAGGCCGCGGGGGCGACGTCCTCGAAGGCGAGCATGATCCCGGCGCCAGGCTCGGAAACGCCGCGCGCACGGGCGGCCGCCACGAGGTCGGCGAAGGGGACGGTGCGTCGCTCGAGCGCCAACGCAAGCGAATCATGGACCTGCTCCGACAGGGCCATCAGCGATGACGCCGGATCGACGTCGACGAGCATCGGCAGCGGGTTGACGAAGTAGCCGACCAGATCGGAGACCGAAGGATGATCGCGTACGGATCCGGCGATCGAGACCTCGAAGCGACGGTCGTCGTGCCACGGAGCCATCGCTGCGGAAAGCGCCGTGAGCAGCGTGGTGAACGTTGTGGTGTCGGCGGCGGCACGCAAACGGTCGGCGGTCACCGGCGCGACGGCGTCGATGAAGCCGTCGGGTTCGCCACCGGGCGGCAGCACCTGGACGCGGCCGGGTTCGGGGTCCCCGGGCTGCAGCCACATGTCGTCGAGCGAGGGTCGGTTCGCCCGCATCCACGCGCCGTGTTCCGCATAGCTGACCGGCAGGTGCGGAAGCTGGCCACCCCGGTAGGCCACATCGATCTGCTCCCAGAGCGAGTCCAGCGAGCTCGCGTCGCTGACGATGTGGTGCGCACGGATGAGCACGGCGCTCAGACCGCGGTCCGGTTCCCAGTCGGAAGCGAGATGGTGCACCGTCATCAACGGTCCATTGATGAGGTCGAACTGTTGGCGGTTCAGCTGATCGGCGAGCTGACGCAACGACGCGTGCTCGCTCGACGCCTCGCCGATACGGCATGCCACGTCGATGGGGAGTTCCGACCGGTGCGAGCCGTACGAGGTACGCAGGGTGGGCTGGTGCTGGACAACGGCACGAACAGCGGCGTCGAACCGCTCACGGTCGTAGCCCCCGGGGAGGTAGTAGAGCCGAGCGACGTTGTAGCGAAGGTCGGCCGGGTTCAACCGCCACTCGTAGAGCATCGAGGCTTCGCCGGGGCTGAGCGGACGCTCGCCGTCCAACGTCGGGATCTCCAATTCGGCGGCGGGTGCGGAATCCGGGTCCGCGGCGAGGGCCTCGACCGCCGAGGCCAGGTCCGCGACCGTTCGATGGGTGAAGGCCAACGACTCGTTCACCTTCACGCCGCACACCTGGCTCACCCGAACGATCATCTCCAGCGCGTGCAGCGACGTGCCACCGAGGGCGAAGAAGTCGTCGTTTGCGCCGACGGCGCCAAGACCGAGCACACCGGCCCAGACCGAAGCGATCTGCTGTTCGGTCGTGGTTTCCGGCAGACGGCCGGATGCCGCCGCGGAAACCGACCGACGCGAGGCCGGCGCAGGCAACGCCCCGGTGTCGACCTTGCCGTTGACGGTCAGCGGCACTTCATCGATGAGTTCGATCGCCTGCGGGTGCGCGTGTGCGGGGAGGAGGCGAACCAGTTCCGCCCGAACCTCGTCGATGTTCGGTTCGGCGCCAGCCTCTGCGGTGACCCAGAGGGTCAGCACTTCCGGCGGCTTCGGTTCGTACCCGACCTCCGCGAGCATCTCCGTGATCGAGGCGAGCTCCTGCTCGTCCATCGGATCGTCGAGTTCGAACATCGCTTCGTCTCGGGTCTTGTGCCCGAGACGCACATCCCAGCTGTACGGCAGGGCGTAGTTGTGGTGGGCCTGCTCAATCTTGTGCACGTAGATTCCGGCGGCGTTGATGAGACAGTTGGTCGAGCGGCCGGTGTCGTCGGGCCGTTCCCATGTGCCCGAGGACTCGAGCACCCGGTACATCTCCGAGAGCTCGACATCGACGTAGCGGTAGAAGTCGATGAAGGAGACACGATCGAAGATCTCGCCGTCCTGCAGGAAGTCGACGTCCATGTTCTCCGACACGGCGTCCGGGGTGCGGTGATAGATGCGCCGGGCTTCCGTGACCGCCACGTCGATCGAGTTCGGGTCGAACCGGTCGGTCTCGAACAGGCCGGGAACGAGACGTGTTTCGAAGAACTGGCCACGCGAGAGGCCGGTGACGATTGCCGGGATACCGAGGCGGTCGGCGCGCTCGAGTGCGATCGTGTAGATCGCCTTGTAACAGCCGTTGCACACGTTCGAGAACCGCTCGAGGCTGTCGCGGAAGATCTCGTTCATTGCCTCGACGGTGACGAACTCGTGGTCGACACCGAGCGCGGCGGTGGCTCGACGGACGTTGTCCTTTGCGCCGTCGGAGATGAATCCGTTGTCCAAGGTGATGGCGAGCACCCGGGCACCCATCTCGACCAGACGGTAGAGCGCGTACGTGGAGTCCTTGCCGCCGGAGAGCAGGTGGAGAACGTCGTAGTCGCCGGTGGAACGGGCGTTGGCCGCACGCAGTTCGCGATGGAGGTCGTCCTCGCTGCGGAACCACGCCGCTGCCTGCGGAGCCACGACGTCGTACTCATGACAACTGGTGCACACACCATCGGCGTCGACGACGATGCCCGGAACGTCGGAACCGAGTCCGCACCGAACGCAGTGGTCGATGCGTTGGTTCCGGTCCGGCATCCACAGGCCGGCGACGGCAGCGTCGATGCCGGGGATGGAACGGGCGGCGGCTTCGATCTCGCCCGGTTCGAGGCGGACGCCACGCACCTTGATCTGGTGGTCGACACGGCCGAGATACACCATGCGTTCCGAGTCGAGCATGCGGACGCGATCGCCGGTCCGGTAGACGATGTCGTGGTTTCCGGTCGCCGGACGGCTGCCGAACTTCTCCGCGTTCAGGTCGTCGCGTCCGAGGTAGCCGGCGGTCATTCCCGGACGGCTGATGTAGAGCTCACCCTCAGCGCCCAGCGGCACGGGATGTCCGGCGTCGTCGAGGATGTGCAGTGCGACGCCGGGAGCGTTGTGGCCGATCGGCACCTCCGGCCCACCATCGTGTTCCGGCGAGTAGCGGTGCAGCATGCAACCCACGACCGCTTCCGTCGGACCGTACTCGTTCCAGATCGCCGTGTCGGAACCGCAGGACAGCAGGATGCGGTCCGCCAGCTCCGTCATGAACGCTTCGCCACCAACGATGAGGCCACGCAACGGATGGGACGGCTCGATCATGCGGACGAGGAGTTCGAGGTGGGACGGCGTCGCCTTCATCAGCGTCACCACGTTGTCTTCGACAATCTCGCGCAGTGCAGGCAGACCGCCGTCGGGGTGCACCGTCATCGCGCCGCCGGAGATGAAGGGCAGGAAGAGCGTGGTGATCGTGAGATCGAAGCTGAGCGACGTGTAGAGCGGCATCGTCGGGGCGGTGTCGCCGACGTAGGACGCGAGCGCAAAGCCGAGGTACTCGCGCAGCCCGCCGTGTGTGATCGGAACACCCTTTGGCAGACCGGTCGAACCCGACGTGTAGATCACGTATGCGAGATCGTCGCTGTCGACGGGGCGCAGGTCGACGCCGTCGACGGCGTCCAGCGCGTCCAGGTCGGCGAGTGAGGTCAGGGTGATCGCCGCACGCGAGTCTTCGCGGATGTGATCGCGTCGTACCTCGGGGTACGTGGGGTCGATCGGCACGAACGCCGCGCCGGCGCGGAGAACACCGTGGATGGCGACGACGGCGTCGGTCGAGATCGGGATTTCGATGCCGACGCGTGCGCCGGGGCCGATGCCGGCTGAGCGGAGGCGGTCGGCGACGGCCTCGATGCGTTCATCGAGTTCCCTGCCCGACACGGCGACGCCGCGCTCGGTGAGAACGACTCGGTCGCCGGCCACGGCGAGAAACTCGGCCACGAGGTGGGGAGCGGCCGCAGGGAGCGGCTGGCCAGGGGCCGGGTGGGTGAAGGACGCAACGTCCTCCACGTCCTCGTCGGTGGCCAGACCGAAGCCGTCGAGCCTGGCGTCCGGGTTGTCCAACATGGCGTCGAGGACGGCGCCGAAGTGTGCGCCGGCACGTTCCCGGTGGATGGGTCCGGCGATGGCGTGGTTGAGGTCGAGGCCGAGCTGCAGTTCGCCGCTGCCGTCGTAGTCGAGCGCCTGCACACGCAGGCGGTGATGCGAGTCGATGTGGCCGGGGTGAATCCAGGTGGTGGTCGTCGGCATGTCGCCGAACGAACCGAATGTGGCCGACACGTTGTTGAGCACGACATCGAAGTTCTGCCGCGGACTCGTTCCCGGCTGGGCGTGACGGAGCATCTCGAAGACGGCGGCCGACGTCCGTTCCTGAAGTCGGGCGAAGGTGTCGTCCCGCTCGATCTCGATCGTCACCGGGAAGAGTTCGACGAGCGGCCCGATGGCCGTCTTCGAGCGCCGCGATGTCCGGTGGTGGATCGGCATGCCGATCGTGACGCGGTCCGATCCGTTCAGCCGGTGCAGGTAGCAGGCGATGACGGTGGCGAGCGCAACGGACTGGGAAAGGTCTTCGCTGAGCAGCCGAAATCGATCGGCGAGGAGCGCGTCGAAGCGGGACTGCCGATGTCCGTGCAGCGGGACGTTGACACGATCGGCGAGGGTCGTGGCCTCGGCCTCGGGCTGATAGAAGCCGGTCGGTTCAACGACCGCCGTCTGTTCTGCCCAGTGGGCGGCGGCCTTCTGCCAGCGCTTCGTCTCTTGCGTTGCGTCGAGTTCGGCCGTCAGCTCTTCGAAGGACATGCCGGGCGTGTAGCTGCCGAGATAGGCGGCGGCCACGCTCTGGAAGATGAGGGCGGAGCTGGCGGCATCGGTGGCGATGTGGTGCACGTTGAACCACCAGGACCACCGACCGGAACCGTGCTGGAGAAGCACGGAGTCGTAGACGGATTCGGCCGGGTCGAGCGGCGTCGCAATCCGGTCCCGGACCCACGCTTCGGTCTCGTCCGCATCGAGTTCGAGCACTGCGGTGGTCGAGGTGGCCGTGGCGGCAACCGACGGATGTGGCACGCCATCGACTTCACGAATCCGCATTCGGAGCGCATCGCTGGAGCGGACGACCTCGTCGACCGCAGCGACGAACCGTTCCGGGTCGATGTCGCCCGTGAATCGGGAGAGGTTCGCCATGTTCGCCAGCGGCACATCCGGGTGCAGACGCTGCGACGTCCAGATCAGTTCCTGGGCAGCTGTCAGCGTGCGTCGCGGATGGAGATGGACCGATTGCGACATCTCAGGCCGCGTTTCGGCCGGAGAGGTACTCCACGATCCGGTCGACCGTCTGGAAGTTCTCGAGGGTCACATCGCCCGGAGGCACGTCCACCTCCAGCTCGTCCTCGATCCACTGCGTGATCCGGATGACCCCGAGGCTGTCCACCAGCCCGCTCAACAACAGGTCCGTATCGGAGGCGACCTCGCCGTCCATCACCGCAACCTCGTCGCGGATGAAAGTGATCAGTTCTTGGGTCTTCATTTCGTTCATCGCTCCGTCTCCACGCTCGCGAGAACTTCTTCGCGGAGCGCACCACGATCCAGTTTGCCACTACCAGTGAATTTCTTGCCACTCATCGTGGCGATATGAGTCGGAAGGGCATAGGCCGGAAGCACGGCTCGGGCCGCTGTCCGGAAGCCATCGAGATCAAAGCCCTCGCCCGCAAACACCCCGACCACCACCGAGTCCTCACCCGCCGACCGACGATCCACCGCCGCGATCACGTGCTCCACACCGTCGAGTGCCTCCAACTCTGCTTCGAGACCCTCCAGCTCGATGCGATGACCCCGCACCTTCACCTGATGGTCGACCCGACCGAGGAACCACCAGACACCGGCCGCGTCGACCCGACCGAGGTCACCGGTCCGGTACCACCGGCGACCCTCGAACTCGACGAGACGCTCCGCATTCGTCTCCGGCATCCCGTGGTAGCCCTCCATGACCGTCGGCCCCGACACCCAGATCTCCCCTTCGGTCCGCTCCCCTTCCGGCGATGGTGTGCCGGCGTCGGGCGCACCCAGACGCATCGTCGCCGACGGTGTTGCCACGCCGATCGGGATCACCTCGCCCGGCAACGGAGCCACCACGAGGTGGTGAAAGCTGCACTGGTTGCACTCGGCCGGACCATAGATGTTCGCCATCGTCGCATTCGGGGCGTGCGCCAGCATTTCTGCGATCACCCACGGCGGAGGAACCTCGCCGCCGAACTTCACCCAGCGCAGCGCCGAGAGATCGCGATTCTCGAGATCTCCCCGAACCACGAGCTGTTGCAGCAGAAACGGCACGCCGTACCAGACCGTGATGGCCTCGGCCGCCAACCGCTCCGAAAAGCTGGCTGGCATGCGCTGATGCGGTTCGGGCATCGTCACGACCGCAGACCCCGCCAACGGCGCCGACCACAACGCAAAGGTCGACTGGTCGAAATGGTTGGGGGCCGTGTCGGCAACACGATCCGCCGGGCCCAATCCGTAGAGCTCGGCCGATTCCGTCGCATACGCCATGCCGCTCGCATGGGTGTGGACGATTCCCTTGGGCTCGCCCGTCGAGCCCGAGGTCGTGATGATGTACGCCGGGTCATCCTGCTCGACATCCACCGGATCGACCGGGAACAGGTTGGCCACGTCCGCGGTCGTCAGCGTTCGCAGTCCGTCGACCGCCGTGGTCACACCCACGACCGCATCGATCACCCCGGCCGCGCCCAGCTCGGTGATCGTCGAGCGACGCGGCTCATGGCTCAGCACGACCCGGATTCCCATCGAGGAGCAGATTCGTTCGAGCCGGGCCACGGGCGCACCCGGATCCAGCGGCACGGCGACCGCACCGATCCGAACGACGGCGTGCATCGCAAGCCATCCGTCGTCCGACTTGTGGAGGTGGACGCCGACACGGTCGCCGGGCTCGACCCCCAGCTCCTGCAGCGCAGCTGCGAGCTGCCCGACCCGGAGGTCGGCCTCGGCCCAGGTCCACGTCCGGCCGATGCCCACGAGCCCGACGACGTCCGGGCTGGCCGACGCCTGGCGTCGAAGAATGTGGGAAAGGCTCATCGGTTGAACTCCATGCCAGATTCGCGCATCCGCACGTCGCCTTCGTGGCGAAGAAGCGGACATGAGGGTGCAGTGGCGAGGGTGTGAAATTGCATATCTGACCGTGTGTGGTACTCGTGGCTCGTCGGGCGTCGTGCCCGCACGTTGGAAGGTACGTTGCGAATGAGCGTTTCAGATGCGACAAATGCATCACCGGTGTCCACTGGCGACGCCGAGCCGCCGCGCTTGCTGTCCGGCGCCGAATCGATCCTGGAAGCGCTGATCGACGTCGACCATCCCCGGAAGGTCGCAGCATCCCGATGGGCGGCGGAACATCTCACCGACCCGTCCCTTGCGGAGCGGGACCACAGCTGCACGTTCTGGGCCGAGGGCTGGAAGCGGCTCGCCGATCGCGGCATGTTCGGACTGCTCGCCGACGAGCGCCACGGTGGCCAGAACCTCGAACTGTGTGCCGCCCTCCTCACGATCGAAGGACTCGGCCACGGTTGCCGTGACGAGGGCCTGATTTTCGCCATGAGCTCCCAGGTGCTGACCATGCAGCTCACGCTCCAACGATTCGGATCAAAGGATCAGCAGGATCGGTGGATGCCGCACCTCCTGAGCGGCGATGCGTTCGGCGCCTTCGCAATGACCGAACCCAACTCGGGATCCGACGCATACTCCCTTTCCACCACCGCGGAGCGCACCTCCGAGGGCTACGTCCTGAATGGCGAGAAGGCGTGGATCACAATGGCCCCGCTCGCCGACGTGTTCGTCGTGTTCGCAACGGTCAACCCGGACGTCGGCCGGTGGGGCATCACCTCGTTCCTCGTCCCCGGCGACACCCCAGGCCTGATCGTCGGCCCGAACATGCCCAAGTCCGGCATGCGGACGACGCCGTTCGCCAACGTTCGCTTCGAGAACTGCGCGATCCCCGAATCGGCCCGCATCGGGGCCGAAGGCGCCGGCGCAAGCATGTTCTCCTCCGCCATGGAGGCCGAGCGCGGTTTCCTTCTCGCCAGCGGTGTCGGCGCACTCCAACGAGTGCTCGAAGACACGGTCGAGTTCGCCAGCTCTCGCGAACAGTTCGGTCAGGCGATCGGTGCCTTCCAGGGCGTGTCGCACCCCATCGCCGAGATCAAACTCGCCCATGAATCCGCCCGGCTGCTGCTCTACAAAGCCGCAGCGCTCCAACAACGCGGCGACGCCTCCATGATGGCGGCGGCGCTCGCAAAACTCGGTGCTTCCGAGGCCGTACTCAGCGGTTCCCTGACCTCACTCGAGGTGCATGGAGCCCGCGGCTACGTCACCGAATACGAAGTCGAGCGCGAAGTCCGCAACGCGCTCGGCGGCGTGATCTATGGCGGCTCGTCCGCCATCCAGAAAAACATCATCGCCCGACTCCTCGGGCTCCCCGGCTGAAAGTGATGCAAACCGTGAATACAGACCCCCGCCAAGAAGCCAAGAAGGTGCGCCGGATACGGCTGCTCCTCGTGGCAACGCTCATCCCACTGTTTGGATGGGCGTTCACCAGCGCCGCCTCGGCCCACGACGGCACGAGCAGCGTGATCTTCCTCGACATCTACCCGGATGGAACGGTCGAGGGGCAGGTCGAGCATCCCTATGCGCTCCTCAACGAGGAGTTCGGCTTCGAACTCGACCCGGACACCTCGACCGAAGATGACGTCGCCGCCACGAACATCATCATGAAGGACTTCAACACCCAGAGCCTCATGATCGAGATGGACGGCGAACTGTGGCCCATCACCTTCACGGACACCGAGGTCGTCCCCACGGAGAACACCACCTACGCGGGCTACAACTTCGTCGTCGACCGAGTCTTCGATGAAGCGCCCCGAATCTTCGACGTGACCTACTCGGGCATCTTCGACACCCGGGCCGGCCACAGCGGTTTCGTCACGATCCGCACCGACCCGGTGACCGGCACGTTCCTCAACGAGGCCGACTTCCAGCCGGACCTCATGTCGTCGAACGATCCGACCACCAGCGTCAACCTGGACGACCCCAACACGATGGCCGCCCTTCGAGGCACGATCTGGCTCGGTATGGAGCACATCTTCATCGGCACGGACCACATCCTGTTCGTGCTCGTGCTCCTGCTCCCCGCCGTGATGCTCTTCTCGCTCGCCGGCGGCTGGAAGCCCGTACCCGACTTCAAGTCCGGCCTCTGGCGGGTCCTGAAGATCGCCACGATGTTCACGATCGCCCACTCCATCACGCTCACGCTTGGCGGCCTGGAGATCATCGAGCTACCCGGGAAGTTCGTCGAGACGGTGATTGCGCTGTCGATCATCGCGGCGGCGTTCCACAACCTGAAACCGATCTTCGCCAACCAGGAGCACATGATCGCCTTCGCCTTCGGCATCTTCCATGGCTTCGGATTCGCCGGCCTGCTCTCCGACCTCGGCGTCGGTCGCGGTCAGCGTCTGCTGTCGCTCTTCGGCTTCAACCTCGGCGTCGAGATCGGTCAGGCGTTCATCATCCTGCTCCTGTTCCCGGCCCTGTACCTGCTGCGCCGCACCGTCTACTACCCGATGATCATCAAGGTCGGCTCGATGCTGCTCGCACTCGTCGCCGCCATCTGGGCGATCGAGCGCATCTTCGAGACGTCGCTGGGCATCGACGACATCCTCGAGAAGTTCACCCGGGCTCCACGCGTCTTCGTGCTGATCGCGATCGTCACGGCAATCGCCGCCGCGGTCCGTCAGGTCGAGGACACTCGAGGCCAACTGATCTCCGTCGAGGACGGCGCATCAGACGACCAGGAGTTCGCCGGAATCCGCTGATTCATTCGTTCGGGGTCGGGCTTGCCGGAGCCCGGCCCCGATCGTTCGCGTTCAGCGACGTTCGACCATCCGGCGGATGCCTTCGAGCGTCTTGACCATGTTCTCCTGGAAGATCATCAGGCGCTTCTCGATGATCTTCTCTTCGGAGTCGGGGTGGCGTTCGATCGCTGCGGTCAGCCCCGAGGGCGCCGTGCCCACGACCACGGTGTAATGCACCTCGGTACCGTCGGGAACCGAACGCTGCGTAAAGGTCCACGTGGCCACGGGATCATCGGCGTCGCCGACCGTCCATCCGAAGGACCGATCGGTGTCGAGCGTGGTGATCGTCGATGTGCTTTCCCATTCGCGCTCACCCATGCGCTGAACGCCGACGAACGACGCTCCGAGCGTGCCGGGACGGCCACCGACCCAGCGGCAGGACTGGAACTCGGTACCGAAGCCAGCGAGCGTTTCGAGGCTCGAAAGGACGGCGAACACCTCATCCGGTGCGGCTTCCATGGTGGTTTCGACGGTGACCGACGGTTGATCGCTGAGGCGCATCCGCCCAAGCTAGCGACCGCGGGCCGGCATCAGTCCCTCAGGACACGTCCGGAGAGGAATGCGGCCTGTTCGGCGGCGCAGGCGGCGTGCACGAAGCAGGTCTCGTCGTGGTCGTTCGTGAGCCCCTCCGACTGCATGAAGGCATAGGCCGTCGTCGGGCCGAAGAACTTCCAACCGCGACGTTTCAACTCCTTGGCGAGGGCAGTGGATCGCTGGGTGATCGCCGGGATTCCACCCTCGTCGGTGCGTTCGGGCTCGGGAACGGCCCACGACCAGATCCAGTCGACGAGTGAGCCCTCTTCGTCGATCAGTTCTCGGGCCCGCTGGGCGTTGTTGATGGTCGCTTCGATCTTGCCGCGGTGCCGGATGATGCCGGCGTCGTCGAGCAGTCGTTCCACGTCGGTTTCGCTGTAGGCGGCCACGGTGTCGATGTCGAAGCCGCTGAAGACCTCACGAAAGCGATCCCGTTTCCGCAGGATGGTGAGCCAGGACAGGCCGGACTGAAACCCTTCGAGGCAGATCTTCTCGAACAGTCGATGCGCATCGGTCGTGGGGCGGCCCCACTCCCGGTCGTGGTACGCAAGGTAGTCCTCGTGGCCGGTCGGCCATCCACATCGGGTCACGTCCTCCATGCCCCGAAACCTACCCGATCACCACAAAACGCAGACAACCACCCTCCGCGGCCACGCGGCTACACGTGGGGGCAGCCCCCAAGTGTGAGGGAGTGCGCGCTGAGGGTGTTCGCCCGGGCGTGAGGGAGTGCGCGCTGGGGGTGTTCAGCAGACGGGATCGAGGGGATCGTCGTCGAAGAGATCGTCGAGCCAGTTGAGGCCGGCGGCCGGGTGATAGCGGTACCGACGACGACGCAGACGTTCCGTGTCGAGGTCGACAACATTGGTTTCCTCGAGCGGCGCAACCTCATGCTCGTCGAGTTCATCGACGAGATCGGGTCCCGCAGGGACGAGGTGCAGATGACGTGCCATACCGAGTTCATCGGCACGTTGGGTCAGATTCTGAAGCCAACCGACACGCACGGCGATGTCGATTGTGTTACGAGGCCAGCTCTTTCAAGAGCGCCAGATCGTCCGTGTCCGGCTGGCCGGCCAACGTCGACTGTGTCTGCACACCCGTCTCCCACACGGCGAACGCTTCTGCGAAGTCCCCTGCGCCGGTGGCAAAGTCCGGCGCCGATTCGTTGGGCCACCAGGTGGTGGAGGCCGCCAACCCCCGCTGCGCCAACCACCGGTCCCGATCGTCCGGCGAGTTCAGTTCAACATCGATGACGTGACCGAGCTCGTGGGCCAGCACGCGGTGCAGAGACGCCGCCGTGTCAGAATCGCGAACGAAGATCTCGATGCGGTGCTCGGCCGGATAGGTCAGCGCTCGCAGGCCGGCCCGTGGTCCCAGGAACTCGATCCGCAAATCGGGAAACGCCGCCTGCCAGTCGTATTGCACACGGGCCAGAGCCTGCTCCTCGATCGACAACGGAAGCGTCGACGTCGTGGTCGGTGCCACCGTCGACGAAGCGCTGGTCGGCGCTGCCGCAACCGATGTCGCTGTCGAAACGATCGTGGTCGGAGGTGCCGCCGACGTGCTGGGCACGGTCGACGACGCCGCGTCGTCCGCCTCTGCGACGACCATCTCGTCCGCCACGGCTGCGCCGAGGAGATTCAGCGGGAGATCGCCAACCGGCGCTTCCTCGACCGCTCCGGCCACCTCGACCCGGACGTCATCGACGACGTCCGAGGCTCCTGCGATCGGGTCCACCAGCGCGACGATGCCCAGCGCGCATGCCAGCCCGATCGCACCTCGACGTCCCCTCACCAACCCCTGTGTAGAACACGGCGATCAGTGACGCAAAACGAGAACGACCCGACGCTCCGTGACGGAAGCGCCGGGTCGAAATCGTTGAAATCTCAGGCGAGGAAGTCGGCGATGCGATCCTTCGGCCGACCGATGATGGCCTTCTTGCCACGCACCACGATCGGCCGCTGCAGCAGGGCCTTCTGCTCGCTCAACAGGTCGATCACCGCCTCGGGATTGCCGACGTAATCGTCCGCATTCAGCTCGAGCTTCTTGAACTTCGAGTCCTTGCGGACCAGGTCCTCAACGGGATCCTCGAGACCGGCGACGATCTTCTCCAGCGCCGCCCGATCCGGCGGCTCCTTCATGTACAGCACGACATCGTGGTCCACGCCCAGATCCTCGGCGACCGCCAAGGCATTTTTGGACGAACCTCAATGCGGGTTGTGATAGATCGTGACGTCAGCCATCGGGAGGTCTCCTCGGGTTGATGGACGGTTGGGGATCAGATTGCGTCGGAGCCGAGCTCGCCGGTGCGGATTCGAGCGACGACTTCGATCGGTGTCACCCACACCTTGCCGTCGCCGATCTTCTCGGTCCGGGCGCCGGACATGATGGCTTCGACCGCCGCATCGACCTGATCGTCGTCGACGATGACCTCGATGCGCGTCTTCGGCGTGAACAACACCCGATACTCGGTGCCGCGGTACGTCTCGGAGTGGCCGCCCTGGCGGCCGAAACCCTGCACTTCGGACACGGTCATCCCTTGGATCCCTGCGCCGGCGAGGGCGTCTTTGACGTCGTCGAGCTTGAACGGCTTGATCACCGCGGTCACGAGCTTCATCGGATCTCCATGTGCTGGCTCACACCATTGACTGTAGACGCCCTACTCATCGACGGCCTCTTGTACGGACGCCGTTGCGCGGGCCGCAGCACGGCGTGCGTTCGACATGGCATCGCCGTCGGCCGCATCCGGGCCGAGGCTCTCTCCGTCGAGCGCCATCCAGAGCACGGCACCGACCGCGCCGCCGATGAGGGGGAAGAGGATGAAGGCCCAGAGTTGGCTGAGCGAGTCGCCGCCGGCGAACAACGCCATGCCGAGGGAGCGAACCGGGTTGACCGAGGTGTTGTCGACGGGGATCGTCACGAGGTGGATCAGTGCGAGCACGATGCCGACGTGCAGGCCGACGGCGCCCTTCGAGGCGTAGTCCTTGTTCGTCGTGCTGAGCACGGTGAAGACCAGCAGCGCGGTGAAGATGATCTCGACCATGACCATCGGGCCGAAGCCCATGAATTCATCGGTCCAGCGGTTCGTGGCGAAGTTGGCGCCGGTCGCGCCTTCCACCCACCCGCGGCCGAGTGCCGACTCTGCGCTGGCGCTGCTGGCGATGATCCAGATGGTCAGCGCCCCGAGAATGGCTCCGACGAGCTGGCCGATGAGGTACGAGGGCACGAGCCGCCCCTCGACGTTTCTGGTGAGCACCATGCCGAGCGTCACCGCCGGGTTCACATGGCCGCCCGAGATCGGCCCAACCGAGTAGGCGATCACCATCAGCGAGAAGCCGAATCCCAACGCAACCGCCAGCACTCCGGCGTCGCCGAACGTGCCGGGGATCGCTGCGAGCACGGCGAGGCCGGGGCCGCCGAGCATCAGGATGTAGGTCCCGAGGAGTTCGGCCAACAGAATTCTTGAGGCGCGCATCCGGGCAGCATAAGGGGCGGTGCCCCAAAGTGTGGATTCCAGCCGTGCAGGCGGGAAGGTCAGCCCTGGTGATCGCTGCGGAAACGCTGCAGCGCCGAGCAATCGAACGACCCGACACCCGAGATGGACTCGGCCGGCCAGTCCACCCGGATCTCGACCACACCGGTCGTCGGCACCGGATGGGCCCAGTAGTCGATGGAGAGCACGTGCTGGTCGGGAATCCGGCGGTCGTTGGTCGCGATGCGCTCATCGCGCTGCCCGAGTTGGATCATGCGCGGCGTCGGAGGCGGCAGTTGGGTGAACCGTGAATCGATGCGTCGATTGTCCATCGCCGTGCCGTCGGGAAGGATCACCTGGACGAGGAAGAAGTCGGGACCGTCCGAGTATCGGGCGCCTTCACCCGGAACCAGGGACTCCGTGGGCTCGAAGGTGGGCGGCAGCACCCAGTCGCGAAGCGACGAAACGGAAAGGCCGAAACCGAAGCCCTGGCCGTCAGTGTGGACCTCGGTCAGTTCGACGACGGCAGAGTCGCTCTGCGCGATGTTCGATGCGCCGTTGGTTCCGCTTCGTGGCAGCGAGCGAAGCCGACTGTTCGGGTTCGGACCCCACCACGACTGATGGTTGACCTGGCGCCGGTCCAGGGTGGCGATCAGTTCGTCCACTTCCTGTTTGCTCAGGTGACGAATGCCGTAGCCGACGAGGCGGCGGATCTCGTCCGGGTTGACGCCCAGGTCGCGTACGACCCGGCAGGCGCCGGAATGATCATCGAGCAGGAGACCGTGGAGGAGTTCGAACGGCCCGGTCGGACCCTTCCCATCGAGCCGCGGTGTGGCGAGCGCTTCACGGGCACGGGTGGACAATGTGGGCGGACCGGAAACGGTGGTCCCATCACGCTCGCGGTCCTCGAGAATCCGCTCCACCGCACGATCGACTCGGAGCACGTTGAGCGCAAACAGGTCGGCCAGTTCGACCAGGTCGCCGCGGGCGGTCGCAACCAGCCCGTACAACAGGTATTCGGTACCGCAGTGACCGTCGCCGTTGGCCAGCGCAGCGTGTTGAGCGACATCGAGTGCGAGCTGTGTCGCCTCGTCGAGATTGAACTGTTCCTGCATCAAGGGCAACGGTAGAACCCGCGTTCTGGGGCGGGAAGCGAATACGACCGATTCGGGACCGTCTACCCAGCAGGTGGAGCCCAACGGCCCAGAACGGTCGTCATGAGATGGGTCCGTTGGTGCCTTGTGGTTCGGCGCAGCGTCGAATCGTTCGAATTTTCGGCCTCGTCGGGGCGGCGGGGTCCACCGTCAGCGGGGACGTCCGTCCTAGCGTCGATGTCGAGTCGATTGGTCCGGAGGTTGCCGATATGGCGCATGCGCAACGTCATGAACCCCAACACGCCGCACCGCAGACGCGCACGCCCCGCCCCCGCCCGCAGCGGGACGAGGAGCGGTACGTCTCGAGCCGGGATGCCGTACACATCGAGCCGTCGTGGACCGATCCCCGGTTCCTCATCCCGCTCGCCTTGTTCCTCCTTGCCGTCTTCGTGATCGGCCTTGCGTTCCGGGCCAACTCGGTCGAGTCGACGGCCAACCCGACGCCCGAGGTCCCCGACGTCGTCACCGATGTCATCGCAGCGCAGACACGCGCCGGCTTCGGCAACGTGAACGTTCGCAGCGAGAACGGGCTCATCATCCTCGAGGGCCAGGCGCAGACCAGCTCGGACGCCGCCGCGATCGGTGCGGTTGCCCGGTCGGTCGAAGGTGTCGGTTCCGTGGACAATCGTCTCGTGATCGTCGGCGGAGCGATCGAGCTGCCGACGCCTGCTGCGACCGAAGCGGTCGCAACGCCGGCCGCCACCCCGGGACTCCAGGACCAGCTCGCCGGGACGGGCCGCATCACCTTCGAGACGGCCAGTTCCGCCTTGACGCCGGAAGGTTCTGCCGCCGTGGACGCCGCCGCTGCGCTCCTCACGCAGAATCCGGGCGTGCGAATAGAAGTGCACGGGCACACCGATTCGGATGGCGAATCCGTCTTCAACCAGCAGCTCAGCCAGGAGCGAGCGGAGGCAGTTGTCGAAGCACTTCGGGTCCGGGGCGTCGATCCCGGACGTCTCACCGCCATCGGCTTCGGTGAGTCGAATCCGCTGGAACCGAACATCACCGAAGAAGGCCGAGCGGTCAACCGCCGCATCGAATTCGTCGTCGTCCCGTAGTCGGCCGTCACCCCGTCGAGGGTCGAATTTCGTCCGACGCCAGTGCGTTTTCATTTGCATGGGTGAGACGACCTGCAACAAACTCGCCGTGTCGTGCGTCATGCACGTGTACGCACCCCCGGGGTGCAGGGCGACAACAGGAGGACCCCATGGCAGACGAAGGCCAGGCGGGTCGTGACGCAGCGGAGCAGGCTGCAACGACCGCATCACAGGGTGCAGCAGGCGCGCGGGGCGCTGCAACAGCTACGGCAGAACGGGTAGGGACCCGGTCCAGTAGCGCGCAAGGCGAGGCCACGTGGTCGAAGGCCTATCTCGTCGGCACGTCCGATGGGAAGATGCCCACACCGTGGTTCCGCAAGTGGGGTTGGTGGATGATTCCCCTTCTGATCGCCGCACTGATCGGCGGAGTCATCTGGGCGATCGATCATGTCGAACACGACATCGAAGACGCGGCGCCGCGCATTCTTCGTGAGGCCGGCGTCGATCCGTCCGGCATGGAGTTCGACGCCGAGTGGCGCAATGTCGAAGTCTCCGGGGTGCTCCCCGCAGGCGTCACCGCCGAGCAGGTCGAGACCATCCTCGAGGACGGCCTCGGTCCGCAGGAGGACGCAGACATCCGGGACGCCACCGTGCTCGCCGAAGCCGCCGCACCGGCGCCGCGCGGCGAAATCGCGGTCACTGCGGAATCCGACGGCGAACAGATCGTCCTGCGGGGCAACGTTCCTTCCCAAGCCCATGCCGATGCGCTGGTCGAGGCCGCTGAAGAGTCCGGACTTCCGGTCGTCAACGAACTCACGATCAGCGGGCTGGAACCGTCTGCCGCCGATGCAGACGGCCAGATCGCCCGCATGGCGGCAGTGCTTCCCGCATTGGGTGCCGGTGTGCTCGGCGCCGACCTGCTGTTGAGCGACACCGACTTCTCCGGGTCGATCGACGCCGCAGACGCCGCCACCGCAGCGACACTCGGCGGCCTCGCCGGGGCCGGCGTTGCCGTGACGGCACCCGATCCGCTGGGCAACCTCGACGTCTCTGCCAACTACGACGGCTCGACCATCGTGCTCGACGGCGATGTCCTGACCGACGCCCACGCCGCCGAGCTCGAAGCGGCGGCCGCAAGTGTCGTGGGCGAAGGCAACGTGATCAACAACCTGAACGTGCTCGGCCTCGACGAAGCGGTTGAAGGTTCGGATGCCAAGGTGACGGCCCTTGCCGCCAGCCTTTCCGCCTTCGGGGGCCTCGAATCCGGCGACGCATCGATGAACGACACCGACCTCACGGTCAACGGCGTGGCGCTCGACGATGCGGCCAAGGGCACGATCGACGCTGCCGTCGCCGGCGCCGCCGACGCCGGCCTGCGACCGGGTGGCGACCTCACCGTCGTCGAGGCGCCGGAAGGACCTTCGCTCCAGGAAGAGATCGACCTCCTGCAGGCCGAACTCGATTCGCTGCAGGATGAGATTCGGGAGAACGTGGTCTTCGCCACCGACTCGGCCGAGCTCACCGACCTGGCAAAGGGCACCCTCGACAAGGTGGTCGCAGCCATGGACCGGTACCAGCGGCCCGTGGTCGAGACCGGTGGCCACACGGACTCGCAAGCGAGCGACGAGTACAACCTCGACCTGTCACAGCGCCGGTCCGACTCGGTGGTCGCCTACCTGATCGAACAGGGCATCGACGAAGGTCGCCTGCGGGCCGTCGGCTATGGCGAGTCGCAGCCGATCGCCGACAACACCACCGAAGAGGGCCGGCTGCAGAACCGCCGGGTCGAATTCACGGCCCGAGAGAGCTTCTGAACATGACGCTCTCCCATCCCATCAAGAACGAAACAACGAACGCATCACACAAGGAGACCCACGCATCATGAGCTGGCTACTACTCGAATTCCTCCTCCCCCTACTGCTCGCCTTCCTCCTCGGCCTGCTGGTCGGCTGGCTGTTCTGGCGCTGGCGTCGCCGGACCATCGCGTCCAGCGAGTGGAACACGCACCTCTCGGCCACCCGAGCGGCGGAAGCCGAGCTGGTGTCCGTCCGCGCGGCCCACGATGAGGTCGTGAACGAGCGGACGGCCATCTCCGGCCGACTCGCTTCGCTCACGGCGGACTACGACGGCGCCCGCAGCGAGCTCGATGCGTCGCTCGACGCCAACGCACGCCTCGATGCCGAACTGCAGGCGGCCACCGGCCGGATCAACTCGCTCAACGCCGACCTGGACGGCGCCAACGCCCGGGTGTCCGGTCTCGAAGCCGATCTCGGTTCGGCCCAGACGAGCATCGCCGGCTTTGCGTCGCTCGAAGGCGAGACGAAGCAGGTCCGGGCGGACCTGGCTGCAGCGACCGACCGAAACGCGAGTCTCGATGCAAGCCTCGCCGCAGCTCGGGCAGACTTGGATGCAGCCAACGGCCGCGGCGCCCAGCTCGAAGGCGAACTCGATTCGGTGCGGGCCGACCTCGATGCGGCGCATGGGCGCATCTCGGGTCTCGAGGTCGATCTCGGAAACGCGAACGCCCGAATGGGTGACCTCGAAGCCGACGTTTCGACGAAGGCCGCGCTGATCGGCGACCTCGAGACCACGTCTGGCCGCTCCGCCGAACTCGAGGCATCCCTCGCCTCGGTGCGGGCCGAGCTCGACGGCTCGCAGGCCCGCATCGCCGACCTCGATGCCCAGGTCGGCTCCTCGACCGCTGAGCTCGAGGGTGCACGGGCCCGCATTGCGGATCTCGAAGGCGAACTCGGTGGTGCGCAGTCGCAGCTGGTCGGGTTCGCGAACCTCGAGGCAGACGCCGGGCAGGTCAAGGCAGACCTCGACGGTGCGAATGTCCGCATCGGCGAACTCGAAGGCCAGCTGGCCACGATGGGGGCGCTGCAAGGCGACCTCGACGGCGCCAACGCACGTCTGACCGTTCTCGAGGGCGAGCTGGAGGCCGCCGGTTCGCTCCGGGGCGATCTGGATGGCGCCAACGCACGAGTGGTCGAGCTGGAGGCACAGCTTGGTGACCTTGGTGGCGTCCGAGCAGACCTGGACGGCGCGCACGCCCGCATCGCCGAGCTGGAAGGCCAGCTGGGCGAGATGGGCGGCCTGCGAGGCGACCTCGACGGCGCCCACGCCCGCATCGCCGACCTCGAAGCCCAACTGGGCGACGCCAACATGCGAGTCTCCGGATTCGCCGACCTCGAAGCCGACGCCGGCCGAGTCCGCTCGGACCTCGACGGCGCCAACGCCCGCATCGGCGAACTCGAAGGCCAGCTGGGCGAGATGGGCGGCCTGCGAGGCGACCTCGACGGCGCCCACGCCCGCATCGCCGACCTCGAAGCCCAACTGGGCGACGCCAACATGCGAGTCTCCGGATTCGCCGACCTCGAAGCCGACGCCGGCCGAGTCCGCTCGGACCTCGACGGCGCCAACGCCCGCATCGGCGAACTCGAAGCGCAGCTCGGCGACATGGGCGCCCTGCAAGGCGACCTCGACGGCGCACGCGGCCGAATCGGCGAACTCGAAGGCGAACTCGCCGCCTTGGCCTCACTCCGAGGCGACCTCGACGGCGCCAACGCCCGCATCGGCGAACTCGAAGGCCAGCTCGGCCACATGGGAGCTCTGCAGGGTGACCTCGACGGCGCACGCGGCCGAATCGGCGACCTGGAAGCGCAGCTCGGCGACATGGGCGCCCTGCAAGGCGACCTCGACGGCGCACGCGGCCG
>JAHDEJ010000026.1:64132-78586 GCA_020628865.1 Acidimicrobiales bacterium
CGCAGCTCGGCGACATGGGCGCCCTGCAAGGCGACCTCGACGGCGCACGCGGCCGAATCGGCGACCTGGAAGCGCAGCTCGGCGACATGGGCGCCCTGCAAGGCGACCTCGACGGCGCACGCGGCCGCATCGGCGAACTCGAAGCGCAGCTCGGCGACATGGGCGCCCTGCAAGGCGACCTCGACGGCGCCAACGCCCGCATCGCCGAGCTCGAAGGTGAGATGTCCGGAACCCCGGCGGCCGAACTCGGTCAGATGCGGGTCGAGATCGCCGAGCGCGATCGCCGCATCGCGGCACTGGAATCGGCCGCACGGTCGGGCGGCGGTGACGACGCTGAACTGGCTCGCCTGAAGGCTGCGGTCGATGAGCGCAATGCCCGCATTGCCGAGCTCGAGAAGCAGCTGGCGGCGGGCACGGTGGCCGTCGCTGCCGTGGCTGCGGCTCCGAAGCCGAAGGCGAAGACCTCGGCGACCGCATGGCAGAAGGGCACGACCAAGGTCGGCACGCCCGGGTCGGACCACAAGGACGACCTGAAGGAGATCAACGGCATCGGGCCCAAGATGGAGACGCTGCTGAACAGCTTCGGCATCCAGTCCTGGGAGCAGCTGGCCGCCTTCACGAAGGCGGACGTGGCGAAGGTCGATGCCGCACTCGAGGACTTCCCCGGCCGCATCGAGCGGGACGAATGGGTTGCCCAGGCCAAGGCCATCATGAAGAACGGCCACAAGCCGGTCGAGCGGGCGCCGAAGCCGAAGAAGAAGCCGTCCTGGCAGAAGGGCACCACGAAGCTCGGCACGCCGGGCGCCGGCCACCGGGACGACCTCAAGGTCGTGCATGGCATCGGGCCAGTGCTCGAGAAGACGCTCAACGACTATGGCATCCAGGCGTGGGAGCAGCTTGCGGCCTTCACCCGCAAGGATGTGGCCACGGTGGACGAGGCGCTCTCGTTCCCCGGCCGCATCGACCGCGACGAGTGGATCAAGCAGGCCAAGGAGCTGGTGAAGCGCTTCCCGGATCGCAAGAAGCGGCCCACACGGGAGACGTTCCTGAACCGGACCGGCGACACGGATCCGTTCAGCTGAACCACCGACACCGTTGAGGACCGGATGGTGCCATGGCGCCATCCGGTCCTCGCCGTTTTCACGGTGGCCGCTACCGTCTCGGCATGGCGTTGCGTCGACACACGGTCTCTGCGGTCCTGCTGACCGTGTTGCTGAGTGCGTGCACCGGGGACGACGCCGTGGCCGAGGTGGAGCCGCCGCCGTCCACCGCAGCGCCGGCACCGACCACGACATCGAGCACCCAACCGCCGGTTGTGGCGCCACCGGTTGTCGGCGCGGATGTGCTTGCGTCCCTGCCCGGGCAACTGGTGGTGGCCACGGACGAAGGGGCGATCGAAATCATCGATCCGAACGGCGAGGGCCGCCGCTCGATCGACGATCGAGCGAACACGCTGTTGTCCCAGCCCACGTGGGCGCCCGGCGGCACCCGTCTCTCGTGGACCTCCATCACCGCTGCGGGTCCGGCCGTCCGGGTCCACGATCTGACCGACAGCGCCACCACAGACATCCCCACGGACACCCCGGCCTTCTACCACTCGTGGAATGCGGCCGGTGACCAGGTGGCAACCCTCCGATCGTCCGGCACGGGCCCGATCCAACTCGACATCCACGATGCCGACACGGGAACCACCCGGGAGATCGCCCTCGGCCAGCCCTTCTACCTGGACTGGGCAGACGAGGGAGACCGGGTCGTCGTTGCCGTGAATGCAAACGCCGTCGCCCGCGTCGACCTCGACGACGCCAGCGGGGCGAACCTCCAGCTGCCGGCACCGGTCGGCGTGTTCCAAAGCCCTGCTGTGCTGTCCGACGAGTCCTTCCTCATCTCGCTTGCCGCTGCGAACGGGTTCGAACTCGTCCAGATCGACTCGAGCGACATGATCCGCCGAATCGCCCGGCTCGACGGAGCGATCTCGATGGCCACCTCGCCGGACAGCAGCCGGGTCGCCGTGTTGGTCAGCCCAGATCCCTCCGCCCCTCAGCTCGAACAGGCCAGCTTCCAGACGTTGGAGGAGCTGCCCGATGGTCTCGTCTCGATCATCGACCTCGCCGCCGGAACGGTGGACACACTCCCCCACCCGAACGTCGTCGCCATCAACTGGAGCCCCGACGGATCGTGGCTTGCCGCGCTGCAGATCGATGCCGCCGGGAGCCGGTGGCTGTTCACCCGCAATGGCGTGACCACCCGCGGCCCAAACCACGAGCCGACACCGACGATGTTGCAGCAGTACCTGCCGTTTGCCGATCAGTACAACCAGAGCCACCGATGGTGGTCGCCCGACAGTCGGGCATTCGTGTTCGCCGGAAGCGTCGCCGGCGAAGACGGCGTGTGGATCGATGTGGTCGACGACGATGCCGACCCGGCGAAGATCGCCGACGGGGGCGTCGCCTTCTGGTCGCCGAGCTGACCATGTGGAGCACCGTCGTCGCCGTGCATCTTGCCGCCACCTGGTATCTGGTCGGCCTGATCTGGACCATCCAGGTCGTGCACTACCCGTCGTTCTCGTCCATCGGCGAGGAGGGCTACGCCTCCTTCCAGACGAGCCACATGAACCGGATGGGCGGAGTCGTCGGCCCGGCGTGGCTCGTCGAGGGGATCACTGTTCTGGCCGTGTTCTTCCTGGCCCCGACGGGCACCGATCGCCTGATTGCCACCGCCGGTGGACTACTCGAGGCGATCGCCATCGCGGTCACGGTCGGTGCGTCGATTCCTGCGCACGAGGCACTGAGCCGAGGCTTCGATGCGAACGCCCACCGCCGGCTCGTTCGGACGAACTGGTGGCGTACGGCAGCCTGGACACTCCGTGGCGTCCTCGCGCTGCTGCTCGTATTGCGACTGTGACGAACGGTTCGGGTCAGAAGAGGTCGGGATCGGTGCAGCCGTCGAAGCCGCCGGTTCCGCTGGAACTCGAATCGACGAAGTCCTCGAGGTAGCCCGAGCCTTCCGCACTGGTCTCCACCCAGCGCATCAGTCCTTGGGCGATGGACCGACCGTGGGCCCACTGGACGTCGTTGTCGATGTAGAGGTCGGCCTCACCGGGATTGCTCAGGTAGCCCACCTCGGTGATCACCGACGGCACGTCCGGCGTGTAGCGATGAATGCCGTAGAGATCTTCACCATCATCGTTGAATCGGGCGGAGACCCCGTTGCGCCAGGACCCCACCCACTCGGCCTCGAAGTCGTCCATTGCGTCGATCATCTCTTCGAAGATGAGCCCACCGAGTCGGCGGGCATCCGGGTTGCCACCATCCACGAACACCTCAGAACCGGGCGTGTCCTGCCGGCGGGTGGCGCCACCGTTGTGGTGGATCGACACGAAGGCCAGGGGATCGACGGCATTTGCCATCTCGGCGCGGGACCGCAGCGGGATCCGGATGTCGCTCGTTCGGGTCAGCAGCACCGAGTAGCCCTCCCGCTCGAGATACCACTCGACGATCTCGGCGATGCGAAGGTTCAACGCCTTCTCGGTCGTGCCTGCTCCCACGGCGCCCGGCTCGCTGCCACCATGGCCGGGGTCGATCACGAAGTCCGCCTGCTGGACCCGCGTCCCGGCGTCGAGCGTGACTTCGACGCCACACGGTGTCATCGCGCGCCAACCATCGGCCGTCCGCCCGATGACGGGGAGGACAACGCCGGATGGACTGATGAGCACGCCCCCATCCCCGGTGTCATTCGAGAGCTCGGTCGCCGCCGTCGTGGTTGTGGTGGGCGCAACGGTCGTTGTCGTGGTTGTCGTTGTTGTCGTGGTGGTGGTGGTCGTGGTTGGTGCTGCAGTTGTTGTCGTGCTCTCGGTCTCCACGGCGGCGGCGACCTCGACGTCGACCTCGTCGGGGCGCTCGGCATCCGGTGTGTCGATGTCGGCCAATGGCAGCGGCGCGGAAGACGGGCCGGTCAGCGTCCGAGCAGCCGGAGCGGCAGTGGACGAAGTGGCGAGGGCCTCCACCTGAGCGGCTTGTGCCAGCCGGTCCCCGACGGACTGCTCGACCAGCCGGGCGTGCGGCTCACCGATGGACGGAAGCGCAAGAAGCCCTGCGATGACGCCGAGCGTGCACGCGGCGGCAAGGAAGATGTAGCGCAATGTGGGGGACCTCCACGCCATGCGGACATGGCGCTGAAAACGAGCTGTGACAGCCCCCACTCCGAAGCAGCACTGTAGTCAGCAGACTCACGCTGCGTGCGGATGGGCGACGCTCAGTGCGGCCCGCCGCCGGTTCCCCGGGTGGAGTCCCATGCACTGCCCGAATTGTCCCGCCGATGCGGCTGCGGCGGGGCCGGGCGACCGTCGAGTTCGGCATCGATCACGTCGAGCTTCCACCGTGCTTCGGCGATCTGCAGGCGCAGATCGGCGATCTCGTGACCGGTCACCGCTTCCTCGGCCGCCTCTCGGACGTCGCTGTAGGTGCGTGAGGCCAGCGTGAAGCGTTCCTTCAGCTCCATGTCGTTGGCGATCGTCACTCGGGGCTCCAGGTCCAGGATGAGATCGCTCATCGCGGTCAGCTGGGCGGCGGTGTCGTCGCGGGCGCCCGTCGTCGTGACCGTCCGACGACGGTTGCGACGGAGCTTGTACGTGTTCCACAGCACGAATGCGGCGATCGCAATGGCTCCAAGGAAGATGAGTCGGCCCATGGTGAACGCTCCCGGATCGTCGGTGGAGGCCACCGTATCGGACCCGTTCTCGCTCTCGACGGCGATCTGGCCGGCGTCGGCGGTCAGGCTCGGGTCGTCGAGCCGGTCGACCACGGCGGCGAACGAGTCGATGACGTCGCCGTCGTCGTCCCAGCCGTCCAACGCCAGCACCACCCGGCTGAAGGAGAACACCTCACTGGCGCCGCTTCGCTGATCCCCGGTCACGAGCAGCACGGTGTCCACGGTGGGATTACGGGCGCTGAGCTCATCGAGCGCCGACTGGGCCAACAGAGCGGCTGCCTGCAGGTTCGGGTCGCTCGCCACATCGAACGAGCGCTCGGTGTAGCCGAATCCGATCGTTCCGTCGGAGGCAGCGACCAGTGCGTCCAGCCGATCGGCGTCGAGCGTGCCAGTGTCGTCCCACCAACCGCGGTCGGCGATGGCGTCGGCGATGTCGACCTGCAACTGCTGTCCGGAAGCAGGAGCGGCCGTTGCGATCAGGAAGGCGAAGGCGGCCAGTGCGGCCGCGACCCGGCGGATCATTCCTCGGTGGCCGTACCGTCTCCGGCGGCCGGGGCTTCCTCGGCGCCTTCGGGCAGACCGATGTCGTCGGCGTTGAGGGTCATCAGTTCTTCGTCCGTCGGATCTTCGACGTCGACCATTCGGGTCGCATGTCGGGCGACCGACGCCTCGAAGAGGTTGCGGGCGGCCCGGCCGTTGCCGAAGCCGTGGCCACGTTCCTGCGCCGCGAACCAGGCGATGACGGCGTCACGGCCGCCGTCGTCCAGGTGGTACTCCTGGCCGTTCGCGATCAGTTCGAAGATGGCGAGCAGTTCCTCGTCGTCGTAGTCGTCGAAGCGGATGGTGCGGGGGAAGCGCGATGCCATGCCGGGGTTGGCTTCCACCAGGTCGGCCATCTCGTTCGGGTAGCCGGCGAGGATGACGACGAGCCGGTCTCGACGGTCCTCGACCAGCTTGACGACCGCATCGATCGCCTCCCGGCCGAAGTCCTTCTCCCCGCCTCGTGTGAGCGAGTAGGCCTCGTCGATGAGCAGTACGCCCCCGTCGGCCCGGTCGAACACTTCGGCCACCTTCGTTGCGGTCTGGCCGACGAATCCGGCGACGAGACCACCACGGTCCGTTTCGATGAGGTGCCCCTTCTCGACCACCTTGAGTGTGCGGTAGATCTGCGCCAGCAGTCGGGCCACCGTGGTCTTGCCGGTACCCGGGTTGCCCACGAAGATGAGGTGGCGGCTCGAGTCGATGACCGGAAGTCCACGATCCTGGCGGAGCTTCTGCACCCGCAGGAGGGCGGCCACGAGCTTGACCTCCTCCTTCACCTCGTCGAGTCCGATCAGCTCGTCGAGTTCCTCGAGCAGGTCATCGAGCTCGCGTTCCGGCGGCAGTTCGGGCTCGGGGCCGGCGGCGGCCGCCGCTGGAGCGGGTCCACCGGTGGTGGCGACGGATGCCCCCGAGTTGACGCCGCCGGACTTCATCGCCCGGAGCAGCATCGAGCGGAACTTCTCCACCCCGCTGAGTTCGAATCGGGAGGTGTAGTCGTCGATCGAGATGGTCGTGTGGGCCACCCGCAGGGCGTGCTCGTAGTAGACGCTCGAGTAGGCCGTGCCACCCGACTGGTCCACGGCAACAAGCGAGGTGAACAGACCGGACGGCTCGCCGAGCCAGGCCGATTTGCCGGTCACGATGCCGGCCGAGCGCACGTCCTGCGGCTTGGTGTCCTCCGGAAGGAGGTCCGGGAAGTGCTGTTCGAGCGCAACGATGAAGGCCTCGAGCTCCTGATCGGAGTGGCTGTCGTCGCAGTCGATGAACGCCGCCGAGAGGTTGAACGCGTCGAGCGCGAGGTCCTTGTGGAGCTGCTCCGAGGTTCGCTGTAGTGAGGTGGAGACGATCGGCTCCAGCGTGGTGGAGAGCTCCTCGATGAATGCGTCGACCGCTCGAGCGAGACCCATGTCCGGTGATGCCATCCGCTCATCGTAGAGCAGGCGATGGCCTTCACCCCGACCACGCGGGCCTCGCCCTGAACCCGTCGGGAGTTCTACGATGCCCGGGTGACTTCAGAACACTCCGACCTGATCGACCTTCGCAGCGACACCGTCACTCGACCGAGCCAGGAGATGCGCGACGCCATGGCTGCGGCCGCAGTCGGCGACGACGTGTGGGGCGACGATCCGACGGTGCAGGAGCTCGAACGCAAGACCGCCGAACTCCTCGGCAAGGAAGCCGGAATGTTCGTGGCCTCGGGGACGCAGTCGAACCTCTGCGCACTGATGGCCCACTGCCAACGCGGTGACGAATATCTGGTCGGCCAGAACGCACACACCTACAAGTACGAGGCGGGCGGTGCCGCGGTGCTGGGCAGCATCCAGCCGCAGCCGATCGAGTTCTCGCCGGACGGCACGCTCGACCTCGAGGTGTTGCGGGGCAAGGTCAAGCCCGACGACCCGCACTTCGCCCGAACCCGCCTGCTGGCGCTCGAGAACACGACGGACGGCCGGGCGTTGCCGATGGACTACCTGACGCAGGCGCGTGCGTTCGCCGACGAGTTCGGCCTCGGCCATCATCTGGACGGCGCCCGAATGTGGAACGCGGCGATCGCCCACGGCGTTCCCGAGTCCGAGATCGCGGCTCCGTTCGACACGATCTCCGTGTGCCTGTCGAAGGGGCTGGGCGCGCCGATCGGCAGCGTCCTCGTCGGACCGGAGGAGATGATGGGGCAGGCGCGTCGTTGGCGAAAGATCCTGGGCGGCGGCATGCGCCAGGCGGGAATCATCGCTGCAGCCGGCATTCATGCCCTGGACCACAACCGGGCCCGCCTTGCCGACGACCACGCCATGGCGAGCGCCCTCGGCGAAGCACTCACTGCCGTGCCGGGAGTCGTGGTGACCGCAGTGAACACGAACATGGTGTTCGTCGACCTCTCGGACCATCCGGGTAACCCCGCCGCGGCGATGGAGAACGCCGGAATCCTCGCCGCCGTCGGCCACAGCGCCGGCCGGCTGGTGACCCACCTCGATCTTCCCGACTCGACCGTCGAGCGCGTCGTCGCGGCGCTCACTCCCTGACGCTTCGCATCGCTCGCCAAGTCGATTCCGCCGGGGTTCTTCCACCTGCCGAAATGGGCCACAAGAACCGCAAAGGTGACTGCCTCAGGCCGCCGATGCACTGACCATGGTGTTTTTTGGTCGTCGTGCCGCGCTGTTTGCGCTGTTGGGAGCAGCCGCCCTCCTCCTCATCGGCGTGGGGTCGCTTGTCGGCTTCACCAGCGCTGACGAGGACGTCGCCGAGGCGGCGATCATCGTCGACCTCCCGCCGGAGAAACCCCGCCGGGACCTCCCGAAGGCGCTGGACGGAACGGCATTCGATGCCGCACAGGTCGGCGAGTGGATCGTCGTCGGTGGCGACTTCCTTCAGGTCGAGCTCCAGGATGGCACCGTCGTCGACCAGGCGGCCGTGTACGCCTACAACATCAACACCGGCGAGTTCAACCACGCCTTCCGCCCGACCGTCACCCGATTCTCTTCCGACGCCGTCGTCTTGGCCGTCGAGCCGGCCGGGGACGGCACGCACGTCTACATCGGCGGCAAGTTCGGCGAGGTCGACGGTCACGCGGCCCAGCGCCTTGCCCGCCTGTCGCTCACCGACGGAGCCGTCGACACCGACTTCGTCGGCCTCGCCAACGGCCCGGTGCGAGACATCGTGCTGCACGACGACCAGCTCTTCGTCGGCGGGGAGTTCACCACGATCAACGACGTGGCCCGCGGGCGCATCGCCGAGCTCGATCCTGCCACCGGCACGGTCGACCCGAACTTCTCCTTCGACATCACCGGCAGCACCCGCAATGCGGGTGAACCCTTCGGCCCGAAGTACCTCGGTGTCACGGCAGACGGCACACTCGTCGTCGCCCACCGCGCAACGACCGTCGACGGCCAGACCCGCAAGGGCATCGCACTGATCGACACCGTCAACGACACGCTGCTCGGATGGCAAACGGACTTCTGGGGCGTCAACGTCGTGACCACCGTCGACGCCGAGGTCTCCCCCGACGGTTCCTACGTGGTGGTCGTCGGCGACGGCGGCGACTTCCCGTTCATGGGCCGGGACGCCGCCATGGCCTTCGACATCACGGACCGGAACGACTCCGGCCAGGAACCCCTGTGGATCGCCCGCAACTTCGACAGCACCTACGCCGTCGGCATCACGAATGACGCCGTGTTCATCGGCGGTCACTTCTGTTGGGTGGAGAGCGAGCTCGCTCCTGACCCGTGGCCCGGCGACGGCGAATTCAGCAACAGCAACAGCTGCCACGGCCTCTTCCCGGCCGCCCGCTTCGCCCCGGCGGTCGTCTACCGCGACCAGATCGCCGCTCTCGATCCCGCAACCGGCAAGGCGCTCGTCTGGGATCCAGGCAGTGACGCCCTCGAAGGCGTTCAGTCGATCGAGGTCATCGATCGGGGCCTGCTGATCGGACACGACGGCGCCCGCTTCGGCCGGGACGGGAAGGACAGCCGGGCCTGGAACGTCGGCCGTCACGTCTTCCTCGATCGCCTCGACCCGTACGACGTGAACACCTCACTCTTCATCGATGCGCCGGTGACGGGCACCTGCAACGGCCTCGAGCCGACCATCACCGGAACCACCCGAAACGACGTGATCGAAGGAACCGAAGGTCCGGACGTCATTCTCGCCGGTCCCGGCAGCGACACGATCCGCGGACTCGGTGGCGATGACGTCATCTGTGGCGGCGACGGCAACGATCGCATCTACGGCGACGATGGGGACGACCTGGTGTTCGCCGGCGAAGGCGGCGACCGCATCTACGGCGGTGCCGGCCACGACGAACTCCGTGGCGAAGGCGGCCGCGACATCATCCTCGGTGAGAAGGGCAACGACATGCTCGTCGGCGGCCGCGGCAAGGACCGGATCGCCGGCCGCAGCGGCAACGACGTCATCAAGGGATCGGTCGGCGCGGACAAGCTCAAGGGTGGCCCGAACGACGACAAGATCACGGGTGGTGGCGGACCCGACATCTGCGAAGGCAACGACGAAGGCCTCCCGAACGATGCCGGCGACACCTTCAAGAGTTGTCCCTGATCGACCGACCAGGGCAACCGACGGCTACGTGAGCGAGATCACGTCCGCAGCCCGCTCGGCCAGGAGGTCGCTGCGATCGCGGGTGAACCGCACCAGCGCGGATTCGATCTCGGCGAACAGCATGGTCTCCGTGCCTGCTCCGACGGCCAACACATCACCCTGCGGGTCGATGATCGAGCTGTCGCCGGCGTGGCGCATGCCACCGCCGGAACCCACCCGGTTCGCCCCGACCACGTAGCACTGGTTCTCGATGGCGCGGGCCGCCAGAAGCGTGCGCCACTGGCGACGTCGTCCCTCCGGCTCGGCTCCCGGCACGAGGAAGACGTCGGTGTCGGTGGCCGACGTCCAGAACGCATGCGGGAAGCGAATGTCGTGGCCGACCAGTGGGGTGACCCGCAGGTCATCGATCGTGAATGTGTGGGGCCGCGTGCCGGCGCGGAACATCTCCGATTCCTGTCCGGCACCCAGGTGCAGCTTCTGCGAACGATGCACCGTGCCGTCGGGCCCGGCGATCTGGCATTCGTTGACGACGGCGCCGTCCGGCAGCCGGAGGGCGACGGTGCCGCACAGCCAGACGTGATGTTCGGCCGCCATCTCGCGCAGGAAGGTGCTTGCCGGCCCGCCCTCGTCCTCGAAGGTCGCCGGATCCAGACTCGCCCCGGTGGCGAAGCGTTCGGGGAGGACGATCAGCCGTGCCCCGGCAGCTGCTGCACCGCCCACCATGGCGGCGAGCCGATGTGTCGTCGCAATCGGATCCTGCCAGAAAATGTCGTGTTGAATCGCCGCTACTCGCACGGCTCCCCCCATGTTGTTCGACCACCCGCCGACCATCGACTCACACCGATGCGTCGGACAGATCCGAACGTAGGAGGGGCGCGCGGTCGGTGGTGGGATCGTTGCCGATCGCAGCACAATGCGCGAGCCTGCGCGCGCGTTCGGCCACTGTCAGGACCCACGACTATGGTGCGGGCATCAGCGCAACCCTCTCCCCTTCCCTCGTGTACGGGCTCGACATCGAGACCGATACCGCCGCCGGTGGCCTCGATCCGTCGACGGCGGCAATCGTCGCCGTGGCCGTCACCGGCCCGGATTGGAACGTCGTGCTCGACGGGCCGGAGGCCGAGCTTCTGACCCAGCTGGACGACACCGTCCGCCGCCTTCCGCCCGGCGTGCTGGTCACGTGGAACGGCTCCCGATTCGACCTGCCATTCCTCGTGGATCGGGCGGCCCGCTGCGGTGTGGACCTCGGCCTCGAGCTCACGCCGGACACCCGCTTTCGCAGCCATCGAGAGCCGCTGCCCGGGCATCAGGGCGGCTATCAGGCCCGGTGGCACGGCCACCGCCATCTCGATGCGTACATGGTCTACCGGGCCGACGTTGGTGCGTCGCTCGGGTTTCCCTGCGGGTTGAAGCCGCTGGCTCGCATGATGGGGTTGACGCCGGTCGAGGTGGACCGCGAACGGGTTCACGAACTCGCACCGGAAGCGCTCTCGGAGTACGTGGCGAGCGACGCCGTGCTGACCCGCGAGCTGGCGCTGCGCCGGTGGCCCACCGCCTGGCGGGCCATCGATCAGGCAATCGGCTGATAGTTCGCCACGTGGTGGTGTGGGGTGTCCAGATAGACCTTCGCCTCGGGCACGCCGCCGAAGCGACCGCGGCTCCAGCGCACTTCCACATGACCTTCGATTGGGCGTTCGGCGCCGGCCAGTTCGGCCCGCCAACGCACCGTTGGCTGCCCCATCGCATCCGCCCACACATCGAACGCCCGGATGGCGTACGAACGCCGAAAGTCTGACGGCGTATCGACCCGGAAACGCAGGGGCGTGCCATCGGAGGATGCGCCGAGCACAAAGTACGGGGCCGGCTGGAAGCGCAGGAGCCGCCACAGCATCTCTTCCTGGACCGCCTTGTCGGCGAGGTTGTCCTTCCACCGGTGGGCGGTGGCGACCGACACCGCGTTGACGAAGTCCCGGTAGGGGGCAACGAGCTCGTCGGGCCAGGCGCCGCGGGTCGGGAGGGCGTTCTTCAGCCGCTCCCGAGACTCTCGGGAGAGGTCGGCGACGCAGGCCGGCATGTCGGCGAGGTCCATGCACCGCACGCTGCGTTCGTACAGATCCTGATGGGCTTCGGGGGCGACCTCCCAGAACCAGTCGGTGCGATCGCCCCGCTTCTCTGCGAGCAACCGGTCAAAGACGTGGGCGGGTGCCGCGTTGTAGAGGATGTCCGAGCCGTACTTGCAGCTGATCAAGAAGACGTGATCCACCCGCAGGTCGGCCGGGATCTGGTCGTATCCGGGCGGGCGGCCGGGCCCCTGCCATTCGACACGATCCGGGATGCGACCCCGAAGGCCATCGCTGGAGGAAAGAAACCGCTGTCCGTGCTCCCACGCAGTGGCGAACTCCGTGTCGCTGTCGCCGCGGGCGAGTTCGTCTGCCAACAGGTCGTATTCGTCGTCGCCAACGTTGAGAAACCAGTCCGGTCGGACGGCGAGCGCTCGATCCACACTCGGGAAACCCATCATGGCGAGACCGGTCACGATCTCGGTGATCTTGGTACGCGAGGACGCCATCGCTCAGGCCGGGTCGTCGCGGAACAAGGGGGAGAATTGCAGCTGGGCGCCGATCAGGTCGTTGGGCAGCTCGAGGTCGGAGTACACGTGCAGATGGGTGTAGACGTCGATGGCGATGCCGGTGGTGTCGATCCACTCGACCACAGCATCGGCCCATCGTTCGTCCAACAACGCCTGGCGCATGCGACCGCGCGCGGACCGGTCCAGTTCGACCGGCGGCGTGCGGGCGACCACCTCGAGCGCGAGGAGCCGTTGGAGAATCTCGACGGTGTCAGCGGCGTACACGGTGGGCGGTTCGTCCCGCACCACCGCATAGGCAACCGCCGTCATGCCCCGCGGGCGCTGAAGCGATCGCGGATGTCCTTTTCTGTCCAGAAGCCGGGCAGCGGCTCGGTGGCACCCCGCTCGGCATAGGCCCGAAGCCGCTGCACACCGGCAGCGGTCCCGGAATCGGCCAGCTCCAACGCGCCGTCCTGGGGCTCGTCGAAGATTTCGATGGCGTCGAAGAGGGCCCACGGACCAACCGCACGCATGGCGCGGTCTCCCTCGCTGCTCGGACGGGGCAGGTGCGAGGTGAGCACCAACAGTCGGGTGTCTGGGTGCGTGGTCTTCAAGACGTTGGCACGGCCAAGCATCTTCCACAGCGTGTCGGTGCGCATGAGGCCCGGACGGCTGCTCGTGAAGGCGCCGGACATGTCCACGTAGTAGCGGAACTCCCCAGCCCGGTCGGCGATCTCGAAGTTGAGTTGCAGACCGGTTCCCTTGACCTTGACCTTCTCGTCGATGATCTCGAAGCCGGCCTCCAGCAACACCTCCTTCGCGAGGTCCTGGGCCTTCTTGCCTTCCTTGGTGGCGCGTGCCTGAAAGTGTTCAACGCGCTCTTCGATGGTGTCGGGTACGGCGAGTGGCAATGGTTCATCTCCTGCTGATTCGACGGGCCGATGCCGGCGGCGGGCCCGTTCTGCGGCGACCCGTTCTCGGGCCAGTTCGATGTAGTCGGGGTCCAGGTCGAAGCCCACGCCGACACGCCCCGTGCGTTCGGCGGCGACGATCGTTGACCCGGATCCGAGGAAGGGGTCGAGGATGGCATCGCCCTCGAAGGTGTAGAGATCGATCAGACGGCGGGGAAGCTCGACCGGGAACGGCGCCGGATGGCCGACACGACGGGCGCTCTCCGGATCGATGCGCCACACGTCGAGCGTGGCCTCCATGAACTCGTCGGCGCTGACCGTGCTCTTGTTCGGGAGCCCCTGATCGGCCCGCTTCGCCGGCTTGATCGCCCGATCGAAGCGACCCTTGCTGGCGATGATCACGCGCTCGGTGATGTCGCGCAGCACCGGATTCGTGGCCGACCGGTACGAGCCCCAGGCCAACGACCCGGTGGCGCCCTCGGCCTTGTGCCAGATGATTTCGCCGCGCAGCAGCATGCCGAGATCATCCTGCAGAATGTTGATGACGTCGGCGGCCAGGCTGCGATACGGCTTGCGACCCAGATTGGCCACGTTCACGGCGATGCGACCGCCGGGCTCCAGAACCCGCACGCACTCCGAGAACACGTCTCGCAGCATCTGCAGATAGTCCAGGTACGTGGTGGGAATGGCGGGAAGACGATCCCGATCCCCCACGACCGCCTGCTCGTATTCCTTGCCGACGAAGTACGGCGGTGACGTGGCCACCAACGCAATGCTGTTGTCGGGGATCTGGGTCATGTGGCGAGCGTCGCCGTTGATGCACCAATCCTCCAGGCCGAGCAACGCCGGCTCCGGAAGCGCGGTGACATCTTCATCCTGAGCGATGACCGGAGGGGTGAAGCGAGCGTAGAACTCGCTGGCGTCATGACTTTCGCGACGACCCGCACCAAACGCCTGGGTGGCGGTGGCACCACGGCGCTGGCCGTTGGTTCCGTTGGTGAGGTTGTCGGTTGCGATCGGATCCACGGGGAGGACCTTTCAGGGAAAGAGTTCTCTGGCGTCGTGCCAGGCCTCCGACCGCTCGGAGACATGATACGAAGTCGATGGCCACAACCTACGGATGGGGTGTGACACTTGGTTCAGGATGGGTGGGCCTTGCGGGTGAGCGTCTGGTCT
>JAHDEJ010000027.1 GCA_020628865.1 Acidimicrobiales bacterium
AAGGCAGCATGACCAACCAATAGAAACCCGTGTCCACGAGACCGGGTCAACTCCAGATGTTGAAAGAGTACTTACCGAGTCCAGGGGTGAATTTACCCACGGTGTCATGAAGTTCGAGAACGACCTCGAGAGCGAGCTGGGGATCCCGAAGCCATCAAAGCCACACCAGAAGCCTCAGAGTCTTCTGTATCACCTCGAAGCTGACCTCGTTGACCTAGTCAACCTAGAGAGGGTCCAGGGAATGATTGCGTCTCTCTGCGAGAGCACCCGCGAGGGAACACAGATGACGACCTGAATGCTACGACTGGCGAGGCCTAGAGGCCCTGCGCACGCAGGGCGACAGAACGCTCGAGGAGTTCGAACAATTCGTTCGGGTGCTCCCAAACGAGCTCAAGCAGGAAGTCTCGCCCATCAAGAGAAGCGACACCGGACCGCCTATCTAATGTGAAGCCGATCGCTTCTGAAATGTCTCTAGGTGATTCTGCTGCTTCCATACTCCTACTCCTCTGCCTGCGTGCTCCCCCGTTTGCCCTCACGACAGACGCTAGGCGTCGACGCTTCGTGGGTGGCGGATGCCTAGGAGTGGGCTTCCAGCTTGCGACGGTCGTCAAAAGTCCTGGAGACGATGGCTGTCTGCTGCAGGCCAAGTCTTCCGAGGAGCTCCACCTCGAACTCGGAGGCAGCGTGGTCTAGGGCCTCCTCGGGCATGTCGGGCAGCCAGTAGAGAACGTCCATCCCGTCAGCTTCTCGTCTGACGAGCAGAACGTAGCGGAGAAGGTCTCGCTGGATCCCGTGAACGAGCGAAGGAAGTGGCCTGTAGCCGTCGGGGTACTTGAGGATCACTTGGGCGGCCCAGCCACTGGCACCACCAGCGCGTTCCGACCGAGCGCGGATCTCGGTCAGCAACTGCTCTGGATCCTGTTCTCGGTGCCGCTCGTCGTTCGCCATCCACGTACCTCTTACTGATTTGTGCTTCATTATACATGCACCTAGCAGCGTGGCTCTAAAATTATGAACCCTGATTTGCGAGAGACGACCAAGGAGCTGTTCGGGAACCCTGTGAGAGTCCAGCTCGCCCACTGGGTTCGAACCGAAGCGCCCGAGGACGGCTTCTCGCTGAAGACTGCGCAAGCGGCGCTCAGTGAGGAGGCGGGTACCGCTGTGCGTGCAGAGATACTGAAGCTTGAGAAGTTCGGACTCATCAAGGACGAGGGTTCACACAGGGAGCGGAAGTACCGAATCGAGAAGGACTGTCAGTTCTGGTCTGCCTTTGAGGCGATCGCTCAAACGCTGGATCTACCTGGCAGCTGAGCGAGTGTGAACTGGCGCGCCACCCCTGTTCGAACGTCATCCCAGTAGGGCCGCCAAGAGTCCGTAACGAGGCCGCCCATAGGGCGGCCTCGTCGGCGTTTTGAAGCGGGTTGTGGCTTCTGGCGTAGCCGTGGGTTGAAACCCTTGAGGATCCTTTGGCAGCATTTACACCACAGAATGCTGCCCGCACAGGCTTCACGAGAGTTGAGTCAGTCGAAGTTGGAGAGGTGTCTGTTGTCTTCCGACGATGATCTCGAGATGCTAACCGACCTAGTTCAGGGACTCGGTCCCGCAACTCCTGGTTCAGCGCTCTTGGATGAGGTGGACGAGCGACTTGGTCACAGCGTGAGCGGCAACGCTCTCATGTGGTTCGCACTCGATCGTGAGCCAGGAAACTTCGAACTTGCGCGTGCACTTGTTAGAGCGCGGTACTTGGTGCCCAACGTAGACACCGTCGACGAGGTGATGGCAAAGCTCTTGAACCAACCCAAGGATCCGTAGTCGGTTCTGCCCCTTTGCGGCCCCGTCGGCGTTTTCGACTGAATCGACGGGGCTGGTCGCAGCCCTGTCAGGGATGGCCCCTGCGATACAGTGCGAGTCGCGACGTCAAGAGACAGGTGGAGTAAGTGTCTGCTGAGGAGGAGCTTCAGAAAGACGCCCCTCGCCTTCGAAGAGAACCTGAGGGTGTTCGCCGGAGCGAGGTTGCGGTGTTCGCAGTTGCCGTGCTGCTCGCTGCTCTGCTCGGCTTGTTCGTATTCATCGGAGCGGCCTCGATTTGGTGACTAACAAAGCGGGCGTTTTTCTTCAGAAACCTGTCTGCGGGGAAAGTTCAGCCGGAGTTCGAACGTCGTCCCAGAAGGACCGCCAAGACCTGTGCCGAGGCCGCCCTCCGGGGCGGCCTCGGCCGTATCTCGAACGCTGTTGTGGCCTCCGGGTCACCGAGGGTTCGTCTGAGGAGCTCTCCGGTGGTCTTGTTGACGACTCGGATGTCAATGTCGTCGATAATCAAGATGACGGAGGTTCGTTTGTGTTTGCGGCTGACCATGATGTGAAGCAGTCGGTCTGGTCGACGATGTCGTGGCGGATCCGAGGGACGGGCAACGGCCGCGTGATCAACGCCCTCCAGTACTGTTCGAGGTGATCTGTATGCGCATTGACTACGACGCGCTTGGCGCGAGCGAGCTAGTTGGCACGACGCCAGCGGACTACCTCGTTTCGCTTGATGCGACGCTGACCGTATGGCACGGCGAAACGAAAATCTACGAAGAGTCAGCCTTCCCAATCGTTGAACTCGCGCGATCCTTGAAGCGTTGGCTTGCAGATCCGCTGCGCGGCGAATTCGAATTCGAATCGATGTCCTTTGAAGAAGTCGGATCGGTAGCGATTCGCCAGAACGAGCACGGATGGGTCTTCAGCTCGATCTTCGCAGAATTGAGTGCGAGTTCTCACGGCGACTGGGCTGCGGTCCACCGGTCGGTGACCTCATTCGTAGAGAGGGTCGAGGGCGACTTGATCGCGTTTGGCGTGGACCCGGTCGATGTACTTGGGTTTTGACCGGCGTCCCTCGGGACACCTCCTTTGTGCGGTGAGGACGCGTTGTCGTTACGCGTCCCGCGTTCAAACCCGATGGAGCCCGGCCACCCGGTCACGCAGCCAGTCCCGTTCATCGTGAAGATCACGACCGTCGAAGCATCTGCGTCGCTCTCGCGACAGCGAGCGACCCGGTTGTTGGTGGGGGTGGCTGCCATGGTCCCAGTCGCTGTCTCATTGGCCCTTCGGACCCGGATCAGGGAAACCTCATCCGGAACACTTCTCGTCTTGGTGGCTGTCGGGACGATGATCGTTCTGACAGCGGCGGAGTGGTTGCGTGGTGCAGCCCGTCGCCGGGTCGCGGGGCGCACACCCGGCCCGACGGTCATGGCGCATGGGGTCTTCGAAGAACTCCGTGTCTTCCTCGGCTTGCCCGAGTTCGACCTTGCGGCCCATCGACGCTGCGGCAAGGCACTAAACGGTCGGAGGGACATCCTCATCGAGCTCGGAGCGCAGCCGGCACGGTTCTGGCTGTTGAATTTTGCCAATGCCAAGCTGCTTGCTTTGGACGCTCCCGACTCTCTGGAAGAGATGGTGATCGGCGTCAGTGGTCGTCGCGCCGTCGAAATCACGCTCCTCAGAGAAGACCGGCAACTCGTACTTGAAGGCAAGGACGAGGCTCCTTCGTAAGCCGAGGCCGCCCCGGAGGGCGGCCTCGGCCGTATCTCGAATGCTGTTCCAGCAGCTTGCGCCTCAGGGCAGCTTCGAGGCGAGGACGTTGGCCGGGAGGATCTCCGGGGCAACGGCGAGGAGTCGGTCGGCGTTCTGGCCCAGCGCTTCGACGATGGCGCCGGTGGCGTGTGCGTTCCGGTCGGCTTCGGACGGGAATGCGTCGAAGATCCAGAAGGTGCTCTCGTCGGTCTGCACGGCGAACCAGACGATCGTGCCCGCCTCGTCGTTGGCGAGCGGGAGGGCGCCGGCGAGGAACTCTGCGAGCGCCGACTCCTGGCCGGGCTTGGCGACCATCTTGGCGACGAAGGCGTAGGGGAGGGTGGTGGGTGCAGACATGGTGGATCTCCTTGTACTTGCCGGGAGGTTGTCTCTCCGGCGATGTGTTCAAAGTACGGATCCACTCCAGGACGGAACAGTGGCGTATACGGCAGGAATGCTACTGTTTGCGTCATGCACCTCGGAATGGTTGTCCAGGACGGTTGCTTCGGGTCCGCGGTGGCCTCGGTGATCGACATCGTGCGGGTTGCCGACTCGGTTCGTGGCGACGTCGACCCACGAATCGAGCCGATCGAACTGGCCATCGCCGGCGCTCGCCGCCGGGTCGGCACCACCACCTCCATGACGCTCGAGGTGGATCATCCGCTCTCGGATCTCGACCAGTTCGATGTCGTGATCGTGCCCGCCCTCGGCACGCTGACCACCCCCGACACTGTCGAGGCACTCAGCGGCCGCGCCGGCAGTTCGATGATCCGGGCGCTCGGCGAGATCGACACGTCGACCACGCGCATCGCGGCCGCCTGCACCGGCGTCTTCGCGCTCGCCGAGACCGGGCGGATCGACGCCCACCACGCAACCACGAGCTGGTTTCTGGGTCCGGGCTTCCGCCAGCGATACCCAACCATCAACCTCGATCTCGACACGATGGTCGTCGTCGACGGCAATGTCATCACCGCCGGCGCCGCCTTCGCCCACATCGACCTGGCGCTGTCGATCGTCCGGTCGATCAGCCCCGACCTTGCCCAGCATGTCGCCAAGCTGCTCCTCATCGACGAACGCCCATCTCAAGCTGCATTCGTCGCCTACGAACACCTCAACCACGAAGACCCGATCGTCATCGACTTCGAACGGCACGTTCGGGCCCGACTCGACGAGCCGTTCGACGTCGGCATGGCGGCCGAAGCCATCGGCACCAGCCGACGAACCCTCGAACGCCGAGTTCGCACCGCGCTGAACCTGACCCCGCTCGGATTCGTGCGCCGGCTGCGACTCGAACGAGCTCGTCACCTGGCGGCCACGACGGATCTCAGCACCGCCGACATCGCCATGCGAGTCGGCTACGCGAATGCGGAAACGCTTCGAGCCCTCATGCGCTCGGAACGGTGACTGCGTGGCTTGAATCGTCTGTGGCATTGCGGATCGCTCGCATGCTGAGCGCCAATGCGACGAGGAGTGACGTCGAGGAGATCGGCAGCATGACGAACAGCCCGGCGCTCGGGTCTTCGGTGCGGAAGAAGAGGTCGATCACATCGAGGACCTCGCGGGTGGCATTGGCGGCAAGGGCGATGGCATAGCCCCGCGCGTCGCGGATGACGAGGACGGCCATCCAACCGGCCATGGCCAGACCAAGGGCCCGGGCTCCCCAGGACAACGAGAGCTCGGTGGCGCCCTCGACGAACAGGGGCGCGTTCTCGGGGCTGATCCAACTGATCAGGCCGACGACCGTGGGGATCAGTGCGGCGAAGACGACGGTGATCACGGTGACGATGGTGGGAACGGGGATACGCATGGCAGGTCCTTTCGAGACGTCCAGCAGGTGTGTAGCCGGAAAGTATGTAGCTGGATAACTAAATGTACTCAGCTATCTAGTATCTGGCAACTATGTAGCTGGTGAAATAGTTGCTAGAATCTCCCCATGTCCTCTTCAGTCCCCGAATCCGCACGGCATGCAGAGCGACTGGGCCACGGCAGCGCCGAGGCATCGATGCAACTTGCGTCGCAGATCTGGCGAGTCAGCAGCCTCTTGACCAAACGGATGAGCGCCTCAGCCGAAGTGGCCGACCTCCAGCTCGGCGAAGCCGAAGTGCTGATGGCCACCCGGGTTCGTGGCGACGCCGCCACCACACCCGGCGATCTGCGGACGCAGCTGAACCTCACATCCGCCGGCATCACCAAGCGGATCGACATGGTCGAGGCCCGCGGGCTCATCGAGCGGCGGCCGAACCCCGATGATCGTCGCAGCGTGACACTGCACCTGACGTCGGCCGGCGAGGAGCTCGCCGATGAGGTCATCAAGGCCGTCGCCACCGCCATCGAAGACGTGACGGCAACCGCACTCACCGACGTCGAACTCGCCGACACGAATCGGATGATGGCGAAGCTGGGCGACGTGCTCGACGCCGGCTAGGCGGCAGCCTTCGGCGGCGCTCACGCTCGGACCTGGGCCGGCCCGACAAAGGTGCAGATGGCCCACTCCAGATTTTTGGGCTTCGCGCCGTTAGGCGATCAACCCGAACAACACCGAGGCGCATGGAACGTTCGCCTGTTGCCATCCGCCTCGAGTTCGGGCCAGCACCTTCGACCCAGGTGCGCCGACGCGGGCGTCGGGTGGGGGCGGGTTCGCTCGTCGTGCTGCCAACCACCCGGCCCCGCCGATGGTTTCCGGCTCGGGCTAACGTGCCAGCGTGCAGCCTGCTGACCTCGACGACATTGCCGAACGACTCTTCGCGTCCTTTGTGGCATGGGACCTCGACGCCGTCGCAGGCATGTTGGCGGCCGACGCCACCATCACGCAGAACGGCCGGACCACCCCGGCCACCGAAGCGCTCGCCACCATCGGCGCGCTCCGGTCCGTGATCGGCGACCACCGCTACGTCGACGTGCGTCGCACCTTCGGCGAGCGCACCGTGGTCGAAGAGCACCGGGTCGTTTCCACCACGCCGGCTGGCGCCGCCGTCGACCTCTCCGCGTGCGTCGTCATCCGAGTCGACGACAGCGGAACGATCCTCTCGCTCGACGAGTACGTCGACACCGCCCCGCTCCTGAGGTAGTGAGCGGACCGACCGGGCGGCGGCAGCCGAACGGCAAGTGGGTGTCGGACGGCAAGGTGGCCGGCCCGCTCACACCACTAAGTACGTACGGCCAACGCGTTTTGAACCTCGAAATGTGTGAATTCGTCGGAGCGAACGGACAGCGCGGCGCTCAGGTCTCCAGCGCTGGTCGACTCCGCACGAAATCGCTCACATCGTTCAGCCGTTCCAACGCCTCTGCCGGAAGCGGCTGGTCCAACCCGGCGACCGTGTTGCGGAGCTGATCCGGCGTGTTGGCGCCCACGATCGGCGAGCTCACCCCCGGCCGCGTCCGCAACCAGTTGACCGCCGCCTGCGCCGGCGATTGGCCGGCCGATTCGGCAACGTCGACGAGCGTCTCGATGATGTCCCAGTTCTTGTCCGAGAACCGCACCTCTGCGTTCTCCTCGGCCCGAACGGATTCCGGCAGCGGTGTGTCTCGTTGATACTTGCCGGTGAGCATGCCGCCGCCGAGCGGGCTGTACGGCACCATCCCGATGCCGTAGCGCTCACACATCGGAGCCAGCTCCATCTCCACGAACGACCGAACCGGATCGAGCAGGCTGTACTCGGGCTGGATCGACACGAACGCTTCCAGGTTGTGCCTGTCGGAGGCCCACAACGCCTCCAGCAGCCGCCAGGCGCTGTAGTTCGAGCAGCCGAGGTAGCGAACCTTGCCCTGGCGAACCAGGTCGGTGAACGCCGCCATCGTCTCCTCGATCGGAACGACGGGGTCGATGAAGTGCGCCTGGTAGAGATCGATGTGATCCACGCCGAGACGACGAAGACTGTCCTCGCACGCCTTCATGATCCATCGACGGGACAACCCCTCGCGCTGCTTGGCCGTACCGCGATGGTCGGAGAACTCCTGGCCCATGGCCGCCCGAACCTTCGTCGCAACGACCATGTCGTCCCGGTTTCCCCGGGCCGCAAGCCACCGGCCGACGATCTCCTCTGACACGCCGCCGGGATTGGCCGGCCCGCCCATCCGACCCGCCCACGAGCTGTAGCAGTCCGCTGAATCGATGAAATTGCCACCCAGCTCCGCGTACGCATCGAGCACGTCGAACGACGCGGCCTCGTCGATCGACCAGCCGAATTGCATCGTGCCCAGGCCGACCCGATAGACGAACAGGCCGCTGCGCCCGACTTGGACGTACGGTTCCGTGATTGTGGCTCCAAAGCTCATGTGATCTCCCGGTAGTGCTCGAGTTTGTGGTCGACGAGGCGCAGGGCCTCCCGTCGTTCTTCGATCTGGCGTTCGATGAGACGCCGGTGGTCGAGCAGGATCTGCCTCCGCTCGGGCTTGGTCGTGTCGCCCTGGGCGCCAAGCTCGCAATAGTGCCGGAGCTGCTCGATCGTCATTCCGGTCGCCCGCAGGCAGCGCAGGACCTCGATCCACAACGCGTCGTCCTCGCTGTAGCGGCGATGCCCGTTGTCGGCTCGCTCCACGTCGTCCAGGAGGCCCTCACGTTCGTAGTACCGGAGGGTGTCGAGGCTGACGCCGGTCCGCTCAGCCATCTGGGCTGGCGTGAGTGTCGTGTTCGTCATGCAACCCAGTCAACAAGCTGGAGTGCACTCAAGGTCAAGTGAAAATCTCGGAAACGTCCCGAGGTCGCCGCGCTCAGTCGCAGGCGGTGAGGATGCGGATGTCGTCCGTGTAGGTGTGGCCGATCATGTTGATGTCCCACTCGACCGTTCCGGAGTCGTGATCGATCGTGAGGTAGTCGCCGCCCTCGAGACCTCGGCGACCCGAGTAGGTCGTGTTCTCTCCGCCGACGATGCCGTCGGAGGCCGTGAGCGAGTTGCTCTTGTAGATCACCCCGAGGATCTCGGTGTCCGGGAACGAGATGGACCCCTGGTCGCGTCCATTGGTCGCCCGATCGATCTGCACGTAGTAGCTGCACACCTCGGTACCGGCTGGAATCGTTGCGTTCTCGTTGGAGTTGCCGGTGTGCGTTCCTCCGACGGTCGCGTTCACGGTCAGGTTGGATGGCAAGGTGAGCGGTCCGGACTCGGTCCACACCGTTGCCGGAGTGTCATCGCTCTCCCGATCGGTCCCTTCCGCAGAACTCGTCGGCTGACCGACCATCGTCGCTCCACCCGTGAGGACACGAGCGCGTGATGCGGTCACGACCGGAGGCGACGCCTGGTCGCCCTTGAGCGTGGAGGACACGGCGTACTCCGTGTAGACGATGCCCTCACTCGGGAGGATTCCGGTCGTCCACTCGTGGGTGTACTGGATGGCCACACCGACGTTGATCGCGCCCGCCGTCAGGCGAGACGATGCGCAGAAGCGCTGGTCGATGCGCGTCGGGTCGCAGTCGTAGCTGTCGCCGTTCTCGTTGGTGCCGTCGTCGAAGCGGGCTGCCGTCAACGTTCCGTCGGCAACCGCCTGCAGGTCGGCCTGGTCGTACGCCGTGCACAGTCCGGCAACACCGTTGCCGGCCGCAGCTCCGGCGGCCGCCGAACACTGATCGATTCGAAAATCGATGTCGGCGGTGTCCGCGTTGAAGATCACGATCCACTCGATGCCATCGATGTCATCGGTGCCGATCTCGCCCACGACGGACTGAAGCGTTCTCAGGTCCGCTTCGGGTCGGTCGGCGAGGCTCGCCGTGCGAAGCAGCGCCGTGCGCACGCCGCTGGTCGTGGCACTTCGGGCCTCCCACGCCATGCCGACCTCGAGCGACCCGAAGATCAACAGGATCAAAATGGGAATGGCAATTGCCGCCTCGACGAGCACCGCGCCGCGCTCAGAGTCAATCCGCCTGGGTCCGCCAACCATGACGCGAGTTTCGGGCCACCAATACGGGCACTTGAGCCAATAGGGCCATCACGCCCTCCTCGGCAGGCCGTCGGGACTACGTGGTCGGCTCGCCGACGCATGCTCCCCGTCGGTCGCCCACCGCCACCACAGCGTCCTCGAGTGCAGTGATCGCATCCGCCGACGCGCCGGTGAGCGGGCGGCGCACCTGCGCGCTGGCGATCAGGCCCGACCGAGCGAGGGCCCCCTTCCACACCGCAGGACTCGGCTCGGCAAACCCCGCTCGTACGACCGGAAGGAGGCGTCCGGCCAGCGCAGCGGCCTCACCCGCCTTCTCCGCACGGGCAACGGCGGTGAGTTCCACGAATGCCTCCGTGCACACATGGGCGGCGGCGGCGATCGCCCCGCTCCCGCCCATCAGGATCGTTGGGGCAATGAACGCGTCGTCGCCGGCGAGAAGATCGAACGACTCGCTGTCGGCGCGCAGCAGTTCAAGCGTGTCGACGTCGAGCGAGCCGACCGACTGCTTCATGCCGACGATGTTGGCGTGGGCCGCGGTCGCAAGCAGCGAAGCCGCGTCCAGTCCACGGCAGGTCCGGTAGGGGATGTTGTACGCGAGCACCGGCACCGGGCTCGCATCGGCAACGACATGGAAGTGGTCGACGATGGCCGCTTCCGACGGCCGGGTGTAATACGGGGCGACGATCAGTACCGCGTCCACGCCACCGGATGAGGTGAGCAACCCGACCTCGTCGATCGTGCCCTGCGTCGAGTTCGTGCCGGCACCGACGATCAGGCGCCGCCCCGCCCGTTCACACGCCCAGGCGCACACGCGGACGACGTCGACCCGTTCCTGTGCGGTGAGGGTGGCGGGCTCGCCGGTCGTCCCGAGCGCAACGAGTCCATCGACCCCGGCAGACAACAGGTGCTCGGCGAGTGTTCCGAGCGAAGCGAGGTCGAGTGTTCCGTCGTCCTCGAAAGGGGTCACGATCGGGACCCACAGGCCCTCGATCCGTTGGGTGGTCGCAGTGTTCATGCCTCCATCGTCCTCACCGCCGCGCAAAAGGAAAAGTTCTGAATCGTGAGCAAATTGCTAACGTTTGCTTCATGCTCGACCTGACCCGACTTCGCTCGTTCGCCGAGGTGGCAGAGCGCGGCACGATCGCGGCAGCGGCTCGCTCGCTCGGGTTCACGGCGCCGGCCATCTCCCAGCACCTGGGAAAACTCGAGGCGGAACTCGGCACGCCACTGTTCGACCGCGTCGGCCGTGGCCTCCGCTTGAGCGCGGCCGGCGCCGCGCTCCTGCCCGTCGCCCTCGACATGATCGACCTCGAAACCCGAGCCCGTCACGTCGTCCACGACGCCGACGAAGTTCCGCATCTCGTGGTGGCCGGCTTCGCATCGGCCCTCTCCACACTCGTCGTTCCCGTCCTACCGGAACTCGCCGGACACATGACCCTCGACCTCATCGAAGCCGAAGACGCCGCGGCGATGCGAGACCTCGGCCTCGGTGCCGTCGACCTCGTCCTCGCCCAGGAGTACAGCGGCATTCCAGAGGAGCGCAACCCCCGGTTCGACTTCACGCCGCTGCTCCGGGACGACCTCCGCCTGGTGCTTCCAGCGGCGCTGTCGAAGCGAACCCGTGTCAAGGACCTCGGAACCACGCCCTGGTTGCTGAACGGCGCAGGAACCCGATGTGCGTCGGCGACCCTGGAGATCCTGGAAGCGAACAACGTGCGTCCGACGATCGCCGCGACCGTGGCAGACAATGCCACGCTGCTCGCCCTCGTGGCCGCCGGCCATGGCGTGACCATCGCCCCCAGCCTGCTCCTGCAGGACCTGCCGCACGGCGTCGTCCTCTCCACGGAAGACTTCGAGATCGAGCGAACCCTGCTCGCCGTTGCCCGCACGGCATCGGGCGCACCCGTCGAGGCCCTGGTGGACGCGCTGCGCCGCTCGTCCACCGCCTAGAACAATGTTCAGCTGTGAAGTGCATCGCCGGCCCGGGTGTGGTTCCATGACCGGTGGGTGGGCATAGCAAGGGTTACCAACAATGAACACTGACGCATCGGTCCTTGACCGACGGTGGACCCGACATCGGGTGTCGCGGAGAGTGGACGCAGACACCGCGACGATCTGGGCGGTGTTCGAGAACCCGGACTGGCTTCGCTGGTACAAGCCCCTCTCGGACTTCGCCGTCGTCGGCGGCGGTGACGTCGTGGCCGGCTCGGTCCTGCGTGAACGCGAGTGGCTGTGGAAGGCCGAGTCGGTGGTCAGCGAGTGGGAAGAGCAGCGCGTGCTCGGCCTGGCGATGCGCGCCTTCAACGTTCCCGGCCTGCTGTCGGTCTACCACCGGCGCTTCGAACTGACGCCGGCCGGGGATCACACCGAAGTCACCATGACGGGTGCCTTCTCGTTCGGCCCGCTCGGATGGGCGTTCCTGCCGTACACCTACCCGCAGATGATGGTCGCAATGTACGCCGAATACCGTTCCGCGCTGGCCGGGCTCGCCGAACTCGTCGAACTCGGCGTCTGAGGTTTCGCCTTCCGGCTTGGGCTCAGCCGAAACCCTTCACGCTGTCGAGAAAGCTGATCAGCGCAGTCGCCACCTGATCGGCGTGCTCCCGTCGGCTGAAGAGGTGATCGGCGCCATCGATCTGGACGACCCGTCCCTCCGGCGCCGCCGCAGCGAGTCGGTGGCCGTTGTCGGGTTCGACAACCGTGTCGGCCGTCCCGACGATCGCGAGGAACGGCACGGTCAGCTCGGCGGCTGCGTCGAGCACCGAGTGATTGTCGAGGTCATCAAGGAACACCTCGCCAAGACAGAACGGGGCGCCGCCAACGGACACCTCCGCCTTGCCCTCACTTCGGATCGTCGGTTCATGTTGGGTGAAGAGATGGCGAACATGGCCGACCGTGCTCGGCGCAGCGATCGTTGCAACGGCATCGAGCGTCTTGAGCCGGTGTGCGGCCAGCACCGATGCCGCACCGCCGAGGCTGTGGCCGACGATGGCGCACGGCCCGAACCCCAGCTCGATCAGTGTCACCGCAGCGCGGGTGAGGTCGGACACATTGGAGCTCACGCTCGTGGTCTCGAAACGTCCCTCGCTGTCACCGAGTCCGGTGAAGTCGAAACGGAATGCCGCGTAGCCGGCCTCGGCCAGCGCCTTCGCCACGCGGGTGGTCGTGTGAAGGTCCTTGCCGCAGGAGAAGCAGTGGGCGAGGAGCACGGCTCCCTTCGGCGTGCCCTGCGCCCGATGCAGGACACCCTCGAGCTCGGCGCCCGCGCCGCCAACGAACGTGATGGTCTCGGTTGTCACGGTTCGTCGTCTCCTGCTCGGGTCGGGGCCAGCGTAGAAGCAACCCACCCATCGCCCGCAACAATCCCGCCGGGTGAAGGGGTCGCGTCTCACCTTCACCCAAACGGGTGAAGGGGTCGCGTCTCACTTTCACCCGGAGGCCGCAGTGGTCGGTGGCAGACTTAGCGGCATGGCCGCTCCCGACATCGACGAAATTCTCGAGCTCGAGACGGCGGTGTGGCAGGCCCTGAGCGACGGCGATGTAGCGGCCGATGCCGAGCTGCTCGCCGACGACTTCCTCGGGGTGTACCCAACTGGCTTCGCCGACGCCGGTGAGCATGCCGGGCAACTCGACCACGGCTCGACCGTGGCGGAGTTCCGGATCGAATCACCGATCCTCAAGGTGCTTGCCGACGATCACGTCGTGCTCGCGTACGACGCTGCGTATCGCCGGCCGGACGGACCGGAAGAGCGGATGTACGTCTCGTCGATCTGGAGTCGCCGCGACGGACGGTGGGTGAACGTGTTCAGTCAGGACACGCCGCCGGGCGACGCTGTTCCCTGAGCTCAGGCCCGGAGGTTCTCCAACTGGGTGACGTGAGCGGGTAGGTGCATTCCGGCCTGAACCTCGATCGCGACCGCACCCCACGGCCGAGGTGCGTCGACCATGACCTCACCGTCGTGGCGGAGCAGGCAGTGGACCTCGGTGCCGAGCTGGCTCGGCGAGAGACGTCGAAGAGCTCCCTGCAGGAGGCGGGCCATCGACTGTCCTCGTTCGATCAACCCGGCTCGGTCACCGGCGGCATCGATCCACGAGGCCATGAGCTCGCGGTCGTGACACACCTCGTTCTCGAACCGGAGTTCGCCGCCGTGCACGAGCGACTGACACACCGCGATCATCGCAGCGTCGTTCAACGCCACGTGGGCCAGGACCTGGTCGGCGTCCCATCCGTCGTCGGTTGGCGGGTCGAAATCGCCGCTCCCCGCGGCAGCAAAGAAGTCGTCGTACGCCGCGGCAAGTCCGGAGAGATCGGCGCCGTCGACTCGATGCTCGGCGCCGTCGGCGTAGTGGTCGAGCACGTAGCCCCAGGCGCCCGGGCCGACGTAGGTCCGGCGGCGAGCCATCGCCTCATCGCCGAACGCCTGCCAGCCGTCGTGCTCGATGACGACTCTCGTGCCGGTTTCGGTCGGCTCGAAGTCGACCGTGACGATCGAGCCGTCGGCGTCCGGTCGACCCGGATGCCACGTGATCTTCAACCGGCGCGGCGGATCCCACTCGAGGACCTCACCCCACACCGCTTCAGCTCCCTCGACCGACAGTTCGACCAATCGTCCGTCGCGGAACACGACCCCGCCCGCCGTCGACCCGAACAGGCCGTGCGATGGCAGCGGCCACCACGCGCCGATCTCGTCGGTGAAGATGCGGAATGCGTCGGCGGGGGAGCGATGCACGGTTGCCGCTCGGACCACCGGCGGGGTCGTTGGCTGCGAGGTCATCGGTCGGGTTCTCCATCTGTGGTTGCAGGTTCGGTGTCGGACTGTTCGGCGTGCTCGACGAAGGCGGCGAGGGCGTCGTCCCAGAACGAGTCGACCCACGCTCGGACTGCGCTCAAGCCGTCGGGGTCGACCCGATAGAGGCGGCGTGTGCCGACCGGTCGAACGGTGACGAGCCCGGCAGACTTCAGGACGCCGAGGTGCTGGGAGACAGCAGGCTGGGAGACGGGCAGCTGGTCGGTCAGCTCGCCGACGCTTCGTTCACCGTCGCGCAGCAACTCCAGAACCCGTCGCCGGGTCGGGTCGTGCAACACGTCCAGCGCTTGCACCTCTCCATAAGTCATCACTTATGAATACCGCGACGATCTGTCAGCGTCAACCCGGGGTCGCGTCTCACCTTCACCCATCTTGGTGAAGGGGTCGCGTCTCACTTTCACCCGATCGATCTGCAGCGCTCGGCCAGCAGATCCATCTCCAGTCGAAAGGCGGCGTCTGCCTCAACCTTCTGTCGGTAGCGCGAGGCAGCGGTGCCAGCACTGTTCGCCGTCGCAAAGCCGTATCGTCTCGCGATGTCGGAGAGGCGCAACCCACTCAGCTCTTGCGCAAGACCAACTCGAATCCACCGTTCCAACGAGGATCGTCGGCCCCGCCATGGCATGACCTCATGCGATTCGAAGCGAGCAGTCACCTCACGGTCGACGACCTCCACCGACACTCGACGTTGCGTCGCTCGACGGTGTCCCTCGGTCGCCGCATTCTTCGGAGCGACTTCGAGCATGTCGTGCACGAACTGCGGATCGCCGATCACCGCCGCCGAGCTCGACATGGCCTCCACCGAACGAGGCGATAGGGGCTCGGCGGTCACGCGCCGCAGCTCGAAGATGTCGTCGAGGCCCACCAACTGCAACCCGTCGGGTGTCAACCACTCGGCACGTTTGGCGAGCCCCACGAACGCCGGATAGCTGCTCCATTGGTACTGCTCGAGATCGTTCGTGATTCCCGCCTCGATCGGATTCCGGTGGACGTAGGTGATCGCAGCCGCGAGATAGCGCTCCGAGTCGATCACCTTCGAGAGAAACCTGCCCTTGAAGAGCGGACCGTCCACCCCGTGCCGAGTATTGAATCGCTGTGCATGCCGTCCATCGAGATACTGCAGCCCATCGCTCAGCCGACCCTCCGGAGTGTGCAGGAGGAGGTGGTAGTGATTGTCCATGAGGCAGAACGCGTACACACGCAATCCAAAGCGGGTGCAGGCCTCGCCGAGCAAGCGGAGGAAGAGCTGCCTGTCCTCGTCGTCCAAGTAGATGGCTTGCTTGCGGACACCACGGTTGGCGACGTGGTGCGTAGCGCCGGGGAAATCGATGCGAAGTGCGCGACCCACGGGAAGTTCCTGACATTGGAGATGACAGGGGAAGTTGGGCACGACCATATCGGAGGGGTCTGACACTGCGGGTGAAAGTGAGACGCGACCCCTTCACCGGTTTGGGTGAAGGTGAGACGCGACCCCTTCACCGGTTGAGTGGGCGGCGCGGCGGCCGATGGGAGTGCACTACTGTCGGAGGTTCCCCCTTTGGGGGTACATCGAGATGCCGGAGGGATGCCCATGGATCCGCACGTCGTTCTCACCTCACACACGGCCCATAAATCGGGCCGATTCGTCGAGGTCCGATGGGGCGCGGCCACCCCGGCCGAACGCGGGCCCGTCGTCGGCACCATCAGCAACAAGGCCGACCGCAACGCCATCGGCAGCCACGGCGGCAGCTACTCGATCTACCGCGCCCTCTCGATCGCGCAGGGTGCCTTCCCCCTCGATCACCGTCCCGACCTGACCGACACCGAACCCACCACCGACATCGAGCCGCAGCCCTCGTGGGGCCGCGACGGGGCCATCGTTTCGCTCGACCCCTGGGGCGCCAACACCAAACGATGGTTCCCCGACCATCTCGCCGAGGGCTACAACATCCAGCCGACCATCGCCGTCACCCAGGCGCACCTCCAACTCCCCGAGATCAGCGAAGCGATCGACACCGGCCGCCTCGAGGTCGACGAGACCATCGTCCGCTCGCACGGCGACATCGCCGTCACGAAGGTGGCGATCGATCCGGTCTGGCACCTCCCGTCCATGGCCACTCGATTCGGCATCGACGAGCCCGACCTCCGCCGGGTCCTCTACATGGAGACCGGAGGCATGTACCCCGAGCTCGTCACCCGCCCGGACCTCGAGATCCTCCTTCCGCCCATCGGCAGTACCACCGCTTACGTGTTCGGTGACCCGGCCGACCTGGCGAACCCCGACGTCGAGCTCACCCTTCGGGTGCACGACGAGTGCAACGGGTCGGACGTGTTCGGCTCCGACATCTGCACCTGCCGGCCCTACCTCACCTGGGCGATCGAAGACGCCGCTCGCACCGCCCAGCGCGGGGGAGTCGGCCTTGTCGTCTACTACCGCAAGGAGGGTCGAGCACTCGGCGAGGTCACCAAGTTCATGGTGTACAACGCCCGCAAGCGGCAGGACGGCGGCGACATGGCCTCCACCTACTTCGAGCGGACCGAATGCGTGGCCGGTGTGCAGGATGCCCGCTTCCAGGAGCTCATGCCCGACGTGCTCCAGTTCTTCGGCATCACGAAGATCCACAACCTCCACTCGATGAGCAACATGAAGTACGACGCCATCGTGGGCAGCGGCATCGAGGTGCAGAACCGGTTGAGCCTGCCGGCCGAGCTCGTTCCCGCGGACGCACAGGTGGAGATCGAAGCGAAGAAGGCCGCCGGCTACTTCACGGACGACGACGTGTCCGACGACCTCGACGCCGTCGTCGGCCGGGCCCTGGACGAATGAGCCAGTTCGCCGACTTCCGGCAGCTGCTGGCCGCCGACGCTGTCCGTGCGCAGTGCGGCCGAGTCACCGAACGCGTCCGCAACGGCGGCGGCCAGTTTCTGGTGAACGACGATGCCCTCGACGAGTGCGCGGCGCACGTGGTGGACGTGACCCGTTCCCGCTACCCGGACCTCGACATCCCCTACCACTCACGCTGGCGGCACTTCCGAACGCCGACGGCCACCGCGTTGGAAGAACGGTTCCTGACCCACCTCGCCGACCTCGACCCGCTCGAATCGGCCCGCGTCGGCTTCGACCTCGTGATCCCGTCCGTGCTGCTCGATGCGGGCGCCGGACCCGACTGGGCCTTCCACGCACCGGATGCAGCCGAGCCCATCGGCCGCTCCGAGGGCCTCGGACTCGCGTCGCTCGACATGTTCCTCGACGGCACCTTCTCCACCGACAGCACGCCGCGGACCGATGCCGACGCGCTTCGATCGCTCACGAAGGACCACCTCGAGCTCGGCTTTCAGGTGAACGACGCCAACCCACTCGTCGGCGTCGAGGGGCGAACCGAGCTGCTCCGGAGCCTCGGTGCCACGATGAGCGCCGACCCGACCCGGTTTCCGAACGGCCGCCCCGGCGACCTCGTCGACCTCGTCTGCCGAGATGGCGCCACGACCATCTCCGCCCGTGCGCTCCTCGGAGCGGTGCTCGACGCGCTCACCCCCGTGTGGCCATCGGGGCGAACGCTCGGCGCACCATTCGACCTCGGCGACGCCTGGCACTACCCGCCGTTCGGGTCCGGCCCGGACGCCATCATCCCCTTCCACAAACTCAGCCAGTGGCTCACCTACTCGCTCGCCGAAACCTGCGAACGGAGCGGCATCGGCGTCACCGGGATGGACCGGCTGACCGGTCTGCCCGAATATCGGAACGGCGGACTGCTCCTCGAAACCGGCGTCCTCTCGCTCCGCGACCCGAGCGCCGCCGAAGGCGTGCACGCTCCCGGAAGTGAACTGATCGTCGAGTGGCGAGCACTGACGATCAGTCTCCTCGACGAGATCGCCGACCGCGTCCGGTCTCGCCTCGACCGACCCGACATGCTGCTCGCCGAGATCCTCGAAGGCGGCACGTGGGCGGCCGGCCGCGTGCTGGCCTTCCAACGCGACCCCGCCGGCACTCCACCCCTCCACCTCGACAGCGATGGGACGGTCTTCTGATGACGCTGCACGTACACACCGTCGATCATCCGTTGGCGCAACAGGCGCTCGGCCAGATCCGAAATCGGGACACGCCGAGCCCGATGTTCCGAGCCGCAGTGGCGACGCTCACTCGCCAGCTCGTCTACGCCGCCACCGTCGACCTGCCCACGGTTGCGTCGACGATCCAGACACCGTTCGGTGAGGCGGAGGCCCGGACCGTGCAGGCGCCGGTTGCGCCGATCGCCATTCTGCGCTCCGGGGCCGCCATGCTCGAGACAGCCATCGACACGCTCCCCGACGGTCAGGCCGGACACTTCGGCGTCTACCACGACAAGCGGGTGGGCGCGACCGTCGAGTACTACCTCAAGCTGCCCGACGCGGTTGCGGACAGCCGGGTGCTCCTGCTCGACCCCGCAATCGGGACCGGAAAGACCGCGATCGCAACGATCTCCCGGCTGCAGGAGTTCGGAGTGACCGACATCAGTTTCCTCACGCTCATCGCCTCGACGGTCGGCCTGGACCTGATAGCTGAGCACGCGCCCGACGTCCGCGTGTTTGCCGTCGCGGTGGGTGATGAGGCCGGTCCCAACGGTTACCTCCGGCCCGGAATGGGCGATTTCGGCGATCGCTACTATGGCTCCAAGTGACGTCGCGTACTCCAAATAGACGTCGCGTACTCCAAATAGACGTCGCGTACTCCAAGTGACGCCGCCGGCTAGATGAAGCCGTAGAACGCGAGGCGTTGGTTGAGGTTGTCGGCGTTCATCGCCGTGAGGACCACGTCGATCAGGCTGCCATCGGCGTCGTAGAACGCGGTCATCGGCATGCCGCCGGTCCCGCGCAGCGCCCGGTAGAGGCCATTGCGCTGGGTGCCACGAATGTCCTGCACGAGCGGGAACTGCTCGATGTCGTTGCGCTCGGCCATGGGGCGCCAGTTGCCGGTCTCGTTCGAGTTCACGAACACGAAGTCCACCTGGCCTTCCAGCGCGAGCGCCGTTTCCCGGAAGTCCGGCAGCTCCTCGTCACAGGCGTCGCACCAGGAAGCGAAGAAGTTCACGACCGTCGGCGTGCCCTGAAAGTCGGCCAGCCGAACCCGTCCATCCGGGTTGGCGTCATCGTCCAACGCGGGGAGGTCCCAGCTGGCCACAGCGGTCACCCCGTCGCCGCCATCGTCCAGCGTGTCGCGAACACCGTTGAAGATCAGCGCCCCCACGATCAGCACGCCCACACCGATGATCAGGCCCCACTGCGCTCGAGCTGAGAGACCCTTGCTCTTCTTCTTTGCCATGACTGACGTCTCCTATCCGAGATTGACGATCCACTCGAGCCCCACGGACCGCAGCACTTCCTGCAGCTTCGTGGTCACGAGAATGAGCCGGTTCGACATGAGTAATACCCCGAACCCGATCAGCGAGATTGCCGAAACGAGAACGATGGTCTGCAGGTGCTGTTTCACCCAATCGAAGGCGCCGGCGAGGCGGGTGAACATCAGCCCCGTCGCCAGGAACGGGACCCCGAGGCCGAGCGAGTAGGCGGCGAGCAGCGCCCCGCCCGTGAGCGTTCCATCGGCGCCGGCGGCGATGATCAGGATCGAGCCGAGGGTCGGGCCGATGCACGGCGTCCACCCAAAGCCGAACGCCGCACCCGCCACCGGAGGGGCGGCACGACCGAAGCGGCCGAGATCCGGGTGGAATCGGGCCTCCTGGTAGAAGCGCGGGTTCTTCGTCGTGATCGAACCGAGGAGGAAGAGGCCCATCGCGAACACGAGAAACCCGCTGATGCGGGTGAGCAGCAGCTGGTTCTCGAACAGCAGGTCACCCAGGGCGCTGGCAGAGAGGCCGAGGCTGATGAACACCGCGGAGAACCCGGCGATAAACAGGCCGGTGTCGCGGGCAACCGGCCAGGAACTCGAACGCTGATCGTCGGTCGAACTCGTGATGTCGAGGCCGGTGATGACCGACAGGTAGCCGGGCACGACGGGGAGAACGCACGGAGAGAGAAAGGAGATGACTCCGGCCCCGAATGCGATCAGAAACGACAGAAGGTTGATGGACTCGAGTTCGATTGCTCGGTAACCCGGTTCGACGGCCCTGTGTTCCCTGAATCCAAGGGGATTTTGACCAGTCGGTATCCCCGGGAAACGGGGGGCTCAGCACTAGTTTTGTGAGCTCAGCGGTGGGTTATGCGCATTGGGAGGTCGCCGTGCGCAATTGGCGCGACGATGTGCAACCGAATGCGGCGGGTCGGCTACTCACAGCAGTCGTCGTCGTGGCGACCCTGCTCGGCCTCTTCTCCTCACCCGCAGGAGCGCAGGCCGCAGACGCACTCTGCCTCTCGCCCACGACGATCCCATTGGTGGACGTCGTGGACGGCGGATTCGAAGCGGCACCAGGCGTGACGACGGCACGGGGTGCGTCGGTCGAGGACTCCCTGGTCGGCCCGGTCGTCTCACTTCGCGAGGTCGGCGCTCGCGCCCAGATCGAGCTCCCGCAACCGCTGTTCCACACGCAGTGGTCCGTTGGCGAGGTCGACCTCGTCGACCGGCTCCGGGTCGACGCAAACCTGCTCAACGCCGCGCAGGACATCAGCAGCGCCCAGATGACCGGCCCACTGCATCGACGCGACGGCGTCGACGGACCGGGTCTGAGTGTCGAGGGGGAGTTTCAGCTCGGAGCGACCCGCCGCGCGAACCTCGTCCTGCCCGGACCGGTCGACAGCGTGCTCTTCTCCAACGGCGGAACGACGCCCCTCGATCTGACCGTGGCTTCCGGTTGCGCAGCGTTCCACGCAGACACCACGAGCCTGACCAGTCCCACCTGGGATCCCGAGACGGAACGGTTCATCGCCCGATATTCGGTGACCATCAGGAACAACCTGCCCACCGCCTCCACACTGCGGCGGGTCGGGATCGACGCCGAGCCGACCGGCCATCACATCGAGGCGCTCATCGCGCAGCTCGACATCACATCGCCCGGCTTCGGCACGGCAGAGATTCTCGATCTGCAACTTCCCTCGGTCTTCGCTCGCGTGCGCAACGACGCATTCGACGGTGTCGAGACGACCGCTCTCCTCAGCACTCCCAGCCGGCTCGTCTCGAATGTGCCGCTCAGCATCGAGATCGAGGTCGCCTACACGCCGGACTTCGACGACCCGGTGTGGTCCGAGGGTGTCGACGCACCGGCCCCCACGCTCCTCCTCGCCGGCACCGTCGGAGACGTACCCGTCGGCGCGTCCATCGGGCTGATCGACGGACTGCGAACCGCGGCCGACGACGGATTCGACTCCCCGGCACCCGTCCTCCGCTTGGAGCACATCCGCCTCGACGAACCGATGGTTCGTCCAGACGGTGCCGTCGAGACTGCCGATCGCCTCACCGTCTTCAACGACGGCGAGCTCAGCGTCGACGACGTCGCCATCACCTGGAACCTGGCCGACCAGTACGGGCCGGGCACCGTGCTCGTCGACCACACCCTCGTCGCCACCGGCGGCTGCGCCGACGCGGCGAACCCCGGCTTCGACGGCGTGAACGACACCGCACTCGTCGACCCGCACTCGATCGACATCGGGGGCACCTGCGAACTCGTCGTGCGAGCGACGGTTGTTCCCGGCGTAGTCCCCACCGCCGAGGGTGCGGACTACGCCACGATCGTCGTGGCCGAAGGGCGGTCGGGGATCCGTTCCGTCTCCGCCACGGCCTCCGTCACCGAACGCATCGCGCAGATTGCGGCCTTCCAGGCCACCGTGTCCGACCCGGTCGTTCGCAACCTGAACGACGGTCGATACGAGCTCACCGGCGAGGTCCGGCTCGACAACGCGGGCGACCAGGCGCTCGCCGGCGTCGGAGCTCGGCTGATCGTCTCCAGCCTCGACGCCGAGGGAGCCGTCGTTCCCCAGCGGGTCACCGTCGACCGTCTCCACGCGGTGGGACGGAACTGCGAAGCGTCCGAACCGCCTCGGCGAACCTCGTCCGACTTCTCGGCCGCACCCGCTCGCATTGATCTCGCTCCCGGAGACGCATGCGTCGTGGAGTACACGATCATCGTTCGCCCCGGAGCCGAGCTCGACGGGTGGTCGATCGCCGCGGCCGCCACCGCGGTCACCCCACGAGACGAAACCCTCGAGAGCCAGGCCCAGACCGTCCCGACCACCCTGCCCGAAGCACCCGCCCTCGACGTGCAAAGCGACGTCGGCGAACGCGAGAACCTCGGCGACGGCAGCCACCGGTTCGAGGTGCGCACGGAGGTTCGCAACAGCGGCGACGTGCCGATGCTGTCGGTCCGAGTGGAAGACAACCTCGAGGCGCAGTTCGGCGAACGCGTCGTCGGCCAGCGCACCACCACCGACACCTGCGGCTGGATCGACGCGGGGCGCCCGCTGCTCCCATCCGGTGGCCCGGAGGGCAGCTGCCTCGTCGTGAAGGAAGTGACCGTCCGGCCCGGCGCGTTGCTGGTCGACTGGCAGGTCGGTGCCTCGGCGATCGGCCGGTCCGTCTCCTCACGCGAAGCCGCCGCCGGCGATTCCTCCGCCCTCTTCACCTTCCACGAAGCACCGGCACTCGCCACGTCCGTGGCTGTGGTCGAAACCGAGCGGAACGCCGACGGCTCCTTCGGACTCCTGTTGGAAGGCGCCGTCGAGAACGTGGGCGACATCCGACTCCGTCGGGTGGGTATCGAACTCGACCTCGACTCGGTGTTCGGGCCGCACGACTGGACGCTCGACTGGACCTCCGCCCGGACCCTCACGATCGATCCGGCCTACGACGGCACCGACGAAACCCAACTGCTCACGACGGTCGATCTCCTCGGTGTCGAGGAACGCCGCACCTGGCTCGCTCGAATCACCGTCGACGCCGGAACCGAATCGGGTCCGTTCGAGGTGGAGGCGAAGGCATCGGCGATCTCCGAGGCGCTGGCGCCGGTTCGCTCGGACGCGATCGCACCGGCGCAGGCACTGCCCCTCGTCCAGATCGTCGAGGAGCGGCTCGAGCCGACCAACAACGGCGACGGCACATGGGACGTGACCCACGTGGTCCGGGTTCGCAACGCCGGCGCAGCATCACTCCCCGACGTTCGGGTGGAGACCGACTTCGACCGCGTGCTCGGCCGCGTCATCGTGGGTCGGTCCGAAGTGGTCAACGCCTGCGCAGCCGCCGCGCTCGGGCCGGCCACCTCCTGCGAGGTCACGACCTCGGCAACCATCCGCCCCTGGGACGACCTGGGCCCCTACGACGTGACCCCGTTCGTCAGCGCCTTCGATCGTGATGGCGTGAGCGCTCGGCGGCTGCCCGCCATCCCGGCCGTCAACGCCTCGGCCCGGCTCGTCGAAACCCTCCAGCTCGTGGAGCGACCCGACATCAGCACCGACGTCACCCGCAGCGATGCCACCAACAACGGCGACGGCACCTACAGCCTGCGCTACCGGATCGAAACGACGAACCAGGGCGACGTTCCCCTGTATCGCGTCGATGTCTCCAACGGTGTCCGTGAGGCGTTCGGGGACACGATCGTCACCGACCGTCTCGCCGGCGACACCTGCGCCGAAGTCTCCTTCGGCAACCCGCTCCTTCCCGATGGAACCTGCATCACCGAACACGACGTGGTCATCCGGCCGGGCGCGGCGCTCGGCCCCTGGGACGCATCCTTCGGTGTCGGGGCGGACTCCCCGGCGGGGACGCGAATCCAGACAAGCGCCGGAGCGGAACCGGTGGCCTTCGTCGAGTCCGTCTCCCTCGACGCAACGGCATCGCTTCGTGTGTCTCGCAACAACGGCGACGGCACCTACAACCTCTTGCACGTCGTCGAGGTCGAGAACACGAGCGACGTACCGCTCCTTTCCGTGGACGTCACCGACGGTCCCGCCGACACGTTCGGCGACATGCTGATCGACCGCGACACGCTCCTGCATTCGTGCGCATGGGTCGACGCCGGCCAGCCGCTCGCCCCCGGCGCAACCTGCGAAGTGCAGACCGACCTCCGGGTGCAGCCGCAGAACGCCCTCGGCCCCTGGAGCGTTCCCACCGCAATCGCCGCAGTGTCACCATCCGGCGAAGGTGCGCAGGCAGAAACCGCCACGACCGAGGTCACCCTCACCGAGGCTCCCGACATCACACTCGCCACCAACGTCACCAACGTCGAGAACAACGGCGATGGCTCGTTCCGGGTGGTCGTCGACCTCGAGGTGGCCAACGAAGGTGACGTGCGGGTCGACGACCTCACGCTCGACCTCGATCTCGCCGACGCGTTCGTCGGTACCGAATGGCGAATCGACGGGCTCATCAGCCGCGACTTCTCCGTCAATGACGAGTTCCCGCAGCTCGAAACCACCCAGCTGCTGTCGGATCCGACCGGCTTGCGAGTCGGCAACGGCGGCACGATCACCCTCGTCCTCTCGCTCACCCCCGGCAGCGAGGTCGGCCCGTTCACCACCGACCTTCTCGCCGTCGGAACGACGCCCGCCGGCTTCCCCGTCGAAGCCGAGATCGAGGCGTCGGTCGACCTGCCGGCGATCGGCGTCGAGGTGATCGACCAGTCGACCGCCAACAACCGCGACGGCTCGTACACGGTCGAGACGACCTACCGAATCGTCAACCGCGGAACGACACCGCTCGAATTCGTGCGACTGACCGAAGACGTCGTCGAGATCTATGGCGGTGCGCGGGTTCGCGTGGCTGCCATCGACGCAGCCGGCGTGCCGGCCGCCGACCTCGATCGTCGAGATCGCGGGATCGAGCTGCTCGAATGGGGTGCCGCGCTCGACGTCGGTGCAACCGCCGACGTCACATCGACCGTGGTGGTCACGCCGGGCAACGCGCTCGGCCCGTTCAACCCCGAAGCCCGCGTTTCCGGGCTGTCCCCGACCGAGACCCCAGTGGCGAGCGTGGTTGTGGCACCCGAGCCGGTCGAATTCGTCGAACAGCCCGCGCTGCGCGTCGAGCAGCGTCTCGTCGAACGCCCCGTCTGGAACCAGAGCGGCCGCTTCGATGTGTCGTTCGCCATCGACGTGATCAACGACGGCGACATCGAGCTTCGCAATCTGCAGATCCGCCAGGATCTGCTCAATGCGCTCGGTTGGGGTTCGTCGATCATCGTCCGCGACGTGCGCTCCGACCTCCTCACGCCGAACGACCGCTTCGACGGTCTCGGTGTCGCCCCGGCAGATCCGAGCATCGTCGAAGCCGACGACCCGGACGCGGTGCCGGAACCGGTCGAGGACTTCGGCGACACCCGGCTGCTCGCCGGCTGGGACACCCTCGCGGCGGAATCCACGGCGACGATCATCCTCGATCTCACCATCGCCCCGGAGACCCGCGGCATCTACAACACCCGCGTCGTCGCCTCGGCGCTCTCGCCGGCCGGAACCGGCCTCGGTTCCGACGGCGACGAGATCGAAGCCACCACGCTGACCCGCCTCACCGTGCAGGGCGAGCTCGGTGTGGCCAAGCGGGTGCTCGGCGAGCCCCGGGTGCGCGCCGACGGCAGCGTCGACGTCACCTACGAGATCTACGTCGAGAACGCAGGACCGTTTCCGCTCTCCGAGGTGGCCGTCCACGACCAGCTCAGTCAGGCCTTCGGCATCGGCGCCACCTTCGTCACCTCCCGGGTACGAGCCGAAGCGGACAGCCCCTGCGTCGGGCTGACCAGCTCGAGCTTCGACGGCGGAACCATCGACCCTGTCCTCGTCTCCCGCGTCGAACTCCGGCCGGGCGAATCGTGCCGTCTGCAATACGACGCCATCGTCACCCCGTCCAAGCCCTTCCCCGGCCCCTTCCGCAGCTCGGCGCTCGCAATCGGCTCCGACCCGTTCGCCGGCACCGTGATCGACGACTCGACCGACGGCACCGACCCCGACCCCGACGGCAACCAGGAGCCCGGCGACAACGATCTCGCAACCGCCGTTCGAGTCGAGCTCCCGACCCCATCGATCGAGGTTGCCCTCACCGCCGAGTCCGTCGTCCCCGCAACCGCAGACGGCTGGTTCGACATCACCTATGCCATCGACGTGACCAATTCGGGGGCGATCGACGTGCGCTCGACCAGGCTCGTCGCCGACCTCGACGAACAGTGGCCCGTGTCGTTCCGGGTCCGTTCCATCGAGAGCGACGACCTCCGAACCAACACCACGTTCGACGGACGGGACGACATCCGGGTCCTGTCCACCCAGAACGTCCTGCGAGCAGGCACGACCAGCACCATCGAAATGGTGGTCACCGCGCGGCGGCCCCGAAACGACGAGTTGACGACCGTTCTCGACTTCGACGCCGTTTCCGTCGTCGGCGACCCGGCCTCAGCACAGTCCGAGGCCGGTGCTGACGGAGCCGGTGGCGTGGACTTCCCGAGCGACGAAGCGACGGCAACCTCGGGCGCCTGGTGGGAGACGCTCACCGAAGAAGAGCAGCAGATGTTCATGCTCGGAGGCGGAACCTTCGCCGTCATCTTCCTGGCCATGATGGTCAGCCTCCGCCGACGGTGGCTCCGGTTCTCGGCCCGCCGAACGGCTCGCAAGGCGGAGAAGGAGATGGTCATCGACCTGCGGGACGACGTCATCGATCTCCGAGATTCGCCGCGACGCACCCGACGTCGAGACACCGACCAGGACGAGCATCCAACCCGACGCCGCCGCGTTCGGCGCCGTCGGGAATCCGCCGACCGCTGACGGCGATCAGCCTCGCTCGTCCTCGATCGCCATCACCTGGTCGACCCGCCGCTGGTGGCGGCCGCCCTCGAACTCGGTCGAGCCGAACAGATCGACGATCTCCTCGGCCACGCCGGTGCCGACCACACGGGCGCCGATCGACAACACGTTGGCGTCGTTGTGCGCTCGCGCCATGCGTGCGGTGTACAGGCAGTTGCACAATGCGGCCCGCACGCCGCGCACCTTGTTGGCGGCCAATTGCTCGCCCTGCCCCGAACCGCCCATGACGATGCCCCAATCGGCTTCGCCGGCGACCACGGCCCGACCGACGTTGGCGCAGAACTCCGGATAGTCGACCGAGTCGGTCGAATCCGTCCCGAGGTCAAGAACCTCATGCCCTTGTGCCGAGAGGTACTGATGGAGATGAGCTTTCAGCTCGAAGCCGGCGTGGTCACTTCCGAGTGCGATGCGCATGGCCCGCATTCTTCCTCCACCACGACCGGAAATCCCAATCCGAGGCGGGGTGGGTCGAACGGACCGATTGTTCGCCCGTCGGTACACCTTTCGAACAGACGTGCCGATACGCCCAACATGAGGTCTCCCCTTCGCCTGAGGCGTTTCGCGCCCGCATCGTCGCATGAACACCCATGCACCCGCCGTTCGCTGCGGGAACGTGGTGCGTCGACCGTCGAGTTTGCGCTCGTCGCCCCGCTGTTCTTTTTCATCATCTTCGCTGCCATCGAGATGGGCTTCATGTTCCGGGCGAACCTGAGCGTCGAAGACATGACACGCAACGCGGCCCGCGTCGCATCGCTCGTTCGAGACGACCCCGACGCCGACCGGTTCATTCTCGACGAGATCGATCGACGGACCGGGTCGCTCAACGGTGAGCTCCTGTCCGTCGTCATCTTCAGCGCTGCCTCGCTCGAGGCTGAGATGCCCGCAGCCTGCATCGATGGCTTCGGAAACCCGGTCGACGTCGCGGGTGTCTGCAACTCGTATTCCGCGGCTGAAGTGCCCACCGTCGCCGGTGGTGGAGCGCCGGTGAGAACCGCATTCGATGCCTCGACCCGCGAGCAATGGGACGTGATCGGTATCGCCATCCGGTACCGCCAGGCATCGGTTACCGGTGTGATCGACGGCATCACCTTCGAGGCCACCACCGTCGAGGTCATCGAACTCGACCTCTGATCGGCCCGTGACGCCCGGCAACCGGGTGGGGCGGACGGCTCATACGGCTTCAGAATGCGCCACGACGGGCCGAGACCTCCAATGTGAACACTGTTCCTGGCGGGTCAGTGCAGCGGTCAGAGCGCGGTGCCGTGCTCGTGGAAGCTGCAATTGCGATCCCACTCCTCATCTTCCTGATCTTCGGCGGAATCGAACTCGGTAGCGCGTTCGAAGCCCGCAGCGCCGCCACCAGTGGCGTGCGTACCGGTCTGCTGCGTTCGGCCAGTCTTGGCAATCGGCCGGAAGCCGACTTGCGGACGTTGCAGTCGATCGTCGGCGAGATCGGCACGGAGAACGTGGACGGCATCTCGTGGATCGTGATCTTCAACGCGGACACGCCCGACATCGACGACCGGATCTCGCAGTGCGCCGCCAACGCCGGCGCAGCCGGTGGCCGAGGCCTCGACCTCCTGTGCTCCGCGTACGACACCGCCGACCTGCAGGCGATCGCGAACGGAACGCTCACGATGGGCGACTACGACTCCGGTGGCAACGGTGACGACACCAGCTACACCTGCGACGCAACCAAAATCGACGTCCGGTTCTGTGCGGGTGCGCGTCTGACGTCCGGTGCGATCAACATCGGTGTCGCCGTCGAGTACAACCACGAGTGGACCACCGGCATCCTCCCGTCCGACGGGCTCACCTACACGGAGTTCGCCATCTCCTCCATGCTGACCGACGGCCCGGCGGACGTGATGGGCTCCTATGGCGGCCTGCCCACGGGTCCGACGCAGAACCTCGGCGTCGGAGCCACGGCCAGCACCGGGTCGACCGGCTGGATTCGCAGCGGCACGCACGGAACCAGCGGCATCCCCGACGCGGCCTTCGACGGCATCACCGACGGCGTCTACAACAACGGATCCGTCAGCCACAGCCAGTACGAGAACCAGCCATTCCTCGATGCCGATCTCGGGGAGATGATGACGCTCGACAGCATCGAAATCTGGAACCGGACCGACTGCTGCGCCTCGAGGCTCCGCGACGTCGTCATCCTCGTCTCCGACACGCCCATGTCCGGGCGTTCCCTCGCGGAGCTCGAAGCCGATTCCAGCGTCACCAGTTTCGACCTCGATGGGGTCCATCCCACCAACTCGACAACGATGATGCCGGGACTGACCGGAAGGTACGTCCGCATCCAGATGCGAGGCTCCGGCTACCTGCATGTGGCCGAGGTTGTGATCAACGGCTGGCCGGAAGCGTGAGTCGTTCGGCCCAGTTGGCCGGCCGTCCGGATCAATTCGTTGAAGTTGTCGCCCAAGTGGGCCGATCGCACACCCATGTTCTCGCCTAAATCCCGCTCTGAGCGCGGTGCCGTTCTCGTCGAAGCTGCGATCGCCATTCCGCTGCTCCTGTTTTTGATCTTCGGAGGCATCGAGCTGGGTTCGGCCTGGGAGGCCCGGAGTGCGGCAACCAGTGGTGTGCGTACCGGCTTGTTGCGTTCGGCGAGTCTCGGCAATCGGCCGGAGGCCGATTTGCGGACGTTGCAGTCGATCGTCGGCGAGATCGGCACGGAGAACGTGGACGGCATCTCGTGGATCGTGATCTTCAACGCGGACACAACCGACATCGACGACCGGATCTCGCAGTGCGCCGCGACGGCCGGCGCGGCCGGTGGCCGTGGCCTCGACCTCCTGTGCTCCGCGTACGACACGGCCGACCTCCAGGCGATCGCCTCCGGCGTGTTGACCCAGGCCGACTTCGACACGGGCGGCAACGGTGACGACACCAGCTACACGTGTGACGCGACGAAGATGGACCAGCGTTTCTGCTCCGGCAGTCGTCTGGTTGCAGGCGCCATCAACATCGGTGTGGCCATCGAGTACAACCACGAGTGGACCACCGGCATCCTCCCATCCGACGGCCTCACCTACACCGAGTTCGCTATCTCCTCCACCCTCACCGGCGACCAGGCGGCTCCGCCTGTGGTGTCTGCGAGTGTGGCCGAGATGGTGCTCGCTGGTGGCGCCAACAAGATCACCCCTCCCGGAAGCACCGCCGAGGGCACCCAGGAGAGCAACACGGAGAGCATGGTCTGGGCCGAGAAGGGCCCGCTGACCTTGGGTAACGACCTGGTGGTGAACCTGGCGTCGTCCGGCACCTACGCCGGCAACTTCGACGAGAACGCCGTCATCCCTGCCGGCACGGAAGTGTGCAGTTACTACGTGCAGATCGACCGGGTCACGGGCGGTCGGACGACCGGTTCGATGGAGTTTCCGAACGCACAGATTCTCGGCGTCATCTACAAGGGTGGCGACCTCGTGGCGACGGATGATCTCCTCGGCAGCGAAGGAACCACCTATGAGGGTGCCCGTGGCGCTGAGGGCAGCGACGACTTCGAAGTGAGTCTCTCGGACAACTCCATCTCGTGGGACGTCTACGTCGCCGCCAACAACTACACCGATGACTTCCGGGTGCTGACCACCTGCTGAGTTCGGCCTACGAGCCCGAGGGCGGGAGCGTTTCCGCCCACGGATTCTCGGCCACATAGTCGGCGGCCGAGCGCGGCTCCTCCGCCCGGAACCCGACTGGCAGCCACAGCGTCCCGGCCTCGGTCCCCACGTAGATTTCCCAGTTGTAGATCCCGCGTAGCGCTCGTTCGTCCGACCGGATCAGTTCCGCATAGGTGAGCACGGCGTTCACGTAGTTGTCCGAGTTGTTGTAGCCCCACAGTCCGGCTCGGATGTCGTCGAGCGCACCCCGCCGGACCAGGTAGCGGGCGGCTCCGGCGATCGCGTCTCCGGGGTCGTCGATGTCCCCGCCTTCAGAGACCTCCTCCCATGTGGTCGGGAGGAACTGCATCGGGCCCTGGGCGCCGGCGCTGCTCAGCCCATCGATCCGCCCGAACCCGGTTTCGATCAGGTTGATCGCGGCCAGGATCTGCCAGTCGATGCCGGTGGCTGCTTCCGCCGCCTGGTAGTGGCCGATCAGATCGTCGAGCGGTTCCGGTTCGATGATCTCCCATGCCGGAATCGAGGCGAGCGGAGGCGCGGTGTGGAGGCTCGACAATTCGGTTCGTGCGGAGAGGTGCAGTTCGAGCACGCGGGCAACGTCCGGCGTGCTGCGTGCCACGACCTCCTCGACCCACTCCGGGTGTCGGGTGAGCGTTCGGATCAGCACCTGTTCCTGGTGGCCGAGGTCGGCGAGTGCGGCCGCATCGAGCGAGTCATCGCGCAACCCGGCCTCCACTTCTTCGAGCAGTTGGGCCGTCTCCACGGCATCCACGGGAGACCGCGGGACGGAACGTCCATTGAAGGCCCGAACCGCAGGCTCCTCCGTTGCGGGCGCAGGTTCGGTCGTGTCGGGACTCGCCGCTGCGGCGAGGGTCGACTCGACAGGGGTGATGGTCGTCGTGGTCGTTGTCGTCGTCGTGACGGGCGCTGCGGCCTGTCGTGCGCCCGTCAACTCCGACGCACAGCCCACAAGGCCCATCGATGCGGCCAGCAGGAGGGCAAGGCCCCAAAAATCGTGCATGCCAACAGTCTGACCAGTTGCGTCCGGTTGGACGTGGAGTGGCGTAGCCTTGTCCGAATGGATGAGCCCCGGCGCTTCGACGTCGTGCGCCTCTGGCAGCAGTATGGCGCCCGATTGCTTCGATACGGAGGGGTGACCATTGTCAGCACGATCATCGGATTGACCGTGCTTTCCTTCGGCATCTTCGTGCTCGAATGGCCGGCCCTCACCGCAAACGTGCTCTCGGTCTTCATCAGCACCCCGCCGTCCTATCTTTTGAACCGGCGCTGGGTCTGGGGCAAGAACGGCGACCACAGCGTTGCCGGCGAAGTCCGCCCCTTCTGGATCATGGCCCTGCTGGGTCTCGTGGTTTCCACGGTGATCGTCAGCACCGTCGATCGCTACACGGACGTCGGCATCATTATCCTCTTCGCTCAGATGGCCTCCTTCGGCCTGCTGTGGCTCCTCAAGTTCGCCTTCCTCGAGAAGGTGCTCTGGAAGGCCGAGGAGCCCGCACACGACGCCCAGCCGGTCTGATCGATGGACGCCGAACTGCGGCGGCACGCCGAAGCCGCCCGCGGCTTCATGCCGATCGACGAGGGCCAGGGCCTCTACGAGTACGCCAGCCGCGTCGCTGTGCCGGGTCCGTTCCTCGAGGTGGGGAGCTACTGCGGCAAGTCGGCGATCTATCTCGGCGCTGCCGCAGCCGAACAACACCGGCTCCTCTATGCGTTGGACCACCACCGGGGCTCCGAGGAGAACCAGGTCGGCTGGGAGTGGCACGAGCCCGACCTGGTCGACCCGGAGATCGGTCTCATGGACACGCTGCCGCACTTCCGTCGCACGGTTCACGCAGCCGGGCTGGAGAACACGGTCGTCGCGCTCGTCGGCCAATCGGCTCCCATCGCCACAACGTGGGAAACCCCGCTGTCACTGCTCTTCATCGATGGTGGGCACGGCGAGAAGCCTGCCCACGACGACTACGAGGGCTGGACGCCGAAGCTGCGTTCCGGCGGCACCCTGCTCATCCACGATGTCTTCCCGGATCCAGCCGACGGTGGCCGACCACCCTACGAAATCTGGCTGCGAGCAAAAGAAGACGGCTTCAAAGAAGTCGCCGCCATCGGCTCCCTACGCGTCCTCACCGCCCCCTGAACGACCTGCAAGTTCGGCGAAGCCGAACTTGAGTAGTGAGCGAAGCGAACGGCTTCGGCGAAGCCGAACTTGAGGAACCCGAAGGGTTCCCGGGGAGCGAAGCGAACGGCTTAAACAGGAAGGGTGGCGTGCTCGGTGAACAGCTCGGCCGCCGGTGTCCGGTGGGCCAGGGCATCGTCGGCGAGAAGGACCGCTGCGGAGGAGTAGGTGGATCGTTCGCCCCCGGGGAAGTGCTCCCGCTCCGGGTGGACCTCACCGGTCCAGTAGTGGCCGTCGTCGCACCGCAGTGCATGGGTCGTGTCGAACAGACGCTCGGCGGTGGTTCGGTCGCCGACGGCGAGGTACGCCATGACGCACTCTGAGGTCTCTCCGGTGGTGACCCATGGTCGGTCGCCGACACATCGGACGCCGAGACCGTCCATGACAAAGGTGTCGTAACGGGCGTTGAGGTGGCTGAGGCCGTCGGCGCCGGTGATGGCGCCCGACAGCACCGGGTAGTACCAGTCCATCGCCCATCGGTTCTTCGGAGCGAACGCGCCCTCGGGGCGGTCGCGCACGACGGCGCCGAGGCGTTCGATTCGAGATACCCAATGCTCCCGGTCGATGCCGAGCTCGCGGGCAATGGTGAGGCCGGCACGCGTCGAGTGGTACATCGAGCTGGAGCCGGTGAGCAGCGCGAAGGACCACGGGGTGCCGTCGGCGTGACGCGCCCAGAGGATCTCCCCGCGTTCCTGCTGGAGATCGAAGACGAATCCGAGTGCCCGGTCGACCACCGGGAACATCGTCTCGAGGAAGCCGCGGTCCTGCGTGATCAGGAAGTGATGCCAGACGCCGGTGGCGATGTAGGCGATCACGTTGGCGTCGAACTTGTCCTGCTCGACTTCGTGCTCGAGGTAGTACTGGTGCCAGCCGCCGTGGTCGTGCTGGAGCCCGACGAGCCAGTCGTAGCCACGCTCGGCTTCCGAGGTGCGCCCTGCGGTGGCGATGGCCATGGCGGCTTCGATGTGATTCCAGGGGTCGGCGTGACCGCCCGGAAACCACGGAATCATGCCGCTCGGCAGCTGCCAGTCGATGATCGCGTCGGCAGTCTGCGAGATCTGTTCGTCGGTCAGGGTGGTCATGCGGCGAGTGCCTCTCGAATCGGTTTCGTGGCATACACCACGAGGCTCTTGCCGAGCACGGGGTTCAACGCCTGATCCGCCAACCGGGTGATGGTCGGCTGCTTCATGATGTCCCAGGTCAGGAATCGGTTGTACAACGCAGTGAGCTTGTTGTTCTCGACCGGCTCGTTCGGGCCGACGGCGCATCGGAGCCACCAGTACGGCGAGTGCAACGCGTGCGCCCGATGCGATCCGGTGACGTCGAGGCCGGCTGCCCGCATCCGGTCGGCCAGCTCGCCCTTCTCGTAGATGCGGACGTGGCCGCCCGGCACTGCCGGTGCGTGGTACTGATCGCTGAGCTTCCAGCAAATCCGTTCGGGGAGCGTGGCCGGGATCGTCGCCGCGAACCGCCCGCCCGGCTTGAGGATCCGCGTGAGCTCGGCGATGGCTGCGATGTCGTCGTCGATGTGCTCGAGGATCTCGGAGGCGATCACGTGATCGAACGAGTCGTCCGGAAACGGGAGGTTCGTGACGTCGCCGTTGCACGACATGGCTGCGACACCGTCCGGCAGCTCACCGCCATCCCACATGGCACCGACCGTGCCCTGGACCTCCACGAGTTCGGGGAGCGAGAAATCGCTCGCTACGACGTCGGCGCCGCGTCGGAGTGCTTCGTAGCTGTGCCGGCCGAAACCACAGCCGATGTCGAGCACCCGGTCGCCGGCGTGGAGGCCGAGCGTCTCGTAATCAACCGTCAGCACGGTAGCGACCCTTCGTTTCTTCCAGGAGGGCGTGGTACTGATCGATGGTTTTGAGGGCGGTGTGGCGCCAGCTCCAGTGATCGATGACGCGCTGGCGGCCGGCGGCGCCGATGCGGTTGCAGAGGGCCGGGTCGGCCAGGGCCGTGCTGATCATCGAGGCGAGGGCGTCCGAGTCGCCGGGCGGAACGAGCAGGCAGGTCTCGTTGTGCGTGCCGCAGACCTCGGGCAGTGCGCCGCCCGTCGTGGCGATGAGCGGGGTGGAGCACGACATCGCTTCGATGGCCGGGAGGGAGAATCCTTCGTAGAGCGAGGGTACGCAGGCGAGCTCCGCTTCGGAGTACAGCTCGACGATGCGTTCGTCGCTGACGCCACTGACGAACTGGACGACGTCTTCCAGGCCGAGGCGGCGCAGCGTGTCCTCCGTCTTCGACCCTTCCTTGGGCTTGCCGATGATGACGATCTCGATGTGGCGCTCGGCCCGGACCTTCGCCGCGGCTTCGAGCAGGTGGACGAGGCCCTTCATCGCCACGTCGGCGCTCGCGGTCGTGATGATTCGCCCGGGCACCCGCTCCACGCCTTCGACGGGTCGGAACAGTTCGGGGTCCACGCCGACGGGAACGACGTGGATCTTGTCGATGTCGACCTGGTGGTCGGCGCTGATGTCTTCCTTCGAGTTCTGCGAGACGGTCATGACCCGGTCCATCCGCTTCGCCACCTGGGTCTGCATGCGGGTGAAGGCGTACCAGCGGCGCTTGCCCACCTGTTCCTTCAGTGAACGGGCATGCTCGATCTCGAGGCGACGATCGACGGTGATGGGGTGGTGGATCGTGGCGAGTACGGGGAAGAGCTTCTGGATGCCGAGGAGACCCCAGCCGAGTGTCTGGTTGTCGTGGATCAGGTCGAACTCGCCGGTTCGGTGACGCAGGTTGTCCCACGCGCGCCACGAGAAGGCCATCGGCTCGGGGAAGTTGCCGAGGTTGAAGGAGATGTTCTCCATCCAGTCCCAACGGTCCTTCAGCTCCCAGACCCGGGGCTTTCGCATCGGATAGTGGTCGTTGAAGGTCTGCAGGCTGTTCAGCTCGGTGAGCGGCACGCGGTCGTCGAGGATCGGATACGGCGGTCCACCGAGCACCTCGACGCTGTGGCCGAGATCGACCAGCGCCTTCGTGAGGTGGCGGGTGTACACCCCCTGGCCGCCGACATGTGGTTTGCCTCGGTAGGAGAGATAGGCGATGCGCAGCGCGTCGGGATCGGGCGCGTGGCGGGGGTTGTTCTGGGACATGGCGGGGACAATCCTACTGGCGAGTAACCTCTGCCCCCATGCGAGTGCTCGTACAGCGTTGTAGCGAAGCGTGGGTGACCTCGGAAGGGGTTGAGGTCGGCCGGATCGGAGCTGGGTTGTGTTGCTTGGTCGGCTTCACGAACGAGGATGAGGTTGCCACTATTCCGAAGCTCGCTGACAAGCTGTGGCACCTCCGCATCATGGACGATGCGGATGGGGTGATGAATCTGTCGGTGGCGGAGACGACGCAGTCGCTGCTGCTGGTGAGTCAGTTCACGCTCTATGGGGACGCCCGCAAGGGGCGTCGTCCGAGCTGGACGGCAGCCGCTCGGCCGGAGCAGGCGGAACCGCTGTTCAACGCCCTGGTCGACGAGCTGCGGTCGTTGGGCGCAACGGTCGAGACGGGCCGATTCCGCACCGAAATGCAGGTCGGCCTCGTGAACGACGGCCCAGCCACCCTCATGATCGAGCTCTGACCAACCCCGCACTCACCCTCCGCGCGCACTCCCTCACAAGTGGGGGCAGCCCCCAGATGTGGTGGGGTTCGCGCGGTGTGCGGTCAGTTGGGGTTGGAGATGAGCGTCAACGTCGGGTTGTCGATGAGGACGCCGTGGGCGCTGCTGTTCAGGCTCCGGAACTCGAGCACGGCATCGCCATCGACCGATGGCGGGAGCTGCACCGTGAAGGTGCGCGTTTCGTGATGCGGCAGGTCGACCTCGAGCGTCGAGACGACCTCGCCGTTCCAGATGACCTCCATCGTCTTGACCGCAGGTCCGCCGTAGCCGTTCTCGCCGAGGTCGACGCTGAGGTTGTAGGTGGTGTCCGGGATGACGTCGACGGCCCGGCGGATGTGCCCGGCCCCGTGGCCGTTCATGTCCATGAAGCCACCGGCAATCTGCTCATCCTGATTGAAGGCGTTCGAATGGGTGGTCTCTGCATCGATGCTGCCGGAGAGCACCTCCCACTCGCCGATGAAGCTGCCGGCGTGATGCGTGTTCCAATAGCCGGAGCCCTCGTTGCCATCGAACCCTTCGGACAGACCGGTGTTCGAAACACCGGTCGCGGCTGTGCCGAACGTACCGCTGCTGCCACCGGCACCATTCGCAGCGCTTGCCGTCTGCGCCGTGTTCTCGTCGACCACAACCGGCTCACCGCCCATTGCCGTGTTCGCCGTCTCGATGTCCTCGCCACCGATCGACGCACCGACGGCCTTCAAGCCGCCGATCGCCACCATCGCAATCAGCGCCGTGAGGAACGCGGCTTCGATCATGCTCGCCCCTCGCTCACGGGACAGCGATGACCGCTGTCCTCGACCCGTCTTGACCCTGAAAGCACCCGTCATGGCAAAACCAACGGGGTGAACACCGTTCAGGTGAACGGAGCAATCGGACTAATTTGTACGACCGTTTGGACTACTTCGTCAGTTGGGATTCGAAATCAGCGTGAGGGTCGGGTTGTCGATCAGGACGCCATACGAGCCGCCGTGCAGGCTTCGGAACTCGAGAACACCTTCGGCGGTGGCGGATGCGGGGAGCTGCACGGTGAACGTGCGGGTCTCGTGATGGGGGAGGTCGACTTCGACAGTCGACACGACCTGCCCGTTCCAGATGATCTCCATCGACTTCGCCGCAGGACCGCCGTAGCCGTTCTCGCCGAGGTCGACGCTGAGGTTGTAGGTGGTGTTGGGAATGACGTCGACGTTGCGGCGGATGTGTCCGCCCGCACCGCTGCCGTTCATGTCCATGAAGTTGCCCTCGATCTGGTCGTCCTGGTTGAACGAACCAGACTGCGTGACGCTGGCATCGACGCTGCCGGAGAGCACTTCCCACTCGCCGATGAAACTGCCGGGCCAGTGCGTGTTCCAGTAACCGGCGCCCTCATTGCCTTCGAATGCCTCCGCCAGGCCGGTGTTCGACACGCCGGTCGCCGCCGAACCGAAGGTGCCGCTGTTGCCGCCGGCGCCGTTCGATGCGCTGTTCGTCTGCTCGGTGTCCGAGTTCACGACCACCGTCTCGTCGGCCATTGCCTCGTTTGCCGTGTCGATGTCTTCGCCACCGATCGACGCGCCGACCGCTCGCAAGCCGCCGATTGCCACCATTGCGATCAGCGCGACGAGGAAGGCCGCTTCTATCGTGCTTGCGCCACGTTCGCGCGGTCGTCCACGGCCGCGACAATGCTCCGCCGAGCTACCAAAATGTTCCGCCATGGAATGATGAACGGCTGGTTCTCCGACGGACTGTACGGAGCCGTTCGACTCATTCGACCCGACGGCCAAAACGGGCCGCCAGCATCGCAACGAGCGCCAGGACCACCCATGGCCCAGCTCCCAGTCGGGTCGCCAGCGTGAGGCCCTCACGGCGTTCGATCGTCCCGAACAACACCTTCTGCTCGCTGATGCCGGTTCGGTCGAGCACCTCTCCGTCGGGGCTCACGATGGCGCTGAAGCCGGTCGGCGCCGCTTGGAGCACCCACCGTCCGGTCTCCTGCGCCCGCAGCCGCGACGAGGCGATCTGCTGGCTCTGCAGGATCGTCAGCCAATAGCTCGACCCATTCGTCGGATTCACCAGCACCTCGCCGCCGTCTCGGATCGCCGCCCGCCCGCGGCTCTCGAAGAAGATCTCCCACGAAATGCTGATTCCCAACGTGCCCACCGGCGTTTCGAGAACGGCCGGGCCGGTTCCCTGACGAACGTCTCGACCGGGCACCTCGTCGCTGAAGTTCTCGATGAAGCCCCGGAGGGGGACGAACTCCCCGAACGGCACGATGCGCACCTTGTCGTACCGGCTCACCGTCTCGCCTTCGGCGGTCACCGCGGTCGAGTAGTTGACCGTCGTGTTCGGTCCGTCGCCGTGGAACCAACCGGGGATCAGCACGGCGTTCTGTTCCCGGGCGATGCGAGCGACGCTCTCCATCGCTTCGGTCATGAGGAACACGTCCTCGCACCCGCCCAACGGCGTGCCGTCAGGGGAGGGATTCACCACGTTCTCCGGCCACATCACCAGATCGACGGGCGTGGTGATCGTGGCGGTCGCCGCTTCGTGACGGTCGAACACGTTCTGGTTTTCGCATCGATCGGCTCGGGTGCGCTGCGGTCCGCCACCCTGCACGACGGCCACGTCGAGGGTGTCGATGACCGAACCGGTCGGGACCACGGCGCCAAGGATGACGAGGACGGTGACCGCTCCGGCCACCAACGGGGCCAGGTCGAATCGGCGAATGATCACCAGGCGCAGCAGCTGTCCGGTGGAGATCGTGACCGCCGTCAGCAACAGGCCACCGCCCACCGGGAGGACGTTCGAGAGTGGTGATGCCACCTGTGTCATCGGAACGGTTGCCAGTGGCACACCGCCGAACGGATAGGCCCATCGGAACCACTCCATCAGCACGAACGCGGCGGGGAGCCGAATCAGACGCCCGTCGTCCTGACCCCCGGCGACCGCCACGAGGCCGTATCCCGCGCCGAACACCACGAAGACGAGCACCCACCCGGGAGCCGTGAGATCGAACATCCAGAACTCACCCATCGCCAGCCACAGAAAGCCGGTTGCCCAGCCGGCGAAGAACCGCTGCCGCCTCGACGTGGTCTGGACGGCGAGGTGGTCGAAGATCGCGATTCCGAGGAAGGTCAGTGGCCACCATCCCCATGGGGGAAGCGAGAAGGCGATCAGGAATCCGGCGAGCAGACCGCCCGGCAGGGAATGGCGTTTCGGCACTGCCACAGTCTGGCCGAACGGTTGGCGTTTCCCCATTCACGTTTTCGACGGATTGGCCGATGAGCAGTGCATGACTTTGTGCTCGAGAAGGAATGCCGCGCTCCTCGCGCTCGTGTGCGCGACCGCCGCCTGTTCCGGCGGCGAAGCCCCGGAGGTCGCGGCACCGGTCGCAACCACCATCGTTCAGACGACCAGCGTGCCCTCTACCGTGGCCCCGACGACCAGCGAGGTCGTCGCCGAGACGACGGTCGCCCCGACCGAGATCGAGGAACCGCCCCCGTCTCTGGCGTTCGCATCCAGCCGTGATCTCGGCCGTCTCTACACCTTCGATCCGTCCGAAGGTGAGGTCTTCGCTTCGCTCGACGCCGCTGGCGTCGCCGACATCGGCCCCCTGCCGGCTGACCAGACGGTCGTCGCGCTGTCGGCCAGGTCCCGCGACGGCGAGCTCTGGGTACTGGTGGGTCGCGCCGAAGAGGCCGACCGCGCCATCGGTTGGGTTCCCGCACGACTCCTCGTTGCGAGCACCGAGATCATCGAATCCTTCCAGGTCGACAACAGCGGACAGTTCCGACGAGTCGTCAACGTCCGCTCATCAAGCTTCCTCAATGTGCGGGCCAGCGCGTCCGTCGACGCCGACGCCGTCGGACAGCTCGGACCGAACGCCACCTTCATGCACGGCGGCTACACGGCGACGAGCGGCGACGGTGAAGAGTGGATCGACATCGTCGACGCTGCGACCGGCGAGCGGATCGGCTGGGTGCTCGAGCGCTTCGCCGCAGAGGTGTCCGGCGTCGAAGCGCAGACCACCGACGGCGTGGACGCCGCCCGTCGCGCCGACCGCGACACGACCTACGGCGGGGCCATCGGCTCCGCCGGCATCACATCGCTTGGTTGCAACGCTGCCCAGCTCACCCTCAGCGGCAGCGACTCGAGCGTCGGTACCGGCGTGCTCTTCGGAACCTCGGCCGACTACAACGGCGAATCGGGCCGCTGGTCGCTCTCGGGTGGTGGCGACGTCTGGCTGAGCCCGGGCGAGTCGCTCGTCCTCACGCTGCCTCGCATCGTCCCGAACACCTGGTACCTCGTGGCCGTCGACGAATCCGGTGCTGCGATTCCGCAGCCCTCACTCGACGGTGGTGCCGCAGCGGCTCCCACGTCCGTTGGCGACCTGATTTCCTTCGATGTCGCCGAGGACTATTGCGGCACGCCGCCGGCTGCGCCGGACCCGGAGGAGTTGGACGAAGACTTCATCCTCGATCTCGAGGACAGCGGAATCGACGTGTCGGAACTGGAGCCGACGACCACGACGGTCGCCGAAACCGAGGCCGGCACCGATCCTGAGGAAGGCGGCGGCGACGAAGAGCCGCCGGCACCCGTCGACGAAGGGCCACCGACCTCCGCCTGACCCGCCGGTCAGTGGTTGCAGTTGGGTCCGTGTTCGTGGTGGATGTCGATGGAGATCTTCTTGCGGACCGAACCCTTCACGTCCAGCTGGACGGATGAGGCGTAGCCCATCAGGTTCGGCGCAACATGGATCTTCACGCCCGCTTCGCGCACGACGCGGTAGGGGCTGAGGTTCTTTCCCTTGAGGTGCGTGTCGACCGACACGTCAAACTTGGTGCGGCCTCAACCGATCGGTGGCACGAAGTCGATGGCGGCCACACCGCCACGCTTCTCGATCAGCGCCGCAGCTTCAGGGGTGACGTAGAGATCCATGAATTTCCTTCTCGGCAGTTCGCGCGTGGTTCGTGAACACGGTGTCGCCGTCGGAACATTCCCACATCGACACCGGGAACCTCCTCCTACAGGGTGGGTGCGAGGCGGTGGATGTTGCCGATGAGTCCGACGCCCTTCAGCTCGACATTCACATCACCTTCGGCGCTCACCCAGTCGGGGAGGTCGGCGAGTTTGCAGGCGCCGAGAATCTCGTTCGGCTGCGCGGCCGCACAGAGCTTGGCCGCGAGGTTGACCGGCTCACCGATGTAGTCGTCGCCCTCGAACAGCAATGCGATGCCGCTGGCGAGGCCGACTCGTACTTTGAGATCGGTTGCTGCGAAGTGATGAATCAGGTGCGCGCTGAATGCGATGGCGGCGGTCGCATCGACACTGACGATCATCACGCCGTCGCCCAGCCACTTGGCCACACGAACGCCGCGCTTCGCCGCCACATTGCGAGCGACTCGCCGAAAGTCGCCGAGCAGCTTCACGGCTTCATGTGGGCCATGGGCGCGCGTGTACTGCGTGAAGCCGGAGAGGTCGGCGAACACGAACGTTCGGTCGACGTTCAGGTGCGCGTCGCCCTCGGGAAGGTCTTCGGGACGCTCGAGCCCCGAGTTCTGCTTCGCCTGGTACCAATCCAGTGCCGGGCCCACATCCGTGGTCTCGCGAGAGCCGAGCAGATCCGCCACGGGGGTCTTCGCCAACCGCGAAGGTCTCACCTGTTCGCTGTCGGTGACCGGTATTCGTTGTTCCATCATTCCTTCAATTCCGCCACCTGTGAGTGAACCACAGTTCACGGTGTTTCCGGTGTGAACGCGTCGATTCGTTCTCGCTCACGCGAGGGCCGCAGCGGCCGCCGTCCGTCCAGATCGTACGCAAGCGGGGAGCCCAAGTCCGCGCAGCATCGGACCGGCGAGGTGAACGCCCGGTGCGTCCTCCCGCAGCGCGTCCTCGAGCAGATCGATCCGGCCGGCGTGGCCGACGTCGTATTGCGGAAGCGCCTCGATCCACCGGGTCGCGTGGTGGGCGATCGGCGGGTGCTCCAGCCCGATGAGTTCGGCGAGATCCGCGCGCACGGCGTCGAGCAGCGCATCGTCGTTCATGTGCAGCCAGCGCTGGTCTGTTCGTCGTCCGACCGACACGCGGAGCACGATGCGATCGTCTGCGATGTGGGGCCACTTGTTGGTGGCGACCGAGATGGCTGTCACCATCCGTCCCTCCAATCGGGGAACCAGAACGCCGCTCACGGCCGCGGGGAGGTCGATGCTGTCGAGCGGGAGGACCAGCAGGAGCAGCGCCACCGATGACGCATCGATGGTGCGCAACCCGTCTGCCGTTGCGGGGGCGATCGGGGACAGAAGGTTTGCAGCCGGGTCCGCTGCGGTGGCGACGACCACCCGGTCGAACCGTTCGCGGTTCACGTGCCAGCCGTCGGAAGCTCGCTCGATGTCGGCCGGCTGCCCGAGGCGGAGCTCGGCATGTTCGAGAACCCGTTGGCCAAGGCGATCGATCATCGACTGGAGACCGCTCTGTGGTGTGAGGAAGATCGGTGCGTCGGGGTTTGGTGTGGCCCGGGCCTGCATCGTTCGCACGGCCTCGATAAGACTCGGGTGCAGCTCGCGTGCGGCTCCGATCTGCGGCACGCCAGCCTGCGCGCTCAGGCGGTCGCTGTCGCCGGCGTTGATCCCGCCGAGCAGTGGGTCGACGAGGTATTCGAGGACCTCGTCGCCGAGCCGACGACGGACGAGCGCACCAACCGACTCGTCCTCGGCTGGCCGGTCGTCTGCAGCCGTGAGGTCCAACGCCGCTCGGGCAACACCGTCTCGGGAGATCAGACCCGAGTCGGCGAGTGCGCCGAGGTCGGTGGGAAGGCCGAGCAGGTTCGGCGGCAAGGGATAAAGGCGGCTGCCTCGGGCGATCCGGGCTTCGCGGGCCGCAGGTGCGATGAGTTCGTCCTCCAGCCCCAGCTCGGAGGCGAGCTCGACCATCTCGGGCTGGCGGGCGAGGAAGGCGTCCGGCGCCGTTGGCAGCGCGAGGCCGTCGAGGGTCGTGGTGGCGATCTTGCCGCCGAGCACCGGCGACGATTCGAACACCGAGACACGCACCCCCGCATCGATCAGGGTGTGCGCGGCCGAAAGGCCCGAGATGCCGCCGCCGACGACGGCGACGCGGCGGTCAGTCACGATGCGCGTGCACGTGCTCCACGACGCGTTCGAGCACGGTCGGGTCGGTGTCCGGCGTGACGCCATGGCCGAGGTTGAAGATGTGCCCCGGGTGACCGGCGTTGCTTTCGAGGATCGTGTCGATCTCGGCGGCCACGACCTCCCACGGTGCACCGAGGATCGCCGGGTCGAGGTTGCCCTGCAGCGCGCGGTCGGCCGGCACGCGTCGGCGGGCTTCGGCCAGGGGAACGCGCCAGTCAACACCGACCACGTCGGCCCCAGCCTGCGCCATGAGCGGCAGCAGTTCGCCGGTCCCAACGCCGAAGTGGATACGGGGCACACCGGTTTCGCCGATCGCCTCGAGCACCTTCGCGCTCGACGGCATCGCGTAGCGTTCGTAGTCCGCAGCCGACAGGGCGCCGGCCCAGGAGTCGAACAGCTGGATCGCCTCGGCGCCATGCGCCACCTGGGACTGGAGCGAGGTGATGGCCAGGTCGGCGAGCCGGTCCATGAGTGCGAACCACAGCTCGGGGTTGCTCTTCATGAGGACCTTGGTGTTGTGGTACGTCCGGGACGGGCGGCCCTCGACCAGGTAGCTGGCGACGGTGAAGGGTGCGCCGGCGAAGCCGATCAGCGGGATGTCGAGTTCTGCGACGAGGTTGTCGATCGTCTCGAGCACGTACGGTGTGTCCGCTTCGGGGTCGAGCGGACGCAGCCGGGGAAGATCGTCCGAGCTCGTGAACGGCTTCTCGACGACCGGCCCGACACCGGGGACGACATCCATGCCGAATCCGATTGCGTGCACCGGAGTCACGATGTCGGAGTAGAGAATTGCGGCGTCCACCCCGTACCGGCGGACTGGCTGCAGCGTGATTTCGGTGGAGAGATCGGGATTGGCGATGGCGTCATTGATGCTGCCTTCACCACGGATTGCCCGGTACTCGGGAAGCGATCGACCGGCTTGACGCATGAACCAAACAGGCGTGATGTCGTGCGGTTCGCTGCGGCAGGCGGCGAGGAACGGGGAGTCGGGGCGAGCGGTCACACCCTCAGCGTAAGGCCGACCCGACCGGGTAGACTCACCATCCCCCCAAATCGCCGGAGATGTGACTATTCACCCCGATCTTGCCGCCGAACAAGCCGCCATCGATCACGCCTATCAGTGCCTGGAAGACGCCCGCGCCCTGGCACGAAAACTGAGCGACACCCTCGAGGTCGGCGCCGGTGGAACCAACCAGGCGCGCTTCGAGCGCGAGGCCTTCACCGAGAACATCGTCGATCGTCTCGCCCAGCTCGACATCGGCGACGCCTCGCTGGTGTTCGGTCGCATCGACCACGACGAAGACGGCCATGCCGATTCCCTCTACGTGGGTCGCGTCGGCGTGTGGGATCGGGAGCAGGATCCGGTTGTCGTCGACTGGCGGGCGCCCGCTTCGGAGCCGTTCTACCGGGCGACCGGCGTCGAGCCGCTGGGCCTGCGACGGCGCCGTCACTTCGCCAGCCGCGGACGGGTGCTCCTCGACATCGACGACGAGCTGTTCGGCGACCTCTCACGCTTGGACGAGCAGGCCCGGTCGGGGGATGGGATCCAGGGGCACGGTGCGCTGATCACCGCATTGGAGACCGCCCGCACCGGACGACTCGGCGACATCGTCGCCACGATTCAGGGCGAGCAGGACGAGATCATTCGCTCGCCGCTGCCCGGCGTGCTCGTGGTGCAGGGCGGACCGGGCACCGGCAAGACCGTCGTGGCCCTCCACCGGGCCGCCTACCTGCTCTACACGCACCGCTTTCCGCTGCAGGACCAGGGTGTGTTGGTCATCGGTCCCAACCGTCTCTTCCTCGGCTACATCGAGCAGGTGCTTCCCTCGCTGGGTGAGGCCGGCGTGCGCCTGGCCGTCCTCAGCGACCTCGTCGTCCCGCGTGTCCGCACCAACCTCCGGGACACGGAGGACGTAGCGGAGATCAAGGGCGACCTTCGGATGGTGGCTCTGGTCCGTCGGGCCGTGCGGCAGCGGCAGCGGGCGCTCCGCACCGACTTCTCGATCGGCTACGGCCTCCAGACGCTTCGGCTCTCCCGCGGCGAGAGCGCGGAGATCGTCAGCGAAGCTCGCCGACGTTTCCGGACGCACAACGCGGCGCGCCGCTTCATCGAGGACGAGTTCTTCGCCGCGCTGGCAAACAGCGCTCGCGATGAGGTGGAAGCCACGGTGGTGCGCGAGCGCCTCCGCTGGACCTTCCCCGTTCGAGAAGCACTGGAATGGATGTGGCCGGTGCTGTCGCCAGCGCAACTCATCCAGGAGTTCTACGGGAGTCGAGCACTTCTCCGGTCGGCCGGGCGCGGGTTGTTCACCGGCGAAGAGGTCGAGCGGCTCCATCGGCCCCGCACCGAACACTCGAGCGACGTCATCTGGAGCTTCGCGGATGCGCCGGTCCTCGACGAGGCTCGGGCAAACCTCGGATTTCGACCGGGAAACAAGCAGGCGGACGAGGTCCGCACCCACGGTCACATCGTGGTCGACGAGGCACAGGACCTCTCGCCGATGGCGTTGCGCATGGTCTCGCGACGCTCACTGAACGGTTCGATGACCATCGTGGGCGACATTGCGCAGGCGACGGGTTCCTGGGCCCACGATTCCTGGGAAGAGGTGCTCGACCTCCTGCCGGAGAAGCGGCCGCCATCTCGTCGAGAACTGAAGACCGGCTACCGCATTCCGGCGCCGGCCATGGAACTCGCGGCGAGGGTGCTGACCGAGGCTGCGCCGGATCTCGAACCTCCGGTGGCCATCCGCCGAGACGGCGACCCTCCCGAGGTCCGTCTGGTCGATGCGTTGGCGTCCGGTCTCCCGCAGATGGTCCGCAAGGAGCTCGAGCGGATCGGAACCGGGAACGTTGCCGTCATCGTCCCGCGCTCGCTCGAGGAGGCCGTGGCGACCTGGCTGAGCGACGCCGACATCCCCCACGGTGGCGCGACCCGGGCCGGCCTGCACCAGCAGGTCACCTTGATCCCGGTGTCGCTGGTGAAGGGTCTGGAGACCGACGTGGCCATCGTCGTCGAGCCCGCCCGGATCGTCAGCGAAGAGCGCCAAGGTATGCGTTCCCTGTACGTGGCGCTCACCCGCGCCACCAAGCGGGTGAACGTGATCCACGCCGAAGCGCTGCCGGCGGTGTTGCGGGACTGACCCGCCCGCCGGTCAGTCCCGGGTGAGCGTTGGCTGCACGGTGAGGCCGTAGGCCGCGTTGTACGGCTCCGTCCAGGCGAGCGTGCCGTCGTCGTTGATCTTCGAGTCCACGTCGATGATCAACTCGATCGGGCCCGGGACGCCGTCGAATGCACGGAGCTCGAACGGGCCGTCCATCAGGTTGCCCGTGACGGTGATGCCGCCACCCGTGATCGTCGCGTTGGCACTGTTGAGCACAGCGAGCATCTCGTCGGGGAGTTCGATGTTGCCGTAACGAAGGGTGTCGTCGGAGCACAGGCACGGTGTGATGAACGTGCTGACGGTCGATCCCGTGCACGTCTCCATCGTGTCCACGGTGAGTGTGAAGAAGTTGGACTCATCGCCAAGACCGAGAATGCACTCGTCGGTCACCTGGGCGTAGGCGTACGGTTCGATCGCATTGCCGCCGATGACGGGGTCGCGTCCCGCTCCGTCAGGTTCCGATGGAAGCGTCGCTGCGGTGTACTGCGGGTGATCGACCACACCGCAACCGGAGTTCGTCTTCCAGTCGAAGCAGACCGTCACGTTTGCGGCGCCGCCACCGAAGACCGTACGGACCTCGCCGCCGGAGAGCACGGCGAAGGTGTCGCCGATCCAAGAGACGTTCAACGCCGGCAGATAGTTGCGAAGGGCAGTGTTCTCGTGGATCGCACCGTTGGTCAGCGCGGCGCAGGCGTTCCGACCGTTTTTCCGTGCATTGCAGATGTGCGTTGGGTCTCCGCTCGCATTGAATGCGAAGAAGGTGAAGCGGTCGGATTGGTTGCTCATCTGGCTGGCGGTGTTGGTCCAACAGCTGGAGGCCGACTGGAAGTTCCAACATTCGAAGAGGACTTCGCCGTTGTTCAACGCCATCGTCACGTAGAGCTTGTCGCCGTGGAGCTCCATGTTGTTGGTCTTGCCGTTGTTGTCGATGTCCGGAATGCTCGGATGGCTGGCGGCTGCCATCGTCCACTCGCCGCACGTCGTCATCGTGTCCGGGTCGACGCATGCGATGTGGCCGTCCTGAGCGACGACGTACAGGTTGTCGTTCCACATGACCGGGCCGACGGCGTTCGTGTCGCTCGTCTGGGTGAAGGGCCAGAGGGCCACGAATTCGTTGGCGCAGTAGTCGCGAGCGTTGAGATCGACGCAGATGACACCGGTCTGCGATGCGCTGATGTCACGAGCGGTGAAATACAACTTGTTCCGCCCTTCGTCGAGGTAGTCGGTACCGCGGGTGTGGGTGCGGTAGCCCTCGAGCGAGATCGAACCAGGCTTCGCCGCACCCGGATAGTTGAAGTTGCAGAAGTCCTTCGTGGCTCGGTCCATGCAGACGACGCTGCCTCGCCACGGACCCACGAAGGAGTGATGGTTGACGGCCCAGATTTCGGTATCACCACGCAACAGCGGGGCCCAGCCGTCGCCATCGCCTCGTGCGTCGAAGCCGCTGAAGGGCGGCTTGATCTCGATCTCGCGGTCGCAGTCCGCATTGCAGTTGGAGATGATCGCGCTTCCTTCCCGAACGATCTCGGGAGCATCACGAACGAAATTGGAGAAGTACTGTTCGCCGGCCCGGCCGACGTTGACGGTGATGGCGTTCGACGCGGTGCGGGTGATGACGATCACGGTGCCGTCGACCGCGGTGACCGTTGCGGTCGATTCGGCCGGAGGAAGAGCGGTGGTGATCACCGGAACGTCGGTGATGGCCATCCCGCCAGCAGTGAGCGCGCCGATCACCGCGTCGACGGCCTCTTGCATCGCGAGCTCTTCTGCCTCGGTCTGTTCCGCCGTGGTGAGAGAGGTCAAACGGCTCTCTCCTTTGTCCTCCAGATAGGCCTTGATCCTCAAATCGTGGGCCTGCACGCCGTTGAGCGACGCAACGTCGGCGGCGCGCTGCTGTTCCTGGCCCTGGCGATACCACGCGCCGAGGTCGGTGGCGAGTGCCGCGATGAGCAGGAGGATGATCATCACGAGTGCCGTGAGGATCAGAATCGCTCCTCGCTCGTCGCGAGCGCGGGGGTTTGGCAGGAATGTGAACAGGCGGGAGCACATGGGAATTTCATCGGTTCACGTTCCGTAATTCCGCATGGGCCGTTTGGCCGTCTGGTTTCGCGTGGGTTTGGCGATCAGTTCCCCGTCAGCGTCGGCTGGACGGTCAGCGCAAGCTGCGCACTGTAGGGCTCGCGCCATGCCAGCGATCCGTCCGAGTTGAGCTTCGAGTCGACGAGGATGGTCAATTCGAGCGGTGCAGCCACGCCATTGAACGGCGACAGATCGAATGGTCCGTCCATCAGGTTGCCGGTGATGGTCGTTCCTCCGCCGGTCACGGTTGCGTCGGCGCTGTTCAACACGGCCAGCAGTTCTGCCGGCAGTTCGAGCACGCCGTAGCGGAAGGTGCCGTCGCCGCACTCACACGGGTAGACATCCGTCGAGACCGTCGAGCTGGTGCAGGTCTCCATCGTGTCCACACCGAGCGTGAAGTACCGGGAGTCGTGACCCAGGCCGACGATGCAGTCGTCGGTGATCAGGGCAAGACCGTACGGTCGGGTCCATCCATCCGGTGCGAGCGTCCAGTGGTCGGCGACTCCACATCCGGAGTTGGTGAGCCAATCGAAGCACACGCTCTTGTTTGCGTTGCCGAGCGTCATGTAGGTGCGGGGCCCGTAGGCCGTGTCGAAGGTGAAGGCACCGCCGACCCAGCTGACGGCGTGAGGCGTCACGTAGTTGTAGAGGTTGGTGGGCTCCCACATCGAGGTGCCGCTCAGGTTGACGCAGCGGCCCCAGTTGCCGATCGGATCGACTCGACAGAAGCCGTTGACATCACCACTGGTGGTGTAGGACAACGTGTTCAGGTAGTCGTCGTCGCTGTACCAGCTCATGCCGGAGTTGTACGTCTGCACGCCACCCCAACAGCCGGACTGGCTGGCGAGGTCCCAGCAGTGGAAGATCGAGCCGGCGTCCGAGGTGTTGATCATGTAGAGCCGGTTGTTGTGGACCTGGCCCCAACTCACTCGGGGTCGACCGCTCAGGTCGGCGACGCCCGAACCAACGGCGTCGGTGTTCCAGGTGCCGCAGGCGGTCATGGTGTCGGGGTTGACGCAGCCGAGCTGGCCGTCCTGGGCGAGGATATAGAGGTTGCCGTTCCATTCCCACGGTCCGACCACGCTGACGATCGCCGACCAGTTCACGACCGGCTGGGCCCAGAAGCCGACGAAGTCGTTCGGGGAGCAGAAGCCGCCGGCAGCCATGTCGAAGCAGGCAAGGCCGGCCATGCCCGTGCTGCGGTCGCGGCCGGCGAAGTAGATCCGGTCGCGGTCGTTGTCGATGTACTCGGGGATGGGACGGTTGTGGGTGTCGAACCGATCCGTGCTGAAGAGGCCCGTGCCGTCGTTGCCCACGCCGGCGCAGAAGTCCTCCGTGTTGCGGTCCATGCACACGATGTTGCCCTGGCCCGATCCTCGGATGTGATGGTTCACGGCCCAGATCTGGGTGTCACCACGGAGCAGCGGCCCGAAGCCGTCGCCCTTGCCGCTGGCTTCGAAGCCCGGGAACGGCGGTTCGATCTCGATGTCGCGGCTGCAGTCGGCGTTGCAGTTGGAGATGACGGCGCTGCCTTCGCGGGTGATTTCGGGGGCGTCGCGGACGAAGTTGGAGAAGTATTGGTCGCCTTGGCGTCCGACGTTGACGGTGATGGCGTTGGTGGCGGTGCGGGTGATGACGATGGAGGTGCCGTCGACTGCGGTGACGGTGGCGGTGGATTCGGCGGGTGGGATGGCGGTGGTGATGACGGGGACGTCGGTGATGTTCATGCCGCCGGCGGCGAGGGCGCCGAGGACGGAGTTGACGGCGTCTTGGAAGGCTTGGTCTTCGGCGTCGGCCTTTTGTGGGTCGGTGAGGCTGGAGTAGCCGGTGACGCCGTTGGCGTCGTAGTAGGCCTTGAGGCTGGCGTCGTGGGCTTGGACGCCGTTGAGGGAGGCGACGTCGGCGGCGCGTTGTTGTTCTTGGCCTTGTCGGTACCAGGCGCCGAGGTCGGTGGCGAGGGCGGCGATGAGCAGGAGGATGATCATCACGAGTGCGGTGAGGATCAGGATCGCTCCGCGTTCTTCACGAGCGCGGGCAGGGAGCGTGGTGAAGCGAGTCACATTCGTACCTAACAGGTTGGGGGAGGCGCTGTACCCGCCTAGGTACGGCCTGAACGTTCCTACGGCTCGAGCCGGCCAACTCTGAATGGGCCGTTTCGGCCAATTCATCCGGCCGCCGAGTCCGGCAATCAGTCGCCGGTGAGCGTCGGCTGGGTGATCAGGGCCAGCGTCGCCGTGTACGGCTCTTTCCAGGCGATCGATCCGTCGGCGTTCACGATCGAGTTGACCTCGATGGTGAGCGTGAGCGGACCCGGCGTGCCGTTGAAAGGGGCCAGGTCGAATGGTCCGTTGAGCAGGTCGCCGGTGATCGTCGTGCCGCCGCCGGTGACGGTGGCATTCGCGCTGGCCAGCACAGACTTCATCTCTTCGGGTAGCTCGAGGACGCCGTAGCGCTCAGAACCATCGCCACAGGTGCACGGGTAGACGTCGGTTGAGACGACGGTGTCGTCACACGTCTCCATCGTGTTGACGTCGATGGTGAAGAAGCGGGAAGTGTGCCCCAACCCAACCAGACACGTCTCACTCGCTCGAGCGAGTCCGTAGGGAGCAAGATTCGCTCCACTCAGTGTCTGGTGATTGGCGGCGCCACAGTTGTTCGCCGTCGACCAGTCCCAGCACAGCGTGTTGTTTCCAGCAACGCCGTTGCCCGTGCCGCCGGTGAAGAACGTGCGGATATCGCCGTTGAAGAGCGTGAAATCATGCGCCGCACCCATCCAGCTGCTCGACCGTGGACGGAAGAAGCTCTCCATGGCCGTCGGTACCCAGGTGCTCGAGCCTGCGGAGTTCACGCAGAAGCTCCCGTTGCCGTTCGAACGGATGGTGCAGATGCCGTTGACGTTGCCGCCGGTGTCACGGTGGAGGAAGTTCCATGCGTAGCCGGCGCCAGTGTGTCGGTTGTGGCCATGGTTCCACGTCTGTACGCCTCCCCAGCAGCTGCTCTGCGTGGCCAGGTTCCAGCAGTGGTAGACGTGTTGGTTGTCCGGCATGGTCACGAGGTAGAGACGGTCGCCATCGAGGCCACCCCACCCGTAGGTCACCGAGCTGAAGAGTCCGTGGCCGTAGCCAACGCCATCGGTGTCCCAGATTCCGCAGGCGGTCATCGTGTCAGGGTTGACGCATCCGAGCTGGCCGTCCTGGGCAAGCATGTACAGGTTGCCGTTCCATTCCCATGGTCCGACGATCTGGATGGTGTTCGGCCAGGCCGCGTTGCCGGACGACAACAGTCCCTCAAAACGATTCGCACAGAACGCCCGAGCCTCCATGTCGAAGCAGGCGAGGCCGATCTGGCCGAGCGCCGAATCGCGCGAGGGGAAGAAGATCTTTCCGTCCTTGATGTATTCGGGCTGGGACCTGTTGGCCGTCTGCAGGGTGCCGAACGAATAGAGGCCGGGGCTCACGTCACCGTGGTCGCAGAACGACTCGGTGTCCCGGTTCATGCAGACGATGTTGCCCTGGCTGGGGGCGGACAGATGGTGGTTGAGCGCCCAGACTTCGTTCTCGTGAAGGATTGGGCCCCAGCCGTCGCCCTTGCCGATTGCATCGAATGCGGGGAAGGGTGGGATGAGTTCGATGTCGCGGCTGCAGTCGGCGTTGCAGTTGGAGATGACGGCGCTGCCTTCGCGGGTGATTTCGGGGGCGTCGCGGACGAAGTTGGAGAAGTATTGGTCGCCTTGGCGTCCGACGTTGACGGTGATGGCGTTGGTGGCGGTGCGGGTGATGACGATGGAGGTGCCGTCGACTGCGGTGACGGTGGCGGTGGATTCGGCGGGTGGGATGGCGGTGGTGATGACGGGGACGTCGGTGATGTTCATGCCGCCGGCGGCGAGGGCGCCGAGGACGGAGTTGACGGCGTCTTGGAAGGCTTGGTCTTCGGCGTCGGCCTTTTGTGGGTCGGTGAGGCTGGAGTAGCCGGTGACGCCGTTGGCGTCGTAGTAGGCCTTGAGGCTGGCGTCGTGGGCTTGGACGCCGTTGAGGGAGGCGACGTCGGCGGCGCGTTGTTGTTCTTGGCCTTGTCGGTACCAGGCGCCGAGGTCGGTGGCGAGGGCGGCGATGAGCAGGAGGATGATCATCACGAGTGCGGTGAGGATCAGGATCGCTCCGCGTTCTTCACGAGCGCGGGCAGGGAGCGTGGTGAAGCGAGTCACATTCGTACCTAACAGGTTGGGGGAGGCGCTGTACCCGCCTAGGTACGGCCTGAACGTTCCTACGGCTCGAGCCGACCAAATCTCGATGGGCCGAAACGCTCAGCATTGAGGTCGATACGGTGAGTGCGTGGCGACAGAGCCTCTCCAGCCGTTCTCCGCTCCCGTCCGGGCGTGGTTCGAGAGCAGCTTCGTCGCGCCGACACCGCCGCAGGCCGAGGGGTGGCCCGCCATTGCTTCGGGTGAGAACGTCCTCATTCTCTCGCCGACCGGTTCGGGCAAGACGCTGGCGGCGTTCCTGTGGGGACTGGACCGGCTGATGACCGAGCCGGTGCCGGAGCGTGAGCACCGAACCCGTCTGCTGTACATCAGCCCGCTGCGGGCGCTTGCCGTTGATGTGGAGAAGAATCTTCGGGCGCCCTTGCGCGGCATCACGTTGGCCGCCGAACGCCTGGGCGAGGACGTGCACGTGCCGACCGTCGGGATGCGAACCGGCGACACCCCGGCCGACGAACGACGCAAGCTCGTACGAACGCCACCCGACCTCCTCATCACGACACCCGAGTCGCTGTACCTCATGCTCACGTCCGCGGCTCGCGAGACGCTGCGCAATGTGGACGCGGTCATCATCGACGAAATCCACTCGGTGGCGGGCACCAAGCGCGGCGCCCACCTCTCGCTCACGCTCGAACGGCTCGATCAGTTGACCGAACGCCCGTTGCAGCGGATCGGGCTCTCTGCAACGCAGCGACCGTTGGAGGAGATCGCCCGCTTCCTCGGCGGTCGCGAGGTGGACGAGAAGGGCAAGGGGGCCTGGCGCAAGGTCACGGCGATCGATGCATCGGCCGAGCCGAACATGGACATCGAGGTCGTGGTCCCGATCGAGGACATGGCCAACCTCGGTCAGTTCGTCGAGGAACCCACGTCAGGTCCGGCCGCGGCCGGACCGCAACGCCGCAGCATCTGGCCGTCGGTGCATCCTCGAATCCTGGAGCAGATCCAACAGCACCAGTCGACCATCGTGTTCGTGAACAGCCGTCGATTGGCCGAACGGCTGGCCGGCCGCCTGAACGAGTTGTGGGACGAGGAGGATGCGGCAACCCACGCAGCGAACGGCGCGTCTCCCGAAGAACCGAGGCCACCAGACGACGACAGAGTCGGGTTCACCCGCATCTGTGCGCATCACGGATCCCTGAGCAAGGAACGCCGGCTCGACATCGAGGATCAGCTCAAGCAAGGTCGGATTCGAGCCATCGTTGCGACCAGCTCGCTCGAGTTGGGCATCGACATGGGCGCCGTCGACCTCGTCGTCCAGGTGGAGTCGCCGGGAGCGGTCAGCCGTGGCCTCCAGCGGATCGGCCGGGCCGGGCATCAGGTCGGCGCGGTCAGCCGAGGAAAGATCTATCCCAAGCACCGAGCCGACCTCCTCGAGACCGCCGTCGTCGTCGAGCGGATGCGCAAGGCCGAGATCGAGTCCACTCGCTACCTCCGCAATCCGCTGGATGTCCTCGCTCAACACATCGTCGCCATGACGGCACTCGAGGATTGGAGCCTCGACGATCTGTCGGCGACCGTCCGCGGCTCGGCGAACTACGCCGAGCTCTCCGATGACGTGCTCGACAACGTGCTCGATCTGCTCGCCGGCCGTTATCCCTCCGAGGAGTTCAGTGAGCTTCGGCCCCGCGTCGTGTGGGACCGGGTGGCGGGGATGGTCCGCAGCCGAAAGGGGGCGCAGCGTCTCGCCGTCACGAACGCCGGCACGATTCCGGACCGCGGGCTCTACGGCGTGTTCCTGCCAGACGGCACCCGCGTCGGCGAGCTCGACGAGGAGATGGTGTACGAGTCGCGCCCCGGCGAGACTTTTCTGCTCGGTGCGTCCACGTGGCGGATCGAGGACATCACGTTCGAACGAGTCGTCGTCACGCCCGCACCCGGTGAGCCCGGCAAGATGCCGTTCTGGCATGGCGACGGACCGGGACGGCCGTTGGAGCTCGGGCGTGCACTCGGCGAGTTCGTCCGGGAGATCCAGACGATGCCACCGGCCAAGGCGTCCGAGAAGCTGCAGGCCGATCACGGCCTCGACGGGCTCGCTGCGGCAAACCTGCTGCAGTACATCGGCGACCAAGTGGAAGCGACCGGTGTCGTACCCGACGATCGCACCATCGTCGTCGAGCGATTTCGAGACGAGATCGGCGACTGGCGGGTCTGCCTGCTCTCCCCGTTTGGCGCGCAGGTCCATGCGCCGTGGGGGATGGCGTTGCGGTCGAAGCTCTCCGAACTCTGGGGCATGGACGTGGAGATGATGTGGTCGGACGACGGCATCGTCATTCGGCTGCCGGAGGCCTACGACGACGTGGACCTCGATGCGCTCCGGTTCGCCCCCGACGACATCGACGAGGTCGTCGTGGCCGAGCTGCCGGGCAGCGCGTTGTTTGCGAGCCGGTTCCGCGAGTGTGCCGCCCGCTCCCTCCTGCTGCCCCGCCGCCGACCGGACCAACGCACCCCGCTGTGGCAGCAGCGGCAGCGGTCCGCCGACCTCCTCCGGGTCGCTGCCAAGTACCCGAGCTTCCCGATCCTGCTCGAAGCCACCCGCGAGTGCCTCAACGACGTGTTCGACGTTCCGGCGTTGCGCGAGGTGCTCCAGGGCATCGCCACCCGCAAAATCCGGATGGTGCCGGTCGAGACGAACAAGGCGTCGCCATTCGCGCAGTCTCTCCTCTTCGGCTGGATCGCGCTGTACATGTACGAGGGCGACGCCCCACTGGCGGAACGCCGCGCGGCGGCATTGTCGCTCGACCGCGATCTGCTCCGCGATCTGCTCGGTGCCGAAGAGCTGCGTGAGCTGCTCGACCCCGGCGTGCTCGCCGATCTCGAGCTCGAGCTGCAACGGTTGGTCGACGGCCGACGGGCCCGGGACGAGGACGAGATCCACGACCTCCTGCGGGTGCTCGGCCCGCTCGATCGTCACGAGATCGAGGCACGTTCGGTCGACGGTCTGGATGTTGTGGCAGCGCTCGAATCGTTGGTTGCCAGTCAGCGGATCCTGGACGTGGGTATCGGCACGGATCGTCGGTTCGCGGCCGCCGAGGACGCGGGCCGCCTCCGCGATGCGCTCGGCACTGCGGTGCCGCCCGGTCTCCCCATCGCCTTCACCGACCCGGTCGACGACCCGCTCGGCGACCTCGCCATCCGGTTCGCCCGAACGCACGGACCCTTCACCGCAGGCCAATTCGGCGATCGCTACGGCGTCGGCCTCGACCGGGCAGCCGATGCGCTCGATCGGCTCGCCGGCGAGGGCAGCCTGGTCCGTGGCGAGTTCCGACCCGACGGTACCTCTCGAGAGTGGGTCGACGAGGGTGTGCTGCGGCAGCTCCGCCGCCGATCCCTGGCTGCACTTCGGGCCGAGGTCGCACCAGTGGAACAGACGGCGCTCGCCCGGTTCCTGCCCACGTGGCAGGGCGTTGGCATTCCCCGGCGCGGCCCGGACGGCCTGGCCGATGTGATCGGGGTGCTGCAGGGTGCGGCGCTTCCCGCGTCCGTGCTCGAGCAGTCGATCCTTCCGGCCCGCATGGCCGAGTACCGCCCGGCCGACCTCGACGCACTGTGCACGTCGGGAGAGGTCGTGTGGATCGGCGCCGGCGCCATCGGAAGCAGCGACGGTCGGATCCGTCTGGCCTTCCGGGATCAGGTCGGTCTGCTCGTCACGCCCGACCCGGATCCGCCGGCCGAACCGATCCACGATCTGCTTCGCCAACGACTGGCCACCGGAGGCGCATCGTTTTGGCACGACCTGGTCTCGGCCGTCGCTGAAGGGGGAGAGTCCTACGGCGACAAGGCGGTGCTTGCCGCCCTCTGGGATCTCGTGTGGGCCGGTGAGGTCACCAACGACTCGCTTGCGCCGGTTCGTGCGTTGGTCGGCTCGAAGCGCGGGTCGTCGTCTCCGAAGTCTCGGCGTCGACCGCGGGTCGGTCAGATCCGGGCGGCCGGCCCTCCGCAGGCGGCGGGCCGATGGTCGCTCGTCGCTCCCTTGCTGTCCCCGCAGCTCCCACCCACACAGATCGCAACCGCCCGCGCCCTGCAGCTCATCGAACGCTACGGCGTGCTCACCCGTGAGGCCGCCCTCGGCGAAGGCACCAGCGGCGGGTTCGCCGGCGTCTATCCGGTACTCAAGGCACTCGAGGACCGAGGCGAGGTGCGACGGGGCTACTTCGTCGAGGGCCTCGGTGCCGCCCAGTTCGCGGTGCCCGGCGCCGTCGACCGCCTCCGCACCCAATCGTCCGACTTCGATGAGGCCACGGTGGTCGTCCTTGCGGCAACCGATCCGGCCCAGCCCTACGGTGCCTCGCTGCGCTGGCCCGATGTCGCCGGTCGACCGGCTCGAGCCGCGGGCGCCCACATCATCATGGTGGACGGCGAACTCGCGCTGTTCGTCGAGCGGGGCGGCAAGAGCATCGTCGGGTTCGACGCCGCACACGACAACGACCGTTGGGTCGAGGGCCTGAAGGACCTCGTCCGCAACGGTACGTTCCGTTCCCTTGAAATCGCGAAGATCGACGGCGAGGCCGCCGCCGAATCTCCGCTTGCTCATGTGTTGACTGACCGAGGGTTCGTCAAGGCCTACAAGGGCCTCACCTTCATCAGTCGCTGACCCCCGGTCAGTCGCACTTCTCGGTCGGGCTGTCGTGCGTGTCGCCGTTCGGGAGGGCGGTGCCGGCGGCGTAGCAGTTGCCGTGGAGGAACAGCGTGGCGTTCGTGTCGGAGGCGAACCGATCCGCAAAGGTCGGGATCGGACCGGTGAAGAGGTTGCCGTGCAGGAACAACAGCGTCACGTTGTCCAGCTCGGCCAGTGAAGCGGGGACGCTTCCGGACAGACCGTCAACGACCGTGCCGTTCACGGTCACGACGTTCTCGTGCAGGTCGATCGCCGTGGCCTTGGTGAAGGCATCGAAGACGTCGGGCAGTTCGCCGGTCATGCCGATCTGGCTGAGGTAGAGAGCGTCGACGTGTCCACCCTCGCAGACCACGCCGATCCAGTCGCAGGGGTCTTCGGCGGTCGCCCAGTTGGCCGCTTCCCTCGTTCCGGCACCTTCGTTGACGAAGACCCAATCGGCTCCGCCGTTGGCCTCGTAGATTGCGACCAGCGCACGGCACTCGGCAACCGGAATGTTGCCGGTGACGACACGGTCGCCGAATCGGCACTCTGCGGGAGCGGGAGCAGCTACGGCCGAGCACTCGTTCCATCCCGGGTCGACCTCGTCCAGCCAGTTGGCGAGCTGCGCAAACGTTGCGCTCAGGCAGTTGTTGCCACCCTCGCCGTCCGAGAATCGCAGGTCGATGTCACGGCCGGGCATCCCGGAGAGCGCATCGGTGATGTCTCCCGTCAGCTGGTTGGCGTCCAGCCACAGCGTCTCGATCGAGCGCAGGTCCTTCAGGGTGTGGGGAATGGAGGTGAACCCGTTCCATCCGAGGTCGAGGACGTAGAGCTCATCGAGTTCGGCGATCTCTGCCGGGACGGCGCCCGTGAGCCCGCTCCAGGGCAGGGCCAGGTATTCCAGTCCTTCGAAGTCGCCGATCTCGGGGGGAAGGTGGCCGCCACCGGTGCCGGGGTTGAAGTACGTGAAGTCGATCATCTGCACGTGACCGGCCTCGCACCAGATGCCGTACCAGCCCTGGCAGGGATCGGTGGCGGTCATCCAGTCACCTCGGTGATGCCAATCAGGTCCGTTCAGCGCGTGCCAGAGTTTCTCGAGTGCGACGCACTCCTCGGTGACCAGCTCGGTCTGGACCGATTCGCCGGCGAAGGTGCAGGTGTTGACGGGAACGGCGTCGGGCTCGACGTCCTGCGCAGCGGCGGGACCAGCGGCGGCGATGACGGAGGCGACGGTGATGCCGACGGCGGCGGCGATCTTGCGAATCGGGTTCTTGGCGGTGGTGGTGGTGCTCATCGGGTTTTCCTTCTCGTGTGGGTTGACGCTTCGTTGCGACACACGTGAAGGTACGGGCCGCAAAACCCCCGACGATCGGGGCGAACCCCCATAACCACCCCTACCGGCGGGGTGGGTGTGACCGCGGGCAACAGGCCCCGTCACATCGGCCGAAACGATTGAAAACACGGCGTCTTTTGACCCGTCCGACGCCGGTGGGGCGGGCTACTCTTCGGCCATGGATCGTGACCTGAAACGCTGCCTCGGACAGATGATGAAGGGCGTCCAGGTCGTGGCGTCGAAGAACGACGAGGGCCTGACCCGTGCGTATTGCTCGCACTGGGTGATGCAGGTGTCGTTCGAGGAGCCGATCATGTTGGCGTCGATCTCCCCGAAGCACGACACGCATGCGGTGATCGAACAGTCCGGGTGGTTCACGGTTTCGAACCTGGCCGCCGACCAGGTCGACATCGGCCAGTACTTCTCGTACCCGGGACGCAAGTTCAAGTACATCGCTCCGGAGTACCTGACCGAAGTCGACGGCTGGCCGATCGTTCCCGATTGCATCTCCTGGGTGAAGTGCGATGTGCTCGAGAAGCTACCGACCCAGCTCGACCACGACCTGTTCCTGGCGCGGGTCAGCGAGTTCGGGGAAGGCCGGCTCGGCGAGGATGCGCTGCTCTACTCCTCACGCCACGGCTGGCGTCGGAGTGGGGAGAAGGCCCGCGAGCCGGGCCGCTCCGTTCGAGACGAACTGCTCGAACGCCTCGCCGAATCCGAAGCCGACGACTGATCTGTGAAGCGCTGGGTGCCATAACGGCACCCCATCCTTCACAGATCGGGGTGTGGGTCAGTTCATTCGGGCCCAGAGATCCCCGGCGGCAGGGTCGTGCGGGTCCAGTTCTTCGCGGAGCCTGGCGGCCACGTCCCACCGGCCACGGGCTTCGGCCATTCCGATCACGAGCCGACGCTCGGACGGCGGTCCGGGAAGCGCGGCCCGGAGATCGATCAACGGGTCGAGCATTCGTGCGTCGCGGTCGGCCAGGGTGCGGGTCAGGTTGTTGAGCACGCGGGAGAGCATCGACTGTGGCGTGACCGGCCGGAGGACCTCCGGGTCGAACGGTGCATTCGGGCCGAACAGCTGCCGGAAGCGCTGCTCGGCCGTGGCGAGGTCGAGGGAGACACCGCCGGCAAACGGATCCAGGAACTGGTCGGGCTCTCCGTCGACGCCCACGAGGAAGTGACCGGGCATGCCGACGCCGTGGAGCCCGACGTTGCAGCGCCGCCCGACCGCGATCAGCACGGCGGCCAAGGTGATGGGCATACCCGTGCGGCGCATGATCACTGCGTCGAGAAACGAATTCTCCGGCGCGTGGTAGTCGTCGACATCGCCGGCGAAGCCGGCCGGTCCGAAGAGGTGCGCCGCGACGCCGGTGGGCGTGTGGTCGTCGATCTGGAGCGCAAGGTGGTCGAGGGCCGCCAACGACACCGCAGTCGGCGGCGGGTTCGGGCGCAGGACCGCCGACATCCCAAGCAGCAGGTCCTCGATCGTCGGGTCGGTTTTGGCGTGCAGCGCCAACAGCTGCTCGAGCGGGGTCACCTCCCCGCGTTCGACTCGGCGAGCGCCGCCTTGTCGATCGCCCAGAGCTGCTTGTGCGTCTGCCAGACCAGAGCGATCATCACGATCACGTTGAGGGCCAGCACCAGTGGAACCCCCCACCAGAACACGGTGTTGCCCGTGAAGAACACCAGCGTGTTGAGCGCGATGTACCCGATCCGGATCTCGGTCGGCCCGATGCCATGGTGCGCGATCTGGAACTGGTTGGTGGCCGCAAACGAGAGGAATGACAGCGCCATCATCGCCATCGTGACGAGCAGCAGAAGCGAGAAGAGGAAGCCGGTGCCGCCCGGGGCGAGGAAGCTGTAGGCGATCACGACGCTGCCGGCGAAGAGGGTGTCGAGGAAGTGGTCCATGAAGTAGCCCCACTTCACGAGCCCCTCGCCGCGGGTCCGTCCGAGCGTTCCGTCAAAGCTGTCGGTCAGCCACTGCCCGAACACCATCACCGACATGGCGTGCAGCCAGACGTTGTCGTCCGCAGCGAGCCAGCCGAAGAACACCATGCCGACCGACCACAGGATCGTCATCAGCGTGAGCTGCCAGGACCGGAGCCATTGCGGCAGCTTGGGAACGGCCCAGTCGATGAAGCGCCGTTCGATCGGTCCGAGGAAGGACTCGCCGTGCTTTTTGTCTCCGCCGAATGGCTCGCTCACGGCCTCCATATTGGCGGACGTGTACGCACGACCGGGGGACTCGGTCGTCATCCCCGATGCGGCCCGACGGGTTTTCCCGAACGTTCGGATCGTTGTGTCGAAATGGTCCGGCCTGCTACGACGTAACCAGTCGAACGGCCCACCGGGGCCGTGCCCGACAACCTCGGCTCACACCGAGAGAAGAGAGAAGTTCCCATGCAGGTCATGATGCTCATTCAGGAAACCCCCGAAGACTTTGCCGATCGCAACGGACCGGCGGCCGAGGCGTACTGGGGCAAGTGGATGGCGTTCAGCGCCGCGTGCGGCGACAAGGTCGTCGGCGGCAACATCCTCGGCGACGGATCGACCGGCGTGACGATCACCGTGCGCGACGGCGAACGTCAGATCCAGGACGGCCCGTTTGCCGACAGCAAGGAGTCGCTCGGCGGCTACATGATCTTCGAGGTCGACTCGATGGACGAGGCGATCGAGCTTGCGTCGAACTGCCCGGCGGCTGCCTCGGCTCACGTGGAGCTGCGGCCGACCGTCGACATGAACGCCGGCTGACGTGCGCCCGGTCGACCAGGCCTCTCCGGCAGAGGAGGTGGAGCTGGCCGCACGCGAGTCGTATGGCCGGCTTCTCGCCTGGTTGACCTCCCGGTGCGGGTCGATCTCCATGGCAGAGGACGCGCTGGCCGATGCGCTCGCCGAAGCGGTTCGCCGGTGGCCCGAGGTCGGCGTGCCGGACAACACCGAGGCCTGGCTGCTCACGGTGGCGCGCCGCCGCCTGATCGATGAGCAGCGCCGGCAGGGTCGGCGAGCGGACGCAGAGACGAAGTTGCGAACCGCGGAACAGATTCGGCTCACGGTCTCCGCATCGGAGGCGGCCGAGTCCCCACTCGGTTCCGGCGTTCCCGATCGGCGACTCGAGCTGCTGTTCACCTGTGCCCACCCGGACGTGGATCCGGCGATGCGCACGCCGTTGATGCTGCAGACCGTGCTGGGGTTGACCGCCGAACAGATCGGCTCGGCGATGCTCGTGGCGCCGAAGACGATCGGCCAGCGGCTCGTGCGGGTGAAACGTCGAATCGCCCGAGACGGTCTTCCCTTCGAGATCCCTCCGGACGACCAGCTGCCCGAGCGACTCACGTACGTCCTCGATGCGGTGTACGCCGCGTACGGGGTCGGCTACGACGATGCGAACGACGCAGCAAGTGCGGCCGCCGGACTCGCCGGCGAAGCCATCTGGTTGGCTGCACTGTTGGTGCAACTGCTGCCAGAGCATGCGGAACCGAAGGGTCTGTACGCGCTCTTGTGTCTGAGCGAAGCGCGGCGGCCCGCCCGGCGAGACGCGGCCGGACGGTTCGTCCCGCTCGAAGAGCAGGACACCGCAATGTGGAATCAGGACCTGATCGAGTCCGGCGAGATCGCCCTGTGGCGGGCTGCGCAGCAGGGGCAGTCGGGTCGGTTCCAGATCGAGGGGTCGATCCAGTCGATGCATGCGCATCGGGCCCGAACGGGTGTGACCGATTGGGTGCGAATCGGCGAGGCCTATCGACTGCTGTTGCGCGTGTCCCCATCGCTCGGCGCCGCCATCGGCTGTGCGGCCGCGCTCGGGCGAACGGGGCGGACCACCGAGGCGCTGACGGTGCTCGATGGGCTCGACGTCGACCGGGTCGAGCGGCATCAGCCCTACTGGGCCGTGCGGGCCTGGCTCCTGGCATCGGCGGGACAGGACGCATCCGGTGCCTACGACCGGGCGATCGGGCTCACCGCCGACGACGCCGTCCGCACCTGGCTGCTGGACCAACGAACCACGGCCTGAACCGCCAGCAACCGAACAACGCAGATCGTTCGATTTTTGCGTATTCCACTACTTTTCGTGGGCACGGTTGCGGTGTACCCTCGCGCGATTGCCAACCGCGGAATCGTGAGTGCGTGACTCAGGCTAGAACACAGCGAATCATCGGGATTGTTGTCGCGGTCCTCGTCGCGCTCGCAATCACGATTCTGGTGTTCCGGCCCGGCGATCGCGGTTCTGCCGGCACCGATCTGGCGGACCCCTTCGGCTGGATCGAACACGGACTCGAGGGCGAGCTGTTGCAGGTCAACAACGCCACGGGTGAGATCATCCAGCGACTCACGGTGGGCGAGGCCGGAGACGACTTCTCCGCAATGGCCCACGGTGACGGGGCCGTGGTCTGGAACCGGAACTCCGGGCAGCTCCGCACGGTCGATCCCGTGGCCGCCGCGCTGAGCGCCCCACTCCCGATCGAACTGGACCCGACGCAGGACCTGATGGACGTGCAGGTCTTCGGCGGAGCGAACTTCGACGACGACGTGATCGTGCTCGGCGACGACCGTGTCGTGCGCCTCGATCCCGAAACCGGGCTGTCGACGCCCGTCTTCACGCCCGCAGGTTCTCGAAGCCCAGTCGTGGACGCCGACGGCCGTTTCGTCGATCTCGCCCCGGAGGGCGAGGCGATTCGATCGCTGACCCAGGACGGGCTCGTGTCGATCGGGGCGGTGCCACCACCGGTTCCCGGAATCGAGACGCCGCCCACACTGGTGCAGGCGTCCGAGCGGCTGTTCACCGTCGACCCGGCCCGCCTCGCCGTCCGCGAAGTCCTGCCGGATGGTGCGATGGCACCGGCGAACTGCATGACCACGGCCGGCACGCTGACGGCCGGTTCATCCGATGGTCCCGGAACCGTTCCCCGCATCGTCGCCCTCGATCCCGACACCGCCGTGGTCAGCGTCAGCGAACCGCTGTCGGCCACCTGCTACCAGCTCGAGCTGGACAGCAACTCTACGGACTATGGCGTTCCCGTCGTGCTCGACGGCATCGCCTACCTGCCGAACTTCGGCAACGGTCGGATCGAAGTCGTCGATCTTGCGGCGCGTTCGGTCGTTCGCAACGTTCCCTTCGCCACGTCGCCGGGAGATCCGTTTGAGCTGGAGGTGTTCGGCCGGGTCGTCTGGGCCAACGAGCGTCAGGGCCCACTGGCCGGCATCGTGACCTCCTCCGGGCTGACTCCCGTCCCGAAGGTCGAGTCCGTCCGTCTGTCGCTCCCGTCGACCGGCGACGACGGAGACGATCCGAGTGCATTCGCCATCGCCACCCCGGAGGGTGGGACCGACGGTCAGACCGTCGAGAGCGATGGTGCCGGCCCCGACGAAGGAAATCCTTTCGATCCAGACGCACAGGTCGTCGATGCCGAGGTGCTCGGGGTCAACGTCGAGGTCGAAGCGGAGGAAGACCCGGCCGTTCCCGTACCCAACGACGAGGCACTGCTCGCGAACTTCCGAGTCTCGTCCTCTCGGGCCACCGTCGGAGAACCGGTTCGCTTCGTCGACGCCTCGGTCGGCGATCCGGTGGCGTGGATCTGGGACTTCGGCGATGGCGGTGGCGGAGACGGCCCCGAGATCGACCACACGTGGGCCGAGGAGGGCGTCTACCGCGTTCAGCTCACCGTGTTCGATGCGGACGGCAACGAATCCTCGCAGTCGACCGAGATCGTCGTCATCGGTGACGACGTCGAGCTTCCGCCGGTCGCCGACTTCACGTTCGATCGAAGCACCATCGAGGCGGGTGAGTCCGTGTCATTCGTCAGCCAGACGACGGGCGAGCCGACGTCGCTGATCTGGGACTTCGGGGACGGCGGCAACGCCGATGGTGAGGGTGCCGTCCATCAGTTCACTCGGCCCGGGGCCTATCTCGTGACGCTGACAGCCACGAACGAGGCCGGTTCGACGTCGGCGAGCACGACCATCACGGTCGTCGAGGCGGTCGTGGCGCCGGTGGCATCGATCGGACGAGTGGCGTCCACGCTGGTCGAGGTCGGCCAGACACTCACGTTCACGAGTACATCGAGCAACGATCCCACGACGCTCCGTTGGGATTTCGGCGATGGCGTCCGCGCCTCGGGGTCCACGGCCCGACACTCCTGGACCGCTCCCGGCGTCTATCGAGTCCGGCTGACGGTGTCGAACAGCGCCGGCTCCGACGACGCCGTGATCGACATCACCGTCGAACCTGCACTCGAGCCGCCCATCGCACGGTTGGCGCAATCCTCGAGCGAGGTCGTCGCCGGTGACCTCATCCGCTTCAGCAGCCTCTCGGTCAACGAACCGGCCCGGTTGGTGTGGAACTTCGGCGACGGCAACACGGCCCGAGGGGTCGAGGTCAGTCACCGGTGGGAAGAGGCGGGCACCTACACGGTCACGCTTCGGGCCATCAACGCTGCCGGCGACGATCGCATCAGTACGACCGTGACCATTCGGGAACCGGTTGCGCCTCCGGTAGCGGGCTTCGGGCTCAACATGTCGGAGGCGGGCATCGGCGAGTCGATTCAGTTCACCGACGCATCAACCCCGGAGCCGACCGCCTGGTTGTGGGACTTCGGCGACGGTGCAACGTCCACCTCCCGCAACCCGACCCACAGCTGGTCGGAGGCGGGTACGTACATCGTGAAGGTGACGGCATCGAACGAAGGCGGATCCAGCTCGGCCCAGCTGCCGGTCACGATCTTTGCGGAACCGCTTGCCCGCTTCGAATGGTCGGCCGATGGCACGACCGTCTCCTTCGTCGACCGATCCTCGAGCCGGCCCAACGCCTGGCTGTGGGACTTCGGCGATGGCGATCGGTCCCGCCAGCAGAACCCGGAGCATCGGTTCGATCCGGGCGAGTACACGGTCACCCTCGTCGCTGCCAACAACGTGGGCGAGAGTGAGCCGTTCACGGCCACCGTGGTTGTCGTCGAAGCGCCCGACGCCCGCTTCAGCTGCCGAACCGACAACTTCCGATTGAACTGCGACGGCAGCGCCTCCGACGGTGCCGACTCCTACCGATGGTCCGCTCCCGATGCGATCTGGACCTCCGGATTGAACTCCGCCACCCCGACGTTCATCTTTGCGGACGACGGCCGGTACGAGGTCACGCTCCGGGTGACGAACGCAGCCGGCGAGTCCGACGATCGAACGAAGCTGACCACCCGAGTCGACGGTGGTGCACCAGCCGAGGTGCGCTCGGTCGAGGTGGAACGCAACAACAACGGAACCGTCGAACTGCTGGCGCGGGTCCGCAACAGCCCGAACAGTTGGACCTGGAACGTGCAGGGTGGCGAGCTCGTCTCAGGAGGCAATGGCAACCGACCGACCTTCCAGTTCACCCGCAACGGGGTCTACGACGGGACCGTCCAGGTGGCCAACGAACTCGGTTCGTCCGAGGTGGTCGAGTTCCAGATCGAGGTCGACGACCTCGAACCGCGGATCGACTTCGGCTGGACCGTCGACCCGGAACCCGGCGTCATCATCTTCACCGCAACCTTGGATGTGGTCGGGACGCCGAGTATCGACTGGAACTTCAGCGGCGGCGAGATCATCGGTGGCACGATCGAGTCGCCGATCGTGTTCTTCCCGGACAACAGTCGCTATCGGGTCGACCTCACGGTGACCGACGACAACGGCACGGCCTCGGTCAGCGACCGCGTCCGCTGGGACGACTGAGCTCAGAGGTCGTCCACACGCGTCAGGCCGGTCCGTATCGCCACGACGACGAGCTGCGCGCGGTCGCGTGCGTGGAGCTTGGTCATCGCCCGGCTCACATGCGTCTTTGCGGTGAGCGGCGAAAGAAAGAGCTGTTCGGCGATCTCGTCGTTGGAGAACCCGCGCCCCACGAGGGAGACGACCTCGCGTTCGCGAGGCGTCAGGTGCTCGAGGGCGGTCTCGTCCACCGTCGGGGCGCTGCGGTCCGGCCCGAGTGAGGCGAGGAGGGCACGCGTGGCCGTGGGCGTGAGAAGCGCGTCTCCTGCGGCGACGACTCGGATTGCGTCGAGCAGCGTCGATGGGTCCACGCCCTTGTCGAGAAAGCCGCTCGCTCCGGCCGCCATCGCGTCCACGACGTATTCGTCGAGTTCGAATGTGGTGAGCACGATGACGCGGACGCCGGCGAGGTCGTCGTCCTGGGTGATCTGACGCGTCGTCGTGATCCCGTCCTGGCCGGGCATGCGAATGTCCATCAGGACGACGTCCGCACGGCTCGATTTGATGAGCGCAACGGCATCGCTGCCATCGTCGGCCTCGCCGACCACCTCGAGGTCGGGCGCGGAGTTGATGATGGCGGTGAACCCGGCTCGGATGAGCGCCTGGTCGTCGACGAGGACGACGCGTGTGGTCATCGATCTGCTCCTTCGGCATCGTTCGGGCTGATCACGGGAAGGGTCGCTTCGACGATGTGGCGGCCGTGATCGACCTGTGTTTCGAGCGTGCCGCCATGCACCGTGGCTCGTTCCCGCATGCCGATGAGGCCAAGGCCGGAGCCGGAGCGTTCAGTCCCCGTGTGGACCGGGTTCTCCACGCGGATTCGAAGCACGGTGTCGGTCCAGGTCGTGGTGAGCTCCGCCGAACCGGACCCGTGCTTGGCGGCGTTCGTCAGCGCTTCTTGTGCAATGCGATACGCGGCCAGCGACACGGCGGGGGCCAGGGTTCGAGGGGAGCCGGACTCGGTCCAGACGGTCTCGAGCCCGGCCGCTCGCACGGTCTCGACCAGGGTGTTCAGCTCGTCGAAGGAGGGAAGCGACCCGATCGGCGCATCGTCGGTGTCGTCCTCCGGTTGGCGAAGCACCGAGAGCAGTTCTCGCAGTTCGTCGAGCACGGATCGGCCGGCATCTCGGGCTGCGGTCAGGGACAACTCGGCCTGGTCGGGGTCGCTGCGCAGGAGATGGAGGGCGGCGCCCGTTTGCACGTTCATGACGGACAGGTTGTGGGCCAGCAGGTCGTGGAGTTCCCGGGCGATGGCGAGGCGCTCTTCGCTCACCTGCTGGCGGGTCTCGGCCTGGGCAGCGAGGAGCGCGGCCCGAACCTGGGCGTCCGCAGAGGCCTTGTACTGCTGCCAGGAGCGGGTCGCGTCGGCGATGCCGACGGCGAAGAACGACCAGACGATCCCGATGACGGCCCGGCTGTCGCCCACCGTCGCCTCGTTGACGATGATTCCGAAGGCGTAGAGCAGGACCGCCGCCACGACGCCGAGGCCGATCGCCTGCCACCGGTCCAGCCGGATGCAGACGGTGACGAGGAGCACCAGAACGGCGAAGAAGATCGGGGTGGGGCGGTTGAGGACGAGGACGTGGATGCCGCCCCAGGCCATGGCCACGACGAGCAGGAGCGCCGGGGCGGTTCGGCGAAGCATCACGAAGACGAACGCGCCGAAACCGGCGGCCACTTCGGGCCAGCCGGTTTCGAATTGGTCGGGACTCACCCGAATCAGCAGCGACCCGATGGCGACGGCGGTGAAGCCGATTGCGGCGTCGATGCGTCTCGGATCGGCTCGGATCCAGTCGGTCATCTGCGTGATCGCAGGGCTGGTCATGCGTCCCGCCGCTTGACGAGCCAGCCGGCCAGGCCGAGCAGACCGACGACCCAGGCGGTGAAGACGGCGTAGGCGGCGCCTCGGCTCAGCAGGTCGGGGTTGCTCACCTGCGTCATCATCGCAGCTCCGGCCTCGGAAGGCAGGTACTTCATGAAGACGTCGGTGAAGCTATCGGGAAGCAGGTTCAGCAGGTTGGGGCCGATGAACACGCCACCGACGAGTGTGCCGATTCCACCGGCCGTCGACCGGAGGATGAATCCGAGTGCGGCGCCGATCAGGCCGATTCCCACCAGATAGAGGGTCGTGCCGAAGATGACGTCGAGCACGTCGGTCACTGCCGACGTGGCCTCGCTGCCGGCGTAGACGGCCTGACCGAGAATCACCGATGCGGTCACGGCGGCGAGTCCGACACCGAAGATCGAGGCGGAGAGCACCGCCGCTTTCGCTCGGATCACCCGTCCCCGTTTGCCGACGGCGGCGAACGCCGTGCGGATGAGCCCGGTCGAGTATTCGCCGGCGACGAACATCACGCCGAGGACGCCGATGATCATCTCGCTGAGGCCGATACCGCCGAGGGCGAGGTCGACCGGGTCGCTGAGCAGGGCGGCCGGGCCGGCAGGCTCGTCGGATTCGGCGACCGCCGAGAAGATCATGCCGAAGGCGACGGTGGCGAAACCGGCCGCGAGCAGCGTGACTGCGGTGGAGCGGACGGACCAGAACTTCAACCATTCGGCTTTGATCACGCCGACGGTGGGCACCTTCGGTGTGCGGGTCGCGGTGACGGGGGCGGTGAGCGTGGTGGTGGTCATGATGGATTCGCTGCTTTCGTTCGGGGCGGTGGGAGAGGACGGGTTGGTGGTGGTGAGGGCGGTGGTCATCAGGCTGCCGCCTCCATGCGGCTGCCGCCCTGGTACTGGACGGTGTCGTGCGTGAGGCTCATGAAGACGTCCTCCAGGGAGCGCTGCTCGGGGATCAGCGAGGTGAGTGCGATGTTGTTCGTCTGGGCGATGCGGCCGATCTCACCGGAGGTCAGGCCGCGGACGCTGACCGTTTCCCGGTCGCCCGACACGATCTCGATGCCGTCGCCGCGCATCAGGCCCACGAGGTCGTCGAGCTGTTCGGCCCGGACCTGCGTCTTCTCTCCGACGGCCATCGCCCGCAGTTCGTCGGCGGAGATGTCCTTGATGAGGCGACCCTGGCCGATGATCACGAAGTGTTCGGCCATCAATTCCATCTCGCTCATCAGGTGTGAGGAAACGAAGACCGTCCGGCCTTCGTCGGCGAGGTTCTGGAGGAGGTGCCGGATCCAGAGGATGCCTTCCGGATCGAGCCCGTTGACCGGCTCGTCGAGCATGATCACGTCCGGGTTGCCGAGGAGGGCGGCGGCGATGCCGAGGCGCTGACCCATGCCGAGCGAGAATCCACCACTGCGGCGCTTTCCGACTTCGCCGAGGCCGACGATGTCGAGCACCTCGTCGACCCGGGAGGTGGGAAGACCGTTGGTGAGTGCCAGTGCCCGGAGGTGATCGTGGGCCGACCGGGTCGGGTGGACGGCGCCTGCGTCGAGCAGGAAACCGAGCGACGTGAGCGGGCGGCCGTGATCCGCCAAGGGCAGACCATTGACCGTGGCCGTCCCCGACGTGGGGGAGTCGAGGCCGAGGATCATGCGCATCGTGGTGGACTTGCCGGATCCGTTGGGTCCGAGAAAGCCGGTGACGATACCGGGACGCACCGTGAAGGTGAGGTTGTCGACGGCGAGCGTCTCGCCGTATTGCTTGGTGAGGTTGGTGACTTCAATCATGAGTCCATCGTGCGGAATCGTGGGGCCCAGGTCGTCCCCCAGGGGAAGGCTTCGGACGTACTCCCGTTGGAGTAGTCGGGACGGGTGGCCGGTGGCAGACTCGGCGGATGCCGAGCAGCCGATACGCCACCGCCGGGTGGCTGATGTTCGCCCTGTCGGGGCTCTTCTTCCTCGTCCCCGCGATCCGCAACGCAGACTTCTGGTCGCTCGGTGCCGCAATCACCTGGTTGGTCGGCGTTGCGCTGTTCCTGCTCGACGGCCGATCCGAGGAGTGAGGTGCCCGAGGGCGACACGATTCACCGGACGGCCAACCGGTTGCGGCCGGCGCTCGCCGGTCAGGAGCTGACCCGGATCTCGTTGCCGCGGGTGGCCGGTGATCGTCCCCGCATCGGGGAGCGGATCGAGGACGTTCGTGCGGTCGGCAAGCATCTGATGATCGACTTCTCCGGCGGTCTGACGCTCGAGACCCACATGAAGATGACGGGTGCCTGGCACCTGTACCGGGTCGGGGAGCGGTGGCAGAAGGGCGGCCACCTGGCACGGGCGGAGGTGGAGGTCGACGGCTGGGTGGCCGTGTGCTTCTCGGCGCCGGTTGTGAAGATCGGGCCGACCGCGTCGATCGGGCGGGCGGACCTCGGCCCGGATCTGTGCACTCCGGATGCAGACATCGACATCGCCGTGCAGCGCTTCGGCACGCTGGCCGGTGACCTCGACGTGGCCGACGCCCTGCTGGACCAGCGCATCGCCTGCGGCGTCGGCAACGTGTACAAGTCCGAAGTGCTGTGGGCGGAACGCGTGAGCCCCTTCCGGCCGGCGGCAGAGATCGACGAGTCGCTTCGACGACGCTTGTTGACCCGGGCCCAACGCCTCCTCCTCGCCAACCTCGGCCCCGGTCAGCGGACGACCGTTCCGGGAGGGTTGGCGGTCTACGAGCGACGGGGTCGACCGTGCCGAGCCTGCGGGAGCCGGATCATGTCCAGAAAGCAGGGCGAGCACGCCCGCAGCACCTACTGGTGCCCGCGGTGTCAGGCGGAGTGACGGCTACTCGCTGCTGATCGCGTCGAGCACGTTCATGCGACCGGCGATCAGCGCAGGGAACACGCCGGCGATCAGGCCGGTGATGGCCGCGACGATGATGTAGACGATCAGTTGGCCGGTGGGCACGCTCGTCGTGGTCACGATGACCTCGGGCATCTTGGACGTGGCGAGCACGCCGAGCCCGATGCCGAGCACCACGCCCAGCAGACCGCCGAACGCCGCGACGATCACGCCCTCCCACCGGATGATGTGGCGCACCTGTTGCTGGATGGCACCGACCGCCCGCATGAGTCCGATCTCGCGAGTTCGCTCGAAGACGGACAGCGAGAGCGAGATGGCGATGCCGAGGATCGCGATGAGTGCGGAGAGGCCGAGGAGCACGTTGACCGTGGCCAGCGTCTGGTTGATCTGCGCCTCTTGCTGTTCGGCGAACTCGGATTTGTCCTGCGTGGTGATCGTCGGGAAGTCGTCGGCCAGCTCGCGTTCGATCGCCGCCCGGGCGTCGACGGAAGCGACCTGCTCGGCGGTGATGGCGGTGACGAAGAAGTCGCTGTCGGCCGTGAAGTGGCGGCGCCACAGATCGAGGCTGATCACCCGCTCGCCGAACACGAAGCCGTCGCCGTAGATCGCCGCCACCGTGAGCTCTTCGACCTGACCGTTGATGAATACGGCGAGGAAGGTGTCGCCCACGGCCAGGCCACGGTCCTCGGCGATGGCTTCTTCGAGGTAGACCGCGTTCGGGCCGATCAGCGACGGGTCCGTCTCGAGGTATTCGGGGTCGATGTGCGCGTCGACGGCATCGAAGTCCACCGCAAGCACCGAGTCGATGTCGATCGAGTCGGCGCCGATCTGCGTGGCGATGTCGTCGATGGCCTCGGGCCCGGCGTCGTCGTCGCCGAGCGCAGCGAACACGAGCGGGATTGCAGAGCGCACGTCGTCGGCGGTGAGGCCGTCGCCCTGCACGGCGAGGTAGCCCTGGAACGAGAAGCGATACGCCGAGACGGCCTCGATCTCGGGCAGTGCTTCCACCCGCTCGGCCACCTCCGGAGAGAAGGGGAGGCCCTGCGGCCCCGCCTGCGGTCCTTGGATGAGCCAGTCGGCGGTGATGGAGGAATCGAGTGCGTTGGTCACGGACGACTTGATGGAGTCGCCGATGACCGTGACCGCCGTGACGAGCGTCAGGCCGATCATGAGCGCCGTGGCGGTCGTCGCCGTGCGCTGAGGGTTTCTTGCGGCGTTCTCACGGGCCACCCGGCCGGTCGTGCCCAGCGCGGCCGGGATCGTGCGAAGCAGCCCGATGCCCAGGATCAGCGGAAGGATCAGGATCAAGGCGATCGCCGCGAGGACCGTGACGATCCGGGCGATCCACCTGCGTCGAACCATGGTGGACAGCTTCCAAAGGCCGCCCGCGATCACGCCGGCGACCAGCACCTGAATCAGGACTTGGAGGCCGAATCCGTCGGGCAGGCTCGAGTCGACATCGGGTTCGAAGGCGAACGCAAGGAAGAGGAGTCCGCCGATGAAGCCGACGACGAGGAGCAGACCGACGAGCCCCACGATGATCGACGTCGGCCAGTGGCCGAGCGCCCTCGATACCGGTGCGGCAAACAGGGGAGCGACCTGGCTGGCACCGATGATCAACACGAGTGCGCCGCTGCCGAGCAGGCCGAACGTCTCGCCGAGCCCGAAGTCGGCGACGGCCACGACCAGCAGCAGCGCCAGGCCGGTTGCGAGGAGGAGGAACGGGGCGAGCCGTGGTGCGATCCATCGGACGCCGAGCCACATGAGCAGCGTTGCGAGCAGCGGCAGGAAGAGCCGCGGAAGCCAACCGTCGAACACGAATGCGGGAATCATCACCAGCAACCCGACGAGGATCGCAATGGCGCCTCGAGGTGGGTCGATCGTGACGTCGTCGGTACCGGCGGCGGCTCCTTCGTTGAGTGCGGCAAGCGGGGAAACGCTTCGGGCGCGTGCGGCCGCCGGGATGGCGGCCAGCACCGTGACGACGATGCCGACGAAGATCGCGTAGACGATGGTGAGCGGGTTGATCGGCAGCCCGGTGTCGCCGGGGAAACCGAGTTGTTCGAGCGCGCTCCGCAGCAACAGGGCGAGACCCCAGCCGGCCGGGATGCCGACGACGGTGGCGAGCACCCCCAGGAGGAACGCTTCTCCCAACATCATGTTGGTGACCTGTGTGCCGAAGGCGCCGACCGCCCGCAGCAGACCGAGTTCCTTGATCCGTTGCCCGAGGGTGATCGAGAACACGTTGTAGATGAGGAAGGCCGAGACCAACAGGATGATCACGGCGAACACGAGCAGCACCGTCCGGAAGATGCCGAGGATCTGTCCGAAGCTGTCCTGGGCCTCCTCGATGAGCTCCGCCTGGCTGACGGCCACAAGGTTCTCGCCCTCGGCGGCGAGCACCGGTTGGAGCTGCGCGACCAGATCGTCGGGTGTGGTTCCGTCGGCGGCGATGACCCGGATGTCGTCGTAGCCCTCGCCCCGGTTCAGCAATTCGAGCGCCGCACCCTCTTCGAACGCCAGGATCTTCGCGCCAACCGTGGCGTTGACCTCGGCGTCGGCGAAGGAGAAGGTGCCGACGAGCACGAACTCCTCCGAGACGTTGGGCGCCTGAATTCGGTACGAATCACCAAGCACGAAGTTGCCGGCTTCGAAGGTGTCCACGTCGGCGACGAACTCGTTTGCCGCCTGCGGTTCCCGGCCGTTGATGAGGAACAGGCGCGGGTTGGGAGTGCGCGATTCCCAGTTCAGGCCGATGTTCGGGCCGTTCGCGAGTTGGACCTCTTCGTCGGCGTCGATCGGCACGACGCCGAATTCGATGATGCGGGGTTGCACGGCGGCGACGCCATCGACCGCCTCGATCGTCTCCACGAGATCGGTCGGCACGACGGCAGCTTCGAGTCCGTCGCCGAAGGGGGCGTCGTTCTGGACGGAAACGTCGAAGCCGGACTCGATGTTGCCGGCGAGGTCATCGAAGGTGTCGCGCAGGCCGTCCGTGAAGATGAACACCGCGGTGACGGCGGCAACGCCGAACACGATCGCCAAACCCGTGAGAACGTAACGGAGCGGTCGTTGGAGGAGGTTCTTCAGCGTCAGGCGTGCGAGCACACCCCGAACGTTAGTGGGCGGCCGTGACCGCCGGGGTCGACGCCGGGTTGACGACGCGCAGGGCGCGCGTTTCGCCGCGCACGCCGGGTCGCACCGCGTTGACCAAGCCGGCGCTGGCGACCCGACGGTTGTTGATGAGCAGCACATCGCCGCGGCCGGGTCGGACCGGGGCGAGCAGCTCCGGGATCGCAAGCACCTTGTCCAACGTGTCGAACGCCGTCAGATGGGCGGCCGACAGCCGCACGTCCGCATTGTCGTGGGTGTGTTCGATGCTGCGACGGTCGTAGCGGAACTGCAGACAGCGAGACGACTTCTCGTACTGGAAGATCGGCGCCCGCAACGATCCGACGCCGCTGGCCGAGGGCCCGTGCAGAACCGGTCGGTACAGCGTTCGCAGTTCGTCGGGCGCATGGCGTTCGAGCTCGTCGTGGACGGCGGCTGCGTTTGCCAGGAGGAGCTCATGCCCGGGTCTCGGATCGCTCAACCGGACGGAGCCGATGACGTCTGGCACGAGTCCGTCCACCTGCACGGTCACGAGTTCCGCCGCCGGGGTGGTGGTCGGATCGGGGAGCGGAAGGGGCCGGTGGGCCATTCCGAGCAGGCTGCAGAAGATCGAGAACAGGCCTCGCCACTCCGCATCGGTGAGCGAATCGTGGATGGTCGGTCGAACCCAGGTGATTCCGGAGCCGACGGCGAGCTCGTCTCGAACCCGGCCGGCAAGGTGTTGCAGTGCCGGAAACTCGGTGTCGGTGACACGGTCGCCGGGCGCGCCCTGATTGCGATCGAGGTGTTGTGTCACCTCGTCCAGTGCCTTCACCGGCAGCTGAAGGCGCCACGAGTCTGAGCATCGCAGTCCTGCCGACGTCCATCCGTCGACGATGGGGTTCTCTGGCGCGAATTCGGGTGTGCGCATGCGGCGGCCACTCCTCAACAAACGAGCCCGCAGCAGCGAACCTACACCGTTCGAACGCGGAGGGTGGCGTTGCCCGGATGAAATCGTCCATCGATTACGTTGAAGCCGGTGATGCCCCGCTTCCACACCTCCGTCGGTTCGAGAACTCTTGGGGTTCTGGCACTGCTCGTGGTCGTGATGGGCTGCTCCTCCTCAACTTCGGCCGACGAACGCGTCTCTGCGGCCCCGGACGACGTCCGTCCGGCGACCTCGACCACCAGCACCACGACGACCACGACGATCCCGGATCGTCCGCCGGAGTTGCGGATGCCGTCGAGTGCACGAGCGGAGATCGGGCAGACCTGGACCGATGCGATCGTCGCATCGGACCCGGATGGCGATCTCGCCACCGTCGAAATCGAGGACGCACCCCGCGGCTTCTTCCCGCTCACGAACTCCCGCGGGCTCATCACCGGGTTCGAATGGGAGCCGGCGGAAGCCGGTCAGTGGTCCATGACGGTTGTTGCGACCGACCAGACCGGGCTGGTCCATCGCGAGGAGCTGTTGCTCATCGGCCGCCATCCGCGAGCCGGGGATCACCTGCTGGCGATGGGCGGTTCCGTTGCGGCCGGCTTCGGTCGGGACCGCAGCGACTACTTCACGTCCGATGAATGCTGGCGGGGCGAGTCCATCGCCCACCCGAGCCTCGTCGTGGAACAACTCGTCGACGCGGGTGCGCTCGGCGAGACCGCGGAATTTTCGATGGTTGCCTGCAGCGGTCACGACGGGCCCGCATTGCTGAACACTCCCGTGCGTGCGACCGACGATGACGGCGACGTCCTCGACGGCCCGGCAAAGACCCAGCTCGAGTGGGCAGTCACGCTCAACCCGACCATCGTCACCATGATGGCCGGCGCGGCCGATGTGCATCTCCTCGATCCCACACCGCTGCTGATCGAGGGCGCGGGCGGCGACCCCGACGCAGCTCTGGACCGTACTCTGCTGGCCGAACGGCTCGACGCCTTCGACGACGCGCTCGACGAGGTCGTCGCCACGCTCGTGACATCGACCGACGCCCACATCGCGCTGCTGACCTGGTACGACCCCACGGCCATCGATCCGGTCGGTGTGGACGGTTGCGACGGCTCGTGCTTCCGGGCGGTCTCGGCCGAGCTGATCGACGAGCTCAACCAGCGGATCCGGTCCGTTGCCCGCCGGCATCCGGCCGCCCGTCTGACGCTCGTGCAGCTCGACGACCTCGCGGTGGGTCGTGAGGCGCCCAACGGCCTCGGGCCAGACATCCTTCGGGAGAATGGCCTCGGTCCGCTGCAGGGCATCGCTGACCGCTTCACCGGTGGCGGGTCCCCGTGGTGTGCCGACGACGATGGCCCTGATGAGACGGTCATTTCCCGCCTCGATTGCGTCCATCCGAACGAAGACGGACAGCGGGCGATTG
>JAHDEJ010000028.1 GCA_020628865.1 Acidimicrobiales bacterium
GCCGAACTCGGTAAGTGAGCGAAGCGAACGACTCTGACCCCTGGAGCGCTCTAGGTGTTGTAGCTGGGTTGGTTGTTGACGCGGCTGGCGGGTGGGCCGTCGATCGCGGTGTGGTGTCTGTGATGGTTGTAGCGATGTAGCCACGGGTCAAGCGCGTTGGCTCGTTCGGTGTCTGAGTTCCAGAGTTGGGCGTAGGCCCATTCATCGAGCAATGTCCGGTTGAACCGCTCGACCTTGCCGTTCGTGGCCGGATGGTAGGGCTTGGTCCGGGTGTGCTCGATCCCGAGCTCGCCGCAACGCTGCTTCCAGGCGATCGATCGGTAGCCGTTGCCGTTGTCGGTCAGGACCCGTTCGATCGTGATCCCGTGATCAGCGAACCAGACGACGGCCCGGTCCAGAAACGCGACACAGTTGATGGTGTTTTCGATGCCAGCGAACTCCGAGTAGGCGAGCCTCGAGTAGGCATCGATCGCGGTGTGGATGTGGGTGTAACCGAGGCCTCGTTTGGCCATTGACCCGTTCCGGGTTCCCGTCCGGCCATGCACCCGATGGCCGCCCCCGTCAGGGATGCGGGCGAGTTTCTTGACGTCGATGTGGACGAGTTGCCCGCAGCGGTCGGTTTCGATACGTCGGATCACGCGTCCGGTTGGCCGATCGATCCAGGACAGCCGGTTGAGGCCGTGACGGACCAGAACGCGGTGAACAGTCGACGCGGGGACGTTCACGACGCCAGCGAGGCGGGCCGGTCCGAGCCGCTGGGATCGGCGGATCGAGATGATGCGTTGTTCGAGTTCGGGCGGGGTTTGGTGTGGGCAGGTGTGTGGTCGTGATGACCGGTCCTCGAGCCCGGCCGTTCCTTCGTTGCGGTAGCGGTGCCACCACTTGTGCGCGGTTTGTCGTGACACGTTCATTGACTCGGCGGTTGCGGTGATCGACCAGCCAGACTCGATCCGGCGGACAAGGCGAAGCCGCCCTTGTGGGGTGAGCGGGGCGTTACGGTGCATCAGAGCCTTCCTGGGGAGCGTGGTTCCTAGACAGCTCCACACTCGCTCAGGAGGCTCACCCCTCACACAACTACGTCAACAACGTCCCAAGACACAACATCTAGGGGTCAGAGCCCTTTGGTACGTTCTTCGGATGGAGACTTCGGAGTACCTTGCTCACCTTGGGACCGAGAGCCAGTCGTTCATCGACGCTGCGCTCGCCGCGCCGGATGCAGCCGTGCCGCAGTGCGGCGACTGGACCATGAGCGACCTGGCCACCCACACCGCCCGCGTGTGGACCATCGCCACCGTCAACGTTGAAGCCGCCAGCGCCGATCCCACCCCGCCCGGCGATGCACCCGAAGGAGCTCCCGCCGAGTGGCTGCCGGCCATCCGTCAGCGGATGCTCGACGTGCTCGGCGCCGCCGACCCCGCCGCACCGGCGTGGTCCTTCGCCTCGGCCTACCAGACCGCCGGATTCTGGCAGCGCCGGATGACGCAGGAAACGCTCGTCCACCGATGGGACGCCCAGTACGCCGGTGGCGCCCCGCAGCCCATGGACGTCGACCTCGCCCGCGACGGCATCGACGAATACCTCAGCGTCGGCCTCCGCTTCTCCTCGGCCCGACCCAACCGCACCTACCCGTCGACCTCCCTCCACCTTCACTGCACCGACACGGACGGCGAATGGATGCTCGTCGGAAACGACGGACCGGAAGTCACCATCACCCACGAACACGGCAAGGGAGACGCGGCCGTTCGGGGTACCGCCGAAGCCCTCCTGCTCTGGATCTGGAACCGGCCCGGCGGCGACATCCAGATCTTCGGCGATGAAGCGGTCGCCTCCACCTGGCAACAACTCGCTCCCTGACCCGATGGGCCGAACGGCCCTCGGACCCTCCTCCCCTCCGCCGATTGGAGGGGCATGTACAAGGGACAGATCTTCGGCGCGGCTGCACTCCTTCTCGTGCTTGCGATTGCGGTGGCCCTCAGCGGTGAGTCTCGCGACGCGTCTGCTGCCATCAACCACCAGGGACTCGTGGACCCCGCTCCGCAGACGGGCTGGCCCGTCATCCTCGGCACACCGACGATCACCAGCTTCGAGAACGGCTGCGAGGACGGCTGCGAGATTCCGCGTGAAACCCTGGCCGTCGAGCACATCGGCGACCACATCATCTCCGGCGGCAACTTCCAACACGTCGAACTCGCCGACGGCACCGTCATCGACCAACCCCACCTGTTGATCGTCGACGCCGACACCAAGGAACCCGTCTGCACCAGGATCGACGTCAACGGTGAAGTCCTGGCGATCGCTCCCGGACCCACCGACAGCACCCTGGTGGTCGCCGGCCGCTTCTCCCAGGTGACCGGAGCCGACGGCAAGGCCCGCCCCCGCAAGCGCATTGCACTCCTCGACCTCGACCTGTGCCGGGCCGACAAGAACTGGATCATCGGTGGCATCGATGCCCGGGTCACCGAGCTCGCCGTTCACGAGGACCGACTGTTCATCGGTGGCGACTTCGAGACGATCGACGGCCGCATCATCGAGCACATCGCCGAGGCCAGCCTGACGACCGGTGAGATCGATCCGACGTTCAGCCTCGACTTCCAGGGCGAAGTCTCGAACCCGATCGTGGCGCTCGGTGTCAATGCCGACGGCAGCCGACTCCTCGTCGGCCATCGGACCGCGTGGATCTCTGGCGCCGCCCTCCGCGGCACGGCGGTGATCGACATCAGCGACCCACTCAACGGACCGACGGTCACCCCGCATCGACTCGAGGAAACGACGATCGCCGCCTCGAAGTACTGGCTCATCCAGGACGCGGCCATTTCGCCGGACAGCAGCCACATCGCCATCGTCCAAGGCACCGTGACAACGGGCGACTACGTCCACCTGGTCCCCACCACCGAGGCACCAGGCCAGATCGCCTGGGCCCACTTCATGCGCGACTCCAGCTTTGGTGTCGGCGTGTCCGACAGCGCCGTGTACGTGAGCGGCCACTTCTGCAAGATCGACGAAGGCCCGGGGATCACCGAACCCGGCACGCCACTCAACGGGTTCGACGGGTGCACCGGCGCCATCGAATTCGACGGGGGCGTCTGGCGCTCACAGCTCGCGGCCCTCGACCTGACCGACGGTACTCCCCTCGACTGGAACCCGGGATCGGATGCCTTCGTTGGCGGCCGCGTGGTCACCGTGACCGACCACGGCCTCCTCATCGGCTTCGATGGCGAACTGTCCGGAGGCGTCCGCACCGGCACCACTGCCTTCTACCCGATTGCCGGCAACCCGATCGACCCGGGTGATCCCGTCGACCCGGTGGACCCGGTCGATCCCGTGGACCCCGTCGATCCGGGCGTGCAAACCTGCACCGCCACCATCGACCAGGGCGGCATCAGCCTCGAATGGACCGCAATCGAAGGTGAAGACGTCTACAACGTCCGCGAGGGCGGAAGCTGGCGGGCGACCGTCGGCACGCTCGGCTGGACCACGACGATCGGCGACCCGGCGAACGAGTGGACGGTGCGCAGTCGCACCGGTGGCGTCACGACAGACACCCCATGCGACTTCGGAGACATCGATCCCGTGGACCCTGTCGATCCGGTCGACCCCGTCGACCCCGTCGACCCGGTTGTGCCGGAAGTGAACTGCACCATTGCCGTGAACGGCGAACAGGCAACCATCACCTGGTCGGCGATCGAGGGCGAGGATCTCTATCAGGTTCGACGCCGCAGCGACGACGCGGTGACCTTCAAGTGGGTCGCCGAGGTGTCGGGCCTCGAGTACGTCGATGAACCGGGAGCCGGCGAGCACTCCTGGCAGCTCCGCAACCGCATGGACGGCGTCACCACGACGCACGACTGCACCCCGGACCCCGTGGCGGTGGGCTGACCTGACGCCTGCAAGAATCGGGGCATGACCGAGCTCGATCTCACCTTCGTCCGCTCCCAGTTCCCGGCGTTCTCCGAAGCGTCACTCGAGGGATGGGCGTTCTTCGAGAACGCCGGCGGTTCGTATGCGTGCCGTCAGACGATCGACCGCTTGACGCGCTTCTACACCGAAACCAAGGTCCAGCCGTACGCCCCGTACCCGGCGTCCACGCAGGCCGGCAACGAGATGGACGACGCCCATGTGCGGCTCGCCGCGCTCATGAACGTGGGGGACGACGAGCTGCTGATTGGCCCGTCCACGTCGCAGAACACCTACACGCTCGCCCACGCCTTCCGGGCCGGTTGGGACGAGGGCGACGAGCTGATCGTCACCAACCAGGACCACGAGGCGAACTCCGGTGCGTGGCGGCGACTTGAGGCCACGGGCATCACCGTGCGCGAGTGGTCGGTCCACCCCGACACCGGCGTGCTCGATCCGGCTGACCTCGCCGAACTGCTCAACGACCACACCCGGCTGGTCGCCTTCCCCCACTGCTCGAACATCGTCGCCCACATCAACCCGGTTCGCGAGGTGTGCGACATGGTTCGTGCGGCCGGGGCGGTGTCGGTCGTGGACGGTGTGTCCGCGGCACCGCATGGCCTGCCCGACGTCGACGCGCTCGGCGCCGACATCTACCTCTTCTCCGCCTACAAGACCTGCGGGCCCCACCAGGGTGTGATGACGGTTCGGCGCTCCGTCAACGACGGCCTGGCCAACCAGAGCCACTGGTTCAACGAGGGCAGCATCCGCAAGCGCCTCGTCCCGGCCGGGCCGGATCATGCACAGGTCGCCGCGTGCAACGGCATGGCCGACTACATCGACCTGCTCCACGAGCACCACTTCGACGACGGCGCGCCGGCGGCCGATCGGGGCCGACGGGTGCACGACCTGATGCGTGCGCACGAGACCACCCTCGTCACTCCCCTGCTCGAGTACCTCGATGGCCGCGACGACGTCCGCATCATGGGACCCGCAGACCCGACCGTCCGAGTCCCGACCGTTGCCTTCGTTCCCGACGGTCATGCGCCATCTGCGGTCGCCTCCCGATTGAGCGAACATCGGGTCATGGCAGGTGCCGGAGACTTCTACGCCGTTCGCCTCATCGAAGCGATGGGCCAACCGGCGAGCGAAGGCGTCGTGCGGCTCTCGTTCGTGCACTACACGAGCCCGGCGGAGATCACGCAGGCGATCGAGGCGCTGGAAGCCGTCCTCTAGGTGGCGCTGAACGCCGCTTCGTCGACCAGCACCGTGGCACGGGCCTGCGTGGGCAGCGTCGCCGGAATCGCCGGGTCGGCGTTCAGGTACTGCGACAGCGCCGGGCCCTTGTCTTCACCTGCGATCACCCACAACTGGTGCTTGGCCCGATCCAGCACCGGCCAGGTCAGCGACAGTCGGCGGCGCCCGTTGTAGACCTCGGTCGGCGCCACATCCCGATCGTCGACCGCAAGAATCGGATCGTCCGGGATGAGCGACGCGGTGTGTCCGTCGCTGCCGAGCCCGAGCTGCACCAGATCGAACACCACGGGAGAGCCTGCGATGCGATCGACCGTGGCTGCGTAGTCGCTGGCCGCTGCGTCGAGGTCCTCATCGGTCGCGGGCATGAGCCAGACTCCGCCCACGTCGTGCCGAGACCGGAACGAGTCGGTGAGGAGCGCCTCATCGAGCATCGTGGCGTTGCGGTCCGGGTCACCGTCCGGTGCCACCCGTTCGTCGACCTGAAAGAGATGGATGCGTTCCCAGTCCACACCCGGCCGCTCGGCAAGCACCTCCAGCATCCGTCGCGGCGTCGAACCGCCCGAGATCGCGAGCGTGAAGATGCCACGTTCGTCGATCGACTGATTCGCGATCTCGACGATCACATCGACCGCCCGCTCGGCGAGCGCTTCGCGGTCCGCCACCACCTCGAGCATCATGCGTCGGGTATCCCTCCGAAACGCTCCGCCTCCGCCGGACCCCACGAACCGGCCGGGTACGGCAGGACCGGATGGATCGGTTCGAGCATCGGCTCGACGATCCGCCACGCCTCCTCGACACCATCCTGACGAGCGAAGAGGCGCTCATCGCCGATGATGGCATCGGCCATCAGCCGCTCGTAGGCGTCGGGGCCGTCGCCACCGAGTTGCGCTTCGTAGTCGACGGTCATGTCGACTGCACGGCTCACCATCTCCATGCCCGGCACCTTCGCCTGCATCGAGAGCGTGATGTTGTCGTCCGGCTTCATCCGGAAACGCAGACGGCTGGGCTCCGGACACTCGTCGACGTCGGCGAACAGCATGCTCGGCGGCTGCTTGAATTCGACAACCGCCTCGGTGACCGTCTTCGCCATCGACTTTCCGGCCCGGATGTAGAAGGGCACGCCGGCCCATCGCCACGAGTCGATCTCGATCTGCATTGCGGCGAAGGTCTCCGTGTCCGATCCCGGCTCGACGCCCTTCTCGTCCTGATATCCCTCGACCTGCCCGCGCACGACCAGCTCCGGGTCGAGCGGCTTCATGGCACGGAACACCTTCACCTTCTCGTCCCGAAGCGCCCCGGGGTCCTTCGACGACGGCGGCTCCATTGCAAGCAGCGCGACCATCTGCAGCAGATGGTTCTGCACGACATCACGGATGGCACCGACCTGGTCGTAGAAGGCGCCGCGACCCTCGATGCCGAATGCCTCCGCCATCGTGATCGTGACCGACTCGACGTGATGGCGGTTCCACACCGGCTCCAACAGCGAGTTGGCGAAGCGGAACACCATGAGGTTCTGCACCGGCTCCTTCCCGAGGAAGTGATCGATGCGGAAGATCTGGGACTCGTCGAGGTGCTTGTGCAGCGTGGCGTTCAGCTCCCGAGCGCTGGCGAGATCCCGACCGAACGGCTTCTCGACCACGACCCGACCCCGATCGGTCATGCCCACGCCGGCCATGCCCTCGACGACGTCGTCGAAGAGGCTCGGCGGGATGGCGAGGAAGGAGACCGGCACCTTGGCCCCCTCGGTGAGCTCGGCGACGCGGGTCCACGTGGACGCGTTCGTGTAGTCGCCTGAGAGGTAGCGGAGACGGGAACACAGTGCGTCGAGCGCATCGCCGTCAACGTCATCGCCGAGCTTCTCGACGACGGACTCGCGGGCGCGGTCCCGCAGATCGTCGTCGCTCCAATCGCTTCGGGCGATGCCGACGACTGGCATGTCGACCCGACCCTCGCGGGTCAGCTCGTAGAGCGCAGGAAAGAGCTTCTTGCGTGCGAGGTCGCCGGTGGCGCCGAACAGCAGGAAGGCGTCCGCCGGTGCCGGGGAGGCGTCGGTCATGTCAGTCCGCCTTCTTCTCGTGATGACCACCGAATTCCTTGCGCATGGCCGACAGCACCTTGTTCGCGTACTCGTCGTTGTCGCGGCTGGCGAACCGATCGAACAGCGAAGCCGAAATGACGGATACGGGCACACCCAGCTCGACGCCGGCCTGCACGGTCCAGCGACCCTGGCCGGAATCGGACACCCGACCCTCGAATGCTTCCAGGTCCGGATCGTTCGCAAGCGCGTGGGCGGTCAGGTCGATGAGCCAACTGGCGATCACCGAACCGCGTCGCCAGACCTGGGTGATGGCGGTCGTGTCGAAGTCGTACTGGAAGTACTTGGGATCGCGCAGTGGCGACGTCTCGGCGTCCGCCTGCCGCTCTTCGGTACCGGCGTCGGCGCCTTCGAGAATGCCGAGCCCTTCCGCGATCGCCGCCATCATTCCGTATTCGATGCCGTTGTGGATCATCTTGACGAAGTGACCGGCGCCGTTGGGTCCGCAATGCAGCCAGCCGGCCTCGCCCGGGCGTTCGGGACCATCATCGATCGTGCGCTCCGCCGCAGCCATGCCCGGAGCGAGCGTGGCGAAGATCGGTTCGAGGTGGGCGACGGTATCGTCCTCACCGCCGATCATGAGCGAGAAGCCCCGCTCCTCGCCGTACACCCCACCCGAGGTGCCGATGTCCACGTAGTGGATGCCGCGTTCGGCGAGCTCCTCGGCCTTGTCGACATCGTCCTTCCAGTTCGAGTTGCCGCCATCGATGATGATGTCGCCGGCCTCGAAGTGCTGGGCGACCGCGTCGACGGTGGAGCCCACGAAGGCCGCGGGCACCATGACCCAGGCGATCCGGGGCGCCTCGAGTGCTGCGGCGAACTCCTCGAGGCTGTACGTGCCGACGGCGCCGTCCTCGACGATCTCGTCGACGGCCTCCGAGCTGATGTCGTAGGCGACCGTCGTGTGGCCGCCCGCCATCAGGCGACGGGAGAGTCCTGCGCCCATGCGACCGATGCCGACCATTCCTACCTGCATTGCGAATCCTCTCGTCGGGGGCCTGTGAAACCCATCATGGCCGCAACTGCTTCCCCGGGTGGGCGTTTGCGCCGGTTCATCGTCACGCTTGACGTCGTGTCGAGTTCTGCACCGGAAGAGCCGGTCCTCACCTGCGAAGTCGCAACCGACCTCGCAGAACTGGTCTCCGTCCTGCTCTTCGAGCACGGTGCGCTGGCGGTCGGCGAAGAACCGGCCGGCGACACCGTGCTGCTACGCGCCGGGTTCTCCACCGAGGCGGAGGCTCGTGGCGCGGCGGAAGCGATTCGGTCGTGGACCGTCGCCGCGGTCGACATGGTCGCCCCGACCTGGCAGGACGAACAACGCGTCGGCCTCGCCCCCGTCCTGGCCGGCGAGTGGTTCGTCACCACGCCCGAGTCCGATGATCCGGCGCCACCCGACACGACGCACCTGCGAATCGACCCCGGTCGCGCCTTCGGGCACGGGGCCCACCCCTCGACCCGCCTCCTGCTCGAGTTGTTGCCAGCGGCGGTGTCGCCGTCCGATCGGGTGATCGACGTCGGAACCGGAACCGGCGTGCTCGCGCTCGCCGCGGCGAGTTGCGGCGCCGCAGTGCTTGCCGTCGACGTCGATCCGGTGGCCGTCGAGTGCGCCCGGTCGAACGTCGATCGAAACGGCACCTCGGGATCGGTGCAGGTCGCCCTGGTCGACGGCGGTTCGATGCCGGTCGTCGAGAACCACGATCTGGCGTTCGTGAACGTGACGATCGACCAACACCGCCGGATCGCCCCGTCCTTGGTCCACGTTTCAGACGTGCTGGTGTCCGGTCTCCTCGAGCACCAATTCGAGGAGGCGTGTTCGCTGTACGACCGCCGGGTGAAGGCGACGCGACGGGACGATGGTTGGGTGGCGGCCTGGTTGAGCGCCGGAGCGACCGACGGCGGCTAGAAGAGACCCGGGTCGTCGGCCAGCAGGAACCAGAGACCGACAGCAACCATCACGACGAGCAGACAGATCGCGATCGCAAAGGCGAGCTGGGCGAACCACGTGGGCGCGTAGGTGGAGGACTCTGCGGATTCTTCCGCAAGCGATCGTTCGCGATCGAGTTCGACCCGACGCCGGTCCCGCTGCACCCGGCTCTCGGCCTTTTCGACCGCCCGCTGATGACTGCGGAGGCGACGCTGTCGACGCCGGACCTCGCGGCGACTGAACGAGTCCGCCGGTTCAACCTGGTTGGCCGCCTGGTCTGCGATCAGCGCACGCGCCTCGGCGGCAATCTCTTCCTGCGTCTTGCGTCCGGCCGCATCTCCGAACGGCACGGGGAGCATGTCGTCCGAGGGAGCCTGCGGAGCGAAGGAGAAGGTCGGGCCCGCGTCCTTCTCGGTGGAGATGGTCGGCGGAGGTGTGACAGGCGGGGCCGGAGCTTCCGGAGCGACGCTGACCAGCCGGGGGTAGTCCGTCGGTTCCTCGGGCGCCGCAGGTGCCGGCGGCGCGGGTGTTTCCTGAACTTCGATGTCGGGAAGCGGCACGACGTCGGTCTCGAGCGACCGGTTCGGCCCTTGCCAGACAGGCCACTCGTGGGCGGTCGCCTCGGTCTGCAGCTCGATGACCTCGGCGAGGCCATCAGACTCCGCGGACCGATGCTTCGAGGGAGCGTCGGCGATGTCGACGACCACGGCGTCTGCCGCAGACAGATCGCCGAGACGCGACTCCACGGAGATGACCTCGTCGTCCGAAGATGCGTCGTCCTCCTCAACGTCCTCAACAGCCAGCTCAGGATCCGCCACGTCCTCAACAGCCAGCTCAGGATCCTGAGCGTCGGCAGCGGGCTCCTCCGCAACGGCAGGATCCGGGTGCAACTCGAATTCGTCGCGCTCGGGCTGCAGGGAGTTCGACGCCAACGCCGCGGCGATGATCGGAGAGACCTCGTCACTGGTGAAGGGCGCGATGGGCGCGATCTCGATCGTCTCTTCGGCGAGCTCCGGTTCCGGCCGTCGAGCCCGTTCGACCCGCTCCAGAATCGCCGCGCGACGTTCCTCCCAGTCGCTGCCGGCCAACGCTTCGGTCGCAGCGCCGAGCTCGTCCGTTGCGGAAGCCGAGGCGCGGTATTCGAGATCGATGGGAGAGTCGGTGATGTCGACGACGAGCTCACCATGCTCCATCGATGGCGGCGGCGGAAGTGTTCCGTCCGACGCCTCGGAGGCGAGCAGCTGATCCGAGAGGGAGGACGCCCCCAGCAGCGATTGTGCAGCCGACTCGAGGTCGGCCATCGCCGCTGTGCTGATCGACGCCAGCAGCTCGTCGTCGCTGCGAAGGCGTGCGGTGAGGGCTTCCACGCCGCGCCGTTGTGCCGCGAGGGCGGAGCGTTCACATGCATGCAGGTTCACGTGCAGTTCGTGTTCCGCCGAGCCGGTGGGGGCGACGACGATGGCATCGCCGTGCAGCCCGCGGAGGCGGCGGGCGTCGGTCAGGAATTCACCGGCGACCCGGGCCATGTCGGCCGTGTCGGCACGATCGTTTGCGGCGAGCGTCGTCGACAGCGCACGGAACGAGGCGAGGGATGGCAACGCCGCATGCTGCGCCGCCGCAGATTCGGTGATGTCCGTCATGCTTGCCCTTCCACACGTCTACCCAGCCGCTGGCACAGTGTACGCGGTGCCACTGGAATGGAGCCAATTGCCACTCTGAGTGAATTTGCACGTCAGATTGCCTGATCGGCTCAACAAAACGGGATACAACACGGAGCAGCGGATCGCCCCAGCGGCTCATCTGGACGCTGCGCCGGCCGAAGTGAGGAACCATGGCATCAGACGGGAAGAGTCCCGACTACTACCCGCTGCGGTGGAAGGTCGCCGACGGCGTGGAAGACCTTTTCGTGCTGCACCGAGGCAAGGCCGCAGCCGGCGTGCTGTTGCTGCTCGCCGGTCTCATCTTCGGATTCATCGTCTTCACCGGTGGAGATGGCGACGGCGACCAGGAAGTCGCAACCGACAGCGGCTCGACCACGGTTGCTCCCACCACGACCGAAGCCACCACCACGGTTGCACCGACCACGACGGAAGCGACCACGACCACCACCGCTCCGACGACAACGACCACCACCACGACGACGACCACCGTCGTCGTCAGCGAACGGGCGCCGGCGAGTCCCGCGGAACGCGATGCCACCAGCCCGGGTGCGATCATCGAAATGGGTCCGTCCACCATTCGGCTCGTCGGTGGGTTCGCCACCGACCGTGAAGCCGACGAAACGCTGACGCTCGCCAACGCGGTCTTCCCCGGCATCGATGTCGTCGATGAGCAGCTGGTCGATGAGAGTTACGAGGCGGTCGAAGGCATCACCTTCCGCCTGTCCGCCGCGGATCTGTTCGGCTACAACAGCGACAACATCAACGGCACCTACCTGCCCGTCATCGATCAGCTGGCCGCCGCAATGGTGGCCGCCGAGAGCTGGAAGGTGCAGGTGACCGGGCACACCGACGACACCGGTCCGAGCGACGGCAACCAGCGTCTCAGTGAAGGTCGAGCCCAATCGGCCGCCAACCGGCTGATCAATCAGGGTGTGTCGAGCGACCGCATCACGGTGCTCGGCCTCGGCGAGGATCAACCGATCGAAACGAACACGACCGAGGCCGGCCGACTGGCCAACCGCCGAGTCGAGTTCGTCGTCACTCCCTGATCGTCGGCGCCGGCAGCGCCGACCCTCGATTCAGGCGGTGCGATCCGCCCACCACTGATCGAGCCGCGCCAGCAGCTCTTCGCGCGAGAGCTCCCCTTCGGACCGCTTGACCTCGAGCAGCATCTTCACGGCGGCGCCAACGTCCGGACCCGGCGCAATGCCGAGATGATCCATGACGGCCGACCCGTCGAGGTCGGGGCGTTCGGCCGCAACACGATCCGCCTCGGCCAACGTGGCGATCCGCTCTTCGAGCTCGTCCATGCTCGCCTGCAATGCACGCACCTTGCGTTGGTTCCGGGTGGTGCAGTCGCAGCGGATCAGATGGTTCAAGTCGCCGAGCAGTGGACCGGCCTCGCGGGCGTACCGACGGACGGCGGAGTCGCTCCAACCGTCGGCGTACCCCTTGAACCGGCCCGACATCCGGACGAGCTCGCAGACGTCGTCCACCAGATCCTCGTCGAAGTCGAGCGCAACGAGCCGCTTTCGGGTCATGCGGGCGCCGACCGCTTCGTGATGACGGAAGGTCACGCCGCCGTCGTCGATCCGACGTGTCCGCGGCTTGCCGACATCGTGGAAGAGGGCCGCCAGCCGAACCTTGAGGTCGGGCCGCGTCTTGCTGACGACGGCCACCGTGTGCGCCAACACGTCCTTGTGCCGATGGATCGGATCCTGCTCCATCCGCAGCAGGGACAGCTCGGGCGCGACCGAGTCCATCCGGCCGGTGTCGAAGGCCGCCCAAAGAGCATCGGTTGGATCGTCGGGTGCGAGTACGTCGACCAGCACCTGCGCTTCAGGAGTGAGAACCACGACCGAAGAGGATACCGCTGCTGCTGCGATCCCTTCGCCTTCTCGTCCGAACCCGGTCCCGTCGATCGGCGCTGGGCCACATAGTCTGTCGGTGTGGACGAATCGCAACCACCCCCACCTCCACCGGCGCCGGCCCCGCCTGCGGGCAGTCCACCGCCTCCGTCGGGAGAACCGGTCGCCGCTGCGCCGCCACCGCCTCCCCCCACGGGTGCTCCGGCGATCAAGGCCCCCGACAACCCGATCGCCATTGCGGGGCTCACCGTCTCGGTTCTCGGCATCGTCCTTGCGGTGGTCGTCATCGGATTCTTCTTCGGCCTCATCGGCACGTCGCTCAGCGCTATCGCGCTCAAGCGTTCACGGCAGGGCCTCGGACGCCGGGGGATGTCCATCGCCGGCATCATCGTCGGCGTCCTGGCGATGCTGCTGTCGGTCGCCGGCGTGTTCGCGATCCTCGCCCTCGCGAACGGCGAGGAAAGCACTCGCAACGGCATCATCACCAACAGCACGAATGAAACGCATCCGCCCCAGGACGACCTCGACGCAACCGTGTGCGGTGAGAGCAACTCCGGCCGCATCGCCACGACATCCGTGCGAATCACGAACCGCAGCGAGTCGTCGAGCGTCTACCGGATCGAGGTTGAGTGGGAGACGGAGGGCGGCGACATCATCTCGTCCACCAACACGACGTCGTACGTGGGCGTGGACGAGTCGATCACCGTCGATTTCGTGGAGACGTCCGGACGCGGTCTGGTCGACTCCTGTCGGGTCGTCCGCATCGACCGATCGTCGTTGCCGATCTTCTGATCGACCCGAGGGTCAGGGAACGAGGGCCTTGGCCAGCCCGGCCAACTCCGGCAGTTCGTAACCGACCGCGGGATCCTTCACCCGCACGCTGATCGTGACACCGCCGAGCACGCGGGACTCTTCGACGTCGACCTCGAGGGTCCATCGACTCCCCCACACGGTGAGGTGGGTGGTGCGGTGGCCGTCGTCGGCAACGACCTCGACACGATCGTGCATGCCCCACTCATCGCCGCTGAGGATTCCGTTGAACCACGACATGGCGGCGTCGTGGTTCATTTCGCGGTGCAGTTCGGAGACGACGTTGTAAATCTGTGCAGTGGACACTGCGTGGCCTTTCCGGCCCCCGGTCCACCCGAACCGAACGTGAAACTAGCTGCCTTCCCGCAGAGGGTGGTAATCCATTTCCGAATTTCTTCGGTGTGATGTCAGAAGGTCACCGTCTCGTTGAAGACCATGCCCTCGTCGAGGGTCCGGTGCACGGGACACTTCTGTGCGATCTCTGCCAGGCGAGCCCGTTGCTCGTCGTCGAAGTCGCCGTCGATGAAGATCTCGGCGGTGACGTTGTGGAGGAACCCGTGCGCGTCGTCATCGCAGTGGGCACAGTCGTCGGCGTGGATCTTGTCGTACGTGTACTGCGCCGACACCGAGTGCAGCGTCCAACCCTTGCGCTGGCAGTAGTAGGACAAGGTGATGCAGGTGCAGGCACCCAATGACCCGAGCAACAGCTCGTAGGGATTCGGACCGGTGTCGGTCCCGTTGAGGTCGATCGGCTCGTCCGCACGCCAGACGTGGCGGCCATTCCGGAGTTCAACGACCGCTCCAGCGGTCAGGTCGGCAGTGATGGTTGTCATGGGCCGACCGTACTCGAAGGGGTCGGATCGGAGCCGGGACGTCTAGATTCAATCGGACGGTGCCATGTGGGGGCACCGCAAGTGAGGGTGACCCGATGACCGACGACATGACGAACGAGATGGCCGGCGGCCGGCGCAGGCCGAAACTGCTTCCGTGGCTCCTGCTCCTCGTGGGCATCTTCGCGCTCTTGTATCTGGCGGCGTGGTTGGCGACGCGAGACGGCGACACCGCCGTCACACAGCCCCAAACGGTCGAGGCCGAGGCCGAGACCGATGTCGTCGAGACGACAACCGTTCCGGAGACGACTGTTGCTCCCACGACGGCCGCTCCGGAAACGACGGTGCCGCCCACCACGGCTGCGCCCGAAACTACGGTCGCGCCAACGACGACCGAAGCGCCGGCAACCATCGGCGACATCGCCCGGGCGAACCCCGAGCAGTTCTCCACGCTTCTTGCCGCCGCAGAAGCCGCCGGGTTCGACGCTGCCCTTGATGACCCCGGCCCCATCACGGTGTTCGCCCCGACGAACGACGCGTTCTCCAGCGTCGACGCGGCAACGCTGGGCCTGATCGTCGACGACACCGACCTGCTCGCTCCGACGATCGCCCACCACGTGGTCGAGGGCGCCTACACCTCGGCCGAACTGGCCGAACTCGGCGAGGTCACCACGCTGGCCGGCGAAACGCTGCTGATCGAGGCAGACGGCACCGTGACCGTGGGCGGCGTGACGGTCGCTGCGCTCGATGTCAACGCCGACAACGGCGTGATCCATGTGATCGACGGTGTCCTCCTCCCCCAGAGCGTGTCGTCCGCCCTCACGGCGAGCGCCGTGACCACCCTCCTGGCCCTCGAGCCGATCCAGTTCGCCGATTCGTCTGCGGAGATCACCCAGGCATCGCTCGCCACGTTGCAGGCGGCGCTCGAACTGCTCGAATCCGATCCGGAGGCCCAACTCGAGATCGCGGGCCACACCGACGACATCGGACCCGCCGACGGGAACCAGCGTTTGTCGCAGCGCCGGGCCGACGCCGTTCGCACCTGGCTGGTCGACAACGGCATCGCCGCCGAGCGGCTCACGGCCGTGGGCTACGGGGAGGATCTGCCCGTTGCCGACAACGGTACGGAGGACGGTCGGGCCCAGAACCGGCGAATCGAGTTCGTCGCCCGCTGACCGCTTGACGCGGCCGGGCTCACACAGAGGGTGAATCACCCAGAAAATTGTGTTCCCGGCACGACAGAGTATGACAACTGTGTAACAATCGTTACCGCTTCATGACCTCTGGGTCGATACGCCCAGTGCCGACCAGTTCGGACGACCCATCGGTCAACTCGCCCTCATGCCTCGCTCCGTCGCCTCACGCCGCCTCCTCCTGATCGCTGCTGCGATCATCCTCGGACTCGCCGCTCTCGCAACGCCGGTCGACGCTCAAGACGACGCCTCCCCCGCCGAGACATCGCCGGTCGCCGTCCCCTTTGTCGGCACCTACGAGGTGTGGTGCACGGAGCGCAACCCGGGTCCGGGCGAGCGAACCTTCTGCGCCAACGCCAACCATCACACGTCGCCCGCCATCGACATCGGCATGGAGATCGGCGAACCGATCTACGCGGCGGGGAACGGCGTCGTCACGGATCTGGAGACCAGCTGTCGAATCAGCAGCTGCTCCGGCGGGCGAGGGCTGTTCGTCGAGATCTCCCATCCCGACGGCACGACCAGCACCTACCTTCATCTCGACTCGGTCACGGTCGTCGACGACCAGCAGATCACGGTCGGCCAGCTGATCGGCACCTCCGGCGCCACCGGTCAGAGCAGCTCACCCCACCTCCACTACGACGAGCGGAGCGACGGCGTTCGCGTGCCCTTCGGAACCTGGTTGGGCTGCGTCGACGGCGCCGTCGTGCAATACCCCGACGTGTTCGGCACCACCGACTGGAACCAGGTCGAATTCGGCAGCGAAGTCGTGAACGAGGGTTTCGACTGCCTCGGCGGCCTCGAGATCCCAGCGGCCACCCCCTCCGTCATCACCGGCGATGGGCTGCTCGGCATTGCGGCCCCGACCGGCACCGAAGGCGAAGCCCGGGTCATCACCGTGGTCGGCGAGGAAGACCCCGAACCGTCACTGCAGACCGTTCCGCTCGCCGAGGGCAAGCTCGTCCGGATCACCGCCCGCCCCGAGTCCACCGTCTCGGTCCAGTTCCGGGCCCGCCTCGGAACCGTCTGGACGGCATGGTCTGAATCCGTGGTCCTCCAGATCGTCGAGGACGACCGACCGACCTGCTTCGGACTGCATGCCACGGTCGAGGGCACCAACGGCACCACCGGACCCGATGTCATCATCGGCACCGAGGGCAGCGACTCGATCAACTCCGGCAGCGGCGACGACCTCATCTGCGGCCTCGGCGGAAACGACGTGATCGAGGCCGACGACGGCGACGACCGGGTCTCGGGCGGCGACGGTCGAGACATCATCTTCGGTGGCGATGGCCGAGACACGATCTTCGGCGGTCCGTCTGCTGACACGATCGACGGTGGCGCCAACCGTGATCGCATCGACGGCGGCCAGGGCGGGGACCTCATCAATGGGGGTCCCGGATCCGACGTACTGAATGGAAGCACCGGCGACGACGAGGTGCGAGGCAACGGCGGACGGGACCGAATGCGCGGCGGACAAGGCGATGACGAACTGATCGGTGGACGCGGCAACGACCGCATCGTTGGGAACGTCGGAGACGACGTCCTCTCCGGTGGCGTGGGCCGAGATCGGTGCGAGGGCGGCGGGGACCCCAACGACACGACCACTGGATGTGAGCTGTGACCAACCGTCGTCTGCTGACCGGACTCCTGGCCGCCCTCCTCGGGCTCGGCGCCGGCGTCTTTGCACTGATGGGAACCGCCGGTGCGGGTTCTGGTGCCGCCGTCGGCGTCATCGACACGTTCGATCGGGCACGAGTGCTCTCGAGCTGGCAGACACACGTCGAGCAGAACGTCGACCTGAATTCCGGATGGAACGGCTCCGTCGACGGCTGCCGCGCCGGAAACGCAAGTGCCGCATTCGACGGGGGCACGCTTGAGACCATCAACTGGTTCCGCCGCATGGCCGGTCTGCCGACCGTCGCCGAGAACACCGCAGCCAGCGTCGGCGCCCAGCAGGCGGCACTGATGATGGACGCCGCCAACCGACTCTCCCACTCCCCCGCCACCAGCTGGCCGTGCCATACGGCCGCCGGCGCCGGCGCCGCCGGCACCGGCAACCTCACCCTCGGAGTGGCGGGCGCGCGTGGCGTCATCGGCCAGATCGAAGACCCCGGAGCCGGAAACGAGATCCTCGGCCATCGCCGCTGGCTCCTCTACCCCCGGCTCGGATCGGTCGGCATCGGCAACACCAGCACCGCCGGAGTCGTGACCGTCATCGGCGCTCCGACCACCCGCGCCAGTGGCACACAGTGGATCTCCTGGCCGCCGGCCGGTTACGTCCCCGCTGATGCCGTCTACGACCGCTGGTCGCTCTCCTGGAACAACGAAACGCCGGCGGATTTCTCCAAGGCCACCGTGACCATGACCGAGAACGGGCGCTCCGTCGGCGTCACGATGCTTCCCCTCGTCAACGGCTACGGCGATGCCACCCTCGGCTGGGAGCCCAACGGCATCTCGCCGAACCAGGGCGGGGACGTCAAGTACCGCATCACGGTCAGCAACATCATCGTGAACGGCCGCTCCGTCACCCGCACCTGGGAGACCGTCGCCATCGGCAACGGCGGCTCCGGCGCCATTGCGCTCACCGGTGCGAACGACACCTGCGCCGGTCATCGGGCGACGATCGTCGGAACGAACGGCGACGACGTTCTCTACGGCACGCCCGGCAACGACGTCATCGTCGCCGGCGACGGATCCGACGTGGTCTACGGCGGCGGCGGCAACGACATCATCTGCGGCGGTACCGGCAATGACAATCTTTATGGCGAGGCCGGCAACGACAGCATCTGGGCAGGAACCGGCAACGACAATGTTCGTGGCGGCACCGGCGACGACATGCTCGACGGCATGAACGGCCGCGATCGGCTGCTCGGCAACGAAGGCTCGGATCTGCTCATCGGCGGCGGCAAGCGCGACGTCATCATGGGCAACAGCGGCTCGGACATCTGCTGGCCCGACCGTGCGGGCAGCTCCTCGTCGAGCAGCGACGCCCTCCGCTCCTGCAACTGAGCGAACGTCAGCCCCGGAAGAAGAACCACCAGGCGACAGCGGCCACGAGCCCGAGCACGATGGCGACCTTCAAGAAGCCCTTGATGGCGCCGTAGACGGCTCCAGCGAGCGCCAGGAGCGCGATGACGAGCACGACGGCAGTGAGGCCGGGGTTCGACGAGGCGGCCTCAGAGAGCGAGTCCGGGACCTTGTCGGCCAGGTCGGGAGTGAGCTCCTCGAGCGTTTCGGTCGGGATCTTGTCCAACGTTCCATCGCGAAGCTGCTCAACGATGTCCTCGGGGAGTGCGTCCACCACGTCGGCAGGCAGCTCCTCGAGGGGGGTCGATTCGTCTGATTGTGCGTACTGGGCCATGATGTAGTGTCGCACCTCCACCCCAGCGCGGGGTGCCACCCATTCACGCCCGATGAATCAACGCTCACCGCTCGGTTACTCCGCCCGCCTCGGCCCGCAATCCTCCGCTCCGCGGCGGGGCGCCAGCCTGCCCATCGGATGGATCGCCATCCTCGGCGGGCTCTTCGCCATTCTCGTACTCCTCTGGATCGTCGGAGCCACCGGTGCGACGGAGCAGGCGGACGCCACCGATCAGTCAGCGGAGCTCGCCGAGATCGTGCGTCCTGCACTCACACGCGCCGGATACGGCGACATCGTGGTCAAGGCGGACGATCGCACGGTCGTGCTCGAGGGCGAGCTCGCCACGCGGGCAGACGTGGTTGCTGCGAGCGCAGTTGCCAGCTCGATCGCCGAGGTCGCCTACGTGGACAACCGCCTGACCTATGTCGGCGAGCCGGAGCTGGGCGACCTTCCGGGCGACAACACACCCGGGCCCGTCCAGGGTGGCGCCACGTCGACGGACGATCTTCTGCTGCAGGCGGCGATGGCCGGCATTGCCGCCCGGGATCCGATCGAGTTCGAGACCGGAAGCGACGAGCTCACGCCCGAGTCGGCCACGACGATCTCACAGATCGCTGAGCAGCTCCTGGAGCGTCCGCTGGTTCGAATCGAGATCGGTGGCCATACCGACAGCGACGGCGAGGCAGAGGCCAATCAGCTGCTCTCTGAGGCTCGTGCGAACGCCGTGCTGAACGCACTGCTCGCTGCCGGCATCGAAGCGGACCGCATGACGGCGGTCGGGTACGGCGACGCCCTGCCGGTCGCCACCAACGAGACGGCCGAAGGCAAGCGCCGCAACCGCCGTATCGAGTTCCTCGTCGTCGTCTGACGCCGAGGTCACCGACCAACCGAACGGGCACCAGCACCCACCGCGCGCGCCCCACCACAACTGGGGACGACCTAGCCTGTGGTGCCGCACGCAGAGCGAAAACGCAGAACGCCGTGTCCCGGAGGACACGGCGTTCCATTCGATCGGTGGAGGCGATGCCTCCGAGGCGTGGAGCTATCGCTCCTCGCGGAAGACCACGTGCTTGCGAACGACGGGATCGAACTTCTTCAGCTCGAGCCGCTCACGGGTGTTGGTCTTGTTCTTGGTCGTCCAGTACTGGTAGCCGGTACCAGCGGTCGAACGAAGCTTGACGAGAGGTCGCTTGTCGCTTGCCATCAGACTTTCTGTCCCTTCCGGCGCATGTCCGCCACAACGCTTTCGATTCCACGCTTGTCGATCGTCTTGATGCCCTTGGCAGAGACGGTCAGCGTGATCCACTTCTTCTCGGACGGAAGGTAGTAGCGCTTCTTCTGGATGTTGACGTCCCAACGGCGGTTCGTGCGCCGATGCGAGTGGGAAACGTTCTTGCCGAACGACGGCTTCTTCCCGGTTACCTGACAAACACGTGACATGGTCACATTCCTGACTGTGCGATCAAACTGGTGAGGCCGGGCTGCGGAAGCAGGCGCAAACCGGACCAGCTGACAAGGTTACCAGCGGTCCCCCACGCCACAAACTCGCGTCGTGCGCACAATCTGGGGCGGTGGGAGCCGGAGGCGGTCGATCAGCCGGTGGAACCGAGCGTGGCGCTGAGCGTCACCGGTTCACCGTTGCGGATGATGTTGATGTCGATGTTGGTGCCCGGCGGGTTATCGATGACCCGGGCCCGAAGGTCGGTGCTTCCACGGACGCTCTCGCCGTCGAGGCCGACGAGGAGGTCGCCGACCTGGATGCCCGCAGCTTCAGCGGCGGAACCCGGCACGACCTCGGCGACGAGGGCACCCGGCTGGCCGTCGGCCGACGGCTGGGTGCTCACGCCGAGCTGAGCGAGCTGTGGGGTTTCGCCGGCCACGATCTGATCGGCGATGATCTCCGCCAGGTCGATCGAGATGGCGAACCCGACGCCGGCGCTGGAGCCGGACTCGGTGAAGATCAGGTCGTTGATTCCGACGACCTCACCGGCGAGGTTGATCAACGGGCCACCGGAGTTGCCCGGGTTGATCGGTGCGTCGGTCTGGACCATCGAAGGTCCGCCCTGCGTGGTGATGCGGTCGACGCCGCTGATGATGCCGGCCGTGACGGTCCGCTCGAAACCGAACGGCGAGCCAACGGCCACCGCGAGCTGGCCGACACGAATGTCGTCCACGTCGGCGAGGGCTGCCGGCACGAGGTTGCGACCAGCAGGGTCGATCTTGACGACGGCGACATCGGTCGGCTCGTGCGTTCCCACGACCTGGCCCTCGACGGTGGAGCCGTCGAACAACCGCACGCTCACCTGCGAGTTGTTGCCGACCACGTGGGCGGCGGTGAGGATCGTGCCATCGGCATCGATGATGAAGCCGGAGCCGAGGCCGTCGGCGAGCGTCAGCTGAACGACGGAGGGTTCGATGATCTCCGCGGCAACGGCGAAGGGCTCGGTTGCGAGAATCGACGGATCAGCCGACTGGACGACGGCTGGTGTGGCCGCCGGCGCCGGATCGGCGGGATCCGCAGCGACCGGTGCGGCTTCGGCGACGGGAGGCGTGGTCACCGGCTGCTGGACACTGTCGGCAACGAACCAGGCGAGCAGGCCGGACGCACCGATCGTGAAGAGGGCCAGCAGGAGGAACGGCCACATGCGACGCTTCGGTGCCGGTGCCGCGGGCACGGGCGCAACCGGTGCGGCCGATGGTGGGAGTGCGGAGAACGACGGACGGCTGGCACCGGTGCTCGACACAGTGGTGCTTCCGGATCCAGCGGACGTGGACGGTGCGGGGGCAGCCGGAGCGGCGGGCGGCGCCATGGAGAACGGCGTCCGTTCGGCGGCGGACGGGGACGGAGCCGGCGCAAACACCGGAGGCGTCACGACCGGGGCGGCCACCGACACTCGGTCGGCCGTCGGGGACGGAGCGGCAGGAGCAGCGGTCGGTCGGGCCGGCTCAGCGGGCCGAGCGACGGGAGCTGCAGGAGCAGGCGGAGCGGAGGCGCTCGTCGGGCCGTCTGGCGCAGCCTGTGGGGCGAGCAGCGAGGTTCGCGGCGCCGGTGGGGTCGGCGCTGCGACGGGGGCGTCGGAGCGCCACGTGGGCTTGGGGTCCGCCGGGGTTTCGGCGGCAGCGGTGGACCCAACGGCGGGCATGCGCGGAGAGCTCACCTCGTCGGTCTTGTCTGGGGTGTCTCCGCTGGGCGAGTCCCACATGGATGGCAGTCCTTTCTCTCGTGCCTCAGGCACGTCCTACCTCTACCACTGAAACGGTTGAACGTAAGGCCGGGTTGAGAGTCTCCTGAGGTGATCGGCAAAACCACCGAAAGACTGATGATGTTCCTTGTGGCGCCCAGTTGTTTGGTTGTTCATTACTCTTGAGGCCGATGCACTCTGGTTTGCGCGCTGTCCACGACCTTGCCTCGATCGATGCGACCACCTGGCGGATCACCGGCGGCCGACCCACCCTCACGTTGACCGAGGTGCCGGCGCCGGGCTGGTATCTCGTGACGACCGACCTCGCCGGGCAGAGCGATGTGGACGATGAGGCTCCGAGCGACGCACCGATTGCGCTGCGGTTCATGCCGGCGACCGGTTCGGTCATGCTGGCCCGCCGTCCGATCCCGGCCGTGGCCGGACGCCGCGCGCGGGTGGTGCATGTGCCGGAGGGAACCGAACGCGTGCACCTCGATGTTTCGCCGTGGCTGTCGGAGCTCACGGCGACGACGGTCGGTTTCCGGGCGCTGCCTCAGGCTGCGGCGGCCTCGATGATGTCGGCGGACGTGGCCGCATCCGGCGTCGGCGGCACAACGGACCGGGGCGGGCTGTTCGCCGATGTTCGGTCGGCGTTCAAGCGTGGAGGTCTGCGCGGCTCGATCGAGCAGGTCGCCGTCGCCTACGAGCATCTCCAGCACCGCCGAGCCGGTGACGGGGTCGACTACCCCTCGTGGCGAATCCGCAATGCCACCTTGTTCGACGACGACGTGGAACGCCTGCGCGGTCGGCTCGGCGACCTGCCTGGTGGCGGCCCGTCGTTCACCGTGGTCATGCCGGTGTACGAACCGGAGGAACGCTGGCTGCGGGCAGCGATCGAATCGGTTCGCAATCAGATTCACACCCGCTGGCAACTGGTGATCGTGGACGATGCCTCGCCCGGCCCGGTCGCCCGTCGGGTCCTGGCGGACTATGCCCACGACCATCGAATCGTGGTCCACCTTCGCAACGAGAACGGCCACATCGCCGCCACGACGAACGACGGCATCGAGCGGGCGACCGGCGAATTCGTGGCGTTCATGGATCACGACGACGAACTCGCGCCCGCTGCGCTCGCGCTGCTCGCTCTGGCTTCGCCGCAGGCCGATGTCCTCTACACCGACGAGGACAAGATCGACGAGAACGGCAAGCACTTCGATCCGCATTGCAAGCCGTCATGGAATCCGGAGCTCCTCTTCGGCCAGAACTACATGTCGCACCTGACGGCGATTCGACGGATCGTGCTGCAGGAGGCGGGTGGGCTCCGGACTGGAATGGACGGCTCGCAGGATCACGATCTGCTCCTTCGAGTGACGGCGGTGACCGCCCCGGATCGCATCGTGCATGTTCCGCACATCGCCTATCACTGGCGGGCGATCTCCGGCTCGACGGCGCAGACCACCGACGCCAAGGACTACGTGGAAGGTGCGTCGATCGCTGCGCTGCGCGACCGCCTCGGCGAGGACTGGACCGTCGAAACCGCGGCGGCTCCCACCACCTACCGGTGCACGCCGCCGATTCCCGAGGACATCCCGCTCGTGTCGATCCTCATCCCGACGCGGGACAGGGCGGATCTCCTCGAGCAGTGTGTCGCGAGCCTCGCCCGCACCACGTGGCCGGCGTTCGAGATCATCATCATCGACAACGACTCGTCGGACCCGGAGGCGCTCGAATGGCTCGATGCGTTCGACAATGGCCACGATCGTCGTGTCGTTCGACATCCGGGTGCGTTCAACTACTCCGAGGTGAACAACCATGGCGCCCGGGAGGCGAAGGGCGAACTGCTCTGCCTCCTCAACAACGACACCGAGATCATCGAGCCCGACTGGCTGACCGAAATGGTGCGTTGGATCGGCCAGCCGGGCGTCGGCGCAGTCGGGGCGAAACTGCTGTACGGCGACGACAGGATCCAGCATGCGGGCGTGGTCCTGGGGCTCGGCGGTCTCGCCGGGCACGGCCATCACCTCCTCGACGCGGACGCCTTCGGCTACTTCAGCCGACTCACCATCGCCCATGAGGTCGGAGCGGTGACCGCCGCCTGCATGCTCACCATGCGATCGACCTGGGACCTCCTCGGCGGTCTGGATCCGGAGCTCGCCGTCGCATTCAACGATGTGGACTACTGCCTCCGCGTTCGTCACGATGCGGGCCAACGGATCATCTGGACGCCGCATGCGTTGCTTCATCATCACGAAAGCCTGAGCCGAGGCGCGGAGGACGACCCGGTCAAGGTCGCACGGTTCAACGCTGAGGTGGAGACGGCGATGGCTCGCTGGGCGGACCGACTCGGGGACGACCCGGCCTACTCCCCCAACCTGACGCTCGACGCCGAGTCGTTCACGTTGGCTCGCCAACCGCGGCTCGATGTGCCGTGGGCGGAGCCGGGTACGGCTTAAAGAACCGCCAGAACGACGGCAAGCGCGACCGTCAGCAGCACGAGGAAGAGCACGGGCAGCACCCAGCGCCGCCTCCGCCTCGCCTCCTCGACCGCCGACCCTTGTTCGTCGTCCTTCACACTCACCGGAAGCACGGGCACGTTGTGCGGTGTCGGGGCCTGCCGAACGACGGTCGGTGCAACGGCACCGTGGCGGCCGTAGCGCGAGTCGTGGTCGACCCGGGCCGACAGCGCCACTCGGCTGCTCTCGCGAGCGATCACTTCGCTGACCGGCGCAGAGTCTGGTTGCCCGACCACCGGCTCCGCTGCCGGTTCGACTGCCGGAGCCGTCAGATCGATGGTGGGCTCCGACACGGCAGGAGGGGCGACCGGAGGTGGGGCCACATCCGCTGTCTGGGCCGGTTCCACGACGATTGCCGGTTGTTCGCTGATCGGCGGAGGCGACGGCACTGGTGGCGGTTCGCGCAGGTCGATCTCGCGCGGTGCGCGCGAGAGATCGTTCAGTCGATTCAAGATGTCCTCGAGCGGTCGCCCGTCGCCACCCACCGTTGTCATGGCCCCATGGTGCACGGTGGCATCACACCTCGTCAATCACTCGCCGCGACCTTCTCCCGTCCCGGCGCGTCATCCATGTGGCGGCGAACCCCCAACCCCTTCGAGGAGCAACGACGATGAGTGCAGGACGGATGATCGGATCGCTGGTGGGCGCCTTTGGCGGCCGGGCGCTGGGCGGCATGCTCGGCGGAGGCACCGGTCGGATGGTCGGCAGCCTCGTTGGGTCGATGTTGGGTAGCCGCGGCGGCCTCGGTGGACTGACCGGCGGGCTCGGTTCCGTGCTCGGAGGACTCGGAGGCGGCAAGGACGAGGACACCGCGCCGGAGATCGATGATGAGACCGCAATGGTGCTGATCCGTGCGATGACCAGCTCGGCGAAGGCCGATGGCGAGGTCTCCCAGGACGAAGTCGACGCGATCGTCCAGCGGGCCGGCGACCTCGACGCCGACGAGGAAGCACTGCTCCGCCACGAATTGTCGACGCCGCTCGATCTCGATGCCCTCATCGAGTCCGTGCCTTCCGGCATGGAGAAGGACGTCTACGTTGCGTCGCTGCTGCCGATCGAGGTCGACACCATCGAGGAGCGCGACTACCTCCGGGACCTGGCCGACGGCCTCGGTCTCCGCGAAGACGACGTCATCGAGATTCACGCAGCGCTCGATCAGCGCTGATCGCGTTCAGGTCGCGAGGTCGTAGCTGGCGATCGTGCAACTGACGGCGAAGATGGGAATCGGTGCGGTGAAGTGCACCGTGCCCGTTGCACCGCCGGCCGCTGCGCTGACGGTGAGGAAGGTGCGGATCTCGAAGCCGCCCTGGCCGGCGTCGGCGTAGACCGTGAGGTCGTCGTAGTCGAGAAGCGCGTCCTTGTCGTTGCGACACCATCGCTCGAGGAAGTCGAGGTCCCACGCCTCGTTGATCTTCCCCGAGTCCGGGGTGGCCGGCCAATGACTGATTCCGCCGGTGCCGACGATGGCGATCTTCTCCGGCACCGAGTCGGCGGCGCGACGCAGCGCCTCGCCGAACGCCCATGCACGATGCAGCGGTGTGAGCGGCGGGCCCTGGCAGTTGATGTTCACCGGAATGACCGGAAGGTCGAACCGGGGTGTCAGGAAGTGCAGCGGCACGGCGATGCCGTGGTCGAACTTCCACTCCTCGGCGTAGCTCACGTCGACCGTCTGCATCACCTCGGTGATCAGGCGCTGCGCCAGGTCCTTGTTGCCCGGCGCCCGGAACTTGTCGATCTTCAGCCAGCCCGGGTCCTCGATCGGGCCGTCGTAGAAGTCGGCCATGCCGATGGCGAAGCTCGGCATGTTGTTCATGAAGAAGTTGGCGAAGTGTTCGGCGGCGATCACGACGATCGCCTCGGCGCCACTGGCTTCGATGTCGGCCCGCATCTGGTGGAACGCGTCGTAGAACGCATCCCGCACCTCGGGGTCGGCCTGCTCGGCCCGGCCGGTGATTCCCGGTGCGTGTGAACACACGCCTGCGTAGACCAAGCTCATGAAAAGCTCTCTCTCGCTCGACACTTCCGGTCGAGATTGCGGTCAATCAACATGGTCGCTCCCCTTCGGTCCGCTCCCCGTCTGCCCTTGTCCCAATCGCTGAGCGTGGGCGTCGGTGCCTTCATATCCCGTCATTGCGTAGACACCTTCGCGGACGGGGCCGTGTTCCTCGATGCCGTCTCGCATGCGTTGCAGGTAGTCCTGCCACTCGATCTGGTGGAACGCGGCGAAGTGCATGAGGATCTGACCGTTCACACCGAGGTGGAACAGCAGGCCGATGTCGGGCTCGGTCAGCGCCCGGACCTCTTCATCGGTGAGGTCGTACGGCTCCAGAGGTGCGTGGCGGTCGGCCGTGTAGGCAGCCTGCACCTGCTCATCCCGATTCAGCTCATAGAGAAACTTCTGGACGTAATACAACGACATTCGTCAGCGCCCTTTCCCGGGCGGGGTCATGCTGCTCCCGCTCGACACTTCCGGTCGAGATCCGTGTTCACCCTCATGGTCGCTCACCTCCGGCTCGCTCCCCCAGAACATCGATCTCAGCCCCCCAACTTCGGGATCGAATGCGTGTCGAGGGCGACGGAGATGTTCTTTGTCTCCATGTAGAAGTCGAAGCTCCAGTCGCCGCCGTCGCGGCCGATGCCGCTGGCCTTCGTGCCGCCGAATGGCGTGGGCAGGTGGCGGACGTTCTGGCTGTTGACCCAGATCATTCCGGCATCGAGTGCGTCGGCGACGCGGTGCGCCCGGCCGACATCTCGTGTCCAGAGGTAGCCGGCGAGTCCGTAGTCGATGTCGTTGCCGATCTTCACGGCGTCGGCTTCGTCGGTGAAGGGGATGGCGGTGAGCACCGGGCCGAAGATCTCCTCCTGGGCGATGCGCATGTCGTTTCGGGCGTTGGTGAAGAGCATCGGTGCGACCCATTGGCCGTCCGCCGGTGCCTCAGCCCACGGTGTTCCCTCGATGACCGTGGCCCCGTCGGCTTCGGCGATCTCGCGGTAGCTGCACACCTTCTCGTGATGACGCGGGTGGATGAGTGGGCCGATCACCGAGCCGGGGTCGAGCGGATGGCCCACGGGCACGTTGCGCATCTTCTCGGCGATGCGTTCGGTGAACTCGTCGTAGATCGTGTCTTGGATGAGCACCCGGCTGGAGCTGGTGCATCGTTCGCCGTTGAGGCTGTAGATCATGAAGACGACCGCGTCGACGGCGCGGTCGAGGTCGGCGTCGTCGAACACGATCACCGGGTTCTTGCCGCCGAGCTCGAAGTGCACCCGCTTGAGGGTGGGCGCGCCCTGCGCCTGGATCATCGAGCCGGTGGAGCTCTCACCGACGAAGGCGATGGCCTTGATCGCCGGATGTTCGGTGAGCGACTTGCCGGCGGTCTCGCCCATGCCGTGCACGACGTTGAGCGCACCGACCGGCAGCCCGGCTTCCTGCGCGGTCTCAGCCAGAAGGTGCGCGGTGTAGGGGCTCCATTCGGCCGGCTTGTGCACGACTGTGCAACCGGCGGCGAGCGCCGGGGCGATCTTCCACGTACTCAGCATGAAGGGCGTGTTCCACGGCGTGATCACGCCGACCGGGCCGATGGCCTTGCGGGTCGTGTAGTTGATGTGGTCGCCGGATGGGAGCGACAGCCCGTCGGCGGCGCCCGGTGCCTGGTCGGCGAAGAACCGGAAGTTGGCGGCACCGCGCAACGCGGCGGCGCTCATGAACCGCATCGTCTGGCCGGTGTCGACGCACTCGGTCACGGCGATCTGGTGAGCCCGCTCCTCGATCAGGTCGGCCACGTCGTGGAGGATCGCCTTGCGCTTGGTGCCCGGCATGTTGCTCCAGGCACCGAACGCCTCCTGGGCCGCGGCAGCGGCAGCATCGATGTCGGCGGCGTCACCGGCCGAGACGTCGCCGAGGTGGGCTCCGTCGATCGGCGACTGGTTGGCGAACGTCTCGCCGCTGACGCTGGGAACCGCCTCGCCGGCGATCAGATGCGGCAACGGTTCGCTGCGGAACCGGGCGAGATGCTCCTCGGCTGCAGCGAGGTTCTCGGCGTAGGTGTGGCTGGATCCGGCCATGCGCTTGTCGTCCCCGATCGAAGATGTTTAACATGTGTAGTATTCAGTGATCCGCTGGCGATTGCAAGCACGACCGCCACAGACCCGACGAGACCCCATGCGCTTTCTCTCCTTCACGGCCGCCGAGACCAACAGCTTCGGAATGCTCACCGCCGACGGTGATGGCGTCATCGACCTCGGCCGCCGAATGGGCGACGTCCGCGATCTCGGCGACCTCGTCGCGCAGGAACGCCTGGGTCAAGCAGCGCAGTTCTCTGGCGAACCGGCCGACCATCACCTCTCCGATGTGCAACACGAGCGCCTCCTGCCCTGGCCCGGCAAGATCTTCTGCATCGGCGTGAACTACGGCGGCCGCGCCGCCGAGTACGCCGACAAGAGCGACGCCGCCTACCCCTCCGTCTTCGTCCGCTTTCCCGATTCCTTCACCGGGCACGACCAGGCACTCGTTCGCCCGCCCGAGAGTCCGCAGCTCGACTACGAAGGCGAGATCGTCGTGGTGATCGGCAAGGAAGGCCGACGCATCCCCATCGAGAACGCACGGGACCACATCGCCGGCCTCACCCTCGGCAACGAGGGCACGATCCGTGACTGGGTGCGTCACGCCAAGTTCAACGTGACCCAGGGAAAGAACTGGGAGTCCACCGGCGCGTTCGGGCCCCACCTGGTCACCATGGACGAGATCGGCGACCTCGAGGCCCTGCACCTCACCACGCGGGTGAACGGCGAGCTCCGTCAGGACGATCACCCGGCGACCATGAAGTACTCGATCGAGTACCAGATCCACTACCTGTCCACGTTCACCACCCTTCGGCCGGGCGACATCATCTTCAGCGGCACACCGACGGGCGCCGGGGCTCGCTTCGATCCACCGATCTGGCTCGAGCCCGGCGACGTCATCGAGGTCACCGTGCCCGAGCTCGGCACGCTGCGGAACTCCGTCGTGGACGAGTTCCCCGACGGCAGCACCCACACCGCACCGGAGCCGCAGTGAGCACCGCGGCGCGCGGTCCGACGACGACGCCGTCGATGCGTTCGTTCGACGATTCGCTCCCGATGGCGCTTCTTGCGGCTCGAGAGTCGGCGATGCAGTACTTCCGCCCGATGCTCGCCGCCCACGATCTGACCGAACAGCAGTGGCGAATCCTGCGCGCGCTGCGTGCCGCAGAGGCACCGGTCGACGTCGGGCATCTCGTCATCGCCACGAACCTGCTCGCACCGAGCGTCAGCCGAATCCTCGCCAACCTCGAGGATCGAGGGTTGATCGACCGCACCCAGGCCGCCGACGATCAACGGCGGTCGGTCATCTCGCTTTCCGCCAACGGCGTCGCAGTGGTCGGCCAAGTGGCGCCCGAGTCGGAACGCATCTACGCGATGATCGAAGCGCGCTTCGGCACCGAGCGGCTGCACTCGCTCATCCGCGAACTGCACGACCTCGCCCAGCTCCTGCCCGATCCGGAGGACTCGCCATGACCATCGATGCAGGCTTCGCCGCTGCGGAGGCAGCCCGCCTCGACGAGGCTGAGCGGTCAGCCGCACAGATGCGCCAGACCACCGAGGAGCGGCCCGATCTCACCATCGACGACGCGTACCTGATCCAGGCCGCGTGGAAGGACCTGCGACTTGCCCGCGGCGAGAAGATGGTCGGCCACAAGATCGGCCTCACCAGTCGGGCCATGCAGGCAGCCATGAACATCACGACACCGGACTCCGGCTTCCTCACCGATGCCATGGTGTTCGCACCCGACAGCGAACTCGACGCCGCAACCTTCTGTGATCCGAAGCTCGAGATCGAGCTCGCCTTCGTGCTCGCCGAGGATCTTGCCGGCCTGGACCTCACGGTCGACGACGTGCTCGACGCCACCGACCACGTGACGCCATCGGTCGAGCTCATCGCAGCCCGATCCTTCCGACGTCACCCCAGTACCGGCCGCACGCGGACCGTCGTCGACACGATCGCCGACAACGCGGCGAACGCCGGGATCGTCAACGGCGGCCGACAAGTGGGCCCCCGAGAGGTCGACCTCCGCTGGGTGAGTGCACTGGGCTACCGCAACGGCATCGTCGAAGAGACCGGTGTGGCCGCCGGCGTGCTCGACCATCCGGCCAACGGCATCGTCTGGCTGGCCCGTCGCTATGCCGAGCAGGGGCTCACGCTCGAGAAGGGGCAGACAATTCTGGCCGGTTCGTTCACCCGTCCGATCGACGTGCGAGCCGGCGACCATTTCCGATTCGACTACAGCGAACTCGGCAGCTTCGAGCTGTCGTTCCGCTGACGCGACCGGAACACGAGGGGGGAACACATGGCCGACGAAGGCAACAGCTACCACCAGGCGCCAAGCGGAAAGGTGGCCGCGCCAGCGGGGTGCCCGGTGAACCATTCGTGGTCGCCGCTGAACGACGACTACCTGGCCGACCCCTACCCCATCGCCAACCAACTTCGCGAGGAGGGGCCGATCTTCTTTGCCGAGGAGCTCGGCTACGTCGTCATCACCCGCATGGAGGACATCCTCGAGGTGTTCACCAACCCGGATGTGTACGCCTCGACGAATGTGCAGGATCCCGTCTTTCCCATCGGTGCCGGAGCAGCCGATGTCCTGGCTGCGCCCGACTTCGATCCGGTCGCCGTCATGTCGAACCGGCCGGAGCCCGACCACGGCCGCATCCGAGTGCACACCCGCGCCGGGTTTTCCCGCCGCCGCCTGAAGACGCTGGAGCCCTACATCGTTCGCCGCAGCCACGAGCTGATCGACGAGATGCTCGCCGGCCCGCAGCCCACCGAGTTCATCGACGCGTTCGCCTTCCCGCTCCCGGGCGAAACGGTGTTCCGGTTCATCGGTTTCCCCGAGGCCGACGACGAGCTGCTGAAGAACTGGTGCAGCGATCGAAAGGCGTTCTCCTGGGGCAAGCCGACCGAGGACGAGCAGGTGGAGATCGCCGAGAAGATGCTTGCCTACTGGCGGTACTGCCGCGAGTTCACGGCATCGAAGCGCGACGAACCCGGCGACGACTTCGCGTCCGAGCTCGTGGCCGCCCATCTCGCCAACCCCGACGACATCACCTACCGGGAGGTCGAGTCCGTCATCTACGGCCTGTCCTTCGCCGGCCACGAGGCGGTCACCAACCTCATCTGCAACTGCCTGCTGTCGCTCCTCCCCCGCCGCGATCAGTGGGACCAGCTCTGCGCCGACCCGACCCTCATTCCGAATGCGGTGGAAGAGGTGGTGCGGTTCGAATCGAGCCAGATCTCGTGGCGCCGGGTCACGACACAGGCCACGACGCTGGCAGGGGTCGACATTCCGGCAGGCACACCGATCTTCATGAACTTCGCCTCGGCCAATCGCCAGCCCGACCTGTTCGACGACCCGGACACGTTCGACATCCACCGCCAGAACGCGGCCCACAACATCAGCTTCGGCAAGGGCATCCACTTCTGCCTCGGCGCGAACCTCGCGAAGCTCGAAGCCCGCCTCGTGCTCGAGACGCTGTGCGAGCGGGTGCCGACGCTCCGACTCACCGAGGGTCAGGACATCTGGTCGTCGCCGAACATCACGTTCCGCGGCCCGGAACAGCTCCTGGTGGAGTGGTGAGTTCAGGTCGGCGATCCGACGCCGCCGTCGCGCCCCAGCATCGCTGAGTACGATCATCAGAATGGCGAAGGACACGATGGCGGTCGTGAGATTCCAACCTTCTGATGAGAACGATCTCGTCCGAGAGACGACTGCCCTCCTTCAGGCCGGGTTCGACGTCGACGTCATCTGCGTCGCCCGACCGAACGAGCGTCGGACGGAAGTCCGGTCCTTCCCTGGGCCAGGCCCGGAATCGTCGACACTCACGATCCGACGCCTGCGCATCGGCAAGAGCCGAGGCTCGATCGCGAGCTACCTGTGGCAGTACACGGCGTGGCTTGTCGGCGTCACCTGGTTGCTGATGCGGCACGGCTTGGTCCGCCCGTATCACGCAGTGCAGATCACGACGCTCCCCGATCATCAGGTGCTCGCTGCCCTCCCGGCTCGGATTCGTGGCACCCGACTCGTGGTGTTCTTCAAGGAACCGGCCGAGCAACTCTTCGACACGCTCTTCGGCGGCACCGTGTCTCGCCTCGTTGCCCTCACGACACGGCTCGCGTGTCGCACCGCGGACCACTGTCTGTGTGTCACCGAGGCCCATCGCCAGCAGCTGATTGCGAGCGGTGCACCTGCCACACGCATCGAGGTGATCGGCAACGCCACCGCACCCGACCGATGGCCGGACGTACCCGCCGAGGCCATTCCGCCGGACCATTTCGTGGCCGTCTGCCATGGCACGATCGAGGAGCGATGGGGACACGAGGTGATTCTTCGGGCCGCCGCTCGGGTCGGCCGAGAAACGGATCGCCTACGCGTGGTCTTCACCGGAACGGGCGGGTTCAGCCCCCGGGTGGGCGAACTGATCCGCGAGCTCGAACTCGACGACGCCGTGGAGAATCGAGGCTGGGTGAGCGAGCCCGACCTCTCCGCCCTGCTCCGCCGCGCCGACGTCGGCCTGGTCGCGCAGCTTCCGTCGCCGTATTCGAACCTCGTGCACACCGGGAAGATGTACGACTTCTTCCAGCTCGGCGTACCGGTGATCGCTTCCGATCTCGCGGCCACCCGGTCCGACTTCGACGGCTGTTGCCGCTTCTACCGTGCGGATGCGCCCGAGGACCTTGCCGCCGCCCTGCTCGACTTCATCGCCGACCCCGAGTCGGCGGCCGCCTACGCCGACGCCGCGACGGCCCGCCTCGACACGATGGGCTGGCAGGCGCTCGAAGAGCGCTACGTGCGGGCCGTCGCCGGCTCCTGACAGGCTCTGGGCCACCGCGCCTCGGCGACAGCGGGGGCGAGATCAGAAGCCCGGCGTTTCCCATCGCCGTGCCTGCAGCTCGCCGTCCACGAGGTCGAGGTAGTCGAGCGCAGCTGCATCGAGCCAGCTTCCGCTGAACCAGGCCCCCACGCAGCCATCGACATTGCCCGCCACACCGCCGGCGAGCCAGGAGAACCCGCCTTCGTAGCATGTACGGAGCCAGGCCAATGCGTAATCCACTCCGAACGCGGTCGAGAGCGCAGAACGTGGATAGGTGCCGAGGTGCACGCTGCCCTTCACCTGCAACAAGCCGTAGCTCTGATGACACGGACGGGGCAGACCGAGCTGTGAGCAGGCCACGGCGTCGGTCGTTTCGTCGCCGAGCGTCGACATTCGCCAGCTCGACTCGACGACCGCACGGGCCATCGTGAGATCCTCATCGAATCCCCACTTGCAGGCGCCCCAGCGAAGGATGTCGATCGTCGTTCCGCTGAACGACCCGTCCACCCGGGGTGAGTAGCGGGTGTTCCACTCGGGATCCGCTCCATCGACGTTGACGAGAGGACCGCCCGTCGCCCCGTTGGGCTCCAGATTCTCCGGGCGGTGTTCGACACCGGTACTGAGCGATCGAACCTGCGCAGCGCACTGCCGGCTCGTCGGCAGCGGCGACCCCGGGGGCAGCTGGGCGAAGTAGCCGGAGTTGCAGGCTGTCGCGAATTCGGCGGAACACGTGTTGCGACCCTGGGCGTCGACGGCCGTGTCGACACCGGCGCCGCCGATCAACGTGTCGTCGGCGGACCCTCCTTCGAGCCGGTCGCTGCCCGCCGACCCGCGAACCGTGTCGCGGCCTCCGCCACCTTCGAGATGGTCGGTGCCACGTCCGCCATTCAGAAAGTCTCGACCCGATTCACCCATGAGGACGTCGTTGCCCGCGCCACCATTGAGCCGATCCACACCCTCGCCTCCGCAGATCACGTCGTTCCCGGCACCACCCGAAATGCGGTCCCGTCCCCCCAAGCCGGCGATGACGTCGTCGTTCGGCGTGCCACTGATCCGGTCGGCTCCGTCGGTGCCCACGATCGTCGCGACCTTTCCCGCGCAGAGGGGGATGTGATCGGCGGCCAGTTCGGCCGGAGCTCGGAGCGAGAGCACGCCGGCGACGATCGCCGCCGCCCCCATCATCAGAACCACGGATCGCAATCGCCTCATCGGTACCACCTACCCGAAGTTCCGATACAGCAGGGCGCCGGCGTCGGCGGCGACATCGTGTGGAACCCCTTCGCGAGTGAAGAGCCGAGTCAACTCACCGAGCAGCCGCCCACCCGCCGCCGCGTGCGGGTCGATGGATGCGGACGGGTTCCAGTGCAACGAGACCAGCGGCCGCTCCTCGGTTGCGAATGCGCGCTTGAAGTGGAGAAGCCCGGGCTGGTCGGTGTCGCTCCGACCGAGATCCATCGACGCGCTCCCCACCTCGACCGCATGCCGGCAGCCCGCAGCGAGAAGGCCGGTGGCCGGTCGCTTCGGAACATTGAGCGACGCGCTGAACTTGTAGTACGTCTGCGACCCGTGGGTGAGGAACACTGCCCCGGCCACACAGACACCGTCGCGATGGGCGCTCACGACGACGAGATCATCGCCGAAGCGTTCGTGCAGGCTCCGGAAGAAGTCGAGGGGCTGGGCAAGCATTCCGAACTTCGTTCGCCGGAGGTCGACATGCAGCGAGTGGAACACCTCGAGGTCGGCCCAGCACGAGGAGACTCTGATCGTCGTTCCGTCGCGCTCGGTTCGACGAACCTTCGTGCGGAATGCAGTGGTGCGGGTCGCAAACCACTCGTCGAATCCCTCTCGGAGATCGATGCCGTGCCACACCACCTCGCCTTCCGACCGGTCGAATACCTGATCGGACAGTGCGAGTTCGTTCCGGAACGGCCGGAGCACCACGGGCGCGTCGTGACACATCAGCTCGTCTCGGAACTCGGTCCAGCTCGCCGCACGGTCGATGTGGGGGTCGGCGAAGTCGGAGAACGGGATCGAGACGACCCGACGCCCGCGAACGTCGTCGAGGATCGAGTACCAGGCGCGCTCCGTTCCGTCCTCCGAACGCCATTCGCGAATCGTCAGGTCGAAGCCGTCTTCGACGGCACCCCGCCACCGCGCACTCTCGAAGAGCAGCTCGGCGTCGTCAATGGGCGAGATCATGTCGCACCTTCCTTCGCCCGCAGCGACCCTACCGTGTCGATGACACACCGGAGGTCGCGCCGAAGGCCGGCGGTTGCGACGTAGTCCAGATCGAGCTCGAGCATCGTGTGCATCGACAACTCTTCGCGACCCTGCGACTGCCACAGACCGGTGAGTCCGGGCAGGGCAACGAGGCGTCGCCGCAGGCGGGACTCGAACAGCTCGACCTCCCAGATGAGCGACGGTCGGGGGCCGACGATCGACATCTTGCCTCGAAGGACGTTCACGAGCTGGGGCAGCTCATCGAGTGAGGTTCGCCGGAGGAACGCGCCGATGCTCGTCACCCGACTCGCGTTGAAGCTCTTGCTCGGTGGTGCCTGGCCGAGAATCTCGAGCCGGTTGTGTGCCCGAGCAGCCGCATCGTCGGATCCGGTGGTCATGGTTCGGAACTTCAGCATCTCGAACGGCAGTCCGCCCCGACCGATCCTGATCTGACGGAAGAGCGCGGGACCGGTGGACGACCGACGAACCGCCACGGCGATCGACAGGAACAGCGGCGCAAGCACCAGGAGGCCGGTCAATGCGAGCGCGACATCGAACGACCGCTTCCACCGGGGTGTGGAGTGTGTCAGGTCGAACCGAATCGGGAGGGGGCCGGTGGGCTCCGCCAATCGACTCATCCGCGCGTCCGTCACGGGAACACGGCTTCGTTCGAGGTCCCGGGCTGCGCGTGCCAGCCGACGCAGGGCGCCCGCATCGTCGATCGTCGTCTCCGGTGTCGACAGGGATCGGAATCGGAGCGACCCCGCCATCAACATCACGGCGCGCCACGCAAGAGCTTCGGCCGCCGGATCCTCTGCGAACAACGGCGTGGCCAGTCGACCGTGGAGTCCGTCGTGGCAGCGGATGACCTCCAGTCTCGTCGCGGCAATGACGTCACCACCGTGGTTGACCATCACGGTGAAACCGGCCGCCGGATCCCCGGCGATTCCTGACGCAGCCGGTGCGCTGCTCGACCCTGTCCGGCGCGAGCGCAGCGCAACCACTCGGCGGTCGAGCTCGCCCCCCGACTCAGCGATCTGCAACCGGGCGAGCATGGGCGCCGGATTTGTCGGCCCCCGCAACACATCGAGCCAGCTCTCGGTCTCGCGTTCCGACGCCCGCAATGCGGGAGAGGTGCACGACACCGTCATGGCGAGCAGCACGTAGAAGACATCGGCCCCGCCTCGCAACGTCAGATGCGGGTCGAGCAACAGCAGGACGGCCATGACCGCGACGGCGATCTGGGTGCTGGGTGCCACCGAAGCTCCGCCCGGATCGGACGGTCGAACGGCGCGCGCAGTACGCCACGAGACGGTGAGCATCCAGCCAGCAGCGAGGAGAAGCGGCACTCCCCCGACCCAAAGCAGCCACAGATAGCCACTCTCCAGATAGACCGACTCGCGCCACGTGTCGGGAGGAACGATCACGGCGTCCGGGCGCACTCCGAGCATCCAGCCACCGTCTCCCAGCTCCGGGAGGAAGAGCCTCGTCACATTCACCCATCGGATGACCCAGCTCTCGGGTAGCCCCCAGACGTTCTGTGTGTCGGCAAGGCGAGCCGCCAGCACCGGACGGAGTACGAGCGCTCCGGGTATCGCCAACACCGCCAGCAGGCGCAGGACATCCATCGTTCGTCGATGGATGAGGGCGACCGTACCGGCAACGACTCCGAGCCCGATCGCAGAGCTGAACTGTCCCGATGCAACCGCACCGACCAGGAGCACTGCGCTCGCCGCCAGCCAGCCGGACGACCGCCGTACGGTTGCCAGTGTGACGGCGATGCCGAAGGCAAGCACGATGTACGCGCCGGTCGCGATCGGGGAACCGAGCGTGGTGCTCCCCCGGCGATCGGCAACGAATCGCGCCTCCTCGGCCGTGCTCACGAACCACCTCGAGAGGACATCGAGGACAGGTGCGACCCGCAGCACCTGCAAGAGCCCGATCGCGCTGAGGACGATGCCGGCGAAGACGACCGCTCGGAGAACCGCATGCATGTCGGCCACCCGTTCGACTGCGATACGGGTGACGAAGTACAGCAGTGCGTACTTGATCAGCGGGAAGGCCGACAGAAGGTTCTCCTGGTCGACCGGTGTGCCCCGGGCCGTCATCCAGAGAAGCGGCAGGGCCGAGCCGGCCAGGGCGAGAAGTCCGATCGCCACATCGAGCTTCGCAATCGAAACGACGACGCGACGGCCGTCCATCCACGCTCTCCAGAGCATGCCGACGACGCCGGCCGTGACGACCAGCAACACCAATTCGGACACCCGAAGCAGTGGCACTGGTCGACCCCGGGGAATTCCTGCAACCAGGGGCACGACGACGACATAGGCGACGATCAACATGGCGGGCCCTCGGACACCGATCATGCGTCGGCGCCCTCTCCGAGTTCGGCGACGATGTCGCGCCAGTCTCGACCGAAGCGAGACGTCACCCACGAAGTGGACAGGAAGATCACGACGAAGAGGCCGGCCAGGGCCGGCGTGGACGCAGCGGCGCCGCCGATGTTCGATGCGCCGCGCACCCCGACGACCAGCGCACCCGCCGCTCCGGCGGCGACGACCACAGCGGCCGCGCTGCGACGCAACAGGGTTGTCGCCGACGAATCGACCAGCGAGGAGTGGGCGACGCCAGTCGCCACGAGGTCGCCGACACTGACGACAAGACCCAGACCGAGCAGGAGCATCGGCCCCTCCATGGACGCAACGACGATCGGCAGACCCACCGCCGTGCACACGGCTCGAACGACCGACGATCGGCGGATGCCGGCCAGGTGCTCGGCTGCCATCGACGACTGCCGCACCACCTCGAACAGCGCATTGCACGCAGCACCAACACCGAGTCCGAGAATCGCCAGCCCGAGCATCTCGACGGCGCCAGGGTCGTCGAAGCGGCCGACGGCGATCAGGGCCGCCAATTCCGAATGCAGGGAGACCATCGCGGCCCCAGCGGGTATGGCCACCCACCCCGCCAACGCGAGCGCGGCCTGGTACCGCCGCACCTGCCCCGGCGACCGCGAGGGCTGACGAGCGAGGGCGGGAAGCGCAGCGGCGGCGACAGGCCGGCCGGCCAACGCCGTCGGGAGGTGGTAGCCGAGATAGGCGATCTCGAAGCTCTGCACACCACCGACGCCGGCGAATGTTGCGGCGACCACCAGCAGAAGACTCTGCGCCGACACGACCGTCGACCACCCGAGCGACTCGCGGATCGGTGCCACCAACGATCGGACGTCGTCATCGCGAACCTCGAAGCCGAGCCGGATTCGGCCGACGGCTCGACGGGCGCCGATGTACTGGATCAGCAGATGGGCGAGCACTGCAATCCACGAGCCCCCGACGAGCCAGAGCAGTGTGGCGGTGCTCGGAGAAGTCACGTCGGAGTTGAGACCCACCACGACCACCGTGCCGATCACCCCCAGGTTCTCGAGGATCGACGCCATCGACGGAAGGAGGAACTTCGATCGGGAATGTTGAATGGCCACCAGCACACTGATCGCCCCGTAGACGACGGTTTGGGGGATGATGCCGAGGAGAAGGATGGCAGCGATGCGTCGAGCTTCGGGCCCGACCTCGGAGTCGTAACCGCTCGTGAACAGGTCGGCGAGCACCGGCACGAAGAGAACTGCCCCGACGCCGACGATTGCCAAGCCCGCCACGCAGAGACCCAACGCGTTCGCCCGGAGCCGATCGGCCCGTTCGTGCTCCCCACGATCCTCGGCCCGTACCAACGGCGGGACGAGAATCGAGCTGATCGCCGAACCCGCGACGATCATGAAGAGTGTCGCCGGCAACGCATTGACCGCGACGAACAGGTCGCCGACGAGTGTCGGTCCGAGCACCGCGGCCGAGACGACGACCCGCACCAGTCCGGACAGACGACTCGACGCAGTCCCGACGGCGAGGACCGCCGATGACGACACGACCGACGGCCGCTCGCCCGTACTCGACCCCGACCCCACGGGGATCAGCTCGTTCGACGAAGCTGGATCTGGCGACGCCGCACGATCCGCCCCACCAGGAGCGCCGGAATCAGCGCAATGAGCGCACCGGCCGCCGCCCATTGGATGGCTGGGTCCAGCGGGGGATCGATTCGCTCCGCCGGCGGCATCAGGATGCGGATGGGAGCTGCGGTCGCTCCCCGCAGTGCTCGTTCGGCCTGTTCGCGTTCGACTGCCTCGAGCGACGTCCGCACCGTCTCGATCCGGCGAAGCGTTGCGTCGGGGCGAGCAAGTCCGATCTCGATCTCGCCGCGCCGGACGCGGACCCCCTCGAGCTCCGCGATGAGATCGTCTCGAGCCGCCGCTTCGCTCTCGCGTTCCTCCGCTGCGCCGACACGAATGGACAACGGCAGATCGGGATCCGAGCTCTGTCGGTCCAGTTCCCGAATTCGTTCGTCCAGACGGTCGACCTGATCCGCGACGGTCTGCTCTCGCGCTGCGAGCGCGACGTCCTCGAGCTGCACCTCCGTCCGCTGGTCGGCAACGACCTCGAGTTCGGCGAGCTCGGCGTTGAGGGCAGCCGCCCGATCGTCCAATCCGTCCGAGTCCACGGGCAGCGCGTCGGCGCTCAACCGGAGATACTCGTCGACGATGCGTTCGGTGAGCGCAATCGCTCGGCCCAGATCGGCATCGGCAACCTCGAGCCGGATCACCTCGCTCAACTCCACGATCGACACGTTCACGGCGGAGCGAAGTTCCCGGGGCGACATCCCGAATTCGTCCGCCACCGGACTCAGCACGGCATCGCTCTCCAGCGTGACGACCTGCGTCAGGATCCGACGGTCCTCCCGCAGGAACGCATCCGGGAGCGACTCGTCGAGGGTGTAGACGAACTCGGTGCGAGCGACTGCGTCACGATCGCGCGAGTTGCCGAGCACCGCACCGATCAGCGCCCCGATGCAGACCACGACGGCCATCGCGGTCAATATCCGGCCCAACTCCGGTACCGACATCTGTTCGGAACTGAGCGGACGATGCCACGTCTCCGACGTCGGTGGATCGTCGACCGCCGGAGACCTGTCGCCATCGAGCACCTCGATGTCGTCGGTGTCCGCTCTGAGGTCGACGTCGGCATCGGGTTTCGAGACCGATGGCCGCTGCTCCTCTTCGAGCTCGAATGTGCTCATGTGTTCGCCTCCCGCTCGGTGTGTTCCAGCACGGCGGTCACCACCGCCTCGACATCGTGATCGCGCATCGTGGGGTGCATCGGAATCGACAACTGTCGCCTCGCAGCCTCCTCCGCGACCGGAAGGGTGACCGACGAGGTCCCCTCGAAGGCCGGTTGCAGATGACACGGCGTGGCGTAGTGGATCCCCGACTCGATGCCGCACTCCGCCAAGTACCGACGCAAACCGTCGCGATCATCCACGCGGACGACCTCGAGGTGATGCACCGACTGGCTGCCGGGGACCGTTCCGACCATCTGGACCGAGCTCCCGTCGAACGCTTCGGAATACTGCGCATGCACCCGTTTGCGAGCAGCATTCCATGCATCCAGGTGTGGCAGCTTGATGTCGAGGAACTGCGCTTGGAGGGAGTCGAGACGACTGTTCCGCCCCACGATCGTGTGCAGATGATGATCGGCCCGGCCGTGGTTCGCCATCGTTCGCACGCACCGGGCAAGCGCCGGGTCGTTGGTCACGACCGCGCCGCCGTCACCGAGTGCCCCGAGGTTCTTCCCGGGGTAGAAGCTGAACGTCGAAGCGTTGCCGAACGAACCGGCGCGTCGCCCTCGGAACTCGGCGCCATGGGCTTGGGCTGCGTCCTCGACCACTGCAATTCCGGCCGCGGCGGCGGTGGCCATGATCGCGTCCATGTCGGGGATCTGGCCGTAGAGGTGCACCACGATCACCGCAGCGGTTCGCGGCGTGACCGCGGCTGCGATCTGTTCGGCGCCGACCAGCAACGTGTCCGGGTCGACGTCGACGAACGTGGGCTGCGCTCCGACGTTCGCAACCGCCTCCGCCGTCGCCACGAACGTGTTCGCCGGGATGATCACTTCGTCACCGGGACCGATACGGAGAGCGGCCAGTACGAGTTCGAGCGCGTCCGTGCCGTTCCCGACGCCGATCGCATGATCGACGCCACAGAACTCGGCCCAGCGGTCCTCAAATCGTTCGACTCTTCCGATGAACGACGACGTGGTTAGTGCAGAGCGCCAGGCATCGTCCAACTCGGCCCGAAGCGGGTCGTGGAGTGCAGCCAGATCCAGAAACGCCACCGGACGCGAGGACCTCGGAGTTTCCGGCGGGTGGAGCGAGAGCGTCATGTCGAGCCCCTCACGCCGACGCAGCGATCGAACCGCTGCGGGCGGGAAGCTCGGTCGGGACGAGCACACCGCCTTCCTGACACGATCTGTCTGCCGCTTCGAGTACCCGAACGACGACCAGGCCGTCCCAGCCGTCGACGATCGGACGCACGCCGGTCAGCGCGCTGCGAACGAAGTCCTCCAGCTCTGCTCGCAACGGCTCGTGGTCGGCGAGCGCGGGAGCGATCGTGTCGCCGTGCCGGTATTCGACGTCCATCGACGAGCCGACAGGATGCACTCGGGTCTCTCGTCCCCGGTCGTAGATCCGGATGCGCTCATCGGCGAGGTCGTCGTACACGACCATCCGTTCCGAACCGACGAGGGTGGTTCGACGAACCTTGACCGGGTCGAGCCAGCTGCTGCGCACCGTGGCATCCATGCCTCGCCGCTCGAAACTCATTCGAAGTGAAGCGACGTCTTCCGCGAACGGCTGGGTGTGACGAGCTCCCCAAGCGCTGACCGCGTCGGGCACGTCGTCGAGAACGGTGACGGCGATCGAGATGTCATGGACGGCGAGATCCCACAACACGTTCACGTCGTGCCGATACAGACCGAGGTTGAGTCGCGACGAATCCATGAAGTGGAGTTGGCCGAGCCGGCCAGAGTCGACCAGCTCGCGCATCTTCCAGACGGCACTGTCATACGCAAACGTGTGGCCGACGGCGAGCGTGAGCCGTCGTTCTTCGGCGAGCTCGTACAAACGCTGCGCATCCACGGAGCTGGTGGCAAGCGGCTTCTCGACCAAGCAGTGTTTACCCGCCTCGAGCGCCTCGGCCGCCAGCTCGGCATGCGACTCTGGCGGCGTTGCAATGACCACCGCATCGACCGCATCCAAACCGTCCCCCAGCCGGTCGAAACCAACCGAGACGGCATGCTCTTGCATCACTCTTTCTCGGATGTCTCGCCGTGAATCGATGACGACGAGTTCACCCACTTCTCCCATGGACGCGAGCACGCGCACGTGCTTCGCACCCCAGTAGCCACATCCGACCACGCCCACCCGTATGTCCATTGACCGCTCCGACCGCCTTCCACCTGGGGACCGACCTTAGGCGGCCGATTGCGAGCCAAACAACTGAAATCTGCTGACGCATCAATGCGGCAGGCGACGTCCGCTCCGGTCTATGGCATCCATGACACCGATCGACCGCCGTCGCGTGCGTCCGCTGACCGAGCGCGAGAGAACGCCCATACCGTTGAACGGGAACGCGACAATCGATCGCAATTCGACCCGTCTCGGCGAGCGATGGGCCGATGAAATGAGGACGAAGCCGGCTCGCCAACGCCGATTGGCAACGACGTCCATTGGGTAGAATTCCTCAAGGACGAAACGCCGAACGCGGCAGCTACTTCAGGCGTGTTCGAAGGAACGCAACGGCCTGATCAAAGGCGTCCTTCGTCGGGTGCCCGTCTTCGGCCGAACGCTCCTCGGTCAGCACGCTGTGGGCCTGCTTGCCGATGCCGTGCGCCGGGTCGGGTGACGTGATCTCGACACCGATGAAGTTGTCGCCGAGCGCATCGCGCAGCGTGGCGAAGCGTTCATCGGGCACCAGAGAGTCGCCGGTGAACCGCAGCCCCATCACTGGGCAACCATCGGCGGCTCGGGCCGCAGCTCGGGCGAGCTCCTGGTCGTTCAGGCCGACGCTCGCTTTGCGGTCGGCGCCGAGCCCGAACGGCAGCGATGGCTGGCTGAGCACCGGAGCGACGACCGCGTGGTCGAGGAGCATGGCCATGCCGAAACCGCCGGTGAAGCACATTCCGACGAACCCGACCCCAGGGCCGCCGCAGCGCTCGTGCATCTCGCGGGCGAGGGAGCGAAGCCAGGCCGTCGCCGCAGCGTTGCCGCCGCAGCGCCGATCGTCCACCCGACCGGAGCGTTCCACGCAGAGCAGGCCGGTATCCTCGTGGTTCAGCCCCCGTAGCTCAGGGGATAGAGCGTCGGTTTCCTAATGCAAGGGAGCTATCGGTGCGATCCGGCCTGAGTATCTGAACCATTGAGAAATCAGTGATTCTGGCTAGCCACAGATTCGACATGCGACCCTGGAAATCCGTCTAACGGATCATGATGGTGTCGATTCGTTGCAAGAATAGTCAGAATCGGTCAGCTTGATTCGCATCTCCATACTTTCTACCCTGCAAAGTCATGGATCGCATCGCAGAGAACCGAGACCGTGCGGGGATGTACTTCGAGCGCGTCGGCACGGCGCAAGGCGAGGTGTACGAGTCGTCCAGTGGTTGGGTGCTCCGAGTCAGGCTGCGCGCCCGCTCGGGCGAGCAGTACACGTTTCAGCAGAGCGTGCGTGCTGAGGGGAAGCTCGATGCTCAGTCGAAGCTGCGGGATTGGATCGACACGGTCGCTCTGCCCGAGCTCGTTCAGCGCGCGATTGCCGGCGGCGAGGTGTCCACGGCTTCCACGCTCGCTCAGTGGTGCCGGACCGATATTGATGCCCGGGCGATGAAGGACAACTCACGGCGGACGGTGACGGCTGCTCTCGAGACCTACATCGAGGGAACCGAGCTTGGGCGTCTGCCGGTGGATCACGTGACCACGAAGCAGGTCGAGTCGCATCTGCGCGACCTGGTGACCCCGAGAGGGCCGGCATCGAACTCGACGAAGAAGAAGATTCTCGGGATCATCAGTCGGGGGATCAAGCAGGCGCAGCGGGAAGGGGAGGTGCGCGGGAACGTCTGTGATGCGGTGGATGGCGCCTACTACCTGAACCGAGACATGCGCGCCGATGAGCCCCCGGCGATGACGCTGCCCGATTTCGCTGATCTGGTCGAGGAGGCGCAGGCAAGCAAGGACCGGCGCATGGAGATGATGCTGCGAGTCGTCCGGGGTACGGGAGTCCGGCTCGGTGAGCTGGTTGCTCTGCGCTGGGGAGACATCGAGGAAGGCACGATCCACGTCGAGCGGGCGGCCCGGAAGAACTCGGATGGCGTCTGGGTGACGGAGGGCATCGGCGGCGAAGAAGCTGCGAAGTCAGAGGCCGGTGCACGGCGCATTCCGATCGCGCCCGATCTGTTCCACGAGCTCATGTACTACCGGATCGATCAGAAGCAGCCTCCTAGGTCTGCCTACGTGTTTCCCGGGCCCGATGGGGGTGTGGAGGCCCCAACGACCGATGGGACGCGCCTGAAGGCTCTGGGAGCCCGTGTGGGGCATTGCGAGAGGTTGCAGCGGTGCCCGGAGACCGGACGGAAGATTTCTCGGTACGTGCCGCTCGGTGGCCGGTCGCACGTGCCGGGCTGGCATCAGATCCGTCGGCTCGTCGCGTCGAGGCTCGTGGAGTCCGGTCAGCTGTCGGATCCGGAGATCATGGCCATCATGGGCTGGTCCTCGGTGGAGATGCTGCACCGCTACTACCGGGAGACCGATGCGTCGTTCGCCCGGAAGGCTGCGGCGATGGCGGCGATCTGAACGCCTGAGGGGTGCTTCTGGGTTCCACGTACCAAAGCCGCGGAACCCAGAAGTTCCCTATCCAACTCGTGTTGCAAACACTGCAAACTCGCCGCCAGAGAGACGGAGAACCCCGTTCGAATCGACCGCTACCTCGACTCTTGAATCGGCGCGAAGTAGCTGGTTTAGGGCCGTAGGAGGCTCGCGCTGACAGTCTTCGAGGACTATCTCAGTCGACGATCCGGTCATGAACCCCCGCTTGTCCAAGACGACCCGCATCGTGCCATCAGTTGGACAACCGATGTCGTAGATCAGCCCGACCACTCCGCCGACTTCAGCGCCGAAACGGAAGAACCCACCTGGCTTCGGCGCATCCGCGCCGAAGCCTTCGGTCGACACCGCCTCCCATCTTGAGTTCACGAGCTCACGAGCATCGAACTCCGGTTCGACTCGCTCGACGGCCTGCTCTGGTTCGGACTCCGTGCTACTTGTACAACCAGCGAGCAGCATGGACACAACCATCAGCGCCAACGGGGAGAAGCGCATACTGCTCAGGAGGTCCTTACCGAGACTCCAAGACGGCTCTCGATCTCTGACAGTGGGTAGACCGCCATGTATGCCGTGTTCCGCTGGCTGCATTCGCCATTATACACCGGGAACGTTCCCCCTCCGGTAACAATGCCGTATCCGTCTCGGTCGTTGTGTACTGGACCTCCACTGTCTCCACCACATGCAATCAACGTAGCTCCTTCGACGCGCACCCACACAGGAAGACAGACGCCACTGGCACCGCAAATTGCGAGCCGGGGAGCATGAGTAATGCTCTCCACAGTTCCACAGCTCTTGCCAGTGTTAACGCCGAAATGACACACCCGATCGCCAAACATGTCGGTTCTGGCGACGATACGAGCAAGATCCTTCCGCTTCTCCCGTTGAACGTGAAAATCATCTGAGAAACCGTTGTCCGCACCAGCAAGGGTGTAGAGCACTACATCGCCGTAGTATCCATAGATCGAGTCGGAGTTGGGAGCGTTGTTGATCAAGGCCGATGCCCCCAACGGCGTAGCTCGCGCACGGTTGTAGTGGCGTTCCAGCTGGCGGTCGCCGCCGTTTTGATCACAATGTGCTGCGGTCAGCATGCCACTTTTGGCTCCCTTCGTGGCAGCAAATCCGGCCGTGCATCTCCGACCACCGACGACGGAGATGTGAGCACCACCGTGATACGTCCTCATCTCAGACATCATCGGTCGTTCAACGAATTCAACCACGACCGGAGCAAGAGTCGGAGCGACGTCCATATCCATGTCGGTGGCGCGAAGTGCTTCCACCTCGAGCATCTGGTCCGCTGGCTCACCGGGCAACGCCCGAGCGGCGGCGATCGCTTGGACTGGCTCGATAAGGACACCTTCCGACATGAGTTGCACAGCCGAAGCCGAGTCGAGACCAACTTCGATCGTATTGTTCCGCATGTTGATATCCAGGGACGAGACCGATGCCAGCACAGTCTCGCTTAGCCCGTGGTTCGCATTATCAAAGTTCTCAAGAACGGCAGCAAGCTGATCGAACCGGTGAGTCGCGCCCAGTTCGACAATGATCTCGTCGTCGTTGCGGGCGATACGTTGGGTCTTCTTCGTCGCCGGCTCATCTCCAACCAAGTAGACCCAGCCACCAAAGTTTGGCTCATGGACGATACCCCAACCAGCAAGGCGGCTTTCCTCCAGTCCACGAATTCGGTTGACCTTTCGCTTGAGTGCGTCGATCCTGTCCAAGCGTCGCTCGGCTTCATCAAGCGAAACGTCATAGTCTGCCGCATACGAGCTTATCTCGACCGACACCTCCTCAGTTCCACCAGCTGCGGACGCAAATATTGAAGCCAAGAACCCACAGGTCAAGGCCACCGCCATTACTACTCGCCTCATTTTATCTCCCAGGCAATATTGCACCGAAAAACCCGTCCAACCCGGCACGATCATCGACCATCGGCCACCCGAAGTCAAGGAACTCCAAACACACCGGCGTCGACCAGGCGCGCAGAAGCCCCCACCGGACAGAAAGGACCAACTCTCAGAACCGGCGGGGGCTTCGCGTCATCCCACCCTACTGGGTGGTCGATGTCGTGTGCATTGGCGGCGTACGATGGGCGGTCTGCCCTCGTAGCTCAGTTGGATAGAGCAACCGCCTCCTAAGCGGTAGGTCGTGCGTTCGATTCGCGCCGGGGGCGCTCAGTGCATCCGGCGGCGCTTCGGCCAGTACCGCATCGACGGCTTGCGGTTCATCTCCTCGATCCGGCACTCCGCACATCGGCGCCAGCGAGTAACACCGTGGGAGCAACTTTCCCGGACGTCGTAGTGAAACCGGTTCGGCGGATCGGCCGGGTTCGACACCCGCTCGTTGACGATGCGAGTGCGCGGCTTGTTCTTGCCCCTCTTGCCCATCAGTCGATGCCGCCTGCCTGAAGGATGTCTCGGGCCCGATCGCCGAGCAGCATCGTGTCCAGCCGCAACGTCGGACCCTCCGGGAACTGGTTCGTCCGGCCTTGGGTCGGCACATGCTCAGCCCACGACAGCGCGACCGCGGCGACCTGGATCAGTTCGACGATCAGCTTGTCCGGGTCGATCTCGGCTGCCGCTTCGCCGACCTCCTCCATGAGGATCGCCAGCCAGGTGTTCGGGTCCCGGCCTTCGAAGCTGGTCCCCCACTTGGCGTCCTGCCGGACTCGTTCGTCGACGACCTCCTCGGAGAGCGTGAGCGTCATCGCCGACGCCAGCGTCTCGTCCATCACGAACCTCCCTCGTACCGGGCCTTCAGCGCCTCGTACAGCTGCCGGCCGTCCTCCTCGCCCAAGGATTCCATCGGGTTCGGCGCCACGACGAGCAGCGGTATCAGCGAGTCCGGTTGGCCGGCGGCGTCGGCTCGGGCCTTCATGTACTCGAGGACACCACCGATGGCCTCCTCGAAATTCGGGCACGGGTCGCCGCTGATCCAGATGATCGCCGTCGAGAACAGGTCCTCATCGGACATGTTCTGAACTGCGGTTTGGAGGCCCATCAGAACGGGGCCTCACCCGGGTCGGCTGCCTGAGCTGCTGGCGCTGCCGGAGCCGGGGCCGCAGCTCGAGCTCCGCCGCCGTCCTGCTGCTTGGCGATGGTGGCGGTCGCGAATCGCAGCGACACCGCCACATCGTTGGCCAGCACTGCCAGTTTCGAGCGCTTCTCGCCCTGCTCCGTTTCCCATGTCGCGTACTCCAAGGTGCCCTGGACGGCCACTCGGTCACCCTTGCGGCACGAGTCGGCGAGCCCCTCAGCGAGGGTGCCGAACGCCGTGCAATCGATGAAGTGCGTCTTGTCCTCCGCCCCGTTGAACCCCTTCTGGTTCACGGCGATCGAGAACCGGGCGAGTGCCTTCCCTCCACCGGTGTAGCGAAGTTCGGGATCTCGGGTGAGGTTGCCTACGAAGGCGGTTGTGTTGTCCATCGCCATGGCGAAGGTCCTTTCTGTTGGTCAGACGATCTTGGGGGGTGGCCCCTGATCGATCTGGATGAGGTCGTGACCGTCGTGGAGACGATCGAGTTCTTCGAGGGGGTCGAGGCCAGCTTCGAGCTGGTCGAGGGTCCACTGGACCCAGCGTCGGCGGTTGTCCCGGGGCATCTTCCGGGAGTTCTCGCTCATGGGAATCCACTGGCAGTTCGAGGGTGTGTAGTTGCCGTCGGGGTCGATGCGATCGAGGGCGAGCAGGTCAGGTCGAGGGGTGCCCTCTGGCTGGTCGATGTAGCCGTTGGCTCGGGCCCAGTCGCGGAAGACCTCGTACCGGATCCACTCCGGGTCGATCGTGATCCCGCGGCCGCCGTAGCGGGGCCATGAGTCGTCGCGATCGTTGGTGCACCGGGACTTCATCGAAACCCAGACGCGGTAGAGGCGGGTGTACGACTCGCCGTGAGACACCGGGGGCCCTGCGCCCTCGCCCTTCCGGCACCCACATGAACGCACCTGGCCCCGCCGGAGGCTTCCGAGTGCCACTTCGTGACCCGTGGTTCCGCAATCGCAGTCGCAGACCATGTAGCGGCGGGGCCTGCGGTTGCGGCCCTCAAGCCGGCGCGGAGCCTCTCCGGTGACGGTGAGATGCCCGAAGACGGAGCCTTCAGGAATCAGAATCGGCCTCATCAGCCTCCTCCGTCGGCTTGGCCGGATCGTCTACCTCGAAGGGCTCCGAGTCTCCTCGGAGGTGTTCGGCGATGGCCCACAAGTCGTCGCGTCCCAGCCGCTTCGAGAACGGGGCGATGCCCTGTGCGTGGCACCAAGAGTCAAATTGCTCGCGTTCGCCTTCGGGGAGACGTCGGAGCCGCTCAGCGCACTCCTCGTAGAGCGTCGCCCGGTTCGCTGCGGCCGGGGCCTTCTCCTGCTTCTCCCTGGGGATCAGCGTCGTCGAGGTGTCGACCTCGTTCGGGAGGGCCTTGCGGAGCGCGGCGAGGAGCTGCTCGAGCGCCTGCGGATGCACCTTCGAGAGGCAGTCCATGTCGACCGTGTAGCCGAGGTTGTTGCCGTCGGCGTCGGCGAACCCGGCCCACCAGCCCTTGCAGGCTTCCTGCCGTTCTTCGGGGAGCTTGTCGAACAGTTCGAGCGCCTCGACCGCCATCTTCGGCGGGGCCTTCTTGAACCGGGAGTCCGACGTGTTCCGGTTGCGTTCGGCTCGGGCCTGCTTGTCGGCCTGGTCCATTTCGTCGGAGGTGTAGAGGCCACCCATCTCGTTCGGGAACGACGCGCGGAGAGCGTGGGACTCGGCGACCTTGGCCAGCATGTGGGTCGGCATCGACTTCCATGTGTCCTTGTTGAGGGCCGCGAATTCCTTCCACAGGGCGACGGCGACCGTCGGCGTCGCGTTGCCGGCGCGCATGACCGCCACCCGACACGCGGCCGGGTAGCTGTCCTCGAGCCACACGTCCTTCCAGACACCGTCCGAGCCGCACCACTCGGTCGAGACTCGACCCTGGTACTGGCCGGTCCGCTCGGCGATGAGCCGCAGACCGTCGATGCTGGTCATGATGGTGACCTTGCCCCGATACTTCGTCCAATAGATCTGGCGGGCAAACGGATCGAGGCCGGTGCGCTCGCACTGGGTCACGAACAGTTCGAGCTCGTCGTCGGTGGCGTCCGGGGCGATGGTCCGTTTGATCAGGTCGATCTGTTCTCGTTCGTACTTGACGATTCCCGCTGATGCGTTGGGTTGGACGGCGAGCGCCTGAGCGTCGGTGACGACAGCGGGGAGCGAGTCGACCGTTTCGGGTTCGGGTCGGGTCGCCGCAACGACCGGTGTGTCCTCGGCCGTGGGCGTTTCGTCGGACTCGACGACCTCGGCGTCATCGATCGGGGTCTCGACGGTGCTCATGAGCCACCGCCCAGAGCGACGGAGAAGCTGCGGTCGGAGACCTCGGCGGAGATGCCGGGGATGATGTCGCCGTCGGCGGCCACGAACCGTTCGGTGTGGGCGTCGTAGAAGCGGTCCTTCATCTCGCGGGCGCCGACCGTCTCCTTGACCTTGATGATGTCGTCGTGGCCGTTGGTCTTGCACCAGGCGACCAGGGTGTCCATGTCGGTGATGTTCACCTTGGTGGACCCGGCCCGAGACTTCAGCGCTCCGGCCGGGAAGGCCTTCGTCGTCGGCTGCTTCTTTTCGCCTCGGTCTTCGGAGTCGGTGTAGACCGCTCGGTGCCAGTCGGTGACGACCTTGGTCATGTCCTCGATGCGAGGGGTGACGCCGGCGAGCATGTCGGAGCGCCGGTCTTCGAGCACGGCCATTTCGGAGGCGTGTTGCTCGGCCAGTCGGGCCCGGTCGGAGTCGCACAGGGCGTTGATGCGGGCCTGCTCGCGCTCCAGGTGAGTCAGGGCCCACATGAGGCGACTGATGTACTCCTCGTCCTGGAGTTTGGCCGGGACGATCTCGTCGAATTCACCGCCTCGGAGGGCGTCGAGAGCTTCGTCGCGAAGCTCTCCAGATGGTTCGGTGATGGTCATGATGGTCCTTTCTGTAGGTGCCAATCACCGTATCAGAATAGTGTGACAGTATCAAAGTGTTCAGGTCGCATACGTCGCGCTAACCACCCGAGTCTTGGCCGGTTTCGTCGCTTCTGTCGGTGCAGCGACGATCGCACTCTGGCGACGAAGCCGCTTCAGGACCTATGGTTGGGCATGAACTTGGATACGAGCTTGTCGTTTCTCGATGTGCTCATCGCCATCGCGTCGCTTGTGTCCGGCGGCGCAGGCGGCACCTTCCTCGGTGCCGTCGCACGTGGTCGACATGTCGCGCGTGACCGGATTCGAACCGAACTTTTTCCCGTGATGGCGGCGGAACACCTCGCGATGTTGGAGGAAGGCTCGAACCAGCCGGATGTGCATGTCCGGCTGGAGCTCGAGTCGCTGTTGCTCGGCCTGCCGTACACGGACCGAGTCTTCTACAAGCGCTACGCCAGCGCTGCGCAGAAGGCGATCGAGGCCGGCGGCGACGACGCCACGAGATCCGAGCTGGACAAGACCACCAAGGCGTTCCGACGATTCCTGGTCGACAGGGTCAACCCGAGTTTCCTGTCACCGATCCGGAACCGATGGCGCTCGTTTCAGGCATGGACGAATCGGGTGACGAAAACTACGGATGCCAGCATCTCGGAGAACGTGCCAACACAGCTCGCCGTGCTTCGGGAGTTCCGCGATCGCGAGACTGTCGACTGCTGACGACTACGCGCCAGCAAGAGGCCGCTCTTCGGCCTCGGTCGTGTTGAACGACCAAATCTGTGCCTGCGCAATCGCGTTGTCGATCGCAGTGCCGTCCGGCCATCCCGGCGCAGACACCTGACCCGCTCGAAGTGCACCAATCGTGATCGCCAGACCCCACAGGCCGGGGTCAGCTACGAACACGCTTGGTTCATGCAGATCGTCTGGGGTGCTCACGACGAAGCTGACCGTCAGGAAGCAGTCGTCCTGAAGCGAACCGTCGATTTCGATCTTGGCCGCGCCGGAGAGCTCGAGGGACTCCGACATCGCGAACACCAGAGCGTTCACGTCCTCCGTCTCGGCGCCGAGGCCAGAAATTTTCAGCTGACATTGGAAACGGATTCGCGTGCTGGTGCTTCTCTGCTTCGTGTGTGCCATTTCAGATCACTCCTTCCAGGGCCTTCATACTACGGATCCGATGGCCGATGCTCTCGCATCCATCGGCAAGTGCGGTCTGAACGTTGAGGTACCGGAACTCATCCCACTTCGGACACCACAGGACGTATCGACCGGCAGTACCCGAGTATTGCACGGACCCACCAAGGAGATGTAGTCGGTTGAGCAACTGGTCAACACAAGATTCCGCCGGTACATCCGTCCACATACTGGGCGCACACGGTATCGGCGATTGGGGGAAATCCCCCCATCGGGCGATGCGGGTTTGAAGAAGGGTGTTCACACACTGATCAACGCGCAAGGATGGTCCTCCAATTCCCGCGTTCGGGGGTCGCTTCTCAGGGCGTGACGCAGTACGACGTGAGGATCCAACCGGTCCGTCCCTGCGCGATGAAATCCCGCACCGCCTGAGCGGACGGGAAGGGCCCGAACTCCCGGTTGTCCGGGGCCTTGGCATAGAACTCGTAGCGCTTCGCCTGTTGCATGGGTTGAGAGACCCCAGTACCTGAGGTCATGTCGATGGTGGACGTTCAAGCCATGCGATCAGTCCTCAGGGGGCGTGTCCTGAGCGCCCTCAGGAGCGCCTGTGGGCGCTTCGGGAGGCTCAACGGTGGACGGGTCGATCGGATCGTCGGGAGAGCCAACGACAGCCACGAGGCCGGCCTTGATCCACACGTCGGCCAGCTCGGTCGGGATGATGCGCGTCGTGCCCCGCTGGAAGCCGTTGAACCCGGTCAGGGCCTCGACCTCGGTCATCGGGATCTCGTCCTCAGTCTTCTTTTTCGCCACGGCGGCGCCTCCTCTTGTGTCGTGCCCGCTTGGGCAGGTCTTGCGCAGGATCCAGAGCTGCGGCGAGGAACGTCGCCTGCTCTTCTTCGACCTGCATTGCTTCTTCCTCATCGATCTCGACGATCTCGATGGTGAACTCGCCGTCCCCGAACTGAGGTGGCGTGTCGCTGTTCGTGGTCATCACCGAAGCGATGCCGACGTCGTTGACGATCAGGTAGCGCTTCACCAGTTCCCTCCGTACAGATGCGTCTTGGCCTGGCCGAAACTGTTGGTCGTCGCCGTCGAGGTGAGAACGTCGCCGGGTGCCCGCACCTCGGTCGCGGTCAGCATCAGGGGCACGAACCAGCGCTCGTTGTTGTTCTGGGACGTGAACGTGACCACACCGCTGTTCGCCGGGTTCAACTGATCCGTGGTCGGACCACCCACGATGTCGGTGCGCTGCCACGTCGCAGCCGAACCGACCGCCACCGTCACCTGCCCAGTGCCGCCACCCGTCCACGTCGCGATCGACAGGGCGCCACCGTTGGCCTGGTTGCGGGCACTGCGAGCCACCGGCGCCGGCGGCAGACCGCGGACCCACACGCCGAACGAGAACGGCCCGTTCTGCACACCCATCTGGTTGTTCCACACGCCGGTGTTCGGGTCGGTGCCGTTCGGGTCGAACCAGTCGCCGAACGGCCACGACTGGGCGGGCTCACCAAAGATGAACCGGGCCGCCAGATTCGACAGGATCTCCAGGCCAGCGTTGACCCCAGCGACGAAGGTTCCCCAGCACCATGAACGAGCGCCCATCAGTACAACATCCCTTCGATTTCAGCGGTCCAGTCGAAGATCTCGACGGTCGGCGTGTCGGTCGAGCCGTACACCTGCCACCGGACGGTGTCCGCCCAGCATTCGCCCGGAGCGATCGGGTCGCGGGGCGCCAACGGCATGCCCACCGAGATGCCGGCGGTCGTGATTTCGCCGGCGGCCTCGTAGCGCATCGGCAACGGCAGGTAGATGCCTTCGTGGTTGTCGAGGTTCAGGGCGTACGCGACGAGGAGCACGGCGAGCCCTTCGAACTCGAGCCGGTAGTTGAACGTCAGGGTCGCGACCGCCATGCCGAGCATCGAATGCGCGCACGACGGGTTGCACACCTCGAACGAGACTTCCAATGCGTCCTCGGGATCGGTGCGGTTCACGACCGGCAGACCGGACCCCTGGCCTTCCTGGAAAACCTCGATCGGCACCGACGCCGGTCGGGCTTCGGGGGCGCGCAAGCCGTCTTCGGCGCGGATCAACCCGGCCCCGTACAGCAGCGTCGATGGCTCGCCTTCGCGGTTGCCGTTCTGGCCGAGCACGTCGAGCTCGACGGAGTAGCGCGGCGGGGTGACCGCGTAGTCGATCGACACGTCGGCGCAGTCGCCCGATGAGGGCTGCTGTTCACAGCTCATGCGATCACCCAGCTCCAATACAGCCGGTTCCGGCCGTAGTTCGCGGCCGCTGCGGGCCGGGTCGAGTACCAGTGGTCGACGGTGACATCGATGGCCGGGGGCGCTTCGGGGGTGCCCATGCCGGCGCCGGCCGGGATCGGGATCAGGGCGGTGGCGCAGATGATCGACGGGACGAGCGCGGTCGCTCCAGCGTTGTAGGGGATGTCCTTCTTGCGGGTCTTGATCAGCTTGTCGTTGCGCGAGATGCGCAGGTGATGGGTTGATCCGCCGAGGCCGGTCTGGCAGTTGTCGATGATCGCGTTGACGACCACGAAGATGTGCTTGTCGTAGCCATCAGGGTTCGTGAAGTTCAGGGTGTCGCGGTAGGCGGTGTCGCCGAACGTCGGGTCGGCGAGGATCTGGTTGCGGTCGCCGCCTCGAGGCCGCCGGACATGCGGTTCGACCCACGCGCCGTCGGGGGAACAGTGCAGGGCGGTGTCGCAGCCGGTGGCGTCGACGGGGAAGGCGTTCTGCTCGTTGACCTGGTAGGTCTGGCCGCCCTGCAGGTTGCCCATCTGGACGGATGTGTTGCTGTCGACGGGTGCGAGAGGCATGTCAGAACCCTACTTTCCGGCTGGTCATCATCATGTTTCTCCCGTATCTCACTGTTGGCCGATCATCGGGCCGGTCTGACCGGTCGGCACGTAGATGATTCGCAGCTCCGAACCGACCTCGACCGCCCGCCACTCGTCCGATGGCAGCTTGGCGAGACGCCGCTCGTGCTCACGCAACTGACGCTCCATCCGTTCGAGCTTGTCGACGAGGTCGTTCTCTACGAGCATCAGGACTCTCCAGCGATCGGGGCGAACGTGACGCGGATGCGCCCGTTGAACGTGAACTTGATCCGGTCCACCCGGAAGTTCTGCTTGATCGGCCGCAGCTGATTCGCGACCGTCACCGTGCACACGTTCCCCGGGGTCAGCTGACCGATCGACACGGCCGCATCGGGGGACAGCGACGCGTTCTTCGGGAGCTCGATGAACACTGGGATGCGCAGCTGAGCGAGCCGCTGCTTGCCGGCGACGAGCAGCTCAGATTCCGAGCCCATGGACTGCTCCACGAACGTCTTCTCGAGCAGGCCGTCCGCGGCGATCAGCACCGGGTCCTCGACGGTGACGGTCAGGCCGCCCTTGCCGATCATGATGACCCGGTTCGCTTGGACCCGGCCCTTGTGGTGCACGAAGACCTCACCGAGGAAGTCCCGGTCAGACAGCGAGAACGACGGGGTCAACCGGTCCGACGCGGAGCGGACGTAGACGGTTCGGCCACGCGACACCCAGTTGCAGTCGGCTCGAGCGAAGTCGGACAGGACATCGCCGAGCATTCGGCCGTCGGCGCCGTCGATGAACCGGGTGACCTCGATGTCGCCGGGGGTGGTGGCCAGCCCGAAGTTCGGGGACGTGTCCTCAGCCATCGAGGTGTCGTGGATCGATTGGAACACGGCGGTGGCTTCACCGGTCAGGTTCGTGGCCATGGCGCGGCGGTGCTTCCACCAGTGGGTCCAGTCGCCGAAGTCGATGCTGACGCCTTCGACGCCGTGCTTCACGTCAACGAGCGGCCCCCAGACCAGCTCACCGCCGAACGACAGGACGCGGGCCTCGTACCGCCAGGCGGCGATCTCTCGGGTGATCGAGTTGCCGACCCGGAAGCCGTCGGGAGCGATCAGCCCGTCATGGGGCAAGAAGAACTTGCCGCGGCTGTAGCCGGACTCGATCATGTCGACCGAACCCTTGGTGTCGGGGGTGGTGTGGAATGTGCCGATCGGAGGGCCACCGCCACGAGGCCGAATCTCGACGCTCGTGTCCAGGCCCTCACCGAGCCGAGTGACCATCAGATACCGCCCGCGGTCACGTACTGGTCGCAACGCTGGATCGTTGCGGTGGTGCCCGCGGCTGTGCCGTTCGGGAGTGCGAGCCCGTCGATGCCGACCCGATGGGCGTCGGTTTCGATGACGACAACCATCGAGGAGCAACCGTCGGACGACGGGACGATCATCGGGGCGCCGCCCTCACCCTGCGCGACCTGCCGGTTCACGACCGTTCCGTCAGCCAACTCGATCCACACTCGACCGACTCGGCCGTCCGCGTGGAGGGTGGCGTCTTCGGGCAGGTACGGGACTTCGATGACGCCGACCTTGCGCTGGCATTCGTACAGGTCGTTGTAGACGGCCGGGTTGCCGGTGTCGTAGGCGGCATCGCCGGGGCGCCGCTCGTAGAACGCGATGCGCATGTTCCGTGACGGCTCGGCCGGCCCGTTCTCGATGGCGATGGTCGGCACGAACCGGCGATCACCGATCGGGTCGATCTGCACGGCGTGGCGAGACACGATGGTCGGCTGGCACCAGCAGTTCCCGACGGTCAGGTCGGACGGGTCGAACGGGTCGGCCCAGCACGGCGGAGTGAACCCGGAGACGTCGTCGCAGCACGGCAGCACCACGGCGGTCCGGTCGGTGGTGATGTCGAGGCCCACTTCGATGTTGGCGCAGCCGCCGAACACGTACGGAGACCCGAAGGTCATCTCGAACTCGACCTCATAGAACTGGAGGCAGCCCTGCGTGCCCCACGACCGCACCACCGTCGGAGCGCCGGTGAGCCGCACATGGTACGCCTCCCGAACGAACGCGAACTCGTTGCCGACCGCGCCGGCAGCGAGATCGGGAAGGCCACAGTCGACGCCGCGATGCTGAGGGCGGCCGGAGAACCAGCGCATCGACGTGTCCACGCCCGGCGGGACGCACTTGCCGAGCAGGATCTGCGACATCCACTCGAACCCGTAGTCGAGCTGAAGTTCGCCGGCGCCGACGAGGAGCCCCTGGAATGTGCGGGAGCGGCCGTTGAGCCGGCCGGGCCCGAACGACGCTCCGCCAGAGCTGCCGCGGTACACCGGGCGGCTCAGGGTTGCCCCTCCCCCACCGAGGATGTTCTTGACGAAGAAGCCGGCGAAGCCTTCGGACTCGGCGACGCCAGCCTGATACCAGGGGGCGCCGTCCGCCGCTGGGTCGGTGTACGGGCCGCCGTTGATGCCGGCCGCCATCGCTGGCCACAGCACCTGGTTGCGGGCAGTCTGGTTGTTCCACCGCGACCCGGTCACCCGCGGCGCGTACGACATGACGCGATCGAAGTTGGCGATCTCGGTTTGGGAGTTGGCGTATCCGAACGTCAGATAGTCGTGCAGCATGATCGCCCCTATCCGGTCGCAGCGAGGTCGTTCTCGCGCTCTTCGATCTGGGTGACCACGTCGAAGGCGTCGACACCGGTGATGTTGTAGGTGCGTTTGGCGGACTGGCCGCGCAGGTCGATGACGTTGTCGGACCGGTAGCCGACCGGCACGTTGTCGAGGATCGATCCAGTCGGGGTCCGTGCCGGCAGACCGGCGTTCGGGTCGCCGCCAGTGAAGCCGGCCTGGTCGAGGATGTAGCCGACACCGGGGAACCGGGAGGCGAAGTCCTGGATGGCCTGCCCGGCGCCTTCGATCTTGTCGAGCATGTCGTCGATGAACCCGATGACGCTGTTCACGACATCGCCCACGAACTCACCGAACCCGAGGAACACACCCCACAGGGCAGTTCCGAAGTCGCCGACCGCTGGTGCAGCGTCATCGACCAGCCAGATGATGAAGTCGCCGAGCTTCTCACCGAGGAACTCGATGGTCGGGATGATGTTGTCGATGATGAACGACACGAGATCCGCTGCGGCAGGGACGACGTCGTCGAGCAGCGCGCCGACGAAATCGAGGAACGCCGGAATCAGGTATTCGAGGACGAACGGGACGACGTACTCGTTGATTGCGTCGACGATGTCCATCAGGAACGGGATGACCGAGTCGCGGATGACGGCGACGACCTCGTTGAACGCCGGGACGAGGTGGTCGTTCAGGAAGCGGGACAGGGCATCGATGGTCGGCTGGGCGTGCTCGCGGACCTGAGCGATGAACGTCTGGATTCGGGGGACGAGCTCGTCGATGAAGTAGTCGCCGAGATCGATGAGGGTCGGGAGGATGTTCTGGGCGAACCAGCCCCACATCGACTGCAAGGTCGGGATGGCGTCGTCGCGGATGAACCCGACGAACAGCATGAACGCCGGGATGCCCTCTTCTTGGATCCAGTTGCCCATGGAGATGAGCGCGGGAACGACGTGCTCCATGATGAACACACCGGCCGTGTCGAGCTTCTCGGACAGCCGATCGAGGCCGCCGCCGTCGATCCAGGCGTCGATCCACGTGCCCAACATGTCCATGGCGTCGAGGACCTTGGGAAGGATCTTCTCGGCCAGCGTCGAGAACGCGACGATGAGCTTGCCCTTGAGTTCGGCGAAGAGCTGGGCCCCGGACCGCCGCTGGTTCTGGTACAGCCGCTCGATGCCATCGAACGTCGCGTCGTTGACCTCGACGAGCCGGTCGCGGACGGCGTCGAGGTTGGCCAGGTTCGCGTCGGCGAAGGCCTTCGCTTCGACCGAGCCGAAGAACTCCGAGAGCGACACGCCTTCGGCCTCGGCGGTCTCGCCGAGCTTCTGCAGGGCATCGAGGACGTCGCCGCCCCCATCGATGAACCCCTTGAACGACTGGCCGTCGAAGATCTCCTTGAACTTCTTGCCAACCTTGGACTCAGAGTTGGCGAGCTCGTTGAAGAAGTTCTTCGACGCCACCGCCGAGCGGGCGAGGTCCTGGGTTTGCTTCGATGACTCGGTGAGCATCGACGCGACCGTGCCCATGTCGACACCGAGCACTGCGGCTGCAGCACCCGCTTCCGGCATGAACTTGGCGAACGTGCCCGCGTCGCCGAGTGCGTCCTTTGAGGCGACCTGGATCTTGGCGAACGTCGACTCGGCGTCTTCGCCGAAGGCGTTGAGACCGAGCGCAGCCACCCGGGCCGCCGTGTCGGCGTCGACAACGAGGCCGATGGCGGCCTTGCCGATGCGATCCATTTCGACAGCGAGGTCTTCGGTCTTGATACCGGCCGACAGGGCGGTGAACACCGCTTGGCCGGCACGGTCCGCGTCGAGACCGAACTGGGACACCATCTCATCGGTGACCGACTTCGCAATGTCGAGGCCGGCGCCAGACGCCACCTGAGCGAGCGGCAGTTTCGCATCGCGCAAGTTGAGGGTGCTCGAGATGCCCTCCTGCAGACCCTTGGCGATTCCGGCAGCAGCGAGCACACCGGCCGCGACAGCGCCACGGCCAGCCCACTTGCCCATTGCCCCGCCGACGCCAGTGGCGACGTCAGAGTGAAACGACGAGGTATCGCCGCGGACCTGGATTCGGGCGCTGCCGACCAGCGGGCCGAACGCCATTAGAACGTCCCGCCGTCAGGGACCTGGTTGAGGCCTTCGTCGAACCACGACGGCGGCAACTGGCCGACGAGATGATCGGGCAGCGACCCGTCAGCGTCCTGCTGAAGCGGTCGGGCCCACACGTGCTCGAGTTCCTGACGCCGAAGCGCGATGTCGTCGAAGCCTTCCTTGGTGTTGGCGATCGTCGCCGAAAACTCAATCTCCCGGTGCAGGAACGCGTAGTAGACGTTCAGCTGCTCACGGATGGTCAGGCTGTGGAGGCTCCGCCCTGAGGAGAGGAGGAGTTCGCCGTCGAGTCGGGCACGGCGGGCGGGACTGGAGTGGAGGGATCCGAGGAGGACGAGTCCCCCTCGGTAGGGAAATCGAAGTACGCCTCGCAGACCGCACCGAAGATCTCGATGTACTCGGCGATGCCGATGTACGAGCCGTCGGGCTTCTTGCGCAGCATCAGCTGCCTGAAGCGCTTCTTGTCCCCGTCGAGGATGACGGCCTTCACGAAGTCCAACAGGAGCTTGTTCGCTTCGTTCTCGTCGATCTCCTCGCGTGGAGTCGTGATCATGACCGAGAACTCGATGCCCAACATGGCGGGGATCTCGGACTCGAGCCGGATGGTTTCGTCGTAGATGTCGAGCACCTGTCCGCCGGCCGCGATGTGGTCGGCGATCTCCTGCTCGCGGGGCGACAACTTCTTCTTCTGGTTCACCATACGTAGAAAGTATCACCAGCGACGTGGGACCCTGCATTAGAAGAACCCCCTGACGCCGAGCACCTCTTCGAGTGCAGTGGCCAGGAACGGTCGGGCCGGGTGTCGCCAGGTTCCATCGTGAACGTGGATGGCGTGGGCGGCATTGGCGAAGACCTCCCCTTCGGCGTCATTGCCCGATTCGGTCATCCGATGGCCGATCGAGCCGTGCAGTTCGCCGGATTCCTTGCCGACCATGTCGTCGTTGGTGAGCTGACGTGCGACCTCGGCGACCTCTTCGACGTTGTCCTCGACCATGGTCGACACCAGGCCGCCGCGCGCGACAAGGAGCGCGAAGAGCTTCGGTTCGTCGAAATCGATGGCGCCTACCCGAAAGTTCATTGTGTGATCGCCCCTCCGCCGTGGCCGCCGCATTCGGGGCAATCGGGGTCGCAGTGCGGGACCCGGTCCCATTCGACCCGGAACCGCCAGTTCCAGCCGCCCACATCGCCGTTGTCGTGCGGGGTGACGTCACCGGGCAGGACCCGATGCAAGTCGACGTAGGGCTGGCCGGTTGCGAGCAGCTGCGGGTTCTGCAGGATCGTGAACGTCTGCTGGACCATCACCGGCAACAGGTTCGACAGGATCGCGAAGTCGACGAGGAGTTCCTCTCCCGCGGCGGTGATCGAGGCGCCGTCCGGGAGCGGGTTGTCCGGGTCGTTCGTGATCGTCGGCTGGCACTTGCGGCGCAAACCAACCTGGAAATCGAGGACATAGGTGAAGTGGTGGCAGTTGAACCCGATCGACTCGAGGAGCGGATCCGGCCAGTTCTCGGTGAGCGTCGGAGTCGACGGAAGCACCCAGCAGCCCACCCAGTCGCCGGCGTCGTCCTTCGGGGTGCCGTGGATGGTCTTGACCTCGGCCGGCCGTCCGAGCGGCGAGAGCTCTTCGAGGCAGTCAGCCGCGGCAGCGCCGATCGCGCCGAACGCGCGAGGGAGAAGCAGGTACGGGTTGTTCGGGTCGGTGAGATCCATCAGACACTCCGAACTCCCCGCGCCATCCAGTCATCAGCGCGGATGACCTTGGACTTGCGCGGCAGCTTGTGCGGGTTGATCGACGCCAGCCACTTGTCGACGAGCTCGATGCCGAACACCGACCGAGAGTTCGGGTCCATGGCGGCTTCGTCACGGGACAGCTTCTTGTCGAGGCTGTTGTTCGACTGGTAGGTGGCGATGATCCCGGCCCGGTTGAGGCGAGTCATGTAGTCGGTCGGCAGGCAGCCCGGCTCGCCGTGCATGATCTTGAGCGTCTCGTCGGCGACCATGCCGGCCAGGCGGGCCACATAGTTCGGGACCACTCGGCCCTGCAGGCAACGGATGGCCCACGCCGAATGCCAGTTGGCGTCGCGGTCGGCGAGGTCGGCGCGCACCTGCCGTTGCTTGTCCGACATCGGCGCCGGCGCGATCGTCATGCCCTGAATGTTCGGGCCCGCAGCGAAATGCACCTTGGTCAGCGGGTCGCCGTGCCGCTCGGCGTATGCGGCGCCCGGGTCGTCGCCGTAGACGAGCTGGATGTTGCGGTTCGGGAGCGTCAGGAGCCGTTGGATCTGCCAGTCCGGAGTGTCGGGCTTGATCACGATCGTTTCGAGCGGAAGCTCCGGCTCAGCGCAGGTCGACGTCGACACGACATGGGCCGAGCAGGCACAGTTCGTGGTCTGGCCGGGGCCCGAGCAGCAGCCGGTCGAGATGAGCGTCGGGGTGCCGGTGATCGTCGAGGTGCCGCCGCAGACGTAGCGGCGGCCGTCAGCCGAGTAGGTGTCGCCGTTGGCGTCGCGGCACTTCGCGCACGACCCCCACACGATCGACAGGCCCCGATCCGCAAGCCAGCTGCGGGCCCAGTCCGGGCACTTGCCGGGATCGACGAGCTGGCCGACGTCAGGGAACTTCTCGAGCAGGCCGACGCACACGTCGTCAGCGTTGGCCGGGCCGGTCAGTTCCAGGCCGTATCGGGCGAGATGGGAGCGAGCCCAGTCAGGAAGATCAGGGCAGGCCTCCTCCGGAGGGCAGGACTGCACCGGAAGCATGTAGGGGCTGCGGTAGTCGTCGTTGCCGCACGGCCAACAGGTTCGTTCACCGGGGCGGGTGACGAGCTCGACGTGGCGGCGCCCGTAGCGGCGGTACCGGTTCGGGTCCCAGTATTCGCCGTTCTCGACGATCCACTTGATCTGCGCGATCGGGCCGGGGAGCCGAACCAGGGCGCCGACACACCAGCCGCACGAGCACGGGTTCGTCTGGCACGGCCGGATCTCCCGCTCCACGATCCCGTACTGGCGGCCCGATGCCGCCCACAGCAGATGCGAAGCGAGATCGATCGCGAATCGGCGATCGTCGAGATGCACGTCGTTCCACCGGTCCGACAGATGTTCGGGCCCGCACCACGGATGGGCGACGCCTTCGAACGGCGGATCCGGGATCGGCTTCTCTGCCGGGGCCGGAGCGCCAAGGTTCGGGTCGAGGTTGGCCGCGCGAGGGTCATCGTTGGCCTCGAGCAACGTCGGACGAGGGTTCTCCTCGAACGGGTCGAACCGGTGGTCGACAGCGTCCGTGTCGTGCTCAGCAGAGCCCAGGTTGAGACGAGCAGGTTCCCACCGGGCGAGGTAGTCGCGCACCGGCCTCAGGCCGCGTACGAGCCGGCTGCGGTCATGGCCGGAAGGGTGTTGGTGCCGACCCAGCCGAGCACACCGCAATCACGGAACGCTTCGACGGCCGAGAAGTTGAGGTCCGGGTCGAACGCCGTGCCCGCCGGGGGCCGGTCAGTCTGCTGGGCGACCGGGGCATTTTCGTCGACGTTCGGGTCGAGGCCGAGCGCCGGGACGAACAGCCGGTTCGACTGGGCGTACCCTTCGAACTCGAGATGCTGGGCGTTGCCCTTCGAGAACTCGATCGCGTTGGTGTGCTTCCACGCCGACACCCGAGGTGCGATCCACCGGGCATACGCGGCGCCGGTGTTGCCGGCGATGTCGCACGCATCCTTGTTGGAGTTGCGAGCCCACACCTCGACCTGCACCGAGTTGCGCTTCCCGCCGACCGTCGAGCACAGGCCGTCGCGGATCACGCCGCCGTAGATGTCGCCAGCCGTGTCCCGCAGAGCGGCGCCGCCGGTGAGCATCTCGATGTAGAGCGGGTTCAGCGAGCAGATCTTCTGCTTCACCATGAACCCCTTCAGGCGGGGATCGTCCTTGTCGTGGATGCAGATCGAACCATCAGCGAGGTACTCGACGATCTCGGCGCCGTCCTCCACGTCGGGTTCGAACGAGATCATCATGAACGCGTTGTCCGACAGCATGCGGTTCGCTGTGGTGAGCGGAACGTCGCATGCGTCCTGAGCAGTGAACCGCTGGCCGATGCCGACGACGCTAGAAGGGATGATGTGGGGCACGGGGTCCTCCGAGGATCAGGCTGAGAGCTGTTTCTCGAAGGGCCCGGAACACCGGTGGTACGGCCCTGACGCCAACCTACCCGCCGCCGCGGTCGGGCTGGGATTCTTCAGAAATCCCAGATTTTTTCGCGCACGATTCCGGAATCGCGTACAAGATGGGCGTGACCCACTCCATGGGTTCGTTACCTACCAATGCCCACAGACCCCAACCCGGGGAGGTGAACACCTTGACGAACAACAACACCGACAGAGCCTTTGAACTTGGCGCCGACGATGGCGCCGATGTCCGCCGACCAAAAGGAGCGCGCGCGTGCACACCAACGACGAAACCCATGGAGCCGGGATGCGTGAGTACCTGACCGCAGCCCGAGACCCGGTTCGCGACCTGATGGACGCGTTCGAAGCCGGGACCATCAAGTACGGCGACCTGCTCGTCGCGAGGGTGTACGAGTCCAGCCAGGACGAGCTGACCCAGGAAGAGGCCGGAGCGAAGATCGGCCTGTCCCGGTACCAGGTGTCCCGGAGCCTGAAGAGGATGGAACGCGCCCTCCTGAAGGCTGCGCGCGAATCGCTCGCCGAGGAGCGGTCCGCCGTCTTCATGAAGGTGGCGGCATGATCACCGTGCTGCACCACATCCTCGTGCTGATCCGCGAGCTGCTCGCTGGCGGCATCATCATCAACGTCGACTTCCCCGAGTCGCTGCCGATCGGCATCTCGATCGACCCGCTCAACGCCATCATCGCCGTGATCGTCTTCCTCATCGCATGGATGTGGCCACGCGACGGCAAGAAGGGCGGCGGCTGCGGCGACTGCTAGGCGAGTTCGGAGATATCGGTCCGCATGTCGGACAGGATCCCCATCACCTCGTCCAGGTCCGTGATCAGCTCGGACACGTCGGACTCGGGTTCTGCGGCTGCCTTCGACAGGAGCCGCGCGGCCCGGCTGGTGCGCCGTTCCTGCCGGTTCGACTTCCGCTCACCGCGAAGCTCACGGCGTTCGGCGCCGGCCTCACGGCGGGCCGCATTTCGATACTTCTCGGCGGCAGCCTCGTCGGCCTTCGACCACTCGCCATCCGTCGGACGGCCGATGACCGCCTCGACCGCCATGGTGCGCTGCTGGGTGGCTCGACCGAAGTGGCCGTCCACAACGAGCTCCGGGCCGTCGACGGGGAATGCGTTGAGGTACTCCTGGTGGTCTCGGACGTCGTCGCCGATCGCGTGCAGGCCGAGCGAGGCCAATAGCGGGGCGTTCATCGCCGGAACCCAATGCCACACCTCGGACGGGACGGAGCGGACGAGACCCCACTTCGGGAGGTACACCTTGTCGAGCTTCGCCACCTGGGCACGGGTGAAGTGAGAGCCGTCGGCGTGCTTGATGTCGACGGCGTAGCCGACGCCCTCGAGCGCTGGCAGGTTGCCCCGCTTGTACTTCTTCGGCTGAGCCTGATGCGCCGAGCCCTTCCGGCCCGTCGTGGGGTTCACGTAGTCCGGATTCGCGACGACCGGATGGGCGGACGCGCGGATGCCGAGCTCCACCTCACGCTTCCGGGCCAGATACGGCAGGAAGAGGCGCTTCTGATGGTCGTACTCGCGGACGCCGGAGTAGATGGCGAGGAGCCAGCCTTCTTCGACGGCGACGTCGGCGATGCACGCCTGTAGTCGGGCGACGAACTCGGGATGGAGGTCCTCGACGTTGCTGTGCGGGGCGCAGCGCAAGCCGCGCTTGACCACCCAGCTCATCCGAACGCCGCCGCTTCTTCCTCGGCCTCGGCGAAGGCCTGCATCGCAGCGAGCTCGGCATCGTTCATGGCGAGCACGTACTCGGCGCCGCGATGTTCGGCGGCGCGATCACGATCGGTCAGCGTCTGGCGCCATTCGCCGTCACGTCGATCGACCGCCGCCTGCATTGCCTCGAGCGCGTCGGTCTCCGCCTTCGATGCGAGTTCCTCGACGGTCTTCTTCGAGAAGACGTTGTTGTGGATCGGGATCGCTGAAGACAGCCCCTGCAGTCCGGCAGCGCCGGCGAGCATCAACACGACCTTGAGATCCATGTCCAGCAAGCGAGCGACGATCGCCCCAACGAGGAGCGTCGCCAGGGCGGCGATGAGGCTGTAGTAGCGGGCCGCGTACGTCTCGGACAGAGGCCGTGGCGCCGTGTCGGTGTCGGTCGGGGATGTGGTGGTGATTTCGCTCATGTCTCGGTCCTTTCGAGCGCGGATCAATATAGGAGAAAGGTATCAGAAGCAGGTGAACTGTTCGCCCATGTAGAGGCGGGTCAGCGTGAGGTTGTCGCCGAAACTCCTGGCCTGGGAGTCCCAGATGCCGACCTCGGCGGTGGTCTGGCCGGGGCCGGTGGTGAACGTGTGCTCCATCCGGATCCAGCCGGCATCGGCGGCGCCCGTCGTCGGGAAGCCCTCGTCGATGTCGTAGACCGGGCCGACCATCGCGCCGTCCACATCGAACTGCAGGATCGGGTTCGCGGTCGTTTCGTCGGTCGAGTTGTTCAACGCGTAGCCGACAAGCCGGTAGGTCGTGTTCGGCGTAACCGGCACCGTCTGGTAGACGACCCGGAACGGGTTCGGGTACAGCGAATGGCCGGGCGGGTTCGGGAAGTGGAACAGCTCGGAATGGCCGTTCGAGTCGAGATAGGACATCTCGGGGACACCGAAGCCGTTGACGAGCGTCGTGTCGTAGAAGCCGGCGACACCGTTGGCAAGGTCGCCAAGGAACCTGGGCGTCTGGGTGATGAACAGGCCGTCATCGTCGGGCAGAAGCCGGAACGTGATCTCGCCGTCGTCGATGCCGTCCGCGCCGCCGAGGTCGGAGAAATAGCGGAGGTGGTCCATCTTCTTGTAGATCGAGTCGGACTGCCATCCGCCGGGCAGCACGGTACCGACCGGGAATTCCTGCTCGTCGGCGCCGGGCTGGATGTCAGCGAAGTCGGGGTTCCCCAGCATGTTGGGCCCGTAGTAGGTGCCCGCAGCCAACGACCCGGAGACAGTCGCTCGTTCACCGGTCGGCGACCCATCGACGAAGAGTTCGTATTCGAACGACCAGTCGCAGGCGGTGCCGTCGACATAGACGTCGGCCGGGCCCGTGATGGAGACGAGCGGCTGGACGTCAGCGATCCCGACGAAGCTGGTCGGGTCCACAACCCAGGTGGTGTCGGCGATCGTCGAGTCACCGGTTGACATGTCGACGGCGACCGGGGTGCCGACGACAGCGCCACCAGCGACCGTGTCGTCGACCGCGGCGACCGTCCCGGCGGCGAGACACAGGGCCTTGGCCTTCACCTCGAACGCGGTCACGCCGAGGTCATCACCGAAGTTCGAGGTGCGGAAGTCCCACAAGCCAACCTCGATGGACGCCTTGCCCGGAGGCGCGACGAACGTCTTCTCCATGCGGACCCAACCGCCGATCGGAGCGCCGAACACCGGGTCCTGCACACCGCCGGTTTCGGCGAAGCGGCCGTCGATGTCGAACACGAGCTGCGGTCGGTCGCCGCCACCGAAGCTGTTGAGCGAACTCATGACGTAACAAGACATCTGGTAGGCGACGCCCGGCGTCACCGGGATCGTCTGGTAGGCAACCCGGAACTCGCCGGGGAACAGCGAGATGGTGCCCGCGTGAACGCCGAAGTTCGAGTGGCCGTTCGATTCGAACGCCGTGGCGCCAGCCGCAACACCGTTGGGGCCGTCACCAGCGAATGCCGGCAGCGACCAGAACGGGGCGGCCGCCATCGGCAGCGTCCGGAACGTGACCTCGGCATCCTCGGGAACCTGCGCGTTGTTGGCGATGTTGTTGTACTGGCTGTCGGAGAACCAGTTGCCCAGCAGGGTTCCCGGGACAAGGTCGTCGCCAGCGGGAGCGTTCGCAAAGTACGAGTCGGTGACCAGGTTGGGGCCGAGGTAGGTGCCGTCGGGGATCTTGCCCGACACGGTGGCGATCTGCCCGGAGGCGACGCCATCGACGTAGATCTCGTAGTCGAACTCCCAGTCGCACAAGGTGGCGTCAGGGGTGACGTCGAAGTTGCCGTCGGCCGACAATGGCGGAGTGACCGCAGCGCCCTTCACCGAGGCGGCATCGAGCACGAAGGTCTTCACACCCGGCGCGGTGAGCGTGTCGTTGCCGTCCACATCGACGGTGGTCGCGACGTTGACCGCGATGGTGCCGCCGTCGTCAGCGACAGCAAGGATCACACCTGTCGGCTTGTACTGGCGGAGCCCCTGGAGAACCTCGCCACAAGCCGTTGGTGACACACACCAGACCTGAGGCATCAGGCAACCTCGAGCAACGCCGAGATCGACCCGTAGGTCGATGGGGTGCCCGGCGTCGCGGACGTCGGATTCACCGAGAGGACGTCGCCATCGGCGGTCGCGACGGCAGCGCCGAGCACGACGTTCGCGGTGGTGGCGCCGTTGGCGAGCGTGATCGTGGCGATCTGGACGCCGTTGCGCAGGACCTCCCAGTCCTCGTCCGCGTCGGGTGCGGTGGTCGCGGCGATCGAGAGCTCGACGAGGTTGCCGGCGACCATGTTGGTGACCGGGGCGATACCCGATGGGGTGTCGCAGTAGTCGCCGTAGCCCCAGTTGTGCTGCAGCAGCCGCGGCGCGACATCAGCCCACACCGGTGGAGTGTTGGCGCCGGTCGAGGTGAGGCGCTGCCCGGCCGTGCCGGGGTTGCCGTTGATCTGCAGGTCCGCGGCGGCGCCGAGGACGAGGTCGATCGAGTCGTCGGACTGCAGCGAGATCTGGCCGGTGGCGTCGATCTCCCACGACGAGGCGTTGGCGACGAACACGCCGACGTTGTTCCAGGCATGAGCAAAGCCGCCGAAGTCGTGAGCGTGCGCGGCCGCGCCGGTGAGATCGGCGTTGAGGAAGTGGATCTCGGCGACCGGGGTTTGAGCGTCCCACTCGCCCGCACCGTTGTTCCAGGTGAGGACCTGCCCGTCGGTCGGGGCCGGCACGTTCACACCGGTCAGGTCGTTGAGGGCGATCATGCCCGGGGTCCACTCGCCGGCGCCGTTGTTCCAGACCGGGATCTGGCCGTTCGTCGCTGGGACCGTCGACCAGTCGGTCAGCTGGGTCGTGGCGGCGGTGACGAGCACACCGGCAGCCGAAACCGAGAGCAGGTTCGCGGCGTTCGGATCCTCGTTGATCGTCGCGGTGATGACGTTGCCGACCGACACCCCGACCGTGGCCGAGTTGGTGTTGCCGCCGGTGTAGGCGGTCGCGGCGGGGAGGGTGACCGGTACGAAGTTGCCGGCGGCGTCGAGCTGGAGGACCTGGCCGACAGTCGGCGCGGTGGTGAGGTCGACGTCGGAGAACGCTCCGATCGACGGGATACCAGGCACGTACTCGGTGCCGTCGTGAACCAGGAACTGGCCCGCCGTCGCCGCGGTAGCCGAGACGTCGGTGAGGGCCGTCGAGGCGACTGGTGCGACGAGGACGCCATTGGCCCCGACAGTCAACCAGTTGGTCGCCGCGACCGCGTCGACGTTGAGGGTCGACGAGAAGACGTTGCCCGCACCGAGGGTGTGCAGGATCGAGTTGGTGTTGGCCCGGCCATAGGTCGCGGGCGCCTGAGGCACGAAGTTGCCGCCGACCGCGTCGAAGGCGAGCACGTCGCCAGCCACCGGCGCCGTCGTTGTGATGTCGACGTCAGAGAGAGCGCCGATGCTGTGTGGAGCGACGTACAGGCCGGTGGCCGGCGCGTAGGAGGCCAGGTTGTCGACCGCGGGGTTGAGCTGCAGGAACGCTCCACCATCGACGCCCGCCGACAGGATCTGGCCGGCATCGCCTGACAGGGTCCGCAGGTCGAACGAGGGCCAGGTCCCGCCGACAGCGGTCAGTGCGCCGTTGATCAGGATCGTGGTGGGGACTGGGTACTGCATGGGATCAGATGCCTCCGGTCAGGCGAGCAGATGCGGTCGTGTAGGTCGACGGGGTCGCGGGGACCGGGCCGACCGGAACGCAGGTGACGATGTCGCCCTGGGCGACAGCGATCGGGAAGTCCGCCGCGGGGAACGTGGCCGACGTCGCGCCAGCCGGAAGGGTGCCCGTCGACTGGAGCACACCGTTGAGGCGAAGCTCCCAGCTCTCGGGACCGTCCGGGGCGGTACCTGCGGTGATGGCGCCTGCGGTGATGTTGCCGGGGGCGTACACGTAGTCGCCGAGCGGAGCGATCGCAGCCCCGAAGATCGGGGTCGACCAGTTGAGCCGCTCGTACGAGACAGCCTTCGCACCGTTGGCAGCGTTGGTGAACGTGTTGTCGCCGTCCGGAGACGGGATGATGTCGGCAGTGATGACCCGGGGGTCAGCAGCCGTGCCGGTTCCGGTCACTCCAAGGTCGATGCGCGGCGAGTCGAGGATGTCGACGTTGCCGAGGTCGAGGAGTGTCGGATCGAAGATGAGGCCGCCGTCAGCTGCGAGAGCAAGACTGTTCGGGCCGGACGCCGACAGGAGCCGAATATCGACCGTGTGGCCGTTGACGCCACCGGAGGTGACACCGGTGGCGTTCGTGTCAGTCGTGATGACCAGGCCGGTCTCGTCGATGCGCAGGCCCGTCGCCGAGCTCGAGACCGTCGCGGTTGAGGCCGGGTCGACGAACACGCTGACGCCGGCAGCACCGACCTGGATGCCGCCGTTGGGGTCTGGGATGACCGCGCCGGTGACGTCGAACGGGGTGCCGGTCGAGCCGTCACCAACGAGCGTGAAATCGATCGACGTCGAATCGGTGGCCTGCAGGTTCGTGGTCGTGGCCAGCCCGGAGAAATCGACGCTGAAGCTGTTGCCGTCGGTCAGGTCGAGCGTCAACGTGTTGGTGCCGGCATCGAAGTTCGAGCCGGTCAGGAACACGTCGGCGGTCAGGTTGGCCGAGATGGTGGCGGAATCGATGTAGAGGCCGCCGTCCGAGCCGATCGAGAGCAGCTGGTTGGCGTCGCCCGACAGGGTCAGGAAGTCGACGTTGTGGAACGCGGTGCCGGCCTGAGTGACGCCGAGCGTCGCACCGTTCATGTTGACCACGAGCGGCGTTTCGTTGACCACAGCGTTGACGTCAGCCGCGTCGAGGTACAGGCCGCCGTCGGGGGCGACACTCAGGATGTTCGCGGCGTCAGCGGCGAGCGTGGTGATGTTCGCCGTGTGGCCCGCAGCGCCGGTCAGGGTCACGCCGGCAAGGCTGTTGTTCACCGTGACCGACAGGGCGGTCTCGGCCGGGACGCAGGAGAGCACGGCAGCGCAGTCGAGGAACAGGCCGCCGTTCCCGCCGATCGACAGGAGCTGACCGGCGTCGGTCGCGAACGTGCGAATGTCGACGGTGTGCTGAGCGGTGCCGCCCTGCACGACCGCAGTGGCCGCGCCGTTGACGGTGACGGCCAGGTTCGTTTCGGCGAAGACCGGATCGTTGATCAGCAGACCCGCGGCGGTCATGGTGACATCCGCGGTGCCGGCCGGGTTGATCAACAGCTCCGGAGTGATGACGACCGGGTCGAGGATCGTACCGGTACCCGTATCGGTGTTGGAGATGCCGAGCCCGGCGCCGCCCACGACGTGGTAGCCGGGAACGAACAGGCCGTCGGCGTTCTCAACGACCTGGTTGTCGTTGCCGTTCGAGATGGCCAGACCGATGTCGAGGACGTTCGTGCCCCCAGCGACCGCGGCTGGAGCGAAGTTGAGGTCCACGCCAGGCGAGGTGGGGGTGATCGTCCAGTTGTTGCGGACGTCGACGAACAGGCCGTCGGGGCCGTCAACGAGGCCGTTGCCGGGGGCGACGTTGTCGACGCGAACATCGACGGAGATCTGAAGCGGGTCGCCGGGAGCGCCCGTGCCGGAGATGTTGATGTCGGCGGTGTCGGTCGGGATGCCCGGATCGACGAGCAGCGACGCAAGGAGACCGTTGGGGCCGACGGTGAGCAGGTTGCCGCCGGTCGCGGTGTCGAGCTCGAAAACTGGGGTGAGTTCCCACGGGGTGGCAGCGAGGCCGTTGCCGGCCAGGTCGATGCGGATGCCTTCGCCGGGGAGGACACCAAGGCCGATGGTCTGCAGAAGCAGGTTGTTCAGCGGGTTGAGCGCCGAGAGCTGCGGGTTCGTGATCGACACCTGAGGCAGCGGCACCGGGTTCGGGTACACGTTGTTCGCGCAGTCGGTCTGAGCGAACTCGGGTTCGCCGCAGGCTTCGTTGCCGATGAACTCCTGGACCTCGAAGTACGAGCCCTCCGGGAACAGCTCGTTGTTGCACGGCAGGTCACAGCCGGTCTCCCAGCAGCCGGTGGCCGGATCAATCGCCGCCTCGACGACCCACGACCCGTTGACCGGATACGAGATGCCGGAGACCGTGTGGTGCACCGACTCGACGTCGTAGGGCGAGCGGAGCGTAATGAGGGCAAACCCGGAGATCGGGGTGACGGTGCCGCTCGAGTCGCACGGGTTTGCGAAGCAGTGCGTCAGTCTGAATGGCATGTCGGTCCAACCACCTCGGGGTACATCGATCGTGTGTCTCGATGCCCCCGCCGAAGCGGTGGTACAGGGCCTGGAAATGACCCTAGACCGACTCGGGGTCTCCGTCGGATTCTTGGCCCCGGATCCGGAACATTCCGTGCCGCGCTACTGTTCCCGCTGGCCGGAGGCGGAAGGAGGCGCTTTGAACGGAATGCTCATTCTTCTCGGCGTGATCGCAGCCATGTTCGCCGTGGCGATGCTCGGCGCAACGCTGACCCAGCGGCATCAGACCCGATGGGTTGTGCTCAGCACGATCATCGTCGCCGCGATCGGTGCCGCCGTTGTCGCAGAAGTCACCGAACCCACCACCGCCGACGGGATCCTTGCCGACCGGTGGCCACGCGACACCATTCGTGAAGTCGCTGGCGCCATCGTCGCCGGTGCCGTCATCGGCGTGTTCATCGAACTGTGGAACGACGAACGAGAAGACCAACGCGTCGCCCGCGAGAACGCTGCGCGACATGCAGAAGCGGAGCGACGGCTAGCTGAAACGCTGGAGCCGCTCGTCAAGCAATTGGCCCGAATCTCTCGTGGCGTGCACAACCAGTCCTTGAGCAAGCGTGGCGAGCCGGGTCTTCTGCTACAGCAGCTCACCAACACTGCAAACGACATCGCCGTCCTCTCCGAGGAAATCAACAAGGACCTCTCCCGATTCGCTAGCGACGTAGTCCAATCGGGGACGAGCGCGGTCGACGTGTGGGCAGCACAGAAACCCTCACGCGAGGAGTGCATAGCCCAAACCGCGGTCGCCGTTGCAGATGTCTCAAAGCTCGAGCGCTACTACGACCTCTGGGTGAAGTTCGCTCACAAGAGCCCCATCTAGTCCGAGAGCCGTCCTCGGATCCGGAAGTTTCGTTCCGGAATCGGCTCGTCGGCCGACCGGGTGAGACTGCCCTTCATGCCGTCAGCGACCGCCCGCACCAGCCGATCCTGCTGCGGCGGCGGAATGATCGACCGGCGACCGTTGCGCTGATTCGGCAGCGTCTCCCACTTCTTGCCGTTCCACCGTTTCCACCGTTTCCCGAACTGCCGGTAGGTGCCCAGCGCCGGAGCAGCTCGACGCCGGGCCTTCCGGTTACTCACTTTTGTCGTCGTGCCCGCTGTTCGAGAAGCGCCTGACGAACGAACGCATCCTTGGCTTCGAGGAGTTTGCGCAACGCCACCGTCAGTTCCGGGCCACCAGCCGGAGACATCTTGACCATGTGGTCGGCGAGTTCGGAGAACGGCTTGGAGGCCTCCTGAAGGAACCCGGGCAGATGGTCGTACTCGAAGAACTCCAAGATCTGGATCTGCGAAGGATGCATCACTCCTCCTCCCCCGCGGCAGCCTCGCCGGCGGGCTCTTCGCCGGCCGACACCTCCATGAGGGCCAGGTCGAGCTCCTCGAGGATCGGACCGTTCTCGTCGGTCAGACGCACCTCGACGAACGCGCCCTCATCAGGCCGGTACGACCGGTTGACCCGCTCCCCTGCCGGGACGGGCAGATCACTGGTCGATGAGCCTCGACGAGTCCAGAACACATAGTCGACGTCGGTCTCGTTGTTCACGACGATGTTGACGCGACCGGCGGGGGCCGGGACGATCTCGACGGTGACGCCAGGGATCTCGACCCGGTCAGGTTCGCGGGGCCCGTCAGCCAAGTCAGCCTTGGCCTGCGCGATTTCGTCCCCCGGGTCACCGTCGGGCTGGCCACCGGTCCGTTCGAAGAACTCATCCGGGAAGCCGGCGCCAGCAAGGAGATGCACGTCGCCGTCCATGGCAACGGCGCGGCCCTTGCCCTTGGCCAACATTCTCGACACCTGCATCGTTAGCTGGTTGGCATCACCAAAGAACTGAATGGTGTTCGGGTTCTGGTCGGGGTCGTAGACACGAATGGCTCCCATGTCACTCCTCCTCCGAACCCGAGTCGGCGTCGGCGTCCTGATCGGACAACTCAGCAGCCTCTTCCATTTCGGCGAGCTGCTCAGCGGTGATCGGATCCGAATGGGTCAGCGACGCCACCCGTTCCGGATCAAGATGGACGAGACGGATCTTGGCGTCGTCAGGCTGCCCGAAGATCGGGATACCCGACGGCTGTGGCAACATCTGGTTGGCCCAAAAGCTGAACGGCTTGTCGCCGAGGCTGGCCATCGATATGTTCACGCGCATGATGCCGACGTCAGGCTTGATCGAGTCCTGCACGTTCGGGACGATGTCGAGGACGATCGCCTGATGTTCGAGATTGACGAAGGGAATCTTCGGGGCATGGCCCGGTGACTGGGCGATGACGAGGCGATCGCCGACGACGGTGTAGCCGTCGCAGGTCACAACCTGGCTGGGGCGGGCTCCTTCGGCGCCCGCTCGGGCGTCGGTGGAGTACAGGACAAGGGTCTTAGTCACGAGCAAACTCCTGATAGTGATACTTTCAGCGTATCTGAGTCGGCGATCGGCTCTCGAAGCGGAGACCGAGTCGCCCAGCGGATGCGCTCGTTCACCGTTACAGAACGGCCTTGCGGGCCCCCCTGGGCGAACGCTGAGTTCGACTACTGAATCGCAGGTGACGAAGCACATCTGGC
>JAHDEJ010000084.1 GCA_020628865.1 Acidimicrobiales bacterium
CTTCTATATATGTGATACTTCAGGCGTTTACTTTGTGCTGCTGCAAAGTAACCAAACAGCAAATGATAATAAGGATAGATTTATTAAAGACAACTACTGTTCCCAACTTCCTTCTATATATGTGAAATTTTAAGATCATTGAATTAGTATCAAATTTCCGTTTTTCAATACCTTCTAAAATTCTACAACAACCGATATACAACGATTCTTTGAAACAGACTTTATTTTTTATCTGTTATGAAATTATTGCAAAAGTTGGTAGTTTCTATACCTACCAACAAAGCTACAAGTACCGATATATAAGGATTCTTTGAAATAAACTTTATTTTTTGGTTACGTTAAAAGTATATCTAAAAAGTATAGTTAAAAATAACCTTCGTTATACTAAACCCTAAACACATACACAATTTAAAACTTTTTGTAATATATAAACTACTAATAATTAATATATTAATTTTTCCATAAAATACAAAAAGTAGGAATAGTTTAATTAACTACCCTACTACGTTTTTTTAAACCTTATTCTATACCTTATTTATACTGCTATTATTATAAGATAGGCTACGCCAACCTTATCGTAAGATGTTTGTAAGTGCTTCGCATCACAAACGATATTGACCTCGATTACGTTTCACGTATCCTGCGGAGCTTTTTTCTTTAGGCTTTACTCTAATCAAATTAATATATTAATTGATCTTACACATTCAGGTAAATCTGAAGATAATATTTGTTCAGGTATCTTATAAGATTTATAATCTTCAATAGATAGATACTTTGCATATCTATTCCGATCTACTGGATTAATTACATATATACTCCCTTCATTATCTACTAATGTAGATACATTTAACTTCATTCTTTTACGTTCCTTCACAGACCGACTTATTAAGTCCTTAGTAGCTTGTAACTTCCTTTGGTATGCTTTAGACCTTATTTCCTCTAATCGTTCAAATTTGGAACGCTCTACGTCTATATACTCGATCATATATTCCAATAGGGCATAAGTTGAACACCATATACCAATAGTATCTAATTCACTATTACCCCATACTTTGAATTTAGTCATATCATTGTAACCATACTCATACAATTCGTATTCCTCATACTGTTGTATAGTAATTCTATCTTCAAAGTATCTATCTATATGATCGAGTTCATTTCTACTTACTAATATCTTAGTTTCTTCAGTATTGGACTTATACAACTTATTGGCATAGTTTGAACAATCAAACAACTTTCCTTTGTACTGATCTAATTCCTCATTACAAGTAACATACTCCATATTTACTTCTACTTTTTTAGATACATACTTTTCTACTGCTTTTGAATTATTTGTATTTAATTCCTTTGTTTCCCATTTACCAGTTGTAGGATTCAATCTTTTATAGAAGTATTTACCGTTCGATTTTGTAAAGTCTGTAATATTTGGATATAGTAAATATTGACTACCCTTTGTACTTATACCTTTATTGAAATTGGACATTTCTTTTTTCCATAACTTCTTTTCGGATAGAGTGATACAACCATTGCTATACAAATAGTTTCTTACAATCTTATTCCATAGATTATTGATCGTATGCTTTTCCGTAGGTAAACCACAGATAAAATGTATATGAGGTACATTCTTTTTAGTAAGTTCTAATTTCCAAAGATTGAAAAATTCACTTTGCTTTACTCCAAGCCTATCGGTTAAACCCTGAACGAATGATTTTAATAATTTAGACCTGAATATATCACAAGTTATATACTCCTTATACTTTTCTCTGATCGTTAAAGTAATTACGTTTAATAGACCGTATTCAGCTTTGGCGATAGCACATAAATCACTAATCTTACTTATATTTTTAGAAGTAAATACAAGTTCCTCATATTCTACTTTAGTTGGTGGTTTCTTATTTTTTGAAAAATCTGTACGATTAAAATAAGTAGTTTTCTTAGTAGTTCCTTTAGCCTTATTTCTTGTAATCTTAGTAATATAACCATTACCACAGGTATAATTTTTAGGCTTAGAATTACCTAAATGTGTCAAAATAGGACGTTTAGGAACTATATTATTAAATCTAACTTTTGTTCCCTCTGAAGATACACACCCCCTCTGATCGTGAACCGAAACAGTATCCTTTGTACCGTTTTTGGCTTCTTTTATCCTTCGCTGCTTTTCTTTTGCTTTTTGCTGAACTACCTTTGTCAATGAATTATTTTTATTCAAAGCCGTTGTAGTGGTTCGCCAAAACTTTAACTACATGGCTTTTTTTATGCCCTAAATTACCTTTAATCCATTCATTAAACCGAGCTATTAATTTACTACATTGATTCCTATATTACCGTTTATACTCGATCATTTGGCTTGTAGAATTAAAGAATTACACCACTAAAGTAATAAGCATTTTTCAAACTTTATTAAACTTCAGAATAACAACTTTATACCCTTCGGAATTAATATATTAATTAGTACCAAATTTCCGTTTTTCGACACCTTCAAAAATCCTACAATAACCGATATACAACGATTCTTTGAAATTAAATTTATTTTTTTGTTATTATAGAATTAGTGCAAAAGTGGGTAGTTTCCAACCCTACCAACAAAGCTATAAGTACCGATATACAACGATTCTTTGAAATACCTTTTATTTTTTCGGTATTATCGAATTATTGCAAAAGTTGGTAGTTTCTACACCTTCCTACTGACTTCTATATATGTGATACTTCAGGCGTTTACTTTGTGCTGCTGCAAAGTAACCAA
>JAHDEJ010000085.1 GCA_020628865.1 Acidimicrobiales bacterium
GGATGTGCATCTCGCGCCACAGCATCTCGTCTTCGATGATCTGACGGGCGAAGAGGCCCTTGAACTCGTCGAAGCTGCGGGTGAGCACGTCGAGTTCCATCTCGTAGCGCTCGCGCACCGCGGCGAGATCCTTGTCGACCGCACGCTGGCGAGCCTTGATCTCGGTGTCCTTCGCCTTGTCCTTCTCCATCTGGGCGATCTCGGCTTCGAGATCCTCATGGACACGAGCGAGCTCGAGTTCCATTTCCTTCTCGAGCTCGTCGCGCTCGGCGAGCATTTCGGCTTCGAGGTTCGGGAGGTCCTCGTCCCGACGCTCCTCGTCGACCCAGGTCACGAGGTTGGCGGCGAAGTAGATGACCTTCTCCAGCTGCTTGGCCTTGAGCTCTTCACGGGCTTCGGTGCCCATGAGGAGGTAGGCGAGCCACGAACGGGTGCCGCGGAGGTACCAGATGTGCACGACGGGAGCGGCGAGCTCGATGTGCGCCATGCGCTCACGACGCACCTTGGACCGGGTCACCTCGACGCCGCAGCGCTCGCAGATGATGCCCTTGAAGCGGACGCGCTTGTACTTTCCGCAGTAGCACTCCCAGTCCTTCGTCGGACCGAAGATCTTCTCGCAGAAGAGTCCGTCCTTCTCGGGCTTCAGGGTGCGGTAGTTGATGGTTTCCGGCTTCTTGACTTCACCGTTGGACCACATACGGATGGAATCCGCGGTGGCCAGGCCGATCCGGATCTGATCAAAGTCATTTACGTCGAGCACGTGGGTTTCCCTGTTGTTGCTGCGAGTTCGGGCCGGGCCCTCATACGCAGATTGTGTTGTCGCTGCGAGTTCGGGCCGGGGCCCTCATGCGCAGATTCTCTGTGCGTGTGTTGTGTATGTCGTGTCGTTGTGGTCTGATCGCCGGGCCGTGGCACCGGCGATGGGTGGGAAGGAGAACTCAGTTGCCGGCGAACCGCTCGGCCCGCTCCGCCTCGCGACGGGCGTCCTCTTCGTCCGATCCCCGTTCGGGGCGGGAGAGGTCGATGCCAAGCTGTTCGGCAGTGCGGTAGATCTCGTCGTCGATCTCGCGGAGTTCCACGTCCTGGCCCTGCTTGTCGAGAACCTCGACGTTGAGGCAGAGCGCCTGCATCTCCTTGATCAGCACCTTGAAGCTCTCCGGGATTCCCGGTTCGGGGATGTTCTCTCCCTTGACGATGGCTTCGTAGACCTTGACTCGACCGAGCACGTCGTCGGACTTGATCGTGAGCAGCTCCTGGAGGCAGTAGGCGGCGCCATAGGCCTCGAGCGCCCACACTTCCATCTCACCGAAGCGCTGGCCACCGAACTGGGCCTTACCGCCGAGCGGCTGCTGGGTGATCATCGAGTACGGGCCCGTCGAGCGAGCGTGAATCTTGTCATCGACGAGGTGGGCCAGCTTCAGGATGTACATGAACCCGACGGTGATCGGGTTGTCGTACGCCTCACCGGTCCGCCCGTTGTAGAGCGTGGTCTTGCCGTCGTCCTGGATCAGGCGGGTGCCGTCGACAGACTCGGGATTCAGGTTTCGGAACACTTCCTGGATCGTCGGGTGCTTGCCGGCGAGTTCGGTCTCGTCCCACTTGGCACCGTCGAACGACGGCGTGGCGATGAGCGTGGCCGGACGGGTCGTCGGGCGAGTCTTGTACTCCGTGCCCCGAATCGGGTCGAGTCCGACCTGCTTGCCATCGATCTCCCAACCCCACCGTGCGGCATAGCCGAGGTGGGTCTCGAGGACCTGGCCCACGTTCATGCGGGACGGGACGCCGAGCGGGTTGAGGATGATGTCGACCGGGGTGCCATCGGCGAGGTGCGGCATGTCCTCGACCGGGAGAATCCGGCTGATGACGCCCTTGTTGCCGTGACGGCCAGCGAGCTTGTCACCCACGCTGATCTTGCGCTTCTGGCCGACGTAGACCCGGACGAGCTGGTTGACGCCCGGCGGGAGCTCGTGGTTGTCGTCGCGGCTGAACACCTTGACGTCGATGACCTTGCCGGTCTCGCCGTGCGGCACCTTCAGCGACGTGTCGCGAACCTCGCGTGCCTTCTCGCCGAAGATCGCCCGCAGGAGACGCTCTTCCGGAGTGAGCTCGGTCTCGCCCTTGGGCGTGACCTTGCCGACGAGCACGTCGCCGGGGTTGACGTCGGCGCCGACACGAATGATGCCGCGCTCGTCGAGGTCGGCGAGGATGTCGTCCGACAGGTTCGGGATGTCCCGGGTGATCTCTTCGGGACCGAGCTTGGTGTCACGGGCATCGATTTCATGCTCGTGGATGTGGATCGACGTGAGCACGTCGTCGCGCACCAGACGCTCGGACAGGATGATGGCATCCTCGAAGTTGTAACCCTCCCAGGTCATGAAGGCGACGAGGAGGTTCTTGCCCAGGGCGAGCTCTCCGTGATCCGTCGACGGACCGTCGGCGAGGATGGTCCCCTTCTTCACGGCCTGGCCTTCGCGGACCCGCGGCTTCTGGTTGATCGAGGTGTCCTGGTTGGACCGCTCGAACTTGAGGAGGCGGTAGACCTTCTTGCCGAGCTTCTTGTACTCGAGGGTCATGCTGCGGCCGTCGAGTTCGGTGACGACACCGTCGTCCTCGGCGATGACCATGTTTGCGGCGTCACGGGCGGCGCGAGCCTCGACGCCGGTGCCGATGTACGGCGCCTCGGCGGCGATGAGCGGCACGGCCTGGCGCTGCATGTTGGCGCCCATGAGGGCACGGTT
>JAHDEJ010000003.1:0-173398 GCA_020628865.1 Acidimicrobiales bacterium
CGTTCCACGACGGCAGCATGGAAGCACACGAAGCCATGAAGAGTCGGCGGCGATCAACGGCCGAGGCCGGCGACACTGCAGCAGTCATCGAGAGGAACAACTGATGCTCGAAGCAGGTGGCCAGAAGGCGAGCCCAACCGGGGAACACGTGGCGGCATTTCGCCGCGACGGCGTGGTCTGCGTTCGGTCCGCGTTCTCGGCGGAATGGATCGAGCTGCTTCGTGCCGGCCTCGATCGTCACCTGGACGCACCCACCGAACGGGCACGCATCTGGGACCGTGACGCCGAAGGGCGCACCATGTTCTGGGACAGCATGGCCTGGCATGACGTCCCCGAATATCAGCGCTTCGTGCACGAGTCCGGTGCGGGGGAGCTCGCCGGGCGGATCCTCGAGACGGAGCGCATCAACTTCTTCTTCGACGCCGTCTTCGTTCGCAGCGCCGGATCGCAGTTTGCGACGCCCTGGCATCAGGACGAGCCGTATTGGTCCGTCTCCGGGCATCAGACGTGCACGATCTGGATGCCGCTCGTGCCGGTCGCCGCAGAGAACGCGCTGGCGTTCGTGCCCGGCTCCCATCTGAGCGACTGGGTCTTCGATCACTACGATTTCGGGCTGCTGAATCCCGACGCGAAGGCCGATGTCGATCGCAGCGACTTCTCTGCGATTGCCGATGCACCTGTGCCCGACATCGCCTCCGACCCGGAGGGTTATGGCGTGGTCAGCTGGGCCATGGAGCCGGGAGACTGTGTGATCTTCAACAGCCGGATCCTCCACGGGGGATCGGGACGCCTCCCCGAAGATCGCGACCTCTGCGTCTTCACCTCGAAGTGGCTCGGCGACGATGTGCGGATCGCCTTCCGCGACCACGGCATGGATCCGGACTTCAGCCAGATCATGCGCTCCCACGGCCTCGCCGATGGCGACCGTCCGGGCACCGAGTTGCTCCCGGAGGTCTGGGCCGCCACCTGATCTCCGGTCAGCCAGCGGTGAGTGCCGAGGACCGGATCGCATCCATGTCGATGTAGCACCCCTGGAGGTGGCGTCGTTCCGTCGCTCGGAACGCTCGGCGTCCGTGAAGGACGCGACGATTGTCGAAGGCCACGACCTCCCCGGGGCGGAGCGTGAGCTCGATGGCGAAGTCATCACGGTCGAGCATGGTCACGAAGCGGGCGTAGGCGGCGTAGAACGCCGCTGACTGCGGGTCGTCGGCCGTCAGCGGCTCCATGGATCGGTTGTTGACGCTGACCGCGATCACCGTGCCGGAGTTGTCGAGCTCGACCAGCGGACGAGTGGCCCGAAGGTCGGCGCCGTCGCCGTGATACCGGAACGTCACATCGGTCGTGGTCAGGACCCGGAAGTCCGCCGGATGCTCGAGTCGCAGCGCCTCGGCCACAGACAGTCCGTCGACGAACCGGCTTGCGCCGCCATCGGCGGCCGCCGCGATGCAGTGCAGCAGCTGCACCGTTGGGCACGGGTTTCGATACGGATTGTCGGTGTGCGCCGGAAGCCCGAGCGGCGTGTATGCGAGGTTGACGGGGTCCGGCTCGGCGATGACGTCGAACAGGTCGCCATAGTTGGTCACGCGGACATGGCCGATCGTGTTGCCGACAGTCAGCACGGTGCGCTCCTCAGCGCCGCAATCGTGCAGCAGCGCAAGGCCCCGCTCGGCGAGCTGGCGGACGAACGGCGTGCGATCGGCGGACCACGCCGTGCTCTCGGCCCGGAGACGGTTTGCGAGGTCTGCGGTCCATGGCTCGGCTGGGGGTTCCGGGATCGGTGCCGCAGGGATGATGCAGAGGTGGCGTTCGCCGCTCTCTCGATGGAGCGTCACGCGCAGCTCCTCGTCGGGTCGGTCGGTGCGCACAACCGTCCAACCATCGAGCGCCGTGGCGTCGATCAAGTGCTGGTCGTTGCCAGCGTCTCGGCACTCCGGGCATCGGCACGCGTCGCGCGCCCATGCAGGATCGATGGGTCGGCGCGCCACCAGCGCTTCCCCGAGCAATGGTCGGTATGCGTCGAGCGGCGGGATCTCGAGGCCGTCGACCTTTCCGTCGTCGTCGTAGGCGCGGAGCTGCACCGCTTCGGCGGTGAACGGCAGCGCTCCGAAGGCCGCCGCTTCCTCAGCGGTCATCGGCCCGCCCTGCTCCTCGAGCGACATCTGCGACGCCAGGCTCAGGCGATCGTGGTAGGTCGGATCCACGGCGACCTGGAAGCGCTTCGCATCGACATGGTGGCGGATCGGTTCGACGATGGCAGGGGACAACAGCGGCTGCAGGGCTCGTGCACCCACGTTGGCATGTCCGGGGAGTCCCCAGTCGCCGGCCGCACCCATCACGTGGCCGAGATCGTGGAGCAGGCAGGCCAGGACCATCTCGTCACCCGCGTCGGCCGCATGGGCAAGGGCAGCGGATTGGAGCGCATGGTCGAGCATCGTGACCCGCTCGCCATAGGACTCGTGGGCCGTGGCCTGGAGCAGGTCCATCAAGGTGTCGACGACGTCCACCTCATGGCCGAGGAGCGACGCTCCCTCCCATCGAGCGTCCGGCGCAACGCCACAGAGGTCAGCGACGGTGGGTGCGACGTCGAGCGCGGACGTGTGCTCCCACGCGGTCGCAGGTGCCACCCGTCCGGGCGCTCGGACGACGACGAACGTCTCGAGGACCTCGGGAACCTCGTCGGCGTGATTGGTGCCGATGCCTCCGTGATCTGTCGTCACGAGCACATTTGTGTCGGGGCCGGCGGCATCGAGCAGCCGAGCCAACTGTGCGTCGGACCGCGTTGCGGCATCGATGTACTCGGGACTGTCCCAACCGAATTCGTGGCCGTCGACGTCCGGACGGGAGAGGTAGGAGAAGACGAGGTCGTGGGCGCCTTCGCGCAGCAGTGAGACTGCCGCGTCGGTCGATCGGCGATCGTCGTCCGGCCCGTAGCCGCCGTCGATGACGTGTCGGTGCTCGGCAGCATCGCGCTCGATGACCGCGTCGAGGGGAAGCCAATTCACGAACATGGCGGTACGGAGGCCAGCGTTTCGAGCGTGCTTCAGGAACGACGGAGCATCGGTGGACAACGGCTTCGGGGTGTTGTCGGCCAGGCCGTGCGTTGCGGGATCGATTCCGCGGAACAGTGACGTGTGGACGGGCAGTGTCCACGGCGGACTGACTGTCTTCGACGTGAAGCACGACGCACCTTCGAGTGCAAGCGTCGTCAGGGTCGGCATCGTCGTCCGCGTGATGTGTCGGGGAGCGACGCCATCGATCGAAACGACGAGCGTCGTACGGCCGGCGGACTGGTCGGGAGTGGGCATGGTTTGCGGCGCCTCCGGAAGCGTGATCCGCACAGCATGACGGAGCCAAATCGCCCCGGCAACCCGCCAGGTGCCTGGCACCTAACACCCGCTTAGGTGCCAGGCACCTAAGGCTCCCACGACGGACTTACACCGATGGAGTTCGACAGAATCAAACTCTTGACTCAGTCCAGAATCTCTGCTTGAGTGACACCGTGGACGACAGCACCGAGCAGAAGCTCCGCAGTCATGGGGTACAGGTCACCGCTCAGCGGCTCGCCGTGCTCGACGCGGTTGCTGCCCGGCCCCACGCCACGACGGAGGAACTGACCGAGGACGTCCGGTCCAGCATCGGTTCGATCTCCCGTCAGGCCGTCTACGACACCCTCGGCGTCTTTGTCGAGAAGAACCTGGTGCGCCGCATTCAACCGACCGGATCGGTCGCACGGTACGAGGATCGGGTGGGGGACAACCATCACCACCTCGTCTGCCGCGAATGCAGCATCATGTTCGACATCGACTGTGCCGTAGGTACGACACCATGCCTCACCGCCAATGACGATCACGGGTTCGAGATCGACGAGGCCGAGGTCGTGTACTGGGGTCGCTGCCCCTCCTGTCGGGCCTGACCCGACACCATTCATCTCCACAACCAACCGACAACAATCAGGAGCCAGAGGAAACCAATGTCCGAAGAAAAGTGCCCGGTCTTTCACCAGAACGACGTGGGTTCGGCCGCTAACCAGAAGTGGTGGCCCAACCAGCTCAACCTGAACATCCTCAACGAGAACCATCCGGCCAACGACCCGATGGATCCCGACTTCGACTACGCCGCGGCGTTCGCAACGCTCGACTACGAAGGTCTGAAGGAAGACCTCCGGGCGCTGATGACCGACAGCAAGGACTGGTGGCCGGCAGATTACGGCCACTACGGACCGCTCTTCATCCGCATGACCTGGCACGCCGCCGGCACCTACCGCACCCACGACGGTCGCGGTGGTGGCGGCACCGGCCAGCAGCGCTTCGCCCCGCTCAACAGCTGGCCCGACAACGGCAACCTCGACAAGGCTCGCCAGCTCCTCGAGCCGATCAAGAAGAAGTACGGCCGCAAGATCTCGTGGGCCGACCTTCTGATCCTCACCGGCAACGTCGCCCTCGAGTCCATGGGCTTCGAGACCTTCGGTTTCGCCGGTGGCCGTGCCGACGTGTGGCAGCCGGAGGAGACCTACTGGGGTCCGGAGACCGGCTGGCTCGACGACGAGCGCTACAGCGGCGACCGCGAGCTCATGGAGCCGCTCGGTGCCGTGCAGATGGGTCTCATCTACGTGAACCCGGAAGGCCCCAACGGCAACCCGGACCCGGTCGCATCCGGCCGTGACGTCCGCGAGACGTTCCGCCGCATGGCCATGAACGACGAAGAGACGGTGGCTCTCGTCGCCGGCGGTCACGCCTTCGGCAAGATGCACGGTGCTGGCCCGGAGGACGACGTCGCCGCCGAGCCCGAAGGCGCACCAATGGAGCAGCAGCTCCTGGGCTGGAAGAACTCCTTCGAGTCGGGCGTTGGCGTGCACGCCACCACCTCCGGCTTCGAAGGTGCGTGGAACTCCACGCCGACCCAGTGGGACAACAACTACTTCGAGACCCTCATGGACAACGACTGGGTCCTCACCGAGAGCCCGGCCGGTCACGCCCAGTGGACGGCACCGGCACTCGAGGGCACCGTGCCCGACGCCGGTGGCCGTGATGGCGTGATGCACGCTCCCATGATGACCACGGCCGACATGTCGCTGAAGATGGATCCCATCTACAACGAGATCAGCCAGATGTTCCGCGACGATCAGTCCAAGCTGGACGATGCCTTCGCTCGTGCCTGGTTCAAGCTGACCCATCGCGACATGGGCCCGAAGGTTCGCTACCTCGGCCCCGAGGTTCCCGAAGAGGACCTCATCTGGCAGGACCCGATCCCCGCCGGTACCGAGCTCAGCGCCGATCAGATTGCTGCCGCCAAGGAAGCGATCATGGGCGCTGGCCTCAGCGTCACCGACCTGGTGGGCACTGCATGGGCCTCGGCTTCGACGTTCCGCAACTCGGACATGCGCGGCGGCGCCAACGGTGGCCGCATCCGCCTGTCCCCGCAGAAGGACTGGGAAGCCAACAACCCGGCTGAGCTGGGCCGTGTCCTGGGCGCCCTCGAGGGCGTGCAGTCGAGCCTCGGCTTCGACGTCTCCATGGCCGACCTCATCGTGCTCGGTGGCACCGCCGCTGTCGAGGCTGCAGCCGCTGCCGGCGGCGTGCAGGTCGGCGTCGACGTCAGCACCGGTCGCGGCGATGCCACGCAGGAGCAGACCGACGAAGAGAGCTTCGCCTGGCTCGAGCCCGGCTGGGACGGCTTCCGCAACTACCTGGGCAAGGGCAACGCCCACGTCGCCGAGCACCTGCTCGTCGACAAGGCGCATCTCCTCGGCCTCAGCGCTCCGGAAATGGCCGTGCTGGTCGCCGGCCTCCGTGTCCTCGGTGTCTCGACCGACGGTCACGGTGTGCTCACCGACCGCGTCGGAACCCTCAGCAACGACTTCTTCGTGAACCTGATGGACATCGACACCGTGTGGTCGGAGTCCGGCAGCGCCGAAGGCGTCTTCGAGGGCACGGACCGGGCAACCGGCGAGGCCAAGTGGACGGGCACCCGCAACGACCTCGTGTTCGGCTCGAACTCGATCCTGCGGGCAATCGCCGACGTGTACGCCGCTGACGACGCCGGAGACAAGTTTGTCGCCGACTTCGCCGCAGCGTGGGCCAAGGTGATGGACGCCGATCGTTTCGATCTGGCCTGATCCAACCATCGTGACCGCCCCGTCGGGATCTTCGGATCTCGGCGGGGCGTTTTCGCGTCCTCGGAGCCGTCATGCGGCCGGCCTGACGCTCATCAGCGTGCTGGCTGTGGTGCTCCTCGGTTTGGCGCCGGCGAATGCGACCTGGTCCATCGTGGGCGTCGATCCGGACACCGGAGAGGTCGGCGTGGCGATCGCGTCGTGCGTTCCCGGCGTGTTGCTGGGGGATCTCGACGAGCCGCTCGAACCGGTCGTGCTCGTTCCCGGGGTGGGCGCAGGGGTCTCTCAGGCGGCGCTGAACAGCGATGCTCCGCCGGAGATCCGACGGCTGCTCGCCGACGGCGCGCCACCGGAGGCGGTTCTGTCGGCGATCACCTCGCCGACGTTCGACGCCCGCAGCGAGGACCGACAGCACGCGGTGGTGCTCCTCGGAGGCGAGGGCGCCGGTTTCACGGGGCAGTCGAATCAGTCGGTGGCGCTCGATCGGTCTGCCGACCTCGGCTGGGTCCAGGGCAACATCCTCGTGTCGGAGGCGGTCGTCGACGACGCAGTGGTCGCCTTCGAGACGAACGACGGTGACCTGGCCACGAAGCTGGTCGCCGCACTTCAGGCCGGTGCCGACGCCGGCGGAGACAGCCGTTGCGGTGAGCAGACGGCCTTGTTCGCCCATGTCGTCGTGGCGGATCGGGAAGACCCTGCCGACGCACCGTCGGTGCTGCTGAGCGTCTCGGTCGTCGAAGGCGATGGGGACAACCCGGTCACGATGCTCGTGGACGCCTTCGAGGCAGGGGAGCGCCGCTGGGTGAGCGGTCCCACGTTCATCGAAGAGTTCGGCCCGTCGTTCGCCGTGCTCGGCCTCGGGTTGTTCCTGCTTGTCGGGCTCGGAGCCGCCATCCGCGCCCGCCGAAGGGCCGCGTAGCCGTCTCCGGATCGCTCCCGTGCCTCAGGTGCCTGCGACGTGGTTGACGTGCCCCATCTTGCGCCCCGGCTTGGTCTCGGCCTTCCCGTACAGGTGCAGGGCGGCTCGGCCATCGGCGGCGAGCGCCGGAACCGAGTCCATGTCGTCGCCGATCAGGTTCTGCATCATCACGTCGCTGTGGCGTGCTGGATCGCCGAGGGGCCATCCGGCAACCGCACGGATGTGCTGTTCGAACTGGTCGATTGCACAGCCGTCCTGGGTCCAGTGTCCGGAGTTGTGGACACGTGGAGCGATTTCGTTCACGAGCAGACCCTCCGACGTGACGAAGAGTTCAACGCCCAGTACACCGACGTAGTCGAGGGCCTCCAGGATCGTGGTGGCGATGTCGACGGCGGCCGCCTGCGTTCCGTCGTCGATCGATGCGGGCACCGTGGTGGTACGAAGGATTCCTTCTGCGTGAACGTTCTCGCCGGGAGTGAAGCATGCCGTGGAGCCATCGACCGACCGTGCCGCAATCACGGAGATCTCGCGCTCGAAGGCCACGAAACCCTCGAGGACCGCCGGCGCTCCGGCAATCGCTTCGATCGCCGATGAGGCATCTTCTGTGCCGGCCAGTCTCGACTGGCCCTTGCCGTCGTATCCGAACCGCCGCGTCTTCAGAATGGACGGAGTACCGATCTGATCGAGCGCCGCGTGCAGCGAGCTCAGGTCGTCGACCTGCGCATACGGCGCCACAGCCAGTCCAAGCCCGCTGAGGAAGTCCTTCTCGGTGATTCGGTCCTGGCTGATCCGCAACGCTTCGCGGCCCGGGCGAATCGGTGCCAGCGATTCGAGCAGGTCGAGGGCGCTCGTGGGGACGTTCTCGAACTCGTACGTGATGACGTCGACGGCCTCGCCGAACGCACGGAGTGCTTCTGCATCCTCGTAGGGCGCAGTCGTCACGCCGTCGGCGACGTGGCCGGCCGGCGGGTGCGCTCCCGGCTCGAAGATGTGGCAGCGCAGGCCGAGCCGTGACGCTGCGACGGACAACATTCGCCCGAGCTGACCGCCACCGAGAATCCCGATGACGCCGCCCTGCGGCAACGGTTCAGCCATCGGAGGGCTCGTCGGCGATGGAGGCGGACAGCTCGGCACGCCAGGTGTCGAGTCGGTCACCGAGTTCGGGGTCGGAGGTGGCCAGGATCGACGCCGCCATCAGGCCGGCGTTTGCGGCGCCGGCGCTTCCGATGGCCATGGTTGCGACCGGAAAGCCCTTGGGCATCTGCACGATCGAATACAGGCTGTCGACGCCCGACAGCGCTCGTGTCTGTACAGGTACGCCGACGACAGGCACGCGTGTCTTCGAGGCCATCATGCCGGGAAGATGGGCGGCGCCACCGGCGCCAGCGATGATCACCTTCAGGCCACGATCGACGGCGGTTCGTCCGTACTCCCAGAGTCGGTCGGGGGTGCGATGGGCGGAGACGATCTTCGTCTCGTAGGCGATCTGCAGCTGGTCCAGTATGTCGGCGGCTTCTTTCATGGTCGGCCAGTCGGACTGACTGCCCATGATGATTCCGACGTGCACGTCTGCCATGTGTCGCTGCCTCGTGTCCGGTGAAGCCCGAAGTCTACCGACCCACCGCGCCCACACCCCAAAGGTGCCAGGCACCATCAGATGATGACGGGGTTGACTCGGTTCTGGATTGCTCGGGCGAGGTTCAAGGCCGCCATCGCCGAGGTCTTCGGATTGCCCGGGAGTGGATTGTTGGCGATGACGACGTCCAAGGCGCCGAATGCGCCGGACGCAGAGATCTCGTGGCGATTGGTCGTCGAATCCGGGTCGGCCACGAGCGAGATGATGGTGCGGTCCGGGCCGATGCCGGCGAGTGCCGTGGTCATCGCAACGTTCGCGTTCTTCGGAAACGCCGTCGCCGTTGCGGCGGCCGAGTCCTGAAAGAAGGTGATCGGTTCCGACAAGTGCTCGAGATCGCACAGATGCTCGGCGGGTGTCGATCGCCACGCTCGAGGCGGCTTCACGATCCGATGCTCGACCGAGTCGACCCCCATGCGCATCGCTCCGGCGAGTGCATCGATGCCGCCGAGGGCACCCGTTTGGATCTCCAGCTGGCACTGGTGGCGAATGGCGCTCGCCCGAAGTGCCTCGAGCAACGCCGGATCGGCCAGGGCGGAGACGGACGAGACGATGAAGTCTGCGCCCGACTGCAGCGACGCCTGACCCCACGGTTCGACGCTGTCGCGACCCGCCGCCTCGGCGACGAGCCGGACGTCGTGGCCCACGATTTCCGCCGGATCCGCAATGAGTGTGGTTCCGGCCGGCAGGCCGGAGCGAGCCCGCTCTGGGTTATTCACTGCGACGAACGCGATCTCGATGGGCGAGTCTTCGAGCAGTCGCGCGACGGTCTGGCCGATCGCACCCCAACCGATGAGGCCGATTCGCATCGGCCGGCTCACACCTGGAGCCCGCAGGCCTCGAAGGCTTCGCGTGTGACGGCCTTCTCCTCGTCCGTCAGTTCGAGCAGGGGAAAGCGCACGTGGCCGCCGACCTGGCCCAGAAGGTCCTGCCAGTACTTCTGGTGGGAATGGGGCTTCTCCGCCGGGCGGGTTCCCCAGAGCGCGTTGCGCACCGGATCGAGGCTGGCGCTGATGGCCTTCGCTTCATCGGCGCGGCCGGCGAGGGCGGCCTGGGTGTAGTCGTGCATCCGGCGATCCTTTGCGCTCTGGAGCAGGAAGGGCGGGGACGAACACAGATACAACTTCCAGTTGAGCTCGAGGATGTTGTCGAGCCACTCCGGTTCTGCCGCGGTGCTGACCTGGATGCGGTCGGAGGCCAGCTCGGTCAACTCGGCGTACATGGATCGATCGACGCTGTACTTGATGGCGACGACGTTCTCGAGATCGGCGAGGCGGTTGCACAGCTCAGGCGACATCAGGTAGCCGCTCGCAGGGTGGCTCCAGAGCGCGATGCCGATGTCGACGCTCTCCGAGATCTTCCCGTAGTAGCGCATGAGCGTCTCGTCCTGCTCCTTGAAGAAGTGGAGGGCAGGCGCGTGCACGACGATGTAGTCGGCGCCGACGTTCTCGGCGTGGCGGGCCAGATCGAGAACGACGTCGAAGTTCTGATCGGAGCAGGACATGATCGTGTGGCCGTGGTCGCCCGTCGCTTCGACGGCGAGTTCGAAGGTTCGCTTGCGCTCCTCGATCGACATCGAGAAGAACTCTCCCTGCTTGCCCGAGATGAACAGCCCTTCGATCCCGAGGTCCTGGGTCCAGTGGCGGATGTTCTCCCGGAATCCGTCCTCGTCGATGCGATGATCCTCGGTGAAGGGGAGCAGGGCGGCAGCCCAGATGCCCTTCATGTGCTCCATTGCGTACGACTTGGCGTCGCTTCTGCGGTACTCCATGCTCGTTCCTTCGGCGGTTCAGACGATCGAGAGGCTGTGGGACACGTTCTTGACGACCGTGTAGTGGTGCAGGCCTTCGGCGCCGCCCTCGCGGCCGTAGCCGCTCCACTTCACCCCACCGAACGGGGTTTCCGGCAGCGATGCCTCGAGCGTGTTGATGGACAGGTTGCCGGCTTCGACACGATCGACCATGCGGTCGGCGTAGTCGGCCCGGTTCGTGAACCCGTAGGCGGCGAGGCCGTAGGGCACCGAGTTGGCACGTTCGATGGCGGTGTCGAGCGAGTCGACCGAATTGACGATCGCCAGCGGGCCGAACGGCTCCTCCTGCATGACGGCGGCCTCGTCCGGCACGCGGGCAAGGACCGTGGGTTCGAAGAAGTAGCCGGACGAGCCGATGCGTGAACCGCCCGTCATCAGGGCGGCTCCGTGGCCGACGGCGTCGTCCACCATCCGCCGCATCGCGGCGATGCGGCGATCGTTGGCCAGTGGCCCCATCTCGACACCATCGTCCATGCCGTCGCCCACGATCGTCTCGGCGCAGCGGCGGGTGAAGGTGTCGAGGAAGTGCTCGTAGACGTCCTCGTGGACGAAGAACCGGGTGGGTGAGGTGCACACCTGACCCGCGTTTCGCATCTTGCGGACCGCCGAGGTCACCGCAGCCGATTCGACATCGGTGTCTTCGCAGACGATCACCGGGGCATGGCCTCCGAGCTCCATCAGCACGGGCGTCATGTGGTCGGATGCCATGCCGGTGAGGTGACGGCCGATCGCCGTGGACCCCGTGAAGGCGACGAGGTTGATGGTGTCGCTCGGGATCAGGTAGTTCGAGATGTCGCCGGGGATGCCGAACACGAGGTTGAGGACGCCCGGGGGCAATCCGACGTCCTGGAACGCCTTGACGATGTGCATCGCTCCGGCCGGCGTCTCCTCGGCCGCCTTGAGGATGATCGAGCACCCGGACGCAACGGCACCGGCGATCTTGCGGGCGGGCTGGCTCATCGGGAAGTTCCACGGGGAGAACGCCGCCACCGGGCCGATCGGAAGGTGGTGCACGATGTACTTCACGCCGGGCCCGCTCGGGATCACGCGGCCATAGGTGCGAACTGCCTCACCGGCGTCCCACTCGAAGAATTCGCATCCGCGGATCACCTCGAGCTGGGCCTGGCGGAACGGCTTGCCGTGCTCCATCGTGATCGAGTGGGCGATCTCGTCCTGCCGTTCGCGCATCAGGGCAGAGGCGGCTCGAACGAGGTCGGCGCGCTCCTTCGGCGAGGTCTGGCTCCAGCGTTCGAACCCGGCTGACGCAGCGGCGAGCGCGTCGTCCAGGTCGGCCGTCGTGGCGATCGGGACGCGGCCGATCTCCTGTTCGGTTGCCGGGTTGACGACCGGCAGACTCTCAGCGGTCGTCCGCCACTCGCCGTCGATGTGGAGTTTCAGCTCCGGGTAGGTGTGCACTCGGGTCTCTCCTTCGGATTCAGAACGCGGTTCGGATGGCCCACAGGTCGGGGAACGCCGGTTGGAACAGGGTGGTGGCCAGGTATGCGGCGCCATCTGAGCCGCCGGTGCCGGGCTTGGTCCCGATCGTTCGGCGCACCATCATCACGTGGCGATAGCGCCACTCTTGAAGGCCTTCATCGAGATCGGTGAGCGTTTCGCACAGGCCGGCAAAGGCCTCGTCCCCGTACCGCTCGACGATGATGGCCTGGAGCGCGGCGTTCTCGGCGATCGGCTGCCGAACGTCGCGGTCGAGCACTTCAGCCGGCACGGCGTAGCCGTCTCGAGCGAGGACGTTCACGAACGCGTCCCACAGGGTGGGGGCGTCGTAGCGGGCTGCGAGGCGCTCACCCTCTGCGCCGGTGAACCAGTCGAGCTGGATTCTGTCTTTGACGCCAAGAACGAATTCGAGCTCCCGGAACTGCGCGGACTGGAACCCGCTGGCATTCGCCAGGAAGTTGCGGAAGCTGGCGAACTCGGCCGGCGTCATCGTCTCCAGCACGTCGATCTGGCCGACGAGCGTCTTGAGGATCTTCAGCACACGCTTGAGGTGGTGACGGGCGGCGTTGACCTTGTGGGCGTTCAGCAGGCTGACGATGTGATCGAGCTCGTGCAGCATTTGCTTGAACCAGAGCTCGTAGACCTGATGGATGATGATGAACAGCGTTTCGTCGTGCTCGGGAAGACCGGTGTCCTCGTCGATTGACACGCACTGTTGCAGCGACAACAGCTCGGGGATCATCAGGTAGTTGCCGTACGTGAAGTTGTCGTCGTTTTCGAAGGGAAGGCTCATGAGATCGAGAGCGCCGTTGGATCGGCGAGTGGGTCGTTGGATGGAAGGGGAGCGAGGGCGCGAACCATGGCATCGATGTCGATGGTTGGATCGGCGAGTGCGGACTCGATGAGCGCGGACTGGGCGGTTGCACGGGACAGTGCTTCCGCGTACGGCATGGTCGAGAACATGACCATGTTGTAACGAGGGCGAAGGTGCTCCGGGTGCCGTTGTTCGAGCTCGAGGGCGAGCTCGCGCTTGGCCAGGTAATTCGGGTCGATCACGCCGGCCCGCATCTCCACGTAGTTGCTCAGCGCCATGTCTGCGATTGCGTCGGCGTCGGGCTTCCGTTCGGCCTCGAATGCCCGGAAGGCCGAATCGAGGTCGTCCGGTTGGTTCCGCATGTGGCGATCGAGCGCTCGAACACTCTCGAGGGCGGCGTTCATGCCCTGGCCGTGAAACGGGACGATCGCGTGGGCGGCGTCGCCGACGATCACGGCGCGGCCTTCGTGACTCCAACCCGTTGCCCGCATCGTGCCGAGTGGACCGATGGGATTCTCCAGGAACTGGACGGCGAGGTCGGGGAGCAGGCGGGCGAAGCCGGGAAATTCCTCGTCGAAGAAGCGGTCCACCTCGGACGCGTCGACGAGTTCGGCGAACGTGGTCTTCGGCGCGAACAGCGTCACTGTGAAGTCGCCCTCCGGGTTGGCCAGGGCGATCAACATGAACTCACCCCGCGGCCAGATGTGCAGGGCATTGGGGTCGAGGCGGTGCCTGCCGTTCTCGTCGGGTGGGAGCGTGAGTTCCTTGTAGTCGTGATCGAGCCATTCGGTGGCGAACTCGCAGGAGCCAGCCGCTGCCATCGCCTTGCGAACCCGCGAACCGGCGCCGTCGGCTCCGAAGACCACGCCGAACGGCTCGGCCCGGCCGTCGGTGAAGCGGAGCTCCGAGGTGTCCAGGTCGACGGAAGCGATCCGGGCATCGAACTCGATGTGCACGTTGCCCGTGGCTTCCGCTGCGTCCAGCAGGATGGCGTTCAGGTCCGAGCGCGAGACCGAGTGGATCACTTCGTGCGGGTTGGACCCGTATGGCTGGAGGTCGGGCGTGGGGTCGCCGGCCGCGTGAACCATGCGACCGCGCATCGGAATGGTGATCGAGTCGACGTCGGCAATGACCCCGGCGTCGATCAATGGGACGATGCCTCGGGTGGCGAGTGCGAGGTTGATCGAACGACCGGCGTCGATGTCGACCCGCCGCAGATCGGGACGGCTCTCGTACACGGTCACGTCGTGTCCGGCCCGGCCGAGCAGCAGGGCGAGCAACGCCCCCGCCTGTCCGGCGCCCACGATCACGAGACGGCCTGCGTCGTCGAGCCTCATCGGGTCACCTCGTCGAGGATGTCGACGAAGCGGTCGATCTCTTCGAACGTGTTGTACAGGGGAACCGGGGCCACGCGGATGACGTCGGGTTCGCGCCAGTCGCAGAGAACCCGGGCGGCTTCGAGCTGCTCGAAGACGTGGCGACCGTTCCCGCCGACGACCTGGAGGGCATATTGGCACCCACGTTCGTTCAGCGCCGTTGGGGTGAGGTTGACCACCCGGCCGGCGAGTCGATCCTCCAACAGGCGATCGAAGTGGGCGATCTGCAGCTCGGACTTGCGGCGCAACGCCGGCATGCCACCGGCACGGTCGATGATGTCCAGCGACGCCCGCAAGGTCGCCATCGGCAGGATGGGAGCGTTGGACAGCTGCCACGACTCGATCGTCGGGATCGGATCGAATTCGGTCGCCATCTCGAAGCGCGTGCTCGGATTCGTTCCCCACCAGCCCAAGAGCTTCGGGAGGTCCGGGTCGGCGACGTGGCGCTCGTGCACGTAGGCGCCGGCGACCCCTCCCGGTCCACTGTTCAGGTATTTGTAGGTGCACCAGGCGGCGAAGTCGACGTCCCAGTCGTGCAAGGCGAGCTCGATGTTGCCGACGGCATGAGCCAGGTCGAATCCCACGGTCGCTCCGACGCCGTGCGCCGCCTCGACGATGTCCGCCATCGGCAGGACCTGTCCGGTGTAGTACTGCACACCCGGCAGCAGGACGAGCGCCAGCTCGTCGCCGTGTTCGCTGATCGTCGAAAGAATGTCGGCGGTGCGCAGCGTCTCCTCGCCATCGCGCGGCGACAGGACGACGAGCGATTCAGTCGGATCGAACCCGCGTTGGCGAATCTGTGACTCGGCGGCGAAGTGGTCGGACGGGAAGGCATGGGCCTCGATCAGCAGCTTGTGGCGCGTTGGCGTCGGCCGGTAGAAGCTGATCATCAGCAGGTGCAGGTTGACGGTGAGGGCGTTCATCGCCACCACCTCAGCCGGGCGAGCGCCGACCAGGTCGGCAAGCGGCCCGGTCAGGAGCTCGTGGTAGTCCTTCCACGCAAGCGCTCCGGTGAAGTGGCCCTCCACGCCGAGCGAGCTCCACCGGTCGAACTCGGTGGCGACGTGGTCGCGAGCGGCGCGGGGGAGGGCCCCGAGCGAGTTGCCGACAAAATAGATGCCCTCGGGAAGTTCGAACTCCTTCCGGAACGGGGCGAGTGGGTCGGCCGCGTCGAGCTCCGCTGCCGTTGTCACAGTCGGCCGTCCTTGCCGGCGTGAAGTGTTCCGCAGTGGGGGCAGGTTCGGGCTTCGAGGTCCTCGTTGAACGCGGCAAACAGCGGGGGAAGGTCTTTGTCGATCTCCTGAACCTGCAGTTCAACGCGGTGCACGACCCGGTTGCAGTTCGTGCAGGCCCATTCGAAGCCATCGAGTTCACCGATGTCGCGTTGGTACTCGACGACGAGGCCGATCGAGTCCGGGTCCGGGCGTTGCGGGGAGTGCCGGAGTCGCGGCGGGAGCAGGTAGACCTCGCCCTCCTTGATGGGCATCCGGTACGGCTCGACGCCGTGCTCGGGCCAGATCCAGAGGTCCATGTCGCCCTTGATCTGGTAGAAGAACTCTTCGCGGGGGTCGTCGTGGAAGTCGTTTCGTTCGTTGCCGCCGCCGACGATCATCACGATCATGTCGGCCTCGCGCCAGACCTGCTTGTTGGCGACCGGCGGTCGCAGTTCGTCGCGGTGGTCGTCGATCCATTGCTGGAGGGCGAACGGCCGGCGCTGTGCCGGTACACCGGGGTCATAGTTGGTCATCACGATGCTCCTGAGTGGTGATCAGCCGGCACGGGCGGCCTCGATGGTGCGTTCCCGAAGTTGGGCTTCGACGGTGGCGGTGAGGCTGCGGAGGTGATCGACGAGGTCGGTCAGGTCGCCGGCCTCGGCGAGCGCGGTCGCTTCGAGTGCGGTTGCCTCCCCCATGAGGGTCTGTGTGAGCGTGGATCCGGCAGTGGTGATCGAGATGAAGCGATGGCGCTTGTCTTCGGTTCCGAGTGTCCGTTGGACGAGCCCGCGCTCCTCGAGTCGGCGCAACGCGTGGGTGACCGTGGGTTGCGGACTCAGCGCAGCGACTGCGAGATCCCGAACGGGGAGTTCGCCTGCATCCTCGAGTACCGCGAGAACCCGCCATTCCGATCGGGCGACGCCGTACTCGGTCAGCACTGCGTAGAAGGGAGCCGAGAGCGTCTGGTCCGCTTGCCGAAGCAAGTACGGCAGGTAGTCGTGCAGGAAGGTGGACTGCGGTGCCATGGAGTGACACTACATTCACGTGAATATGTCGTCAACATTCATGTGAATGCATCTCAACTTCCGGTCGGACCCGCCTCCACCGATGGTTCCTCCATCACGAACGCCGCCAGGAGGACGGCGATCAACCCGGTCGCACTGGCCACGGCCATCGTCACGCCGAATCCCCGCTCCAGATAGATGCCGGTGGCGATCAGTGTGACGGCGGCCCGGACGAACGTGGTGAAGCCCATCGCTCGGCCGACCATCTGTGCCCGAGCGCCTGGATCCAGTTCGGAGATCAGGGGGATCGCCGAGACGATGGCAAATTCGAAGCCGAGAAACGCTGTGACGAGGAAGAGCAGTCCGACCACGAGCGGCGGGCTCGCCCAGAGCGCAAACGCGAGCATCGCTCCGGTCATGAGGGCGCCGCCGAGGATGATCGATCGGCGCTTGCCAAGGCCGTCGGTGAGGCGTGAGGACGCCATGGTCGCAATCACCTCGACGATGCCCACGGCAACCACGGCGAATCCGACCTGCGTGGCATCCAGGTCGTAGGCGTCTTCCAACCAGAGCCCGTGCGAGAGAAACAGGAACTGTGCCGACGCGGCGAGAGCGCCGTTCGTGGCCATCGCCGCAATGACCGGCCGGCTCATCCGTGGCTTCCGTTGCGCCGTCATCGGCCCCTCGGAAAGCGTCGTCTCGTGCGTGCGCATTCGGAGGCTCAAACCCATGGTGGCGAGACCGAGGGCGAGTAAAGGAAGCCACCAGCTCCAGCCGATGAGGAGCCCGATGATAGGCAGCCCGATCAGCGACGCGCCGCCCCAGGTCAGCTCGATCAGGCCGGTGACGCGACCGCGGCGCTGGTACGCGACGACGCTCCCGACCCACGCGTTGAGCGCCACCTGGTGGGCTGTCCGTCCGAACCCGAGGACGAGGAGGCCGATGACCAGGCCAGTCGACCCGAGCGTCGCGACCAGCAGGCCGATCGCGGCAACGAAGCCGCCGGCCGCCATGACCCGAATCGGGCCGAGGCGGTCGCTCACACGACCCAGCTGCGCCGCTGACAGCGTGGTGAGCTCCCGAGCGCTGAGCGCATAGCTCATCGACTGAACGGACAGGCCCGAACCCCGGGCGAACGCCGGAAGGAACGTGTAGCCCATTCGCATGGCGACGTTGATCGCGAATCGGACGCCGATGATCGCCGGAAGGACCCTGCGGACCTCGGGGCGGAACTCGGTGTCGATCGCAGGCACGCGAAATGGTCTAGCAGTCCATCAACCATCCGAGTGCTGTCGGCGTCTCCGCTGAGACGACGACCGCCGGACGTTGGGCAATCAACCCGCCCGGTTCGCCGTCACGTATTCCGCCGAGGCCAGCAGTGCGTCCTCCGTGGGGATGTAGCTGAAACCCATGACCCGTTCGGCCTTCGAGCCGTCGACGTCGCTGTTGCGGTCGAGGTTGCCGACGACCTGCCGTACCGTCTTGTCGAAGCGGCCGAGGAGGCGAAGCAGGAAGTTGGGGGCCTTTCGCGTCTTGATCCCGTTGTTCGGGTAGTGCGTCGAAAGCAGCTTGGCGGCATCGAGCATGTCGATCGCTCCTGCGTTCGCTGCAAAGCGTTCCCCGATGGTTTCGTCGTTGCCGAGGGCGTGAACGTGCATGTAGGCCACGTCGCGAACGTCGACTGCCGGGAGGTTGATGGCCGGATACATCGGATCGGCGGCATCGAGAAATCGTTCGACGAGTTCGAGCGACGTTCCGTAGTTGGCGTCCATCGCCGGACCGAACACGCCGCCCGGGTTGATCGTGGTGAGCTGCATGTCGTTGGCTTGGGCGAAGTCCCAGGCGGCTCGCTCGGCCAGCGTCTTCGATGCCTCGTATGCGGAGACGAAGGACGCGTCAGGATCCGTCCAGTTGGCTTCGGTCGACTGCTGCATCGGGGGCTTCGCGCTGTCCTTGTAGATGGCGGCACAGCTCGAGGTGAGGATGACCCGCCGGACTCCGGCCTTGTGTGCGGCGGTCATCGCCCGCATCGTTCCGTCGACGGCCGGTCGGATGAGTTCCTGGGGGTCCTTGGGTTCTTCCTGCGGGAACGGCGATGCGGTGTGCATCAGCACGTCGACGCCGTCGAGAGCGTCGTCCCAGCCGTCGTCGCTGGTCAGGTCGAGCATCGCGAACTCGAGACTCGCGTCGGGAAACAGTGCCTCGACCTCGGCTTGGCGCTTCGCGGAGCGAACCGTGCCCCGCACGGCGTGACCGCTCTCCAGCAGCTCTCGGACGATGTGCTTCGCGATGAACCCGGAGGCTCCGGTGACGAGGACCTTGCTCATGGTGTGGCTCCTTGTGAGAGGGGCGCCCGCGTGATGCTCTTCCACATCGCGTCGAACGCCGTGTCGTGAAGAGCCGGGTCGAGTTGTGCCTCGACGACCAGCTCAAGTTGTTGCTGGACGAGTGCGCTCAGGTACTCGGCCGGCAGATCGATGAGGACACCCTGCGCTTCGGCGTCCTCGAGAATGCGCCGCGGGACGGCGAACCCCGCCAGCGCCTCGTCGACGGCGTCGGCGCTGGCCAATCCCGACTGATGCAGGAGTCGGACCACGCGGTTGCGAGCGAGGTCGTCGAGCATCCAGTTCAGCCACCGGCTCCAAACCAGGTGGACCTGGTCGCGAATGGGGAGCCCCGGATCGACGTCGCCGATGGCTTCGGCGAGCTCCGTCTTCGTGCGGGTGTAGAGCGCGTCGAGGAGATCTTGTTTCGAGGGGAAGTAGTTGAACAGGGTGCCGTTGGACACGCCGGCCGCCTTGGCCACATTGGCCGTGGACACCCCGACGCCGTCCGCATCGAACAACGTGATGGCGGCGTCGAGAATCTGCTCAGGACGGTGCTTCATGAGCCCAACCTAGCATTTGGAGTGATCAGTCACTCCAAATATGACCAACGGCCGAGATCAGCCGTGACGCAGCAGAAACTCCCGGACCGGTGCAACGACCCGCTCAGGCGCTTCGACGGTGATCGAGTGCCGAAGTCCCTCGAGAATCACGAGCGTCGAGTCCGGCAGCGCATCGTGGATGAACCGGTTGTGCCGTGGGCTGCACCCGGGATCGTGCTCACCGGTCATCACCAGACATGGCGCCTGGACTTCGCCGAGCCACGGCGCCATTTCCGTCTCGGCGTAGATGTCGAAGACCGTGAGGAAGACCTCGGCCGGCGTGCCCAGGACCTGCTCGATGCGGTGCCCGATTGCGTCCGGCCGGGCTTCTCGGAAGTCGTCCGTGTACCAACGATCGACGAGCGTCGGGAGCACGGCATCGATGCCCTCGTCGCGCATCCGGGCGATGACGGCGGCGAGGCGAGCACGGTCTTCGGCTGTCCGGCCCGCTGCCGTGCTGAGCAGCACGACCGAGGCGGTCTGCTCCGGAAAACGTTGGGCGTACCGCGGCCCGATCTGCCCGCCCAGGGAGTGCCCCACGACGTGGATCTGCTCGTGGCCGAGCCGGCCGCGGAGCTGCTCGAGATCGTCGACGAGGTCGTCGAGGTCGAACGGCACGTCGGTGATGGGGCTCTCGCCGTGGCCGCGTTGGTCGTACGAGACGCACGTGAAGACGTCGTCGAGTCCGGCGACGATCGGGGCGAAGGACGACTTTCTGGACCCGATGCCGTGCGCGAAGTAGACGGCCGGACCTGTCCCCGACACCTGATGGGCAAGATCGACAGCGGTCACGCGTCGATCCGATCGATCGGCGCCGTTCGTTCCGGCGAGGAGAAATGCGGCATGACCTCCTCGGCGAAGCACGAGATCGTCTCCATCGTCGCCTGCTGTCCGACGGCGAAGTTCACGTTCAGGATGACCCGATCGATGCCGAGCTCGGCGTACGGTGCGAGCCGGTCCACCATCTCGGACGGGGTGCAGATCAGGAGGCTCTCGTCGAGCTCCTCGATGGTCTGGCTTCGGGGGATCTGACGGATCATGCCGTTGTCCACGAGACCCGGACCGGTGTAGATGTTGTCGAAGCGCCCGTAGTACGAATGCGCCGCCTCGAGACGGGCGCGGCGCTCCGTCTCGTTCGATGCGAGGAACGCGACCCGCGACAGGCTGAGCGTCAGGTGGTCGCCGTCGGGGCCCATGTCGCTGCGGGCATGGTGAAACGCATCCACCTGGCTTCGCAACATGTCGTCGTCGCCGGCCAGGGGCGTGGTCTGGATGTGGAAACCGCGTCGGGTGCACGCAGCGATGCCGGCGGGGTTCATCACGGCCATCATCAGCTGCGGCCCATCACCCACGGGCCGGGGCATGATCGTCAGTGGCTCGAACTGGTAGTAGTCGCCGTCCCACGAGACCTCCTCCGAGCCGAGGAGCGCCTGCAGCACGTCGAGGGACTCGTCGAAGCGGGCGCGGGTTTCGTCCATCGGAACACCCAGGCGCTCCATCTCGTAGGGGAACGCGCCGCGCCCCACACCGAGAAGCAGGCGGCCGTCCGTGAGGATGTCTGCGACCACCAACTCTCCGGCGAAGATTCGCATGTCGTGCAGCGGCAGCACGACCACCGACGTCATGATGCGGATCTGCTCTGTGAGTGCAGCGATCTTCACGGCGAACTGCAGCGGGGCAGGGTTCATCAGGCAGTTGACGAGGTGGTGCTCGGTGAGGCTCACGGCATCGAAACCGAGCGCGTCGGCCAACACGGCCTGATCGATCATGTCGCGATACACGCGGTCGCCCCCGTACGACTTGTCCGGGTAGTCGGCCGACAGCTGGATGCTGAACTGCATCGCGCCACGATGCCATGACCGGTTCCGCCGAGCAACCATGGGCGAGGGTCCGGTGGCTAACGTGTCAGCTCCGGACGACCGCCGTGGAGACTGCGATGCGATACACCACCACCGTGAACCGTCTCGCCACCGAGGGCGCCGATGGTTGGGCCGTGTACCGGCGGGCCAAGGAGCTGATGGCGTCCGGCACCGACATCATCGAGATGGCGATCGGCGAGCCCGACGTGCCCACGCCGGAGTCCATCACCACAGCGGCCATCGACGCGCTCCGTGCGGGGCGCACGAACTATGCCGCCAGCGCCGGTGAGCCGGAACTGCGGAACGCCCTCGCGGCACGCTATTCGTCACGCCTCGGGCGTGAGATCACACCGGATCGGTTCATCTGTTTCCCGGGAACCCAGACGGCGCTCTACACGGTGATGCGCGGCATCGCCGGGCCCGGCGACGAGGTGATCGTAGGCGATCCGATGTACGCAACCTACGGCTCGGTCATCGCCGCCTCAGGCGCGACCGCTGTACCCGTGCCGCTCCGGGCCGAACACGGTTTCCGGATCCAGGCGACAGACATCGCCGCGGCCGTCACCCCAGCGACGACTGCGGTGCTGCTGAACACCCCACACAACCCGACGGGCGCCGTGCTCGCGGGCGACGACGTGCGAGCCATCGGCGAGGTCGCCCAACGGCACGACCTCTGGATCGTCGCGGACGAGGTGTACGAGGACATGATCCACGGCGACACGCCGTTCGTCTCTCCACTGTCCGACCCGGAATTCGAAGATCGAGTGGTGGTCGTCAACTCGATTTCGAAGTCGCATGCCGCCCCCGGCCTCCGCAGCGGGTGGTGCGTGGGATCCACCGACTTCTGCGTGCGGCTGCTCCCGCTCTGCGAGGCCGTGCTCTTCGGAAACCAACCCTTCATCGCCGATGCGACGGCGCTCGCGGTCTCCCGACCATCGCCCGTCGCACACGGCATGTCGACCCGCTTCGCGGCACGCGCGGTACGGCTGGCCGAGCGATTGCACGAAGCGACCGATCTCCGGGTGCAGCTTCCGGGCGCCGGGATGTTCGCGCTGGTCGACGTGTCATCCACCGGTCGTACGGGCCTGGAGCTGGCCAACGACCTCCTCGATCAGGCCGGTGTCGCCGTGATGCCCGGTGCATCGTTCGGCGCGTCGCTCGAGCGCTGGATCCGCATTTCGCTGACGCGAGAGGACGACGAGTTCGACATCGGATGCAACCGCATCATCGCCCATGTGAACGGAGCCCGACCATGACACAACCTGCACCTGGAAGCGACCGGATGAAGATCGGTGTCCAACTGCCCGAGGTCGAGTGGGAAGTGCCGTTTCCCGAGCTGATCGCCATGGCCCAGGCCGCCGAGACCGTGGGTTTCGACTCGGTCTGGTACGGCGATCATCTGATCTACGACCTCCCCGTCGGTCCCCGGGGCCCATGGGAGGCCTGGACGACACTTGCAGCGCTCGCAGCGTCGACCTCGACCATCGAGCTTGGCCCGCTCGTCGCGTCCACCAGCTTCCACGCACCGGCAATGCTGGCCAAGCAGGCGGCCACCGTCGATGCCATCTCGCAGGGGCGGCTGATCGTCGGACTCGGCGCCGGATGGAACCGCCGCGAGTACGACGCCTTCGGCTTTCCCTACGACCACCGGGTGAGTCGGTTCGAGGAAGCGTTCACGATCATTCGGTCGCTGCTCGCCGACGGAGAGATCGACTTTCACGGCGAGTACTACAGCGCTGACCGATGCGTCCTGCATCCTCGATCGCCCGGCGAACGGGGCCCGCGCCTGATGGTCGGTTCGATCGGCCCGCGCATGCTGGGAATCACGCTGCCGCACGTGGACGCGTGGAACATGTGGTGGAATCAGTACGGGAACTCCGCTGAAGGCTTCGCCGAAGTCAAGGCTCGGGTGGACGAGCTCGTCGAGGCAGCGGGTCGACGGCCAGGCGCGGTGGAGGCGACGGCTGCCGTGCATGTACGACTCGACGGGGGCTCGGGTCGCCAGATGGGCGACCACAGCGACGTCGAGGTGCAGCCGCTGACCGGCACACCCATGGACCTCGCCGACCAACTTCGTGCGTTCGAATCGGCCGGAGCGCGACATGTGCAGCTCGTCGTCGACCCGATCACCCGGAGCACCATCGAATGGTTGGGAGACGTGCTGGTCGAGTTCCGAAGGTGAGCGAACGGACGCACTCCGCCCAGGGTCAGAGCACGTTGTCGTAGACCCAGTCGTTGTACCGAACGCCCTCGGGCAAGACGTGCACGGTGGCCTGGTCGTCGGGTACGTGCCGCCAGTTCGGAGCTCCGCCGTTCGCATAGAGCGAGCGCAGGAAGGCGCGGCGACGCTGGCTCTCCAGAACCCGGTGCGTCAGCTCCTCGACGTCCCATCGTCGATGCAACAGGGCGTCCAGTTCGGCCTGGAGGGTGCCGTGCTCTGCTGCTCCGGCGAGGTTGGTCAGCTCGTGCGGATCGCCGTCGAGATTGAACAACTGTGCCGGGTCGCAGCCGCTCCAGACGTACTTCCACGCGCCGCGCTTCGCCATGAGGATCGGCGCGGTGGCGCCCTCGGACAGGTTCTCCCCGAACACGATGTCCTCTTCTGGAGCCACGGGAGCACCATCGAGGGCCGGTACCAGTGATCGGCCGGCCATGGGATCGACGGGCTCGACCCGGCCATCTCCGGACCCGGCCAACTCCAGGAATGTGGGGAGGAGGTCCACCAGCGACACGTTGGCGGAGACCCGTGTCGGTGAAAATCGCTCCGGCCAGCTGATCATCAACGGGATCCGCGACGACCCCTCGAAGAAGGACCGCTTGTACCAGAGGCCACGCTCGCCGAGCATGTCGCCATGATCGGTGGTGAACACCACCACGGTGTTCTCGGCCATGCCTGATTCGCGCAACGCCTGGAGGACGCCGCCCACCAGATCGTCGACATAGCTGACCGCGCCGTAGTAGCCGTGGCGGGCCAGGCGAACCTGATCAGGCGACGGCTGAAACGACTCGAGCCCGTACTGGCGCCGGAGCCGCCGACTGTAGGGGTCGTCATCCTCGATCAACGGGACAGCCGGCATGTCGATGTCGTCGGCCGAATAGCGGCCGAAGTGGGAGTGCGGGCTCTGGTACGGGTCGTGCGGATGCGTGAACGACACCGTGAGATGCCAGGGGGCACCCTCGTCCACACCAACGTTGCGCGCCAGGTCGAACAGCTTGCGCCGAGCCCGATGCGCAACCTCCTCGTCGTAGTCCATCTGGACGTTGCGCGTGCAGGGTCCGGCAAGCGTGAACGACCGCGCATCGTTGCTGTGCGCCTCGGTGGCCTCGTTCCAATCACCGGTCCACGAGAAACTGCTCGGGTAGATGTCGGTGGTGAGGCGCTCGTGGTAGCCGTGCAGCTGATCTGCGCCGACGAAGTGCATCTTGCCGACCAGCGCCGTGTGGTAGCCGGCGGCGTCCAGATAGTGCGCAAAGGTCGGAATCGAGCTGGGAAAATCGGCCCCGTTGTCGTACGCACCGATCTCGGACGCCAGTCGACCGGACATCATCGAGAACCGCGAAGGCGCACACAACGGAAAGTTCGTGTAGGCGGCGTCGAACACCACCGACCGCTCGGCCAGTGCATCGATGTGCGGCGTGTCGGCGATCGTGTTCCCATATGCGCCCAGGAACGAGGCGTTCATCTGGTCGACCTGGATGAAGAGAAGGTTCGGCTGCGTCATCGAAGCACTATCGCAGCACGAGAGCGAGCGCGCGCGATCGGCCCGCTGAGCCGGAAGCGCAAGTATCGTCGGCTCTGCTCATCTGCAGTGAAGGAACCCCATGGCTGGTGGACTGGTCGGATTGCTCGACGATGTGGCGGCGCTCGCGAAGCTTGCCGCTGCGTCCATCGACGACGTCGGCGCCGCTGCCGGCCGGGCGAGTGCGAAGGCCGCAGGGGTCGTGGTGGACGACGCCGCGGTGACGCCCGCGTACGTACAGGGCCTGGCCGCCAACCGGGAGCTGCCGATCATCAAGCGCATCGCGACCGGTTCGCTCAAGAACAAGCTCCTCTTCATCACACCGGCCGCGTTGCTCCTCAGCGCCATCGCTCCCTTGCTGGTCGAGATCATCCTCATGGCAGGCGGCACATACCTGTGTTTCGAGGGCGCCGAGAAGATCTACCACAAGCTCTCGGGCGACGATCACGACCACGACGTACCCGCTGCGGTCAAGGGCCCTGAGGCCGAGGAAGCCACCGTTGCCTCCGCAGTCCGAACGGACTTCATCCTGTCGGCGGAGATCATGGTGATTTCGTTGAAGGAGGTGATCGACGAAACCTTCTTCCAGCGAGCGATCATCCTCGTCGTCGTGGCCCTGTTCATCACGGCGATCGTCTACGGCGTCGTGGCGCTGATCGTGAAGATGGACGACATCGGCCTGTCGCTCGCCGAGCGGGACTCCGAGTCCTCGCAGCGCCTCGGCCGGGCGATGGTTGCCGGCATGCCGAAGTTGCTCACCTTCCTGTCCGTGATCGGCACGGCCGCGATGCTGTGGGTCGGCGGCCACATCATGATCGTGGGGGCACACGAGCTGGGTTGGGATCTGCCTTACGACATCGTCCACGACCTCGAAGCGTCCGTCGAAGACGTGTCCGGGGTCGGCGGGCTGCTTGCCTGGCTGGTGAACACTGCGCTCTCCGCCGTGGTCGGGCTCGTCGTGGGTGCGCTGGTGGTCGCCGTCGTGTCTCGTTTCCACGGCAGCGATCACGCGGAACACGCCGCCGCGCATTGAGCCGTCGGCCCCGGTGGCGCCGGAGGTTGGTCAGAGCGCCATCTGCGCCCGCCCGAGCTCCGTCAGATCGTCCACGGTCGCCCGTCCGCTGAAGCCGACCTCGAAGTCGCGGGGCTTGAAGTCGGGTGAGCTCCGCCCATCGAGGAAGTGGGCGGCCTGCTGCCGGGCATACATGAGGTTCTTCGGACAGCGAGGTGTGGCGGCGATGTACATGACGTTGGCTTGCTCCTCGCCCTGATGCTCGTCCTCCACGCCGTGGATCACATCCGGGTGCCACCAGACCGTGTCGCCGGGCTCGACCTCGGGAATGCTGACCATGCCGTGCATCAACTCGGGATGACTGGCCTCGTCGGCGCCCAGCACGCGTCCTGGCTCTGCGAGCAGCAGCTCGTCATCGGCCACGTCGGGTTGGAGAGACCGGAGCAGCACGTGCGCGATGCCGTCGACGAGCGGGAGAAGGCGGAGCGTGCCGGTGTGAGGGCCTTGCGTCGTCAGCGCCGTCCATCCCTGAAAGGTGCGAAATGCCGAACACACGGTGGCGGAATCGAACTCGCGGGTCTGCGTGCGATGTGCGGCGCGCCACGGGTCGTAGCTCGTCCAGTCGTCGGAGAAGAGGTTTGCGTAGACGGCCCGGTAGGCGGGGTCCACCCATCGTTCGAACGATCCGGTGTCGATGTGCGGAGCGAGACCCAGCGTCGAATCACCGGGATCACGGCGACGGATGCGGTCCGCGTAGACGAAATCGTGAGCGGGATCGAATTCGGGTCCGGCGGGGGCGTTCACGTCCCAGAGGCCATTGAGGAAGCGCTTGGTGCGTGCCATCGACTCTGCCTGACGGGCCAGCACCTGGGGGAGTGACCAGTAGATGTCGAAGATCTGCGGGTTGCCGAAGCTGAGGTTGTCGAAGAAGTCGTCGGCCACGCCGGCGTTCAGCCGGTCGTGGTAGTCGTTCGTGGCGAGATACTCGCCGAGGTCCCGGTTCCACTGCTCGGCCGTGGCCCGAGGGAACACACCGCGGATGACCACACAGCCCCGCCGGCGAATCTCGGTGATGGTCTCGGCGCTGACGGCGTTGTGTTCGATCTGTTCGAAGGGGACCTCCGGAATCACGGACCCACCGGCATCGGTCACCCGGCGGATCTCGATCGCCTCGTCCTCCATGCGCGCTCGTATCTGGGCGAACCGGGCCTCGGTGTCACACACGCCACGAAGGGCGGCCTTGGTGCTTCGGATCGAATCTCGGACGTGGTCGGGGACGGGTCGAGCCATGGCCGAATCGTAGTTGCACCTGCTCCGACGGTGCCGTGTCACGGTGGACGCTCAGAGCGGCTCGATGCTCCAGGTGGCGGGGTCGACGAGGTTGCCGAGGTGCAGGTGCCAGCGACGGCGTTCCCCTGCGCGAATGTCGGCGTCGACGCGGAACACCCGGTTGCCCCAGCTGGTCGGGGGAGCGAGCGGAGATGTCGTGAGCGAGACTTGGTCGTCGAATGCGGTGTCGAACCAGACGCACAGGCCGTCGACGACCGCATCCGTGCCGGCCGTTCGGTCGATGACGTGGTCAACGGCGAGGGCCTCGAGCGAGGGCAGGTCGTTCAGCGAGAATTCGAGGACCGGTACCGGCGGTTGGACCGTGGACGCGACCGAGCCGGGCCGGGCCCACACCTGGTCCATCCGTCCGGTGTCGAATCGGGCGGCCGTGAGGGAGTGCTCCGTGGCCGACAGGTCGAGATCATCGGGCAGCTGGATGTTCCACAACCGACGGACCCGATACTCGGGAGCGAACGTGACCGGTTCGACGAACAACCGGAACGCGGCCGGCAGCACCCGTCCGCCGGGGCGGAGCACCCGATCTCGAAGGTCGAGCACGTTCTCCACCATGTTCTCGTTGAACAGTTCGTCGCCCATCTGTTCGTGCAGGATCACGTCCACTGGTTCCGGCGGGGTGAACTCACGGCTGTTGGTGCGGACGAAATCGATGTTGTCGCAGCCGTTGTGCGCCGCGATCTCCCGAGCGAGGTCGATGATCTCGCCGTGCTCGAGGGCATACACCTTCGCTGCGCCGGCTCGGCTGGCCATGCACGCGAGGATGCCGGATCCCGTTCCGAGGTCGACGACCACGTCGCCCGGTCTGATGTTGGACTGGATGCCACGGTGGTAGGCGTCGACGCGAACCCGGTCGCTCAGCATTTCCTCGTGTTCCGAGAGGCCGGTGAAGTTCGTTTCGTTCATGAGGTCGTAGACGACGCTCGTCAGCCACCCGTTGGATGCGACACGCTGTGCCCCGAAGCCGAGGGCGGAACGTGCGGCTCTGGTGGCGGAGGAACGGACGCGATGCAACATGCCACGAAGGCTACGGGGCTGCCCGCGCCCATCGACGAACGTCGACCGCATTCAGGTCATGACGCCTGCGATACGATCCGAATCGGCGGCCGGGCACGGCCGGCCTACCGGGGAGCGCACATGACCTACGACTTCGATCGAGTGATCGATCGGGCCGGAACCAACGCCGTTGCCAAGCTCGGCTTCCACGACTATCTCTTCGACGGCGACCCGCCGCCGTTCCCGTGCGAGGACGATGCACTCATCTCGATGTGGGTGGCCGACATGGCCTTCGCGAGCGCTCCGGCCGCCATCGCAGCGATGCACGAGCGTCTGGAACATCCGATCTTCGGCTACTCCGCGCATTTCGACGGTGCCTACTCCGACGCCTTCGGCCGGTGGTGTGCGCGACGGTACGGCTGGACCCCGGACCCCGACCACTTCCTCACATCTGCCGGCGTTGTCCCGGCCCTCTTCGATCTCGTCGACTGCTTTGTCGCACCAGGCGAGCGCGTGCTCACACTCACGCCGTCCTATGGCTTTTTCCGGGCGGCGCCCGAGCACCACAGCCGAGAGCTCGTCACGTCGGCGTTGGTACCCGACGGTGCTGGTGGTCATGACCTGGATGTCGACGATCTGATCAGGAAGATGGCGGACCCGCTCGTCACGATGTTCTTCCTCTGCCATCCGCACAACCCGACGGGACGGGCGTTCACCGATTCGGAGCTGCGGCTCGTGATGGAGCTGGCCGAGGAGCACGACGTCTTGGTCGTGTCCGATGAGATCCATTGCGATCTGTTGCGGCTCGACGTGACGCACACACCGCTCGCGAAGCTCTTCCCCGATTCGGATCGGCTCATCACCTGCATGTCCACCAGCAAGACGTTCAACCTCGCCGGGCTCGGGCTGTCCCATTTGCTGATCGCCGATCCGGTGAAGCGTGAACGCTGGGAAGACCGCACGTCGCCGGTGATCAACCCTGTGAGCCTTGCGGGCGTTGTCGGGGTGCTCGAACACGGCGACCCCTGGTGGATGGAGCTCCGTGCCGCGCTGGATCGCAACTTCGAAACCGTTCGGGACACGTTGGCGACAGCGTTGCCGGAGGCGATCTTCTCGATCCCCGACACCACGTACCTCGCGTGGGTCGACCTCGGCGCCTACTTTCCGCCGGACACGAACCTGACGCGTTGGTTCGGCGAGCATGCCGGTGTCCTGCTCGAAGGCGGTGACATGTTCGTCGCCGACGCCGACGGACACGTTCGGATCAATGTGGCATGCCCGGCGTCCGTGCTCGCCACGGGACTGGATCGGATCGTGTCTGCGGTCAGGAGTTCAGCGCCGTCCGCATGAGCGCCCCCAGACCGGCGAGCTGATCTTCCACACCGGCCAGGCGGAGCAGGTGCCACGTGAACGCCAGATTGCTCGACACGACCGGAATGCCGAGTTCCGATTCGAGCGCCTCGATGATGCCGAAGGCACGAAGACTGGTGCAGGATACGAACACCGCGTCGCAGCCACCCTGCGCCGCCATCGCACGGACCCCGTCGGCGACAGAAGCCTCGGAGATCTTGGCGACCACATGGTCGCTCGACTCGAGGAACGAGCCGACGGCCGAGACCTCGAGGCCGCCATCGGTGAAGAAGCGGATGATGGGTGCCGTGACGTCGGCCGTGTAGGGCGTGACCACCGCAATCCGTTTTGCCCCCAACGACTCGAAGGCCGCTCGAGCCGCCGAGATCGGGTTGCTGGCGGCGAGCCCCGGATGCGCCGAGTGCAACGCCTTCTCGACCCCGTCTTCGCCGATCAGCGTCGCCGCCGAGGTGCACCCGAAGCCGATTGCGGAGAAGTCGAACTCGGTGGGGAGCAGCCCCGCCGCAACCGGAAGTCGCGCTTCCATGTCGGTGAGCGTCGTCGGTGTCACCTCCGGCTCCATCGGAATGCGGGAGTGATACCAGGCGACGCCCGGCACGGCGAGTTGGCTGATCTCTGCTTCGAGCGTGTGGTCGGTCTCTAGCACGACGACGCCGATCCGGGCGCGCTCACCGAATCCGCCATCGGTCTGAAACGGCAGTCGGACGGGTTCCATCACGGTCATGGCCACGAATCGTACGGGTCATACACGGCCGGCGAAAGCCGTCGATGGCGGACGGTGGTCAGTCGCCGACCGGCCCGCCCCGAAAGTCGGCTGGACGCTTCTCGCGGTGGCTGGCGAGTCCTTCGGCGGCATCGGGGCCCATGAAGCCGAGAAACTCGTAGGCGAGCGACGCATCGAAGGCCGGTTCAAACATGCGGTACGCGTGGTTCAACGTGCGCTTGGTCCATCGGATGGCCTGCTGGGCTCCGTCGGCCAGCTCGGTGGCCACCGCAAGGGCTTCGGCCACCACCGGCTCCGACCCATCGGTGTCGTCGACGCACAGGGACACCAACCCGATGCGCTCGGCTTCCGCTCCGGACAGATCCCGACACGTGAGCAGGTAGTACTTCGCCTTGGCCATCCCGCACAGCATCGGCCAACAGATCGCAGCGTGGTCGCCCGCGGCGACACCGAGCCGAGTGTGGCCGTCGATGATGCGGGCGTTGGTGCCGACGACGGAAACGTCGGCGAGGAGCCCGGCCACGAGGCCCGCGCCGACGGCCGGGCCCCACATTGCCGACACGACCGGCTTCGAGCAGTTGATGATGTTCATCACGAGGTCGCGAGCCTCACGAAGGACCGACAGGTGCGTTTCGTAGTCCTGCATCATCCCGTCGATGAGGTCGAAACTGCCGCCGGCGCTGAATCCTCGACCGGCCCCAGTGAGCAGGGCCACCCGCACCTCTGGATCTCGATCGATGGTCAACCAGACGTCGGCGAGCTGCCGATGCTTGTCTGGCCCAACGGCGTTCATGCCCGGACCTTCCAACGTGATCTGCAGCACCCCGTCGGCGGGGTTGGTGAAGGTCAGGGCCGGAAAGTCTGTGCTGTAGCGGTCGATCATGGCCGCCATCTTGCCACCCGACGCCGGCTCAGGCGGGAGGTTCCAAGAACTGTCCATCGGCGACGCGCGATGCGGTGGCTGCGTACTCGTCCGCACGTTCCCGCTCGGTTCGCGTTTCTGCGAGCGTCCGGATTCGCAGGCCGGTCACCTCCGGCACGCGACGACCGGCATCGTGGAGGGCGTCGAGGCGCGACGCGACGGCCCGCTTCTTCCGCACCTGGTGTGGTTGGGCCTCGTCGAGCGATCGGGGGGTGAGCGTCTGGTCGACCGTGAGCGCGCCTGCGGCCTCGGCGTCTGCCAGGAGCCTGGACCCGGCTGCCGTGCGGGTGATCACGCCGTTGAAACCGGCGTCCTCGCCGGTCGGCCCGCCGCCGGGCCAGAGGTCCGACGCCGCAAGGTCGGCGGCCTCGCCGATCGCGTCCGGGCAGATCTTGCATCGGTACTGAATGCGCCAGGTGTTCTCGTCCGCCCACATGTCGTTGTACTCGAGCTCTTCCGCCCGGCCATCCCGGGTTTCGATCCGCGTTCTGCCGGGGTTGCCGTAGCCCCGATACCGGAAGAGGCTCAGCTCTTCCTCGTCGATGCCAAGCGCGTCGAGAACGTCCGTCGACTTGCCGAGTTCGGAGGCCCCACCGCACACGAGGGTCAGCATGAAATGGCAGAACCGGTCGACGCGATCGTCGACGGTCGCAAGGTTGCGCAGCGCAGTGACGTCGCACGGCTTGCCGATGAAGGCGAACGGCTGTTCACGGTCGAGCAGCGTTGAGATGTGGGTCATCGGGGCGGCCGGGCCGTACCTCGACCCGGCCGCCGCAAGGACGTCGGCACGGGTTTCGCTGACATGGGCGATCGAACGCATCGGCTGCTCGGGGTCGGCCGAGACGTGGGCGATGAACGCGACCGTGCCGGACTCGAGAAGACGAAGCGCCAGCGCGGTGAGTACCCCGCCGGTCGAGCCCCGGAACCGTACGTCCGGGTCGGCTGCGTATGCCCGGACGACGGAGCGATACGGGCCCCAGACGTCGTCGATGGTGGTGTCGGCATCATGGAGGTCGTCCGGGAGGCCGCGCACCGTCGAGCCCGGGCAGGTGCGATCGATCGTCGCCAGCGTCGTCTCGGACAGCGGCCGAAGGGTCTGCGGCCGGAGCCTGCCCTCCGGGGTCATGCGCATCCGGACATGCTCCGTGCCGGCCACGCTCTCGCACAGCCCACAGCCAATGCACATGCCGCTGGTGACGATGTCGTCGAGGTGGGGGAGCGGCGAGGGCATCGGCATCGCAGCGAGCGTAGTGCTCGGCGCGGAAGGGGCTTGGAGCCGGGCGGTCAGTCCTTTGCCTCTGACCACCGGTGGATGATGCTGACGTCGGCAACGAATCGGACGTCGGGTTGTGGCGACCAGTGATGGGCGGCCTCGCCGATGGCGGCGGTCATCGCATCGGCGGCAGCCTCCGTTGACTGCTCGGGAACATGGACCAACAATTCGTCGTGCAGGCACAGGACCACGGAGGCGCCGAGCGGGCGAAGCCTCCGGCGCACCAGGACAGCCCAGACCTTGAAGAATTCGGCAGCAGCGCCCTGGATCAGCGCGTTGCGCGCGTAGCGGCCCCGGCTTGCGGCGGCCGATCGGGCACGTTCGATGTCCCCGTCCGGAGATGCGCCCCCGCCCATCCGGACCCGACGCCCGCCGATCGTGAAGACGTCTTCCCCGATCCGGCCACGTTCCGCTGCGTTCTCGAGCAACTGCATCGCCGTTGGAAAGCTGCGTTGGAGACCCTGCAACGCCCCGGCCGACTCGCCGGTCGTGGCGCCGTACATCGCTCCGAGCACAGCCACCTTCGCGATGTCCCGGGACACCCCGAGGCGATGAGCGACGGGCCGATAGAGGTCCGCCTCACGTGTGGCCTCGATGAGCGCTGAGTCTCCTGAAACTGCGGCGAGCACGCGGGGCTCGATCTGACCAAGATCTGCTCGCACGAATCGGTACCCGTCCTCGGCGGCGACGGCCGGCCGCATCGGGGCAGGCAGGTTGTGCAGGCCCGCGGATGCCGTCATTCGACCAGCTGCTCCATCCGCGCTCGTCCACGTTCCACGGAGGCGCCCACCGGTCACGTTCTCGTCGAGCCAGGTCCAACCGTACGTCGTCGCAATGCGCTCGTCCTTCCGCCATCGCATTAGTGCGTCGATGAGCGGATCGGTGCCCCGAAGCTGCTCCAGGCGCCACGCTCGGGTGTCCGGCAGGTCCAACCCGGCCCGCCGCAGCATGCCTTTCACCTCGGCCGGGTTGCGGAGGTTGACGTCTTGGCGAGGCTCCAGCAATCGCAGCACCTCGGCATCACGCTGTGCCCGGGCGGCGTCCTCTTCGGCGTACGTTCGCGGCCGCGGACCGCTGGCATCACCGATGATCCGGATGGCTTCGGTCTCGTCGATCGGCAGTCCGTCGCGTTCGAGCTCGGCGCACAGGAGTTCCGCAGCCGATTCCGACCGAGCGGTCGAGCGAAGACGTCCCGATGGATCCGTTGCGTCGAGTTGCGCGATCTGCGTCGTCGCACTCTCGAGGGTCAGTTCGGCCCAGCGCTCGCGGCGTCTCGCGGACTGGGCCCAGGAGCCAGCGATCCACTCCGGACGCAGGTGCCCGTCGGGGCGCGTGGGCTGATCCAGGTCGTCTCCCTCGTCGGCCGTCGTCAGGAGATCGAGTTGCCCCATCTGCGGCACCGTTGCGACGTCCAGCCCATGCAGGTGGGCCCACACCTCGGCAACGGAGGTCGCCCAGCCGCCCGCCTGGAGTCGATGCGCGATCAGGAGATCCCAGCACTTGTCCACCACCACGTCGGCTGCGGCGAGCCGATCGGCCGTCGAGCGATCCCACCACACCCACCTCGGGCGCAGTTCCCGTTCGATCTCCTGCACGATCGCCACCGGGTCGCCGGGCAGGTCGATCGTCGCAGAGCGAGCGGCCACCGCCACGCCGGCGTCCTCGTCGAACGCAAGCGCCACGAGATCGCCGGGCTCGATCTGCAGCCGGGAACCGGGTTCACCGCGGTCATCACTCACGGCAGCAGTCTGCCGCAGTCGGTCGCCGAGGCCGAGGTCGAGGGATTCAGGCGGCGCGCTGTTGGTGCTGGTTGAGGCCCACCAGTTTGGAGAACGTCGCACGCGACATCGGTCGATGGAAGAGGAAGCCTTGTGCCGATCGTCCGCCGAGGTCTCGGACCGCTTGTGCGTGCTCCTCGGTTTCGATTCCCTCGAGGATCACATCCAGGGCAAGGGCGTCACAGAGGCCCAGCAGTGCCTCAGTGACCGAACGAGTGACCGGATCCGTGTCCAACTCGGCGACGAATGATCGGTCCACCTTGACGACGTCGATGGGGAGTTCGCGAAGGTGCGCCAACGAGCTGAAACCGGTGCCGAAGTCGTCGAGTCCGATGCGCACCCCGGCGGCCCGCAGCTCCTCGAGAACGGGAACGGCTGCGGTGGTCGAGAGCACGGCCAGTTCGGTGATTTCAACCAACATCTGGTCAGGCCGCATGCCGGCAGACTCCAGCATGTTCAGGGAGCGTCGGGCGAACGTCGGCTCGAGGAGGTCCTGGGCCGTCACGTTCACCGAGACATCGATGTCGAGCCCGGCATCGGCGAGCTTGGCGCCGAGATTCGTGGCGTCGGCCAGTACCAGGCGTCCGATTTCCGGCAGGAGTCCAACCTCCTCGGCTACGTCGAGGAACGCACCCGGCCCGAGCAGTACACCATCCGGCGATCGCCAACGCAGCAGTGCTTCAACACCGATGATCGACTCGTCGTCGAGGCTGACGACCGGCTGATAGTGGACCTCGAAGCCATCGTGCTTCAGCGCGTGTCGCAGACCGGCCTCCACGTTGAACCGGCGGTCCACGGCCGCCCGCAGCTCCTCGTCGAAAACCACCCAGCCGCCGCGGCCGAGCGACTTGGCTTCGTAGGCGGCGGTGTCGGCCTCGCCCAGGAGCGCAGAGCTCGTCGACAGGCCCGCCTCGGTTGCAACCGCGATCCCGATGCTCATCGAGACGTGGATCGCGCGCCCGGCGATGTCGAACGGAACCGTCATCGCGTCGAGCGTTTCCTTCGCAGCCGCCACCGCCCGGTTCACATCGGCGTCACCGAGCAGAACGACGAACTCGTCGCCGCCCAATCGGGCGACCAGCGAGTCCCGGGTGACTGCGAGGTGATCGAGGCGTCGTCCGAGACGGGCGAGCAACTCGTCTCCGGCCTGATGACCGAGCGAATCGTTGATGACCTTGAAGTGGTCGAGGTCGCAGAACATCACCGCGGGCGTGTGGTCGCCGGCCAACCAGGTATCGAGCTCCTGAAGGAATCGAGCGCGGTTGGCGAGCCCCGTGAGCTCGTCCGTGTAGGCCCGACGCTCGAGCTCGGCGTTGGCACGACCTTCTTCCGTGACGTCGCGGCCGATGCCGAAGCATCGACCGACGGTGGTGTCGAAATGCAGGGCCCACCGGACGACGCGATAGGAGCCATCCTTCCGACGCATCATGAACTCGGGCTCACTTCGGCCGTATGCACGAAGGTCGGCCTCGACCTGTGGCCGGGTTTCGGTGTCGGTGGGAGGGAGCAGTGTCCAGGAGTCGAGCCCGAACAACTCGTCGCGTCCGTATCCGAGCAGGTTCTCCCAGGCGGCGTTGGACTCGATCACCCGACCGAACTGGTCGTAGACCACGAAGAGGCTGTCGCCCGACGAGAAGAACTTTCGGAGCAGATGGTCGCCGGCGTCTTCGCGTTCGCCGGTGGCCAGGAGAACGACCGCGTCCTGGTCGAGTGGCCGAACCCGCCAACGGGTGTCCGAATCTGCACCGAACGCCAGGCCGGGAGCCACGCGCTCAGCGCTCGGAGCGATGAGTCGGTCGCCCGGATCCGTTTCGAGCCACCGGTTCGCCTCGACGACTTTGCCCTGCGCGTCGACAATCGCCGCCGGGATCGGCAATGCATGCAGCATGGCCGACCAGTGCGCGAGTGCGTCACCAGCCAACAGCTCCGCCAGCGGATTGGATGTGGACATTGGGATGCCGATCGGCAGAAGCGAGCGAATGTTGAGGCTGGGTGGCTGCTCAATCCGCCGCCGGGGACAGCCGGATGGCGTTGTCGTGAAACACTGCCCCCGAGCCCATGTCGGCATCGCGCTCGTGGGTCGTCGAGTTGATCGAGTGGTGCCACCAGCCCTTGGTGGTGGCGACGACACCGGGGCGGACGGCGTCGCTGATCTCCAGGCGAGCCTCGAATCCGCCACGATCGTTGTGCACGCGTACGATCTCCCGGCCGATGACCCCGGCCGCACGGGCATCGTCGGGATGGACGGTGACGGCGGGGACACCGGCCCGGTCCCGGGTGTGTGCGGTGCCGGCGAAGGTGCTGTTCACGTGATGCTCACTTGCGGCCGCGATCAGCGCGAGCCGACCGCCCTCCGGGGACGCGGCCTCCGCGGCCAACCCGGGTTCCGGGACGAGCCCGTGGCCCTGCAGATGCGCGTCTTCGCTCGCGAACTGGAAACGGCCGGACGGCGTCCGAAACGGACGGTTCGCCGGCGCCGGACGCGGCGGGAGCGGGAGATGACCGCGATCGAGCAGCCGGTCTCGTGTGACCCCAGCCGAGCGGAAGGCCTCGACGTCGAGAAGATCGTCGATCAATTCAGCGTCGCTCGCCTGCAACTCGGGTTCGTCGTAGCCCATCGCCGTGGCGAGCCGCCGAAAGATCTCCGTGTGCGGGAGGCAGGATCCCGCCGGCTCGACCGCGGGTGCGTTGAGTGCGAGGCGGCGGTGGTTGTACGAGTCGTTCAGCTCGTACTGCTCGTGCTGCATCGTCGACGGAAGCACCAGATCGGCGAAATCGACGGTTTCGGTGTGATGGATGTCGATGACGGTCGTGAACAGATCCGTCCGCTCGAGACCACGCCGAACGAGGTTCGTTTCCGGGTTCGAGACCATCGGGTTGGCGCCCCAAACGACCAGGGCATCGACCGGTGGGTCTGTGAGCTCGAGAAGGTTTCGGCCGAGATTGGTCATGGCCAAGGTCCGTGGTCGATCACCCAACGTTGGCCGACGACTCTTCTCGAGGTTGTAGCCCTTGTGCAGCGCAGAACCGGAATAGAGCGAGCCACCGCCGACGTCGTCGTAGCTCCCGAGGACTGCGGGGACACAGGCGACCGCGCGCATGGCCTGACCACCATGGGCGTGGCGTTGCATGCCATGGCCGACGCGAAGGCCGAGCGGCGTGCAATCGGAGAGGAGATCCACGAAGGAAGCCAGGGTTTCCTGGGGGATTCGTGTGATCTCCGCAGTCTGCCCAAGTCTGAGGTCGTGCACCCCGGACGCGAACGCCTCCCAACCCGTCGTTCGTTCGGTGATGAACGGCTCGTTTGTGCGATTGCGGCGAATGAGTTCTGCGCAGATCCCCAGCGCAAGGACCGCGTCGGTTCCCGGCTGGGGAGCGAGGTGCAAATCGGCCCGTTCCGCCGTGCGCGTCCGTATCGGGTCGACCACCACGAGAGGAGCATCGTTGCGTTGCCTGGCCTGTTCGATGAATGGCCAGAGATGGCGATTGGTGACCAACGTGTTGGATCCCCACACGACCACCAGGCCCGAATGCACGAAGTCTTCTGCGTCCATCCAATCGCCCTGACCGACCGTGTGGACCATGCCGACGTTGCCCGCCACCGAACAGATGCTCATGTTGTGCGCTGAGGCCCCCATCCGGCTCCACACGCGGCTGGGGCCGTTGCTGCCCTGCAGCCATCCCAGGTTGCCGGTGCCGTGAAACGGCCACACGGCGGCACCGCCGTGCCGCTCGATGACGGCATGCAGGCGTTCCGCCAGCTCGTCGATCGCCGACTCCCAACTGATGGTCGTGAATCGGCCGGACCCCTTCGGCCCCGATCGCCGCATCGGCTCGAGCAGGCGGGACTCGTCGTTCGCATGCTTCAGCCACGGATTCACCTTCGGGCACAAGCCACCCGCAGTGAACGGATGATCAGACCGTCCACGGAGCCGGACGGGAACGCCGGCATCGTCGACGAGGACCTCCCACGCGCATGCGTCCGGACAGTCCAGCGGGCAGGATCCGAAGACGGTTGTGGTCATCGGTCAGCCTGCGCCGAGCACGGCGAGCCAGTCGTCAACCTGCTCGCGTGGAGCGAAGCTGCGTTCGAGCGAGTTGCGACACAGCGCCCGCACGCCGTCCAACGAGAGACCGGCCCACTGCCAGGCGCGCTCGTACTCGTCGAGCAGCCGTGTTTGGAACATCGGCGGATCATCCGATCCGAGCGTGATCGTGACGCCGGCTGCCAACATCGTTGGGAGCGGGTGCTCTGCCGCAGATCCAACTGCGGCGAGCGCGAGGTTCGAGCCGGGGCAGACATCACAGGCGATGTCGCGATCCACGAGCAACTGGAGGACGTCGGGGTCCTGCGCAGCGCCGATGCCATGCTGGATTCGAACGGCACCGAACTGCTCGACGGCGAATCGGACCTCGTCGGCGCCGCCGTGTTCGCCGGCGTGCGAGACCGCAGGGATGCCGACGCTCCGGGCAAGGTCGAAGATCGGCACGAAGTCGTCGGTGGTCCACGTGTCGGCCGGGCCGCCCATCCCGGCCGCTGCCAGATAGGTCGTGTCGTGGGCGAAGACCGTCTTCATCGCTTCGAGGCAATCGGCGGCGGGCAGGTGCGGTGAGATGTCCGGAATCAATCCCCAGGACATGCCGGTGGCAGCGGTCGCCGCCGTGCATCCGGCGACGATGCCGTCGTGGATCGGTCCCCACTCCTTGCTGTTCTCGACGATGTGGCCGGTGGCGGACACGTGAAACTCGGTGTGGACGACACCCTGCTCCGATGCTGCCGTGAGGTAGCGCTCGGCAATCAGGCGGAAGTCGTCCGGCGTCCGAATCAGGCCGAGCACGGTGAAGTACCGCTCGAGAAACATCGGGAACCCGTCGAAGCGATACCACTCGTCGACGCCTTCGACGTCCTCCGCCGGCGGTTGAACACCATGGCGCTCGGCCAACATCAGCAGGGTCGTTGCGTCGACTGTGCCCTCGAGATGCACGTGCAACTCGGCCTTCGGCATCGCTCGAACGGCATCGATCGGAAACGGCTCGCCCATGTCAGTGCAGAAGATCGTCTTCGAACGGGAACTCGGAGAGCAGTTCCACTCCGTCGTCGGTGATCAACACCTGTTGTTCGAGCTTGACGCCCTCACCGCCGTCCTCGGCGCCGATGAAGCTCTCGACACAGAGGGTCATGCCGGGAAGGATCGTGCCGTCGTAGCCAGCATCGGGGAAGTCGGCGTGGTGGTAGAGATACGGATACTCCCCGGTCATGCCGTTTCCGTGCGCGGACAGGTAGTAGCGGTGCTTGTGGTAGCGATCCGGGATGTCCCACGCCCGGTCGGCGTACTCGCGGAACGTGAGCCCCGGTTCGAGCACACCCATGTTGTGATGGACCTGTTCATGCGCAAGCCGATACAGGGTCTTCTGTGCTTCGGTGGGTCGGTCGGGGCCGGCATGGAACGTCCTCGAGAAGTCGGAGTAGTAGCCGTGGCATCCGACCACGTCGGTGTCGAGGGCAATGAGCACGTTCGGCTGGATCACGTGACTCGACGTCTCCTGGAACCACGGGTTGGTCCTCGCACCGGCGCTGAGAAGCCGCGTCTCGCAGTAGTCGCCGTTCTGCTCGATCACCGACTGGTGCAGCACGGACCAGAGTTCGGCCTCGGTGAGTCCTGGCCGGATCGCGTCCCGGAGCTTTCCGACGGCCACCTCCGTGGCCCGCAGCGACGCCCGAATGCACTTGAGTTCCTCGTCGGACTTGATGGCGCGGGCCATCTCGACCGGCTCCTGGGCGTCCACGACACGAAGGCCCGTCGCCGCGAGGGCGATCGCCGTGCCGGCATTCATGCGTTCGATCCCGACGGTGGGGGAGTCGCCCGTCAGCTCTCGAACCGTGGCAGCGATGTCCTCGGCCCACGCCCGTTCCCGGTTTGCGATGTCTGGACCTGCGGCGCAGTAGCTCGCGGTGGATGAGGCACGAACCTCGTCGACCGTCTCGAAGCCGTCGGCGAGGTGCTCACAGCCGGCGAACTCGTGGAGGATCGATCGGTCCTGCGTGAGGACCAGATAACGAGCCGGTGCGTTGCGGCTCGAGAAGATCTGCATGTTGCGCGTGCCGGTTGCGTACCGGATGTTCACCGCATCGGACAGGATGACGGCATCGATGTTCCGTGCTGCCATTTCGCGGCGAACACTGGCTTGCCGATAGGCACGCACCGCACGCAGGTCGATGCCGGCGGACTCGGGCGCCCGATCGAGGAGGGCGGCTCCGGTGAGGTCGGCACGTTCCGCGTGCCAGTCGAGAAGCGTCATCGGGTCCCTCCGGTCCAGGCGATCCGGAGAGGCTACACCCGGCCATGTGACGGACGTAGCCCGGACCCGACGGGTGGCAGCCGTTAGCGTGGGGCGATGGCGCACCCGGTTCGATACGTCTCGGTCGATGGCATCGACATCGCGTACCAAGTGGTCGGTGACGGGCCGATCGACCTCGTCCTCGTGGACGAATGGTCAACTCCGCTCGAAGCTCGGTGGGAGGTGCCGGCCATTGCGAGCCGGTTGAATCGGCTGGCGTCCTTCGCGCGGGTGATCAGCTTCGACAAGCGGGGCATCGGGCTGTCCGGCCAGGGGGACCGAAACCGGATCGCGACGCCGGAACTCTGGGTTCGGGATCTCGTCGCCGTCGTGGATGCTGTGGGCGCCGAACGGCCCGTGATCCTCGGTGCGCACGAAGGCGGACCCATCGCGATGATGTATGCGGCAAGCCTGCCCGAGCGCACCGACGCGCTGATCCTCGTGAACACCGGGCCCAAGTTGGTGGCCGAGCCCCCGGACTACCCGTTTGGCTACACCCGCCACGAATGGCGGCCGGACATCGAAGGCATCCTTCACCTCTGGGAATCGGGCGCGGGCGGCGAAGGGCTCATCAGCGCCACGGCGCACGATCCATGGTGGAGAGAGTGGTATGCACGCGCAAGGCGGCAACAGGCGTCGCCCACCGCAGGCCTTGCACTCATGAAGATGCTCGGAGAACTCGACGTGCGGAGCATCGTCCCCTCCATCACGGCGCCGACCCTGATCGTGCACCGCAAGGACGCGCAGTACTGGCCGGTCGAAGGCGCTCGCTGGCTCGCTGACCGAATGGACGACGCTTCGCTGGTCGAGCTGGAAGGAAACGACGGTTACTGGTGGGCCGGAGACGCCGACCGTGTGGTCGACGAGATCGAACAGTGTCTGCTGGGGGAGCGGGTCTCGATCACCAGCAACCGCTGCCTGGCGACGATGGTGTTCACCGACGTGGTCGACTCCACCCGAACGACGGCGGCGATGGGGGACCACGCCTGGCGGGCACTCCTCGACGTCCACGATGCGGCCACCATCGCCGAGGTGGAACGCCACGGTGGAACGGTGGTCAAGAATCTCGGCGACGGCTTCCTTCTGACCTTCGACGGCCCGGCGGCGGCCATTCGAGCCAGCAACGACATGCAGGCCGCCTACGAACGGCACGGCCTTCCGGTTCGGATCGCGGTGCACACGGGCGAGGTCGAGCAACGCGGCGATGATCTGACGGGCCTCGCCGTCAACCTGACGTCACGGATGTTGGACGTGGCGCAAGGCGGTCAGGTGGTGGTGTCGGGAGTGGTCCGTGGCCTCGTCGCGGGCTCCGGAATCGGCTTCTCTCCGCTCGGGGAACACTGCTTCAAGGGGATCCCGGACGCGTGGGACGTGCATTGCGTCTGCGAGGACGAGAGCTGACCGATTGTTGCGATCAGCCCGGGGCGTCCGCCTTCGAACGATCGATCATGTTGAAGGTCGACCCCCACGGGTCCATCACCGAGGCTGAGCGACCGAACATGGTGTCGGTGGGCGGCATCAACACGCTTCCGCCGTTGCTGACGAGGTACTCGACCGCGACGTCCGTGTCGTCGACCGAGAAGTTGACGACCCAGTGTGAGGGAACCTCGGCCGGGAGTTGGTCGGGCATGGGCATCGTGCCGGCGAGCGGCTGCCCCTCGTGGAGGAAGACGGTGTACGGGAAGTCGCCCGGCATCGCCTGCGCGTCCCAGCCGAACACCGCTGCATAGAAGGCCTTGGCCGCCTTCACGTCACGGCTCATGCAGTCGAACCAACACGGTGCACCGGGCTCGTCGAGCATCGACATGCCGTTCTCCTGCATGCCCTCGAACAGACAGATGGCCGCTCCGGCGGGGTCGCCGATAACGGCGATACGCCCGCCGTCGGGAATGTCGAAGGGAGGCTGGAACACGGAACCGCCGGCAGCCTCTGCCGAAGCGATGGTTGCGTCGGCGTCCTCCACGCTCACGTAGATTGACCAGATCGGGGGCATCTCGCCCATCTCCGGGGTGAGTTCCATCGCGCCGGCCACCGCGGCGCCGTCCCGCTGGAAGATGTGGTACGGCGTTTCGCCATCGTTGAACGTGGTCCAGTGCATCAGGCCGCGGTAGAAGTCGAGCGCTCCGTCCAGGTCCTTGGCGGCCAGGTCGACCCAGCTGATGGTGTTGTTCTCGTGGCGTTCGTACGTCGGCATGGGCGAAATCTAGGGCAGGTTGCGCCCAGAAATCGATTGACATAGCCACATAACATGATAGTTATATGGAGATGGCTGCGGCGATGACCTCCCTCACTGACATCGAGAGCGTACTGAAGGCGCTCGCAAGCGAGCGTCGACTGCAGATCCTCGATTGGTTGAAGGACCCCGTCGCACACTTCCCTCCTCAGGAGCACGGCGACCCCGAAGCGCACGGCGCGTGCAACCAATTCATCGTCGAGAAGCTCGGCGTCTCTCAGCCGGCAGGTTCGCGGCACCTGAAAGTGCTGACCGACGCCGGGCTCGTCATCCCGACCCGCCGGAAGGGATGGGTCTACTACCGCCGCAACGAAGCTGCGCTGGCCAACGTGGCCGCGCTCGTTGCATCCATCTGATTTCATCCACTACGAACCCTCATCACCACGACGGAGAACCCACCAAATGCACGAATCACTCAACAACAAGGTTGTCGTCGTCACCGGCGCCGCCGGCGGCATCGGGCGGGCGATCGCCGAGCGCTTCGCCGGGGTGGGCTCGAAGGTCGTCGTCAACGACGTTCGGGCCGATGCCGTGAACGACGTCGTCGAGGCGATCAACGCATCCGGCGGCGACGCCATGGCGGGCGTGGCCGACGTGTCCGATTCGACAGCTGTCGGCGCGATGGTCGATGCGGTGATGGCGGCCCACGGTCGGATCGACGTTCTGGTCAACAACGCCGGCATCATCTCGCCGATGCTGCACTTCTTCGAGGCGGATGAGGCCTGGTGGCGCAAGATCATCGACGTGAACCTCACCGGTCACTTCATCGTGTCGCATCCCGTCGCCCGCATCATGGCGAAGCAGGGTGGCGGTTCGATCATCAACATGAGCTCCGGCGGCGCCACACGAGCACACCGCTCGTTCACCGCCTACGACGCGACCAAGGGCGGGATCGAGGCCCTCACCCGGGCGATGGCCCTCGACCTCGGTCCGTACAACATCCGGATCAACGCGCTGATGCCAGGCTCGATCGACACGAGCGGGATGGACCTCGAGGCCCGCAAGCTCCGGGGCGAGAACGTGCCGCTCGGTCGCATCGGTGAACCGATCGATATGACCGGCGCGGCGCTGTTCCTCGCGTCCGACGACGCCAGCTACATCACCGGCGATGTCATCAAGATCGACGGCGGCATGCTCGCCCAGCAGCGTTCGGCCACGGTCGACATCATGCCTCCGTCAGACTTCCCCAAGATCGAGGACCTGTAGCCATGTCCATTCGGATCGGTGCCGACGTCGGCGGAACCTTCACCGACGTCGTGCTGGAGCGGGCCGACGGCTCCTTCGCTTCGACCAAGGTGCTCACGACCCATGAGGGGCCCGAGCAGGGCATCCTCGCCGGAATCGAACAGCTCGCCGCCGAGTGTCGCGTGGCGCTGGCCGACGTCGACCAGATCATCCACGGCACCACGCTTGCGACCAATGCACTCATCGAGCGTCGCGGAGCACACACGGCGCTCGTGACGACCGAGGGCTTCCGGGACGTCATCGAGACCCGCACCGAGGGACGATTCGAGCAGTACGACCTGAATATCGTGCTGCCGACGCCGCTGATCGAACGCCGACACCGCTACACGGTGGCCGAGCGGCTCAACGCACGAGGAGAAGTGCTGCTCGACTTCGACGAAGCCGGTGCCGCTGCGGTCATCGACCGAATCGAGGCCGAGGGGTACGAGGCCGTCGCTGTCGGCTTCATGCACAGCTACCGAAACCCGATGCACGAACAGCGCTTCCGTTCGATGCTGCTCGACCGGCTGCCCGACATCGCCGTTTCGATCAGCTCCGAGGTCTCGCCCCAGATGCGCGAGTTCGAGCGATTCAACACGGTCTGCGCGAACGCCTACGTACAGCCGCTCATGGCCACGTACCTGCACCGGCTGGCCGACGAGCTCCGGGCCCGTGGCGCCACGTGCCCGCTCTACCTCATTCACTCCGGCGGCGGGCTCGTCAGCGTGGAGACTGCAGCTGCCTTTCCGGTTCGGCTGGTCGAGTCGGGTCCTGCCGGTGGAGCGATCTTTGCCGCCGACTTGGCCGCCCGCTACGGCCGCGACCGTGTGCTCTCGTACGACATGGGCGGTACCACGGCGAAGATCGCTCTGATCGAGGACTACACGCCGCAGACCGCCAAGACTTTCGAGGTGGCTCGTACGACCCGGTTCAAGAAGGGGAGCGGCATGCCCATCTCGATTCCGGTGATCGAGATGATCGAGATCGGCGCCGGCGGCGGGTCGATCGCCTCCGTCGACACCCTCGGACAGATTCGCATCGGCCCCCACAGCGCGGGTTCCGAACCCGGGCCTGCCGCTTACGATCTGGGTGGCGACGCCCCCACGGTCACCGACGCCAACGTGCAGCTCGGTCGGCTCCACCCGGACACCTTCGGCGCAACGAGCATCCGTCTCTCGCCCGAGCGGGCTGGAGACGCGATCGATGCGGCGGTCGGGTCGAAGCTCGGCATGGACACCGACACGGCGGCCATCGGCATCGCTGAAGTGGTCGACGAGAACATGACCAACGCCGCCCGGGTGCATGCGGTCGAGAACGGCAAGGACCTCGCCGGCTTCTCGATGATCGCCTTCGGCGGTGGCGCGCCGCTGCACGCCACCCGGCTGATGGACAAGCTCGGACTCGAAGAGCTCTTCGTGCCGCCGGGGGCCGGCGTCGGCTCCGCCATCGGCTTCCTGCGTGCGCCGTTCGCCTACGAGGCCATCCGCTCCCACTACGCGCGGCTCGACGCGTTCGATCCGGCGGTCGTGAACCAGGTATTGGGCGAACTCCGTGACGAGGCCGAGACCTTCGTTCGTCAGGGCACCGACGCGGACCTCGTCGTCGAGCGGCAGGTGTCGATGCGCTACAAGGGCCAGGGCTGGGAGATCCCGGTCCGGTTGGCCGACGGCGACTTCGACGATTTCGCCGCCGAAGGCCTCGCCGCTGCATTCACCAAGGCCTACGAGGAGTTCTTCGGCCGATCGATCGACGATCTGCCAATCGAAACCGTCAGCTGGGCCGTACGGGTCGCTTCGGTGCTCGACCTCCCCGAACCGGTGGAGGCCGTCGACGCCAGGGATCCCGTCACCGTCGAGACGAAACGGCCGATCTTCGACCCGGTCATCTCGGAACGTGTCGAGTCCGCCGTGATCGAACGGGACGGGCTGGGATCGGGGGCCACGGTCGCCGGGCCCGCCGTCATCATCGAAGCACAGACCACCACCGTGCTCGGCACCCACCACCAGGCCGTCGTGCAACCAGACGGAAGTCTGCGCATCACCAGAACCGCTGTCGCAGAGAAGGGGGCGAGCTCATGAACCGCCGCGAAGTCGACTTTCAGATCATGTGGAACCGTCTGATCTCCGTCGTGGAGGAGCAGGCGCTCACCCTCGTCCGCACGGCGTTCTCCACAAGTGTCCGCGAAGCCGGCGACCTCTCCGCCGGTGTGTTCGACCGGTCCGGCCAAATGGTCGCCCAGGCCGTCACGGGCACGCCCGGCCACGTCAACACCATGGCCGCCGCCGTCGGGCACTTCATCAACGACATCGGCCCCGAACGCATTTATCCCGGCGACGTCTACATCACCAACGACCCGTGGAAGGGCACCGGCCACCTCCACGACATCACCGTCTGCACGCCGGTGTTTCGCTCGGCGCTTCCGGCCGAGATCCCCGGCGACGCGCATGGTCGCTCCGGGTCGTCTCGCTCGGCACTTCCGGCCGAGATCCCCGGCAGTCGGCATGGTCACTCTGCTTCGCTTCGTTCCCCTCAGGAGGCTTCTGACGATGTCACGGAGCCTGGGGACGGGGCCATCGGAGAGCGGAGCGGAGCGCAGCGAACAGGGGCGCAGACGCGGATCTCGGCCGGAAGTGCCGAGAAAGAGCAGCACCTCGTCGGCTTCTTTGCGTCCACTGCGCATGTCGTGGACGTGGGTGGTCGTGGGTATGGGCCTGAGGCGGCCGAGGTTTACGAGGAGGGGATCCGCATTCCCATCATGAAGTGGGCCGAGCGGGGCGAACTCAACCGGGACCTCATCAACATCATCCGCAACAACGTCCGCGAATCCGATCAGGTGCTCGGTGACATGCACGGTCTCGCTGCGTGCAACGAGACCGGTCGTCGCCGCCTTCTCGAGATGCTGAACGAGTTCGAGATGACCGACCTCGAGGAACTCGCCGGCTTCATCTACGACCGCACGCGTGCAGCCACGCTCGGCGCGCTCGAGCGTGTACCCCGCGGGACCTACCACAACGAAATGCAGGTCGACGGTTACGACGAACCACTGACGCTCGCCGTCGACCTCACCATCACCGACGAGGGAATGCACGCCGACTTCACCGGAACGTCGCCGTTGTCCCGCTACGGCATCAACGTGCCGATCGGCTACGCAGAGGCGTACTTCACGTACGGAATGCTCGTGGCGCTCGCGCCGGAGCTCCCGAACAACCACGCCTCGCTGGCGCCCTTCACGGTGAGCGCCCCCGATGGCGTGATCCTGAACGCGAAGGAACCCGACCCGGTCTCGGTCAGGCACGTGATCGGCCACTTCGTGACCGACCTCTGCCTGGGCGCCATTGCCAAGGCGCTCCCCGGAGAGATTCCGGCCGAGGGTGCCGGTGCGCTCTGGAACTTCCAGGCCAGCGCTCGCGCGGCCGATCCGGCGTCAGGACTGCCCCCGGTCGAGATCCTCATGTTCAACAGCGGTGGCAGCGGCGCCCGACCGGCACTCGACGGTCTGACCGCAACCGCATTCCCGTCGGGCGTGATGACGATGAGTGCCGAGGCGACCGAACAGGTCGGCCCGATCGTGATCTGGCGCAAGGAGATCCGCGAGAACAGCGGTGGAGCCGGCGCACAGCGCGGCGGCATGGGGCAGATCATCGAGGTCGGACCGGTCGATGGCTATCAGTTCGAGTTCTCCGCGATGTTCGATCGAGTTGCGAACCCGGCGCGGGGCCGCGATGGCGGAGAGGACGGCGCACCAGGTCGGGTTTACCTCGACGACGGAACGCCGTTCCCGAGCAAGGGGAAGGAGACCGTGTCGGCAGACCGTCGGCTCGTGCTCGAACTCCCCGGCGGTGGCGGCTTCGGCGATCCATCCGAGCGCGACCCTGATGCGGTCGCCAATGACGAGGCCCAGGGGTACGTCTCATGAGCACAAGAACACCGATCACCACCACGCCGACCTCTTCCTCGTACGACGTTGTCGTCGTGGGTGGGGCCATCATCGGGTCGTCGGTCGCCTGGTGGCTCAGTCGGGAACCGGGCTTCGACGGATCCGTCCTCGTGGTCGAGAAGGATCCGCTGTACCAGCAGTGCTCCACCGCCCACACCAACAGCTGCATGCGTCAGCAGTTCTCGAACCCGCTCAACGTGCAGATCTCGCGCTTTGCCGCCGACTACGTGCGCGACTTCCGAAGCTGGATGGATGACGATCCGGACGTTCCGGAGATCTACGTCAACCACTACGGCTACATGTACCTGGCCGGCGACGACACGTTTGCCGACACGCTTCGAACGAACCAACGGGTGCAGGCCGATCTCGGCGCCTCGACGAAGATCATGTCGCCCGACGAGATCAAGGCCGCCTACCCCTTCTACAACGTCGACGGCATCGTGTGCGGAAGCCACAACCTCGTCGACGAGGGGTATTTCGACAGCGGCACGATGTTCGACTGGTGGCGCAACAAGGCCCGCGAGAACGGCGTCGAGTATCTCACGGGCGAGGTGGTCGACGTGGAGCGAGACGGCGACCGGGTCACCGGCGTGACGCTCGCTTCCGGCGAGACCGTCGCCTGCGGCACGCTCGTGAACGCCGCCGGGCCGAGTGCCGTGCGGGTCGCCAACATGGCCGGGCTCGAGCTGCCGGTCGAGCCCCGCAAGCGGTACACGTACATCTTCGACTGTGCCGAGGACCTCGGCATGGACGTCCCGCTCACGATCGACCCAACCGGGGTGCACGTACGCTCCGAGGGCGATGCCTACATGACCGGCGCCACCCCGGACGATGATCCGGCCGTCGGCTTTGACGATTTCGCCATGGACCACGACATCTTCGAGGAGAAGGTCTGGCCGGCACTCGTCAACCGGATCCCAGCGTTCGAACGCATCAAGATCACGTCGCAGTGGGCCGGTCACTACGCCCACAACACCGTCGACCACAACGTGATCGTCGGGCCCAATCACGAGGTGGCCAACTTCATCTACGCCAACGGCTTCTCCGGTCACGGCCTCCAGCAGTCGCCGGCGATCGGGCGGGGAGTTGCCGAGCTGATCGCCCACGGCGAGTACCGCTCGCTCGATCTGACGCCGCTCGGCTTCGAGCGAATCGTCAGAGGCGAACCGTTCATCGAGACCGCGATCATCTGACCGTGCCGCAACGTCAACCGTTCATTCCGCCGCCGTATCCGTTCGACCGCCTCGACGAGGTTCGGGAGATCGCAGCCCGCCATCCGCAGGGTGCGCTCGACCTGTCGATCGGCACCCCGACCGATGCACCGGCGCCAGCGGTGATCGAGGCCTTGTCCACGTCGAATCTCGAACGTGGCTATCTGCCGTCCATCGGCACGCCGGCGTATCGGGAGGCTGCTGCGAACTGGCTCAACCGCGTGGCCGGCGAGCCAGTCATCGACCCAGCGAACCTCATCGCCACGGTCGGGAGCAAAGAACTCGTCGTGGGGCTCCCGCACTGGCTCCGCCTTCGCCGGCCGGATCTCGACACCGTGCTGTACCCGGCCGTCAGCTACCCGAGCTACGCCATGGGCGCCGAATTGGCTGGCTGCCGTGCGGTCCCCGTGCCGGTTCGCGAGGACTGGACGCTCGACGTTGCTGCAATCGATCCGGCTGACGCGGCCCGGGCGCTCTGCCTATGGGTCGCTTCGCCTGGCAACCCGACCGGAGCGAGCGAGGATCTCGGCGCGATCGCTGCCTGGGGTCGAGCCAACGGCGTGCCGATCTTCTCCGACGAGTGCTACATCGAATTCACGTGGGACCGGGAGCCGCAGACGATCCTTCACCACGGCATCGACGGTGTCGTCGCCGTGCACTCGCTGAGCAAGCGATCGAACCTGGCGGGGACCCGGGCGGGGTTCATCGCCGGCGACCCGGAGATCGTCGGCTTTCTGGCCGAGCTTCGTCAGCACCTCGGCCTTCTGGTCCCGGGGCCGGTCCTGGCAGCCGCCATCGCCGCGTACGGCGATCAGGGGCCGGTCGAGCAGCAGCGTTCGATCTACCGCACCCGGCTCGAGCAGCTGATCGAGCGCCTGTCGGCCCTGGGGATCGATGGGCCGATGCCGAGCGGCGGGTTCTACCTGTGGCTCGACATCACCGACGGCGACGGCTGGGAGCTGGCCAACCATCTGGCGGGGGAGTTGGGCATCGTCACGAGTCCCGGCGAGTTCTACGGAGACGTGAGCGACAAGCACCTCCGCATCGCCGCCGTCCGCGACCTCGGCCCCCGCTGAACCAGCATTCCGCCCCAGCACACGCATTCCAAGCGTCGCCCACACCCGTCCTGCGGCAGGGGTCAGACCCCTGCCGCGCCTTCGGGGTCTGACCCCTGGCGAGGGTTAGGGGTCTGACCCCTAAACGCGATTAGGTGCCAGAGCACAATGTGGTGGATTTGTCTGGTTCGATCAGGAAGATCCCCGAAAAATCAACGATCTCGCTGTTGGGGTCGGTTGGGGCTCTGACCCTTGGAGCGCTTTAGGGGTCAGAGCCCTCGCGCGGAGCGCGGGCGCGGTGCGAGGTGAGGGAGGGCGGAGTTCTAGGATTCTTCGATGGATCAGAGTGCGCCGCCGCGAGGCTTCACCGACGACGAGTTCGCCCACCGGACCGAACGGTGCCAACAGCTCATGGCCGAGCGTGGGATGTCGGCCCTGCTCGTCTGCACCGAACCGGAGGTGCGCTACCTCACCGGGTTCTTCACGCCGTTCTGGCAGAGTCCAACCCGGCCGTGGTTCACCGTCGTTCCGTCGGTCGGAAAGCCCATCGCCGTGATTCCGAGCATCGGCGGACCGTCGATGCGCGCCACGTGGATCGACGACGTTCGGACCTGGTCCTCGCCGCGACCGCTCGACGACGGCGTGTCGCTGCTGATCGCGACCCTGCGCGAAGTCGGCGGTGATGGTTCGGTCGGTCTGCCGATGGGGCCCGAAACGCATGTGCGCATGCCATTGAAGGACCTCGATCTCGTTCGCGAAGCGGTGGGCGGCCTTCTCGACGCCACCGACGTGATCACGTCGCTTCGAATGGTGAAGTCCGAGGCCGAGATCGCCAAGCACCGTCACATCTGCGGACTCGTCTCATCGGCGTTCGAGGCGCTGCCATCCATCCTCTCGACGGGTATGACGGAGCGGGAGGCGTTCCGAACGTTTCGCGAAGAACTCCTCCGGCAAGGAGCCGACGACGTGCCCTACCTCGTGGGAGCAACCGGACCGGGCGGCATCGACGACATCATCCGTCAGCCCTCCGACCGCGAGATCGATGCCGGCGATCTGCTGATCTTCGACACCGGCTCGACCTATGACGGCTACTTCAGCGACTTCGACCGGAATTTCGCATTCGGTCACGCTGATCAGGGAGCCAAGGATGCCTATCGGGCCGTATGGGAAGCGACGGAGGCTGGCCTGGAGGCGATCCGACCCGGAGCGACCACGACCGACGTGTTCTCCGCGATGAACGCGGTACTCAAGGCGAATGGATCGCTCGGGAACGACGTCGGCCGAATGGGTCATGGTCTCGGCATGCAGGTGACCGAATGGCCGTCACACACCGCGGACGACGAGACCGAATTGCTCGAAAACATGGTCCTGACGCTGGAGCCGGGCCTCGTGTGGGCGCCGGGCAAGGCCATGGTGCACGAGGAGAACCTCGTGGTCCGGGCGGACGGAGCGGAACTGCTGAGCCGACGAGCCGCCCCAGAACTGCCCATCATCTGACCGAGGAGAAACCCGATGACCAATCGCAGCGACCGCCCGTACGACCTCGTCGTGTTCGGCGCCACGAGCTTCGTGGGTGAGATCCTCACACGGCACCTCGTTGATCGTCACGGATCGACGGGCCCGCTGACCTGGGCGATGGCCGGACGCAACCCGCAGAAGCTCGCCGACGTCGCCGAGCGCACCGGAGCCAGCGTCGATCAGATCGTGGCCGACGCCGGGTCGGCCGACGATATGGCCGATCTCGTGGGAAAGACGCGCGTGGTCGTCAGCACGGTCGGCCCCTATGCGACGTATGGCTCCGAGCTCGTGGCCGCAGCGGCGGGCGCCGGTACCGACTATTGCGACCTGACCGGAGAACCCCATTGGATGCGGCGCATGATCGACGCCCACGGCGACACGGCGAAGGCGTCTGGTGCCCGCATCGTGCACGCGTGCGGTTTCGACTCGATTCCCTCGGACCTCGGCGTCTGGTTTCTGCAGCAGGAAGCACTGGCCCGATTCGGTCGTCCGTTGCAGCGCATCGCCATGCGGGTCCGCGCCATGAAGGGTGGCCCAAGCGGCGGCACGCTCGCCAGCATGCACAACGTGATGGATGAACTCCGGGCCGACCCATCGCTGCGCAAGGTGCTCATGAACCCGTACTCGCTCGCTCCGGAGGGCATGCGGTCCGGGGTGCGGCAACCCGATGTTCGTGTGCCGGCAAGAGACGAACTCTTCGACCAGTGGGTCGCCCCGTTCGTGATGGCCTCCGTCAACACCAAGGTCGTGCACCGAACCAACGCCCTGCTCGACCACGTCTACGGTGCCGACTTTGCATACGACGAGGCGACGTTGATGGGATCCGGCCCCGCCGGCGCCCTCAAGGCTGGGGGACTGACCGCCGGACTCGGCGGGTTCATGGCGGCTTCGGCCGTTCGGCCGGTCCGTGACCTCCTCACCGGGCGCGTGCTGCCAGCTCCAGGCGAGGGTCCGAGCCCGGATGAGCAGCTGGCCGGCCGGTTCGACATTCGGTTCCGAGGCCGGACCGACGACGGGAGAACGCTCGGTGCGCGCGTCACCGGCGATCGGGATCCCGGCTACGGCTCCACCGGCAAGATGCTGGGGGAAGCCGCAGTCCTCCTCGTCGATCCCGAGCATCGGGGCGAGGGGAGTGGGGGCTTTCACACGCCGGCAACGGCGCTGGGCAATCTCCTCATCGAGTCGTTGCGCGACCACGCCGGCCTCACATTCGATGTGGACGACGTCGACGCATGAGGATCGAGCGGATCGACGTCTTCCAACAGGACCTGCCCTTCTCCGGTGGCGTCTATCGGCTGTCGGGCGGACGCGAATACCGATCGTTCGATGCGACCTTCGTTCGCATCACCACCGACGATGGCGTGGAGGGGTGGGGCGAATCGACACCGTTCGGTTCCAACTACGTGGCTGCGCACGCGGGCGGCGTTCGGGCGGGCATTGCCGAGATGGCGCCGTTGCTCCTCGGCGCAGACCCGCGGCATGTGGATCGAGTCAACGAGCGAATGGATGACCTGCTCACGGGCCACAATCACGCCAAGACGGCCATCGATGTCGCTTGCTGGGATGCGTTCGGTCGGGCGACAGGTCTTCCCGTTTGCGATCTCCTGGGTGGTCCCACCCCAGGGCGGCTCCCGGTGATCTCGTCGGTACACGTCGGTGACCCCGACGACATGCGAGCTCGAGTCGAGGAGCATCGACAGCGGGGCTATCGGGGCCACTCGGTGAAGGTCGGAGCCAGCGAAGCCGAGGGCGGTCCGAAACTCGATGCCGAGCGAGTGGCGGCTTCGCTGGCAGACGCGCAGCCGGGCGAGTACTTCCTCGTGGACGCAAACGGCGGAATGTCCGTCGAGCACGCGTTGCGCTTTCTTCGCCTGTTGCCGCCGAATCTCGACTTCGTTCTGGAAGCGCCGTGCGCGACCTGGCGCGAAACCGTGTCGCTGCGCCGACGAACCGACATTCCGATCGTGCTGGACGAGCTTGGCGACACCGATGCGTCGCTGATTTCGGCGATTGCCGACGATGCGGCCGACGGCATCGGACTGAAAATCGCGAAGAACGGCGGTCTGACGGCGGGCCGCCGCCATCGAGACCTCTGCCGTGCAGCGGGACTGACCATGAGCGTTCAGGACACTGTGGGATCGGAACTGAGCTTCGCTGCGGTCGTGCACCTCGGTCAGACGGTGCCGCCCGGGCTGCTGCGGTGTGTGCTCGACGTACGCGGCATGGTCAGCAGCGCCACCGGCCACATGGAGGTCACGATCGAGGACGGTGGGGTCCGAGCACCACGTTCACCGGGGCTCGGCGTGGACGTTGATCTCGACCAGATGGGCGAACCGGTCCTCACGTTTGCGTGAGCGTCAGCTGCCTTCCACCGGCGGCGGGACGAGCACGAGCTTCCCTGCGAACTGCTTCTCCAGGAAGTCCTTCTGTGCCGTGACGATGTCCGACAACGGATAGGTCGCGGCGACGATCGGTCGGATCTCTCCGCGCTCGATGTAGCCGACGAGGTTCTCGAACACGACCCGTGGCTGGAAGGTGCACCCCATGAGGGTGAGGTCCTTCAGGTAGAGCGTGCGAACGTCGAGCTCCACGATCGGACCGGCGATGGCCCCGGCGGTCACGTATCGGCCCTGGCGGCGAAGCACCTGGAGCAGGGACGGCCAGACCGGGCCGGCCACCACATCGGCGACGACGTCCACCGAATGCTCGCCGAGCGTCGCCACGAGATCGGCGTTCCGATCGATGAGCTGATCCGCACCGAGCCCACGCAACGAATCCCATTTCGACTCCGACGCCATCGCGATCACGGTCGCACCCCGGCGTTTCGCCAGCTGAATCGCAGCCGAACCCACCCCGCCCGAGGCGCCCGTGATGAGCACGGTCTCGCCAGTCGCCAGGCCGACGCGATGCAGGACGCCCTCGGCCGTCGAGTAGGCACACGGGAACGAGGCAAGCTCGACATCGGTCAGCTCGGACACGATCGGGAACGCCTCTTCGGCCTTCACCAGGCAGAACTGTGCGAAACCACCGTCGATCTCTGAGCCGATCGTGATGCAGGATGTCGGGTCGTCGCCGGCGTACGCCGTCTGCATCGTTCGAACGAGCACACGTTGCCCGATTCGATCCTGCGACACATCACTGCCTGCAGCAACCACATGTCCGGCCGCGTCGGCGCCTTGAATCCGGGGGAACTGCAGTCCCTCGCCAGCCCAGCCCCCGTCGGCGTCCACGTCGTCGTCGTACCCGCCATCTCCGCCCGCGTCGGTACCGCTCGTGATCGTCTTCGAATACCAGCCGATCCTGGTGTTGATGTCGGTGTTGTTGATGCCGGCAGCTCCCACCTGAACGAGGACCTCGTCCGGACCGGGCTGGGGAACGGGCACGTCGGTGCGATAGTCCAGCTGTTCGAAACCGCCGTGACCGCACAGGTGGACGGCGCTCATCGTCGAAGGGAGGGAGTTCATGGCGCCCGAGTCTGTCGGAATCGACGCGACGAGACAACGATTCGATGGGAATTCACCGGGCCACTCCGTCCGGGCCACGCGGGCGCGAGCACCTATCTTGACGCCATGCCCGCCTCGTCCCGCCCGCTCGATGATCTGTTCGCCGAGATGACCGCCGATCCGGACCGACCGACCGAACTGCCTTCCGGCGTCGCCGAAATGCAGGCGGCGACCTTCACCGACGGTCGTCTGGAGTCCGGGGTGTGGACCTGCACCGTCGGCGCATGGGATGAGCAGGACGCCGCCGCCGAGGTGATGGTGATCCTCGAAGGCCATGTGCGCGTCACGGGCATCGATGGCACCGTGGCCGAGGCCCGGAGCGGTGAAATGCTGCAGATCCCCGCCGGATGGTCTGGACGGTGGGAGGTCCTCGAACCCGTGCGAAAGGTCTGGGTCATCGCCGGAGAGGGCTGACGTCTACACCTCGGCGGAGCCGTCGGCTGCGGTCGGTGTGTCGCGTGGGCGCGGCGCCAGGAACATGACGACTTCGCCGGATTCGACCACCTCCGGCTCGGCACTCGTGTCGTCGGCGGCGGTCATGGCTTCGGCAAGCATCGGCTCGGCCGGGAACGCCTGCTCGTCGTCCGCCATGGTCATCGCCTCAGCAACCAGCGGCTCGCTGTCGAGTTCCATCGGATCTGGCGTGGGCTCGGCGGCCGTCGGTGCAGGTCTCGGCGCGGGCTCGGGGAATTCGAAGCCCTCGAAGAGCCATTGGAAGTGTTCGTTGACGGCTCGAACCATGGATTCGCGTCCGAGAACGGCCATGTGGCCGAACTCCTTCTCCGACAACATCTGGTTGCCGGTCGAGTAGTTCGGGAACGCCGGATCCTCCTTGGCAAAGCGCAGGATGTCGAGCGGCATCTGGTCGGATGACTGGGCCTTGAGCAGCAGCATTCGGCCGGTGGCTCCGTTGTCGTAGGTGATGTTGGCGATGGCCCAGTTGCGGGTGGCCCGGACTTTGTCACCAGGATGCATCTCGGACAGGCCGTGGCCATCGACGAACTCGATTCGTGCCCCACACTCCAGACGAGCGAGCTCCACCGCCTCGCGGATGATCTTGAACGAGTGGGGCTGGTCGGCGGAGACATCGACCGAGATGATCACCCCGGCGCGACGGCGGACCAACTCGACCATGGCGATGTTCTCCCAGTGGCCACCGTCGGTCACGTAGACGTTCGGCTCTTCGATGGAGAAGCTTCCGGTCAGTTCCTTGTACATGTTGATCATGTGCGGACCGATGCGCCGCTTGCCGTCTTCGTAGTCGGGATTCGGCATCCAGACGCCCAACCGCATGTTCAAGGCGGCGATGAGCGCGTCTGTCGTGCCGAGGGTGAGACGCCCGAGCGAGGGGGCGATGGCCGCCGCAGAGATGGCGGTGTAGCCGAGGATGCTCTGGAGACGACGACTGCCCGCTCGACCGTTGAAGATCCGTTCGTAGTCGTCGGCGGCGATCGCAACCGAGTTCCGTTCGCCCTCCGGCGAGGGACCCTTGTGCAGCGTGACGCAGTCCGGTTCGAAGGTCATCGACACCACGCCGAGGCCCGTGTTCTCGCGCGTTCCACGGGCGGCTGCCGCACAGATCAGCGGCTTGGGGCCGTCGGCGTGTCGGTACGACGACATCCGGGGCCACTCCCTCGTCTCGAGCTCGGTCCATTCGGCGCCGTCGTGGCGATTGCCGAAGGTGCCGCGGATCAGGCGGGCGTAGATCGGGTGCAGCGACCACAGCTCCGGATTGAGAATCGACAGTGCCAGCACGAACAACACGACACCGGCGCTCCACATCATCCAGCTGTCCGGGATGAAGAAGAAGTTCGACGGCGGGTTGATCGACTCGCTGGCGACGAGCATGGCCCAGAGCACGAGGGACAACGCAAGCAGCACCCCGCCGAGGTACAGGGCCCGAGACTTGATCGGCGCCTGCAACACGCGCCACGCACTCGCTGCCACGCCACCGCTGAGGGCGAGGGCAACGGTCGACTGGGGGCCGGCACCTCCGGGGAGCAGCTGTTCGATCGCGTCGAGCAGTTCGACCACCATCCACGGCACGATCACGAGCCCTGTCAGGAGCGCTACAGAAACGAACAGCCAGAAACCTGCGAGTCCGTCCCAGCGTTTGCGGGCCGGGCCGGCGTGGAGGAAGAGCCGGGGGAGGGCAAAGACGAGGAAGGCGACGAACGCCCAGCCAGCCGGACGGACCAGTCGGCTGTATTCGATGCTGTCCACGTCCGTCGTGATTGCCCAGGATCCGATGAACCGTCCCACCAGCCAGGCCACCAGACCAACGCTCCACAGCACGAGCCCGATGTGGAGGAAGAGCTGCAGCACGGTTTGGATCAGCGAGGCAGCCATGCCACCACGACCGTTCCGAAGGAACGACCGCCGAGCCATGATCCGGCCGAAAAGCGTGCGATCCCGCTGCTCCAACAATTCTTCGGGCACCCGATGCATGGCGGTCGGTACATGCAGGTTCGGATTGCCGATGAGCGGTTCGTCGTCGGGTCGTGGCTCGTCGTCCTGGCTGCCCTTCGCGATGCGCCAGGCCGTCCCGGCATAGCCGCCGCCAGAGACGGTCGCGAGAATCGCGGCAGAGTCGAGCATCGATCGCTGGTTGTCGAGCGAGTTTCCGATCTTGAAGTCCTCCAGCGCGGAGAGCGCACCGATGCTGAAGGCGGCCGAGCGGATGCCGCCGCCGGACAGCGAGATGCAGAACGCACCCTCACCGTGACGGCCGTCCGGGGTCCACACCGTCTTCGGCGGTGCGTAGTCGCTCTGACTGGTCGAATCTCGCACCAGTCGGAGGCAGAACGCCACGCCGCGGACACTCCAGCTCAGCAGCGTGAGGACCAGTGCGACGAGCAGGAGGAACACCAACAGCCATTTGGCCCAGGCGAGTGCAGAGATCAGCGCCGGCCACGCGAGTGTCTGCCCGTCGGTGTCGATGTCGAGGTGGACGCCGGTGAGGACGGAGCCGACCACCGCCAGGAAGAAGGCGACACCGGCGATCGCCGGAAAGACATCGCCGCTGACTTTGGTTCGTCCCGGCTCACCGTCCCAGGACGCATTCCACCATCGGCGCAGCGTGGCTCCGAGCACGGCGCAGTACAGGGCGACGAAGGTCAGATTTCGCAGGAGGGAGTGGACCAAGGTGTTCTGTTTGCATCCGGCACCCGGGTCGAACCGGTCGGCGAATCGCTCCGGAGTCGTGGCGAACTGTGAGTCGACGACGACCTGAAAGCAGTCGTCCCCGCTGAACAGCAACCACGCCGACAACCCGACGGCCAAACCCGCAGCGGCGACCGTGGCGAAGTATCGGGCGAGATCTCCCCGGTGCCGTTCGGTCGATTCTTCGATCGCCGCAATGCGGGCAATCTCCTGTTGTAGCTCTGTCATTGCTCGAGCACCCCCGCCCACCGGCTGACCACGTCGGAGCGAGCGTAGTACCCGCCCTACAGGCGGCGCCGCTTTCGGCCGATCCGTTGTCATGGCTGGATGGCGGATGTCCAGAGCGTTGGGCAGTTTTGTGGCCGTCGTGCTCACTGCTGCGGGCTGCGGGGCGGATGCGACGAACGGCGCATCCTGCGCGGGCGACTGGTTTCCCGTCGGTGATGATTCGCTGAGCTTCGTCGGCAAGGGCGGGAGTTCGTCCGACAGCTACGTGGTGACGGAGCTCGTTCTGCGGAACACCGATGGGGAACGGGTGATCATCTCCATCTACGACGGCGCCATTCTGAGTCTTCCAGCCACGGCAATGAACGGTTACGCACCGTGGAACGGGCATCGTGTCGCTGTGGTCGACGCGTCGGCACGCACACCAGAAGGCGCAATCGGCCCTTGTGCCGTCTTCGACGTCACCCCGCTTCCATCGGACTGGCACCCGCCGGGCGAGGACGACTCGACCGGCCACTGACCGTTTCAGCGGCTGACAGCGGCGAATGCCTCCGGTACGTCCGTGGGCCCGGCGAGCGGCGCCCACCGTGCGCCGATGGCGGCAGCAAGATCTGCAGCGTCCTCGCAGTCGTCGGCGGGCGCCAGAATCCCGACGTCTTCGAGGCCGCCGGCGGCAAGCTCTGGCTCCGAGCCCGCTGTGGGTCGGCAGTCGGACAGCAGGATCACCCGGCGGCGGCTCGCCCCGGACCGTTCGAGCTGGGCGGCGGCTGTACGCAAGGCGAGTGAGAGGTCGGTTGGACCAAAGCCGCGGAGACGCAGCACGTCGTTGACGACGTCCTCCACCGGTCGAGGTGATCCGATGGCCTTCACGACGATGGCCTTGTCGCTGAATGCGATGATTGCGTAGTCCGTGTCGGCCTTCTGCGCAGCCGCCGCAGCGGCGACGGCAGCGGTGGCCACCCGATCGCCCGTCATCGAGCCGCTCCGGTCGATGAGGACCACGAACGCGGCGTCCGGTCGGGTCCAGGTTCGTGCCCAAAGATCGTCGACCGGCGGCGGCATACCCGACGCCTTCGCCGCGAGCAGGGCGTCCATGCTGCGCTCGATGTCGAGGTCGCCGCCCTCGTCGGACATGGGAAGGGAGCGCATTCGCCCGACGCCGCGGGTGGTCGATCCGGTCGACGCAGCCAAGTCGAGCACGACACGCGCCGCCATCCGTTGTGCGAGCGCACGCAGACGCACATCGGTGGCTCGCGCCATCTCGGTGAGCAACGACAGTGCCACGTCCGTGTCCTCACTGAGCGCGTGTTCCGTCGCGGCGATGTCCAGCTCGCCGACCTCGGGCGACATCTCGTCGAAGCCCTCCTGCCGCTCCAGCTTTCGGCGGGGTGTGGTCTCCCGCTGCTCCTCATGAAGCTGAGCGGCGGCCTCTTCGCCCTCGAGCACGTTCTCGTTCTCGTTGCCGCCCCCGCCTGGAGGGCTCAGGCTTTTCCCTCGGTGTCGGACCGCTCTCCGTCCTCGCGTGGAGCGGCCGCCTCCCAGAGTTCGATGACGACCTCCTCGGCCGTACGCCCGCTGCTCTCGTGGAGCCGAATGCGACCGCTCAGCGCCGTGGTGGCCGCGTCGATACCGGTGGTCGTATCGGCGACATCGACCCCTCGCAAGGCTGCGAGCTGCTGCGCAAGCAGAACCAGATCGATGGCGCCGCGAACAGAGCTCCCGACGCGGACGTCCGGGTGCGAACGTGAGAGCCGCACGCAGCGAACGGCGCGCTGGGCGAGGGGAGAGTCGCCGGCCGCGTGGTCGACGATCTGAAGCTCGTCCGCCTCGTCCTGGTAGCCGACCGCCAGCCGGTTCACGCGGTCGTAGATCGCTCCGGCGATGCGGGCGGTCCCCACGGCATCGAACGGGTTCATTGCTGCGACCAGCCGGAAATTCTCGTGGGCCGGAATCCGACCCAGCCGTGGAACGGAGATCTCGCGTTCGCTCATCACGGTGACGAGCAGGTTGAGGGTCTCCTCCGGGACGCGGTTGATCTCCTCGACATAGAGCAGGCCGCCGTCTCGCAGCGCGGACAGCAGCGGCCCATCGACGTAGACGTCGGGGCTGTAGCCCTGCGCAAGCACCTGAGCCGGGTCGAAGTGCCCGACGAGCCGGGCGGGTGTGAGCTCGGCGTTGCCTTCGACGAAGACGAGGTCGACGCCGGCGTGATCGGCGATCGCACGCAGCAGCGTGGACTTGCCGGTTCCCGGTGGGCCTTCGAGGAGGATGTGTCGTGCCGCGGCGAGCGCGCCGACCACGATCTCGATCTCGCGCCGCCGCCCGACCACGCCGGAGTCGGCGGCATCGACGAGGGCAACGTCAAATTCAGGCTGGTGAGCGTCCATCGCGGACGACGGTAGCGGATTTCCTCCAACCGGGTCGCATGTGACGGCGGGCACGCCGACGGCCCACCATGTAGTGTCGAGTGTCACACAACCCAAGGGGGACCAACCATGAAGACCCGTGCCGCCATCCTTCGAGAAGTCGGACAGCCGTGGAGTGTCGAGGAAATCGAGCTGGATCCTCCGAAACGGGGCGAGGTGCTCGTGAAGATGGCCGCGTCCGGTATGTGTCACTCCGATGAGCATGCGATGGATGGTCACATCGCCGGACTGGTTCCGCCGGCGCCGATGATCGGCGGCCATGAGGGTTCGGGCGTGGTCGTCGAGGTGGGTGAGGGCGTCGACGGTCTCGAGCCGGGCGACCACGTGGTCTTCGGGTTCATTCCTGCGTGTGGCCGCTGTGCGAGCTGCGCCGACGGCCACTCCAACCTGTGTGACACCGGCCTGGTGACGTTCCCCGAGGGCACACAGATGTCCGACGGCACCGCACGCCATCACACCTCCGACGGCGACGATCTCGGCCTCATGTGTCTCCTCGGGACATTTGCCGAGCACACGGTCGTCAACGAGGCGAGCGTCATCAAGATCGACAAGGACTGGCCACTCGACAAGGCCTGCCTGCTTGGCTGTGGCGTCGTCACCGGCTGGGGGTCCGCCGTCTACGCCGCAGAAACCGGACCGGGCGACTACGTCGCCGTCGTCGGTTGCGGCGGTATCGGCATGAACGCCGTGCAGGGTGCGGCGATGACGGGCGCCCGCGCAGTCGTGGCGATCGATCCGGTCGAATTCAAGCGAGAGAAGGCCATGGCGTTCGGTGCAACCCACGCGTTCGCGTCGATCGCCGAGGCCCAGGCGGCCATGGGCGAGGTCACCTGGGATCGTGGCTACGACAAGGTCATCATGACGATGGGCACCGGCGACAGCGCTACGCTCGGCGAGGCGTTCAACCTCGGCGGCAAGCGAGCCAAGATCGTCGTCACCAACCTGCACTCGACCGCCGAGGGTTCCGTGGACGTCCCGGCGATCATGCTCACGATGTTCGAAAAGCAGCTCATCGGTTCACTTTTCGGCTCAGCAAACATCCGCAAGGACATCCCGAAGCTGTTCGAGCTGTACATCGAAGGGCAGCTCAACCTCGACGACCTGGTGACCAAGACCTACACGTTGGACCAGATCAACGAGGGCTACGACGCCATGCGTGCCGGCGAGAACGTGCGCGGCGTCATCCTGTTCGACTGAGTGATCGCCGGCCGGGGCGCCCCGGCCGGCCACCGGTCATCCTTTTGGGTCGGCCTCGCGTACGGTCCATTGCATGGCTTCTTCGACGCCGAACAACACCACTTCATCGCCGGCCGAGGTCGTGAACTGGGTCGCCAGTTCGGAATCGACCGGTTCGCGCACCAACGTGATGTGATCGCTCGGGGCGTCGACCCCGTAGATCGCACACCCGTTGTGCGACGCGAACGCGGGCAATGCGTCGAGCGAGCCGTGGCTGTGAAAGGTCTCCGCAACCACTTCGAGGCCGTAGGCGGCGTTGAAGACGCCGGCCTTCGCCTTGGGCCCGTACTTGGCAGTGGTGGGGTGCGGGGCCGAGTCGGTGCCCAGACAGAACGCGGGATCCCCGCTCGTCGCAGCTTCGACGAGCCGAACACGGTCGGCTTCGGAGTTGATCACCGGCTTGCAATAGAGGTCGGGGCGCATGCCGTCTGCCAGCAGGTCGCTGCGCTCGCGTGCGAGATGATGGGGCGTGATGGTGGCCGCGGTCCCCGGACGGTCCCGCACGAGTTCCACGCCCGCCGCCGTGGACACGTGTTCCACGGTCACGAGCAGTTCTGGCATCTCGTCCATCAACGGAGCCAGCTGGTTCTCGAGGAAGTGGGCTTCACGGTCGAAGATGTCGACGGTCGGGTCGGTAGATTCTGCGTGGACGAGCAGTCGCGTCCCGGTGTCGGCGAGCACCTCGTACAGCGGCATCAGGTCGCGCATGGAGGCTGCGCCGGCTTCGGAGTTTGTCGTGGCTCCGGCCGGGTAGTACTTCACGGCTGCGACGACGCCGTCGGCGATCCCCGTTCGCAGGTCGTCCAGATCGACCTCGGGCGAGGCGTAGAGGGCCATCACGGGCCGGAAGTCGCCGGAATCGGCCGGAGCCGATGCGAGGATCTTGTCTCGATAGGCCACCGCCGCGGCCACGCTCGTGAGCGGCGGGATCAGGTTTGGCATGACCATGGCGAACCGGAACCGTCGGGCCGTGTAGCCGACGACTGCATCCAGCATTGCGTCGTCGCGAAGGTGGACGTGCCAGTCGTCGGGGCGGGGGATCGTGATGGTCGACGTCATGCGACGCAGCGTAGTCGCCGACCTTCCGCCGTCCGTAGGTGGATCTGCAATGATGGGCCGAGGAATGCGGGGCACTTCACGAGGGTTCCGTGGTCGAACGCCCAGACCGGGCGAGATGGGGGACACACCGTGACGGACGAGCGCTCGGACGAGACACTCGAGTGGCACAAGATTCTTGAGCCCGGCGAGCTCGATGAAGGTCGCGTCAAGACCGTCGCGGTGGGAACCCGGACGTTCGCCGTCAGCCACCATGAGGGCCAGTTCGGCTGCATCGACAACGCCTGTCCGCATCAGGGCGGACCACTCGGCGAAGGTTCGATCGAGAACGGATGGCTCCGATGCCCGTGGCACGGATACGACTACTCGCCGCTGACCGGCCAGCCGCCCTCCGGTTTCAGCGACGCACCGGCATGTTTCACCACCGATGTACGCGACGACGGCGTCTGGGTGGCGCTGCCCGGCGAGAAGCCGGTCGTGCGAACGGTCTCCGACGTGATGGTCGAGACCATGGTCAACTGGGGTCTTTCCCATGTGTTCGGCATGGTGGGTCACTCCAACCTCGGATTCGCCGATGCGATGCGCAAGGCCGAGGAACGCGGCGATCTCACCTTCATCGGCGTCCGTCATGAAGGCGCAGCCGCCTTCGCCGCAACAGCCTTCGGCAAGCTGACCGGCCGCGCCGCCGGCTGCTTCGGCATCGCCGGCCCCGGGTCCACGAACCTGCTGACCGGCCTCTACGACGCGAAAGAGGACCGTGCTCCGGTCCTCGCGCTCAGCGGGCAGGTGCCCTCCAGCGTCAAGGGTCGGGGAGCGTTCCAGGACACGGATCTCGAGGCGGCTTTCAGCGGCGTGGCCCGGTTCAGCGAAACCGTGCACGCGGCGTCGAATCATGCCGAGTTGGCGTCGCTGGCGATGAAGACGGCCATCGTCGAGCGGGATGTGGCCCACCTGATCTTTCCCGACGAGATTCAGCACATGCCGGTCGACGACGGCGCCGCAGCACAATCGCCCGACGGGCGCAGCGGCTCCAACGAGATCGCTCCACCAGCGGCCGCCCTTGATGCTGCGGTTGCGCTGCTCTCCGCTGCGAGCCGCCCGATGATCATCGTGGGCAACGGCGCCCGCGGTCAGATGGACGACGTGATCGCACTCGCAGATCGGCTCGGCACGCCCATCGCCACCACATTCAAGGGCAAGGGCCTCATCGGCGATGACCACCCGCTCGGCTGCGGTGTCATGGGACGATCCGGAACGCCGGTGGCGAGCTGGTTCATGAACGAAAGCGACGCCCTTCTGGTCTTCGGCGCAAGCTTCGCCAACCACACCGGGATCGCCGACTACAAACCAACGGTGCAGGTCGACACCGATCCGATGGCGCTGGGCCGGTTCCATCCGGTCGATGTTCCCGTCCAGGGTCACGTTGGCGTCACCGCCCGTCAGCTCCTCGCATCGCTGCCGAGCGAGGTCGCGTGCAGCGATCTCCGGGGCGAACTCGAAGACCGCTGGAGCATCTGGCGAAGCGAGAAGGCCCGCCGTGTCGAGGATGACGCCGGCCACGGCATCGGTGCCGCTGCGGTGATGGCCGAGCTTGGCGCGGCCATCGACCCCAACGCGGCGATCGCGGTGGATGTCGGCAACAACACGTATTCCTTCGGGCGCTACTTCGAGGTCTCCGGCGGCCATGACGTCCTCATGTCGGGCTATCTCGGATCGATCGGCTTCGCCCTCCCGGCGGCGATGGGGGCCTGGGCGGCCGTCGGCAATGACCGGCAGGTCGTCAGCGTGAGCGGAGACGGCGGCCTCGGGCAGTACGCCATGGAACTCACCACACTCGCGAAGTACGACATGAACATCACGCACGTGGTCTTGAACAACAGCGAGCTCGGCAAGATCTCCAAGGAACAGCGAGCGGCCGAATGGCAGGTCTGGCAGACCTCGCTGCACAACCCGGACTTCTCGAAGATGGCCGAGCTCTGCGGTGTTCGGGGCTTCCGGGTGACCACGCTCGAAGAGCTTCGCCCGGCCATCGACGCTGCCCTCGCCCACGACGGTCCCGCTCTGGTGGACATCGTCACCGATGCACTCTTGGTCTGAGGAGGCCCACATGCAACCACTCACCCCACCACCGGCAAACCTGATTCCCACGCGTATCGCGCTCCACCGTCTCGCGACCTACGTGATCGCACCCGTTCGCCACGCGGCCACCGGCCGCTTCGGGCTCCGAGCGGCCCCGAACGGCTTTGGTACCCCCGAGTTCGATGGTCGACGCATTCGTGTCGAGGGTGCGACCATCATCGACGAACGGCCCGATGGCACCCGGCAAGCGTCGATCACCAGCTTGTCGGCCGCGGCGTCCTTCCTCGAGACCGAGATCGATGCTGAGACGGCAGCGGAGCACGATTCTCCGGCCGTTGGTGACGTCGATGCCGACCTCGGTATCGACGCAGCTGCATCGCTCTGGTTGGGTGACTGGTTCTCGATGGCGTTCGACGCGCTCGCCCAGGTGCGCGCCGACGAGGCCTCCGTGGACGGCTCGGAACCGCAGCTCTGGCCGGGCCATTTCGACCCGGCGATCGAGGTCGGCGACGAAGACCACCGTGGCAGTTACGGGGCGTCTCCGGGCGATGACGGAATCGACGAGCCGTATCTGTATCTCAGCATCTGGTGGCCGGATCGGGTTGGTGTCGACACCGCAGACCCTGCATGGAACGCGCCATCGTTCGTCGGTTCCGTGCTGAAGGTCTCCGATTTTCCTGCGGACGAGGACCCGGTATCGGTCGCCGTCAACTTCTGGCGAGCCAGCCGCGACCGACTCGGCTAAGTCAGTCCAACCGGTTCCACAACGTGGCGAGGCCGATGGACAGGATCGCCAGCAGCGATCCTCCGAGCACAAACCAATTGCCGATCTCTCGCTCGGTCTCCTGAAGTTCGATGCGGGTCGGCAGGCTCGCAAAGACATCCGTGAGCGCGCTCGCGTCCTTCGCCCGGAAGTACTCGCCGCCGGTGAGCTGGGCGATCGTGGTGAGGGTCGCCTCGTCCAGCACGAGGAACGGTCGGAGTTCCTCCAGGTCGGCCTGACTGAAGCCACCGCCGCCGAACAGCGCACTCATCTCTGGGTCGAAAGCGTCGCTGCCGAGCTGCTCGATGGAACAGACCATGTCCGCGATCTGATTCGTGCCGAAGCCGATCGTGTAGACGCGAATGCCGCGTGCTGCTGCCTCCTGGGCGGCAACGATCGGATCGACGCCTGAGGAGTTCGCACCGTCGGTGAGCAGCACGATGATGTCGGGTACCGGCTCGTCGCTCTCACGCTCGATGAGGGTGTCGCCGATTCTGGAGACCTCCGGGTTGGTGGCCGCGATGGCGTCGACCGCCTTGAGCGTTGCGCTGCCGATGGCGGTTCCCAATGAGGTCGTGAGGGTGTCGAGCGATGACGTGAGCTGTGTGCGGTCCTCGGTGGGCGCCACGTTGATCTCCGCCGATCCGCCGAAGGTCACGATGCCGAGCTGCGTGCCATCATCCTGGGACTCCACGAACTGCTGAGCCGCATCCTGGGCCACGCTGAGCCGGTTCGGATCGACATCGATCGAACACATCGAGCGGGAGACGTCGAGTGCAAGAACGATCGAGGTGCGGCTCAGCGGCACCTCGACGATGGCCTGCGGGCGAGCCGCCGCAACCGTGAGCGCGGCGAGTGCGGCCATGAGCAGCGCAAACGGCAGGTGCTGGCGCCAGCGCGATCTCCGTGGGATCACGTCGCGAATCAGCGAGAGGCTGGCAAACGAAACCGGGTACTTGCGCCGGCGTCGCAGCAGCCACGCGTAGAGGAGCACGAGCAGCGGGATGGCCGCGAGGGCGAGAAGCGCCAGGGGCCAGGCGAACGTCATGGCATCCGTCCCAGCCAACGCATCGAGGCGAGTCCGCTGACGAGCAGCAGGACGGCGCCCACGGCGGCGAACAGGCCCGTCAGCTCGACCGACTCGCCCCGGACCGTGAGCTCGAGGTCGATGGTGTCGTAGATCTCCGTGAGATCGGCCTCGGTTGTCGCACGCAGGTACTGGCCGCCGGTGGCGTCCGCAATGGCGCTCAGCGATTCCTCGTCGAGCGCCGTGGCGATGTTGAACCCGTCGAGCTCGATCACGGTGCCTTCTGGACTGCCCACGCCGACGGTCGTGATCCGCACCCCAGCGTTCGCCGCGAGCTGCGTGACCGCGCTCGGATCGTTCATCTCGGTCTGTTCACCGTCGGACAGCAGCACGATCACTCCGGAGCCGAAGTAGCCGATGTCGGCGGTGGCGAGGTCTTCGAGGCCGCCGTCCGGAATCTGGATCGATTCCTCGGCGATGGCGTTCAATGACGTGAAGATTCCTTGGGGGAGTGCGGTACCGCCGTCGGGGGCCAGGCGGTCGACGGCGGCGTGGAGCGCGGCCTTGTCGTCGGTCGGTGTCTGCGTGATCACACCGCCGTCGTTGAATGCGACGATGCCGACGCGGACGGTGGACGGCTGGTTGTCGATGAACACATGCGCCGCCGCCTGTGCCGCTTCGATTCGCGTGGGTTCGAGGTCGTCGGCCAACATGCTGTTCGAGACGTCGAAGGCAAGAATTGCCGTTCCCTCGACACGGGGGAGGTCGATGTCTGCTTCAGGCCGGGCGAAGCCGGTCAACAGCACGGTGAGCGCGAGGAGTTGCAGGATGACGGGCAGGTGACGTCGCCGTCCGGGCCCGTCGTCGACCGGTCGGGCGAGGGCGCCAGCGGTCTCGATGACCGTGGAACGGCGGCGACGGTGGAGAACGTAGGCGATTGCCACCACAGGGACGAGCACGAGGGCGACGAGCAGCTCTGGTTGCAGGAAGCGCACTCAGTGCCTCCGCTTCCGACGGTGCCGGGCCAGTCGGATCAGGGCGTCGGCCAGATCCTCGTCCGTCGACAACTCGAACACATCGGCGCCGGCATCCTGGATCGTGCGATGCAGTTCTTCCGCACGAGTTGTGGCAGCAACCTCGTATCGACGGCGAAGCTCTGGGTCGCCGGTGTTCACGGTCATCTGTTCACCGGTCTCGGCATCCTGCAGGACCACGGTTCCTGCGTTGGGCAGCGACCGTTCGCTGGGATCGGTGACCCGAATCGCGAGGACCTCGTGGCGTCGGCTCAGAAGCGCCAGCGGTCGCTCCCATCCGGGCTCGCTGATGAAGTCTGAGACGACGATGATGAGCGAGCGCTTTCGCACAGTGAGGAGCGCCTCGCCGAGCAATGTCCCCAGGGCTGTCGTGCGATCGGAGGCGGTCGGGGGACGCAGCAGCTCGCGGGCCAGGAGCAACACCTGATTTCGCGTGCTGCGCGGCGGGATCGACCGTTGGTTGGTGTTGTCGAAGAGGAGTGCTCCGACGCGGTCCCCGTCTCGAGTGATCAGGCGGGCCAGCGTCGCCACCAACTCGGCCAGGGCCACTTCCTTGGGACGATCCGGCGTGCCGAACGCCATCGACGGCGACCGGTCGACGAGAAAGTACGCCGTGAGCTCCCGGTCCTCCAGGAACTGGCGGACATGGGGCGTGTTCGTTCGTGCCGTCACATTCCAATCGATGTGGCGGACATCATCCTCGGGCTGGTACTCGCGTAGGTCGTTGAAGTCGGTTCCGACACCGGTGAACAACGTGCGGTGGTTCCCCTGCAACACACCATCCAGGCGACGGAGAATCCGCCACTCGATGCGTTGGAGGATGCGCTCAGGCGTGGGCGGTGCGGACGTTGGCGCGGTCATTGAGTGGGACTTCAGGAACGGGGACGACGGACAGGATCTGGCCGAGGATCTGATCGGCGGACACATCGTCGGCCAGGGCTTCGTACGACAGGACCAGGCGATGCCGCATCACGTCGAGCGCAAGATCCCGAACGTCCTGAGGCAGCGCATAGTCCCGACCACGAACGTGGGCGAGGGCCTTTGCAGTCAGGATGAGGTTGATCGACGCTCTCGGCGACGCACCATGCGTGATGTAGGGCGCCAGCTGCGGCTGCCCGATCGATCCCGGGTTTCGCGTGGCGCCAACCAGGCGAACGGCGTAGTCGATGAGCGCAGGATCCACGTAGGTGGCATCCACCGTGGCCTGCAGGGCGGCGAGCGTCTCGACCGTGATCACCTTTTGCACCGCCTCGACCGCCGTGGTCATGCGCTCGACGATCACGAACTCCTCGGTCGGCGAGGGGTAGCCGACGAGCACCTTCATCATGAACCGGTCGAGTTGTGCCTCCGGAAGCGGGTACGTGCCTTCGGATTCGATCGGGTTCTGCGTGGCCATCACGAGGAACGGAGCCGGGACCGCATGCGTGGTGGTCCCGATCGTGACCTGTCGTTCCTGCATCACCTCGAGCAGTGCGCTCTGCACCTTGGCCGGGGCACGGTTGATCTCGTCCGCGAGCAGCAGGTTCGTGAACACCGGCCCGAGCGATGTCTCGAACTCACCCGTCTTCTGGTTGTAGATGCGGGTTCCGGTGAGGTCGGCGGGAACCAGGTCGGGCGTGAACGAAATGCGTTGGAAGCGGCCACCGATGGCGTCCGCCAGGGTTTTTACCGCCATCGTCTTCGCCAGGCCGGGAACACCCTCGACCAGGACATGGCCGCGGGCGAGCAGCGCCACGATGAGCTGTTCGAGGAGGAGGTCCTGGCCGACGATGACCTTCTTCACCTCATAGAGGACCTGCTCCATCGGCTTGGTCGGCGGTGCAAGTGGTTCCATGCGCAGAGTCCTGTCTTTCGGGGTCACTGGGGTGGCGCGCCGGCTCCGCCGGCGGCAGCTTGGATGGGAATGGCGAAGCCGATGCCCGTGAAGGAGTCTTCTCCGTCCGGGTTGACGAGTGCGGTGACGATGCCCACGACTCGAGCGTTGCGGTCGAGCAGCGGCCCACCCGAGGACCCGGGGTTGACGGCAGCGTCGAACTGGATGAGGTCTTCGAGTATCAGGCCGTCCTCGCCGACCGGCAGCGCGCGTCCGAGCCCACTGATGACCCCGGCCGACATGGATCCGGTCAGGCCGAGCGGATTGCCAAGGGCAAAGGTGTCGTCGCCGATCGACACGCCGCCGCCGAGCACGGCCGGGACGAGGATCGACGGATTCTGATCGGCGACCAGCACGGCAATGTCTCGTTCCGGCTCGGCCGAAGCGATCTGTGCTGACGACGAGGAGCCGTCGGAGAAGTTCACCGTGATCTCGACGGCTTCCTCCACCACGTGGAGCGCCGTGAGGATCTGGCCATCGTCACTCACCACCACGCCGGAGCCCACGCTGAATCCGCCCTCGCCACCTCCCACGGTTTCGATGAACACGAGTGATGGGACGGCGGCGGCGTAGACGGCTTCGGCCAGCGGCGGTGGTGCCGAAGTGGTCGCGAACGCCGATTCCAACGCTTGTTCCAGATCGGGAGCGGTGAGCGGTGGCTCGACCTCTTCGGTGTTACGGAACGAGCCGTAGAGCACCAGGCCGAGGACGACGCATGCCGTTCCCACGACGATCGCGGGCACCACCCATCGGGGGCGCGACGACTCCGGAGCAGCGACCTCTGGCGTTGGCAGAGGCGGAGGAGGTGGAATCGGCTCGTACATCGTGGGGGAGTACCCACGGTACTTGAGCGCCCCGGCGCCCTCTTCGGATACGGACGGGAATTACCTGATTCTCAGACTGCCCGGCAGGGAATGTCCTGACGGGTCGTGCGGTTTCGAGACCGACCTTCACCGCTCCCGTCTGCATGGAAAGCTGGAGCCGGAACAAGGATGGGGAGCGAACCATGAAGTCGAGATTGACCGCGGCGATCGCTGTGACGGCGTTGTTGCTCAGCGCATGCGGGTCGGACGGAGACGACGCTGCTGCCGCGTCGAGCACGACGGTGGTGGCCTCGACGACCTCGCTCGACCCGACGACGACCGTCACCCCGGCAGAATCCTCCACGACCGCAGCACCGGAGGAAAGCACCACGACGGTTGCCTCCGAGGAAACCACGACGACTGCTCCGCCCACCTCCACGACGACGACGACCGCTCCGCCAACCACCACCGAGGTCGCAACGACGACGGCCGAGTCGACGACAACAGCGCCCTCGACCAGCACGACGACCACCACGAGCACCACGACGACGACAACGACGAGCAGCACGACGACCACGGCCGCACCGGTCGCCGTCGACGGAGCGACCGTCTACGCGGGCCGTTGTGCGTCGTGCCACGCCGCCGACGGCAGTGGCGGCCGCGGACCGAGCCTTCAGGGCAGCGGCGACCGCGCCGCGTGGATCGCACAGGTCACCAACGGCGGAAACGGGATGCCTTCGTTTGGTGGCGGTCGCCTGACACCCGCCGAAATCGAAGCGGTCGTCGATCACGCACTCGCGCTCTGAGCGCGGCCGACGGACCCGGCTACTGGCGGTAACTCGGGTCGATCTGATCCAGCAGACGCTTGAGCGCCGGCCACTCGTACTTGCCGAGCGGGAAGTGGTCGTACTGGCGCTTGGACAGCTCCCAGATGTCGGTGGGGCCCGCATCGAGCTCCTGGCCGGTGGCGTGGGCCTGCAGGAAGGCACGGCAACCCCGGATGAAGTAGTGCATGACCATGAAGGCCTCGCCCGGCGTTTCGCCGACGGTCAGGAACCCGTGGTTCCGCATGATGAGCACCCGGTTCCCATCCATGTTCTTGGCCAGCCGTTCCCGTTCCTCCAACGTGAGCGACAGCCCCTCCCAGTCGTGATAGCCGATCTCGCCGTACAGCATCGACGTGTCCTGCACGAGGTGCTGGAACCCGTCCTTCATCGCTGTGATGGCGAGCGCCTCGGGCACGTGGGCATGAAAGACGACCTTCCACTTGGGAAAGTCGTTGTGGATCGCAGAGTGGATCACGAAGCCGGCGGTGTTCACGTCGGCCGGGCCCTCGAGAACCGTGCCATCGCTGTCGACCTTGATCAGGTTCGAGGCCGTCACCTCGTTGTACAGCAGCCCGAACTTGTTCAAGAAGAAGTCGTGGTCGCTTCCCGGAACCCGCATGGTGATGTGGTTCCAGATCGTGTCGTCGTACCCGAAATGGGCGGAGAGCCGGTACATCGCGGCGAGGTCGACGCGCGCCTCCCACTCCTCACCGGTGAAACTCCCGGCGTTCGCTGCGGTGAAATCGTCTGCGGTGACTTCCCGGTTCTCCGACATCGTGTTCTCTCCTGTATCTCGCTCGACACTTCCGGTCGAGATCCGTGGTTGCGTTCTGGTGGCGTTCGTCTTGTCGTCGCTCGACACTTCCGGTCGAGATCCGTGGTTGCGTTCTTGTCAGGTCATCTCGTGGAGCACGAGATCGTTGGCCCGTTCGATGAGTTGTGCGGCGAGCAGGTGCGCAGCGGTCGGACCGTAGTCCGCCTCCGTCTGCTCGTAGAGATCGGCGACCCTCGCCATGATCGGCAGATCGGCGCCGACCGTGCGGGCGAGTTCCATCGCCAAGCGCATGTCCTTGGCTGCATGACTGATCGGGAAGGACGCATCGTAGGTTCCGGCAAGGATCTCCGGACCGTAGGCGTCGGCACAGTAGCTGGAGCCTGCGCTGTTCTGGATGAGGTCCAGCATCTTTGCCGGCTGCACCCCGCCTTTCACACCCAACAACAGCGCTTCGATGAGGGTGACCGTCTGCGTGTAGCAGAGCGTGACCTGGGCGATTTTCGCGACGATGCCTGCGCCATGCGGACCGAGATGATCGATCTTGGCCCCCATCACGTCGAGCAGCGGCATGACGCCGCCAACCGCATCGGCATCTCCGCCGACGAAGATCGACAGCGTGCCGGCGGCAGCGCCTTCGGGTCCTCCGGAAACGGGAGCGTCAATGAGGTGGATGTCTGCGGTCTTCGCTGCAGCAGCAAGTCGGCGCGCCGTGTCCAGATCGTTGGTCGACAGCTCCACCCACGTGGACCCCGGGGTCATCGCCGACAGGATGCCGCTCGTGTCACCGTCGCCCACGCCAAGGGTCTCGATGTACTTCGGGCCCGGGAGTGACGTGAACACGACCTCGGCGCCCTGAACGGCGTCGACCGCCGACTCGGCCGGCGTTGCCCCGAGCGCGACGATGGCGTCCACCTTGGCCGGATCGAGATCGAGAACCTGCAGATCGTGGCCCGCACGAGCGAGGTTCGCTGCGGCCCCGCCACCAATGTTGCCGAGGCCGATGAATCCGATACGCACGACGGCTCAGTCCACGAGTCCGTCGACGAGCACCTGTTCGCGGGCTCGGTGCAGGTCGGTGGAGCGCCCGTAATAGACCTCGGCGTGGTGCGGCCGGTTCATCCGCCACGGGTCGTAGACGTACGTCGGCAGCGCGATGTAGCGGGTCTTCGGCCCGACGATGCGGGTGACCCGATGCATCGAGAAGCGGCCCTTGAACAACTGCAGGTCGCCGGGCTGCAGGTCCAGTTCCCGGACGCCCTCGCGTCCGCCCTGGAGGATCGCCTGCACGCGTTCAAAGTTCTCCGAATCCGGCGTGCGGATGTCTGGCACGTACTCGAATACGCCGCCCTCCTCGGCCTTCTGGACCAGGATGCTGACGGTGAACTCGTTCCCATCGAAGTGCCAGGGGAAGTAATGGTCGGTCTCCATGACGCCGTACGGGTTGCGCCCCAGCGGGTCCGCCCACTGGTAGATCGGGCGCTCCACTCCGAGGCAATCCCAGATGAAATGCGTCATCACGTTTGAGTCGTAGATCTGGTTCAGCAGCGATGCACCCGGCAGGATGTCGCTGTTGATGAAACCGCTCATCCGGTACTGGTACGTGTTGATCGGATGATCGTCCGGGAACTCCGGGTTCTTCGGCGAGGCATACGGATTGTGTTCCTGCGCCGCCCAGAAGGTCTGGTCGTGCAACGACGTCGCCTCAGCGAGCATCGTCTCGACGGCGTCCGGGCGGATGAAGTCCGAGATGCGGAAGCACCCGAAAGCGTCCATTTCGTCCCGCGTGGTCGCGACCAGGTCGCTGCGGGCGCTGCTGTCCAGACGGTGAATCGGATAGCGGTCGAGGTCGACGACCGGTTCGAGTGCATCAAGAGCGTGCTGCATTCCGCCAGTGTAAACGAAACTGAACGATCGTCCAGTAACTCGCTCGGCACTTCCGGCCGAGATCCCCGGAACGCCATCCGGTGGGCTCCTGCGCTTGTTCCGCTCGGCACTTCCGGCCGAGATCCCCGAACGTCATCCGGTGAGCTCATGCGCTTGTTCCGCTCGGCACTTCCGGCCGAGATCCCCTTGCTGCTGGCTAGGGGAGCGTGTCGGGGTCGAGGCCGTCTCGATACATCCAGTGGCCGTCGACGCGTTCGAAGGTGCTGAACTCGTGCAGTTCGAGCTTCGCTCCGCCGCGTTCGAACCGGGCCCGAAACTCCACCGCGCCCATCGAATCCAGCGCGCCGCCGCGTTCGGTCCGAACGACCTCGAGGCCATGCCACGCAACGTCGGTGGAGAACTCGACGGACGCCGGTCGGGTGTCCGGATGCCACGACGAAAGCACGAACGCGCCGAGTTCAAGGACATAGGCGCTGTACCGCGCCCGCATGAGCGCCTCGGCCGTCACACCCAATCCTGCACCATTGGCATGCACTGGCCCGCAGCAGCGGCCGTACGCCCGACCCGCTCCGCAAGGACAGGTCTCCATGTCGGCGATGTGTCGCATGTCCGGCACGCTACCGCCGGGTCCGCATGGTGGGGCTGGTACGGTCGATTCGTCATGGCGCGTACGGAAACACAGGATCAGATCCTCGATGCGGTGCAATCGGTCATCGTCCGAGATGGCGTTCGCGGCGCGAGCATGCGCCAGGTCGCACAGGAAGCCGACGTCTCGCTCGGCCTCCTCAGCTACCACTTCGACGACAAGGATTCCCTGATCCTTGCGGCGTTCGTGCGGGCCGCCACCGACATCCTCCAGACCTGCACCGCAGCCGCAGAGGCCGTCGAAGACCCGGCCGACCGTGTCCGGGCCTACCTCCGGGGCGCCTTCACCGACGACTTCCTCGATGGCGACTACCTGCGCCTCCGCGTCTCGCTCTGGGCCGTGGCGCTCACCGACCCCGACATCTCGAAACTCGACGACGAGCACTACACCAAATACGCCAGCGGCATGCGTGACCTGCTGGCGCTGGCCCGCCCGGATCTGGATTCGACCGAGGTTCGCGAACGCGTCGCCGACGTCATCGCGACCTCGAACGGGATGTGGCTGGACTGGGCCCGCTGGCAGAACGACGCCCGCCTCGAACGCGGCCTGTCGCTGTGCGAGCGCATCGCGCTCGATTGACGACCGCCCCGTTCCCCGGGCCTACACTCCGGCCATGGGGGAACAAGACAACGCACGGACACGCATCCTCGTGGCGTCCGAGATCGTCACGATGCATGCCGGATGTCCCTCGGCGACGGCCGTCGCCGTCCGTGATGATCGGATCGTTGCCATCGGCGACCTCACACAGGTACGAGCAGCGGTTGGCGACGACGTGCCGGTCGACCGGACCCACGAAGCGGACGTCCTGCTCCCCGGGCTGATCGACCAACACCTGCATCCGGTGCTCGGCGCCGGCACGCTCACGATGGAGGTGATCGCGACCGAGGACTGGATCCTCCCAGATCGAACGTTCCCCGCCGCCCACAGCCACGAGGAGTACGTCCGACTGCTTCAGGAGGCGGAGGCCCGCACGCCGGAGGGCGAGTGGTTGCTGTCCTGGGGCTGGCACCGGCTCTGGCATGGGCAGGTCGACCGCCCGCTGCTGGACTCGATCTCGTCCACCCGGCCGATCGCGATCTGGCAACGGTCGTGCCACGAGTTCGTGCTCAACACCGTGGCGCTCGACGAACTCGGCATCGACGAGGACCTGCTGGCCACCGACCCTGACGCGGGCGCCATGGTGGATCTCCCCGCCGGTCACTTCTGGGAGAAGGGCGCCTTCGTGCTGCTCTTCGGCCGCCTGACGCCGATCATCTTCAGCCCGGAGCGGTTCACCCGCGGGCTGCATCAGATGGTTCGCTACCTCCACCTCAACGGCGTGACCGCATTCAACGAACCCGGCGCGATCCTGCCGCCGGGTGCATGGGAGCTGTACGAGGCCATCCTCGGCCATGAGGACACGCCGTTCACGAGCACCTTCGTGACCGATGGTCGGGCCCTCGCACAAGCCGGCGTCCCGCACGACAAGACGCTCGAGTTGGCCGAGCGAGACCTCGCCCGAGCGCCGAGTGGGAAGGTCCGGTTCTTCCCGAAACAGGTGAAGCTCTTCGCCGACGGGGCGATCATCAGTCAGCTGATGCAGATGAAGGAGCCGTACCTCGACGCCGACGGCAACCCGAACCCGGAGCATCACGGCGAGTGGATCCTCACGCCGGATGTGCTCGAGGAGCGAACCAAGCTCTATTGGGACGCCGGGTTTCAGATCCACATCCACGTCAACGGCGATCTCGGCCTCGAGGTCGTGCTCGACACGATCGAACGGCGCATGGCCGAGCATCCGCGACCCGACCACCGGACCGTGATCGTACACTTTGCGAACTCGACCGAGGAACAGGTCGACCGGATCGCACGGCTCGGGGCCATCGTCTCCTCGAATCCGTACTATCCGGTTGGGTTCGCCGACAAGTACGGCGAGATCGGTCTCGGACCGGAGCGGGCGGACGTGATGACGCGAAACGGTTCTGTGGTGGAGCGTTCGATTCCCCTCTCGTTCCACTCCGACCTGCCCATGGGACGAAGCGACCCCATCGGAATGATGGACTGCGCCGTCAACCGGAGGACCGTGACGGGGCGGGTGGCCGGGCCCGAACAACGAATCAGCGTGGAGGCAGCGCTGCGCGCCGTCACGATCGACGCCGCCCACTCCTGGCGCCAGGAACACGAACTCGGGAGCATCGAGCCCGGGAAGAAGGCCAACTTCACCGTCGTCGACCGGAGCCCCCTCACCATCGACCCCGAACGGCTCGACGATCTTCGCGTGATCGGCACCGTCTTCGAAGGGCGATGGTTCCCGGTGCCCGCCGGAGCAAAGGGGCGCGGCACGGCGCTCGCGAAGGTCGTTCCCGGACCCGGCTGCGACGACGACCACCGAGGCTGCATCTGCAGCGCAGCCCGAGACCTTGCCGCACACATCGACCTCACTGGAGCAGCATGAGCACGACCATCTACCCCGCTCGACGGGTGATCACCATGAACCCGTCCACGCCGGACGCCCCCGCCGTGGCGGTCCGTGATGGACGCGTGCTCGCAGTTGGCGCAGTCGACGACTTGCAACGCTGGGGCGACGCAAGGGTCGACGATCGCTTCCGGGATCATGTGCTCACCCCCGGGTTCGTCGAGGCACACACGCACGTCATGGCCGGGGGCGTCTGGCAATACCCGTACGTGGGCTTCTTCGACCGTGCGGACCCGCAGGGCAAGGTCTGGGCGGGGTGCCGGAGCATCGAAGAGGTTCTCGACCGACTCATCCAGCAGGAATCCACGATGACGGATCCCGCAGCACCGCTCATGGCATGGGGCCTCGATCCGCTCTATTTCCCCGGTGAGCGGCTGGTCGCCAAACACCTGGATCGCGTGTCCGAGCATCGACCGATCTTCGTGTATCACGCATCCGGCCACCTGGCGACGGTGAACACGGCGATGCTGCACAAGTCGGAAATCAACGCGAACACGCCGACGCCGGGGGTGGCACGCAACGCCGATGGGACGCCGAACGGCGAACTGCAGGAGCCGGCAGCGATGAGCCTCGCAGTCGGAATCATGGAGATGATGCAGGCGGCGTTCGCCGCCGACGACTCGAAGTGGAACTACGCGTGGGAGGCACGCAACGCCGGCCACACGCTCGTCACCGACCTCGGCACCACGAACGTCGGCAGCGAAGAACGTCTGGCTTCGTGGCGACGCGTCACCGACGACCCGACCTACCCCTCGCGGGTCATGGTGGCCGGCTCCGGGATGTTCGGTGGACCCGCCGACCCGGCAGAACTGGCCCAGATCGTCCGCCGACTGCGCGACGAGTCGTGCACCGACAAACTCAAGTTCGGCATCATCAAGATCGTGCTCGACGGTTCGATCCAGGGCTACACGGCTCGCGTCGGCTTTCCCGGCTACTACGACCCGCCGGCCGAACATCCGGGCAACGGCCTGTGGCTCGTTCCACCGGAACAGATGGTCGACATGGTGTCGATCCATCACGAGGCCGGGCTGACCGTGCACTGCCATTGCAACGGCGACCAGGCGTCGCAGGTGTTCATCGACGCGGTCGAGGCCGCACTCGAGCGGCACCCGCGCTGGGATCATCGCCACACGGTCCAACACTGCCAGATGACCCGTCCCGCCCAGTACCGGCAGATGGCTGCGCTCGGAATGAGCGCAAACATCTTCTCGAACCACATCTTCCACTGGGGGGACCAACATCGGGACTCCACCCTCGGACCCGAGCGGGCCGCCGGAATGGATGCATGCGCCACTGCGCTTCGCGAGGGTGTGCGTTTCTCGATCCATTCGGACACGCCGATCACGCCGATGGGCCACCTCCATGTGATGTGGTGCGCCGTCAACCGCCTGACGGCCTCGGGCGACGTGCTTGGGCCTGAGGAGCGCATCTCGGTCATGGCGGCGCTGGAAGCAGCCACGCTCGGCGGCGCCCACCAGCTCAAGCTGGACCACGAGATCGGCTCCATCGAAGCAGGCAAGTGGGCCGACTTCGCCGTGCTCGAGGACGACCCGTTCGCCGTCGACCCGACCGACCTCAAGTCGATCCCGGTGTGGGGCACCGTTCTCGGCGGAACCCCCTTCGAGGCCACTCGCGGGTGAACGACATCCCGGTCACGGTCCTCGGGGGCTACCTCGGCTCGGGAAAAACGACGCTGCTCAACCATCTGCTCACCACGGCGACCGAGCGCATCGCCGTGCTCGTCAACGACTTCGGGGCGATCAACGTGGACGCAGCCCTGCTCAAGTCGGCCGACGACGACACGATCTCCCTGACCAATGGCTGCATCTGCTGCTCGCTCACCGATGGATTCGCCGCGGCCCTGGACCAGGTGCGAGCGCTCGCCACGCGACCCGACCGGCTGATCATCGAAGCAAGTGGCGTCGCCGACCCGGCGGCCGTTGCGGCGTGGGGACATGGCCCGGGATTCCGGCTCGACGGCGTCATCGTCCTCGTCGATGCCGAGCAGTTCCCCTGGTCGATCCGAAACGAGTACGTGGGCGATGTGGTTGTCGGTCAGGTGGGTTCTGCCGATCTCGTCGTCCTCAACAAGATCGACCTCGTGGACGATGAGCGGCTGTCGGCCGTCCGAGCGCTCGTCGACGAACGAAGTGACGCACCCATCATTCCGGCACAGCGGGCACAGGTGGACCCGGCGATTCTCCTCGGTGCGTTCCATGATGCTCGGTCGGGCAGCGCCGCCGAGAGCAGCGGAGTCGGGTCCAGTTCACAAGCCGAATCCACCCACACACCATGGAGCCACACGTTTGCGTCGCCGCCGACGGTGGAGGAACTCGCCGAGTTCCTCGCCTCGCTCAGCAGCGAGACCGTTCGCGTGAAGGGCATCCTCGGCCCTGAACCGGGTGGAACGGGACGACGCGTCGTCCATCGCGTCGGCTCCCGCACGACCGTCGTCGACCACCCCGAACCGCACAACGGCCCGTCGATCCTCGTCGGAATCGACGTCGGTTCATGGCAGGACCGAATCATCACGAAGGCAGGAGAAGGCACATGACCGAACTGTGGCAACTGGGGGCGCTCGAGATCGGCCGTCGCATCGCAGAAGGCGAGTCCTCGGCCGTCGAGGTTCTCGGGGCACATCTCGCACGAGTCGAGGAGATCAACCCGCAGGTCAACGCCATCACGGCCGTTCACCCGGAGCGGTCGAGGGCCGCCGCAGCCGCTGCCGACGAGCGGCGACGTCAGGGCCGGGCCCTGAGCACACTCGATGGTGTTCCGTTCTCGACCAAGGAGAACCTGGATTGTGTGGGAGCTGCCACCACCGAAGGTGTGCGGGCGCTGGCCGACAACGTCGTGGGCATCGACGCACCGGTTGTCGAGCGGCTCCGGTCCGCCGGTGCCATTCCGTTCGCTCGGACCAACATGCCGGACTTCGGTCTCCGCATCCACACCGACAACGAACTGCACGGGCCGACGCTCAACCCCTGGAATCGTGACCGCACCAGCGGCGGGTCCAGCGGGGGAGAGGGCGTCGCTCTCGCAACCGGCATGAGCCCGATGGGCGTGGGCAACGACATCGGCGGCTCGGTACGAAATCCTGCGTACTGCGCAGGCGTCGTCTCCCACAAGCCGACGCCCCACCGTCTGCCTCGAGCGTCGGTGACCCCACCCACATCGTGGGGCCCGGCGAAACAGCTGATGAGCGTGAATGGGCCGATGGCCCGACGCGTGGGCGATCTTCAGGTCATGTTCTCGCTCATGCACGGTCGTCACCGACGAGATCCATGGTCGGTGAGCGCCCCGTTCCAGCCCCGCCAGCAGCCAGGGAGGATTCGCGTCGTGGCGAACGTGCCCGGAGGTACGACGGATCCGCACATCGCCGCGGGGGTGTGGGCCGCAGCGGGCGCACTCAGCGACGCCGGCTGGCAGGTTGAGGAAGCCGAGCCACCCGTACTCGAGGAAGCAGCCGATGCGTGGCTGCGTTGGCTTGGTGGCGAGATCGCCCTCCGGCGGGAGCGGATCGAGGGGGTCATGGGTCACGATGCCCGTACGTTCCTCGACCATGCGCAAGTCCTGTCCGGCGAGCCCGATCTCGGTGTCACCATCGACGCCCTGACGGTGCGCCACGGCGCTGCGGCCCAGTGGCACAACTTCCTGGCGGACGGTGCTGTGCTGCTCGGACCGGTCTGGACCGAGGGTCCGTTCCCGGTCGGATTCGACGTGGAAACGCTGGACTGCGCGCGCTCGGTGATGCACCGGCTTCGCCTCATCGTTGTTGCGAACGTGCTCGGTCTACCCGCGACGAGTGTGCCAGTCGGGGTGGGGGCAGACGGCCTGCCGCTCGGCGTGCAGCTGATCGGCAGCCAATACGCAGACGACCGAACCCTGGCCGCCGCAGCTGCCGTGGAGTCGGCCTTTGGCGTCCTGACACCCATCGATCCTCATTTCTGACAGAGATTCAGATATTGAGGTGACATGTGCCATAGCGGGCGGCTACTGTCGGCAAATTCCCGGTGTCCGCCGGGACGAATGAGGGGGAAATGCAGATGCGACGATTCCGAGGTCTACTCGCGTTGCTGTTGGCCTTTGCCATGCTGGCAGCGGCGTGCGGCGGCAGCGACGACAGCAGTGGGGACACGGCGAGCGACGACTCGCCGACGACCACACAGGCGGAGGAGCCGGAAGAGATTCCGGCAACGATCGCCGATACTGCGGCACCGGAAGTGGAAGAAGAGGAAGAGCCTGAGGAAGAGGATGTCGATTCCGGGCCCGTCTCCGGCGGCACGGTCGTGCTGGCCACCCAGGTGCAGGCGACGTCGATCAACAGCAACATCCAGTCCGGCAACGCCAGCGGCTCACCGTCCTCGCAGTTGTTCGCCAGCCCCATCCTGTTCGATGGTGACTACAACCCCGAGCCCTACCTGGCCGAATCCTGGTCCTTCTCCGACGACGGTCTGCAGTTCACGCTGAACCTCGTCGAGGGCGCGACCTTCCACGATGGCGAACCCATCAAGGCATCCGATGTGGCGTTCTCCATCAACATGAACAAGGAATTCCACCCGTTCAAGCCGATGTTCGGGCCGGTCGAGTCGATCGACACACCCGACGATCAGACCGTCGTCCTGAACCTCTCACAGCCGCACCCGGCGATCCTGATCGCCATGTCGCCGGCGCTGCTCCCGGTCATGCCGGAGCACGTCTACGGCGAGGCCGTGGCCGACGGGACGATCCGTGAGTTCGCCGGCAACACCGACCCCGATGTCTTCGTCGGTTCCGGTCCGTTCAAGCTGGACGAGTTCGACCCGTCCAACGGCATCATCCGCATGTCGCGCTACGACGACTTCTTCCTCGGAGCGCCGTACATCGAGGAGCTCGTCATTCAGACGATCCAGGATCCGAACACGACGATCATCGCCCTTGAGAACGGCGAGGTGCACTCGGCCAACCTGCAGGGCGTCGCCGACGTGGAGCGGGCCCAGGGTCTGGACGGAATCGTCGTCACGCCCGAAGGAACCGAAGGCATCGGCGCCGTGGTCTCCATGGAGTACAACCTCGAAGACGAGGTCCTCTCGGACGTGCGTGTCCGTCAGGCGATCGCCTACTCGCTGGACAAGGACTTCATCGTGAACACGCTCCATGGTGGGCTGCCGTTCCGGGCCAAGTCGCCGATCCACCCGGGTTCGCCGTTCTACGACGACAGCATGGAGGGCTACGACTTCGATCAGGCCCGTGCCGCCGAACTGTTCGACGAGGCCGGTTACCCGGCCGACGGCGACGGCAACCGTGGCATCAGCCTCACGATCGACTTCATCCCCGGTGTGCCCGACTATCAGAAGAACGTGGCCGAGTACATCAAGTCGGCACTCTCGGAGGTCGGCGTCGAGATCGAGATTCGGTCCTCGCCCGATATCGGCACCTGGATCGGCTACCTCGCACCTCGCGACTACGACCTCACGATGAACATCCTGTTCATGTGGGCAGATCCCGTGATCGGTGTGCACCGTTCGTTCCTCGAAGCGAACATCCAGCCCATTCCGTTCGCCAACAACAGCGCGTACATCAACGCTGACCTCGAGGCGAAGCTGTCCGAAGCGGCTGTGGAACTCGACGTGGCCGCTCGTACCGCGCTCTACGCCGAGATCCAGGCCACCCTGGCGGAGGACCTCCCGTTCCACTGGATCGAGACCCTGCCGACGCACTCCGTCTACTCGGAGTCGTTGCAGAACCCGCCGCTCACCATCTGGGGAGCCATGAGCCCGATGCACGAGGCATGGCTGTCTGAATGACCGAGGGCCCGTCTCCACGGGCAAAGACGCTGCAGCGCCTGGGGCGGATGTTCGTCATCCGCCTCGGGCACGCAGTGTTTCTTCTGCTCGCGGTCACCATCTTCACCTTCACCCTGCTGCATCTGGCACCGGGTGACGCTGCCCAGGTTTGGGCGGGCGCACAGGGCGGCGCGTCTGCGGAGCAGATCGAGCAGATTCGCGTCGAATACGGCCTGGACCGCCCGTTTCCCCAACAGCTCGCGTCATATGTGGGCAACGCCGCGACCGGCGACTTCGGGGACTCGTTCTTCTTCCGTCAGCCGGTGAGCGAGCTCGTGCTGGCACGCGTGTGGCCGACGATCCTGCTGGTGCTGACGTCGTTGGGCATCGCCATTCTCGGCGGCGTCATCCTGGGGGTGTGGACGGCACGTCGACCCACGGCTCCGTCGAGCCACGTGATCACCGCCGTGGCGCTCTTCGGCTTCAGCGCGCCGATCTTTTGGACCGGCATCATGTTGCTGCTGATCTTCTCCTCGTGGCTGAACCTTCTCCCAAGCCATGGCATGAACTCGGTGACGGTCGGCGACGGCTTCTTCGAGCAGGCTTGGGACACCTTTCTGCACCTGATCCTGCCGGCCAGCACGCTTGGCTTCTTCTACATGGCCCAATACAGCCGGATCTCACGCGTCTCGATGCTCGAAGTCCTCGGCAGCGACTACGTCCGCACCGCCCGAGCGAAGGGCCTCAAGGAACGATCCGTCATCTGGAAGCACGCCCTTCGCAACGCAGTCATCCCGGTCGTGACGATCGCCGGGTTCCAGGTCGGAGCGCTGCTCTCCGGCGGCATTCTCGTCGAGACCGTCTTCGAATGGCCGGGGATGGGCCGACTCGCGTTCGAAGCCGTGCTCCGACGCGACACGCCAATCCTGATGGGCATGCTCATCATCTCCACGTTCATCGTGATCGTCGCCAATCTGCTCACCGATGTCGCGTACCGGGTCATCGACCCCCGAATCAGGTTCGCCAAACCATGAGTTCCGAACACGATCCCGCAGTGCTCATCGACGCCGTCGACGAGGATGCCCGCGCTCGAAGCCCGCTGGGCGAAGCCTGGTTCATGTTCCGTCGGAACCGGGCGGCGCTCTTCGGTCTCATCCTGCTGGTCGCCATCTTTCTGCTCACCATCTTCGGGCCGATGCTGTATGAGAACGAGCCGTTCCGGATCGTGGCCCGGCCGCGTACCTCTCCGAGCGAGGGCGACCTGTTGCTCGGCTCCGACTACCTCGGTCGCGACACGCTGGCCGGTCTGCTCACCGGCGGGCGGGTGACGCTGTTGATCGCCGTGTTTGCCGGCACCATGACCGTGCTGATCGGCCTGCTCATCGGTGGACCCGCCGGCTACTTCGGTGGCCGGGTGGAATCGGTGCTCATGCGCCTCACCGAACTCTTCCAGGTACCGCCAGCAATCCTGCTCGCCATGCTGGTGCTGGTGCTCTGGGGCCCGACGGTCATCAACCTCGTGCTCGCGATCTCGCTGGTGGCGTGGCCACAGACGGCACGGTTGTCCCGCGGCGAGTTCCTCCGGCTCCGCAACGTCGAATTCGTCCGTGCTGCAAAGGCTGCGGGCGCAAGCGACCTCCGGATCCTGACCCGCATCATCCTGCCGAATGCGCTGCCGCCGCTCATCGTCAACGCCACGCTCATCATCGGCGGTGCGATCCTCTTCGAAGCGGGGCTGAGCTTCCTCGGGCTCGGCGACCCCAACGTGATGACCTGGGGCCTGATGCTCGGTTCCAGCCGCCCGTACGTGTTCGACACCTGGTGGGCCGTCACCTTCCCCGGCCTGGCGATCTTCTTCACGGTGCTCGCCATCAGCCTCGTCGGTGACGGCATCAATGACGCCTTCAACCCGAAGTTGCGCGAACGATGAGCAACCATCTCCTCGAGGTCAACAACCTGAGCGTGTCCTTCGGGTCGTTCACAGCGGTCGACGACGTCTCGTTCCATCTCGATGCCGGTGAGACCCTGGCGATCGTCGGCGAGTCGGGTTCCGGCAAGACGGTCACGGCGCTGTCGATCATGCGGCTGCTCGAGCAGAGCTCCCGCGGCCGGATCACGAGCGGCGAGATCCTCCTGAACCCGCCCAACGACACCGTGATGGATCTCGCCGACCTGCCGGAGGAGCGTCTCCGACAGGTGCGAGGGAACTTCGTGTCGATGATTTTCCAGGAACCGCTCACGGCACTGAACCCCGTCTTCTCCGTGCAAAGCCAGTTGATCGAAGCCATCCGCTCGCACCGTCCGGTGGCGAAGGAAACGGCGCGTGAGATGGCGTTGGAGATGATGGCAAAGGTTCGGATCCCCGAGCCCGCAGAACGGCTCAAGCAACACCCACACGAGTTGAGCGGCGGCATGCGCCAGCGCGTGATGATTGCCCAGGCACTCGCCCTGAACCCCCAGATCCTGATCGCCGACGAGCCCACCACGGCACTCGACGTGACGATTCAGGCGCAGGTCCTCGGGTTGATCAAAGATCTGCAGGAGGAGATGGGCTCCGCCGTCATCATGATCACCCACGACATGGGCGTCGTGGCCCAAATTGCCGACCGAGTCGTCGTCATGCGCAACTCCAAAGTGGTCGAGACCGGCGCGGTCGAGCAGATCTTCGGCGCACCAGAACATCCGTACACGAAAGCGCTGTTGGCGGCCGTCCCGAAGCTCGGATCCATGAACCACACCGACAAACCGGAGAAGTTCCCACTCGTGGAGCAGACCACATGAGCGATGCACCCCTCGTCGAGTGCATCGACCTGCACAAGCGATTCTCTGCGCCGGAGGGCGCCCAGGTCCACGCCGTGGTAGGCGTGAACCTTCACATCGATCGAGGCGAAACGCTCGCGGTCGTCGGCGAGTCCGGTTGTGGCAAATCGACCCTCGCCAACACCGTGATCCGGTTGGAGGAACCGTCAGACGGCCAGGTGCTGCTCGACGGCGTGGACATCTCGCACATGGGGCGAAAGGAACTCCGCTCCCACCGCCGGAAGATGCAGATCATCTTCCAGGATCCCTTCGCGAGTCTTGATCCCCGCCGCCAGGTCGGTGACGCAGTTGCCGAGCCGCTGCTGATCCACGGCATCACCCCGGAAGGCGGCCGCGAAGCGCTCGTTGCGGAACTCTTCGACAAGGTCTCGCTGCCGCGATCCGTCATGCGCAACTACCCGCACCAGTTCTCTGGCGGCCAGCGCCAACGGATCTGCATCGCCCGAGCCCTGGCCAGCCGCCCCGAGCTGGTCATCGCCGACGAAGCCGTCTCTGCGCTCGATGTCTCGGTTCAGGCGCAGGTGATCAACCTCATGATGGACCTGCAAGAGGAGATGGGGCTCTCCTACCTGTTCATCTCCCACGACCTCGCTGTCGTCGAGCGAGTCGCCCATCGGGTTGCGGTCATGTACCTGGGCCAAGTGGTCGAGTTGGGGCCGCGGCGAGCCGTGTTCAGCAACCCGCAGCATCCGTACACCCAGCGGCTGCTCGACGCCGTCCCGATTGCCGACCCGACCCGCCGTGCGGAACGAGTTCGGCTGGAGGGCGAGATCCCCAGCCCGATCTGGGCCAAGGGCACTGCGCCGGTCCTGGTATCGCACCGAGAGGTCGCGCCCGGCCATTTCGTGGCAGAGTCCGACTGACACCATCGTCCGGGAGCATGCATGGGACAACTGAAGGACCTGTCGATCGTCGTAACCGGGGCCAGCAGCGGCATCGGCGAGTCGATCGCCCGTCGGTTCTGGGAGGAAGGCGCGCGGCTCACCCTGGGCAGCCGCCACGAGCCTGAGCACGCCGGGGCGGGGGCACGTTGGGTGCAGACCGATGTGAGCGACCCAGTCGCAGCGCAGGCACTGATCGACAGCGCGGTCGAGGCCAACGGTCGACTCGACGTCCTGGTGAACAACGCAGGCGTGCAGATCGAGAAGTCGATCGCCGACACCAGCGATGACGAGTTTGATCTCGTCATGGGCGTCAACGTCAAGGGCGTCTTCAACTGCGCACGCGCAGCCGTGCGGCAGATGCGCGAGCAGGGGAACGGTGGCTCGATCATCAACATCGGATCGATCGCCGGCAACAACGCCGATCACGGGATGGCCGTGTACAACGCGTCGAAGGGTGCGGTGCATGCGCTGACCCGGGCGATTGCCACCGATCACGGCCGGGATGGCATCCGCTGCAACTCGATCGCCCCCGGCTGGATCGCAACGGCGCTCGCCGACGCCGCGTTCGACCTGGCCGACGATCCCGACGCAGCCCGCGACGCCGCCATCTCGAAGCATCCGGTGGGCCGGCTCGGTTTGCCCGAAGACATCGCCAACCTTGCCGTCTGGCTGGCTGGCTCGGAATCCACATTCGCGTCTGGGTCGGTGTTCACGGTGGATGGCGGACTCACCGCCCAGAGCCCAATCGGCTGACGAACCTCTGAAGGAGACGACGTGATCGGCAAGCTGCAGAAGCGACCACCCATTGAGACGGCCGATCCGGTCGAACTCTCCAGCCGAACGATCGACGACGGTGCCACGCACGAGCTGACGAATCGCGTCATTCAGAAACTCTCGGTGCTCGATGACGACATTGCGATCGTCGAGTCCTTCAGCCACGTGATCGCCTTCCGTACCGAGGGTGGACTCGTGTGTTTCGACGCGAGCGGCAGCCACACCGGCGAGCGCGTGGTGGAAGCGCTCCGAACCTGGTCGACGGACCCCGTCGACACACTGGTCTACACACACGGCCACCTCGATCACGTCGGAGGCAGTGGCGCGCTGGCGGCCGACGCGGCCCAGCGGGGCCAGCGGCGTCCGACCGTGGTTGCCCATGAGCGACTTCGTCCGCGACTGGACCGCTACCGGCTCACGAACGACTGGAGCGTCGCGATCAACGCACGCCAGTTCGGTGGCATCAGCCGGTCGTCGGAGATCGGTGTCGGTCGCACCCAGAACTTCGTTCCCGACGACGTGTTGGAACCCGACGTCGAATTCGGGCTGCACAGCACGCTCGAGCCCGGCGGGCTCCAGGTCGAGCTGCACCATGATCTCGGCGAGACGGACGACCACGCGTGGGCGTGGATCCCCGAGCATCGGGCCTTGTGCGTCGGGGACTTCGTCACGTGGGTGTTTCCCAACTGCGGCAACCCGCAGAAGGTGCAGCGGTATCCGCGCGAGTGGGCGAACGCGCTGCGGACGATGATGACGTACGAGGCGGAGTGGCTGTTCGGTGCTCACGGGCTGCCCGTGCGTGGAGCCGAGCGCGTCCATCGCGTGCTCGACGATCTGGCGACGGCCCTCGAGACGCTCGTTGACGAAACGCTGCGGATGATGAACGCCGGCGCAGCGCTCAACGACATTCTGCATTCGGTGTCGCTTCCGTCCGACGATCTGTCCCGACCGTGGATGATGCCGATCTACGACGAGCCCGAGTTCGTGGTCCGCAACATCTGGCGCCTCTACGGTGGCTGGTGGGACCAGAACCCCGCCAACCTGAAGCCCGCCACAGACGCGGCGCTCGGCGCCGAGGTCGCCGCACTGGCCGGGGGAGCGGTCGCGTTGGCCGAGCGTGCGCTGGCCCTGACCGAAGCCGGGGATCACCGGCTTGCCGGTCACCTCATCGAAATGGCCGCTGCGGCAGCCTCAGACGACACGGCGGTGCACGCCATCCGGGCGGAGGTGTGGCAGGCCCGACGCGACGCCGAACTCAGCCTGATGAGCAAAGGCATCTACGCCGCCGCCGCCAACGATTCCAAAACCCACCTCGACTGACCACGGCGCCACGCACCGGTACCCACGCACCTGTACCTGGTACCGATGTGAACACAAGGTCACGCAGGGTGGCTGCTTCTCGACCGAACCGCCCCACCTCCAGGCGATTCTGGGCCGCGCAGTTCGGATCGGAGCGTGAACGCCACTCCGAGCGACCGCTCCACCACATGGGTACCTGGTACCGATGTGGTGGTGCGGTCACTGCATGTAGCGGGCGATCCGTGCCTCGGCCTCGGGGTCGACGTGTTCGGGGCCCTTGGCGTTCAGCGTGACCTCGACGATCTGGCCGGTGAACGTGAACGGCGCGGTGTAGGTCGGGTGCACGGGCGAACCGCCGTCACTCCCGATCTCGAGCCCTTCGCCCACCGCATAGAGCACGGGATTCGTCGCCGGCACGTGCATGCGGCCCATGGGCGCACCGTCGACGAAGAGCTCGGCGTCTCCGGCGAACTCGGCGGTCTTGGTCCACCGCAGCGAAACGTCAACCTCAGCACCCGTCGGAATCGGCTCGGCGCTGCGAAGCAGTGAATGCGTCCGTCCGAGCAGGTTGGACGCATAGAGGACATGCCCGTCTTGGACGAACAGGCTGTACCCGCCCTGCATGCCGCCGTTCGAGATGATCACGCCCTCCGCGCCCTGCTCCGGAACGATGATTCGTGCGCCGAGATGATGGCTTCTGTTGATGACGCTCGGTGAGGTGGCGCGGGTCAGACGGACCCGGGTGCGAAAGCGGTATCTGGCCTTCTTGCGAACGACTCGTGGACGAGGCTCCATGCTGCGGGCGATGACCCGATCGTCCAACGGGAACACGTGGTACCGCTCGGCGTCCTCCTCCCACATCGCCTTCAGCTCTTCCAGCTTGTCGGGATGCACACCCGCAAGATCGTGGGCCTCGCTGAAGTCCTCCGCGAGGTGGTACAGCTCCCAGACGTCGCCGTCGAAGTCGCCCATGCGAACCTCGAAGTCCGGGTCGCCGATGCGCAGAGCCGCGTTCTGGCTGTGATGTAACGTGACGGCCTTCCAACCGTCGGCCCAGAGCGCTCGATGCGCAAACATCTCGAAGTACTGACGCCGCTTGCCCGTGTCCGCCGAGCCGTCAGCCAACGATGCAGCAAAGCTCGTGCCCTCCAGCGGACGCTGGGGCACACCATCGAACATGTCAGGCGGCTCCATACCGAGCAGGTCGTAGACGGTCGCGGCGAGGTCGACGGCGTGGACGAACTGATCGCGGACGGCGCCCGCTTCCAGCCCTCTCGCCGGCCAACGGACCACGAGCGGATCGCGGGTGCCGCCTTCGTGGGCCATCGACTTGTACCAACGGTTCGGGGTGTTGCCGAGCCACGCCCACCCATTTGCGTAGTGCGGGTACGTCTCGGGCCCTCCCCACACGTCGAGCAGCCCGACCATGTCGTCGAGCGATTCCGTCAGACCGTTGAAGTAGATGATCTCGGAACTCAGCCCATTGCGCCCGCCCTCGGCAGACGCGCCGTTGTCGGACAGCAGGACGACCAGCGTGTCGTCCGCCCGCTCCAGCGTCTCAATGTGATCGAGCACGCGCCCGATCTCGTGATCGGTCTGGGTGACGAATGCCGCGTACACCTCCATCTGCCGGGCGTACACGCGGCGCTCATCGTCGCTGAGCGCGGCCCAAGGCCGGATGCCGGGGTTGCGCGGAGGCAGCGTCGTGCCTTCAGGGACCACCCCGAGGCGAACCTGTGCCTCGAACGTCTCGCTGCGGATGACGTCCCAGCCGTCATCGAACACGCCCGTGTACGCGTCGATCCACTCGCGTCCCACGTGGTGTGGTGAGTGCGGTGCGCCCAGCGCGAAGTGGAGAAAGAACGGCCGTTGGTCGTCGACGGTCTCGTGTTCGCTCATCCAGGCGATGGCGTGGTCGGCCAGGTCGGTCGTCAGGTGGTAACCGTCCACGTCGGGTGCGTCGACCCGCCGATTGTCCTCCCACAGATCGGGGGACCAGTGATCGGTTTCACCGGGGAGAAAGCCGTAGAACCGGTTGAACCCCTGTGCGAGCGGCCACCGGTCGAAGGGACCGGTGGGGCCGTTGTGCTCGTCCGGGGTGAGGTGCCACTTGCCGATGCACCAGGTGTTCCATCCCTGACGCGACAACACCGCAGGAAGCATCGCTGAATCCTTCGGGATGCGGGCGTGATAGCCCGGGAACCCGGTCGCTCGCTCGACGATGGTGCCGACCCCAACGCTGTGATGGTTCCGACCGGTGAGCAGCGCCGCACGCGTCGGGGAGCAGAGCGATGTCGTGTGGAAGTTCCGATACCGAAGTCCGGCATCGGCGAGTCGGTCGATGTTCGGCGTTCGGAGTCGACCGCCCAAACCGCCGTAGCAGCCCAGCTGGGCGAACCCGAGATCGTCGAGCACGATGAACACGATGTTGGGGGCGTTCTCCGGCGGTGTCGGTGCGACGGGCCAGGATGGTTCCGCATCGTCTCTGGTGCGGGCGATCCGGCCGGGAAACGGCGTGCCGTCGGGGTGACTCTCGTATCGGCGCGTGGACATGGCGGGACGTTAGCACCGGGCGCGCATCGGCCCTTCGGCGATCCGCGGTCCTTGACGGCATGAGTACGTATTCATACGCTGCGGCCATGCAGGGCTTCGATCCGAAATTTCGTGACCTTCCCGACTACATCCTCGGTATCACCAAGGAGATCTGGGAGGACCGTGGGCTCGACACGCTGCACGACTACTACACGCCGACGATCCCGGTCCGGTCTCCGGCTGGCGTCGTGGTCGGCAACGAAGGCGTGATCGCTGCCACGATGGCCACGCTGGCCGAGTTTCCCGATCGGCAGCTGCTCGGTGAGGACGTGATCTGGTCCGGAGACGAGACCGATGGCTTCCTGTCGTCGCACCGCATCCTGTCGACCGCCACCCACCTCGGAGACGGTCTCTACGGGCCGGCGTCCGGCACACGGTTCCAGTACCGGATCATTGCGGACTGTGCGGCGAAGGACAATCAGATCTACGACGAGTGGCTGATCCGGGATCAGGCTGCGATCGTGCACCAGCTCGGGCTGGATTGCCGCACGTACGCTCAGCAACAGATCGAGAAGGAGGGTGGCGTCGCGCAGGCGAGTCGCCCGTACACACCAGATCAGGAGCCGGGGCTGGTCTACACGGGCACGGGCAACGGCGACGAACACGGTGAGCGCTACGCCGGTCTCCTCACGGACATCATGGCGGCCCGAGTGTCCTCGATCACCACGGAGTACGACCGCGCGGTTCACCTCGAGCTTCCCGGTGGCAGCAGCGGCCACGGGTGGGCGGCCGCTGACCGGTACTGGCTGGGGCTGCGCAGTTCGTTCCCGGACGCCACGTTCGCCGTGCATCACACGATCGGGCGAAGCGATTCGGGTCGGCCACCTCGGGCGGCGCTGCGGTGGTCGCTCCACGGGTCCCACTCCGGCTGGGGCGCGTTCGGCGAGCCGAGCGGAGCGGATGTCTACGTGATGGGCATCAGCCACGCCGAGTTCGGCCCGAGCGGCGTGCACCGCGAATGGATCATGGTCGACGACACGGCGATCTGGAAGCAGATCCTGCTTCACCTGGGCTGATGCAGCTGTGCAGAACGTGCCCAAGCAAGATGCTTGACGGCAATGACTACGTATTCATAGAGTGAGCGTGATGACGGAGGCAGGGGGCCCCTCAACGGGGGACGACATCGACACCACAAGCGGCGACCGCCCGCGCAAACGTGTCACGTCCGTCGATGTGGCGGCCGAGAGTGGCTTCTCCCAGGCAACCGTCGCCCGGGCGTTCTCCTCGCCGCATCTCGTGTCCGACACCACCCGCGAACGGATCGCCGAGGTGGCCGAGGCGCTCGGATACGTGCCCAACGCGATCGCCCGGAGCCTCAAGTCCCAGCGGACGAACATCGTCGGCGCCGTGGTACCGGCCCGCGGCGAGTACTGGCAGCACGCCCTGACGGCGTTCTCCCGCCAGCTCGTGGAACGTGGACGCCAGCTGCTTCTGTTCAGCTTCGACGACGAACCGGACGACGCCGTGTTCACGGCGGTCGATCAGTACCGGCTGGATGGCCTGATCATGGCGTCCGCCCGGATCGGACAGCGCCACCTCGCACGGGGGCACGGCAGCGACACACCGGTCGTGGCCTTCAACCACCCGGCAGCATCGGGCATCGTGCCATCGGTATCGGTCGACAACGAAGCGGGCACGGCCGCCCTGGCCGCCCATCTTCTCCACCAGGGCGTGGACTCGGTCCTGTTCGTCGGCGGTGTCGCAAGCACCTCCACCGATCAACAGCGATACCGGGGTGCAGCTCAGACGCTCGGTGCACACGGTGTTGCGGTCCCGTACCTCGAGGCGGGTTCCTTCTCGTACGACGCCGGTTACAAGGCGGCCGCCCACATTGCGGATCTCGACGACCGTCCTGCGGCCGTCATGGTCTCGGGCGACGAGCTCGCCTTCGGGGTGGTCGACGGGCTTCGCTCCAGCGGTCTTGACGTGCCGAGCGACCTGCTCGTCACCGGCTTCGACGGTCTTCCGCAGGCCAGTTGGGCCGGCTACGACCTGACCACGCTCGTCCAGAGCGTCGACGTCCTCGTCGAGCGCTCGATCGACATCCTGCTCGACGGCGAACACGCCCAAACCCCTCGCACGATCGTCGAACCCGGCACCGTCCGGATCGGCCGCACCACACGGAGAAGCAATGGCTGAAGTACTGAAGGACGCAAAGGCGAAAGCCAAGCATGGCGCGAACACGGAGCTGACCGACAACGTCCGTGCGATCATCGCCGACATCGAGACACGCGGCGACGCCGCCGTTCGGGAGCTGAGCGAGAAGTTCGACTCCTGGAGTCCGGAGAGCTTCAAGCTGTCGGAAGAGCAGGTCGCCGACATCGTCGCTGGCGTCGACCCGCAGACGATCGACGACATCCGTTTCGCTCAGACCCAGATCCGTCGATTCGCCGAGGCTCAGCTGGCCACGCTGAGCGACGTCGAGATCGAAACGCTGCCGGGGGTCGTTCTCGGCCACCGCAACATTCCGGTGTCGAGCGTTGGGTGTTATGTGCCCGGCGGCCGCTACCCGATGGTGGCGTCGGCCCACATGTCCGTCCTCACGGCCAAGGTCGCCGGCGTGCCCCGAGTGATCGCCATGACCCCGCCGATCGCCGGCGAGATCCCGGCCGAGACGGTCACGGCCATGCACCTCGCCGGCGCCGATGAGATTCACATCCTTGGCGGCATCCAAGCGGTGGCCTCGCTCGCCATCGGCACGGAGACGATCGCCCCTGTCGACTTCATCGTCGGGCCCGGCAACGCCTACGTGGCGGAAGCCAAGCGGCTGCTCTTCGGTCGCGTCGGCATCGATCTTCTGGCCGGGCCGACGGAAACCCTGGTCGTCGCCGACGACACGGTCGACGCCGAAATGTGTGCCACCGACCTGCTCGGCCAGGCCGAACACGGACCCACCTCACCAGCGGTGATGCTCACGACCTCACGGTCCCTCGGCGAGGCGACCATCGCCGAAGTCCATCGTCAGTTGGAGACGCTGGCGACTGCCGACATCGCCTCGGTCAGCTGGGCCGACTACGGCCGGGTGATTCTCTGCGAGGACAACGCCGAGATGCTCAAGATCGCCGAGGAACTCGCCTTCGAGCACGTCCAGATCATGACCAACGACGACGACTACTTCTTCGACAACATGGTCAACTATGGAGCGCTGTTCCTCGGCCCGATGACCAACGTGTCGTACGGCGACAAGGTCATCGGCACCAACCACACGCTGCCGACGCAGGGAGCGGCCCGGTACACGGGCGGCCTGTGGGTCGGGAAGTTCATCAAGACGGTCACGCACCAGCGGGTGACCAACGCCGAGTCCAGCGTGACGATCGGGGAGTACTGCAGCCGACTGTGTGCCATCGAGAACTTCGCCGGGCACCAGGCGCAAGCCGACATCCGGGTTCGCCGTTACAGCGAGAGCGTCTGAATGGCCGGCATCGCACTCGTGACCGGTGGAAGCGGCGGCATCGGCAGTGCCATCTGCCGGCGTCTCGCTGCGGACGGCTTCACCGTCGTCGTCGGCTACAACTCGGCCGCCGACCGGGCTGAAGCCCTCGTCGCCGACCTGCCGGGCGACGATCATGTTGCGCTCCGAGTCCCGGTCACCGACAGCGATGGCCTCGCCGCCGCAGCTGCAGCCGTGAGCGACCGGCATCCGGCTCTCGATGTGCTCGTGAACTGTGCAGGTGTCACCCGTCCCGTGGCCCACGATGATCTCGACGGCTTGGACGACGAGACGTTCGATTGGATCCTGCAGACCAACGTCCGCGGCCCGTTCGCCACGGTTCGGGCCTTCCGCCGGCTCCTCGAGGCAGCTGCCGCACCCGTCGTCGTCAACATCTCGTCGGTCGCCGCAGTGACCGGGCAGGGTTCCAATGTCGCCTACTGTGCGTCCAAGGCCGCAGTCGACAGCCTCACCCGATCGTTGGCTCGTGCACTCGGTCCGGCGATTCGCATGGTCTCGGTCGCACCCGGCTGGGTTGTGGGCGAATACGCCGATCGCATGGATCCGGGGATGCTTGCAACACAGCGGGCGGAGACGCCCCTCGGTCGCCTGGCCACTCCGGCCGACGTCGGCGCAGCCGTCAGTGCCGCCGTAGTCGATCTTCCGTTCACCACTGGCGCAATCATCAGCGTCGACGGCGGCCGACCGCTGGGAGCGGCATGAGTTCAGAATCCCTCCACCTGTCCGACTCCCAGCCGCCGGCCGACCGCACTGCGGCAATCGACGAGCGAATCATCGAACCGTGCGACTTCGTCGCCGACACCGAGGCGTTCGTGGATGTTCGCATTCCCCACTCGAAGGGGAAGGCCAGCTACTCGTTCATCGGTCCGGGCGTTTCTCAGAACGCCGACCAGAAGATCAATCTCACGATTCCGCACGGGTTCAATGTCGGGGCGGCCACCCTCCCGCATGGCGCCGTCAACAATCCGCACCTGCACTTCACTGCCGAAGTGTTCGTCTGCACCCGAGGCGAGTTCAGGATCACCGTGGGGGAGCACAGCGACCAGCACATCGACATCGGTCCGGGCACCATCTTCTCGGCCCCCACGTGGGTCTTCCGAGGGTTCGAGAACCTCGGTGCTGACGACGGCTGGATGTTCGCGGTGCTCGGTGGCGACGACACGGGCGGAATCCTCTGGGCACCCCACGTACTCGAAGCGGCGGCCGGCACCGGCCTCTACCTTGCTCCCGACTACTCCGTGCTCGACGCAACGGCGGGCGACGACGTCAGCAACGTCATCGAACCGCTGGCGCCCGAAGAGCTCTCGTGGGTCCAGCGCTACACCGACGACGCCCTCCTCGACCGCCGCGTCACCCCTGATGACCTGGCCTGGAGCGATCAGGCGCTGCTGTCCGCGACGATCGCCAGCCCAGCAGTCGAACTCGCTCCCGTGCTCGGCCACGGCATGACCGAGGACCGTCAGCACGAGCGTCCCATCGCCAATCCGCACGGTTTCTCCATCGAGTGGATGCGGCTGCGACCCGGGGCCAGTACCGGCGAGCACCGCATCGACGACACGCAGGTTCTCCTGATCGCGCAGGGTTCGATCGAGGTGGCGTTCGGCGCCGGCGATCTCGCCGATCGGCGACGCCCGGCAGACGGTTCCGTCGTCTCGGTTCCCGAGGGCATGTGGCGCACCTTCACGAATGTCGGTGACGACGATGCCCTGGTGGCAGTCGTGTGCGGCGGTGAAGCGCCGAGCCGAATCGAATGGTCTACGTCCATCGTTTCGCTTGCGCGCGACGCCGGATGGAGCCGCGACCACTCCGGCTACATCGCTCCCGCAAGACTCGTGGGGGACGGCACATGACCGTCCGCCCAACCCGTCGCCGCAGCGACAACACCCGATCGACGTCGAAGGAGTGGGCCGCGATGCGTGGACCGCTCGACTCGAACACAGCAATACCAACCAACACCCTAGGAGGGGTTCACATGAGCAAGTACAGGCACAAGGGGTGGCGTCTACTCGCCATGTTCCTTGCAATCGGACTCGTCGCCGCCGCATGCGGCAGCGACGCATCCGACGTTGTCGACAGCGCAACCGACGCCGTCGAAGAGGCAGCAGACGACGCAGCAGAAGCTGTTGACGACGCGATGGAAGATGACGCCATGGAGGAGGAGGAACACTCCGAGGACGCCATGGAAGAAGACGACGCGATGGAAGATGACGCCATGGAAGAGGTCGCAATGATCTCTGACGAGTGCAACATCCCCAACCCGGCTGAAGAGGTCGAGATCGACGTGATGGGTTGGGAATTCCCGATCATCACCCAGTACGCCGAGGAGCTCGAGGAGTGCGAGGACGGCAACTACTCATTCAACGTGCAGTTCCTTGACTCGTCCGAGGCCCAGGACGCCATGCGTCTCGACGGTGCGACCGGCTCTCCGGAGTTCGAGATCTACCAAGGCTCCAACAGCTTCATCATCGAGCTGGCCAACTCCGGCGCACTCATGCCGCTGAACGACCTCATCGACAAGTACGGCGCCGAGTACGGCCTCGACCAGATCGACCAGGCCTTCTTCGACTTCGCCTCCAAGGACGGCGACATCTACGCCATCCCGATGGTGTCGAACACGATGCACGTGTTCTACAACGAGCCGAAGCTCGCCGAGATCGGTGTCGACGTTCCGACGACCTTCGAAGAGGCGCTCGCCGCATGCCCGGACATTCAGGCAGCCGGCTACGACACGGGCTTCCTCTACATGCTCTCCGCCGGTTGGGCCTGGAGCATCGAGTTCAGCAGCGTGCTGGGATCGCTCGGCGTTCGCTTCGTCGACGAGACGACCGGCCAGCCGAACTTCAACAGCCCGGAAGGCATCGAAGCCGCCAACATCCTGGTGGACATGCTCGAGACCTGCGGCGGCACCGCTGCCGGCACGTACAGCACCGATGACATCCAGGCTGCGTTCCAGACGGGCGAGATCATCCTCGGCCACACCTGGGCATCGCGTGCTGCGGCAATGGACGACCCCGAGGCGTCGACCGAGGTGGGCAACATCCAGTTCGCCCCGGCGCTGAGCAGCGGTGGCGACATCCTCGCCTCCCCGGCGTACATCGACGGCTACGGCATTCCCGTTGGCGTCGATCCCGAGATCGTCGACGAGATCTTCCTTGCGATCCTCGCCGCATCGGACGCCGAGAGCCAGGAAGCTGCAGCCGAGTTCGGTCTCGTGACCCGGTCGGGCGTGACCAACGCAAACGGCCCCCGTGACGGCGCCGCTGCCGAGGCCAGCCTCGTGAACGGCCGTGGCCCGGATCTTCCGACCGCCGCTGCCGCGATCGCCCGCGCCAAGATCGGTGACGCGCTGATCACGATCCTCGACGGCACCTCCGTCGAGGACGCACTGGCCGCTGCCGAAGCTGCGTACCTCGAAGAGGCCGAAGCCCAGGGGCTCCTGAGCTAATCGAAACCATTCACCCGGTGATCGCCGGGTACTTGCTCCACGACCGGGTGGGCTGCGTCAGCGGTCCACCCGGTCAGGGGCCGACCGTGGGGGGATATTTCTCGTGACACGACGAACGTTCTGGGGTTTCACGATCCCGAGCGTGATCATCATGCTCGTCTTGATGGTGGTCCCGCTGGTGACGACCATCTGGTTGTCCTTCAACGAGCTGTTCCTCCGGGACATCAACAACCCGACGTGGATCGGGTTCGACAACTACCGCGAAGTCCTCGGCGACGAGGAGTTCTGGGCGGCCGTGCGGTTCACGTTGCTCTTCGTGGCCGTCACCGTGCCGATCAACATGATCTTCGGCCTCGGCGTGGCCCTTCTCCTCGACAAGGTCGGGCGCGGACGCTCGATCTACCTCGCCGCACTGCTGCTGCCGTTCATCGTCACGCCGGTGGTCGGTACCCTCATCTACAAGGACCTCTTCGACCGGGGCGGACTGCTCGCCTGGCTGTGGGAGGTCGCCACCGATGAGCCCTTCCTCATCACGTCTGGCAACGTGAAATGGCTCATCATCGTCCAGGCGATCTGGCATGTGATGCCGTTCGCCATGATCACCTTCTTCGCCGGGCTCCAGACGCTGCCCGAGGACCGCGTCGAGGCCGCTTCCATCGACGGCGCCGGCTACTGGCGACAGCTCTGGCACGTGACGCTTCCACACCTGCGGGTGCTCATCCTTTTTGTCGCCCTGATCTCCATCATGGACGCCTACCGCGTGTACGACAGCGTGTTCGTGTTCGCCGGTGACCGGTTCACCGATGCGCACACCCTGCAGGTGTACACGGTCGAGGTCGCCGTCGATCCGCAGATCGGGCGGGTCGGCAAGGGCAACGCCATCGGCGTCCTCAACGTCATCGGCATCTTCGTGGTGCTGATCCCCTTCCTGGTCATCAGCTACCGGGACCAGATCCGGGAGCGCACCTGATGAACGAGCAGACTCTCCGAAGCCGAATCGGCGTCCACGGCACGCTGCTGATCCTCGTCGTGTGGAGCGTTGTGCCGTTCCTGTGGGCATTCCAGACGTCCATCAAGTTCACTCGCGACGTCGCGTCGAAGACACCCGTGCTCTGGGGTTACGAGACGACGGCGAGCGCCTACAACTCGTTCTGGATGAAGGACGACGACATCCAGATGTGGAACGTGGCCGCCTACATCGCCGTGATCGCTGCGGTGGCGGCCTTCTTCGGCTGGTCCGGCCGTCGGCTGGAGAACGGGCGGGCCTTCTTCTTCGCTGCAGCCGGCGTCATCGCCTTGGGTCTCTGGCAGTTCCCGAACATCTGGCGAGCCGAGGACGAATACGACTTCCTCATCAACAGCATCATCGTGACCGTGCTGACCATGCTGATCTCGTTGTCGATCGGCCTTCTGGCCGGCTACGGGCTCGCCCGATACACGGGTATCTCCGGCGCCGTGATCCTGATCATTGCCCTCGGGTTCCGGGCTCTGCCCCGTTCGGCCTTCGTGCTGCCGTACTTCTTCGGCGCCACCCGGATCGATCAGTGGCTCGAGGATCGCGGTATCGCCGAGTGGGACTTTCCCCTGATCGATGTGCCGTTCATCGACGAGTTCGGGGTGCTCGACTCGAAGATTGCCATCGTCATGGCCCTCGTGGCGGTCAACCAGCCGTTCACGATCTGGATGTTCCGCTCGTTCTTCATGGACGTGCCCAAGGAGATCGAGGAGGCCGCCATGATGGACGGGGCCACCCGGATCCAGGCGTTCCGCAAGGTCATCATTCCGATCATGTGGCCGGCCATCATCGCAACGGGGCTGTTCACGCTGTTGCTCGCGTACAACGAGTACCTCTTCGTTCGTGTGCTCGCACCGACCGAGTGGACGCTTCCGGTCGCCATCGTCTCGCTGACGGGCGGCGAAAGCTCGAGGACGATCACCGAGGGCGCGGCCGCCTCCGTCTCGATCACACTTCCGATCGTGATCGTGATCATCCTCTTCCAGAAGCATCTCGTGAAGGGCCTCGGGGCCGGAGCGGTGAAGGGATGACCGACCGCCTCCAGGCCGCCAAGGACGCAGTTCTCGCCTACAAGGCGGCGCTCGACGCCGCCGCGCCCGAGGCCCTGTCCATGGTGTTGTCGGACCACCTGGCGTCCGATCATCTGTGGCGGGGCGTCCGTCCGTTCTATGAGCTCACCGGCGTCGACGCGCTCGTCGAGGAGTTCTGGAGACCGTTGCGGGCGGCGTTCACGCCGGTGCAGCGCCGAGCGGACGTGTTCTTCGCCGGCGACAACGTGGTCGACGACGGAGCCTCGGTCTGGGTCTGCGAGATGGGGCACCTGCTCGGGCTCTTCGACCGGCCTTGGCTCGACATCCCGCCGACGGGTCGAATGTGTTTTCTGCGCTATGCCGAATTCAATCGGGTCGTCGACGGCGTCATCACCGAGTCCTCCATGTTCATGGACATCATCAGCGTGATGCGACAGGCCGGGCACTACCCGCTGCCGCCGCAGACGGGTTCGTCCCACATCCATCCGGGCCCCATGACGCACGACGGCCTGCTCCACGGAGCGAGCGACCCGGACGAGGGCACGACCACCATGGATCTGGTGCATCGGATGGTGGCCGACCTCAGCGCCGCCAACGACGTCGCCAACGCCACCGGCGACAACCGGGTGCACCCGGACGTGCTCCGTGCAACCTGGCACGACGACATGATCTGGTCGGGACCCGAAGGCATCGGCGCCACGTACACCGTCGGGCGATACCAGCAGCAACACCAGTATCCGTTCCGGTTCAACCTGTCGGGCAAGACCTTCAATGGCCACGTGGCCCGCTTCGCCGAGGGCAACTACGCGGCGTTCTTCGGCTGGCCCAACCTGACGAACGTCGCCGAAGGCGGCTTCCTCGGCATGACCGGTGGAGGAACACCGGCCGACATGCGCGTCGTCGATGTCTACCGACGCGATGGGGAGAAGCTGGCCGAGAACTGGGTCTTCATCGACCTGCCGCACTGGCTGGCGCAGCAGGGGCTCGATGTGCTCGAACGAATGCGACAACTCAACGGAGAGGCCTTCTGATGACAGGCGCACGGCCGGAACAGGCAGCACTCACCCGGGACACCGACCTCTCCAAGACCGACGCCACGCGTGCGGTCATCGAGGGAATGGTCGATGGACTGAACGACCACCGGATCGGGGACATCGGCGAGTTCTTCGCCGAGACGTTCCGCTGGATGGGCAACGAGGGGTGCGGCACGAAGAACGGGCTGACGGAGTTTCAGGACAACTGGCAGAAGCCGTTCCAAGCGGCGTTCCACGACAAGGTGTGTGTTGACGAGGCCCGCTTGTTCATGGGGGAGTGGGCGGCAGCGTTCGGACGGCAGGAGGCCACCCATGGCGGTGTGTTCATGGGCATCGAGCCGACCGGAAAACGGATCGAGATTCGCTACATGGACTTCTGGAAGGTCGTCGATGGCCGGATCGAGGACAACTGGGTGATGGTCGACTTTCCGCATGTGCTTGCGCAGCTGGGGGTCGACGTGTTCGACGGTGAGGGCTGGGAGGCCTTCGACCGGGGTGATCGGGTGCCACCGGCACCGGAACGGAGTGGGAAATGATCCGCAGAGCAGACCGAGCGCAGCGAATCTGCGAGTGCCGGGAACGGAGTGGGAAATGATCCGCAGAGCAGACCGAGCGCAGCGAATCTGCGAGTGCCGGGAACGGAGTGGGAAGTAATGGCCGACGTACGGCTCGACAAGATCAACAAGATCTACCCAAATGGCTTCCATGCCGTGCACGACCTGAGCCTGGAGCTCACCGACGGGGAGTTTCTCGTTCTGGTGGGTCCTTCGGGCTGCGGCAAGTCGACGGCGCTGCGAATGATTGCGGGGTTGGAGGAGATCAGCGGAGGCGATCTCTACGTCGGCGATCGTCGTGTGAACGACGTGCAGCCGCGGGATCGGGACATCGCCATGGTGTTCCAGAACTATGCGCTGTACCCACAGATGTCGGTGCGGGACAACATCGGCTTTCCGCTTCGGTTGAAGAAGGTGGCGACGGATTCGCGGCTCGAGCAGGTGGACAACGCGGCCGGAATCCTCGAACTGATGGAGCAGCTCGACAAGAAGCCGGCGACGCTGTCCGGCGGCCAGCGTCAGCGCGTCGCTATGGGCCGCGCCATCGTCCGACGCCCCTCGGCGTTCCTCATGGACGAGCCGCTGTCCAATCTCGATGCAAAGCTGCGAGTGCAGATGCGAGCGGAGATCGCGAGCATCCAACGTGATCTCGGCGTGACCACGTTCTACGTCACCCACGACCAGGTCGAGGCCATGACCATGGGCGACCGTGTCGCCGTCATCAAGGACGGCTACCTCCAGCAGGTGGACGATCCGGAGACGCTCTACGCGAACCCGGCGAACGTGTTCGTGGCGGCGTTCATCGGATCTCCGTCGATGAACCTGGTGGAGGGCACGTTGACGCAGGACGGCGATCAGTGGTCGGTCGAGCTCGGCGATCAGACGCTCCGTCTGGACGAATCCGTGCTGGCGAACCGGCCCGCGTTGGCTGCGCATGTGAACGAGCGGCTGGTGGTCGGCTTCCGGCCCGAGGACCTTGAAGATGCCGCTGTCCGATCAGACCACCCGGCCGATCAGCGGCTGCGCACCACGGTCGATGTGCGGGAGGCACTCGGCGCGGAAACGCTCATCCACTTCGGCATCAACGCCCCGGCCGTGGACAGCGGCGACCCGGATGCGCTCGACGAACTCGGCGACAGCGCCGTGGCCCGAATCACCGGGCGCTTCAGCCCCCGGACGCAGGCCAGGGTCGGCGACGCGATCGAGGTCGCTGTTGACTGTTCGGCCATGCACTTCTTCGATCGCTCATCCCACCTCGCCATCACCTGAACGGAATCTCCATGCAGCGCAGCACCGAACGCATCCTCACCACGCATGTCGGCAGCCTGCCGCGGTCCCAAGCAGTGACCGACGGCATCTTCGCCATCGAGCGCGGCGAGGCCATCGATGTCGAGGCCCATTGCCGGACGGTCGCCGCAGCGGTTGGCGATGTGGTGGCCCGCCAGGTCGCCGTTGGCGTCGACGTCGTCAGCGATGGAGAGATGAGCAAGCTCAGCTACGCGACCTACATCAAGGATCGCATCACGGGCTTCGAGGGCGACAGCCCCCGACGCGCACCACAAGACCTCGAGGAGTATCCCTCGTTCCTCGAGCGACAGGCGAAGACCGGGGGCACCCCCACCTACGCTCGCCCGCAGTGCGTCGGGCCGATCGAGGTCAAGGACACGCGCCCGTGTGAGGAGGATCTCGAGAACTTCCGCGAGGCCGTCGATGCGCACGGACCGGCCGAGGGGTTCATGAACGCAGCGTCGCCGGGAGTGATCGCGCTGTTCCAGCCGAACACCCACTATCTCGACCACCAGACCTACCTGGAGGCCCTCGCGGAGGCGATGCGCGTCGAGTACGAAGCGATCGTCGAGGCCGGCTTCATTCTCCAGCTCGATTCTCCCGATCTCGGGCTGGGCCGGCACATGATGTTCAAGGGCCAGCCGGACGAGGAGTACGAGCGGCTCGCGAACATCCACGTCGAAGCGCTCAACCATGCGGTGCGCAACATCCCGGCCGAGAAGATGCGCATGCACATCTGCTGGGGCAACTACGAAGGCCCGCACACGTGCGACGCCCCGATGTCGCAGGTCCTCCCCATCGCGCTTCGAGCGAAGCCGCAAGGCCTCCTGTTCGAGTCGTCCAACCCTCGTCACGCGCACGAATGGAAGGACTTCGCTGCTGCGGACATCCCGGACGACAAGGTGCTGATTCCCGGCGTCATCGACTCGACGACCCACTTCGTAGAGCACCCCGAACTCGTGGCCCAACGGATCGAGCGCTTTGCCGACATCGTTGGACGCGAACGCGTCATCGCCGGCACCGACTGCGGTTTCTCGACGTTTGCGGGGTACGCGGGCATCGACCCGGAGATCGCCTACGCGAAGTTGGCGGCGATGGCCGAGGGCGCGGCGATTGCGTCCTCGCGTCTGTGGGCCTGAGCGCCGGCAGCGTGGGGGACGCAGCACTCGTCTCGGCCAAAGCGGCGCTGATCGAGTCGCCGTTTCCGTCGGCGGAACGCCGCAACGCCGACATGAGGTTGTATGCCGGCTCGCCCGTTGGGGAGCACCGGGGTGCCGACGCGGTGGACGAGCATCTCGTTGCGCCCGTTGATGCCGCGCTCCAATCACCGGCATGGGAACCGGACGTGGTGCTCGCCGGAGCATCGGTGACGAGCGGTGCACCTGAGCGTTGGGTCGCAGCTCACGGTCACCTCGTGGGCAGGATGCGTCGGCCGCTCTGGGGCGTCCCGGCGGCGTCCGCTGATGAGGCCACCCTGCGAATCGGCGTTTTCCATCGTGTGGTCGGTCGAGGCGATGCGTGGGAGATCGACGAGAGCCGCGTCCTCTTCGATCTGCCCGCGTTGGCCGCGCAGGCGGGAATCGACCTGTTCCCACCATTCGCCGGACGCCCGGGTCGCCCCGCCGCACCAGCCAGCGGTCCCGCCGCCGCACCGGCACTCGGGCCGGCCGACGCCACGGCCGCAACGCTTCAGTTGGTCGAGGACATGTTGGGCGGCTGCAACCGGCTCGTCGACGGCTCGCTGGAATCCATGGGGATGTCGGCGTACTGGCACGACGAGATGCGATGGCATGGTCCCCACGGAATCGGTTCGACCCACGGGTTCGACGAGTTCCAGCGGGACGCCCAGGGGCCATCCGTTGCCAGCTTCCCGAACCGGCGGGGCGGGCATCATCGAGCACGCTTCGCCGACGGCCATCTGGCCGCATTCACCGGCTGGCCCTCGCTGCGCGGCACCTTCGATGGCGTTGCGTTTCGCGGGATCGAGCCCACGGGCGGTCCCATCGGCCAGAACATCATGGATTTCTACGTGCGCAGAGACACCCATCTGCTCGAAAACTGGGTACTCATCGACCTCATCGACTTCGCATCCCAGTGCGGCGTCGACCTTCTGGAAGGACTGCTCCCATGACCGTTGATCACGCCGCGCTGCGCGAGGTGCTCACGCCGATCCGGTCGGCGATGTACGACTGGACCCCGGACGGGGTTCGTCAGGCCGTGCTTTCGAGCTGCACGCCCGATGCCCTCTTCCAGCTCGCCCATCCGTTCAACACGCTTGGAGGACCGGACGCGTTCGTCCAGGAGGCGCTCGACGTCCTGCATCACGCCTGGCCCGACGTGGAGCGTCGGGACTACATCGTCACGGCAGGGCCCGACTCCTATGGCGGTCACTGGGTCGGATGCGCGGGTGACTACACCGGAACTTTCACCCGGCCATTTCTTGACATCCCACCAACCGGACATCAGACGTCGATGCGATTTCACGAGTTCTACCGCATCGAAGACGGCCGCATCACGGAGATGCAGGCGTTGTGGGACATCGCCGAGGTCATGATTCAGGCCGGCGCCTGGCCGATGGGTCCCAGCCTCGGCCGCGACTGGCGGGCGCCAGCGCCGGCGACCATGGACGGCATCCGCACCGGACCGCGCGACGACGCACTGTCAGAGCGGAACAAAGCCCACGTGATCGACATGCTGACCGACATGGTCAAACACCCCGCCGAGCCGGTGGAGGCGATGCGCCTGGAGCACTGGTGGCACGAGAAGTTCTCCTGGTACGGGCCCGGAGGCATCGGTACCGCACGGGGAATTTCCGGCTTTCGCCATTGGCACCAGATCCCGTTCCTTCGCGGCATGCCCGATCGTTCGGGCGGGTACCTGGGGGAGACCTACTTCTTCGGCGACGGGCCGTACGTTGGCGAAACCGCGTGGCCCGGCATGACGATGCACCTTTCCGGCGACGGCTTCCTCGGCATCGTGCCCACCGACACCCATGTGACGGGGCGCAGCCTCGACTTCTGGCGAGTCGAAGACACGCCAGACGGCCCCAAGATCCGCGAGAACTGGGTGCTCTTCGACGTGCTCCACGTCTGGGACCAGCTCGGGGTGAACGTGTTGGACCGGATGCGTGAGTTCACATCGGCCCGACGCGTCGCCACGGAGGCGCTGACCTAGGCCAGGTTGCGGGCCGCCAGATGGTCGTCGAGCGCACCGAGGCACTCGGGGACGTTGGATCGCCCGATGCCGATCCGGAAATGGTCCATCGGTACGGCCGCCAACGTCGACTCGTAGACGAAACTCGGGAGCAGTAGCACGCCGTCCTGCTCGACCGCGGTGGTGCAGAAGTCGGCGGCGGTGCCGGGACCGAGCCAGCGTGGGAACGCAACGCAGCCACCGTCAGGCGATGCGTAGTCGAACAAGCCGTCATGTCGGTCCATGAACTCCCGAACCACGACATCGTTCGCCGCACAGATCGACCGGTTCCGATCGAGGATGGCCGCGCTGTTGCGAAGCGCAACAGTGGCGAGCACTTCGCTCGGCCCGGCGTTGCAGATGCTCGTGTAGTGCTTGGCTCGTTCGAGGCGAGCCAGCGCGTCGCGGTCCTTCGAGGCCACCCAGCCCACACGCAAACCCGGGAGACCCCACGCCTTCGACATGACCGAGATGCTCAGCGCCCGATCGCTCAGCTCGGCGGCCGCCGGCAGCGTGGCGTCCGGGTCGAGCTCGACACCCCGGTACACCTCGTCGCTGACGACACGAACGCCTCGTGCATCGCAGAGTTCCAGGAACGATCGCCAGGTCTGCTGATCGGGAACGAACCCGGTTGGGTTGTTCGGAAAGTTGACCGACACGAGCGACGTCTCCGGGCGCAGCATCGCCTCGAATCGATCGAGGTCGAGAGTCCAGGTCCTGCGCCCTCCAGCGTCCGACCACAGCGGCAGGCCCTCGACGTCGACTCCCGCTGCGACCGGCACCGATTCGATCGATTGGTAGTTGGGGACGTTCACGATCACGTGGTCGCCCGGTTCGGCGAAGAGTTGCATGGCCCAGAACAGCGGCTCGCCGGCGCCGGCGAATGCCAACGTGTCCTCCATGTCCACGCCGTCGTAGAGGCCGGCGATGGCGTCCCGCAGCGGCTCGGTTCCCCACGTTGGCGTGTAGCCGAGGTGCACGTCGTCAAGATCCGGCGGGTTCTCGTCCAGCGCCAGCAGGTCCCGGACGGTCATCGACTCTGCGTCGGAGGCGGTCAGATGCCACTCAGCCGAGAACTCCCACTTCGAGAAGTAGGTCTCCAACGCAAAATCTGGCAGAACGAGCCGGCTCATGGGTTCCTCCGGGGCGGGTTGCGTCAGTGTACGCATGGGAGCGAGTCGTCAGCGGCTACTGTCCGCTCATGACCGAGCTGCTCCCTGAAGTGCAAGCGGTGTTGGACGCGAACGCGGCCGCCAGGCTTCCCGACTTCTCCACGCTGTCAGCGGACGAGGCGCGAACACTGTTTCTCGAACTCCGCCTCGCTCCGCCGGAGATCGTCCCCGTCGCCGAGGTGCAGGATCGCACCATCCGGGGTCCCGGGGGCGACCTCGCCGTACGCATCTACCGACCGAACCCCGACGATCGTTCCGCCCCCGTCCTCGTCTGGTTTCACGGCGGTGGCTGGGTGCTGGGCGACCTCGACTCGGGCGACCTGCCCGGGCGACATCTCGCAGCGAAGGGCGACTGCGTCGTGGTGTCGGTCGACTACCGGCTGGCACCCGAACATCCCTTCCCCGCTGCGTTCGACGATTGCATGGCGGCGACCGAGTGGACCATCGCCAACGCCGATGCACTCGGGATCGACCCTTCGCGGGTCGCGGTCGGGGGTGACTCCGCCGGGGGCAACCTTGCCGCATGTGTGGCCGTGCAAGCTGCCACTCGCGGGATCGTGCTCGCCCATCAACTGTTGATCTATCCCGTCATCGCCGCCGAGTTCGACACCCCGAGCTACGACGCCTTCGCCGAGGGGTTCTTTCTGAGCCGCGCAGGAATGCAGTGGTTCTGGGACCACTACACGGATGCCGCCGAACGAGAAGACCCGCGAGTCAACCCGCGGTTCAGAACGCTCGCCGGACTCCCGTCCGCCTGGGTGTACACGGCGAGTTGCGATCCGCTGTGCAGCGAGGGGCGAGCGTATGCCGACGAGCTCGAGGCAGCCGGCGTGTCGGTCGAGCGCATGGAGGTCGACGGCGCCATCCACGGTGTCTTCTCGATGACGCTCGACTGCGGAACCGAAGCCCGGGACGCTGCGGCTGCGTCCCTTCGGGCGGCCTTCGCCATCCGCTGACGGTTCGTGTCTGGTCAGCGATCGAGCGTGCCGAGATCGTGGCCCGCAGCCGTTGGCTGCTCATCGGGCCAGTTCGTTCGCCACACCTCTGCGGAGAGTTCGCCGACTGGCATCGGTGCACGAGCGAACCCGTCGATCGGGGGAAGCAACGCACGCACGGTGACTGCGTGATTCGGCACGAGGAACCACGGAAACGAGTACCGCTCCGCCCCGGACGGGTTGAGGACCCGATGCGGCGTGGCCGGCATGCGGCCGCCGGACCAGAGCTCGAGCATCTCGCCCGTGTTGACGAGGAGCGCATGCTCGGGGACGTCGGGCTCGATCCAGCTGCCATCGGACGCCCGGACCTGCAAGCCGCCCACCGGGTCCGGGTGCAGAAAGGTGAGGACGTTCGTGTCCTTGTGTGGGTGGATGCCGACCGAGCCGTCTGCCGGGCGTTCCGGGTAGTGGAGCAGCGTCATGTTGGTCAGTGGATCCGCATGAAGGGAGCGCAACTCGGCCGTGGTGAGGCCGAGGCTCGGCGCGAGAGTGTCCAGGAGCATGCCTGCGAGGCGATCGCACGCGTCCCAGTACTCGAGCACCGTCGGCTTCATCTGCGGGAGTTGCTCCACCCAACGGTTCGGTCCGTACAGCGCACAATCCGATCTGCCCTCGGCGCACTCCCAGTGGAGCTTGAAGCCCTCATACAGATCGGGGGTCGCTCCGTTGGCCTCGATCCGATTCGGCGTGAAGAACCCGAGCGGGATGTACCCGCGGTAGTTGTCCCGGGTGATGCGAGCCGATCGTTTCGCGGCTTCCGGTTGCGCGAAAACCTCGGCACAGAGCGTTCGCATGGCCTCGAACTGTTCAACGGCGATGCCATGGTCGACCACGGCGAAGAAGCCGATCCGTCGGCAGGCGTCGAGCATCGCCTCGGCGAAGTCGGGGGCGTCGACGGAGAGCACGGGAATCTCTGACATCGCCGAACGCTAGCCCTTGGCAGGCGATCGGGGTCACCGCGGGACGGGCTGCATCCGTTCGCGGGTGAAGGCGTAGAGACCGGCGCCGACAACGATTGCGCTTCCCAGGAACGTGGCGGCGTCAGGTACCTCGTTGAACACGATGATCTGCAGAAGGATCGCGAAGATCATGACGGTGTAGCGAAACGGGGCGCTGAAGCTCAGGTCGCCCGTGCGAACCGTGATGATGCTGGCCATGTAGCCGATCGTCAGGAAGAGGCCGGCCAGGCCGAGGATGAAGACCTCGCGTGTGTCCACGGCACCCCAACCCTGGAACAGCGAGACAACGCCGCCCATCGTGGTGATGGAAATCGCCGTTCCGAGCGCGATCACCAGCGACGGCACGTCGGACGGAATGTCCTTCGTGGCCAACTCCCGAATCACGACGAGCACGACCGCGACCAGACCGGCCAGGAACCACGGGCTGAAAGCCTCCGACCAGGGGCGCAGGATCACGAGGACCCCGAGGAAGCCGACCACGACGGCACCGACGCGATGGATGCTCACCGGCTCACGCAACAAGCGGGCCGCAGCGAAGGTCACCGCAATCGGGACGATCTGGAGCACGGCGGTGATGCCCGCCAACGGCAGATTGGTGAGCGCCAGCAGGAAGAAGACCGTTCCGATCGTCTCCATCGCGAAGCGGATGATCATCGGACGATTCAGCCGGGAAACGAGCATCGGGAGTTCACCCCGCGCCGCCGTCGCCATGCCCAGGATTGCGGTCACGATGCACCCGCGAATGAAGACGGCCTGAAACAGCGGCACGTTCTCTGCCGCCAGCTTGATGGCCGTGTCGTTCAGGACGTAGCCCGCCATGCCGAGCGTCATCCACGCCGCGCCCCGCAGGTTCTCCGACGTCGATGTCACCCGTCGTGCAGCGATCGAGCGAGGCGGAGATCCGTGACCCGGTCGGGCTCTTCGAGCGCAGCCAGCGCAAGTGGCCAATCCGGAAGTTCGTGCACCGCGCCGTCGTCTCCGATCATGACGAACCGATCGAGGGTCTCCAGGAAGGCTCGGTCGTGGCTGACGGCGACGACGGTACCGACGAATCCGTCCAGGGCCTGCTCGAGTGCTTCCGACGACTCGATGTCCAGGTTGTCCGTCGGCTCGTCCAGGAGGAGGACGTTGTGGCCTTCAAGCTCGAGGCAGAGGATCTCCAGTCGCGCCTTCTGACCGCCGCTCAGGGTCTCGAACGCCTGCCGGTAGTGCCGGGCCAGGCCGTAGCGGGCCAGCGCCTTCATCGCCTTCTCCTCGTCCGGTACGCGTTCGCGGACGATGTCGAGCAACTCGCGGCCGAGAAAGTCCGGACGGTCGTTGATCTGGGTGAAGGTGCCGACCGACGTCCGGGGACCGAGCCCGATGGTGCCATCGTCCGGCGAAGACTCGCCGGCGAGTGCCCGCATCAGGTGCGTCTTGCCGGTGCCGTTCGGGCCGATGAGGCCCACCCGCTCGCCGAAGTGGATCTCGTCGCTGAACGGGAGGAACAGGTTATCGATTCCGACCTGGCGCAGGTCCAGCACCCGACGGGCCGAGTCGGCGCCGCGAAGTCCGACGTGGATCTGCTGATCCGCAACCGGTGGGGGAGGCGGCCCGGCGGCCACGAACTTCTCCCATCGGGTTTCGGCCGCATTCGCCTTGGTCGCGTTCTTGAAGTTCTGCGCCGCCCGGGCCTTCATCACCTTCATGTGGGCGTGGAGCCGTCGCTCTTCCTCGTTCCAGCGTTTGAGCGCATCACCGAGCTGCGCTTGTCGCTGCTCGCGTGCGGCCGGGAACGTTCCGTACGACCCACCGTGGACCCAACATCCCGAGCCCTCGAGCACGACGATCTTCGTGGCCACGCGCTCGAGCAGGGCCCGATCGTGGCTGATCATCAGGATGGTCGTGGGACAATCGACCAGACGTTCCTCGAGCCACAGCCGTGTCGGTATGTCGAGGTAGTTGTCCGGTTCGTCCAGGAGCAGCACGTCTGCGCCGGAGTCGAGCAGCAGGTCGAGCACGAGCCGTTTCCGCTCGCCACCGGACAGGTCGCCCACGCGGCGCGTCGCCAGATCCTCAACCGTCGACTTCACGCTGCGTTCGACCGCGGCCGCCCACTGCGATTCCAGCTCGTAGCCTCCGAGGTCTCCCCAAGCAGTGATCGCTTCGGCGTATGCCATGCCGTCGTCCGTCCCGTCGAGCATCGATCGCTCGGCGGCGAACAGCGTGCGGCCCGCCTCGCGGAGCTCAGGCAGGGCAACGTCGAGCAGCATCTCGCGCAGCGGCCGATCGGGGTCGCCCATGCCGACCTCCTGCGTCATCGTGAGCACCGAGCCGTGCGCCACTGCCTCGCCGCCATCGGCGTCGAGTTCGCCCGAGAGGATTCGCATGATCGTGCTCTTGCCACCGCCATTCGGGCCGACGATCGCCGCGTGTTCACCGGGGCTCACCCCGAAGCTCACGTCGAAGAAGAGCGAGTCGCCGCCCGGGGGTGCGTAGTCAAGGTCGGAGACGACGATGCTGGTCACCCGCTCATCCTGCCGGATGTCATCCCGGTTGGCTCACTCGATTGGTAATACACTCGTCATGTGACTGGGTCGGTTGCAGACAAGGCGAGCTTGCGCGTGCGCGAGCCGGATTCGCCCGAGGTGGCGGAGGTCATGCGCGCGTGCGTCGAGCGCTTCGTGCCCGGACCCGAGCTGATGGCCACGCTCGACCGGCTCGTCGAGGAGCCGAGCCTCACGAACCGTGACCGTGCCCGCGTGATGGCCACGCGAGTGTCTCGGCTGCAGGGCGAGATCCCGCCGAAGGAAATGGCGGCCCGAATCGATCAGATGCTGCCGTTCCTCGAGGCCCATGCGGATCCGGACGTGCTCGGCTCGACACTCGGCATCGCTGCCACGATCGCCGCCATCGAGGGCGACATGGACACTTGCATCCTCCATGCGCACGCCCTCGAGACACTTCGACGGAACCACCCAGAGGTGTCCGGCACCGCCGCGGCGAACAACCTCGGGATCGCCTTTCTGGCCATCGGAGCGTATGAACTCGCGGCCACGCAGTTCGGCGGAAGCCTGCGGCTCGCCCCGGTCGAGAACTCTGCTCGGGCAACCGTGGCCGCGTCCACGAACATCGCGCTCGCCGTCTCCCGGGCCAAGCTGCTTCGCGGACCGCGCGTTGTGCACCAGTTCCGCCCCGAACTCGATCTGGCCGAGGCATCGCTGCGTTCGCTGCGTGCGCGTGATGCCAACCCGGAAACCGAGTGTTTCGTGGCGGCGGCGTTGGCGAGTATCGCCATGATCGAAAACGACATGCAGGCCGCGAGCGCCGAGTGGGGGGAGATGGATGCGTTCGCCGCGCACACTGCGGAGGCGTTCATCCGCTACTTCAGCGTCGTCGAACTCCCCATCGCCGTCCATCGGGGCGACAACATGCGCGCCGTCGCACTCGCCAACCGGTGTCTGGCTCCCTTCGACGACCATGACCTCGTCCCGCTTCGTCGCGTGGAGGCCCTTCGGTGGCGTTCGATCGCCCACGAGCGACTGGGTGACGTGTCCGGAGCGTTGGAAGACGCACGCCTGGCCGCAGATGCCGCGCTCGAAGACGGTCCGGGCGAGGCGGACATCCTGATTCGGCTCGTCGGCGACCGGGCCGACCTCGAACACCGCCAACAGCGCCTGTTGGATCGCACCAGCGAACTTCGTGAGCAGGCCCTGATCGACGAGCTCTCGCGTGTCGGCAACCGACGAGCCTTCGACCGCCACCTCGAATCGCTCAGCGTTGGCCCTGCGATCCCGGTTGCCATCCTGGTCATCGACCTCGACCACTTCAAAGCGATCAACGATCGCCACGGCCACCCCACCGGCGATCGTGTCATCGCCCGGGCAGCAGCCATCTGCACACAGGCCGGGCGTGCATCCGACCGGGTCTTCCGAATCGGCGGCGATGAATTCGTCGTGGTTGCCGAGACGGACTCGCTCCAGCACGCTCGGATCCTGGCCGACCGCATCCGCGCCGGATTCCTCGCCGAACCGTGGACGCTCGAAGGCATCGACACCGCAGTCACCTGCAGCATCGGCGTCGGCATCGGTTCGACCGACGACCTCGCACCAATCCTGCCCTCAGCCGACGCGCACCTCTACGGAGCAAAGCAGGCCGGCCGAAACCGGGTGCATCCCGAGTCCGTCTGAGGCCTCAGTCAGCGGGCGGCCAGCCATCCGGCAAGAGCTTCGCCGATCTCTGCGGCGCTGTCCTCCTGGATGAAGTGGCTGCCGGCCACCGTGACCTCGGTCTGGTTCGGCCAGCTCCGACAGAACTCCCGCTGCTCGCCGGTGAGGATCGTGCCCGGGTCGGCGTTGACGAAGAGCTTCGGCAGCTCGGCCGCGGACAGCCAGTCCGCATAGTCCTGCACGATCTCGACGACGTCGGCCGGTTCGCCCTCGATCGGAATCTGACGCGGCCAGGTAAGGGTCGGCCGACGATCCTCGCCCGCGTTGCGGAACGGCCGTCGGTACTCGTCCATCTCCTCGTCGGTCAGGTCGCGCAGGATGGACGCCGGAAGGATCGCTTCCACGAAGAGGTTTCGGTTCAGCACCATGTCCTCGCCCTTCTCCGATCGAAGGGATTGGAAGATTCCACGGGCTGCTTCCGGCCACTGGTCCCAGCTGACGGGCATGACGATCGCCTCCATGTAGGCGATGCCCGACACACGGTCGCGGTGGCGGTTGGCCCAATCGAAGCCGAGCGCAGAACCCCAGTCGTGAATCACGAAGGTGATGTCGTCGCCGAGGTCGAGCTGGTCCAGCAGACCGTCGAGGTAGTTGCGGTGCTCGGCAAAGGTGTACGAATCCGGGCCGCTCTGGTCCAGCTTGTCGGAATCGCCATGTCCGATGAGGTCGGGCACCACGCACCGATGCGTGGACGCCACGTGCGGGACGACATTGCGCCACAGGTACGACGACGTCGGGTTCCCATGGAGAAACACGACGGGATCGCCGGCGCCTCCGTCGTGCACCGCCATCTGCTTGCCGTGAACGGTCAGGTGGCGCTTGGAAAGGGGTGCAGTGCTCGACATTCGCCAAGTCTGTGAGGTCACGATTGGGCGGTCAAACGATTCGAGCCGCCTGAACTCCAGACCGCGGTGGAGAATGCCGAACGATCAGACACGCTGGTTCCTGCCGAATGCACCACGATCTCGCCGCCGCTGCAGGCTTCGACCTGATTGGTCCGCCCCTCCGAGGCGGCTCCGGAGTCGTCTACCGCGCACGCGAACGCCGGTCGGGCGACGAGGTCGCGCTGAAAGTCCTGTTGCCGGGCGTGGACATCGACCGACTCGAACGGGAGGCGTCCATTCTCCAACGCGTCGATCACTCGAACCTTGCCCGGTTTCGATCACTCATCCAGCTCGGAGGCGAGCCGGCGCTGGTGACCGACTGGGTGGAGGGCCGCTCGCTCCGAGAGCTGCTGCACGACGGCCCGCTGAGCCGGGATCGCGCCCACAGGATCTTTGCGCAGATCGCCGCCGCCCTCACCGCCCTGCATGCGTCCGGCATCGTTCACGGAGACATCACGCCCAACAACGTCCTGCTGCGGCCAGATGACGTAATCGCGTTGATCGACTTCGGGGTCAGCCGTTCCGAGGACTCTGCGACCGTGACCGTCGATGGTTCGATGGTCGGCACGCCCCGATACCTGGCCCCAGAGGTGATCGAAGGCGCACCACGGACGCCCGGAAGCGATCAGTACGCGGCAGGCCTGCTCCTGCACGAGATGGTGAGTGGCGACTGGCCATTCCCTCCCGGTGATTCGGTCGCAACCGCGTTGCACCACCAGCTGCACAGCGAGCCGGTTCCACTCGGCGAGCTCGACGCATCCACGCCACCGTCGTGGACGGACGCCGTGCTCCGCTCGCTGGAGAAGGACCCCGAACGACGCTTCGGGTCCGTCGATGCGTTCCTCCATGCGCTGACCGCCACAACGAACGTCTCCACCCTCAACCGGGGCCGGCGGCTGAGTTTCGCGTCGCTCGTCTTCCGCGTTGGCCTGCCGTTGGTCCTCGTGGCGGCCCTGGTCGTTCCTGCACTTCGGGAGGATGGCTCCGCCGAAGGCACCCCCGGCCCCACAACCACGACAGTCGCACCGACCAGCACGACCATCGCCGAGACGAACGAGGAGGCTGCTCCGACCACCATCCATGACCGCAGCGCCGAGCCGGCGACGACGGAGGCACCCCTGGAGACGGTTGCCCCGACCACGACGGACGGCGCCGACCGAATCGCGGTCGCCCCGTGGGAGTCCGGCGTCGCCGAGTCCCTTGCCTGCAATCTCCTCACCGAGGCGGACTTCGAAACCGATGAGCTGCCCGCCAACTGGTTCCAGGATGGCGACGACCCCGACCGAGAACAGGTGCGGGTGCTCGCCACCGGGGGAGTGGGAGGCTCGGGAGTCCTGCAGATCGGAGAACCGAACCTGTACGGCATCTGGGGCGAGGTCGTACCCGTCGAGGCGGGACGCCGCTACCTGTTCAGCGCAAACGTTCGTGTCGAAGGCAGCGTCTTCAGCTCGGAGATGACCGTGGACTGGGTCGACGCCGACTTCGCCCAGTTCGGCTCGTCGCCGCCCCTCGACGTGATCGCTGCCGCGCCGGGCCAGGTCACGCTCATCACGCCGCCGGCGCCCGAAGAAGCCGCCTGGGCGGTGCCGCGAACGTTCAAGGACAACGGCGAAGGACTCGTCTTCCTCGACGAAATGGTCTTCGCCGTCGAAGGCAGCGACTGTGACCCGTTGCTTCGCGCTGAGTGATCAGCCGAAAGGCCCACGAGCACTACGATCGAAACGATGACCGCAGCGGTACTCGAACTCGTTGACCCGGACGACCCGCAGGGAACGTCACGGCGGTGGGACATCGACGACGTGTGCATCATCGGGCGAGGTGGCGAGGCCGCCATCGTTCTCGATGTTCCGGCCGTGTCGCGCCACCACCTGCAACTCGTGCCCCGGCCCCAGGGATGGTTCGTTTCCGACCTCGACAGCCGAAACGGCACCTTCCTCGACGGCGAGCCCCTCGGGGCCGATCCCGTGCCGATTCACGACGGTGCGTTGCTCGCCCTCGCAGGATCGCTGACGCTCCGGTTCCGCGACCCGCTCGCCACCCCGATCGCCCCAGCGATCGGCAGATTGATCGGCGTCTGGATCGACCCGGAAACGGCGGCGGTGTGGGTCGACGCCCGGCGGGTCGAACCCCCGCTTTCCGGACGACAGTTGCGACTGCTGCAGTGCCTCTACTCCGCCGAGGGTGAGATCGTGACTCGTCTTGCTGCCATCGAAGCCGCCTGGGACGACGCACATGCCGAAGGCGTCAGCGACGATGCGCTCTCCGCACTGCTCAAGCGGCTCCGCAAGCGGCTGGCGGACTTCGAGAACGGCGATCCGTGGGTGGAGATCATTCGCCACCGCGGGGTCCGGCTGAGAAACGTCGACTGATCGTCCGGTTGGCGTCCGGTTGCCATCTCGACGTCTTCGTACGTTCAGAGGCATGAGTAGCCAACTGGAATCTGAACCGTTCGACCAGCTCGCCGAGCCGGGACCACGTCGGCGTGTGGTGGTCGGCGTCTTTGCCGTGTTCGCCGTCGTCGCGACGCTCCTGCTTCGCGTGGCGGGTCCCGCCGCCGCGGCTCCCGGCGACACCTGGACGCTCTTCGACGACCAGATCGCCGACGACTTCGGCGACTGGTCCTGGGCGCAGGTCGACACCACGAGCACCGCCGAAGTGGCCAGTGGCAGCGTCGCCGCAGCGGTCGATGCCGGGCCGTGGGAAGCGTTCTACATCGGAAGCAACAGCAGCCATGCGCTGCCCCTCACCGGTCGGCTCGAGTTCGAGGTCCACGGGGGTGGCTCCGCCAGCGAGATCGGCGCTCGTCTGCTGTCATCCGGTCTCGACCTCGCGTCGGTTCCGGTCACGCCTCTGCCGAACGAGTGGACGACGGTATCGATCCCGCTCGTCGACCTCGGCGGCCCGGCAACCATGAGCGGCGTCTGGTTCGACAATCTCAGCGCAGACACCCGTGTCACGTTCCACATCGACAACGTCCGAATCGTCGAAGGCGCTCCGCCTCCCGCACAGGACGGCCCGGCGCTGACCGTCGACCTGACCGGTGGCGTGCTCAATCGCACCGTGGTCGACCCCGCCACCGGCGAGTCGTCCGTGAGCACGATCACGTTTCCCCACGCCATCAGCGACGACATCTACGGCATGAACTTCGTGACGGACGAGGTTCGCGAGGAACTCGATGTTCCCGTGAACCGCTGGGGCGGCAACAGCACGGAACGCTTCAATCACACGATCGGAGCGACGAACCTCGGCAACGACTGGTTCTTCATGAACTCTCCGGACCACGACCCCGGCGCCGATCACCGGTTCGAGGAGGCCAACCAGGCCGACGGCACGGACACCATCCTGACGCTGCCGATGCTCGGCTGGGTGGCGAAGGACGAATCCGGTACCTGCAGCTTTCCGACGAACGACGCGCTCGGCGCGACGCATCGAGTCGATGGACAGGACGCATCCGAACCCCACTATCTCGATACGGCCGTGCAGTGCGGAAACGGCTTCATCGCCGGCGAACGCGTTGCCGGTGGAGCGGATCCGACGCTCACGAGCGTCGCTGTCGACGAACGGTTCGCAGCCGATTGGGTGCGAGAACTCGTCGATCAGCACGGCACGGCTGCAGCCGGTGGTGTGGAATCCTATGCGCTCGGCAACGAACCGGGCCTCTGGTACGGAACGCATGCCGACGTCCGGCCGGACCCCATCGGCCGCGACGAACTAATCGACCGAAACCAGACCTGGGCGAGCGCCGTGAAGGCAATCGACCCCACCGCAAACGTGATCGGTCCGGTCCTCTGGAGCGGCTGGAGCTACTACGTCACGGGCGACGAGGTCGAGGCCGGGCTCCGCCCCGGCGATGTTCCCACCTTCACCGCCGAATACCTCCGAGGCATGGCAGACGCGAGCGAGGCCGCAGGGGAGCGGTTGCTCGACAAGCTGGCGATCAACTTCTACGACGATCGTGTGTACGGCGGCGGCACCGATGACCTGCGGCTCGAGTCCACTCGGAACCTGTGGGACCCGACCTACGCCCCGCAGGACTGGTGGGTCACCCGTGACTTCACGTTGGGGAACGGGTCGGCCGTCATCCCTCGCATGCAGACACTGATCGATCAGCACTATCCCGGCACCGGGCTGGCGATCACCGAATACAACTTCGGTGGCAACGACACGATTGCCGGCGGCCTCGCCCAGGCGGACGCACTCGGCATCTTCGGTCGAGAAGGGCTGGATGTGGCCACGATCTGGGACCCCTGGGCAGAGTGGACGGGGTTGACGCCCGCCGAATGGGCAGATCGACCGGTCATCGATGCCTTCCGGCTCTTCCGGAACTACGACGGCAACGGTGCACGATTCGGCGATCAGGCCCAGTTCGCCACATCCAGCGACGAAGGCGCCGTGTCCGTCCATGCGGCCACCCGCTCGACCGACGGTGCGCTCACCGTCCTCATCATCAACAAGGCTCGAACGGACCAGAACGTCCCACTCACCCTCGTCGGTGCGACAGGCGACGCCGAGCGTTGGGACTGGTCTGCTGCGACCGACATGGATATCCGTCAGTCCGGCACCGTCACGCTCGGCGACGCGGAAGAGCCGCTTGCGCTTGCGGCTCGCTCAGCGACGCTGCTCGTGCTCGTGGACGTCGACGACTCGGAAGACCCCGGCGATCCCAACCAGGACCCGCAGAACACTGCTCCGACGGTCTCCGGCCACGCTCGGCTGATCGAACCGGTCTCGCTGCTCGATGGCGGCCCGCACGAGGGTCGGCACCTGAACGTCGTCCAAGAGGCCGGCCCGACGACGCTCGACAGTCGGCTTCGGGTCGATCGGACCGAGGACGGCTGGTTCAACGGCCGGGCGAAGGACCGGGCGTTCATCGCCGCAGGCACGGATGTCTGCTCCTGGTACGTCCACGCAGACTCCGACCGTCGACGCATCCGTGGCACCGTCAGCTTCGGTGACGCAGAGGTGCTCGGTGTGATCGTCCGCAATCGACAGCTCGGACGCAGCGCTGATCTTGCGGTCGCCGGGGTCGACTACGACGGCGATGGGGCCGAACGCCACGACCGCTTCCGGTTGACCCGCTCATCCGAGGGCACATCGCTCTGGATGAACCTCCGAGCCGATCGAAACGTCGACGGCATCCGCATCATCACCGACTGCGGCTGAGGACTGACTCGTGTGGCCGGGACCTCCCGGCCACACGAGCGCGTCCGAAGTGGCATGGCGTGGTTCCCTCCTGCAAGGCTCGCCGGCGGAGGCCACATGCACACGACGACTGGCACGACGAACGCCGGAACACACTGGTCCCGAAGCGGGACGACGGGAACCACACCCGTCGTCCTCATTCATGGACTCGGCCTTTCGATGGCGACGTGGGACCGCCACGTGCCAGCGCTGGCGGAGAAACACGACGTGCTGCGATACGACCTCCTCGGCCACGGCCAGAGCGGACCGCAACCCGCCGATCTCTCGTTGACCACCTTCGGCGCTCAGCTCGTCGACCTCCTCACCGAGCTTGCGATCGACCAGGCGCACCTCGTCGGTTTCTCGCTCGGCGGCATGATCAACCGTCGTGTCGCCATCGACCACCCGGACCGGGTCGCCTCGCTGTGCATCCTCAATTCACCGCATGCCCGCGGCGCGGAGGCACAGCGCCTCGTCGAGCAGCGAGCGATCGACAGCGCAGCCGGAGGGCCCGCGGCCACGATCGATGCCACCCTCGAGCGGTGGTTCACACCCGGCTTCCGACACGCGAACAGCGCCGTCGTCGACTGGGTTCGAGAGGTCGTTCTGGCAAACGACCTGCACCAGTACGCGGCTGCTCGCTGGGTCCTGGCCAACGGCGTCACAGAACTGATCGAACCGGACCCGGCGCTGACGCATCCGACACTGGTGATGACCTGCGAAAACGACTCTGGATCAACCCCGGTGATGAGCGAGACAATCTGCGCGGAGATCCGAAACTCGCACCTGGACATCGTCGCCGACCTCCAGCACCTCGGCCTGCTTGAGGACCCCGACCGATTCACCCGCAGCATCCTCGATTTCCTCGCCACGGCCTGACCGCCGAACGATCGGTACAGTCGACTCGGGAGGCTCGCATGCTGGCAAAGACGAAGAAGCTCTGGGCGGAACAGGACCGGCACCCGGGTGACCGACAGCGCCTCTTCACGGCCGTGGTCGATGCGACGGCCGCAGAGTCTGCGCTGTATCCCGGCTCATTCGTCGACATCGCCGCCTCATTCGTGCTCCCCGAGGTGGTGTACGTGGACACGGACAAGCGGGCGGCCGCATTCTTCGCCGATGAGGACGGCGTCCGCGAACTCATCGCCGAACACGGCGATGTTCCCGACGCCTCGTTCTCGTTCCTGCACGCCGACTACACGGCTGCGCTCAAGCTTCCGAAGAAGACGACCTTCGATCTGCTCATCTCGCTCTACGCCGGCTTCGTGTCGGAGCACTGCACCGATCGCCTCAAGATCGGTGGCACGCTCTTGGTGCATCCGAGCCATGGCGACGTGGCCATGTCTTCGCTCGACGAGCGGTATGTGCTGGCCGGCGTCGTCACAGCTCGCAACGGCGAATACCGGGTCGAGCGAACGAACCTCGACGGGTATCTGTGGCCACGAAAGCCCGTCGAGATCACCGTCGATTCCTTGCACGAACTCGGGCGGGGCATCGGCTACACCAAGTCGCCCTTCGCCTACCTCTTCGAACGGATCAAGTAACAGCCATGGTGAATCGCGCTAATCCCACCGCCGACGTCGCCCGTGCGTGCGCCGATCTCGATCGAGCCGGCTACTGCATCCTCACCGACGTCTTGACGCCCGACGATGCCGACGCACTTCGCACTCGGGTGCTCCAACAGGCCGCCGCGGAGCGGGCCCGAGCGCTCGACCACGGCTATCCGGCAGAGGCCGACGGCGACGACGTCAACCAGTGGGTCTACACCCTCATCAACAAGGGCGCCGCCATCCGCGAACTGCCCGTACATCCGGCGGCACAGCGGCTCGCCACGCACGTGCTCGGCGAGTCGCATCTGCTCTCCTCGCTCGACGCACACATCACGTACCCGGGCAACATGGAGATGCCGCTGCATGCCGATCAGTGGTGGATGCCGCCGCCCGTGCGTCCCGGCGAAGCACTCGTCCGCCAAGGCGACCTCACCCGCTCGACCGTGCCGACCGGCCCACCCGAACCAGCCACGACCCCCATCATCGGGCCGCTGATCCTGAACATCATGTGGATGCTCACCGATTTCACGACGGACAACGGCGCAACACGGCTCGTTCCCGGAAGCCACCTCTCGGGGGTGAGTCCGGACCCGTCCACGAGCCATGCGGCGCATCAGGTCGAGGGACCCGCTGGATCGATCGTCGCTTGGGACGGCCGTACCTGGCACGCATCGGGCAAGAACACCTCGGATGGGCCACGTGTCGGTCTCACCACGTACTTCTGCGGCCCAATGATCCGCCAGCTCACGAACGGGGTCCACGGTCTTCGTTCCGACGTGAAGGCCGAACTCGACGACGAGTACCTTGCGCTGCTCGGTTTCAAGCCGTGGGCGTCCTACGGCATGACGGACGACCCCACGTGTGCTGTCGCCGCCGCCGGAGACGACACCGTCGGCGAGCTGAGGTGACGCACCAACAGAAGGTTCTCGGCCTCATCGTCCTCACGGCGGCGCTGATCGGGGGCAACTTCACGGTGCTGAAGTTCACGCTCGATCACACGACGCCGATCCTGCTCGCCGCCATGCGCACCGTGATCGGCGGGACGTTCCTGCTTGCGCTCGCCCTCATTCGCGGCGAACGGCTGCCACGCCGACGCGACGACCTGGGCAACATCTTCGTCGTCTCCTTTGCCATCACGACCGTGTCCAGCGCCCTGCTCGTGTTCGGCGTCAGCCGCGTCCCGGCAGGTCTGGCGTCGCTCATGGCCAGCACGATGCCGCTCTTCACCGCCGTGCTCTCGTGGGCCCTGCTGCGAAGCCGGACCACGCAGTCGGGCCAGGTCGGGCTGCTCATCGGGTTCGCCGGAACGGCTGTGCTGGCTGCGCCAACGCTGTCGGGCGAAGCCGGAGCGCTCGGCGTGGTCTCGCTGGTTCTGTCTGCGCTCGCCTGGGCGTACGGGACGGTCCACATGAAGTGGAAGGACTTCTCCCGGGTGTCGCCCGGCGTCCTCGTCGGCGTCCAGCTGTACATGTCCGCTGCCGTGCTCCTGCCATTCGCGTTGGTGGTGGAGGGCACCGCCGAGACCGACTGGTCCTTGGGGCTGCTCGTCCCGCTGTTGTACAACGCCATCCCCGCCAACGCGATCACGTTCTCGCTCATGGCGCTGATCGTGAAGATGGCGACGCCGACCCAGGCGGCGTCGACCGCCTATCTCATCCCGTTGTTCGGCGTCTTCTTCGGCTGGTTGTTCCGCGACGAACGGCTCGGCGCCGTCGAGGGGCTCGGCGCACTGCTCGTACTCAGCGGTGTCTACCTGGTGGTCAACGCCACCGCCCGACAGGCGGCAGCCGCCGTCAGATGAAGGGGAGCTCGGTGATCGTCGCCACGTTGCGGCCACCGGGGCCTTCGACCTCGACCGACTCACCGGCTTCGACGACCGTCCGATTGACCTGCGCAAGACCGATCGTCTGCTGGAGGCGATGGGAGAAGACGACGGCGCTCATGGTGCCGACGACCTCACCGTTCTGCCGAACCGGCGTGCGCTCGGGCAGGGGCCAGCTGTCGGCGATGTCGGATTCGATCGTCAGGCCGACGAAGAGCCGTTCCGGGCCGCCGTTGGCCATGACGTCCTGGAGCGCAGCCTTCCCGATGTAGTCGGGCTCGCAGTCGATGTCGACGTAGCGGGCCATTCCCGCCTCGAGCGGGTTCGAATCCGGCGTCGTGTCGCCACCCCAGGAGAGCAGGCCGCTTTCGACCCGCTCCACGTGGTTGGGGGCGCCCGGTCCGATCTCGTACTTCTCGCCGGCGACCATCACCTTGCCGTAGAGCTCGTCGCCGCGGCTGCCGTCCTGCAGGAACAGCTCGAAGCCGCCCTGCTTGCTCCATCCACTGCGACACAACACCAGCGGGATGCCATCCAGTTCGGTCTCGACGAACCAGAAGTACTTCAGCGCCCGGACGTCCTCGCCAAAGAGTTCGGCGATGAGATCCTCGGCCTTGGGCCCCTGCACGGCGAGCGGCGACACGTCCGGCTCGTGCACCGTGACGTCGAAACCCTTCTCGGCTGCGATCGCCCGGCACCAGAGCAGCATGTCGTTGTCGGCGAGGGAGAACCAGTAGCGATCACCGGAGAGCTTCATGAGCACCGGATCGTTGAGGATGCGACCTTCGTGGTCGCACATGGCCACGTACTTGCCCTGGCCTTCCTTCATGTTGGTGAGGTCGCGGGCGGTCAGGTACTGGGCGCAGGCGTGGGCATCCGGACCGACGATCTCGACCTGCCGCTCGACCGAAACGTCCCAGATTGCGACGCCTTCGATGAGCCGGCGGTACTCGGCCTGCAGGTCGCCGTAGGAGGTCGGCATGACCATCTTGTTGTAGACGGAGATGTCCGTCAGGCCGGCAGCGACGATCGATTTGAAGTACGGCGTCTTTCGAATCCGGGGGCTCAGCGTGATGCGATTCATGGGCGTCAGCTTGCCAGAAACTGAACGATCGTCCAAGCACGAACTGAACATTTGTCCAATGCCGCTTCCGCGGTCGGTTTCCGTGTTGAATGGAGCCCGACCGCTGCACGTGGAGGACCGTCGTGAACCAGGAATTGCTGAACCGTTATCGAAACGCCCTGCCGTCTTTTCTGAACCCGTACTACAGCGCTCCGATTGCGCTCGACCATGGAGAAGGCAGCTGGGTCTTCGACGACGAAGGCAACAAGTACCTCGACTTCTTCGGCGGGGTGCTCACCACGATGATCGGGCACAACAACCCCGATGTGACCGCAGCGGTGCAGGCACAGGCTGCGAAGGTCATGCACACCTCCAGCCTCTACCTCAGCGAGCCGATGATCGCGCTCGCCGAGAAGATCGCTGCGCTCTCCGGCATCCCCAACGCACGCGTCTTCATGACGCCGTCCGGCACCGAAGCGAACGACACGGCAATCCTGCTGGCCACGAGCTTTCGCAAGAGCAACCAGATTCTCGCGATGCGCAACAGCTACCACGGCCGCAGCTTCACCACGCAGGCCATCACCTCACACAGCTCGTGGTCCTCGACGAGCCTGTCCGGTCTTCAAGTCACCTTCGTTCAGGGTCCGTATTCGCTGCGCAGCCCGCACCGCCACCTCGACGCCGACGACTATACGATGGCGTGCGTCGACGACCTCGTGCAGCTCGTCGACATGACCTCCGCCGGTGACGTCGCCGGAATGATCGCCGAACCGATCCAGGGCGTGGGCGGCTTCGCCACGCCGCCCGACGGATTCTTCGCATCGATGAAGAAGGAGCTCGACAACCGTGGAATCCTCTTCATCTCCGACGAGGTCCAGACCGGTTGGGGTCGGACGGGGGAGCATTTCTGGGGCTATCAGGCCCACGGAATCGTGCCGGACATGCTCACGTTCGCGAAGGGCGTCGGAAACGGCATCACCCTCGCCGGCATCGTCGCTCGTGCCGAGATCTTCGACACCATCGATGTCCTGAACTTCTCGACCTTCGGCGGCAACCCGCTGTCTGCTGCCGGCGGCCTCGCAACCATCGACCACGTGCTCGATCACGACCTCCAGGGCAACGCAAAGCGGATGGGCGATCGTTTCCGCGCCGGGCTCGACGCGCTTGCCGCCGAAACGCCATGGATCGAGGAGGCTCGGGGCAAGGGACTCATGCAGGCGCTGGAAACCGTCCAGCCCGGCAGCATCGAGCCGTCGCCGGAGCGGACGGTCCAGTTGCACGAGGCCGCCAAGGACCAGGGCCTGCTCGTCGGCAAGGGTGGGCTCTACGGCAACGTGGTGCGCATGGCTCCCATGCTGAATGTCACCGCAGACGAGATCGACACCGGGCTCGACGCCCTGCGCACGGCAGCTGCCCAGATCAACTGACCGGCCACGGGGCCGTTCGGCCCCTTTACGGTTGTCCCTCTGCGCAAATGCTCAGCCGACGGGCCCGCCATGCCGAAGTTCTGGCATGGAGCGAACCGGGGTGTTGGACGAGCGGGCGGAGACGCGCGAGGAGCGCAAGACACGCGTGCTCGCCGGCGCCTCGCTGGCGGAACGACGCACCAAGCTTCGCTGGTTCTGCTGGCTCGGAGGGCTTGCCGCGCTCTGCAAGATGGCCGTGTTCGTCATCTCGATCTCGCTCGACGAGGCATCCATCACCTACTTCACGGGCCCGGTGATGACGGTTGCCTTCTTCGCTGCCCGCCACGAGCTGGATCAGATCAACCGGCAGCTGCACACCCTCTGGCGCAAGGACGGCCGTAGACCGAAGCGATGGGCGATCGTCCTCGGTGTCGGCATTCCGCTGATCGTCATCGTCACCGTGATGGTCTTCAGCATCGACTGGTCCGCGGGCGACGGGCCGGACCGACAGCCGCAATCGTCGGCGTCCAGCGTCGACGAGCCGAGCCGGTCACAATCCCAGACCGAGGCGACGTCGCCGACTGCCGGGGCGTCGGCTCCGGCCGCCGAGGCCGGGGCGGAACCGGTGATCTCGCCCGAGCACGAGTGCGACGCCGTCGTCACCGGAGCGATCAGCGAGGTCCAGTGCGCATGGCGGTCGCATCCGACCGACGTGCTGGACGTCCGCGAATGGGATTGTCCCGGAGACCCCGACACCACGTATCTCACGCTTCGACCAGCCGTCGCAGACGGAACCACGTGGTTCCGCGCCCCCGGAGGGTCCTGGACCAACGTTGAACGAAACGCGTTGCAGGACGCCGTCGTCGGCTCCTGCCCGGCCGTCGTCCTGCCACCATCCCTCCCACCGAGAGGCGTGCCCGGAGACAACGATCTGCTGCTGTACGCAACCGGCGGCGACGCTGCGGGCGGCGGCCTCGAGGTGAAGGCGGTCTCCTTGGCGGGCGGGTCGAGTTCAACGCTGCTGTACACCCAGGGGCAGAGCCGGCTCAGCGACGTGGTCGTCTCACCCGACGGCGAACGACTCGCATTCGTCCTGGGCTTCGGCCGGGGAACCGGAGAGCTCTGGATGTCGCTCGCAGACGGCACCAATGCAACGGTCGTCGGCTCGTCGTCCCTCGTCGTCGACAACGTTGCGTGGGCTGACGATCGGCGCATCGTCGCCGACGTGGCTGCGAGCGGGGGTACCCAAGTCACCACCTTCGACATCGACACCGGGGAGCAAGTGGTCCTGAGCCCCGCCGGAACCGAGTCGACGCTCGTCGGCGTCCAGGGTGACTTCGTCGTCTACGCCACGGAGACGGGCGAGCCATCGGGAACACCTGGCGTGCGGGCCCTCTCGTTCACCGCTCATGATCTGGCGACCGGGGTCGTCGACCACGTCGCCGTGGCCGGCCGCCTGTTCGGTGACGGGCTGCTTCTGGGAAACCTGCGAATCCTCGTTTCCGACCGTGACCCCGCCGAGCCGGAACATGACTTTCGAATCCTCGACCTTCGCAATGGAGGTCGCACCTGGCAGCTGAACGGGCTTTCGGATTCCGAGCGATTCGTCGCGGCGTCGCCGGCCGGCGATCGGGTCGCCATGTCGATCCAACGCGATGGCGGCGCCACACACCTCCTCGCCACACAGGGGATCGAGGAAGGATCCCCACGCGAGTACGTCGCGCTCGAACAGTTCGGACGACTCGGGGCCGTTGCATGGACCTCGGACGGCGAGGGGTTGATCGTCGAGGTCTTCCCGGCTGGAGCCGACGCACCCGGTACCGGGACGCTCGTCCACGTGCCGCTCGCAGGCGCTCCGGTGTCGCTCGGTCTCGCCGGCACACCGTTGGCTGCCGTCGCCGATTGAGCACCTGCTTCTTTGCTACCGTCGAGTAACCGACGAGGCAGGGGGACACATGGCCATCATCGAGGGAACTTCTCCGGAAGCGGCCGAGACCGATCCGACGAAGACGTGGCACAAGAACGTGTGCATCCTGTGCGGCAACAACTGCGGTGTCGAGGTTCGGTTGGACGGTCGAGAGATCACCCGCGTGCGGGGCAACAAGACACACGTCGCCTCCAAGGGGTACACCTGCGAGAAGGCCCTACGCATCAACCACTACCAGAACGCTCGTGGACGCCTCACCTCGCCGATGCGCCGCATGGCCGACGGCACCTACGAGCCGACGGATTGGGACACGGCCATCCGGGAGGTCGCGGCCGGCCTTCGTGGTGTCGGGGAACGCCACGGGCCCGACAAGCTGATGTACTACGGCGGCGGGGGACAGGGAAACCACCTCGTCGGGCTGTACGGCGCCGGAACCCGAAATGCGCTCGGCATCACGCGCCGTAGCAACGCGTTGGCGCAGGAGAAGACCGGTGAAGCCTGGGTGGAGGGCCGAATGTTCGGCACCCACACGCACGGCGAGTTCGCCGACGCCGAGGTTTCGATCTTCCTCGGAAAGAATCCCTGGCACTCGCACGGATTCGACGAAGCCCGTCGCGTGCTGAAGGAGATCGCAGCGGACGACGCACGAACGATGATCGTCATCGATCCGCGCCGAACGGAAACTGCGGACCTCGCCGACCACCACCTCGCAGTCCGCCCAGGCTCCGACGCGCATCTGCTCACGGCACTCCTTGCGGTGGTCGTCCAGGAAGACCTCCTCGCCCACGACTGGCTCGCCGAAAACGCCAACGGCGTCGACGAGACGATTGCCTTGTTCGTAAACGTGTCCGTCGACGACTACGCCCAGCACTGCGGCATCGATGCCGACGAGATCCGCTCCGTGGCCCGGCGGATCGCCGGCGCCGAGAGTGTTTCGGTGTTCGAGGATCTCGGCGTCGAGATGGCGCCCCACTCCACACTCGTGTCGTGGTTGCACCGTGCGCTGTGGGTGCTCACCGGGAACTATGGGAAGCCGGGCACCGCATCGGCCCACTCGTCGATGGTTCCGCTGTTCAGCTACGGCGCCACGGGCCGCGAGTCCGCCGACCCGGTCACCGGTGGACCGATCGTTTCCGGCCTCATTCCCTGCAACGAGATCGCCGAAGGCATCCTGAGCGATCACCCGGAACGCTCTCGCGGCATGTTCATCGAAAGCGCCAACCCGGTGCATTCACTCGCCGGTTCGGCCCGTTTCCGCGAGGCGATGCGAGCATGCGAGTTCACCGTCGTCATCGACATCGCGATGACCGAGACGGCCAAGGAGGCGGATTGGGTGCTGCCGGCAAGCTCGCAGTACGAAAAGTGTGAGACGACCTTCTTCGGCGTGGGCTTCCCCGACAACTCGATCACCATCCGCCCGCCGCTCCTCGCGCCGCTCGAGGGAACGCTCCCCGAAGCCGAGATTCACCGCCGCCTCGTTCGCGAGCTGGGCGCCATCACCGACGCCGACCTCGAATCGCTCCACGCGGCTGCGGCCGAGGGGCTCGAGGCTTATGCCACGGCATTCATGACCGCAGCGACGGAGAACCCCATGCTCGGCGCAGTGGGCGGCGTCGTCATGTACGAGACCCTCGGACCGACCCTGCCCGAAGGCATGGCGGCGGCAGCGCCCCTCTGGTTCAGCGCACAGCAGGTGGCGATGCGCTACCCGGACCAGGTCCGCGCCGCCGGGCACGAAGGGGAGGGGACTGCGCTGGGCGACGCCTTGTTCAACGCAATGATCACCAACCCGGATGGCGTCGTCTTCACCCGCCACCAACACAGTGACTCGTTCGATCTGCTTCGCACACCCGATCAGAAGATCAACGTGCACCTGCCGGAGCTCGAAGGAGAACTGGCGACGCTGGCCGCCGGAGCGGTCTCGCACACCTCCGACGAGTTCCCCTTCGTGCTCGCGGCAGGGGAGCGGCGTTCTTTCACGGCCAACACGATCATGCGGGATCCGTCGTGGCGGAAGAAGGACCCCGAGGGTGCGCTTCGCCTGCATCCTGAAGACGCAGCCGGCTTGGGAATCGAGACGGGTGACCGGGTTCGGATCTCCACCGCAGGCGGCACCGCTGTCGCGGTCGCCGAAGTCAACGACTCGATGCAACCCGGCATGGTCTCGCTGCCCAACGGGATGGGCCTCGGCTACGCACCGGCCGGCGGCGAAGACGAATTGACCGGCGTCGCACCGAACGAGCTCACGTCGATCGATTGGAAGGATCCGATCGTCGGCACACCCTGGCACAAGCACGTTCCGGCACGGTTGGAGCCAATCGCACGCTGAGCTGAGGGCCGCGCGCCCCATCAAGATTCGTCACGCACGCGTCGACATCTCGACGCGTGCCAGCGAAACGCAGCGGGGATCCTGCATTCGGCCGGGCCCTCGAGAGCGCCCGACAGGGATCGCCCGCGGGCTTCGAATGGCTCTGGCGTCGCTTCGCCCGGCAGGTGACCGCATTCGCCCGAGTACGGGGCAGCGACGACCCCGACGGCATCACCAACGACGTGTTCCTGGCAACCTTCCAGCGCATCGACCAGTTCACCGGCGACGAAGACGCCTTCGTGGCGTTGCTGTTCACCATCGCCCGAAACAAGGTGATCGACGAGCACCGCCAGCGCGGACGTCGCCCGGTGACGACGGCCCTCGACCCAACCGCCGAGCGAACGGGTGGAAACACCGAAGACGAGGCGCTGGCCGGGCTCGGCTTCGGGACACGAGAACTTCTTCTGCAACTGACCGACGACCAACGCGAAGTTCTCATTCTGCGGCTGGTTGCCGATCTCTCTCTTGAACAGACAGCGGCAATCACCGGACGAACCGTGAACGCCACGAAGGCGCTCCAGCATCGGGCCGTGAACGCCCTGCGCCGGAAAAGTTCTGTGGAGGCCGTAACCAAATGAGTCACCACAGCGATCCCTCACACGAGATGTACAGCGAAGAGCTCTCTCCCGACGACGTCGAGGCCCTGCTCACGTCCGGATTCGGCGCCCCTGCCGACGCCGGACTGCATCAGGCCCTCGGCGAGTTGCGGGCGCTTCCCGACCATGCGGCCACCCCCGCACCGTCGGCGCAGTTGTCGGCCTTCCTCGATGTGCACCTCACCCCCAGCCCCGAACCGACGGTCGATCTCGCCGCCCCCGTGGTCGATCTCGACGCATCCACGCCGGTTCACAATGTGAGGAGACTTCCCATGATCGGACAATTCGCTGCCTTCCTTGGAACGCTTGGAGGCAAGATCTGTGTCGGCACGACGGTGGCCGCAGCATCGTTCGGTGGTGCCGCAGCAACCGGCGCCGTCGACGTGCCGTTCTTCGAAGAGGAGCCGGCCCAGGTCGAGACGATCGAGCTGGAAGAGCCGGACGCCGTGGCCTTCGTCGACGAGGAACCCGTCGAGGAGAACGAGGTTGCGGAGGACGTCGAGCCCGAACCGGAGAAGACGGTCGTCGAGGCGCCAGAGCCCGAGGCGGACGAGGCCCCCGAGGATGACGTCGACGAGAAGGCGGAAGAGCCCGAGCCGGAAGAGGAGACGCTCGAGGAGGAGCCCGTCGAGGAAGTGAAGCCGGAGGAACCTGCCCCGGCTACTGAACCCGAGAAGGTCGAGGAACCCGCCGAGAAGCACGAAGAGAAGGACGAAGAGGCCGAGAAGAAGGACGAGGAGCACAAGGACGACGAAAAAGAGAAGGACGAAACGTCCGAGAAGACTCCCGAGCAGGAGGCCATCCAGGAGCAGATCGCAGCGCTCGACGAGGCGCTGCACATCGCCAAGGACGCCGTGCGGGCCGAAGCCACCGAACTGATCACGCCGCTCGAACTCAATCGCAAGAACCTCGTCGCTGCACTCGAAGCAGATCTCGAAGAGATTGCTGCCGAATGGGAGCCCATCGTCACCGACCTGGAGGCACAGCTCGAGGAAGCGGAAACCGACGAGGAGTACCTGGCGATCCAGGCCGATCTGGAGGCAGCTCAGGACGCCTGGGAAGAGGCGCACATTGCCGCCGAACTCGACGCCGACCCGGCGATCGCAGCAATCGATGAGGAGCTCGAACGCATCGAGCTCGAGCGAGACGCCGAGCTGAACCGACTCATCGCCGAGTTCCTCGCCGCTGTCGAAGCCCTCGAAAAGGGCTGACCCCACCCATCGACCGATCGGAGGCCGGCGCGTTTGCGTCGGCCTCCGACACTTCCTGCAGGGACCTCTCTAGAGTGCGGAGGTGACCAATGGAGCGCTTCGATTCGCGGTGTACGCGGGCTTGGGAATCGTCATCGGTGCCCTCGTCGCGCTCCTCGAGTGGATCACCGTCGAAGTCGCGCTCGAAGCCGTGCTCCAGTCGCCCATCTGGCTCCAGGCCGCGCTGCCGGCCGTGGGCGCCGCGATCGTCGCCGTCATCCTCAAGATCCGCCCGGGGCTGAACTCGACCACGTCGGACGCCTACCTCCACAGCTTTCATTCGGGCACCGGTGCCGAGGCGAACACGTTGCTGCCGAAACTGCTGGCCAGCTTCGCCACGATCGGTACCGGCGGCGCGGTGGGCATGGAAGGGCCCGCCGTTCTGACGGGGGCGACCCTCGGCCAGTCATTGGGCGACCGCCTGCCGAAGGTGATGGGCCAACGCCCACGCCTCGTGCTCCTGGTCGCCGGTGCAGCCGCCGGCATCGCCGCAATCTTCAAAGCGCCTGCCACCGGCGTGCTGTTCGCGATGGAATCCCCCTACAAGCGAGACATCTCGCGTCACGGGCTCATCCCGGCGCTCGTGGCGTCGGCGGCTTCGTATCTCACGTTCGTGGCCATCCTCGACGACGACCCGCTGCTGCAGTTCCCGTCGACCGAGGTTCGGTTGCAGGACGAGATCGTTGCCGCGCTGACCATCGGTGTCCTCGCCGGCCTCGTGGCCCGTGGCCTCGCGCACGTCTTCCGGTGGGCGAAGCACCTGGACGACACCTACGGCTTCGGCGCTCGCTTCGCGTCTTCGGCTGTGATCTTCGCCGTGAGTCTTCTGCTCGCCCAATCGCTCGTCGATCGACCCCTCACCCTCGGACTCGGTGCCGAGATGGCGGCGGACATCGTGCTCGACAACAAGTTCGGCTTCGCCACCGTCCTTGCGCTCTTCCTCCTTCGCGTGCTCGTCACCGGGGCAACCCTCGGCGTCGGCGGCGTCGGTGGCGTGTTCATTCCTCTGGTCGTCCAGGGACTGCTGCTGGGCCGTGCGGTCGAGATCCTCGTGGGCGCCGACTCCACCGGCCTCTACCCGGTGATCGGGTTGGCGGCCGTGCTCGGCGCGGCCTACCGGACACCGCTGGCTGCGGTCGTCTTCGTCGCCGAGACGACCGGACGAGCCGAGTACGTGATTCCTGCCCTGATCGCCACCGCCATCTCCCAGTCGTTGATGGGCGAGGTCTCGGTGTCCGATGGACAGCGGGGCGAACGCGAGGGACAACTCGAGCGCCGCCTGAAGGAACCGTGTTCGGCCGTGATGATCGAGGGATCGGGCAAGATCGCCCCCGAAGCGGACCTCCTGTCGGTCATCGACGACCACGGCACGCGTACCGATGCGTTGGCCGTGCCGGTGGCCGGGCCCAAGTACGAGGGGCTCCTCGTCCTCCACGACCTCGCAGCGATGATGCTCGAGCATGGCCCAGAGGCCACAGCGCGCGAGGCGATGCGCGACCTCCCGTCAGTGCATCAGGATGCTCCTGCGGTCGATGCCGCCCGCCTGATGAACGAACACGACACATCGGCGATCGCCATCGTCGACGACGATGATCGGCCGGTGGGCGTCGTCACGGCCATGTCGTTGGCCGGGCTCAGCCAGCTGACCTGACCGAACCGAACAGCGATCGACTCGCCGGAGCGGCACCCAGAGCCGCATCGAGATGTCCTTCACTGGCCGGCCAGAGCGCATCGTGCAGACGACGCGTGCGTGCGAGATTGTCGGCCGCGGGCCAGTCGGAAGGCAACAGCTTCGCCGGCAGCTGCGGTGATCGAAGCGCGATACGGCGCCATCCGTTGATGAGCAACGTGCGCACGATGAAGGCGTCGAGCGGGCCGAGGTCTGCGGCGGTGGCCTCGAACGCTGCGAAACGGTCCGCGTGCGTCTCGTGGAGTGCGCGAAGCCGACCCTGGGGGTCGACCTGACGCGTGCGTTGTGTCTCCTCGTCCACCGTGCCGGACGACAGCGGTCCGCGCATGGTGATGGCCAGCCGCACCCCGATGCGTTCGGCCACCGCCTCGAGCACCGTGGGAGACACGGTGGGGGCCGCATGGACACCGGAAGCGATCTCCGTCGTTCCCAGCCATCCGAACTCGGTGGCACAGCGCTGGCGATCCGTCGGGCTGGATCCGTCCGGGTCGATGACCGCGACCGTCCAGTGCCCATCCCACGGTTGGTCGAGCCCGGCGTCGGCATAGATGCGCTCGTTCGCGTTCCGGAACACCGCTTCGGAGTCCGGATGGACCGTGTAGAAGCTGAAGCGACCACGGCGTTCCGACGTGACGAGCTCATCTCGGGTGAGCCGCAGCAGTGTCGTACGGACGAGTCGGTCGCTGATGTTGAACGGCTCGACCAGTTCTGCGAGCTGGACGACGGCAATCGGTTGCCGGCGGGGGAGCAGCGCATCGCCGAAGATCGTGGTGAGCAACACGCGTCCGCTGAAGCCTTCTTCGGCGGTGGCGGCGTCGACCAGGCGCCGAACCGACGGGTGGAGACTCATGACCAGTCGTGGAAGCCGCGGCCGGACTTCTTGCCGAGGTGTCCGGCGGCCACCATCTCGCGAAGGAGCTCCGGGGGCTCGAATCTCGGTCCGAGCTCACCGGCGAGGTGTTCGGCGATCGCAAGCCGGACGTCGAGCCCGACCAGATCGGTGAGGCGCAGCGGTCCCATCGGGTGCTTGTACCCGAGCTGCATTGCGGTGTCGATGTCTTCGGCCGAGGCGACGCCACTCTCGAGCATGCGGATCGCCTCGAGACCGAGCGCCAGACCGAGCCGGCTGGATGCGAAGCCGGGGGAGTCCTTGACGACGATCGGCGTCTTGTCGAGCACGGCCACCAGCTCACGTGCGGTGTTCAGCGTCGCATCGTTCGTGTGGTCTGCCACGACCAGCTCGACGAGCGAAGACACGGGCACCGGGTTGAAGAAGTGCATGCCGATTCCCCGACCGGGGTGCTCGAGCCCGCCCGTGATCTCGGCGATCGGGAGCGAACTCGTGTTGGATGCGAGCAGGGTGTCGCTCGGGTAGCTGGGCTCCCAGGTGCTGAAGAGCCGCTTCTTGAGCTCGAGGTCTTCCGGGACCGCTTCGATCACCGCTTTGACAGCGTCGTTCTCTCCGTCGTGGTCGAGCCGCAGGTCGAGCCGGGCGAGCGCTTCCTGCGGGTCGAGGAGCGCATCTTTTCGGGCCATCCGTTCGAGGGAGTCCTGCACACGGCTGTGGGCGCCCTCGGAAAGAACCTCGGTGCTCTCCACCAAGCGCACGCTGCTGCCGGCGGCCAGAAAGGACGTGGCAATACCTGCGCCCATCGTGCCGCCTCCGACCACCACCACATCAACGTTCATCTCGTCATGATACACATCACTTGCCAGATGTGAAGGTTTGTGTATCATTTCCGCCATGAGGGCACTCGAGAGTCTTGTAGCGGGAACATGGCAGGCACCGGCCGACGACGGAGCAACCCTGCTCGATGCGTCGAGCGGCGATCCCATCGCCACCATCAGCTCGGCCGGCGTCGACATGGAGCACATGGTCTGTCACGGGCGCACGGTCGGGAACCCGGCTCTGCGGGCACTCACGTTCCATGAACGGGCAGCGATCCTCAAAGAGCTCGGCAAGTTGCTCCTGTCCGATTCGGTGAAGGAAGAGCTCTACGCCATCTCCGCCTGCACGGGCGCCACGCGTTCGGACTCGGCGATCGACATCGACGGCGGCGCATCCGTTCTGCTCACGTACTCGAGCAAGGCTCGACGCGAACTGCCGAATGGTCACGTGGTCGTCGACGGCCCCACCGAGTCGCTCAGTCGGGACGGATCGTTCGTTGCGACGCACATCCGCACACCGAAGCGCGGCGTCTTCGTCCAGATCAACGCGTTCAACTTTCCGGTCTGGGGAATGCTGGAGAAGTTCGCTCCCGCGTTCATCGCCGGCGTGCCCTCCATCGTGAAGCCGGCCAGCCAGACCGCGTACCTCACGGAAGCCGCGGTCCGCATCATGAGCGAGAGCGGCCTCCTTCCCGAAGGCGCGCTCCAGCTGATCTGCGGTTCCGCCGGCGATCTCCTCGACCATCTCGACGGACAGGACTCGGTCGGCTTCACCGGCTCCGCCGCCACCGCGGCACTCCTGCGGGCACATCCGAACATCATCCGCCGCTCCATTCCGTTCACGGCAGAGGCCGATTCCCTCAACTCGGCGATCCTCGCCCCGTCGGCGACACCGGGTACGCCGGCCTTCGAGCTGTTCGTTCGCGAAGTCGTCAGTGAGATGACCACGAAGGCCGGGCAGAAGTGCACGGCGATTCGCCGGGCGTTCGTCCCCACGGCGCTCGTGGACGACGCAGCCGGTGCGATCTCCGAGGCGCTCGCCAAGGTCGTGGTCGGCGATCCCCGCTCGGACGGCGTCACCATGGGCCCGGTCGCCAGTGCCGATCAGGCCGACGAGGTCATGCGTGCGGTTGAGACGCTGTCCGGCCACGCGGAGCTGATCATGGGTGGGTCATCGGCAACGATGGTGCAGCCCACGCTGCTCCGGGCAAACGATCGCCGGGCCGACGCCATCCATTCGACCGAGGCATTCGGTCCCGTCTCCACGATCGTCGGCTACGACGACACCGACGAGGCCATCGACCTCGTCGCACTCGGGGACGGAAGCCTGGTCGCTTCCGTGTACTCCGAGGAACCAGCGGAGGCGGCGACGCTCACGCTCGGGATCGCCTCGCATCATGGGCGCGTGCTCGTGATGGATGAGACGGCCGGGGCATCGAGCACGGGCCACGGCTCACCACTTCCACATCTCGTCCACGGTGGCCCCGGGCGGGCGGGTGGCGGCGAGGAGATGGGCGGCATTCGCGGTGTCCATCATCATCTCCAACGAACCGCCGTTCAGGGAAGCCCCGAAATGCTCACCGCCATCACTGGGGAGTACGTCACCGGCGCTCCGACCCGTGTCGACAAGGGGCACCCGTTCCGGCTCACGTTCGACGACCTCGAGGTGGGCGACTCGCTCACGTCGGAACCACGCGTCGTGTCCCAAGAGGACATCACCCACTTCGCCGAGTTCACCGGCGACACGTTCTATGCCCACATGGACGAGGAAGCGGCCGCCCGGAGCCCGATCTTCGGTGGCATCGTCGCCCACGGCTATCTGGTGCTCTCGTTCGCCGCCGGTCTGTTCGTCGATCCGCCCGAGGGGCCGGTGCTCGCCAACTACGGCATCGACCGGCTGCGCTTCGCCACCCCGACGAAGCCTGACGACGAGATCCACGTCGTGCTCACGTGCAAACGCAAGACCCAACTCGACGGCCGCGGCTATGGCGAGGTGGCGTGGGACACGCAAGTCATCAATCAGAACGGCGAGGTGGCCGCGGTGTACGACGTACTCACCATGGTGGCCAACCGCCCCGGCACGAACGGAGCGCCAGAGTGACGCGTACCTGGGCAGATATGGCCGCCTTCGAGTCGTTCTTGGACGACGGCGGGATCGTCGAAGTCGATGATCACATGCCAGACGAGTACCGCCAGGCCGTCTTTGCGTTCATCGAGATGCACGCGAACTCGGAGCTGATGGGTGGCCTCACCGAGCGGGACTGGATCCCGAGAACGCCGGGTCTGCGGCACAAGATGTCGGTGCTGGCGAAGACGCAGGACGAGATCGGCCACGGCCACTTGCTCTACATGGTTGCCGCCGACATGCAGATCAAGACGCGTGAGGAGATGCTCGAGGACCTGTTCGCCGGCAAAAGCCGTTTTCACAACGTCTTCCACTATCAGGCCGTCACGTGGGGTGATCAGGTGGCGATTGCGTTCCTGGTCGACGCCGCAGCGCTGGCCAGCCAGCAGGCCGTGTTCAAGAACTGCAGCTACGGGCCGTACCGGCGCATCCTCAAACGGATCATCAGCGAAGAGGGCTTCCACATGCGACTCGGCGAGGACCGGATGATGCGGATCGCGCAGGGCACGGACACGCAGAAGGAGATCTTCCAGGGAGCGCTCGATCGCTGGTTCTGGCCGGCCCTCCAGCTGTTCGGACCCGATTCCAAGCCGGACGACGTCCTCCTGCGGTGGCACATCAAGTCCGAACGCAACGAGGTCCTTCGAGACAAGTGGGTGCAGAAGTTCGTGCCGATGCTCCAGAGCTATGGCTTCACGGTCCCAGCGCCCGACCTGTCGTACGACGAGGAGGCCGGGAAGTGGGACGTCGGCCCGATCGACTGGGAACCGCTGAAGCGGACGCTGGCGCAGGGCGGACCCGACTCGGCGCGGCGGATCAACGAGGCCAAGGACAATTGGGAACGGACGCGCTGGGTGCGCGACGCCATGGATCGTGCTGCGACGGTGCCCGCATGATCGGGCTCGAACTGGCCGTTCACGCGGCGATTGCATCGGTGGACGACCCTGAGTACCCGGGCGTGTCGATCGTCGACCTCGGCCTGTTGGAGCGCCTCGACGTGACTGACGCCGGCGATGTGCGCGTCGGACTCATCCCCACGTTCTCCGGCTGTCCGGCGCTGGCCATGATTCGCGACGATGTCCTCGAGGCCGTGGACGCTGTCGACGGCGTCGGCGAGGTGGAGGTCGAGTGGCTTCGCTCGCCGGTCTGGACCGTGGACCGCATCGGACCGGAAACCCGTGCGCTCATCGGGCGGGAGTTCACGGTCGCCGTTCGGATCGGGACGGGTGCCCCCGAGTGTCCCCGATGCGGCGCCCCGACCACCGAGGAATCCATGTTCGGGCCCAGTCGCTGCCGCTCGGTCAACCGATGCACGGCGTGCGCCGAGACCGTCGAAGTGATGCGGAGCTGACCATGCACACCTACGAGATCTTCCTGAAGAAGGACGGGCGAGACGAGTACCGGCACGCCGGTGCGCTCGACGCAGCCACCGATGACCTCGCCATGGTGATGGCGCGGGAAAGCTACATCCGGCGGGCCGAGGGCGATCGGCTCTGGTTGGTTCGTCGAGATCACGTGATCGTTGCCGATCCCGATCTGATCGCACCGAACGCCGACAAGCCGCATCGCCACCACGACGGCAGCGCAGTTGCCGCCCGCCGAAAGGCCATGCGAAACGAAGGGGCGTCCTCATGACCGTCGACGTGACTCCGGCCGTTCGCGAGTTCCTGCTTGCGATCGCCGACGACAAACACCTGATGGGCCAGCAGCACGCCGAGTGGATCGGGGTGACACCCTTCCTCGAGGAGGACCTCGCCTTCTGCAGCATCGGTCAGGACGAACTCGGCCACGCGGCGCTCCTCTACGAGCTGTTGGCCGGTGACGACGACGCCGCCATCGACTCACTGGCCTACGACCGTGGCGCCGACGACTACCGCTCGTGTCATCTGGTCGAACTCGCGACCGACGACTGGACCGTGGCCTTCGCCCGGCATTGGCTGTTCGACACTGCCGATCAGCATCGATGGGCGCTCGTGTCCCAGTCGACGGTTTCGGAGCTGCAGGATGTGGCCGCACGCGTGGAACGAGAGGAACGCTTCCACCGGCTACACGCCGACAACATGCTCGATGTGCTGTTGGCCGACGCCACGGCGCGCGACCGATTCGTGACGGCGGTGGCCGTGCTCGCACCCCTCACGCAGGGCCTCTTCGAACCCGTGGCGGGCGAGGCCGAAGCCGTCGCCACCGGCGTCGCCGCCGGGCCGCTCGCCGCCGAATGGGACGCATTCGTTGCAACCATCGAAGCCCGGATCGGCGCCGTCGAATGGGGGAGTGCGCCGTCGCAAGCGCAGCGGACGCTGCGTTCGGACGATTGGCGGCCGCTGATGGCACGGATGCGGGAGGTCATCGACCTCGATCTGAGTGCCACGTGGTGACCACACTCCGGATCGACCGTCCCGCCAATCGCATCGTCACGATCGGTTTCGATCTGCCCGAGAAGCGAAACGCCCTCGGCCAGGAGATGGTCGACGACATCGATGCGGTGCTCGATGCGAACCGGGATGACCCATCGATCCTCGTGTTCCACTCGACCACGCCCGGCATGTTCATCTCCGGAGCCGACATCGCCGAGCTCCGCGACCGCACGGCCGCAGACGCTCGGGCGGCCATCAACGCCGGACTGTTCGAGCGGATCGAGGCGCATCCATGGCCGACCATCGCGGCGGTCGACGGATGGGCCCTCGGCGGGGGATGCGAGCTCGCCATGGCCTGTGACCTTCGCGTGGCCACCCCGGAGGCGACGTTCGGCCAACCCGAGCTGTCGCTTGGCATCCTCGCTGGCGCCGGAGGCAACTGGCGACTTCCGGCACTCGTGGGCCCCGGGCTCGCCCGCCGGATGCTCTACACCGGCCTCCGCATCGACGGGACCGACGCGCTGACGGCCGGCCTCGTCGACCAACTGAGCACCCAGGACGCGCTTCTGGACGATGCCGTGGCCCTGGCCAACCGAATCGGCCGCAACTCCTGGCGGGCGCTCGAGTTGACCAAGCAGGCGCTCGCCCAGCATCGTGCAGCCACGACCGCATTCGACATCGAGGCCCAGGCCGAGTTGTTCGAGTCCGACGAGAAGCGGGAACGTATGACGGCATTCCTCGAGCGTTCGAAGAAGCCGAAGGGGGAAACCTGATGAGCCAGTCCAGCGGCGCCACCTACGAGCCGATCGAAACCGCCTCGATCGACGAGCTCCGAAGTCTGCAGCTCCAACGGATGCAGTGGTCGCTGGGCCACGCGTATGCCCATGTGCCGCACTATCGGTCTGCCTTCGATGCCGCCGGGGTCCACCCCGACGACCTGCAGGACCTGAGCGACCTGGCTCGGTTCCCCTTTCTCATGAAGCAGGACCTCCGAGACAACTACCCGTATGGGATGTTCGCCGTTCCGCGGGAACAGGTCGTTCGCGTCCACGCTTCCTCCGGCACCACCGGTTCGGCGACCGTCGTGGGTTACACCCAGGCCGACCTCGACGTCTGGTCGAGGGTGATGGCTCGCTCGATCGTGGCGGCCGGTGGACGCTCCGGCGACATCGCCCACAATGCGTACGGCTATGGCCTCTTCACCGGCGGACTCGGCGCGCACTACGGGGCGGAGCTGCTGGGCTGCACCGTCATCCCGATGTCCGGTGGCGCCACCGAACGCCAGGTGGCCCTGATCAACGACTTCAAGCCGCGCATCCTCTTCGTCACGCCGTCCTACTGCCTCAACCTGATCGACGAGATGGAACGGCAGGGTCTCGACCCATCCGCCAGTTCGCTCGAGGTCGGCATCTTCGGCGCGGAGCCATGGACCGACGAGCTGCGCAGCGAGATCGAGGAGCGCCTCGGCCTCGACGCCACCGACATCTACGGACTCAGCGAGGTCATCGGCCCCGGCGTTGCGCAGGAGTGCGCGGCCACCAAGGACGGGCCGACCATTTGGGAAGATCACTTCTACCCGGAGGTCATCGATCCGGAGACCGGCGAGGTCCTGCCCGACGGCGAGCAGGGCGAGCTGGTGTTCACCTCGTTGACGAAGCAGGCGTTCCCCGTGGTCCGCTACCGCACACGCGACATCACGACACTGCTGCCCGGGACGGCGCGCACGATGCGACGCATGGCTCGCGTGACCGGCCGAACCGACGACATGTTGATCATCCGTGGCGTCAACGTCTACCCGTCCCAGATCGAAGCCGAGATCCTCCGGATCGACGGGCTGAGTCCGCACTTCCTGCTCGAGGTGACGAAGGACGGGAACATGAGCACGCTCAACGTGCAGGTGGAGCCCCAGCCGGGTGTGACCGTCGGTGACGAAGCCGACCGCCTGCTCCAGGCGATCAAGACCAACGTCGGGGTCACGACGGCCGTCGAGGTCGCCGAGGTCGGAGCGTTGCCGCGCAGCCAGGGCAAGGCACAACGCATCGTCAACCGGTAGCCACCGAGGGCCTGCATATCGTGAACGCCCACGGTGCACGGTTCGCCGTTCGCTGGACAGACGTCGATCGATGGCTCGACGGGAAGGGGTATCTGCTCCTGGCCACGAGAACGGAGCACGGGATCATCATCCCCACTGCGGCCCTGTCGGCGGCCGAACTGGCGGCCGTGCCCCAGCGGCCAGCCTGCCGTCATGAGCGAGGACCTGTCCCAGCCGCTGCAGCCCGGCGATGTCCCCGGGCACTGCCGCAATCTGGGCAGCACTGAGCGTCCGGAGTGGATGTGTTTCGACGACACCGGTGCAGCCGAGTGGACGGCTGCCGATGTCCCACCGGGCTGTCGGATGGTCCCGTTCCAGGCGAACATCTCCATGGATTGTGAGGGAGCCTCGGGCCCCGGCCGGTGAATCAGCGCAGGTGAACGGGGGTGCTGACCTCGGCGAAGAAGTCGTTGCCCTTGTCGTCGATGATGATGAACGCCGGGAAGTTCTCGACCTCGATGCGCCAGACCGCCTCCATGCCGAGCTCTTCGTACTCGAGCACCTCGACCTTGCGGATGGCGTCCTTCGCGAGTCGGGCCGCAGGGCCGCCGATCGAGCCCAGATAGAAGCCGCCATGCGCGTTGCACGCGTCGACGACCTGCTTCGACCGGTTGCCCTTGGCCAGCATGACCATCGAGCCGCCGGCGGCCTGGAACTGGTCCACGTAGCTGTCCATGCGCCCGGCCGTGGTCGGTCCGAACGATCCCGAGGCATAGCCCTCCGGGGTCTTTGCGGGGCCGGCGTAGTAGATCGGGTGGTTGCGGAGGTACTCGGGCATCGGCTCGCCGGCGTCGAGGCGCTCCTTGATCTTGGCGTGCACGATGTCTCGACCCACGACCAGGGTGCCCGTGAGCGACAGCCGGGTCTTGACCGGGTATTTGGTCAGTTCGGCCCGGATCTCGTCCATCGGACGGTTGAGGTCGATCTGCACGGTGGTCGAGCTGAGGTCGTCCTCGGTCACCTCCGGCATGTACTGGGCCGGGTCGGTCTCGAGCGATTCGAGGAACACGCCTTCGGCGGTGATCTTGCCGAGCGCCTGTCGGTCAGCCGAGCAGGACACGGCGATCGCCACAGGGTTGGAGGCGCCATGGCGGGGGAGGCGGATGACGCGGACGTCGTGGCAGAAGTACTTGCCACCGAACTGGGCGCCGATGCCCATCTCCCGGGTGAGTTCGAGGATCCGCTGCTCCCACTCCAGGTCACGGAAGCCGTGGCCGGCCATGGAACCCTCGGTCGGCAAGGTGTCGAGGTAGCGGGCCGACGCGTATTTTGCGGTCTTCAGGGCGTACTCGGCCGAGGTTCCGCCGATGACGACGGCGAGGTGGTACGGCGGGCAGGCAGCGGTGCCGAGCTTGCGCAGGTTCTCGTCGAGGAAGCGGGTGAGGCTCTCCGGGTTGAGGAGCGCCTTGGTCTCCTGGAACAGGTAGCTCTTGTTGGCCGAACCGCCGCCCTTCGCCATGAACAGGAACTTGTAGGCGTCGCCCTCGGTGGCGTACAGCTCGATCTGGGCCGGGAGGTTGTTGGCCGTGTTCTTCTCCTCGAACAGGCTCAGCGGTGCGAGCTGGGAGTACCGCAGGTTGGAGGTGAGGTACGTGTCGTGGACGCCCTGCGAGATGGCGAGCTCGTCGTTGGTACCGGTGAAGACGTTCTGCCCCTTCTTGCCCATGACGATCGCCGTACCCGTGTCCTGACACATGGGCAGCACGCCGCCGGCGGCGATGTTCGCGTTCTGGAGCAACTCCATCGCCACGAAGTGGTCGTTGGGCGACGCATCGGCATCGTCGAGGATGTTGCGGAGCTGCTGGAGGTGGCTCGGCCGCAGGTAGTGGGCGATGTCTCGCATCGCCGTGGCGGTGAGGAGGCGGATTGCCTCGGGTTCGACCTTCAGGAAGGTCTGGCCGCCGCCCTCGAAGGTGGACACACCCTCGTCGGAGATCTTGCGGTATTCGGTGGTGTCCTCGCCGAGGGGGAGGAGTTCGGTGAAGTCGAAGTCGGTCACGTCTCGACCATACCCGCCTACGATGCCCGGATGGCTGCTTCCGATCGTCAGGGGTACTACGACGATCTGGACTTCAACTCGCCGATGACCGAAGTGACCGCAAGCGAGCTGGTCGCAATGCTGCAGCGCCTCGACCCGTTGCGAGTGGTCGATGTCGGCTGTGGTTGGGCCGAGCTCCTGCTTCGACTCCTCGAGGCCTGCCCGAAGGCGACCGCGACCGGCATCGATCACGACGATGCGCTGCTGGCTCGAGCGGCGCATCATGCCGCGGACCGCGGCGTCGCTGATCGGGTCGAGCTACGCCCGCAGTTCGGCGGTCAGCTACTCGCCGACGCCGACCTGGCGTTGTGCGTCGGTTCGGAGCACGTCGTGGGCAGCCGGACAGACGCGCTGCGAGCGTTCCACGATGCAATGCCGCCGCAATCCCGGCTGCTGCTCGGCACGGCGTTCTGGGCGACGACGCCGTCTGACGCGCTTTTCGCCGACTTCGGACAGCTCCCTGATCTCGGCGATCTGCTCGATGCGGTCGCCGCAGAGGGCTGGCGGACACGCTCGCTGCTCGTCGCAACCGGTCGCGACTGGGACCGTTTCGAGTTCGGCTTCATGGCCGACATGGCCGATGACAAGGTCGACGATTATCGACGTGCCTACCTGACTCGCCGCGGCGTCCTGGGCTTCGCCTATCTGCTGCTCCAGCGAAGCTGAGTCAGTCGAACAGGCCTGGCGGCGCCACGCGAACCACCTTGCCCATCGCATTTCGGGGGAGTGATTCGACGACGGCCACGTGGTCGATGGGGAAGAATGCAGAGGCGTTCTCCTCGGCCTGCATCACACCTTCAACGACATCGATTCCATCGGCGTCATGGTCCGGCACGAGGAGTACTCCGACCTCCTGGCCGAGTCGCTCACTCGGCACGCCGACCGCCAGGGCCTCCGCGATGCCGGGAGACGTGTTCAGAAGACGCTCGATCTCGACGGGATCGATGTTCTTGCCACCCCGCACGATCAGGTCGGACATCCTTCCAGTCACGTGGAGCGCACCGTCGTCATCGAGCAAGCCGAGATCGCCGGTGTGCACGAGTCCGTCTGAGAAGAGCGCGGCGGTTCGTTCGGGCTCACCGAGGTACCCGAGTGTCGGCGTCCAAGTGCCCGCCCATGGCCCCTCGGATGAGGGCGTCAGACAGACTTCGCCATCAACGATCTGCACATCGACGTGGGGCATCGGAAAGCCCCGACCGGAACCGATCGGGTCATCGAGCGACTCACGTACGACACCTGTCGGAGCTTCGCTCAGTCCGTAGCTGAGCGTGGGCCGGACCTCGAAGCGGTCGAAGAAGTCCCAGATGGCTTTCGGATCTGCGCCCGAACCACCGAGGATCACGCGGTCGAGCGTTACGAGTTGTCCGGAGTGGACCTCGGCGGATTCGGCGAGGTCGAAGACGAGCGTTGGGACCGCGAACAAGCGGGTGACCTTGGCCGCTGCGATGTCTTCGGCCAACCCGGCGGCGAAGGTGCGCTTCATGACCACGAACGTCGAACCACGAAGGAACGCCGAGATCGGCCCAAGCAAGAGCAGGTTGAGAATGGTCAAGCGCAGTGGCGTGCCGAGACGCTCGGACGGCGTGGGCGGCTCGCCGTCGACGGACAAGAGGCCGGGAAGCAGGAGGTTGCGCTGGCTGTGCGCCACTGCCTTGGGAGTGCCACTCGTTCCCGACGTGAACGTGACGGCTGCCAGGGCCTGCGGATCGATGGTCGGTGCGTGTCGGTTTCCGCTCGGCAGGTCTTCCAGCGTTCGGACCCGTCGGAGAGGACCGAGGTGTTGTTCGACCCGTAGCTGGGTCTGTTCCGCGAGGTCATCGGCTGAGCCGAGCCACACGCCACCTGCGCGAAAGGTGGCCAACGAGCCGATCACGAGTTCGGCACAATTCGGGAGCTGCCAGAGGATGGCCTCGTTCGGTGCGATTCCACCGGCCATCGCTGTCACGGCAGCGTCGAGTTCGCTCCACGTCCACGTGCGATCACCATCCTCGAGTGCAACGCGTTCCGGATGGTGTTCGAGGCCGACATTCAGGACGGACGCAACATCGGTTGGCCCGAATGGATACGGAACCGGCTGGGGGTGCTGCACAAGCCCGGTGACCGGGTCAGGCGTGATCACTCTGCAGGGAGGGTTGCCCCGTTTATGCCGCCGGGCCCGAACATCTTCCGGACGAGCGGTTCGTAGTACGACAACGGTGGGGTCACGCCATCGGGGTCGAAGGCGGGCATGTCGTACTTTGCGCAGAACTCCTCGCAATGCGAGTAGTACTCGTGGTCCTTCAGCTGATCGCGGGCGTTGCGATCCATGCCGATGAAGTGCCAGAAGTAATAGCCCTGCACCGTGCCGTGATGCTCGACCATCCAATGGTTCTCGGGCTTCACGTACGGCTTCAGAATCGCTGCTGCGATCTCCGGATGGTTGAGCGGCGCAAGCACGTCACCGATGTCGTGCAGCAAAGCACAGACGATGTACTCCTCGTCCTTGCCGTCCTGCTCGGCGAGATGGGCGGTCTGCAGACAATGGCTGAGCCGATCCACAGCGAATCCGCCGTGGTCACCCTCCAGCGTGTTGAGCTGCTGCAGGACGTTCTCGGCCACGGCGGTGTGCGAGTGCTCGAACAGCGCCGGGATGATGATGTTCCAGTCCTCCTGGGTGCATTCATCCATTCGCGTGAACTTGGCTCGTGCCTCGCCCCCGGCTGCGCGCGTGTCCGTCATCGGCGAATCTCCTCTTGCTGGCTCCCGTCCATCTTCGCACACCGACCCCGGCTGACCCGCCCCGTTCCACAGGCCGCCGGTGGCCGGCGGCCGGCGGCCGGCGGCCAACAGATCACCAGCGGGCGGAGCCAACTGCGAACCGACCGAGCGTGGGGACCCTTGTCGGCGCCCACGTCACAGCGACAGCCATTCCAGCGGACCTCATCTGCATCAGGAGCCGCAGCCTGGCCGTCGCCGTTGTCGCTCCGACGTGGGCGCTGACCACACACCCGAGAGCCGGTCGGCCGGAAATTCGGCGGCGAAGCGTCAGATGCGAGCCGGGGACAGCCGAGCAGCGGCTGCAATGCGAAGATGCGCAGCCGAACTGAAGTCTTCGGGCGCGCTGGAGTGCCACCGGTCTCCGGTGGGTGCGCCGTTCGGGGCGGACGGGTTCGCTCAGGGAGGAAAGACGCCATACGGCGCCGTGAGGGCCGAGCCGAGCACTGGCTCGAGCGAGTTCGGGCGGTCCTGCGACCGGCCCTGCACGATGGCCCACTCGAGCCAGCGGCGGACGGCCCGGACCCGGCGGGAGATGCGCGACCGCGTGGACTGCGGAGCACCCACCCAGCGATAGACGCCACGATCGAGGCGGGCGACCCGGCCGCGGCGGACTTCCCACCGCAATGCATCGGAGATCACCTTGGACGGGCGACCGGCGAACACGAAACCGTCCGCCTGCAGTTGTGCCACGAGTTGGGCGACCGTGACCACGCCCGCCGGGTTGCTGGCCGACGGCCGCGTGCCGGAGATGATCGACACCAGCACGTACCGCAGCGGTCTGCCCCGCAGGGCGCCCCATGCCTCATCCCGGTACACGTGATCGGAGCTCCACATGACCCCATTCTCCCACCCAGGTGTGACACCCAACGGGTCCGATTCCGGCTCAGGCCGAGGGCCGACGTAGCGTCGGACCATGAGCAACTCCGAAGCCCGCATCGGCCGGACCATCGGCGAATCGACGCCTCACTGGCCGGCGGAACCACGCATCGAGGGGGCGCCGAACGTGTTGATCATGATGTTGGACGACGTGGGCTTCGCCGACTTCGGTTGCTACGGGTCGGAGATCGACACACCGAACATCGACGCGCTGGCCGAACGCGGCCTGCGCTACACGGGCTTCCACACCACGGCCATGTGCTCCACGACTCGGGCCGCCCTCCACACGGGCCACAACCACCACGCCGTGGGAATGGGCTGCCTGGCGAACTTCGACTCGGGCTACCCGGGCTATCGGGGCAAGCTCGATCCTTCGATAGCAACGCTGGCCGAGCTCTTGCGTCCACACGGCTATCGCACCTACTACGCCGGCAAGTGGCACGTGACGCCGCTAACCGAAACCGGACCCACCGGCCCGTTCGACGGTTGGCCGCTCGGCCGAGGGTTCGATCGCTTCTACGGCTTCCTCGATGCCGAAACAGACCAGTATTCGCCGGAGCTGGTCCGCGACAACACCCACATCACCGCGCCCGGCGACCATGCGTCCGGCTACCACTTCACGCAGGACATGTTCGACGAGGCCATCTCGTTCCTCAAAGGTCATCTGGCCGGCGCACCCGACAACCCGTGGTTGCTCATGGCGATGCCGGGCGCGTGCCATGCCCCGCATCAGGCGCCACGAGAACTCATCGACAAGTACGACGCGATCTTCGCCAAGGGCTGGGACGCCGCCCGCACCGATCGGCTCCGGCGACAGATCGACCTCGGTGTGGTGCCCCCGCGCACCGAACTGCCACCGCGGAACGACATGGTCCGCGCGTGGAACGATCACTCGGCCGACGAGCAACGCGTCTTCACCCGGCTTGCAGCCGCCTACGCCGCCATGCTCGAACACGCGGACCACCATTTCGGACGTCTGCTCGACTTCCTGGAGTCCACCGGTCAGCTCGAGAACACCCTCGTCTTCGCCCTCTCCGACAACGGCGCCAGCCAGGAGGGCGGGCCGAACGGGTTCGTCAACGCCATGGGGCCATACAACATGGTTGCCGAGGAGCTCGCCGACAAGCTGGCCAGGATCGACGACATCGGCGGACCCGATACGCACAGCAACTTTCCCTGGGGCTGGGCCATGGCCTCCAACTCGCCGCTCAAGCGGTACAAGCAGAACACCCATGGTGGTGGAATCCGCGACCCGCTGGTGGCCGCCGGGCCGGGAATCGCCAGCGGTGAACTGCGCCACCAGTTCTGTCACGTGGTCGACCTTGCACCCACGGTTCTCGATCGCATCGGCATCATCGCCCCGACGCAGGGTGTCAGCTTCGCCAACACCTTCGCCGAACCCGCCACGACGGAGAAGCACACCCAGTACTTCGAGATGTTCGGCCATCGAGGCATCTGGCACGAGGGCTGGAAGGCGGTGGCCTACCACCGGCCCGGGACGTCGTTCGACGACGACAGGTGGGAGCTCTACGACCTCACCAACGACTTCAACGAGGTCCACGACCTGGCCGCTACCGAGCCGGAACGCCTTGCGCAGCTGATCTCCCTGTGGTGGGAGCATGCGGAGGAGAACCAGGTCCTCCCGTTGGACGACCGGTTCGCCGAACGCTTTGCAGAAAACGCAGAGCGCCACCGAGGCGAACGGACGAGCTACGTGTTCCACCCCGGAATGGGTCACCTCCCGTCCGAGGTCGCTCCCGATCTCCGCAGCCGCAGCTACACCATCGAAGTCGACGTCGAGATCCCGGATGCCGGCGCTTCAGGCGTGCTGGTGGCCCACGGCGACGCCACTTCCGGCTGGTCGCTCTTCGTGCGGGACGGGCACCTCGTCCACGACCTCAACATCGGGGGCACCCACCAGCTCGTCACGTCGAACCGTCGAATCACACCCGGACCGCACACGTTTGGATTTCGGATGCAGCGCTCAGCCGGCGGCGGCCCCTTTCCCCATGGCACCGGCACGCTCACGATCGACGGCGCCCCCTGCGGAACGCTCGACACGGAACAGATCTTCTGGCTCATGGTGTCCTGGTCCGGACTGGACGTCGGCTTCGATCGAGGCACGACCGTGTCCGACTACGACGGGACCGGACGCTTCCTCGGTCCGAACCCATTCACGGGCACGATCCGCCAGGTCCGCGTCGAGCTCGACGACGACCAGGACGTGGATCAGACAGCAGCAAGCGAGCAACAGATCAGTCGCGACTGACCCTGCTTCAGCTCCTCAGAAGAGCGAATCCTGCACCGCGAGTTCATCGGGCGTCTCCTCGCCCAACACGAGAGGCACCCCGTAGAGACGCCGAAGGTCGAACACGAAGTGATCCGGTCCGCCGGGTCGTCGAGCGACCACGGCTCGGCCGCAGGCCGTCACCAGTTCCAGATCGTGTGAGCCGGACTCCGGTTTCAACGGGTAGGGGTGGAGGTGCTGCCACATCGGCTCGTCGGCCTGCGGATTCCGCCAGTCGACCTTCATGCTGGTCAGCCGGTCGTCGCCCGAGCCTTCGATCAGATCGTGCACCCGATTCGTCCAGAGGTCGATCTCCGACAGGAGCTCGCCATCAGGCCGCGGCTGTTCAAGTCCGCGCAACTTGCGATGGATCGAAACCGACTGTGGGAGACCCGCCGCCACGGTCACACGATCCTCGATCGAACGCACGGCAAAGCCGTCGGTCGCCGTGCCGACGACCCGGGCCAACCATGCGCCCTGCTCGATCAACCGGGTGCGCAGCCGGGGAGCTGTGCTCGTTCCCACCTTCACCGACCCGTCGCGAAACGCCGCGAGGTAGAGCTCGTTGGGCTGCTGTAGGTGCTTGACGACGGCCGCATCCAACTCGCCCTGTGCCCGGGTGTGCGCGTGATGCAGTTGGGACGCAAACGTTGCATCGCTCGCGGCGCAACGATCGCAGGTGCGACCGTCATGCAGCGGGGGACGATCGCAGTCCTCCCACGCAACCGTGGTGTCCCGGAACGGCTTGTGGCCGATGCACATCCGGGGTTGGTCCGGGCCGGTCGTGTACCGAACCGCGTAGCCCGAGAGCGCAACGAGCTCGGCCGGACGCCCGTCCCGACGCACCCGGAGCTGGGGTTCGCCGGTCACCCATGTGAGCCCGGTGATCACCTCGACGTCTGCCACCTCTCGAGCATTGCCGATCTGCTGTGCCAACGGCACACCGCGGGGGTTTCCACTATTTGGAAGGAGTAGCTCGCTTCCAACTATTGGAGCTACGCTCTCGATCCATGTCCGTCACCTCCGTCGAACGAGCCTTTCGCATCCTCAGCGTCATCGGCGACGAGCCATCGTCCCTCAGCGAGGTGGCCGATGCCGTCGACATGCCACTCTCCACCGCGAGCAGGTTCCTCAACTCGCTCCAGGGAACCGGCGCGATCGCGCGAGACAGCGACGGCACCTACCGCATTGGCCCGACGATCGACTCGCTCGCCGGCCGATCCCGACGAGATCCCGACCTGCTGAGCCTGGCGCATCCGCACATGGCGCACCTTGCCCGCCTCAGCGGAGAGACCTCGGGCGTCGCCGGCCTCCTCGACACCACGTTGTTGCACCTCGGCCAACGCAACTTCGATGATGATGCCGACGTGATCGTCCGGGACTGGACCGGCGTCGAGGTGCCGCTCCACCCCGGGTGCACCGGACTCGTGATGATGGCGTGGTGGCCGCCGCCGATGATCGATGCATACCTCGCAGAACCACTCGAAGCCTTCAGCCCGCACACCGTGACGGCGCCGACCCGCATCCGGGAGCGTCTCGCCGCGATCCGTCGGACCGGGCTGCTCTGGACGACCGACGAGTACGCCCAGGGCGTCACGTCCGTCGCCGCACCGGTTCGCAACGCCGACGGCGCACCGGTCGCCGCCCTCCATGTGCACGGCCCCCGGTATCGCTTTCCCGATCCCGAACGCCGTGCCGAAATCGAGACGTCCCTTCTCACCGCCGCCGCCCGCATGAGCACCTCGCTCGGATTCACCGACCAGATCGGAGCCTGACGTGACCGACACACCACCAGCCGAACGCCGTGGCCGCTCCGGCGGCCGCCGCCGCACCCAGGACCGGGCGAACCAGAACCTGCCGCAGCTTCCGTTTCGCCAGCCGCGTCGACACTTCGAACCGACTCGAGTGGTCTCCGACGATGAACTCGAGATGATCCACGAGGCGTCGTTGAGCGTCCTGCGAGACATTGGCATCGACGTCCTCGACCCGGACGCCCGTCGGCTCCTCGCTGCCGCTGGCGCCGAGGTGTCGGACGACTCCGAGCGGGTGCGCTTCGACCCCGACATGGTCGTCGAAACGATTGCCACCTGCCCTTCCGAGTTCACGCTCCACAGCTGGAACGACCATCACGCGGTGCGAATCGGCGGCGACAACGTTGCGTTCACGGCGGTCGCCTCGCCGCCCAACGTGTCGGATGCCGCCGACGGCCGACGTACCGGCAACCGCGAGGACTTCCAGAACCTGGTCCGCCTCAGCCAGCACTTCAACGCCATCCACATGAACGCCGGCTACCCCGTGGAACCAGCCGACGTCCACGCGTCCGTCCGCCACCTGCACGCGACCCACGACCTTCTGACGCTCACCGACAAGGTCGTGAACGTCTACAGCCTCGGCCGAGAGCGCAATCAGGACTGCCTCGAGATGATCCGCATCGCGCGCCAGGTCAGCGACGAGGACCTCGACGAGCAGCCATCGGCCTACACCATCATCAACTCGTCGTCGCCGCTTCGCCTCGACGTGCCGATGCTGCAGGGGATCATGGAGTACTCGGCCCGTAACCAGCCGATCATCATCACCCCGTTCACCCTCGCCGGGGCGATGGCACCGGTCACCGTCGTCGGAGCGGTCACGCAGCAGAACGCCGAAGCCCTGGCCGGCATGGTGATGACGCAAGTCGTCCGCGCCGGTGCCCCCGTGGTCTACGGCGGCTTCACCTCGAACGTCGACATGAAGTCCGGGTCACCGGCGTTCGGCACACCCGAGTACATCCGCTCGGCGATGCTCGGCGGTCAGCTGGCTCGCCGGTACGGCGTGCCGTACCGGTCATCCAACGTGAACGCGGCCAACGCCGTCGACGCCCAGGCCGGTTGGGAATCCGCCTTCTCGCTCTGGGGTGCCCTGATGGGCGGCGCCAACATCGTGTTCCACGGCGCTGGATGGCTCGAAGGCGGGCTCCGAGCGTCGTTCGAGAAGATGATCGTCGACGTCGACCTCCTGCAGATGATGCAGAACTTCCTCGAACCAACGGTGGTGGACGACGGCACACTCGCCCTCGACGCCATCGCCGATGTCGGCCCCGGCGGTCACTTCTTCGGAACGCAGCACACCCAGGACCGCTACACAAACGCGTTCTATTCGCCGCTCGTGTCCGATTGGCGGAACTTCGAGTCCTGGGAGGAGGCCGGTTCACCGACGGCCGACGCAAAGGCAGCAGAGCTCGTGCCCACGTTCCTCGCCGAGTACCGCCCACCGGAGATGGCCGCCGACGTGCGGGCCGAACTGGACGAGTTTCTCGCCAAGCGGGTCGAAGCCGGGGGCGTGGCGACCGACTACTGACGGCGTCCGGCCTTACAGGGACCTGAGAAGGCTGGGGTAGGGTCCCGTCCGGAGGTTGACCAAGGTGGATCGGCACGACCTGGTGCAGGAGGCGTTGCCCTCCTATGACGTTGGCTCGGAACTCGGGCGCGGCGCGTGGGGTGTCGTGTTCCGCGGCGTCCACCGTCAGAGCGGTCGAGAGGTTGCCATCAAACAGCTCCCGCCGATTTTCGGCTCAGACCCGGCCGTTCGGGCGCGCTTCGCCCAGGAAGCCGAGATCGCAAAGAGCCTCGAGCACCCGCACGTCGTGTCCGTCCACGACTACGTCCAGCGCGACGACGGGCTGTGTCTCATGGTCATGGAGCTGTGTGGCTCGACCATCGGCGAACGATTTCGCGAGACGGGCCTGCGCACCGAGGAATCGACGGCCATCGCCCTGTCCGTCTGTGCCGCCCTCGTCTACGCCCACGACCTGGGTGTCCTGCACCGCGACCTGAAGCCGGAGAACCTGCTGATCAGTCTTCGCGGCGTGGTGAAGTTGGGCGACTTCGGCCTCGCCCGCTCGGTCGACGAGTCCACCCAGCTCACCATGTCGGGGACGCTCGTCGGCACGCCCGCGTACATGTCGCCGGAACAAGCAGGTGGGGAGACCCTGACGGCTGCGTCGGACCAGTACAGCCTGGCTGTCTTGGTCTATGAGTTGCTCACGGGCGAACTGCCCTTCGAGGACACCAGATCCGTCGGTGCGCTCATCCGTCAGCACCTGCTGACACCACCTCGGCCCGTTCGTTCCGTCAACCCGCGTGTACCGATCGGGATCGCCGCCCCCATCGACCGCGCCCTCTCGAAGCCACCCGAGGAGCGGTACGCGAATGTCCGCGAGTTCGGTGTCGCCCTCGCCCGCGGCGGCGTTCGTGGTTGGGGCCCCGGCTGGTTGAGCGACGCCGGGTTCCGCCTCCACGCATCGACCGACATCATGACCGCAGCCCAGACAGGCCAGTCGTCGGACAGCAGCGGCTATTCCACCGACACCGTGCGCGGGGCCGGCGACGCCCCACCGCAGCCGACGCCGCCTCCCGGATTGGCCGTCAGCGAGCCCGCGCCCGCTCCCGCCGTGTCACCTCCGCCCGCCACGTCGACTCCGCCACCGGCTGCCTCGACGCCTGCGGTCGCTGCCGTTCCACCGACGCCCGATGTGCTGCCAACTCCGGCCACACCGGCCACACCGGCGACGCCAGCAAGCCCAGCGGCGCCGGTCCCGGCACCGGAAGCGGGTGCAGCATTCGTTCCGACGACGCCGTCCCGCTCGAGACCGCCATGGATCGGAGTGGTGCTGCTGCTCGCGCTCCTCGGCGCAGTCGCCGTGTGGCTGATCAGCTCCGGCGGCGACGACGAGACCGAAGCCGGCGACACGACGTCGACGACCACTGTTGCGTCGGCTGCGCCCACGACCACCGACACGGCTGCAGCCGAGCCGGCCGAGTCCGCCGCACCGACCGTGGCCACGGAGCAGGCCCCGGACGCCAGCGAGCAGCTCGCACCCGGTACGCGCTACGACGATGGATTCGACGATCCCGGCAGCGGCTGGGCGGAAACCACGTCCGATCGCGTCGTCTCCGGCTATATCGACGGCTGGTACAGAATCGAGGCCCGGGACCCTGAACGCGTCGCAGTGGAACTCGCACCGGTTGGCGCTGAACTCCTCGTCGCCCCCGGTCGCGTGAGCACGACGGCGGCGATCGTCTCGACCGACGGTGCGGGCGGGACGTACGGCCTGGTACTTCTTGCCGACGGCGGCCGGTCGATCGCATTCCTCGTCGACCGGAGCGAGAACCGGTGGGCGTTGGTCGCCGCGCTCGGAGCCGACCGAACGGAACTCGCCGGAGGCTCCTTCAACGTCGGCGACGAAGTCGACCTGGCCGTCGAGCTCGGCGTCCCATCGTGGTCGTTCGAGCTGAACGGCCGGAGGGTCACCACGCGAACACTCGACTTCGAGCCTGTCGGCGTCGGTTTCGAAGTCGGTCCGATCGCCGCCGGCGGGCTGACCGTCGAGTTCGACCGCCTCCGCGTGGAAGACTGACCGTCAGTCGAAGACCCAGAGGCCTGCGGGCGCTCGGCGATCGGCGATGAGCGAGGTGAACGACTCGGTCAACGTGTCGTGACGGTCACCCCAGGAGGCAAAGCCGTCTCCGGGCGGACCCAGCACCGCCACCTGCACGATGTCGTGTTGCGCCGGGTTGTCGACTTCGGGAATCTCCTGCCACCGCTCGTAGTGCGTCCAGCGGCCGCTGGTGCATGCGTACGTGTCACCGACCAACGCAGCGTTCTCCTGCCGAAGTTCCACGAGCAGGGCCGCACCGACGTCCACCCGCTTCCCCTCGAGCTGGCTGGTGAGCGTGTTCACGAAGGCATCGACGGCGCTTCGAAGCTCCTCGCCGGTGCCCCGGCCGGCGTACAGCGTTTCGAGCTGGGCCAGCAGCGGATCACCGATCACCGTGCGTGTCCGCTTGCCGCTCGTCGGCACCGCGAAGAGTTCAGCCACTCGATAGGTGTCGAGGGAGCCGTCGTCGTCGGGATGCACGATGGCCTTCGCATTCGACGAGCAGGAGCCGGTTGGCGGGCTGTGCTGCAACGTCCAGGAGATCACTGGCCGCTCCCAGGGCGCCGCGACCTTCGGCGTTCGGGCTGCCCGCAGCCGCTGGAGCAGCCAAGCGATTGCACCGACCGCAAGCAGAACGGTGAGCGCCACCAGCCAGAGCGGCAGTCCATCGTCGATCGGTGCGGGCGGGTCAGGCTCGTCACCGTCCGGGTCGGTTGGGGCGACCGTCGATTCCGTCTCGGTCGCGACCGCCGTCGTGGTCGTCGGCTCGTCGCTCGTCGCAGCCACGACCGTGCTGGTGGTGGTCGTCGTGGGGGAGGAGGCCTCGGACGCCTCTGTGGTGGTTGTCGTCGTGGCGGGTGCTTCGGTCGTGGTCGTCGTGGTCGTTTCCGGCGCCTCGGTCGTGGTGGTGGTCGTCGTTGTGGTGGCCACGGCGGGAACGCCCGTGTCGATGCGCACGGCAGCGGTCCCGAGGCTCGGGCCGCCCACGCCCTGGATGGCAACGATGATGGACGCGGGTCCGTTGCCGGGCACGACGCCCCGGGCTGTCGGCTCGCCCAGGACCGCGTTGGCCGGGTCATGGAACGACGCACCGGGAGCGGCGCCCGGTAGGTAGAAGGCGATGTTCAGCGAATCGAACTGGCCGCTGAGGTAGGTGAACCCGACTGGCTCACCGCCGGTCAGCTCGAGGCCGACCACGAGGAAACACTCGGTGGACAGCTGCACCGTCGAGGTGTCGTCTGCGGCGACGGGTTGCGGCCCGTCAAAGGGGGCCTGTGCCTGGGCGCAGTTCAGCGGATCGTCGAGCAGGGGGATGTCCTGCGCTGCCGCCATCGCACCATCGCTCAGCAGCAGCGCGAACGCGCTCACCACCGACACGACGACGGAGCGATATCGACCCATCGGTCCAGTTTGACACCTGTTTCCGTTGGGTATGTAAACACCGTGCGGGTCGGCACGGTGTGTCATGGGGCCGCCGGAGGGGCGACCCCGGTTGTTCAGACGGGCTTGACGTCGAGCGCTTCGGGTCCCTTGCGACCCGGACCGATCTCGAATTCGACGGCCTGTCCTTCCTCCAGCGAGCGATACCCGTCGCCGGAGATGTTCGAGTAGTGCACGAACACATCGTCGCCGTCGTCGCGGGAGATGAATCCGTAGCCCTTCTCGTTGTTGAAGAATTTCACGGTGCCTGATGGCATGACTGACTCTTTTCTTTCCGGCACGCCCAACCCGGGTTGGGCCGCTCCCTGAGGAGATGAGCCCCACGCTAAACGCTGGGAAGACGCCGTGCGCTGCGTTTCGCGATTTGGCCCTCGCCGTGGCCTCCGGCCGCCGTCCACAGCGGCATCGTTTCCGTGACCGGGTCGTACTCGCGCAGCCACGCGGCCATCCACGGCGGGTCGACCAGGCTGGCCGGATCGAACCGCTCCGACAGCGACATCGCCAGTACCGGCAGGAGCACGAAGGCCAGGCTCACCCCCCACCCGACGAGCCGGATCCAGCGCACCGGGTTCCACACGTGTCGGGAGCTGCAGAACAGCGCCAGCCCGCCGACGACCGTGAACCCGATCAGCGCGACGAATGCCACGAGAAGCGCCATGGGATAGCGGCGCCGGGCATTCGCGTCCCGAGCGAAGAGTTCGTGCACGACACCCTTGTGCTCCACCTCCTCGGCGAGATGCCAGAGGAAGAGCGTCGCTGCGGTCTCGTCAGCGCCGCGGAAGTACTTCTGCAGTCCGGCCTCCGCCCAGCGGGCTGACGCGAACGCCACCAATTCGAACGCAGCGGCGAATGCAAGACCGAAGGCGTCACTGCGGTTGCGCAGTCGACGAAACATCCATGCGCCCAATCGATCGAGGCCGCGAGCCACGCGCGAACGGCTGGTCAGCTCGGTGTTGAACGCACGATGGGCGGCGGCGTGAGCGGCTTCCTGTCGGATCCACTCGCGGGCCTCGGCGTCCGACGGGGACGCGGCCGGGCGCACGGCGGCGATCACGAAGGGCTCGGCGTGGGGCATCAGCAGGGAGATCGCATTCGCGCCTGCGGCGAACTCGGGGTGCGGTGCGTGCCAACGATCGACCTCGACACCGCTCCAGTCGAAGGCGACGCGTCGGGCAGTCAGTCCGTCGGAACGGGGAAGCGCGGATGTGGCAGACACCCGCTCCCATCGGCGCGGAAGGGGTGGGGCTGAGGTGGGCTCAGCCGAGCAGGGTCTGCGAGTCGATCACGAAGAGGATGACCAGCAGGAGGATCACGGCCACGTTCATCGCACTGGCCCACCACTTGTAGCGGTGGTCGGCCTTGAAGAAGCGGCGGATGCTCATCACGTTGAAGACGATGGCGACGACACCGATGAGGACACCGATCACCGCACCGACGGATGCCGCGATACCGATGAGCGGGGCAACGAACGGGAAGATCACGTACGTGAGCGTGCACCGGATGCCGGAGATGACGACCGAGCGGCTGAAGAGACGTTCCGCTGGAGCGTCGGCGGGTTCGGCTTCGGTGGCGGAGGCGGCGACATCGGTCATGCAGCGCTCAGGTTAGCGTCTTGCTCCATCACCCCACCGGTCGGAGCTGGCCGATAGTCTCGTACAGATGTTCGTACTGGGAATCGACCCGGGTCTGACCCGCTGCGGCTACGGCTGCGTGAAGTGGACGGGCCCCAACCGGGTGAAGGCCGTATCTGCGGGCGTCCTCACGACCCATCACACCACGGACCTCCCGCTCCGGCTGGCCACGATCCAGCGCGAGGTTCGCTCGCTGATCGAGGAGTACCAGCCGGAAGTGGTCGCGATCGAGCGTGTGCTCTTTCAGGTGAACGTGCAATCGGCCATGTCGGTCGGGCACGCATCCGGCGTCGTCATGGCGGAGGCCGCAACGGCCGGTTGCGAGGTCGTCCAGTACAGTCCGAACGAAATCAAGCTCGCCGTCACCGGATGGGGCGGCGCCGACAAGCAACAGGTCGAACGCATGGTCAGAGCCCAGTTGGGAATCGAGCAGCCACTGAAGCCCGTGGACGCCGCTGACGCCATCGCCGTCGCCCTGTGCCACACGGCGATCGTCGGCATCCCGGAACCGACGCGTGCGGGAGCTCCCAAATGATCGGATCGCTCCGAGGCACACTCATCGACCGCAGCCCGGATGGTGCCGAACTCATCGTCGAAGTCCAGGGCCTCGGCTACCGCGTTGCCGTGTCTCCGGCCGCGTCTGCCGCCGCGGGCCCCGTCGGCGGCGAATCGTTCCTCCACGTGCACCATCAACAGCGCGAGGACGCACAGCTGCTCTACGGCTTCACCACGATCGAGGAGCGACGCGTCTTCGAAGCGCTCATCTCTGCGCATGGGGTGGGGCCGTCGCTCGGCATGGCCATCCTGTCCGTCCACGGTCCCGCCGAACTCAAACTGGTGCTCGCCGCCGAAGACGTGAACGCACTGTGCGCCGTGCCCGGCGTCGGCAAGAAGACGGCCACGCGCCTGCTCGTCGAGCTGAAGAGCAAACTCGACCTGCCGGATGTCGACCTCGCCGCCATCGAGCGTCCGGCGGCAACGATCGACGCTCCGGCCCACATGGAGGTCCGGCAGGCCCTCGAATCGCTCGGCTACTCGGGCGACGAGGTGCGCCACGTGCTGGCGCAACTGCCGTCCGAGGGAGACCCGGCGTTGCTCACACGCGATGCGCTGCGGCTCATCGCTGAAGGGGCCTGATGTCCCGCACGGAACTGCTGAGCCCGGACGGAGACGACGAAGAGCGCGACGTCGAGGCCCGGGACGAGGTCGGTCTCCGACCGCAGACGCTCGACGACTTCGTCGGTCAGGAACAGCTCAAGGGCCACCTGCGGGTCATGCTGCAGGCCGCCCGCAACCGGCAGCAGGCGATGGGCCATCTGCTCTTCGCCGGCCCGCCCGGCCTCGGCAAGACCACGCTGTCGACCATCATCGCCAACGAGATGGACGCCGCCATCCACATCACCTCCGGACCGGCGTTGGAGAAGGGTGGGGACCTGGCCGCCATCCTCACGAAGCTCGAGGACGGCGACGTCCTGTTCATCGACGAGATCCATCGCCTGGCGAGGCCGGTCGAAGAGGTGCTGTACCCGGCGATGGAGGACTTCCAGCTGGACCTCGTCCTCGGCAAGGGTCCGGCAGCGCGAACGATGCGACTGCCCGTGGCGAGGTTCACCCTGATCGGGGCGACCACCCGGACCGGGCTCATCACGGGTCCGCTGCGCGACCGCTTCGACTACCCGGCGAGGCTCGACTTCTACGAGCCCGACGAGCTCCAGTCCATCGTGCTGCGGGCCGCCGGCATCCTCGACGTCGAGATCGACGATGCGGGTGCTCGGGAGATCGCGATTCGAAGCCGGGGCACACCCCGAATCTCCAACCGCCTGCTGCGGCAGGTGCGCGACTACGCCGACGTCGAGCGCGACGGTTCCATCACCCGTGAGGTTGCGGCCGACGGCCTCGAGTTCTTCGGTGTGGACCATCGGGGTCTCGACAAGGCGACCCGGGCGTTGCTCGTTTCGCTGTGCGAGATGTTCGACGGCGGCCCCGTCGGGCTCAAGACCCTGTCCATCAGCGTCAGCGAGCCCACGGAGACCGTCGAAGACGTGTACGAGCCCTACCTGATCCAGCAGGGCATGCTCATGCGCACGCCCCAGGGGCGAATGGCCACAGCAGCTGCGTGGTCCCATCTCGGGATGACGCCACCGACCACCAGCCCGGACAAGGCGCCACCGCCCGGCCTGTTCGACTGAACCACTACGGGTTGTCGATCATCCACGTCGGGTCGCTGACGTCGTGGGCATAGCAGTACGCCCACGTGCCGCCCGGTTCGATGGTGGCGATCAGCCCATGGCCAGTTTCTTCCCAGTGCGCTCGGGCGTGGAGCCCCGGGGTGTCGTCGCAACAGCCAACGTGTCCGCACTCGAGACACCAGCGCAGCTGCACCCAGTCCACGCCGTCTTCGATGCAGCCTTCACACTCGAGGGCCGGGATGGGCCCGGGCCGAGTTGCGTCGGCCAGGTGTCCGCACTCGCCGGTCGACGAGCTGATGATCTCGCGCACTTCCGTCTCGATGCGGTGTTCGGACTTGTGGGCAGCGAGCACCTCGACCCCGATCTGGGCCGCCATGACCGCGGCGATCACACCAATGCCGACGATTGCGTCGACCGTGCCTGCGGCCACGAGGAATCCGACGGGCACCAGCACGGCCGCGGCCACCAGCCGGGGGCCGACGCGCTCGGGCGCCTCGATCGAGTAGTGCGGGCTTCGGGTCACGAGGTCGAGCGAGGCCACGGACAGGAGGATCACGACGAGGGCGAGAACGAGCAGCCAGGTGTAGCTCGCCTTGAAGGCCTCGTCGAAGGCGCCGACCCCGACCACCTTCTTGCCCGCCACGCCGAATGCCGTGATCGCTCCGGTCAACGGCAGATGGGTGTAGGTCCAGATGAGTCCGTTGCCGATCGGCGTCTTGGCGAGGGCACTTTCGCTACGAACGTGCCCGCCGGCGACGTCGTCGAAATACGTCCACCAGATGGCGATCAGGACGAGGAAGCCGAGCCCCCCGAATACCTGGGACTCGAGCGAGATCCCGTTCTTCGCGATCTCACTCAGTGTCTTCACGAACGTCTCGCCCAACACGATGATCGTGAAGAGGGCGTAGCGCTCCTGGAAGTGCTCGAGATGGGCGGGGGCAGCGACCCCTCGGTCGCCGCTCAGGGCCGGGGCGGTGAACTCGACGAGCAGACCCAGAAGCCAGACGAACGGGCGAACGTCCTCGGGGAACAGGAGCGAGGCTGCCCAGACCGTGCCGCCCAGCGCGAACGAGCGGAAGAAGAAGCTGGCGATCGGGCCCGCCGGCTCGAGTCGGTTGCGCGCCCGCCAGTACATGGCCAGCAGCGGCAGGCGGGCACCGATGTAGGCGATCGGGAGCCAGGTGCGCCACTGATCAGGGGTGGTGGCCGCGATGATCGCCAGGTTGCCGACGGCGAACATCTGCAGGAAGGCGAGCAGCCGGTGGACGATGTCGTCGACGGCGAAGCGATTCGTGAACGCCGTGGTGCCGGTCCAGGTCCACCAGAGCAGGGTGAAGGAGCCTGCGAACACGGCGATGCCGCGCCAGGAGATGTCGTCGGCGAGGCCGTCGCCGAGCTGGATGAACGCCGCCACGTAAATCAGGTCGAAGAACAACTCGAGCCAGGTCACGCGGCCGTCGTCGGCGACGTCATGCCGGAGGGCGGGCGGCTGCCACTTGGTCAAGGCCATGACAAGGGAACGTAGCGCCTCGCGCGCTGAATCGACCAGCGATCGACGGTCGGTGTGTGGAGCACCAGCCGTAGAGTTTCTCGGGTGACCAGGATCGGCGACTTCGACTACGAACTTCCCCCGGAGCGGATCGCCCAAACGCCGCTTGCCGACCGGTCGTCGAGCCGCCTGCTGGTCGACCGGGGCGCAGCGCCGCCGACCCACCAGCGCGTGGCCGAACTCGTCGACCTGCTGCAACCGGGGGACCTCCTCGTGGTGAACGACACCCGCGTGCTCCCGGCGCGGATCTTCGCGACCAGACCCACCGGCGGTCGCACCGAGGTGCTCCTGCTTCAGCCGGACGGCCCGGCGGCCACGGCCCTGGCGGCAGAGGAATCCGTCTGGGAGGTGCTGGTCAAGCCGAGCCGCAAGGTCGCACCCGGCACCGAACTCGTCGTACCCGGAGAGGACGATCTCCGGATCATCGTCGGTGAGGACCTCGGGGAGGGGAGGCGACGGGCCCGGCTGCAGTCGTCCGGACTCGACGCTGCCCTCGATCGGATCGGCCGGATGCCGCTCCCGCCCTACATCACCGAGACGCTCGACGATCCGTCCCGTTACCAGACCGTGTACGCCCGCCAACCCGGCAGCGCCGCCGCCCCGACGGCCGGTCTGCACCTGACCCGGCCGCTGCTCGAACAGCTGCAATCAGCGGGCATCGGGCTGGCCACCGTCGATCTCGTGGTGGGCCTCGACACCTTCCGACCGGTCACCGCCGACCACCTCGACGATCACCACATGCACCGAGAGCGCTACCACGTCCCGGAGGCGACGATCGCGGCGATCGAAGCCGCCGAACGAGTGGTGGCGGTGGGCACCACCTCGGTTCGAGCACTCGAATCCTGGGCCCTCCACGGCCCCGATGGCGCCACCGACCTGTTCATCCGGGAACCGTTCGACTTCCAGGTGGTCGACCTGCTCCTGACCAACTTCCACATGCCCAAGTCCACGCTGCTCGTGATGATCGATGCCTTCGTCGGGCCCCGGTGGCGCACCCTCTACGCTGAGGCCCTGTCCACCGGCTACCGCTTCCTCTCCTTCGGCGACGCCATGCTCCTGAATCGACACGCCTGACCATGAAGACCACCTTCGCTCTGGAACATCAGGACGGCCTCGCCCGCGCCGGCACCGTCACCACGGCACGCGGCACCTTCACCACGCCGTGTTTCATGCCGGTGGGCACCCGCGGCGCCATCAAACACCTGTCCTCGCTCGACATGGAACAGCTGGGCGCCCAGGTGATCCTCGGAAACACCTACCACCTGATGCTGCGGCCGGGCGCCGACGTCGTGGAAGCGCTCGGCGGACTCGGGCCGATGGCGGACTGGCACGGCCACACCCTCACGGACTCGGGCGGCTACCAGGTCTTCTCGCTCGAGCCGAAGATCACGGACGAGGGCGCCATCTTCAAGTCCGTGTACGACGGCAGCACCCACAACCTCACGCCGGAGGGCGCCGTCGACACGCAGATCAAGATCGGTGCCGACATCCAGATGGTGCTGGACGTGTGTTCGGCCCTTCCCAGCCCGGATCCGGTCATCCGCGAAGCCCTTGACCGCACCGTCCTGTGGGCCGACCGGGCCCGGAAGCACTTCCTGGCCCATCCGACCGCGTCGGAACGCCAGAGCCAGTTCGGCATCGTGCAGGGCGGACTCGACCTCGCGATGCGGGCCGAGAGCGCCGACCGGACCGTCGAGCTCGGCTTCGATGGCTACGCCGTCGGTGGGCTCTCCGTCGGCGAGCACCGAAACGAGTGGCACGAACCGCTGCAGGCGGCCACCGACCGGTTGCCGGCGGATCAGCCCCGCTACTTCATGGGCCTCGGCGACCCCGCCGGGATCGTCGACGCAGTCGCACGCGGCATCGACATGTTCGATTGTGTGCTGCCCACCCGCCTCGCCCGCCACGGCACCCTGCTCACCTCTGCGGGACGCACCAACCTGACCCGGGCCGAGTACGCCACCTCCGACGAGCCGATCGATCCGTCCCTGCCGAACAGCCCCGTGGCCCGCTGGTCGAAGGGCTACCTCCGACATCTGCTGCAGGTGAAGGAGCCGACGGCCGCCCGACTGCTCACCCTTCACAACCTGCACTGGCTGCTCACGTTCGTCGACGACATGCGAACCGCCATCGCCGAAGGCCGATTCGAGGCCTTCGCCGCCGAGGTCCACGAAATCTGGTCCTGACGGCGACACAACGACCGGGGAGGTGAGCGGATAGCCTCATCTGGTCGAACCGACAGGAGTTGCAAATGGGCAATCTGATTTTCCTCGCCGTGATGTTCATCGGCATGTGGGCACTGCTGATCCTTCCCCAGCAGCGCAAGATGAAGGCGCACCAGGCGCTTATGGCGTCCGCCAAGGCCGGTGACCGGGTACTGCTCGCGAACGGCGTCTACGGATCGCTGACCGAGGTCCTCGCCGCCGCCGTGTACGTCGAGATCGCTGAAGGCATCGAGATCCTCGTGAACAAGGCACAGATCCAGGAAATCCTCGAGGAGTTCCCCTCCGAGGCCGCGCCGCAGGACAGCGTCGCCGAGGAAGCCTGAACCACGTGGCACGACGACAACTCGTCTATCTCTTCGGCAGCGCGATCTTCGCGATCGGCGCGCTGATCGGGACGCTGGCCGCCGGGTGGGAGCCGCTCCTCGGCCTCGACCTGCAGGGCGGCGTGTCCGTCCGCTACCGGGCGACCGACGACGTCGTCGACCCGGAGCAGGTGGATCAGGCCGTCGAGATCATCCGCAACCGTGTCGACGGTCTCGGCGTGGCCGAGCCGGAGATCCAGGCGGAGGGCGACGGCATCCTCGTGTCGCTTCCCGGCGTCGAAGACAAGGAGCGTGCGCTCGAGCTGGTCGGCGAGACCGCGATCATGCGCTTCCGGCCCGTGCTGGAAGACCTGCCGCTCGGCAGCACGCAGCGTCCGGTCAGCCTCCCCGAAGACGCCCCGCTCGACGAGAACGGCTTCACGCCGCTCGATGCGATCGAGGAAGACGCCATCATCGTCGTGCCGGCAAACGTCGAACTGGCCGCACCCGGCCGCTACGTGCTCGGCCCGACCGGCATGACCGGCGAAGGCCTCGCCGACGCCCAAGGGGCCTTCGATGGTCGCCAATGGCTCGTGTCCGTCGAACTCAAGGGTGGCGAGATCGGCCAGGACGCCTTCCGCAACCTCACCAACCTCTGTTTCAGCGGGCTTTCCGCCCAGTGCCCGGGCAGCCCGGACAGCACGGGCGCCATTCGCGGCCGGATCGCCATCGACCTCGACAACGAGGTCATCTCGGCTCCGTCCGTGCAGGCCGCCGACCTGGGGGACACCTTCCAGATCTCCGGCGCCTACACCGAGGAATCGGCCCGAGACCTCGGCCTGAAGCTGCGCTTCGGCGCCCTGCCGATTCAGCTCGAGCCGGAGAACCAGCAGATCGTGTCGGCCACCATCGGCAGCGACGCCCTTCGGGCCGGCATCATCGCCGGCCTCGTGGGCCTGGCGCTCGTGGCGGTCTTCATCATCAGCTACTACCGGATCCTCGGCCTGATCGCCATGCTCAGCCTCGTCATCTCGGCCTCGCTCATGTGGGCCATCATCTCGGCGCTGGGTGAGACGCAGGGCCTCGCCCTCACGCTTGCCGGCATCACCGGCATCATCGTCTCGATCGGTGTCTCCGTGGACTCGAACATCGTCTACTTCGAGCATCTGAAGGAGGACGTGCGCAACGGGCGAACCGTGCGAACGGCGGTCAACAAGGCCTTCCCCGTGGCCTTCTCCACCATCGTGAAGGCGAACGTTGCGTCGCTGATCGGCGCCGTGCTGCTCTACATGCTGACCGTCGGCGCCGTTCGTGGCTTCGCCCTCTACCTGGGCATCGCCACGATCCTCGACCTCATCGCCACCTACTTCTTCATGGGTCCCGCCGTCGAGTGGATCGCCCGCACCCCGAAGCTGGCCGGATCGTCCGCCATCATGGGCATCCCGGGCCTGACCGCCGACCGAGTCGGCACCGAGGAGGGCACCGAATGAAGATCCGGCCCGAAAACGACGGACTCCGTCACATCGACTTTCCGGCGCTCTGGAAGCGAGCGCTGACCGCATCGGTCGCCATCGTCGTCGTCAGCATCCTGGCGCTCGTCGTCCGGGGGCTCGACCTCGGCATCGACTTCGAAGGCGGCACCTCGTTCGAGGTCCAGACCGCCGCGTCCGTCGACGACGTCGAGAACGCCCTTCCCGGCAACACCGCAGCCGAGGCCCGCATCCAGGAAGTCACCGACTCCGACGGCACCCGATTCGTGCGCGTCCGCAGCTCGGTGGAGGACGCCGACGAGGTCGACGAGATCCGAAATGCCCTCGGCAACGTGGGCACGATCACCGCGTTCGAGTCGGTCGGCCCGACCTGGGGATCCGAGATCACCAGCAAGGCGACCTCGGCACTCATCTGGTTCTTCATCGCGATCGCCATCTACATCTCCGTCCGGCTGGAATGGCGAATGGCCATCGGCGCACTGGCCGCCGTCGCCCACGACATCATCATCTCCGTCGGTGTCTACGCGATCTTCGGCTTCGAGGTGACCCCGGCGACCGTCATCGCCTTCCTGACGATCATGGGCTACTCGCTCTACGACACGATCGTCGTGTACGACAAGGTCCGGGAGATCACGGCCCGCGTCGGCGCCACCGGCCGATACACGTACACCGAGATGATGAACCTTGCGCTGAACCAGGTGCTGGCCCGTTCGATCAACACGACGATCACGTCCATCATCCCGGTGATCTCGATGCTCGTCATCGGCTCGTTCATCCTCGGCGCGACCACGCTCCAGGAGTTCTCGATCGCCCTGCTCGTCGGCCTGCTGGTCGGCGGCTACTCCTCGCTGTTCGTCGCCTCGGCCGTGGTGGCCCGGCTCAAGGAGCAGGAGCCGGAGTACCAGCAGATCGCCAAGAAGGTCGCCAAGAAGGGCGGGGGAGACGGCACCCGCCGCATCGCTCCCGAGGACGCCACCCTCGGCGTGCAGGCGGGCAGGATGCGCAACCGCAGCGGCGGTGCGGCCACTGCCACGGCGCCGAAGAAGACCAAGAAGCCTGCCGGTGAGAAGGCGGCGAAGTCGAGCGACGACGCGAAGGATGCCGACGAGCCGAAGGCGAAGGGCACGACGACACCGCCGGCGAGTGGCGGCACGGCGATTCCACCCCGTCCCCGGAAGACCAAGCGCAAGAAGTAACCTCGGCGCATGTCGTCGACATCGGACTTCATCCGAGACATCCCGGACTTTCCGGAGCCCGGCATCGTCTACAAGGACATCACTCCGCTGCTCGCCGACGCGTCCGCGTTTGCCGACGCCGTCGCCGCGATGACGGCGCCGTTGCGTGCTGCCTCGATCGACGTGATCGTCGGCATGGAGGCGCGCGGATTCCTCTTCGGCCCACCCATCGCCCAGGCCCTCGGCGTCGGGTTCGTACCGGTGCGAAAGCCGGGCAAGCTTCCGTCCGATACACGAAGCATGTCGTACGAGCTCGAGTACGGAACGGACACGCTCGAAATCCACTCCGACGCGCTCTCGCCGGGCCAACGGGTCGGGCTCGTCGATGACGTTCTCGCGACGGGCGGAACACTCGCTGCATCAGCGGCGTTGGTGCGGAGCATGGACGCTGTCCCGGTCGCTGCATCAGTGCTTCTCGAACTTGCCTTTCTCCCCGGACGTGCCAAGCTGAGCGACATCGAAGTCCACACCGTCGTCGAGGTCCACTGATGGTCACCGTCACGAGAGTCCTTCCGTGGCGCCGCCAGTCCGTGCGCGTCGAAGGTGAGCTCACCGCCATCGTCGACGCCTTCCGCAAGACCGACCCCAACGCATCCATCGACCGGATCCAACGGGCGTACCGTCTCGCCGCCTCGTCCCACGGCGAGGCCCGCCGCAAGAGCGGCGAGCTCTACATCTCCCATCCGCTCGCCGTTGCGAAGGTCGTCGCCGAGTTCGGTCTGGACGATGGCGCCATTGCGGCAGCGCTGCTGCACGACCTCGTCGAAGACACCGAGATCTCCCTCGACGAGATCCGGCGGGACTTCGGCGACGACGTGGCGCACGTCGTCGACGGCGTCACGAAGCTCGAGCGGGTGCACTTCGACTCGAAGGAAGCCCAACAGGCCGCCTCCGTCCGCAAGATGATGATCGCCATCGCGCAAGACGTGCGGGTGCTGATCATCAAGCTCTCCGACCGGCTCCACAACATGGAGACCATCGCCTCATTGCCTGCGTGGAAGCAGGAGCGCACCTCACGCGAAACGCTTGAGATCTACGCGCCGCTGGCCCACCGACTCGGCATGCAGGACCTGAAGAGCCGGCTCGAGGATCTCGCCTTCGCCGCGTCCGAACCGAAGCAGTACGCAGAGCTCGAAGCGATGATCGCGTCACGCGCTCCCGAGCGCGACACCTATCTCGATCAGCTGATCGGCGACATCGAGGCCCGCCTCGAAGAGCTACTCATCAGCGCTCGGGTCACCGGGCGCCAGAAGAACCTCTACTCCACCTACGAGAAGATGGTGGTGCGAGGTCGGAGCTTCGAGGACATCCACGACCTCGTCGGTGTTCGCGTGATCGTGCAGAACGTGCGGGACTGCTACGCCGCATTGGGATCGATCCACTCGGCGTGGAAACCGGTGCAGGGCCGGTTCAAGGACTACATCGCCATGCCCAAGTTCAACCTCTACCAGTCGTTGCACACGACGGTGATCGGCCCGATGGGCAAAGAGGTCGAAGTCCAGATCCGCACGGCGGAGATGCACGCCCGGGCCGAGCACGGCGTGGCCGCACACTGGGGCTACAAGACCGACTCGCCCGGCAACGAGGTCGCCTGGCTCACCCGAATCCTCGAGTGGGATCAGGAGTCGACCGACCCCACCCACTTCATGTCGAACCTGAAGACCGACCTGGATCAGGACGAAGTCTTCGTGTTCACCCCGAAGGGCGAGGTCGTGGAGCTTCCAGTCGGCGCGACGCCGGTCGACTTCGCCTTCCAGATCCACACCGAGGTCGGGCAACGCTGCACCGGCGCTCGGGTGAACAGCCGCCTCGTTCCGCTCGACACACGCCTCCAGTCGGGCGACCGGGTGCAGATCATCTCGAGTCGCAATCCCGACGCCGGCCCGTCGAAGGACTGGCTGAACTTCGTCGTCACCCCGAAGGCCGCGAACAAGATCAAGAACTGGTTCAGCCGGGAGCGCCGGCACGAGTTCATCGAAGAGGGTCGCGACGACCTGACCGCATCGCTTCGCCGGGCCGACCTTCCCGTGCAACGCACGCTGAAGAGCGACCGTCTCGTCGAACTCGCGGTCGACATGAACTACAGCGACCTCGACGCGATGCTCGCCGCCATCGGGGAAGGCCACCTCTCCGCTCGGACGATCGTCAACCGTCTCGACAAGCCATCGGCTGAGCAGGACGCCGACGCCGAACTCCGCCCGGAGACGTTCAGCCGGGTCCGCCGTCAGGGACGGGACAAGGCCCCGACCGGCGGTGTGCACGTGGAAGGCCTCGACGACCTGCTCGTCCGGCTGGCCACCTGTTGCACGCCCGTTCCCCGCGACGAAATCATCGGGTTCGTGACCCGCGGCCGTGGTGTGTCGGTCCATCGAAGCGATTGCGGCAACGCCCAATCGCTCGGCTCCGAACAGTCCGACCGTCTGATCGAGGTCAACTGGGACGATCGCCACGACGGCATGCTCGAGGCATCGATCGAAGTCGACGCGTTGGACCGGCCCGGTCTGCTCAGCGATGTGGCCGGCGTGATGAGCAGCCATCAGATCAACGTGGTCACGGTCGACACACGAACCGGCGCCGACCGCATTGCGCACATGCGTTTCGGTTTCGAGTTCGCGGATCCTGCCCACCTCGAAGCGATGCTTGGCGCCGTTCGTCGGGTCGAATCCGTCTACGACGCCTATCGGGTTCTTCCCGGCGGCGCCGCCGAAGCCGGCTGACGCCACCGGCAACCCAAGGAAGTCCGCGCAAGGGCGAAGCCCCCGCCACAGTTGCCAGTAACCTCATTCGACGTGGCAACAGCGAAATTTCAGGCCCTGCGGGGCACACGCGACATCCTCAGCCCCGAATCGGAGCGGCAGCGGGCGCTCGTCAACACCTTTGCCGAGCAGTGTCACCTCGCCGGCTACGGCCACATCATGTCGCCAATCTTCGAAGACCTCGGCGTGTTCCTTCGGGTCGGCGAGTCGACCGATGTCGTCACCAAGGAGATGTACGACTTCGAGGACAAGGACGGTCGCCGAATCGCGCTTCGCCCCGAACTCACCGCCTCCGTCGTTCGTGCCTTCGTGCAGCACAACCCTCCGAACCTGCCGTGGAAGGCCTGGTACGAGGGGCCCCAGTTCCGCCACGAACGGCCCCAGGCCGGCCGCTATCGGCAGTTCAGCCAGGTCGGCATCGAGGTGCTCGGATCCGATGATCCCCACGTCGACGTCGAGGTCATTGCGCTCGGTTGGCGCTTCTACGAGTCCCTCGGGATGCAGCAGGTCACGCTGCTCCTGAACTCCCTCGGCGACGAGTCGTGCCGCCCCCAGTACTTCACCGCCCTCGAGACGTACCTTCGCGATCGAGCCGCCGACCTCACCGAGGCGGCCCGGGAAACGCTCGAAAAGAACCCGCTGCGCGTGCTCGACAGCAAGCGCGAGCAGGACGCGGCCGTCATCGCCGAAGCACCGCTCATGGTCGACCACCTGTCGGCCGAGACGGCCGAGCACTTCGCTGCAGTCCGGTCCGGGCTCGAGGCGCTCGGCATCCCGTATGAGATCTCCCCGAAGCTCGTTCGCGGCCTGGACTACTACACCCGCACCACGTTCGAGTTCGCGTCAACGGCGCTCGAGAACGCACAGAATGCCGTGGGCGGTGGCGGCCGCTACGACGGGCTCGCCGAAAGCCTCGGCGGCAAGCCCACACCGGGCATCGGCTTTGCGCTCGGCGTGGATCGCATCCTCCTCGCCTGCGATGCCGAAGACACCTTTCCCGCTCCCTCGACCGTGCCCGACGTGTTCGTCGTCGATCTGACCGGCGGGGGAGAGGCCGTGGTCGTCACGGACCGCCTCCGCCAGGCCGGCATCAGCGCCGACCGTGGCTTCGACGGTCGCTCGATGAAGGCGCAGATGAAGGTGGCCAATCGGGCCGGATCCCCCTGGGCGGTGATCATCGGCGAGAACGAACTCGCCGAGGGCAATGTCACGGTTCGCGACATGCACGGCGAGACGGGCCAGACTCTGATCAGCAGCGCCGACCTCGTCACCGAACTCTCCTCGCGGCTCGGCCGCTGACCCATACGCATCACTCTCCATTCAGTTCAACAAGGAACCTCCAATGTCACTTCGTACCGACTACTGCGGCGAACTCTCTTCCGCCGACGTGGGCCGCACCGTCACGGTGGCGGGCTGGGTCGACACCCGCCGCGTCCACTCCGAACACCTCGCCTTCATCGACGTCCGGGATCACACCGGCGTCGTGCAGGTCGTCGTCGACCAGAAGGTCGACGCCCGCAGCGAATACGTCCTCGCCGTCACCGGCACCGTTCGGGCCCGCCCTGACGGCATGGTCAACGACGCCCTCGCCAGCGGCGAGATCGAGATCGCCGACACCACGGTAGAGATCCTGAACGAGGCCGAGCCGCCGCCGTTCCCGATGCACGACCGCACCGACGTCGACGAGAACATCCGTCTCCGTCATCGCTACGTGGACCTGCGCCGCGACAAAATGCAGCGCAACCTCCGTGCCCGGGCGAAGGTCAACAGTGCCATCCGTGGCGCGATGGAGAAGCAGGGCTTCGTCGAGATCGAGACGCCGATGCTCATCGCGTCGACTCCGGAAGGCGCACGCGATTTCGTCGTGCCGAGTCGCATCCATCCGGGCGACTTCTACGCGCTGCCGCAGAGCCCGCAGCTCTTCAAGCAGCTGTCGATGGTCGGCGGAATGGACAAGTACTACCAGATCGCCCGCTGCCTCCGAGACGAGGATCTGCGCGCCGATCGACAGTTCGAGTTCATGCAGCTCGACGCCGAAGCCAGCTTCGTCGATCAGGAGGACGTCTTCGCGTTCATCAGCGAAGCCGTCGCCGACGCCACCGAAGCGGTCTCGGGCGAGCGCCCCGCCGAGATTCCCCGCATGACCTGGCAGGAAGCCCAGGAGCGCTACGGCTCGGACAAGCCCGACGTGCGCTTCGGCATGGAACTGAACGACATCACCGATCTGTTCGGCGAGACCGAATCCAAGGTCTTCCAGACGCCGGTCGTCAAGGGCATCTGCATGCCCGGCGGCGCCGATGAGCTCGGCCGGAACGCCATCGACGACCTGACCGACAAGGCAAAGCGTTGGGGCGCCAAGGGCCTCGCCTGGTTCCGTGTCCGCGACGAGGGCCTCGAAGGTGCGCTCACGAAGTTCATGAGCGAAGCCGAGATCGCCGGTGTGCAGGAGCGCCTGGGCGCCTCCTCGGGCGACATGGTCTTCCTCATCGCCGATTCGCGTCGAGTGGCCAACAAGGTCCTCGGGCTGCTCCGCCTGGAGCTCGGTCGTCCGCCGGTCAACGAAGGTGGCTTCAACTTCCTGTGGATCACCGACTTCCCGCTGTTCGAAGAGGTCATCGACGGCAACCCGATTCCCGCCCACCATCCGTTCACGATGCCGCACCCCGACGACGTCGAGATGCTGAACACCGCACAGGGCGACGAATGGCTCGACATTCGCTCGCAGGCCTACGACCTCGTGCTGAACGGCTGGGAGCTCGGTTCGGGCAGCATCCGAATCCACCGATCCGACGTGCAGGCTCGCATCTTCGAGATCCTGGGTATCGGCCCGGAGGAACAGCAGGCCAAGTTCGGCTTCCTGCTGGACGCGTTCAAGTACGGGGCCCCGCCACACGGTGGCTTCGCCTTCGGCATCGACCGGCTCACGGCGCTGCTCGTCGGCGAGGAGAACATCCGTGAGGTCATCGCGTTCCCGAAGACCCAGAGCGGCTCGGATCCGATGACCAACGCGCCGAGCCCCATCGATCCGGCCCAGCTCGACGAACTCGGCCTCCGCGTCCTTCCCCGCCAGGACTGACGACACCACGACCAACCACTCTCCGCGCTCAGCCCCTCACATCGGTACCAGGTACGGATGTGAGTGGGCGGCCGCAGAGGGTGAGGGGATAGGATCCGCACTCGT
>JAHDEJ010000003.1:173498-175058 GCA_020628865.1 Acidimicrobiales bacterium
GGTACGGATGTGAGTGGGCGGCCGCAGAGGGTGAGGGGATAGGATCCGCACTCGTGGAGCAGTACAAGCGAGACTTCATCGACTTCATGATCGACTGCGAGGTCCTCACCTTCGGGGACTTCGTCACCAAGAGCGGTCGGCCCACGCCCTACTTCGTCCAGACCGGCAAGTACCGGACGGGCGGGCAGATTCGGCGCCTCGGCGAGTTCTACGCCGACGCCATCCAATCGAACTTCGGCGCCGACTTTGACGTCCTGTTCGGCCCGGCCTACAAGGGCATTCCGCTGGCGGTGGAGACCGCAGGAGCGCTCGCCGCCCGGGGCCAGGACGTCGGCTTCATGTTCAACCGCAAGGAAGCCAAGGACCACGGCGAGGGCGGCGTCCTGGTGGGGCACCCGCTCGCCGACGGCGACCGCGTCCTCATCATCGAAGACGTCACCACCGCAGGAACCTCGATCCGTGAAACCGTGCCGATCCTGCAGGCGGCCGCCGACACATCGCTGGCCGGCCTGATCGTCTCTGTGGATCGCATGGAGCGAGGCACCGGCGACAAGGCAGCGCTTGTGCAGGTGAGCGAGGACTTCGCCATGCCGACGTGCGCCATCGTGACCGTGCAAGAGATCATCGAGCACGCCGACCTCTCCGACGAGATGGTCGACCGGATGCACGCCTACCTCGCCGAGTTCGGTCCACGCTGACGGCCGCTGCCGGCCACCACATGCCAACCTTGGCGTCGTGTCCCGAGTCCTCCTGATCCTTGCGCTCGCAGCACTGACTGCCTGCGGGGCCCTCGGGAGCGACACTGATGTCTCCGGTTGGCCAGACGTCGACCTCGGCGCCGAGGTCGAGATCTACAAGTCGACGGACGAACGCGATCTTCACCTCCACATCTTCCGACCGGCGGACGATGCTGCCGTGCCAGGCGCCGTCCTGTTCTTCCACGGAGGGGGATTCCGTACCACCCGAGTCGAACAGTTCGAGCGACAGGCACGCGCCGCAGCCGAAGCGGGCATCGTGGGGATCGTCGTCGAGTACCGGGTCACGGCCGAAGGCACGACGCGAGCCGATGCAATCCTGGACGGCGCCAACGCGCTGGCCGTCGTTCGAGCGAACGCACAGCGGTTTGGCGTCGACCCGGCCCGACTCGCACTCGCCGGCTCGTCCGCCGGTGGAACGCTGGCCGTCGAAGCTGGTGCACGGGAGCAATCGGATGCACTCGTGCTGTTCAACCCAGCCGTCGGCCCGGCAAGCGCAGCATTCGTGCAGGACGAACCGGTCATCGTGTTCCACAGCCGCCAGGACACGATTGTGCCGTTCTCCTCGGCCGAAGGGTTCTGCACTGCCGTGGAGCGGTGCGAACTGGAGGCGTTCGACGAGGGCGACCACGGGTTCTTCAACGACGATCCCGCCTTCACCGTGACCACCGATGCGATGATCGCCTTCCTCCAGACCCACGGCTGGTGAGAGGTGCCTGGCACCTCGCATCGCTGTCCGGCGGCCGAGACGCTGATTTCTCCCCGTTTTGGGCACGAGGTGCCTGGCACCTAAGGCACGGTTAGG
>JAHDEJ010000003.1:175158-214235 GCA_020628865.1 Acidimicrobiales bacterium
AGGCACCTGAGAGCGGGAGGGCGGATAGGGTCGGGGCGTGACTGACCTGTTCGCTGCTGCCGCCGAGGTTCGCCAACAACAGAGTGCGCCGCTGGCCGACCGGCTGCGCCCGATCCGGCTCGACGACATCGTCGGCCAGGAACACCTGCTGGCCCCGGGCCGGCCGCTGCGCAGCCTCATCGAGAGCGACACGCTCGGCTCCGTCATCTTCTGGGGCCCGCCAGGCACCGGCAAGACCACCCTCGCCCGCGTCATCGCCCGAACCACGGAGCGCTGGTTCGAGCAGCTCTCGGCCGTGAGCGCGTCCGTCAAGGACGTGCGCCAGGTGCTCGCACAGGCATCCGATCGGCTCGGCCAACACGGGCAGGGCACCATCCTGTTCCTCGACGAGGTGCACCGATTCAACAAGTCGCAGCAGGATGCCCTCCTCCCCGGTGTCGAGAACGGACTCATCACGCTCATCGGTGCCACCACCGAGAACCCGAACTTCGAGGTCAATGCCGCCCTCCGCAGCCGATCCACGCTCTTCCGGCTGGAACCGCTCGGGCCCGAGGCGCTCCACGGGCTCATCGAGCGCGGCCTCGACGCCGAGTCCATCAGCGCCTCCGAGGACGCCGTACAGCTGTTGATCGACCGCAGCGGCGGCGACGGACGCCAGGTGCTCACCGCCCTCGGCGTCGCGGCGGCCATCGCCAAGCAGCAGCAGAGCGCAATCGAACTCGATCACATCGAAGCTGCGCTGGGCACGAAGGCCATCCGTTACGGCCGCGATGATCACTACGACGTCATCAGCGCATTCATCAAGAGCATCCGGGGCAGCGACGTCGACGCCGGCCTCTACTGGCTCGCCCGAATGCTCGATGCGGGGGAGTCGGCCCGGTTCATCGCCCGTCGCCTCGTCATCCTGGCGTCGGAGGACATCGGCATGGCCGACCCCATGTCGCTCATCATCGCCGACGCAACAGCGCGGGCCGTCGAGTTCGTGGGCCTCCCCGAAGCTCAGCTCAACCTCGCCCAGGCCGTCATCCATCTCGCCACCGCTCCGAAGTCCAACACGGTGACGACGGCGATCTTCGCCGCGAAGGAAGCGGCCCGGGGTGCTGGCACCGGAGAGGTACCCAAACACCTGCGTGATGCGCACTACCAGGGAGCCGCCGGCCTGGGCCACGGAACCGGCTACGCGTACCCCCACACACATGAGGCAGGATGGGTTGCCCAGGAGTATCGCCCCGCGGAGGTCGCGGATCAGGTGTACTACAAACCATCGGGTCACGGCGCCGAGCCGGCCCGATGGGACCGCTGGAAGAAGGATCGAGGCGGAGAAGATGCCGAAACGACTGTTCTGGATGAGTAGCGGCTACGCCGCTGGCGCTGCGTCGAGCTGGTGGATGCAGCGCAAAGTGAGGCGCACGGCCGAGAAGATGCTGCCCGCAGCCATTCGCAACGAGGTGACGAACCGGGTCACCGAAGCGTCGGGCCGCGCCTTCGAGAAGGCGACGAGCAACCCGGCCGCAGAGCAGGCGAAGAAGGCCTGGCGCCAGGTTCGCCCCGAGATCGATCTGACCGACACGGCCCCGGAACCGCCCACGCTCGAACTGCTCGACGGCGGCCTGGCCGAAGACTCGACGCTCAGCAGAATCCGGGAACGGGCTCGACGCGTCCGAAGCTGACACCGAGCCGACCAGCCGCGAATCCGCAGCGATAGACTCTGCGTCCCATGGATGCAAAAGAAGTACGTCGCCGATTCACCGAATTCTTCACCTCTCGCGGCCACGAAGCCGTCGCATCGGCGAGCATCATCCCCCACGACGACACCCTGCTGTTCACCAACTCGGGCATGGTGCCGTTCAAGCCCTTCTTCCAAGGCACTGAGGTGGCGCCGTACAAGCGAGCCACCACCGTGCAGAAGTGTGTCCGCGCCGGCGGCAAGCACAACGACCTCGACGAGGTCGGTCGCACGGCCCGCCATCTCACGTTCTTCGAGATGATGGGCAACTTCAGCTTCGGTGACTACTTCAAGGAGGACGCCATCCCGTTCGCCTGGGAGCTGCTCACCGAAGTGTTCGGGCTCGACAAGGACCGGCTCTGGATCACCTGTCACCTCACCGACGACGAAGCCGAAGAGATCTGGGCGACGAAGGTGGGCGTCCCGCGCGATCGCATCCAGCGCCTGGACGAAGACAACTGGTGGCGCATGGCCGACACCGGCCCGAACGGCCCCTGCTCCGAGATCTTCTTCGACCTGGGCCCGGAGTACGGCCCGGAGGGCGGCCCCGAGAACCCCGAGGCAGATGCTCGCTACGTCGAAATCTGGAACCTCGTGTTCATGCAGTTCGATCAGCAGCCGGACGGCGAACAGATCCCGCTGCCGAAACCCTCGATCGACACCGGCGCCGGCCTGGAACGCATCCTGACCGTCCTGCAGGGTGTCGGGTCCGTCTGGGAGACCGACGAGTTCGTGAAGCTGCTGGCGAAGGCCTCGCAGCTCTCCGGAGTCGCCGACGGCGACGACCCGAAGACCGACGTGTCGCTGCGCATCCTCGCCGATCACGCCCGCTCGACCACCTTCATGATCAACGACGGCGTCTTCCCGTCCAACGAGGACCGCGGCTACGTGCTGCGCCGCATCATGCGACGCGCCATCCGCCACGCCTACCTCCTCGGCGTGCAAGACCCCGTTCTGCCCGAACTCGTCTCGACCGTGGTCGAGATCATGGGCGACGACTATCCCGAGGTCCGCGAGAACGAGTCCAAGATCCGGGACATCGTCGAGCGCGAAGAGATCCGTTTCCGTCAGACGATCGAGACCGGCCTGAACATTCTCGATTCCGAGATGGCCCAGCTCGATTCCGGCAGTGCGCTCCCGGGCGACGTCGCCTTCAAGCTCCACGACACGTTCGGGTTCCCCCTCGAACTCACCGAAGAGATCGTGGCCGAGCGCGGCGGCGAGGTCGACACGGACGGCTTCACGGCCGCGATGGAAGAACAGCGCACCCGGGCCCGCGCCGATCAGAAGGCCAAGGGCGGCGCCGTCGACGTGTCGCAGTTCGCTTCGCTCGCTGAGGCCAACGGCCCGACCGAGTTCGTCGGACGTGACGAACTGATCGATGTCACCGCATCCGTGCTCTGGGCCGGCGACGAGGGCGTCGTCCTCGACCGCACACCCTTCTACGCCGAATCCGGTGGCCAGATCGGCGACATCGGCACCATTGCCGGCCCGAACGGCACCGTGACCGTCACCGACACCACGTACGGCGTGCCCGGGCTACACCTGCACCATGTCGACGGAGCGCCCGCTGCGCTGGCTGTCGGCGACATGGTCACCGCCACGATCGACGTCGCTCGCCGTGATGCCATCCGCCGCAACCACACGGGCACCCACCTGCTCCACTCCGCATTGCGTCGGGTGTTGGGCGATCACGTCCAGCAGCAGGGTTCGTGGGTCGGCCCCGACCGTCTGCGGTTCGACTTCAGCCATTTCGAATCCGTCACGCAGGACCAGATCCGCGAGATCGAAGATCTGGTGAACGCCGACGTCCTCTCGAACCCGACCACCGAGCACGTCGAAATGTCGATGGACGCCGCCCGTGAACGTGGCGCTATCGCATTCTTCGGCGACAAGTACGGCGACGTCGTACGCGTGCTCGACGCCGGCCCCAACTCGGTCGAACTGTGCGGCGGCACCCACGTGTCCGCCCTTGGCGACATCGGCCCGCTGAAGATCCTGTCGGAGAGCTCGATCGGTTCGAACATCCGACGGGTCGAGGCCGTGACCGGGACGGCGACGATCGACATCCTCCGCGACGAGGAAACCACGATCGCCAAGGCCGCTGACCTCGTCGGAGTCCCGGTGGACGACGTCCTCATGGGCATCGAACGTCGGATGACGGAGCTCGCGGACCTCCGCAAAGAACTGGCCGAAGCGAAGCGCGCCTCCGCGGTGGGCCGAGCCGACGACCTGGCTGCCGGCGCCGTCGACGGCGTGGTGATCGCCCGCATCGACGACCTCGATCGGGACTCGCTGCGCGACCTCGCACTCGCCATTCGAGACAAGGGAGCCACCGGCGTGGCGCTCGGCGCAGCGCTCGAAGCCGGTGGCGTCGCACTCGTTGCCGCCGTCACGGACGACTCGCCCCTGCACGCAGGGGAGTGGATCGCCGATGCCGCAAAGCTCGTCGGCGGTGGCGGCAAGAAGAGCCCCGATGTCTCGGTCGCCGGTGGCCGCGACCCCGAACAGCTCGATGCAGCCCTCGACCTCATCCGGGCCGCTGCCGGAATCGGCTGACATGACCGACCGACCGGGGAGAGCCCTCGGGCTCGACCTCGGCACCGTCCGCATCGGCGTGGCGGTGAGCGACGATGCCCGCACGGTGGCCACGCCCCTCGAAGTCATCGACCGACGAGACCGACAGAAGGCCGACCGGCAGCTGGCGGATCTGATCGAGGAATGGGAGATCTCCATCATCGTGGCGGGCCTGCCCTTGCATCTCAACGGCTCAAAGGGCGCCACGGTCGGGTTCGTCGAGAAGGAGATTCGTCGGTTGGGTGCCACCCTTGCGGCCCCCATCGTCACCTACGATGAGCGCCTGACCAGTGTCACCGCTCATCGTTCGCTGTCGGAGCAGAACCTTTCGGCCCGGGAGCAGCGAAACGTGGTGGACATGGTTGCCGCGGCGGTGATCCTGCAGGGTTGGATGGAGTCCACACACGATGACTGACGAGCGAAACGACGAGCCGGAGGCGTCCGGGGTCGATCGGCTGTTGAGCCGGTTCGGGACCGTGCCCGTGGATCCGAATCGCACGCCCCCCGGTCCGCGCCCGAACGGCGACGGCCTGGAGCGCCCGAAGCCGGGCCCCCGGCCGAGGCCGCAACCCCAACGACAGCCGCAGGAGGCTCGGGTGCCCGCAGCCAGCGGTGCCGCGCCTGCAGGGGCGCCCACGTCGCTGTTCTCCGAGCCGCACGACGATGTCTTCGGCGAAGCCGTGCCTGCGGTACTGGAGCCCACGCCAACCGTCTCCGTGTTCGAGGACCCCGTCGTCGAGCCCCGAGAGGTCATCGACCGTCGCGACTGGGTTCGCATGCCCCGACGCACCGGACCCCTCTTCCGCTTTCTCGCCGTGGCCTTCGTGCTCGGGCTCGCCGTCTCGTTCGTCTTCACACGCGTCACCGGCTGGTACGACGACCAGATCGACCCGCCGGGCGAACCGGGCGCCTCCGTCGAGTTCGCCATTCCATCCGGGGCGACCGCCAACGACGTCACACAGGGCCTCTTCGCCGAGGGCGTCATCGCGAACCCGACGCTCTTCCGGTACTGGTTGGGCGACAACTTCGACGGTGAGTTCCAGGCCGGCGACTACTCCTGTCTGCAGACCGACATGTCGTTCGACGAAGCGCTCGCCTGTCTGGACGGTGTGGGCCCGCTGCCACCGCAGTTCTTCTCCATCACGATTCCCGAGGGTCTCACGCTCGATCAGATGATCTCCGTGTTGACTCGGGAGAACCCGGCCTTCAGCCGCGCCGACCTCGAGCGTGACCTGCAGGCGACCCTGGTGAGCGTCGGCATCGAAGGCGTTCCCGCCGGCCCGTTCCCGGAGTCCCCGGACCCGACGGGCAGTGGCAAGGAGGGGCTGCTCTTCCCGGCCACCTACCAGATCGATGAGAAGAAGGCCGACGACACGCTCGACATCCTGATCCGCATGGCGGACACGATGGAGCAGAAGTTCATCGAGGCCGAAAGCGCCGGACGGTCGCCCATCATCGACGAACTCGGACTCAGCGATTATCAGGTGCTGATCATCGCATCGCTCATCGAGGAGGAGTACCGAATCCCCGAGGATCAAGGTCGTATCTCGCGCGTGATCTACAACCGGCTCGCGAACCGCTGGAGCCTCGGCATCGACGCCACCTCCTGTTACGCCGCACAGAAGTCCTGCGCCGACCTCACCGTGGACGACCTGGCGAGCACGTCGCCGTGGAACACGCGAAACCTCGACAACATCAATCTGCCGCCAACGCCGATCGCGTCGCCCAGCGAATCCTCGATCCGTGCAGCGCTCAACCCGGAAGCGGGACCGTGGTTCTACTACGTCCTCACCGGTGAGGACGGCAGTCACACGTTCGCCGAGACGGACGCCGAGTTCCAGGCAGCCAAGGCGATCTGCATCGAAAAGGGCCTCTGCTGACCTCCGGGCACACGTTGCTCGCCGGAGTGATCGGTTGGCCCGTCACGCACTCGCGGTCCCCAGCCATTCACACGGCGGCAGCCGAGGCGACCGGTGCCGACCTGGTGTACGTCGCGTTCCCGGTCGCGCCGACGGACACCGAGGCGGCGGTCGATGCGATGCGCACCCTCGGTCTTCGTGGTCTCTCGGTGACGATGCCGCACAAAGAACTCGTCCTCCCGCACCTCGACGCCTTGACCGACGCGGCGCAGGCCCTCGGAGCGGTGAACTGCATCACGAACACGGACGGCCGCCTCGTGGGCGACAACACGGACGGCGAGGGCTTCGTCCTCGGGCTGCAACACGACAGCGGCCGCACCATCGAGGGCCGGCACGTGGTGGTCGTGGGTGCCGGTGGCGCGGCCCGCGCGATCGTTCGCGCCTGCGCGCAGGCCGGTGCCGCCACGGTGACGGTGCTCAACCGCACCGCCGAGCGAGCCGAGGCCGCCGCTGCGATGGCGGGGGAGGTCGGCCGGGCCAACGACCCGACTGCGCTCGCCACCGCCGACATCGTCGTGAACGCGACACCGTGCGGCATGGCGGGCACCGATCACTCCGATCGCCTTCCCTTCGATGTGGACGCAACCGCTCCGCATGCAGAGGTCGTCGACATCGTCTACAACCCCCGGCTGACCCCACTCCTGGCCGCCGCGCGGCAGTCCGACCGGATCGCGTACGGGGGCCTCTCGATGCTCGCCGGACAGGCCGCCGCCCAGTTCACCTCGTGGACCGGCCTTCAGGCCCCGCTGCCCACGCTGATGGCGGCGGCAATCGGCGACTGAGACTCTGCGTCCCAACCTGTTGAATTTTGCTCAGAGGGGCCGATTGACCTCGTAGGCCCACTCGCTGCACTACGGGAGTCCACTTCGCCATGTCCCTTCAAGGCACCCTCAGAACCCTCGGCATCACCGAGGTCCTTGAGTTCCTCGCAGACCGTTCTGCGACCGGACGTCTCGACATCACCGCCGACTCCGGTTCGGCCACCTACTGGATGTTGCGCGGCGAAGTCGCCGAAGTCGACTACGAGTTCGAGCGCGAGTCGGGCGTCGACGCCGCCGAATCGACCTACTACGCATTGAGCGAACTCGACGGCACGTTCTTCTTCGATGAAGGTGAAGCGCCCGAACACGGCACGCCGACCGAATCGGTCGCCGACGTGCTCGGTCGTACCGCGGACACTGCCGAAGGTTGGTCGTTGGTCGAGGAGCAGATTCCGACGCCGCAACATCAGCTGATTCGTTCCGACGCGCTCGACGGATCCGTCACCATCGAGCCGGCGTGGTGGCGCGCCCTCGACGCCATCGGATCCGGCTGCTCCTCGCGAGCGCTCGCAGAGAGCCTCGGCATGCGAGCACTCGCCGCGTCGACCATGGCCGCCGACATGGCCCGGGTCGGCCTGATCGTCGTCGACGAGCCCGTCGCCGACGACGCACCAGCTTCCGTTGCCGAACCGACGAGCTTCGACGAAGCGCCGGTTGAGCCCGAACCGATGCCCGAACCGCCGGTCGAGTTCTCGGTGGCGCCCATCACTGAGGACGAGCCTGCCTCCGCACCGGCCGGCATGTCCTTTGGAACCGACTCGGGCGCCGAGGCGTTCGAACCACAGCCCGATTCGTTCTCCGTCGCTCCAGAACCCGCAATGGCAGCACCCGTTGCAGAAGCACCCGCCGCCGCCCCAGAGGCATGGGACACGGCACCCGAGGTACCGACAATCGCCGAGCCTGAGCCCGCCCCCACCTGGGACGCCGCTCCGGCCGAACCGGAAGCGCCCACGTCGTGGGACGCACCACCGGCGGCGCCTGCCCCAGAGGCTGCACCCGCCGGCTGGGACGCCACGCCCGAACCCGAGGCTGCTGCCTGGGACACCCCTGCGCCTGCTCCTGAGCCGGCTGCTGCCTGGGACACCCCGGAGCCGGTTGCCGAGCCTGCGGCCGCATGGCCGACCGCCGAGCCCGCACCGACGGCCCCGGAACCGGCACCAGCCGCCGCTGCGAACGATGACGATGGGTGGGCCACAGACCACTCGGCTGCGCCTGCAGCCAGCGCACCGGCCGAAGCGAACGATGCCGCTGCCGCCCTCGCTTCCTGGGGAGCAGCCGCCGCAACGCCATCGATGGCGCCAGCCCCTGCACCCGCACCGGAACCGGTCGCCGCCGCTCCGGCCCACAACCCCTTCGCCGACCTCCCGACGGAGGCCGACCTCGCCGCACCGCCGCCACCTGCGCCCGCTCCGGCCCCGGTGATGGAGACCGCACCAGCAGGCGAACCGGCGTATCAGACGCCGCCCACGCAAGCTGCCGTGTTCGGCTCTGCACCCCCGGCGCCGAGCCCGTACGCACCCGACGCCGCACCCATCGAGCCGGCGCCGATCGCGCCGCCGGTCGGCACGGTCGACGAGCTTGCGCCGTTGGCGGAACTCGACGACGTCGACGACGAAGACTTCGGAACCGACGACCGCAGCAGTGTGCTGAAGTTCCTGCGTCGGGACTGACATGTTCGTCGCCCTCGTCGGCGTGCTCGGCCTCCTTGTCGGCGGCCTGCTCCGACTCGTCAGCGAGACCGTTCGCGACCATGACGGTGGCGGCCGCACCTGGGGAACCTGCGCCTCTTGTGGCGACGCCCATGGTCTGGCGTCCGCGATACCGGTCGTTGGGGTTCGTCGGGCTTGCAGCTCCTGCGGACACCAGCCCCATCCCGGCCGGGTCGTCCTCGATCTCACGACTGCGGGCGTCTTTGCCCTGCTGGCATATCGCGTCGGCGCTGCATGGGCGCTCGTCCCACTGTTGCTCTTCGCCTCGGCGCTCCTCGCCGTCTCGGCCGTCGACCTCGAACGGTTCCGGATCCCGGATCGCCTGCTCTTTCCGGCACTCGGGGCCGGCATCGTGCTGCTCGCCGTGTTCAGCGGACCGGGGGAGTGGACGGGTCATCTCGTGCCCGCAGTCGTCGGCATGCTCGCCTACGGCGTGCTCCTGTTCATCCCCAATCTGATCGCACCGGCGATGCTCGGCTTCGGTGACGTGAAGCTCGCGCTTCTCCTCGGCCTGTTTCTCGGATGGATGCGACCCACGGTGGCCGAAGGCCTCGTCCTGATCATCTGGTCGCTGGTGGCCGGCATGTTGTTCGGTGTCCTGTCGGGCATCGTCGTTGGCATCGGCCGACGCGTCTTCGGACCGACCTTCCTCGCCGACCCGGACTTCCCGGTTGCCCCCGGCGAGGATCCGCCTCCGATTCACCGGACGGCGGTGCCCATGGGACCCGGTCTGGCCCTCGGCGCCTTCACGGTGATGCTGTTCTCCGGCTCGATTCTGGGCGGCTCTGGCGTCTTCTGAACCGGCCGGATGGTCCCGTAGACTGCGGGGGTGACCGACCACACAACCGTCCTCGTCGACCTCGGCGATCGCAGCTATCCCGTGGAGATCGGCGACGGCGTCCGCCATCGAGTGGCCGACCATCTGCCGGATCGAGTCCGCAAGGTCGCCGTGGTGACCCAGGAATCCATCGGCGTCGACATCGACAGTGGCCGCGATCAACGAACCTTCTTCATCGGCGAAGGGGAGCAGCACAAGGTCGTCGCAACAGTGGAAACACTGTGCCGGCAGTGGGCTGACTGGGGACTCAACCGCAACGACATCGTCGTCGGTGTCGGTGGCGGCATCGTGACCGACGTGGCTGGTTTCGCCGCCTCGGTCTACCACCGCGGCATCCCAGTGCTCCACGTGTCCACGACACTGCTCGGCCAGGTGGATGCGGCCATCGGCGGAAAGACGGGCGTCAACCTCCCAGAGGGCAAGAACCTGTTTGGGTCGTACTGGCAGCCCACAGCCGTGCTGTGCGACACCGAAACCCTGCGCACCCTTCCCGAGCGTCACTATCGGGCCGGTCTCGGCGAGCTGGCCAAGTACCACTTCCTCGGCGGCGAAGCGCTCGACGCGCTTCCGCTCGACGGACGGGTCGCGGCCGCGGTCCGGATCAAGGCCGACGCGGTCATGAACGACGAGCGCGAAGGCGGGCTCCGGGCGCTGCTCAACTACGGCCACACGCTCGCGCATGCACTCGAGACCGTCGGCGAACACGAACTCCTGCACGGCGAAGCCGTGGCCATCGGCCTGATCTATGCGGCCGAGGTCGCCCGGTTGATGGATCGAATCGACGACGCCGCCGTGGCAGAGCATCGGCGAGTCGTGGCGGCCTACGATCTGCCGCTCCAGCCGCCGCCCGACATCACGTTCGACGACGTGCTGCCCCTGTTCTCCCGCGACAAGAAGGCGCTGACCGGGCTCACCTTCATCCTCGATGGCCCGAACGGACCCGAGATCGTCGAAGACGTCCAACCGGACGTCCTCCGGGCCGCTTGGGATCGACTCCGCTCATGAGCCGGATCGCAGCGCTCCAACAGCTACTCGAAGACGAGGGCGTCGACGCGCTGGTCGTGACTGCACGGTCCAACATCCGGTACCTCAGCGGCTTCTCCGGGTCCGCCGGAACACTCGTGGTCGGTGCCGCCGGGGCGACCCTCGTCACCGACAACCGTTACGCGCTGCAGGCACCCGACGAGATCGCCCGACACGGCGCCCCGGTCGAGGTACGCATCGGGCCGTCCGGCGGGTTCCCCGACGTGGTGGATCTCGTGAAGACCGCACCGGTCGTCGGGCTGGAGAGCGACCACATCACCTGGGGCCAGGCGGCACGGTTCGCCACCGCGCTTCCCGGCGACACCACATCGACCTCCGGGCTGATCGAGGGGCTGCGCGAACGAAAAGACGACGCCGAGATCGCGTTGATCGAGTCGGCTGCGGGCCTGGCCGATGCCGCGCTCGCCGATGTCCGAGACCTGCTTGCGAACGAGCCGACCGAACGAGCCTTCGCAACCGAACTCGAAGCAGCCATGCGTCGGCGGGGAGCCGACCGCGCCGGATTCGAGACGATCGTCGCCGCCGGCGCCAACAGCGCCCGCCCCCACCACCGTCCGGGCGACACCCCGGTACGTCCGGGCGATCTCGTGGTCGTCGACTTCGGTGCGGAGACGGGCGGCTACCGCAGCGACATGACACGAAGCTTCGTCGTGGGCACGCCGAACGACCGCCAGGCGGAGCTGCTGGATGGCGTCCTCGCGGCGCAAGCCGCTGGAGTCGCCGCCGCTGGACCCGGGGTTCCCACCGCCGAGATCGACGCCGCCTGTCGAGACCACCTCACCTCCATCGGTCTGGGGGAGTGGTTCAGCCACGGAACCGGACACGGGGTGGGACTCGATATCCACGAGGCTCCGTCGGTGAGCGCCAGCGCCACTGCTACGCTCGCCCCTGGCCACATCATCACGGTCGAACCCGGCGTCTACCTTCCCGAGGTGGGAGGCGTCCGCTGGGAAGACACGCTGGTGATCACCGACGATGGCGCCCGCGCCCTCACGAAGGCCGAGAAACGACCCATCGTCGACCTGCACACCGCCTGAGGAGTTCTCATGCCCACCATCACCACCAACGATCTCAAGAACGGGATGCACCTCGACCTCGACGGTGACCTCGTTCAGGTCCAGGACTTCCAGCACGTGAAGCCGGGCAAGGGGCACGCGTTCGTGCGCACGACCCTGCGCAACGTCCGCACCGGCTCCACCGTCGACCGCACCTTCCGTGCCGGCGAGAAGGTCGAACGGGCGATGATCGACAAGCGCGACATGCAGTACCTGTACAAGGACGGCGAGGACTACGTCTTCATGGACAACGAAAGCTACGACCAGCGCAACGTGTCGCCGGCCACCCTCGGAGACACCGCCAACTACATCATCGAGGGCCGCTCCGCCACCGTGCTCATGTACGGCGAGGAGATCGTCGGCACCGACCTGCCGGCGTCCGTGGAGCTCACGATCGCCGAGACCGAGCCGGGTCTCCAGGGCGACCGTTCTTCGGGCGGCACGAAGCCGGCCACCCTCGAAACCGGCGCCCCGATCCAGGTTCCGCTGTTCGTGAACATCGGCGACGTCGTGAAGGTCGACACCCGCTCCGGCGAGTATCAGTCGCGAGCGTGAGCGGTTCACCACTTTCGCTCAGCCGCCGGGAGGACCGTGAGGCGGCCCTGTCGTTCCTCTACGAGGCCGACATGTCCGGCGACACGATCGACGAGGTGACGCAACGACGCTTCGCCGACCCGGACGAATACGGCACCACCCTCGCACTCGGCGTTGCCGAGACGCTCGACGAACTCGACGAGCGCGTCGATGCCGTCGCCGACGAGTGGACCATCGCCCGCATGGCCGGCATCGACCGCGCCATCCTGCGAATGGGCGTGTGGGAGCTGCTGCACAATGCCAACGTTCCTGTCTCGGCCGTCGTGTCGGAAGCGGTTGCGCTGGCCGAGCAGTACTCCACCGAGAAGTCGGCACCCTTCATCAACGGCATCCTCGTGAAGATCGCTGGGCAGGTTCGGCCGTCTGATGACTGAGGCGCAGCCGATCGCGTCGCTCCTTGGCGACACGACCGGCGACGCCGGCCTGCGCACCTGGCGGGTCGGGGACGCCCCCGCACTGCTCGCGGCCTGGAACGATCCCGAGATCGCTCGCTGGAACGGCGTCCCACCGGAACCCAGCGTCGAGCTCGCAACCAAGTGGCTCACGGGTGCGAGCCGGCAGACGACCGGATCGCCGTCGGTCGACGTCGTGCTCGTCGACGACAGCGACGAGATCCTCGGCGAGATCGGCTTCGTGATCGATCGGCAACGACAGGTGGCCGAGGTGGGCTTCTGGGTTGGCGGCGCCCACCGTCGTCGTGGCGTCGGCTCGCGGCTGCTCACTGCGGCTCGGCAGCTGGCGCCCGCCCTCGAACTCGAGCGAGCGTTCGCCATCAGCGAAACGGAGAACGAGGCCGCCATCGCCCTCCTCGGCGCCTGCGGATGGCCGGAGGTTGCGACCACAACGTCGAAACGACGGGCGTTCCTCCTTCCCGCTCCCAAACCAGCGTGACCGCGGAACGGATCTACCTCGTCAGTGGGCTCATCCGTCGCGCCTGCTCCCGCGGTTACTGGCCGTTGTTGTTCGTTCGCCTGGTGACCGAGGTCGAGCTGAGCGCGCTGGAACTCGTGCTCCTCGGCACGGTCATGGAGCTGACCATTCTCACGATGGAGATTCCGACCGGGGTGGTGGCCGACGTGTACAGCCGCAAGTGGTCGGTCGTCATCTCCTTCCTCGTCATGGGTGTCGCCATGGCGCTCAGCGGCCTGTTCGAGCCGTACATGCTGCTGGTCGGCACCCAGATCCTCATCGGGTTCGGCAACACGTTCGAGACCGGGGCAGAGACCGCGTGGATCACCGCCGAACTCGGCGGGCCAGCTGCGGCCGAACCGGTGATCCTGCGTCGAGCCCGACTCCAGCTGCTTGCCGGTGTCGTCGGCATCGTCGGGTTCGCCGGACTCGCCGCCCTGACCTCGCTGACCGTCGCTCTGGTCGTCATCGGTGTGATCTATGTCGGTTGGGGCGTCGTGCTCGGCGCGCTGATGCCGGAGACGAACTTCGAGCGAAGCCGGGGTGATGGTTGGTCGGCGTTCACCCACATGCTGACCGACGGGTATGGGCAGGCTCGGCGCATCCACCCACTGCGGATCCTCGTGACCGTGGTGTTCATCGGCGGGCTCGCCAAGGAGGCGATCGACCGGCTCGACGTCCAACGGCTGGTCGACGTCGGCCTTCCCACCGAGTTCGACGAGGTCCTGGTGATCGGATTGATCACCGCAGTGAAACTCCTCATCGCGTCGGCGCTGCTCTTCGCTGCGCACCGACGGATCGGCGAGACCGACCTGATCGCAGCGATGGCGGTGCTCCTGCTCGGCGTCGCCGTGGGCGTTCTCCTGCTCGCACAGGTGAACGTGCTCGGGATCGCGGCACTCGGACTGATCCTGCAGGGCGGCTTCCACTTCGCCACCGAACCCGTCGTCACCACCTGGACGAATCGCTTTGCGTCCGACGACGCCCGTGCGACCGTCCACTCGTTCATGGGCCAGGCAGAAGCCTTCGGCGAGATCCTGGGTGGGATCGTGCTCGGTGTGGTCGCCCAGCTGATCTCCGTGCCCACGGCAATGACCGTCTCCGGCGTCCTGTTCCTGCTCGCTGCGGTCACCGCCACGCGAGCCCGGTCCGGATGGGACACCGCGCAATCCTGAACGCACTCGGCGGCCAATCGCCGTCGTTCGACTCGATCAGATGACGACGGATCCTGTGACGCAGGTGACGGCGTCGCCACCGACCCAGATCTCGCCGTCCGCCTCCTCCACGTGCACGCGGCCCGCACGGTCGAGCGCCGTGCCCTGCGCCGCCACGTACGGCGCCTCCAACCGGCCGCTGCTCAACAGCCACTGCGCAAGGGCGGCGTTCAGGCTGCCCGTCACCGGATCTTCGACCGCCTGACCCCGAGATCGGAAGAACGCACGAACCTCGACCGCAATGTCCTCATCCGCATGGGGTCCGGCCACGCCGATCTTGTTGGGTCCGGCCACGCCGATCGGGTGTGGCCCCACAACCCCGATGTCGTAGTGCTCCTCGGCCGCGAAGTCTGGCTTGAGCGCAAGGACCGCCTCGGCGCTCTCGAGGAGCACGGCCACCCAGCCGGGGCCATTGTCGGCCCATTGTGCGTCGACGATCGCCGAGCGATCGACGGCCAGGACGTTACAGACTCGGGCGATGTCAGCTTCGTCGACTGGTCCCGAGCGAAGCAGTTCAGGCGCGGCGAACGCCAACCGTCCCTCGTGGTGCCGGAGCGTCACGAGCCCGAGACCACATTCTTGGATGATCGTTCCCTCGGTCTTGGGAACGCCGCCGGCTTCCAACCACGCGTGGCAGGTCCCGATGGTGGGGTGGCCGGCGAACGGCAGCTCAGCGGTCGTCGTGAAGATACGCACCCGGTAGTCGGCGGCCGGATCGGTCGGCGGCACGAGGAACGTCGTCTCGCTCAGGTTCGTCCACGTTGCGAATCGCTGAAGTTCCTCGTCGCTGAGGCCCGTGCCATCGTGCACGACGGCCACCGGATTGCCCCGGTAGGGAACGGACGTGAACACATCGACCTGGGAGAAAGCTCGCATCTGCTCTTCCTAGCACGACGTGTTCCCGTCGGAAACGGAGATTTCCGCCGAAAATCGTCGGTCCACCTGCGCGACCCGCAGGACAAACCACTACGGTGAAGTTTGCGACCGTGAAGTGCGTCCCGTGAGGCGCATACGGCCGGGAGGAACCGTGGTAGACGCGCACATGCGCTCAGATTCGAACGCCGAGACGGCGACATCGAGCAATCCCATCGGTCGTTCCTCCGGTCGGTTCGTCGCTCGCACGCAGGTCCTCTCCGTCGACGACGTCGCTCGAGCCACCCGGCGGATGGCGCACGAGATCATCGAGCGCAACCATGGCCTCGACCGGGTCGTCCTCATCGGCATGGAGCGCGGTGGCGTTCCGATCGCCGAAGCGCTGGCCAAGGCCCTGCTCGACATCGAGGGCATCGACGTGCCGCTCGGTTCGGTCGACGTCTCGTTCTACCGGGACGACATCGGCACGGCCCGGATCGTCCCGGAGGTCACCCGCATCTCGTTCCCGGTCGAACAGGCCCACGTCGTGCTCTGCGACGATGTGCTGTTCACCGGCCGAACCGTCCGGGCCGCACTCGACGCCGTGACCGATTTCGGCCGGCCGTCAACGATTCAGCTCGCCGTCATGGTGGATCGAGGCCACCGAGAGCTGCCGATCCGGCCTGACTATGTCGGCAAGAACCTCCCTACCAGCCGGGGCGAGAGCGTCAACGTGTCCCTCGACGGTGTGGCGCTCGGAACGATGGTGCACGACGAGGAGAACATCGCCGAATGAAGGATCTGCTCACGATCGACCAGCTCGGCGCGGACGGCATCAACGAGATCATGAAGGCAGCCGACAGCTTCGCTGAGGTCTGCCAGCGCCCCGTGCCCAAGGTTCCGGCCCTGCGCGGCCGGACCGTCGCTTCGATGTTCTTCGAGGACTCCACCCGCACCCGCACCTCCTTCGAGACTGCGGCACGGCGGCTCTCCGCCGACACGCTCAACTTCAGCGCCGCCTCCTCCTCGGTCAACAAGGGCGAATCGCTTCGAGACACGGTCGAGACGATCGAGGCGATGGGGGTCGACGCCATCATCGTCCGGCACCGTTCCTCCGGAGCACCACAGCAGATCGCCAAATGGGCGTCGGCGTCGGTCATCAACGCCGGCGATGGCTGGCACGCCCACCCCACACAGGCGCTGCTCGACGTCTACACGATCCGTCAGGAAGGCCGCAGCTTCGAAGGGCTTCGCATTGCCATCGTCGGCGACATCCGCCACAGCCGGGTGGCCCGGAGCAACATCGAGGCCTTCTCCGCGCTCGGCGCCGAGGTCACGGTCGTCGCTCCGCCCACGCTGCTCCCGCCTCACGTGGACGCGCTCGGCGCCAAGGTGAGCCACGACATCGATGCCGTTCTCGCCGAAACCGACGTGCTCTACCTGCTCCGCATGCAGCGCGAGCGGATGGACCAGGCGCTCGTACCGTCGCTCGGCGAGTACCACCGGGCGTTCGGCCTCACACCGAATCGGGCGAGCCGGCTCGCCGACAACGCGCTCATCATGCATCCCGGGCCGATGAACCGGGGCGTGGAGATCTCGCCCGAGGTCACCGACGACCCACGGGTTCGCGTCCTCAATCAGGTGACCAACGGCGTGATCGTCCGCATGGCGGTCCTGTATCTGGTCCTCAGCAGCGCCGCCGCAGAACGGAGCGCGTCATGACCGTGCAGGTACTGCGGGGCGGGACGATCGTCGACCAGGCCGGCGAGCGTCGTGGCGACGTCGCCATCGACGATGGCGTGATCATCGAGGTGGCCGAGTCGATCGAGCCGCCGCTCGGGTCCGAGGTCTTCGACGCCTCCGACGCCTATGTACTCCCCGGTCTCGTCGACCTCCACACGCACGTGCGGGAGCCCGGACGTGAGGAGGCCGAGACCATCGAAACCGCCGCCCGAGGCGCCGCGCTCGGCGGCTACACGGCCATCGTCGCCATGGCCAGCACCACCCCCACGATGGACAGCCCATCGATCGTCCGGGACGTCCTCGCAATCGCTGAGGGTGCCCCGTGCGAGGTCGTGCCCTCCGCCGCCCTCACCGTCGGCCGCAACGGCGAGCTGCTCACCCCGATGGGCGAACTCGCCGCCATGGGCGTCCGCATCTTCAGCGACGCCGGGCGCGGCGTGCAGGATCCTGCCCTCATGTGGCGGATCATGGAATACGCCACCGGCTTGGAAGCCATCACCGGCGGTCAGCCGATCGTGCTGGCTCAACACTGCGAGGTGGAAGCCCTCTCTGCCGCCGGGCACATGCACGAGGGGGAGTGGTCCAACCGTCTCGGCATGGCCGGGCAGCCGATCGAGGCCGAGACGCTCATGATGATGCGAGACATCACGCTCGCTCGACGGACCGGCGCCCGCCTGCACTTCCAGCACATCAGCTGCGCTGAATCGGTCGAGCTCGTGCGCCAGGCCAAAGCCGAGGGGCTCCAGATCACCGCTGAGGCAACGCCACATCACCTCACTCTCACCCATGCCGAGTGTGCGTCCTACGACCCGGTCTTCAAGGTGAATCCGCCGCTGCGCAGCGACGACGACGTGGCGGCCCTCCGCGCCGGTCTGGCCGACGGCACGATCGACGCCATCGCCACCTGCCACGCTCCGCACGAGCCGCACACCAAGGAGTTCCCGTTCGATCAGGCGCCCCCCGGCATGCTCGGGCTCGAGTCCGCTGTCGCCGTCGCCCTCACGGAGCTCGATCTGCCGATCACGTCGATCGCCGGACTGCTCTCGTGGCAACCGGCAGCGATCGCCGGCATCGACGACCGCCACGGGCGACCGATCGCCGCCGGAGAGCCGGCAAACGTGTGCGTGATCGATCCGAACGAGACGTGGACGGTTCGGGGCACCGAGATGGCCAGCCGAAGCCACAACAGTCCGTGGGAGGGTCGCGAGCTTCGCGGCCGCGTCCGCCACACCATCTTGCAGGGAGAGTTCGTCGTGACCCAGGGAGAAGCAACCCGATGACCAACAAGGAAGCAGCGCTCGTCCTCGCCGACGGCACCGTCTTCGAAGGGGAGGCGATCGGTGTCGCCGTCCCCGACGGGATCAGCACGGGCGAGGTCGTGTTCAACACGGTGATGACCGGGTACCAGGAGGTGATGACCGACCCCTCGTATGCGGGGCAGATCATCACGTTCACCTACCCCCACATCGGCAACTACGGCGTGAACGACGTCGACTACGAATCACGACGAGCCTTCTGCCGAGGCATCATCGTGCGCGATCCGGCGCGCCGCACGAGCAACCACCGGGCGACCGGTGATCTGAGCGACTTTCTCGAGGCCCAGGGCCTCGCCGGGATCGGTGGCCTCGACACGCGACGCCTGACCCGCCACATCCGGGACCTCGGCGCGATGCCGGGAGCCTTCGGAACGGCCGACGAAGCGGCCCTGCTCGCTGCAGCGAAGGCCGAACCCGGGACCGACGGAATCGATCTCGTCGCGACCGTCACCTGCGACGAGCCGTACACAGTCGACTCGGACGGACCCCGACGCATCGTCGCGATGGACTTCGGGATCAAGACCTCCATCCTCAACCAGCTGCGTGAACTCGGATCGGTCGAGGTGGTGCCCGCACAGACCACGGCCGACGAGATCCTCGCCCGCGAGCCCGACGGCGTGTTCCTGTCCAACGGACCTGGAGACCCCGAACCGCTCACCCACATTCGCGACACCATCGGTTCACTCCTCGGTGAAGTGCCGATCTTCGGCATCTGCCTCGGGCATCAGCTGCTGTCGGCCACACTCGGCGCAGACACCTACAAGCTGCCGTTCGGCCACCACGGCGGGAACCATCCGGTGCAGCGCCTCCGCGACGGCCTGGTCGAGATCACCTCGCAGAACCACAACTACGCGGTGAGTGAAGACTCGCTCGTCGACGCAGAACTGACCCACATCAACCTCAATGACGGGACCGTCCAGGGCATTCGCTCGACCACGGCACCCGCGTTCAGCGTGCAGTACCACCCCGAAGCCGGGCCCGGGCCGCACGATTCCCGCTATCTCTTCGCTGACTTCGAGCAGCTGATGGAGGACTTCCATGCCACGTCGTGATGATCTCAAGTCGATCCTGGTGATCGGCTCCGGCCCGATCGTGATCGGTCAGGCCTGCGAATTCGACTACTCGGGCACCCAGGCGTGCCGCATCCTCCGCGAGGAGGGGTACCGGGTGATCCTGGCGAACTCGAACCCGGCGACGATCATGACCGATCCGGACTTCGCTGACGCCACCTACATCGAGCCGCTGAACATCGAGATTCTCGAGGCGATCATCGCGGCAGAGAAGCCCGATGCCCTGCTGCCGACCCTCGGTGGCCAAACGGCACTGAACCTCTCGATGGAGCTCGTCGACGCAGGCATCCTCGACAAGCACGGCGTCGAGCTCATCGGCGCCGACCAGGAAGCCATCGCCACTGCCGAGGACCGTGAGCGGTTCAAGGACGCGATGGTCGAAGTCGGCCTCGACGTGCTGCGCTCGGGCGTCGCTCACACCATGGAGGAGGCGCACCGGATCGTGGCCGACATCGGGCTCCCCGTGGTCATCCGTCCCGCCTACATCCTCGGCGGCAAGGGCACCGGCATCGCCGAGACCAGCGAAGAGTTCGAGAAGGTTGCATCGAACGGCATCGCCGCCAGCCCGATCGGAGAGATCCTCATCGAGGAATCGATCTACGGCTGGAAGGAATACGAGCTCGAGGTGATGCGGGACAAGGCCGACAACCAGGTCATCGTCTGCAGCATCGAGAACGTCGACCCGATGGGCGTCCACACCGGCGACTCCATCACCGTGGCCCCGGTCCAGACCCTCACCGACGTCGAGCTGCAGGAAATGCGGGACTCGGCGTTCGCCGTGATGCGGCGCGTCGGCGTGGAGACCGGCGGATCGAACGTGCAGTTCGCCGTCCATCCCGAAACCGGCCGCCAGGTCGTCATCGAGATGAACCCGCGGGTGTCCCGTTCGTCCGCGCTCGCGTCGAAGGCGACGGGCTTCCCGATCGCCAAGATCGCCGCCCGCCTGGCGATCGGCTACACGCTCGACGAGATTCCGAACGACATCACGAAGGAGACCCCGGCCAGTTTCGAGCCGACGATCGACTACGTCGTCACGAAGATTCCCCGCTGGGCGTTCGAGAAGTTCCCGGGCACCTCCGGTGTACTGGGCACGCAGATGCAGTCGGTGGGCGAAGCCATGTCCATCGGCCGGACGTTCCCCGAATCGCTCCAGAAGGGGCTCCGCAGCCTCGAACTCGGGCGCGCCGGGCTGAACTGCGATCCCGGCGAGGCCGCCTACGACGCCCTGTCCGACGAGGACCTGCTCGCAGCGGCACGGATCAGCACACCGGAGCGGATCTGGCAGCTCGAAGCATGCCTGCGTCGGGGCATGGACGTCGATGCGGTCTTTGCCGCCACAAAGGTCGATCCGTGGTTCCTCGACCAGATGCTGCGCATCACCGAGGAACGTGCTGCACTCGCCGAGATCGGGTTCGATGCGATGACGCCCCGGGCGTGGAAGCGGGCCAAGCAGCACGGCTTTGCCGATGCGCAGCTCGCCTACCTCTGGTCGATCAGCGAGGCGGAGGTTCGGTCGGCCCGGATCGCCGCCGGCGTGCTGCCGACCTACAAGACCGTCGACACCTGCGGCGCCGAGTTCGACGCCGAAACGCCGTACCACTACTCGACCTGGGAGGACACGAGCGAGGTCCGGCCGAGCGATCGCCGCAAGGTGATGATCCTTGGTTCCGGGCCGAACCGGATCGGCCAGGGCATCGAGTTCGACTACTGCTGCGTCCACGCCAGCTTCGCGCTCGGCGACGCGGACTTCGAGACCATCATGGTCAACTGCAACCCGGAGACCGTGTCCACCGACTACGACACGAGCGACCGGCTCTACTTCGAGCCGCTCACCCACGAGGATGTCATGAACATCATCGAGGCGGAGCAGCCCGAGGGAATCATCGTTTCGCTGGGCGGTCAGACCCCGCTGAAGCTGGCCAACGACCTGCCGGCCGAGCTGATTGCGGGCACCTCGCCCGTCTCGATCGACCTCGCCGAAGACCGCGAGCAGTGGAACGCAATGTGCGCCCGCATGGAGATCCCGCAGCCGGCCGGTGGTACCGCCACGACGACCGAGCAGGCGCTCGACATCATCGGCCGCATCGGTTACCCGGCCCTCGTCCGTCCGTCGTACGTTCTCGGCGGCCGAGCGATGGAGATCGTCTACGACGACGCCGGCCTGACCGCCGCGATGGAACAGCTGGCGAGCTTCGGTTCGCTCGGTCGGGAAGGTGGCCTGTCCGCCGAACGTCCCGTACTGATCGACCGGTTCCTCGAAGACGCCACAGAGGTGGACGTCGACGCCATCCGCGATGTGACCGGTGAGGTCATCATCGGGGCCGTGATGCAGCACGTCGAAGAAGCCGGTGTGCACTCCGGCGACAGCGCGTGCATCATTCCGCCGCCGACCCTCTCGCCGGAGACCATCGGCGTGCTCGAAGAGTACACCCGCCGCATCGCCGCCGAGCTGGAGGTGAAGGGGCTCATCAACGTGCAGTACGCAGTGAAGGGCAACCAGGTCTTCGTAATCGAGGCGAACCCTCGGGCATCGAGGACCGTGCCATTCGTCGCGAAGGCGACCGGGGTGCCACTTGCCAAGATCGCCGCTCGCGTGATGATGAACGCCACCCTCGAGGAACTCCGGGTGGAAGGGCTCGTGCGCCGACCGGTGACCGGCCACGTCGCAGTCAAGGAAGCCGTGCTTCCGTTCAACCGCTTCCCGGACGCCGACCCGCTGCTCGGCCCGGAGATGCGCTCGACGGGCGAAGTGATGGGCATCGACGCCTCCACGGGGCTCGCGTTCACCAAGAGCCAGATGGCGGCCGGTGGCACCCTCCCGGAAAGCGGGGCGATCTTCTTCTCGCTGGCCGACCGCGACAAGGCCGTCGGAGCCGAGGCGGCGTCCCGATTCGTCGATCTCGGCTTCACGATCGTCGCCACGGCCGGGACTGCTGATGCGCTGGAAGCCGCCGGAGTGACGGTGGCGGAGCGCCTCGGCAAGATCTCGGCCGACGGTGTCGCCGAGCCGGGAGCGAATGCCGTCGACCTCATCGAGGACGGCCGCATCCAGATGGTGGTGAACAGCCCCCGCGGGCGTGGACCACGGGCGGACGGCGCCTACATCCGCGCCGCGGCCGGTTCGGCCGGCATTCCGTTGCTCACCACCGGCGCTGCGGCGCTCGCGGCTGCCAACGGCATGACCGACTGGCTGGACACACCGCTGAGCGTCCGCTCACTTCAGAGCTACCTGGGAACGACCGCCTCGTGACCGACCTCTCGACCGCCGTCGGCGACCTGCCGCTCCCGAACCCCGTCATGACGGCCTCGGGTACGGCCGGGCACGGGAGCGAACTCGGTCGGTACGTGCCGCTCGATTCGCTCGGTGCGCTCGTGGTCAAGTCATTGTCGATCATGCCGTGGGATGGCAATCCGCCGCCCCGCGTGATCGACCTGCCCGGAGCCATGATGAACAGCGTCGGGCTGCAGGGGCCCGGCGTCGCCGGCTGGATCGACGAGGAGCTCCCGGCGCTGCGACGCAGCGGGGCCCGTGTGGTCGCCAGCATCTGGGGACGGACGATCGAGGAGTACGGACAGGCCGCGGATGCGCTGGCCGCCGTGCAGGACGACCTGTTCGCCGTCGAGATCAACGTCTCGTGCCCGAACCTCGAGGACCGCCGCCGAATGTTCGCGCACTCCGGCGACTCTGCCGCAGCGGTGCTCGAGGCCACGGAGTCGCTCACGGTCCCGCGCTGGGCGAAGCTGAGCCCGAACGTGGCCGACATCGCCGACATCGCCGGTGCCGTGCACGCAGCCGGTGCCGATGCCGTCACGCTCACGAACACCCTGCTCGGACTCGTGCTCGACCCACAGACGGGTCGTCCGGTCCTCGGAGGCGGGGGAGGGGGCGTGTCCGGTCCCGCCATGCGCCCGGTCGCGTTGCGGGCCGTGTTCGACGTCGCCGCCGCACACCCGGAACTTCCCATCATCGGGGTCGGCGGTATCGCTGATCCGGAGCACGTGGTCCAGTACCTTCGAGCAGGCGCCTCGGCCGTGCAGGTCGGGACCGCAACGTTCGCAAATCCACGCTCGACTGCGTCGATCATCACCGGCCTCGACCGCTGGTGCGCCGATCACGGCGTCGAGCGGGTTGCCGACCTGATCGGCACCGCCCACACGATCTGACCCAACCCAAGGAGCCCCCAATGACCGAGGTACCCGAAGAGCTTCGCAGCAAGCTGTGCCTGGCACTCGATGTCGACGACCTCGTCGAGGCCGTTCGACTCGGCAAGACCCTCTCACCGTGGTTCGGTGCCGCCAAGGTCGGGCTCGAGCTGTACACGGCGGCCGGAACCGACGCCATCGGCACGCTCATCGGCCTCGGGTACGACGTGTTCCTCGACCTGAAGATGTACGACATCCCCACGACCGTCGAGAAGGCGTCTCGAGTCCTCGGCGCACTCGGCGTCACGTTCGCCACGTACCACGCCCAGGGCGGCCTCGACGTGCTCCGCGCCGGAGCCGAGGGACTCCGCGCCGGCGCATCCGATGCCGGGCTCGACGACCCGATGCCGCTGGCCATCACGGTGCTCACCTCCGACAAGGACGCCCCGGATCACATCGTCCCCAAGCGCGTCCTGCAGGCGGCAGAGGCCGGCATGTCCGGCCTCGTCTGCTCGGCCAACGACGTGAAGGAAGCCAGCCACTACGCGCCGCGGCTCTTCAAGGTCACGCCGGGCATTCGTCTGGCCGAAGGCGACACCCACGATCAGGTTCGCGTGGCCACGCCCAAGGCTGCCATCGAGAACGGGTCGGACCTGCTCGTCATCGGTCGGGCCGTGACCCTCGCTGAGGACAAGGAAGCCGCAGCCGAGGCCATCGTCAACGACATGCTGGGCTGAGACCGGCCGGCCTTCGCCTCCGACCGCTAGATTCGGGACATGTCCCAAGCGTCCGTGCACCGCAAGGCTGCTGCCGTCCGCGACCATCGCGAGGCGATCGAAGCCCGCGTCAGCGCCGGGTCCCTGTCGTTGCACTCGCTCTTCGAGGAATCCGCAGACGACCCCGTGCTGGCGGAGACGAAACTCCTCGGGCTGGTCGAATCGATCCCCGACATCGGCAAGGTCCAGACACGTCGCGCCTTCGAGGCGATCGGTCTCGCCGAGACCGTCCGTGTGACTGCCACATCCTCCGCAGAGCGCCTGGAGCTCGCAGAACGGCTCGGCCTCCAGTGAGTGCGGTCGTCGTCATCAGCGGCCCCGGAGGCGTCGGCAAGGGCACGGTGGTCCGTCGCCTCATCGAGCTTCGCCCCACCCTCACGTTGAGCCGAAGCTGGACGACCCGAGATCCGCGGCCGGGTGAAGACCTCGAGTCCTACACCTTCGTCTCAGAGGACGAATTCCGGGCCGCAATCGACGCTGAACAATTCCTCGAATGGGACCATCATTTCCTCGCCTACTACGGCTCGCCGGTTCCCGATCCCGCAGACCCGAACGACCTCGTCCTCGAGATCGATGTAAACGGAGCGATGCAGATCGCCGCCCAGCGCCCCGATGCCCTGTTCGTGTTCATCGACACCCCGTCGCTCGACACCCAGCGGGAGCGGATGGTCGGACGCGGCGACACCGAGGAACAGGTCGAGCGGAGAATGGCGGCCGGCGCAGCCGAGCGCACGCTCGCCGAGGAACTCCCGTACGTGCACGTCGTGAACGACGACGTCGATCGTGCAGCGCAGGAGATCAGCGCCCTCATCGACGAGCATCACGAGACGATGGAGCTTGAGGCGATGGCTCCCGACGAGCTCGACTGAACCAAACCCCGAAACCCGAACAACGGCTGCTACGATTGTCCGCTGCAGCTGGTGCACCCGCAACAGGAGTTGTGATGTCTGAGAACACGTCGATGATCGAACCACAGGTCGAAGAACTGCTTGAACTCTCGGGTTCGAAGTTCCGCCTGGTCACGCTCGCGTCGAAGCGCGCCCGCCAGATCAACGCCTACTTCGGGCAGCTGGGTGACGGCCTCGGCGCCAGCATCCCGCCGCAGGTGACCTCCACGGCCCGCAAGCCGCTGTCGATCGCCTTCGAAGAGATCGCCGCAACCAAGATCGAGCCCATCGAGCGTGACTTCGAGGCCGAGGCACTCGCCGAAGCCCAGGCCGCAGCCGATGCGGCAGCGATGGACGCCGAAGCGTCCGACGACGCCGGCTGAATCCGCACATGACCCGCCCGGACGACGGTTCCGCCCTCGAAGGCGCCCGCATCGTTCTGGGCGTGACCGGCGGCATCGCCGCCTACAAGGCCATCGACGTATCGCGCCGTCTGGTCGACGCCGGCGCGCACGTCAGCCCGATCCTCACAGAAGGCGCCGAGCACTTCGTCGGTCGTGTCACCTTCGACGCGCTCGCATCGGAGAAGGTCCAGTCCACGCTGTGGGACGAGACCAGCCCGATTCCCCACACCCGCCTTGGCCAGACCGCAGATCTCATCATCGTTGCGCCGGCGACCGCACGGCTGCTCGCCGACTATCGGATGGGCCGCTCGGACGATCTGCTCACGGCCACGCTGATCGCCACGCGCGCCCCCGTACTCGTCGCACCGGCGATGCACACCGAGATGTGGGAACACCCGGCCGTGCAGGACAACATCGCCACGCTGCGGGCTCGCAACGTTCACATGGTGGACCCCGAAGAGGGCCGCCTGGCCGGTGGAGACTCTGGAGCCGGCCGACTCGCCAGCCCCGCCTCGATCGTTGCGCACGCCGAACGCATTCTCGGCCCCAACGACCTCCGTGGGCTCCGCGTCGTCGTCACCGCCGGCGGCACGCGCGAGCCGATCGATCCCGTTCGGGTCATCTCCAATCGTTCGACCGGCAAGCAGGGCTATGCGCTTGCCGAGGCCGCCTGGGCGCGCGGTGCCGAGGTCACACTCGTCAGCACGGTGGATCTTCCGGAGCCAATCGGTGTCACGGTGGTCCCCGTCGAGACTGCCGCCCAGATGCAAGCGGCTGTCGAATCGGTCGATGACCACGACGTGATCATCATGGCCGCGGCCGTCGCCGACTTCCGTCCGGCCGATCCGGCCGGTCAGAAGATCAAGAAGACGGGCGGCGACGTGCCGACGATCAACCTCGAGAAGACCCACGACTTCCTCGTGGATCTCGGCGAACGCAAGACGTCGACACAGACGATCGTCGGCTTCGCAGCCGAGACCGAGAACCTGCGCGAGAACGCCCTCGGCAAGCTCGAGCGCAAGCGCCTCGACCTCATCGTCGCCAACGATGTTTCCGCCGCCGGGGTCGGCTTCGGCCACGACACCAACGAGGTCACGATCCTCGTTGCCGACGGCACCGAAACCGCGGTACCAATGGGTACGAAACGGGTGATCGCCGATGCGATCTTCGACGCTGTCGTCCGGGTTCGAGGAGCCCTCCCGTAAGTCCTCATCCACGTTCAATCCGGCGCGTAGAGTCGAACGCGTCCGCAACAGGAGAAACCCGTGTCAGGAAACTACAGCTTCACCTCCGAATCCGTGACGGAGGGCCATCCGGACAAGATGGCCGACCAGATCTCGGATGCCATCCTCGATGCCATCCTCGAGCAGGACCCGATGAGCCGTGTCGCCTGCGAAACGCTCGTCACGACGGGCGTCGCCATGATCGCCGGCGAGATCACGACGAAGGCGTACGTGGACATCCCGTCCGTCGTCCGTGAAACCATCAACGGCATCGGCTACGACCGCGAGTCGTTCGGGTTCGACGGCAACACCTGTGGCGTCATGGTGTCCATCGACGAGCAGTCGCCCGACATCGCCCAGGGCGTCGACGACTCTGAAGAGCTCCGCTCCGGCGCCTCGGCAGAGGACGAACTCGACAAGCAGGGTGCCGGCGATCAGGGCATGATGTTCGGCTACGCGTCGGACGAAACCGACGTGCTCATGCCGCTCCCGATCCACGTGGCCCATCGCATGGCCGAGAAGCTCGCCGAGGTCCGCAAGTCCGGGCTCGTCCCGTACCTCCGCCCCGACGGCAAGACCCAGGTCACCTTCGACTACGAGGATGGCAAGCCCGTTCGCCTCAGCACGGTGCTCGTGTCCACGCAGCACAACGACGGCATCGACCGTGACTCGATGATCCGCCCCGACCTGATCGAGCACGTGATCAAGCCGGTCATCCCCGAGCAGTTCGCGGACGACGACTACGACGTCCACGTCAACCCGACCGGTCGCTTCGTCATCGGTGGCCCCGTCGGCGACGCCGGCCTCACCGGCCGCAAGATCATCGTCGACACGTACGGCGGCATGGGCCGTCACGGCGGTGGCGCCTTCTCCGGCAAGGATCCGTCCAAGGTGGACCGTTCGGCTGCCTACGCCACCCGTTGGGTCGCCAAGAACGTGGTCGCCGCCGGCGCAGCCAGCAAGTGCGAGGTGCAGGTCGCTTACGCCATCGGCATGGCCCGCCCGATGTCGGTGCTCGTCGAGACCTTCGGCACCGAAACCGTCGATCCGGCCGCCATCGCTGCTGCCGTGAACGACGTGTTCGATCTGCGCCCGGCCGCAATCCTGCGAGATCTCGATCTTCGCCGCCCGGTGTTCAAGCCGACCGCCGCGTATGGCCACTTCGGTCGCACGGGCGATGGCTTCACGTGGGAGAACACCGACCGAGCCGCAGATCTCAAGAGCGCCCTCGGCCTCTGACCGGCATCACCCCGGCCCGTTCGCCCTCGGCGATGCGGCCACTGGGTGCCGTCACATCCGAGCGCTAGGGTGCTCGGCTGTGGAACCACAAGCGCTTCCAGGATTCGAACGTCCCGTCGCCCCGCGGCGGGACGTTCCGCGTCCGGAAGGGCGGGTGGTCCGGGTGCAGCCCGACATCACCTCGGTCACCGGGGCCTTCGACTATGAGGTTCCCACCGCCTGGGAAGCCGACGGACGCGCCGACCGGGTCGCCGTCGGCTCCATGGTGCGCGTGGACTTTTCGGGCCGCCGCACTGCCGGCTGGGTCGTCGACACCGACGTCGAGCCGACGGCCGACGTCGAGATTCGTCCGCTCACGAAGTGGTCCGGCGTCGGCCCACCGGCGGAACTCATCGAGCTTGCCGGGTGGGCGGCATGGCGATGGAACGGCCGCATCCCGCACTTCCTCCGGGCTGCATCGCCACCACGCATGGTGCCGTCCGTGCGCGAACGTCCCCGAGCGCAACCTCCGGCCGCTGACCCCGGCCGCGTGGCCGCCTTCGACGGCCCACTCACGCTGGTTCGGACGACCCCGGCCGACACCGGGCTCGACCTGGCCGTGGCCGCAGCGTCGCTCGGCGGCGCGCTCATCCTGGTCCCCACGATCGCCCGCAGGAGGGCCCTCGCCCGGTCGCTGCGGGACCTCGGCATCGACGTCGCCGAATACAACGACCAGTGGGAGCGAGCGGCCGGCGGGGCCGTCACCATCGGCACTCGACTCGCCGCGTGGGCGCCGACGCCCCGCCTGCAGTCGATCCTCGTCCTCGACGAACACGACAGCGCGTACAAGGAGGAACGAACCCCGGCCTGGAACGCTCGCGACGTCGCCATCGAACGCGCTCGACGCCTCGGGGTTCCCTGCGTCCTCGCCTCGTCCGCGCCATCGCTCGAAGCGCTGGAACGGGCCGAACGCCGACTGGTCCCCGAGCGATCCAGCGAGCGCAACGGTTGGCCGCATCTTCACGTCGTCGACCTCCGGAAGAAGGACGTGCCGGGCCTGCTCACCGACGACATCGTCGATCTGGTCCGAGGCCCCGGCCCGATCGCCTGCATCCTCAACCGCAAGGGACGCGCCCGCATGCTGGCCTGCGCCACCTGCGCATCTCTGGCCTCCTGCGCTGCATGCGCAGCTGCGCTGGGGCAGCCGGACGAGGAGCATCGGCTCGTCTGTTCCCGGTGCGGAACGGAACGCCCCGTGGTCTGCACGGAATGCGGGGGCACCCGGATGAAACTGGTCCGGCCCGGCATCGGTCGGATCGCCGAAGAGTTGCGTGCACTCGCAAAGCGGGACGTGCTCGAGATCACCGCCGACACGCCCGAACGTGATCTCCGGGGCGACCGCCTCCTCATCGGCACCGAGGCGCTGCTGCATCGGCTCGAGCGCGCCACAGCGGTCATCTTCCTCGACTTCGATCAGGAGCTCGCCGTGCCCCGCTATCGCGCCGCGGAAGACGCCTTTGCGCTGCTGACGCTGGCGTCGAGGCTGGTGGGGCCGCGGGCCGACGGGGGCCGGGTCGTCGTCCAGACACGCCGGCCCGAGGACATCGTGCTGGAGGCGGCCCTCCACGGCGATCCAGACCGCCTGGCGCGCGCCCAACGAGACATCCGCATGGTCTTCTCCCAACCGCCATACGGTGCGTGGGCGCTCGTCTCCGGCGCCGGTGCGGCCGAGTTCGTGGACGCCCTGCCCGACACCGTCCGCACGCTCCGCAACGACGACCGTTGGCGCCTCTCGGCGACCGACCACGAAACCCTGCTCGACGCCCTGGCATCCACGCCGCGTCCACCCGATCGGGTCCGCGTCGAGGTCGACCCCCTGGACGCCTGACCGCTGAGCCAGCGGACCCGTTCGACCTACACTTCCGACATGGGAACGATTCAGGTACTCGGCACATGCCATCACGACTGCCCCGACAGCTGTGGGTGGACGGCCACCGCCGAAGACGGTGTGCTCACGAACCTCAGAGGCAATCCTGAGCATCCCTTCTCCAAGGGCGAGCTGTGCCCCAAGGTGAACCGTTTCGTCCACCGGGTGAACGACCCGGATCGGCTCCTGCATCCGATGATTCGGACGGGGGAGAAGGGCGCAGGCGAGTTCCGGCAGGCGACGTGGTCCGAGGCACTCGACCACATCGTGACCGAGGTGAACGCTCGACGGGACCAGCATGGCGGCGAGACGATTCTGCCCTGGTGGAGCGCCGGCACCCAGGGCACCATTCAGCAGAGCGCCATCCATCCCCACTTCTTCCATCGCCTCGGCGCCATGGAGCAGGCCGGGAACGTCTGCGGCGCCGTCGCCGCAGTGGGTATGGCGGCAGCGTACGGCTCCACACGCGGGGCCGACCCGCTGCAGCTCGAGCATTCCGAACTGGTCATCCTCTGGGGCACGAACACCAGGCTCACCAACCGCCACCTGTGGCCGACCGTTGAGCTCGCCCGCTCACGGGGAGCGAAGATCGTCGTCGTCGACCCGATGAAGACCATCACGGCGGACGCGGCCGACCAGCACATTCAGCCGCTGCCGGGCACCGACATGGCGCTCATCCTGGCGATGATGCACGTGCTCATCGACGAGGATCTCCTCGACCATGCGTACATCGCCGATCACTCCGTCGGATTCGACGAACTGGCTGCTTCGGTGAACGACCGCACGCCCGAGTGGGCGGCACCGCTGTGCGGTCTCGACGCCGACACGATCCGTACCTTCGCCCGGAGCTACGGCTCGACCCAGGCGGCGATGATCCGCGGTCTCGTCGGCGCGGAACACCATGCGCACGGCGGTTCCGTCTTTCGATCGTTGTCGCTGCTGCCGGTGCTCACGGGGGCGTGGCGCCATCGGGGCGGCGGCATGGCTCGCAGCGTCGGGGCGTGGCAGGAACTCGCCGACGTCGACTACGGCGTGTTCTCGCCGCCGACGATGGCCGCCGAGCCGCGCCGGTCCTACCTGCAACCCCAGCTCGGACAGGCGCTGACCGATCCGACCATGGACCCGCCCGTCACCGTGCTGTTCGCGTGGAGCGGCAACCCGGCACTCTCCATGCCCAACACCGGCGCCGTCGAGGCCGGGCTGCGCCGCACCGACCTCTTCACCGTCGTCTCCGAGCAGTTCATGACCGACACGGCCCGCTTCGCCGATGTCGTCCTTCCCGCAGCCATGCAGACGGAGACCCTCGACATCGTTCCCTCCTGGGGGCACCTGTGGCTCGGATGGAACGAACCCGCAACGCCGCCCATGGGCGAGGCCGTATCGAACACCGAACTCTTCCGACGGCTCGCCGCCGCGTTCGACTTCAACGAGCCAGAGCTCCATCTGGACGACGAGGACCTCATCGAACTGGCCCTCCACCCCGACGTGGACCGGAGCGAGCTCAGAACCAACGGCTTCGTGCGAATCCGCGACACGGACGACCTCATGCCATACGCGGACGGAGGCTTCGCCACGGCGAGCGGGAAGGCCGAGTTCGCAAGTGACGCGATGGAAGCCATCGGTCAGCCGCGCGTGCCCACCTGGACGCCAACGCCGGAGGGCGCTGGATCCGAGCTGATGGAACGATTCCCGCTGATGCTCACCACGCCGAAGAAGCAGCCGAGGTTCCTCAACACCTCGTACTCGATGCTGGAAGCCCACCACAGCCGGGAGAAGGGGCCGTTCATCGAGCTCGACGCCGCCGACGCCGCGGCCCGGGGGCTCGCCGACGGCGATACGGCGACGGCGTTCAACGACCGCGGTCGGATCACGTTGACGGTGCAGATCTCCGAACGTCTCCGACCCGGGTTGGCCGCCATCGCGTGGGGTTGGGTGGGCGACGCCTACGGAGGCACGCCGGCCAACGGGCTCACGAACGACGCCACCACCGACATCGGCGGCGGTGCCGCCTACGGCGACACGCTGGTTCAGGTGGAGCCGGCCGCCGTCTGACGGGCCTGGCGCCTCGCCTCGGCCACGGCGATGGACGCGGCCACGCCGACGTTGAGCGAGCCGACCTTGCCCATTTGCGGGATGTAGCCGACTGCGTCGCAGAGCGGGAACATCTCCTTGCTCAGTCCGCGATCCTCGTGACCCACGACGAGGCAGACATCGCCCGCCATCTCCACCGACTCCAGGGGAACGGCTTCGTCAGCCAACTCGATACCGACGATCGTGAAGCCGGCCGATCGGGCCAACGCAGCCGCCTCGGTCGGCGTTTCGACCGCCGTCCACTCGACGTAGCGCTGCGTTCCCATCGCCGTCTTGTTGGTCTTGGCGTGGTTCGGCGATTCGGTCGCGCCCACGAGCCAGAGCTGGTCGACGCCGAGGGCGGCCGAGGTCCGCAGGATGGTCCCGACGTTGTAGGGCGTCTGCACCGAGTCGAGAATCAGCGACACCCGCTGGGTGGTCTGTCGGCGCCAGTCACGGTGCAGGCGCTTGAGTCCGGTCGGATCGAGGTTCTTCATGTGGTGCCCACCGTCGTTTCGAGGATTCGATAGCCCTTCCGCGAGCTGAGACGAGTCGTCGGCCAACCCTGGTCGGTCATCCACGTCGCCAGGCTGTCGCTCCCGAGATGCTTCTGGACCACCATCCACGCACACCCGCCGGGGGAGAGCCTTGGGATCCACTCGGCAAGCAGACCGTGCAGGGCCTGTTTGCCGATACGAATCGGCGGGTTCGAGACGATCAGGTCGAAGCGCTGGTCGGCCGGAACCTCCGCACCGGTGACGAAGCTGGCGGTCTCGATGCCGTTGGCATCGGCGTTCTCGCGAGCGAGGGCGAGCGCCCGCTCGTTCACGTCGACACCGAAGACCGCAGCCCCAGGTGCCCGCCGGGCCATGGTGAGCGCGATGGGGCCATAGCCACAGCCCAGGTCGAGCACGCTCGTTGTTTCGTCCGGCACCGGTGGCATCTCCTGCAGGAGATAGCGGGTGCCGGGGTCGACCCGACCGGCCGAGAACACACCACTGTCGGTATGGAGCTCGAGAAACACATCGGCGAGAGACAGCTCGATCTGCTGTCGGTTCGACCCAACCGAGGGCTGGGCGTCGAAGTAGTGGGAACCTTCCGAACTCACCCCGTAACGGTATCCTGAGGACATGAGCGCGCCGTACCGAATCCGACACTACGGTGACCCCGTCCTGAAGCAGGTCGCCAAAGAGGTCACCGAGATCGACGGTGCACTGGTGCGTCTCGTCGACGACATGCTCGAGACCATGTACGAAGAGCCCGGCATCGGCCTTGCGGCTCCGCAGGTCGGCGTGCGCAAGCGGCTCTTCGTCTACGACATGTACGCCGGCGAGGACCCGAAAGCGATCATCAACCCCGAGATCGTCGAGTCCGACGGCGAGTGGGAGTTCGACGAGGGCTGTCTCTCGGTTCCCGGTCTGTCCTGGAACATCGTCCGTCCCAAGACCGTGCACCTCATCGGTCTGGACCTCGACGGCAACGAACTGTCGATCGAAGCCGACGAGCTCGAGGCTCGCGTCTTCCAACACGAGCTCGACCACCTCAACGGGGTCCTGCTCATCGAGCGGTTGGACGACGAGCAGCGCAAGGAAGCCATGAAGGTCCTCCGCGAGCGGGCGGAAGCCGGCGATTCTGCGGCCAGCCGCCTTGGCGCCGACCTCGGCATCGAGGTGCCCCGTTCCGGTGGCCTGAGCCTTCCCTGATCGTCCGATGAGCCTCGCCCCCATGCCGGAGACCGTCCGGCGGGTCGCCTTCCTGGGCACGCCAGCCATCGCGGTGCCCGCACTCGTGGCGCTCGTGGAGGCCGGATACGAGGTCCCGATCGTCGTCTCCGGCGCCGACAAGCGGCGCGGCCGGGGCCGCTCCACCTCGCCGACACCCGTCAAGGAGCGGGCGCTCGAACTCGGCCTCATCGTGGACACCGACGTCGAAGCCGTGCTGGATCACGACGTCGACCTCGCCGTCGTCGTCGCCTTCGGTCAGCTCATCCGCCCCCACGTTCTGGCGGAGGTCCCGATGGTGAACATCCACTTCTCACCGCTCCCGCTCTGGCGCGGGGCCGCTCCCATCGAGCGAGCGATTCTCGCCGGCGACACGGAGACCGCGGTGGTCATCATGACCGTCGCGGAGGGCCTCGACGAAGGCAACGTGCATCGCAGCGTGACGGTGCCGATGGCCACCACCGACACCACCGGCAGCCTGTGGGCCGAGCTGAGCGTGATCGGCGCCGAGCTGCTCGTGGAAACGCTCGAGGCCGGCCTCGACGCTGGTGCTCCGCAGGAGGGCGATGTCGTCTACGCCCACAAGCTGTCCTCCGAGGACCGACGGATCGACTGGAGCAAGTCCGCCGTGCAGGTCGATCGAGTCGTTCGCGTCGGCGGCGCTTGGACCACCTTCCGGGGCGAGCGCTTCAAGATCCACGAGGTCGAGGTGATCGATGGTTCTGGTTCACCCGGGCTGCTCGAGGCCGACGCAGTGCTCACACCGGACGGTGCGATCCGGCTCGTCACCGTGCAGCCGGCCGGAAAGCCACGCCTCGGAGCCCAGGACTGGCTCAACGGCGCGCAGGCCGACGGCGAGTCGTTCGAGTGAGCGACAGCGGTGTTGCCGCCCGTCGGCTGGCCATCGATGCGCTCGAACGCATCGATCGTGATGGCGCCTATGCAAACCTGCTCCTGCCGCAGCTGCTGACCGAGTCCGAACTCGACGAACGGGACCGAGGATTCGTGACCGAGCTCGTCTACGGATCCACCCGAATGCGGCGAGCGCTCGACCATGTGATCGCCCGTCATCTGATGCGCGACGACGTGGAGCCACGAGTACGAGCGGCGCTACGGATCGGGGCATATCAGCTGCTCTTCCTGCGTACGCCGGCACATGCGGCGGTCGATGCCACCGTCGGCGCCACGCCAAAACGGGCCCGTGGGTTCGTGAATGCCGTGCTGCGCAAGGTCGGCCGGGACTCCGCCGAGATCGACTGGCCGAACGACGGGATCCGGTTGAGCTACCCGACATGGATGCTGACTCGACTGACGGAAGACCTCGGCGAGCGGGCCGTTCCGGTGCTTGCCGCAATGAACGAGGCCGCCGTGGTGCACACGCGTGCCGACGGCTACCGCCAGGATCTGGCGTCCCAGGAGGTCGCCGCGTTGGTGGCCTCTGCACATGGCGATCTGGTGATCGATCTCTGCGCCGCCCCCGGCGGCAAGTCCACCCACATCGCCGGACGGGGAGCGACGGTCATCGGTGTCGACCTCCACGAGCATCGGGCCGGGCTGATCGCGCAAGCCGCAGCCGACACGGCGTCGTCGGTTCTGCCGATGACCGCAGACTCGACCAACCCGCCCCTTCGGCCGGGATGCGCCGACGCCGTGCTGGTCGACGCTCCATGTTCTGGGCTCGGGTCGTTGCGGCGTCGCCCCGACGCGCGCTGGCGGATCGAGGCGTCCGACGTGGGTGCGCTCGCCGAGCTCCAGTTCGCCCTCGTCCGTTCTGCGACGACGCTCGTGCGACCCGGCGGTCAGGTCGTGTTCAGTGTGTGCACACTGACGGATGCCGAATCGCTCGGGGTCGACCAGCGCATCGAATCCGAACTGCCGGAGCTCGTGCCGGAGCCGTTGTCGGCACCGTGGGAACCCCACGGCCGCGGCGGCCGGCTCCTGCCGGACACGTTCGCCGGCGACGGTATGACCGCGTTCTCCTACCGCCGAGCCTGACAGCCTCTCAGTAGGAGCGTTTGGCGACCTCTTCGAGCATGACCTCGGTGGCGCCGCCGCCGATCGGCAGGATGCGGGCGTCGCGAGCCATCCGTTCGACCGCCGACTCACGCATGTAGCCCATGCCTCCGTGAAACTGCACGCAGTCGTACATGACCTCGTTGACGACCTCGCAGCCGAACGCCTTCGCACCGGACATCGCCTTCACGTTGTCCTCACCCTGATCGCCCAGCCATGCGGCGTGGTACATCGATGCCCGGGCGGCATCGATCTTCGCCTGGTTCATGGCCATCCGCTGCCGGATCGCGCCGAGGTCGAAGAGCGTCTTGCCGAACGCCGCACGTTCCTGGCAGTACTCGTTCGTGATGTCGATGGCAGCCTGTGCGGCGCCGACACCCATCCCGATGAGCACCATCCGTTCGTTCTGGAAGTTCTTCATGGTCTCGTAGAAGCCGCGATGTTCGGTTCCCAGCAGGTTCTCCTGCGGAACCCAGACGTCTTCGAGGATCAGCTCGGCCGTGTCGCTGCAGAGCCATCCGTGCTTGTCGAGCTTCTTGCCGACGGAGAAGCCCTCGGTGCCCTTGTCCACCAGGAACATGGAGATGCCGTACTTGTTCTCGGAATCGGTGCGAGCGGCAACGATGACGGTGTCGCCGTAGACCCCGTTGGTGATGTACATCTTCGTGCCGTTGATGCGCCAGCCATCACCGTCGCGCACCGCCGTGGTGCGCATGCCAGCCACGTCCGAACCCGCGTCCGGCTCGCTCACGCCGATCGCCATGATGTGGCTGCCATCCATGATTCCGGGGAGGTAGCGGTCGAACTGTTCGTCGTTGCCCGAGTTGAGCAGGTGCGGCGAGCTCATGTCGGTGTGCACGAGGACGGTCACGTCGAACCCGGCGAACGTCGACGCCCCCAGCGCCTCGCTGAAGGTCGCACTGGCGAGGTAGCCCATTCCGAGCCCGCCGCGATCCTCCGGCACCCGCAGCGACAGCATGCCGAGCGCCCCCATCTGCTGGAGGATGTCGCGCGGGACCTTGCCGGCGTCCTCCCATGCCTCGCCGTGCGGCGTCACTTCCTTCTGGACGAACTCGACCGTCTGGTCGTAGATCGCTTCCAACTCGTCGGTCATGTAGGCGTTGCGAAGGGTCATTGGGTCTCTCCGGTGGATTCTGGGGTGTCGAACGTGATCAGTGGTTGGTCGCCATCGACCTGTTGGCCGACCTCGACGAGCACCTCGGCCACGGTCGCCGACCCGGCGATCGTGATCGGGTGCAACATCTTCATGGCTTCGATCGTGCAGAGCGTCTGGCCGGCCTCGACCACATCACCAGCTGCGATGTTGATCGCGGTGATGAGGCCGGGGAACGGCGCCCGTACATCGGCCCCGACGGCACCTGCAGCGCCAGCGCCGCTCCAAGAGCCGTCTCGAGTCGGGCTGGCATACGCAAGGCCCGATCGATGCGGCGTCATCCGGCGAGCGTGCCGGGTCGTCCAGGGCGAATCGGGAGGTGATCCATCGAAGGGGGACGCAGACGGCAGCGGGGTCTCGTCGAGGAATCGGGTGGTCACGGTGGCACCTCGCACCTCGGGCTGGCGAACCAACCACCGGTGGAAGTCGAGATTCGTGACGACGCCCTCGACAATCGTCGCGTCGAGCACCTGCGTCAGCTGGTCGAGGGCCGCGATCCGATCGGTTCCTGTGACGACGAGCTTGCCGACCATCGAGTCGTAGTGCGGGCTGATGACCGATCCGCTCTCGATCGCGGCGTCCCAGCGGACGGCGTCGCCATCGTTTTCTGATCCGACGGCAACGGTCGAGACGTCTCCGGTCTGGGGCACGTGCCCCTCCCAGGGGTTCTCGGCGTTGATCCGTGCCTCGAAGGAGTGAGACAGGCCCGCGGCCCGCATCTCGTCCCACGCGGTGGCAGAGACGGGCAGCGCCTCGCCATCCGACACGGCGATCTGGAGTGCAATCAGATCGACGCCCGTGATCTGTTCGGTGACGGTGTGTTCGACCTGGATACGGGTGTTCATCTCGAGGAAGAAGAATTCGTCGCTTCCAGCGTCGACGATGAACTCGACCGTCCCCGCCGAGTCGTATCCGATACCCGAAGCCAGCGCCACGGCGGCCTGCCGCATCGCAACCTCGGTCTCCACGGGCAGGTTCGGTGCCGGAGCCTCCTCGAGCACCTTCTGGTAGCGGCGCTGCACGGAGCATTCGCGGGTACCGAGATCGGCGACGGAGCCGTGCTTGTCGGCGACGATCTGGACCTCGATGTGGCGTGGGCGGGTGATGTACCGCTCCACGATCACGTCGTCGTCACCGAACGCTCGCATCGACTCGGTGCGGGCCTCGGCGAGGGCCGTGGCGAACTCGTCCGGCGCGTGGGCGATACGGATGCCCTTGCCACCACCACCGGCAGATGCCTTCACGAGCACCGGATAGCCGATCTCGTCGGCTGCCGCCGCAAGTGCAGCGTCGTCCTGGCTCTCGTTGTAGCCCGGGATGAGCGGCACGCCGGCCCGTTCTGCGACCGAGCGAGCCTCGATCTTCGAGCCCATCGACGCCACGGAAGCGGGGGAGGGACCGATCCAGATCATCCCGGTGTCCATGACCGCCGCGGCGAAGTCGGTGCGCTCGGCGAGGAACCCGTACCCCGGGTGAACATGGGTGGCGCCCGAGCGCTCGGCAGCGGCGAGGATCGCGTCGATCGAGAGGTAGCTCTCATCGAGGGCCGCTGGCCCGATCCGCTCGGCGTGATCAGCCTCGGCCACGTGCGGCGCCTCGGCGTCGGGATCGGCGTAGACGGCGATGCTCTCGTGTCCGAGGGAACGACAGGTTCGGATGATGCGGCGAGCGATCTCGCCTCGGTTGGCAATGAGGATCCGATGCACGGCGATCACATCCGGTAGACGAGGCGGTCGCCGCTGGCGGGGGCCTCTTGTCGGGCGGCGAGTGCCAGGCACAGGCCGAGGGCGTCACGGGTGTCGAGGGGCGAGATCAGCCCGTCGTCCCAGATGCGGGACGTCGCGTAGTAGGGATCGCTCTGCTCTTCGTACTGGCCGCGGATCGACCGGCGGATCTCGGCGATTTCCTCTTCGGTGGTCTCGGCGCCCTTCATGCCGCCGAGACGGATGTCGGTCAACACGGTCTCCGCCGTGTCGGCCGCCATCGTGGCGATGCGACTGTTGGGCCAGGCGAACAGGAACCGCGGGCCGAAGCCTCGACCGCACATGCCGTAGTTGCCGGCGCCGTACGAGCCACCGATGAGCACCGTGTACTTGGGCACCCGGGCGTTGGCGACGGCGTTGACCATCTTCGC
>JAHDEJ010000003.1:214335-240836 GCA_020628865.1 Acidimicrobiales bacterium
CTGCCGTCGACGAGCCGGGCAATGATCTGACGGGAGTCGAACGGAATGCGGGTATCGGCGTTGATGATGCCGAGCAGATCCTCGGCCGGATGCGCCGGTTCCTCGGGCTCGACCCAGTCGAGCCAGTCCTGCCGGGCATCCACGCGGCGCTGGTTCGTGTTGCCGCACAGCTCTCGCAGCAGACCGTACGCCTCGGTCTCGGTGCTCACCCGATGGTCGCTCACCCCGGACTCGAGGGTGTGCAGCGCGGCGCCGCCGAGGTCGTCGGGTTCGATGACCTCACCGAGCGCTGCCTTCACGATCGGTGGTCCTCCGAGGAAGATCCGTCCGATGCCTTCGACCATGATGTTCTCGTCGGAGAGCGCCGGAACGTACGCACCACCGGCGGTGCACCCACCGAGCACGACGGAGAGCTGGGGGAGCCCGGCAGCGGACATGCGAGCCTGCCGGTAGAAGGTGCCGCCGAAGTGGTCCTTGTCGGGGAACACCTCGTCTTGCATCGGCAGGAACGCTCCACCGGAATCGACCAGGTAAATGCAGCCGAGACCGTTCTCGAGGGCGATGTCCTGTGCCCGCACGTGCTTCTTGATGCCGGCGGGGAACAGCGAGCCGCCCTTCACGGTGGCATCGTTCGCGATGAACATCCACGGTACGCCGTGGACGAGCCCGATGCCGGTGACGATGCCGGCGCCGGGGAACGCGTCGTCCTCCTGCCCCCATCCGGCGAGGGTGGACAGCTCGAGGAACGGCGAGCCTTCGTCGGTGACCATGTCGATCCGTTCGCGGGTCATCACCTTGCCGCGGTCGGCGTGTCGCTGAATCGAGCGGGCCCGGCCGCGTCCACCGTCGATGGCGAACCGCATGCGCTCGTCGAGTGTGTCGAGGTCGGCCCGGTAGGCCGCCGTGTTGGTAGTGAAGCGGTCGTCGTTCCGATCGATCGTCGTTTCGATGATGCGCATCAGTTTCCTCCTCCGACCGTGCCCAGGCCGTTCCACAGCGTGGAAACGAACGCGCTGGCCAGCTCGTCGAGCGAGCCTTCCGCCGCTGGGTCGAACCAGTCGAGTGTCGAGTTCATGACGCCGAAGAGCGAGAGCCGCACGACCCGGACCTGTGAGGGATCGAGTTCGGGGGCGATCGAACCGAGCAGGTCGGTCCATCGGGCTTCGTAGCGATCCCGGTCTTCGACCGACGCCACCCGCACCGCGGCCGGAACGAACGGGAACACCGTCACGTGAGCCGCGGTGAACGCCTTGTGGCCGAACAGCGCGTCGAGGTGGGCGGCCACGTGCCGTTGCAGCCGCTGCGCCCCGGTCTCGTCCGCCTCGACCGCCGATTCCGCTGCATCGAACGCGTCGGTGACGGCCTGCATGCCGATTGCCAGGATCTCGGTGAGGAGGGCGTCCTTGGAGTCGAAGTGGTGGTAGATCGATGCCGCCCGCATGTCGACGGCTTCCGCGATCGTTCGGATGGACGTCTCTGCGTATCCGCGGACCTGGAAGAGTTCGGCCGCAGCTTCGAGAATCCGCCGTCGTCCGTCGCCCACCTCGGGGGACGGTGCGGAGGTTGCCGTCGAGGACGTCATCAGCGCCATACAGAGGACCCTACCGAACGATCGTTAGGCTGACAAGCCTCGAACTTCCGGATGACCCACCGTCCGTTTCACACCTTCAACATGTGCAGCGCGATCGGGTACGATCCTCGCCGTGGATGACGATCCGATCCTTCGTGAATGCCGTTCGAGCATCGACAACATCGACGCGGCGCTGATCCATCTCCTGGCGGAGCGATTCAAGATCACGAAGCGCGTGGGAGAACACAAGGCCACGGCCGGTCTGCCTCCGGCCGACCCAGACCGCGAATCGGTACAGATCGCCCGCCTGCGGGAGCTCGCCGACGCAGCAGGCCTGGACCCCACGTTCAGCGAGAAGTTCCTCCGATTCATCGTCGACGAGGTGATCCGGCATCACAACCGGGCCCGCTGACCCGACAGCACGCTAGGTTCGGCCCATGCACGACGACGGCACAACGCATCCACCGGTCAAGGCCAAGATTCTCACCGTCAGCGACGGCGTCCACTGGGGAACCCGGGAAGACCGCTCCGGGGCCGCACTCGAGGGGCACCTCGCCGAACTCGGGTTCGACGTGGTCGAGCGCGCGCTCACGCCCGACGGCACCGACGCCGTCGCAGAGGCACTCACCGGGCTCTGCGCCAACTTCAACGGCGTCGTCATCACGACGGGTGGCACCGGGTTCGGGCCCCGGGACCTGACCCCGGAAGGCACCCGCGCCGCCATCGACCGCGAGGCCCCCGGCCTCGCCGAGGCAATGCGGCTCGTCAACCCGCTCGGTCGACTGTCCCGCTGCATCTGTGGCACCCGCGGAGAGGCGCTCATCCTCAACACGCCCGGCTCGACCAAGGGCTGCGTCGAGACCTTTGACGCCATCGCCGACGTCGTGCCCCACGCCGTCCGGCTACTGGTCGACAACACCGACCCGCACCCGCATCCAGAAACACCGTCGGATCGCGCCCATGGCTGAGTCGGATCGGCCCGACGAATGGCGATCGAGCATGATGCGTCGAGCGATCGCCAACGCCTCAGCCGCCCGGCTTCGCGCGGTACCCAACCCGTGGGTGGGTGCCGTGGTCGTCGACCGGTACGGCTCGATCCACGACGGGGCGACCCATGCACCCGGCGGGGCCCACGCTGAGCGGGCCGCGCTCGATGCAGCCGGCGATCTCGCCGCCGACTCGGTCCTGTTCACGACGCTCGAGCCGTGCAACCACACCGGCCGAACAGGACCGTGCACCGAAGCGATCATCGCCGCGGGCGTTCGGCAGGTGGTGATCGGCATCGACGACCCCGATCCGCTCGTTGCCGGATCCGGCACGGCGGCGTTGCAGGCGGCTGGAATCGACGTGGTCAGTGGCGTCGAGGCCGATGCGGTTCGCGAACAGCTCGCCCCCTACCTGACCCACCGGACGACCGGCCGTCCCCACGTCATCCTCAAGTTGGCCATGACCCTCGATGGCGCAATCGCCGCGCCGGACGGCACGAGCAAATGGATCACCGGCGCCGAGGCCCGGGCCGACGTGCATCGCCTCCGGGCCGAGTCCGATGCCATCATCGTCGGCGCCGGAACGGTCCGAGCCGACGACCCGAGCCTCACCGTTCGCGACTTCACCCCGCCGTCCCTCGACGACCAGCAGCCCGGCCTCGATCCGTGGCGCATCGTCCTCGGCAACGCTCCGCAGGGCGGACGCACGGCACCCTTCGAATCCTGGTCGGAAGGAATCGAGGAGCTCCTCGACGAGCTCGGACGACGATCGATGCTGCAGGTCATGGTCGAAGGTGGTGCCCAGGTCGCCGGTTCGTTCCATCGATTGGGGCTGGTGGACGAGTACCACCTGTACATCGCTCCGGCCATTCTCGGCGGCGCAGACGCCCGAGCCGCGTTCGGCGGCGAGGGTGCTCCCACCATGGCCGAGGTGCAACGAGGCCGTTTCGTCAGCGTCACCCCGCTCGGCGAGGATCTCCGGCTCGTCTACCGGCCGAGCTGAGCCCGGCGGCGGACTCCACCGGCTCAGGGGTGGACCCAGAGCCCCCGCTCGACGAAGACGTCCTTCAGCACCCGGGGGCGATCGGTCATGATGCCGTCGACGCCGAGATCGAGCAGTCGATGCATTTCGTCGGGTTCGTCCACGGTCCACACATGCACGTCGAGGCCATCTTCATGAGCCGCGTCGACGTAGCTGCGGGTGACGAACTCGTGCCCCCGAACGCGGTTCGGCGCCTGGAGCGCCTTCGCCCCGGGATGTAGAAGGCGAGCCGCGGCCGGCGGCAGAATTCGCCTGGCCACCACGGCAACCGAGCCCGCCGACGTACACAGGCCCGGCCCACCGATGCGCTGCGCGGCGAGGACCCGGTTGTCGTAGAACGACCCGACACACGCCCGATTCTCGAAGCCGTTGTCGACGATCAGCCGAACGAGGGGTTCGAGCGCGTCCCCCGCCTTGGAGTCGATGTTGAACCGAGCGTCCGGAAACCGTTCGAACAGCTCGAACATGGTCGGGATCGTGCCGCCGTCCCCGACGCTCGCCGACCGAATCTCTTCCCACTTCAGGTCGGCGATCCGACCGTTGCGGTCGGTCACCCGATCGAGGTCGTGGTCGTGAAAGGAGACGAGGACGCCGTCGGCGGACAGATGCACATCCGTCTCCATCCACCGGTACCCGAGGGCATACGACTCGTCGAACGCTTCGATCGTGTTCTCCGGCGCGTCCAGGGCGCCGCCTCGATGGGCGAACGCGATCGGACCGGGGGATTGCAGGTACGGGTGGCGATCGGTTCGGGGGTTCGGCATGTGGCGTCAGACGATATTGCATGACGGGCGCGTTGTCCGATCCAACCACCCGCATCACCCGTTCCGACCGGCCATCGCTCACTGAGATGATCGATGCGCGCGGCATCTCCCAGAAGCTCGTTCGAGAACTGCCACGCCGCGAAGGGAGCCAGTAGCCTCGAACACATGCGCAGGACAAAGCTCGTTGCCAGTCTCGGCCCCGCAACCGACGATCCGGAGGTCGTACGCGGCCTCGTTCGTGCGGGCATGGACGTCGCCCGAATCAACCTCTCCCATGGTTCCGTCGACGACGCCATGGTTCGGTACAACACCGTCCGTCGGATCGCCGAGGAGGAGCGGGTGCACGTCGGCATCCTTGCCGACCTCCCCGGCCCGAAGGTGCGGGTGGCCCCATTCGTCAAGGAAGCCGTCTTCGAGACCGGCGACGTGGTTCAGCTGACCTCCGGCGACGAGGGTTCGTCCAAGGACATGATCGAGGTCGACTATCCCGATCTCGCCGCAAGCTTCCACATCGGCGACCGGATCATCATCGGCGACGGCCGCCTGGTGCTCGAACTCCGCTCCAGCGACCTGGACAAGCTCACCGCCGAGGTCGTGAACGCCGGAAAGCTCACGGGAAGCCCCGGTGTGCACATCCCGGCCGACCGTCTCCAGATGGCCACCCCGACCGATCAGGACCTGCGCTACCTCGACACGATGGTCGATGCCGGCGTCGACATGGTCGCCATCAGCTTCGTTCGCTCCGCCCACGACATGCGTCGGGTCGGCACCGAACCCCATCCGCGGGGGCCGTTGCTCATCGCCAAGATCGAGACCCGCGCCGCGGTCGAGAACCTCGACGGCATCATCGCCGCATCGGGAGCGGTCATGGTGGCCCGCGGCGATCTCGGCAACGAACTGCCGATCGAAGACCTGCCCATCACACAGAAGACGATCATCCAGAAGTGCATCGCCGGCGGCAAGCCGGTGATCACGGCAACCCAGATGCTCGAGTCCATGATCACGGCCCCCGCCCCGACCCGAGCCGAGGCCTCCGACGTGGCGAACGCCGTGTGGGACGGCTCCTCCGCCGTGATGCTCTCCGGCGAAACCGCAGTCGGTGTCGACCCGATCAACTGTGTCCGCACCATGGGCCGCATCGCCCGCAAAGCCGACGAAGTCTTCGACCACGATGCCTGGGCCGGCAACGTCGCCGAACTCCGCATGACGGACAACGGCTCCGGCCACGAAGTCACCGACGCCATGACCATGGCTGCGTGGCGCGCCAACCGGGAGCTCGACGTCGCTGCGATCATGTGCATCTCGGCCACCGGCTTCACGGTCCGCTCGATGGCCCGCTTCCGGCCGGAAGCCAAGATCCTCGGCTTCAGCCACGATCCCCGCACCGTCTCGCAACTGGCGCTCAGCTGGGGAACCACGCCGGTGCTCCTCTCGTCGAAGGGCACCCGCGAGGAAATGATTGCCGACGCAATGCGAGTCGCCACGGCAGAAGGTGTCGTTCGCTCAGGCGACCAGGTCGCCATTCTCGCCGGCGACGGCGTCGGAGCGAAGGTCACCAACAACCTCCGCATCGCGCAGGTGCCGTAGTGAGCACGCACGACGTTCGGTTCGGCGGATCCGGGATTCCCCAGACGGTGCTTCCCGAGGAGCCCGCAGAGCTGCTCGAGGCGATCGCCGTCGCCGCGGCCACCGAAAACCCCCATCAGGCATTGTCCGACGTGGCCGCCACGGCCCCACGTTCACTGCACGCCTGGGCTGCGCTCGGCGAAGCCGGACGGACCGTCATGGAGTCCTACGCTGCCTACCGCGTCGGCTATCACCGTGGCCTCGATGCCCTTCGCCAGAACGGATGGCGGGGGAGCGGCTACGTGAAGTGGGAGCACCCCCAGAACCGTGGTTTCCTGCGGTGTCTCGACGGGCTCCAGCAGCGCGCCGCCGAGATCGGGGAGACGGACGAGGCGGAACGCTGCGACCTCTTCCTCCGTCAGCTCGACCCGAGCTGGCCACCCGCAGATCGCTGACCGACGTGGCCGGGCCGTCGTTTCACGGCGTCGTGCTGGCCGGTGGCGCCAGCCGGCGTATGGGTGAGGACAAGGCCTTCCTCGAAGTTCAAGGTCAGACGATGCTGGCGCGCGCGGTTGACGCATTGGCCGATGCAGCGGGCATCACCGTCATCGGCGGCGATGGTGAGCGCATGGCCGACCTTCCCGTCCGCCACCAGCCCGACCGGGTTCCCGGAGCCGGCCCCGTCCCGGCGATCGCCGATGCGTTGGAAGCGTCCACGGCACCACACGTCGTGATCCTTCCGTGCGATCTGCCCTTCATCACGCCCGAAGCGGTCGCTCGGCTCGTGGGCTCCATCGGCGACGCGCAATGCGCCGTCCCACTCGTCGACGGTCGAATCGCCTGGCTTCCCTCGGTCTGGAGCCGAACGTCGTCGAGCGCCGTCCTCGAGGCGGACACCAACGGCGTACGCTCCGTCGGCCGACTCGTTCGGGGGCTTCGTGTCGTCCACTTCGTGGATTCCGATCCCACCGTCTGGCGCGATGCCGACCGCCCCGACGACCTGCCCGACTCGGCCGCGTCCGCCCTCGACTGACCCGAACCCGGGCTTGAGAGCCCGGCCGGGTTACTGTGGCGGGATGAGTATTCAGGAGATCGGGGTCGACGAACTCGCCCAAGCACTGGAAGCCGGAGGGGTCACCCTCGTGGACGTACGTGAACCAGACGAATGGGAGGACGCCCGAGTACCCGGCGTCATCCACATCCCACTCGCACAGATTCCCGCCAGAAGCGGCGAACTGCCTGATGGGACCCTGCACATCATCTGCGCTGCCGGCGGACGATCGATGCAGGCCTGCGAATTTCTCTCCGCCGAGGGCCGCGACACGGTGAACATCGCCGGCGGCACGATGGGATGGGTCGCCTCGGGCCGCAGCGTCGAGTCCGGAAGCGCCGAGTGACCGACGAGGGCGGCTATCGCTTCGTCGACACGGACGATGCCTTTCGGGAGTTCATCGACCGTTCGCTCCACTGCGATCGCTACGCCATCGACACCGAGTTCCATCGGGAACGCAGCTACTTCCCGCGTGTCGCACTCATCCAGATCAACAATGGCGAAGAGACCGTCCTCGTTGATCCGCTCGCGGTCGATCCGGCCCCGATACGGGAGCTCTTCGCGAGCCCGGCGGTTGCCGTACTGCATGCGGCCAGTCAGGACCTCGAGGTCTTCGACCACTGGGCCGATGCTGTACCCGGCGCCATCTTCGACACGCAGCTCGCCGCGGGTTTCACCGGCATGTCCACGCCCTCATTGGCCGCGTTGCACGATCGGATGTTGCACATCTCGTTGCCGAAGACGTCGCGGCTCACGAACTGGCTCGACCGTCCGCTCACGATCGATCAGCTCGATTACGCCGCGAGCGACGTGGCGCATCTGCTCGAACTCCGCGACAAGCTCGTGGAGACGCTTGAGGAACGTGGACGGCTCGGCTGGGCCGAGACTGAGTTCGAGGTGCTGCGAAGCCAACCACGCGGTCGACGTGATCCCGACGAAGCGTGGCGTCGCATCAAGGCCGTACGCCAGCTCAAGGGGCCATCGCTCGGCGCCGCCCGGCTTCTCGCCTCATGGCGAGAGCAGTACGCGGCCGAACTGGACCAACCGGTTCGGTTCATCCTGTCCGATCTTGCTCTCGTGGGCGTCGCTCAGCGCCGGCCGAGCAACGTCGACGAGCTCCGATCCGTCCGCGGTGTCGACGATCGGTTGGCCCGGGGCGAACACGGCGCAACCATTCTTCGTCTCGTCCAGGAAGGCAAAGACCTGCCGAAGCCGCCGAGCCGGCCCCGACAGAACCGCGAATCCCGTCCGGATCTGCGCCCGGCCGTGACGCTCGTGGCCGCATGGGTGGCCCAGCTGGCAAGCGAACTGGAGCTCGATCCGGCGCTGCTCGGCACCCGGGCAGACATCGAAGCGCTCGTGCGTGGCGACGCCGAGGCCCGGCTCTCGCAGGGCTGGCGCGCGGAGCTCGCCGGCGAGCCGATTCGGCGCCTCATGAGCGGCGAAGCGGCGCTCGCGTTCGACGGCGACGGCGGCCTTGTCCTCGAGCAGCGCTCTGGAGTGGCGGTGACGCCTCCCCGGTAGGTATGCGTCACACCTCACGGCTAGTATTGACGTTTGTATCGTCGGCCACCCAGGAGGAATTGCTGTGAAAAAGGGTCGCCATCGCAGGTTTGAGGAAGCTCGTGCTCTCAAGCGTTCCCACGACGTCGATCTCGAGGATCTCTTCGAGGACATGGTGGGCGAGGATGAGGAAGAGAATCACAAGCCTGAACACGACGCCTGGGCCGATCTGGCCGAGGAATGGGAGACAAAGACGGTTTCGTCTTCCTCCGACGAGTCCGACGAAGACGACGAGGCCGCCGTCGACTAGTCGCTTCGGCGCCCCAGGCTGACGGCGACGCCGTCGGGTCCAGTCTCCACATGCTCGATCAGGGCATCCGCCACCGAGCCGCCCGCCAATGCGGCGACTTCGGCGCGCAGGTAGCGGGCCACATACTGGTCGCCTGAGTAAGCCTCCGGGGCCTCGGAGCACCACCACGCCAGGTCGGCGCCGGCCTCGCCCCAATCGCGTCGCTCCCACTGCCGCACCATGTGGGTGTGGGCGCCATTGTCATCGACGTGGTGCTCGACCCGAATTGGCAGTTGCCAGCAGACCTCGGGCTTCCATTCGAGCGGATCGATTCCGGTCGCCTCGGCAGCAACGTGAAAGGCGCATCCGGGACCCATCGTGAAGTCCGGCCGATTCTGGAACACGCAGGCACCATCCACGACCAGCGTGGTTCGGTCACCGTCGTCGTCCACTTCGGTCAGCGCCTCGACAAGTGCGTCGACGTCGTCGGTGTCCGCTGGCCGATGAGCGTGATGCTGCCAAAGGTTCTCCGGGAGCGCCGCAGCGATGGTCATCACCCGCTGCAGATCCGCCTCATCGGCGAAATGCGCACCGTAGCTGCAGCAGCCCCGATGGCCTTCGACATCCATCTCGTGCTCGATACCGGCACATCCGTGGCCGAAGATGCAGTTCCAGTTCGAGCTGAAGAACGACAGGTCGAAGAGCCACGTGTCGCCGTCCTCGGCCACGAAGGACACCCACGGCACCGGACGGGGGGAAACTGACGTCGTCATCGGAGGTCAGACGCTATCGTGACCGGATCATGGATGGGCAATTCGATCACCTTCGGGAACGGCTGGAATCGATCGCTGAGCAGCTCGCCGACCTCGGCATGCAGTCCTTGCGCAACTCGTTGGAAACCGGCGAGCCGCCGGTCGACGACAAGCGCATCGGCAAGGCCCGCCGGGCCGTCGAGAAGGCCGCCCACATCCTGAGCGATCAGAACACGCTCTGATCAGGCGTTGATGGCGTCGACGAGGAGCCGCAGCCGCGCATAGCCATGGCGGTTGAATCGGAACGCGATCCGGTGAAGGTCGACGTGATCGCCATCCCGGATCTCCGAATCGGTTGCCTCGATCCGTTCGATCTGTCCTTCTTCAATGATGTCGCCGAACTCGTCGTTCAGTGTGGCCATCACGTCGTCGGACAACTCGTTCTGCATTCGCATGACCAGCCGCTGGCCGACCGCCCGACTGGAGTGATAGTTCCGATAGAAGCGGGAGATCTCGTCGGCAGCGTCGGTGACGTTGTTGGTGATGTGGATCAGCCCCATGTCTGCCTCGCTGATGAGGCCGTCGCCGAGCAGCTCGTCGACCACGAACTGCCGCCAGCGCTCCCAGTAGGTGGATCCGACCGGGTCGAGCAGTACGACCGGTGCCAGGAACGTCTTGCCGGTCTGCATGAGCGTGAGCAGTTCAAAGGCCTCGTCCATCGTGCCGAAGCCGCCCGGGAGAATCGCATAGCCCTGCGATTCCTTCATGAACGTCACCTTGCGGGTGAAGAAGTACCGGAAGTTGATGAGCTTCGGGTCGTCGGCGATGACCTCGTTGGCGCTCGCTTCGAACGGCAACATGATGTTGATGCCGAACGAGTTCTCGGCGCCGGCTCCCTCGAGCCCTGCGGCCATGATTCCCGGGCCCGCACCGGTCATGACCATCCAGTCCCGTTCGGCCATCTCGGCGCCGAACTGTTTCGCACACTCGTAGGCGGGATCCCCGGGCTTGATGCGCGCCGAACCGAAGATCGTGCACTTTGGAACGCCGCGGTAGGGGGCGAACACGTGGAACGCGTAGCGAAGCTCCTTCAGCGCAGCATTGACGAGCTTGAGGTCGGCCCGATCGACATCCTCGAGGCCGAGCCGCAACGCAGAAACCACCATCTCGAAGGTGAGATCGGTGTCCGCAGTCAGCGCCGCCTCGTCGATGAGGTCGGCGATCCGCTGGTCGAGGGCCGGCTTTCCAGTGCGATAACGGGGAAGTTTGTCCACCCCGCGAATGTAGCCGAGCGTCCTGTCGCTACCCGGCCACCAACGGGGCGACGGGCTCATAGCGCGTGTTGCGTTGCACCAACCGGCGTCCGAGCGGTGCAATGGCCTCGGCGAAATCGTCCGGTCCGAGCGCGGTGCCGTGGGAGGCACCGGCGGCCCGGCTGATGTTCTCATCCATGAGCGTGCCGCCGAGGTCGTTCACACCTGCGTGGAGCAGTTGTGTCACGCCGTTGAGACCGATCTTCGGCCACGAAGCCTGCACGTTGTCGATCCACCCGTGGTACGCAATGCGGGCCACCGAGTGCATCAGCAGCGTCTCCCGGAAGGTCGGCCCGCGGCGGGCCCGCTTGCGCAGGTAGATGGGCGATGCCATGTGGACGAACGGCAGCGTCACGAACTCGGTGAAGCCGCCCGTCTCCTTCTGCAACGCCCTCGTTCGGATGATGTGGCGAGCCCAGTGAACCGGCTGTTCAACGGCGCCGAACATGATGGTGACGTTGGATGTCAGGCCGACCCGATGAGCGAGCCGGTGAGCCTCGAGCCATTCCTCCGTGTTGACCTTGTCGGGGCACAGAATCGCGCGGATCTCATCGTCGAGGATTTCGGCCGCCGTACCGGGCAACGACTTCAGGCCGGCGTTGCGCAGCCGGGCGAGGTAATGCTCGAGCGGCTCACCGAGTCGCTTCGCTCCCTCCGTCACTTCGAGCGCCGTGAATCCATGGATGTGGATGTCCGGGGCAGCGGCATGCACGGCCTTGATCACGTCGAGGTAGTAGTCGCCGTCGAAGTCGGGGTGAATGCCGCCCTGCAGACAGACCTCGGTGGCACCGAGTTCCGCCGCTTCGACGACTCGCTCGGCCATGTCGTCCAGGGTCAGCAGGTACGGGGCACCTCGCAGGTTGAGCGAGAGCGGGCCCTTCGAGAAGCCGCAGAACTGGCACTTGAAGGTACACACGTTGGTGTAGTTGATGTTTCGGTTGGCCACGTAGGTGACGACGTCGCCGTTCACCTGGGAGCGCAGCTCGTCGGCCAGATTGGCGATCGCGGCGACCTCCGGCCCCCGAGCCTCGAAGAGTGTGACGATCTCGTCTTCGCCGAGTTCCTCACCGGCCCGTGCCCCCGCCAGGACCTCTGCGACCGCGCCCCGGGCTGATCCAGTCGCCGGAAGCAGCGTTGCCGGCACCTGGTCTGCGCCGGAGAACCAAACGGTCGACCGATCGCCGATCAACACCACTTCCGCGCCGTCGTTGACGTTCTTGTCCTCCATCGTGCGTTCGGGGAAGAAGGCTCCGGGGTCATCGCGGCCCAACCCCTCGCTGTCGCTGCGATCCGTCACCGCGAACCGCAGCCGCTCGTCGAACCAGCGCTCCGGATCGAGTACGAACTCGGGATGCGCGGTCAGTCGGGGCGCGAGCACGAAACCGTCCCGTTCAACGACGGTTGCGAGCGCATCGATCTGCGGCCAGGGTTTCTCGGGATTGACGTGATCGATGGTGATCGGGGACACACCGCCGAGGTCGTCGATGCCGGCGGCGAGAAGCTCCTGGACACTCTCGGTCAGGTTGGGCGGCGCCTGGACGTGTACGTCCTCCGGCAGGATCAGGCGGGCCAGAGCGATTGCGTCGAGGTGGTCCTCTGGCGGACACGGCGGCTCGCGATGCATCCGAGTGTCTGCCTTCGGCAGGAAGTTCTGGACGATCACCTCCTGGACGTGCCCGTGACGGGCATGGCTCTCGGCAATGGCTTCGAGCGAGCGGATGCGATCGTCGCGGCTCTCTCCGATGCCGACGAGGATTCCGGTGGTGAAGGGAATCGACAGCTCACCGGCGTACTCGAGCGTGGCGAGTCGGCGTTCCGGCGTCTTGTCCGGGCTGCCGGCATGGCAAGCGAGGTCGGGGTTGATGGACTCCAACATCATTCCCTGCGAGGGGGAGACGGTTCGGAGCAGAGCGAGTTCGTCGCGGTCGAGCGCGCCAGCGTTCGCGTGGGGGAGAAGGCCGGTCTCGGCCAGCACCAGTTCCGCCATCGCATGGAGATAGTGCACCGTGCTCTTGTAGCCGTGCTCGTCGAGCCAGTCGCGTGCGGCCGGGTAGCGAAGCTCGGGCCGTTCGCCGAGGGTGAACAAGGCTTCGTGGCAACCGGCCCGCGCCCCTCGACGGGCGATCTTCAGGACCTCAGCAGCCGAGAGGTAGGGGGCTTCGACTCGAGCGGGCGGTTCTGCGAAGGTGCAGTACCCACAACGGTCCTGGCACAGCTTCGTCAGCGGGATGAAGACCTTTGGCGACCAGGTGATTCGGGTGCCGGTGCGGCGGTCCCGGAGGGCGGCGGCTTCCGCAAGAAGCGCGGGGCCGGGTGCGGGGTGGGTCATGTGTCCTCCGGACGTACGGATTCGGCGCTGCGGATCTCGTGGGCATCGATGGATGCTCCACAGTCCGTGCAGCGGTTCAGGTTCTCGATCGGGGCGTTGCAGTCGGTGTGCACGAGCGTCGTGCGGGGGCCGTCCTGGTTGCGGTGCACGTCGCCCCATTGCATGAGCGCAACGAGCACGGGGGAGAGGTCTCGTCCGGCTGCGGTGAGTCGATATTCATGGCGGACGGGCCGCTCCTGGTAGGGGACTTTCTCGAGCACCCCGGCGTCGACGAGCCGGCACAGGCGTGTGGTCAGCAGGTTGGAGGCGATGCCGAGGTCGTCACGGAGCTCGCCGAAGCGATGGAGCCCGCGGAACACCCCGCGAAGGACCAGCAGCGACCACCGGTCGCCGATGACATCGAGCGCGGACGTGATCGAGTCGGCCTCCGCAGCCGCGTATGTCGATCGGTCAGGCACGCCCAAACCGTAGATCAGTCAGTTGCATTTTGCAACCAACCCTCCACCCCCACCCAAAGCGCGCACCCCACCACATCGGTACCAGGTACGAATGTGAGGCTGGGTGCGACTTCGACCACTGAGTGTCACAGGCGAGTTCTAGCTTCTGGAAATGGCGAGAAGAGAACGAAACGACCACCCAGGCGCGATTCACCACGTGATGAACGGCGGAGTCGACGGCCTTCCAATCTTTCGGGATCCGTTCGACCGGCGACGCTTCATGAGCGATCTCGAGCGCGCGATCACTGCATTCGATGTCGAACTGCTGGCGTACGCACAGATGACCACGCACTACCACCTCGTCGCACGGTCGATATCCGGTCGTCTCGCAGAGGCGATGCAGATGCTGGGAGTTCGCTATGCCCGTTACTACAACGGCAAGTACGAGCGATACGGCCCGGTGTTTCGGGGCCGCTTCACCTCACGATGGATCGACTCGCAGGCGTACCTCTCCACGGCGATCCGATACGTCCACCACAACCCGTTCGACCTTGGCATCGACGTCCTCGCCGAGTACCCGTGGTCCAGCTGGCCCGCATACCTCGGTCTCGAACCCAGCCCTGCCTGGCTGAACACGTCTCTCGTCGTCGAGCATTTCGGAAGTCGGGCAGCACTCGTCGACTTCGTCGACCCAGCGGCTGCACTCGGCCTTCGTCACGCCGCGTGAGCTCACCACCACATCGGTACCAGGTACGGATGCGGTGGGGGAGTGCGGACGGTGGGGGTGTTTAGGCTTGGAGTTCGGCGGCTTTGATGGCGAGGGAGTCGAGGAGGGAGCTGAAACTCTTCTCGAAGGCGATGACGCCCTCATCTTCGAGCTGGACGGCGACCTCGTCGAGATCGATCCCGAGGGCGGCAATGTCGGCCAGGACTGCCCGGGCGTCGTCGACGTCCATGTCCACCGTGCGAGCGACCGTTCCATGATCCAGGAAGTTCTCCAAGGTGGCGTCCGGGATCGTGTTGACCGAATCCGGGCCGATCAGCGCATCGACGTACAACGTGTCCGGCAGGTCCGGGCTCTTCGTGCTCGTCGACGCCCACAGCGGCCGCTGCACGCGTGCGCCACGAGCCACGAGTGCATCCCATCGCGGCCCGGAGAAGGTCTCCTGAAACGCCACGTAGGCGAGCTTGCCGTTGGCGACTGCGGCCTTGCCCTTCAGGGCCAGCGCGGCATCGGTCCCGATGGCGTCGAGGCGCTTGTCGACCTCGACATCGACGCGACTGATGAAGAACGATGCAACACTCGAGATGGCGGAGAGATCGCCTTCGGCGGCTTCCAGACCAGCGATGTAGCCCTCCATGACGTCCCGGTAACGGTCCACCGAGAACAGCAGCGTGACGTTGATGCTCCGCCGTTCGGCAATCATCTGCTGGATTGCGGGAACACCTTCGGCCGTCGCCGGGATCTTCACGTACAGGTTCGGCTCGTCGATGGTGTCCCACAGCACCCGAGCGGCTGCCTCGGTGCCCTCACGGTCGCGGGCGAGCCCCGGATCGACCTCGACCGACACGTAACCATCGAGCCCGTTGCTCTCGTCGTAGATCGGCCGGGTGAGTGCCAGCGCCGCCTCGATGTCGGTCGTGACCAGACCCCAGTAGCTCTCCTCCACGGACTTGCCCGCGGCGAGCAGCGAAGCGAACTCCTCGGTGTAGTCCTCCGAACCCTCGATGGCTTTCTGGAAGATGCTCGGGTTCGAGGTGATGCCCCGTACGCCGCGGTCCAGCCAACGCTGCAGCTCACCGTCCTGGATCCAGTTGCGGCGCAGGTTGTCGAGCCAGGGGCTTTGACCCTGCTCATCGAACAGCTGGTGGAGGTTGGTTGCTTCGCTCATCGGGGGTCCTCGCTTCGTGCGATTGGAAAGGTGGTCAGATCAGGGCTCGGGCGGCGGATTCGACAGCGGCAGGAGTCATGCCGAGCTTCTCCATGACGGTGCCGCCGGGGGCGGAGGCGCCGAAGCGATCGATGCCGAGCGTGGTGTCGGCCCAACGGGCCCATCCCATGGTCGACCCAGCCTCGATCGATACCTTCGGAACTCCGGCGGGAAGCACCGAATTCCGGTACTCGTCCGTCTGCTGTTCGAAGATCTCCCAGCAGGGCATCGAGACGACGCGTGCGGCGATGCCGTCAGCGGCGAGCGCAGCAGCGGCTTCGACACAATGGGCCACTTCGGTACCGGTTCCGAGCAGGACGACGTCCGGGTCGCCGTCGGTGTCGCCGAGCACGTAGGCGCCCTTCAAGACCGAGTCGGAAGCGTCGGTGCCTTCGAGTACCGGGGTGCCCTGGCGGGAGAGGATCATGGCGGTCGGCCCGCCGTGGGTGACGGCGGACTTCCAGGCGGCGTTCACCTCGTTCGCGTCTGCGGGACGCCACACGTTGAGTTCGGGCATCGCCCGAAGCGACGCCACGTGTTCGATCGGCTGGTGGGTGGGGCCGTCCTCGCCGACGCCGACGGAGTCGTGCGTCCAGGAGAAGACCATCCGCATGTGTGAAAGCGCCGCCATGCGGACGGCGCCACGCATGTAGTCGGAGAAGACGAGGAACGTTCCGCCAACCGGCAGCGAACCGCCGTGCGCCGCCATGCCGACCATCGCCGAGCCCATGCCGTGTTCGCGGATGCCGTAGTAGAGCTGGCGTCCGGCCGGGTCGTCCTTGCTGAACACACCGTGGTCCTTGATGACGGTCCCGGTGTTGCCGGTGAGGTCGGCGCCGCCGCCCATCAGCGACGGGATCATGGGCACCAGCGCCTGAAGTGCGGCGCCGCTGGCCTTGCGCGTGGCGATCGATGCGCCGAGCTCGTTGACGGGCAGTGCGTCTTCCCAACCATCGAGCGGCGCTCCGGTGAGCAGGGCCTGCAGTTCGGACTGGTCGCCGCTGTAGGCGTCGATGCGGCCCTGCCAGTCGGCTCGGGCTGCGGCGCCGCGCACGCCCAACGCCCGGCAGGTGTCCAACACCTCGGCGGGAACGTGGAAGGTCTCGTCGACCGGCAGACCCATGACCGCCTTGGTGGCCGCGATCTCCTCGTCGAAGATCGCATAGCCGTGCGCGTGATGGTCGCCGGTGTGTTCGGTGGCCGGAAAGCCGACCTCGGTCTTGAGGACGATGAGCGACGGCTGGTCCTCGTTCGCCATGCCGCTGCGGATGGCGGCCTCGAGCGCGTCGAGGTCTTCGCCGATTGCACCGACTTCTTCCACGTGCCAGCCGTAGCTGCGGAAGCGGGCGGCGGTGTCGTCGGAGAAGCTCAGCGAGGTCGGACCGTCGATGGAGATGTCGTTGTCGTCGTAGACGAACACGATGCGGCCGAGGCCGAGGTGACCGGCCAGCGAAGCCGCCTCGTGGCTGACGCCTTCCTCGAGGTCGCCGTCGGAGCAGAGGCCGAAGATCCAGTGATCGCACACGTCGGCGCCGAGGCGGGCCCGAAGGTTCGCTTCGGTGATGGCCATGCCGGTGGCGTTGGCGAAGCCCTGGCCGAGCGGGCCGGTGGTGACCTCGACGCCGGGGGTGAACCCTGCTTCGGGGTGGCCGGGGGTCTTCGATCCCCACTGGCGGAAATCGCGAAGGTCGTCGAGCTCGATTCCGTACCCGTACAGGTGGAGCAGCGCGTACTGCAGGATCGAGGCGTGACCGGGGGAGAGGATGAAGCGGTCGCGATCGAACCAGTCGGGATCGTTGGCGTCGAAGTTCATGATCCGGCTCCACAGCACGTGGGCAACCGGAGCCAGCGACATCGCGGTTCCCTGGTGTCCGGAACGGGCGGCGTGCGGGGCATCCATGGCCAGTCCGCGGATCACCGCGATGGTCTTGGCGTCAAGCTCGGTCATCGGATCTCTTTCGTGGAGGTCTGCACCCGTTTCCTACCACGTCCGCACCGTCCACTCAGCGTTCTGCTCCCAAGCAAACCGTGTTGGTTCGGCACACTTCCATCGGTCCCACCGATAGTGATGAATTCAGCCGAACAGCAACGTGGATGCGGTGAAGCCGTGCAGTTGATTGGTGCCACCGATCGGACCGAGTTCGCCGGCGCAGAACATGCCTGCGGTCGCTCCCGATCCGGTGAGCAGATGGACGTTCTCGGCATCGTGGCCGCTCTCGCCGAAGAGGTGGGCGCCGCGGCCGTTGCAGGTGAAGGTGAGGGCGGCGACGGCTTCGTGTTCGGCGAGCATGAGCCGGAGGTCTTCGGATGCGGTGGCGGCGTCGCGCACCTGGAACTGCACCGTGGTCCCGATCGGTACCTCGGCACCGATGGCCAGCGCTCCGGATTCCCGGTCGGCCCCCATGACGGCGCGGATCAGGAAGTCGCCCCGGACGAACTCGTCCTGCTGTTCGTCCATGACGATGCCGATGTGCACGCCGGCTCCGAGCAGCGCCCGTTCGGCGTCGTCCGCATCGTCGGCGATCGATTGGAGCCGTTCGAGGGGGCTCTGTGACCCGAGGCTCGTGACGATGTTGCGTTCGACTCCGGTGACCGTGAAGGCGTCGCCGACCGGGCGGCAACCCTGAGAGACGACGCTGGTCATGGGGACGCCGTCGAGCGCCACGCCGACGGCGCCGTCGTCGTGAACCGCACCGTCGAGCAGGAGGCGGTTGCCGCCGGGGCCGTTCGCCGCGGATGCGAGTCCTCCGTGCAACAGCAGGTCGGGTGCGGTTTCGCCCACCCGTGTGAGAAGTTCCATTTGGGGAACGGTGAACGGGTCGGTCAGCAGAACAGCGGTCTTCGCGGTCAGCGAGTCCCAACCACGCATCGGTTCGAACTCACCGGCTTCGATCCGGAACGTGGACGCCGAGATGCCGGTCGCCGCCCAGATCGACAGCGCCGGCCGGTGCTCGACCTCGGAGACCTGCGACAGCACGCCACAAGCGGTCGAGCCGATCATCGCGGCCGGTTGGAGCAGCTCCCGAAGGCTGTTGGAGATGTCTTCGATCGCGCCGGTGAGACCGGCACCGACGAACACGCAGAGCAGGTCGACGGGTCCGCTGAGCCGCTCCATGACTTCGCCGACCACCTCACCGACCGCATGTGCGGGCAACGGATGTTCGCTGAGGGCGGCTGCGGCGCGCATCAGCCGTCGGCGATGGGACGGCTGCCGGTGGCTGGGGCATCGGGCGGATCGGCAACCGGGGCGAGGTGGGTGTACGGGACGATTGTGAACGGCCCCTGATCGAGGTGGACGTGGGCTTCGATCGTGGTGGGTTCGGTCACCTCGACCTCCGCCCGGATCAGCCGGTAGGTGAACTTGCCGGGCTCGACCTGGAGCGGTTGCACGTTGCGGGCCACCTGCTCGCCGTCGGCCATGAACAGCACCTCGAGCACGCCGGTGCCGGGGTGTCCTTCGGGCGCCCGCACGATCACCACGAGGTGCGGAGCCCACGTGAACGGGTCGGCGCTCGGCATCGGGGCGGAGAACTGGACGCCGCCGAGGTCGATTCGGGTGGACGGCCCGGGCACGGGGCGGAGTTCGATGTCGTCGATGAAGAGCGCAGCGAGAATCTGCAGTTCGTCGTCGGTGGATGGAGCGTCGGTCATGGCGTGGTCCTTGGGGTCGCGAAAATGGGGGAGTCGTGGCGGACGGAGACCCACCGAAGGCGCTGGGCGATTCGAATGAGCCACCAGCCCGGGTCGAACTGGCGTGCTTCGAGGGCGAAGCGGGCGGAGGTGGGTGCGGCGTGATGGTTGTTGTGGAAGCCTTCGCCGCAGGTGAGCAGCGCCAGCCATTGCAGGTTGGTCGCCGAGTTCTCGAACGGCCGGGTTCCGAACGTGTGGCCGATGGCGTTCACGGCGGCCGAGAGGCTGAGGTAGAGCACGAAGTGGAACCCCATGGCGAGGAAGCCGATGGGGCCCATCAGCGCAACGACGATGGCGGTCGTGATTCCGAGCCCGATGAGCGCGTGGTCGAAGAGCCATCGGTCGAGTCTTGTTGCGGGGAGGTCCCGAGCGTGCCGGGCAACCTGCTCGGGATCGCGGGCGACACGCCGGTACAGCACCACGTTGGTGAGCTGCACCCGCAGCCACCCGAGTTGGGCCGGGGAGTGCGGATCCTGCGGTTCGTCGGTGAACGCGTGATGCTTGCGGTGGACGGCAGCCCATTGGCGGGGCCGGATGCCGGTCAGCAGCCAGGTGAGCGTCCGGCATACGTTGGTGAGGCCGGGTGACATGGTGAGCGCCCGGTGGGCGAGCGCACGGTGCAGATAGACGGTGGTGACGACGTTGGCCGCCTGGGTGAGCGCGAAACCGACGAGAAGTGCGAGGAGGATCGAAGACACAGATCTGTCCTTTCAGCAGCCGACATTTCGGACCATAGCCGTCCCGAGGACACCGACGGAATCGGTTCGTACGGATTCACGGATTCCTCTCCGGTCGCCTCGCTGCCCCGTGCTGGGCGGCCTAGGCTCTTGCCGATGCGACGCTGGATTCTCCCCTTCGTGCTGCTCGTGGTTGCCGGCGTGGCGTCCTGGCAGGCGGTGGCCACCGACGAGGCTCTCGCCGACGAAACCGTCGCCCCAGCTGGCGCCCCGGGCCCGGCGTTGACCACGCCGCTCGTCTCGTTCCGGCGCGTGCCGGAGTACCTGCGGGCCCCGGCGATCGTGGACAACCTCGTCGATGATCTCGATGCGCTCACGACGACCTTCCCCACACAAAGCTGCCTGGTCGTGACCATCGACGGCGAGGAGGTGTACGCCTCCAATCCGACCCTGCCGCTGATCCCGGCATCTGCCCAGAAGCTGGTCACCGCATATGGCGTCTACGAACTGCTGGGCCCGGACCACACCTTCGAGACCCGGGCGGTCACCGAGGCAACGCTGGTCGACGGCGTCCTCGACGGGGATCTGTGGTTGATCGGCGGCGGTGACCCGCTCGTGGCCACGACCGACTACGTGAGCCGCTACGAGCCTCCTCACGCGCTGACCGATCTGGAGCGAATGGCTGATGCCGTGGTCGCCGCGGGCGTTGCGGAGATCACTGGCGCCGTCCTCGGCGACGAGAGCCGCTACGACGACCAGCGATATGTGAGCAGTTGGCCCGACCGGTTCACGAACCTCGATCAGAACCAGACCGGCCCACTCTCCGCCCTCACGGTCAACGACGGCTTCCCCCGGTTCGACGCAACGAACCCGGCGAATTCGCTGTCGACGGCCGCGACCGATCCGGCGCAATTCGCCGCCGCCTTCTTCGACGACCTCCTCGAAGCGCGGGGTGTCGTCATCCGTCAGAGCGCAGCCTCGGGCAGCGTTCCCGTCGGCGCCACGGATCTCGTTGCTCCGCTGGTCTCCGAGCCGGTCACGGTCTCGACGAACCAGATGGTCAGTGTGAGCGACAACATGGGCGCCGAGCTGCTGCTCAAGGAGCTCGGTTTCGAAGCCTCGGGTCTCGGTACGACGCTCTCCGGCGCGACGGCGCTCGAAGCGCTGCTGCGTGAGCGAGGGCTCTCGGTGGCGGAAACCGACATCGCCGACGGGTCCGGCCTCAGCTCGGAGAACCGTCTCACCTGCCGACTCCTGGTGGAGATCATCGACGACTCCGCCGACTCCGGCCTGTTGGACGGCCTCGCGATCGCCGGCCAGACCGGCACGCTCGAGGAACGGCTGGTGGGCACGGCTGCTGAAGGCCGAATCGCGGGCAAGACCGGCCGCCTCAACGATGTCGGCGCGCTGGCCGGCACCGCTGTCGGCGAGGACGGAACGGTGCTCACCTTCGCCTGGGTTGCGAACACCACCGACTTCTACCCGGTGGACGACATGACCTCGGCGCAGGACCGCCTCGCCTTCCAGCTCATCGAGTACCCCGAAGGCCCCTCCGCCGACGTTCTCGCGCCGATCGGCTGATGTGAGCGAACCGTTCCTTCTGCCCATGTTCCCGCTGGGCATTGCGATGTTCCCCACGCAGCTGCTTCCGCTGCACGTCTTCGAGGACCGCTACCGGCAGATGATGGCCGATGTCCTGCGGCTCGAATCCGACCAGTCCTTCGGCGTTTCCCTCATCGAACGGGGCCATGAAGTCGGCGGAGGCGACGTTCGGACGACGGTTGCGACGCGTGTCGAACTGATGCAGGCCGAGGAATTCGAAGACGGTCGTTGGGGCATCGTCACGGCCGGAATCGAACGCATCGACGTGGTCGAATGGCTTCCCGACGACCCCTATCCACGAGCGATGGTCACGGTCCGCGAGCGCAGCGACGACGGCGGTGACATCGCCGCAACCGAGACGCTCGTGATCGAAGCGCTCCAACTGGCGAGCCGACTCACCGGCCAATCGCTTCCGGATCTTGCCGGTCTTTCCGACGACCCGCTGGTTCGGCTGGATCAGCTGTCGGCGCTCGCCCCGCTGGCGATGTTCGACCGCCAGCAGATCCTGGAAGCCACCTCCACCACGAGCCAGTTGTCGGCGCTGCACGAAGCACTCGAACTCCGAGTCATGCTGATGACGGCGGAACTCGACGAATGACGCGGGTCTTCTTCCCTCTGGTCGTATGCGAGCGGGGGCGCAAGCGCTAGGTTGAAGCACGAGCGAGGAGAGGTGCACTTCCGTTGGCTGACAATCCCAAGACTCCGACCGAGAACGCGCAGGAAGTCTTTGATCTGGTGAAGGCGTATGCCATCCAGGAGACGACGGTTCCGTTGCAGGGCATCGGCACCTACCTGAAGTTCGGTGTGCCCGGGTCCATCCTCATGGGTACCGGCCTGTTCTTCCTGGCATTGGCATTGCTTCGGGGGCTGCAGCAGTTCGAAATGTTCACCGGTCACGAAGACGGCCAGGGCTGGCTGGTCTTCGTGCCGTACCTCTCCGTCTTTGTCGCCGCCGCCATCATCTTGTACTTCCTGGTCAAGAGCATCACGAAAGGCCTCGATTCATGAGCACCGAGCAGGCACCCATCTCCGCTGCCGACATCGAAGGCAAGTTCCGCGAGATCAAGGACGAGGTCGACAACGTCACCAACAGCGCCAAGGGCAAGGCGGTCCCCGCGGCTGCCGTCGGCGGCATCCTCGTATTGATCATCATGTATCTGCTCGGCCGGCGCGTCGGTTCGAAGCGCACGGCAACGGTCGAGATTCGGCGGATCTGACTCCGCATGTTCAAGATCTTCCGCGGCGCCTATGTGAAGCGCATGATCCGCGTGAACGCGTTGCGCAAAGGCCTCCTCGGTGGACATCCGATGTGGCGGGCCATCTGGGCACTGAGTGCGGTTCGCAAGATGTGGGGCCGCGTCTCCAAGAAGGGCGAAGCGCCCATCACTTTCAGCGAGTCGCTGGGCGAAGGTGAGGCGTGGGCGCTGGTGCACGTGCCCGAGAAGTCGAAGCGTGGTCGCGGCGAGGGACGCAAGTACGTGATCGGCCCGAAGCGCCAGGCCCCGCGCTTCTCGGCAATCGGTCCGGCGGCCGCGGTTGCTGCGGCACGTCATGTCTTCGAGGCACCCGATGCCGCCCGAGTCAATCAGATCCTCGGGGTCGACGTCGTCGAAGACGAGCCGCCGACCCGACGCGAACGCAAGCGTGCGGCCGCCGAGGAGAAGGCGGAGCGCAAGCAGGAACGCAAGGCTTCAGCCAAGCAGGCGAAGAAGGACGACCGCGCCGCCCGGTCGCAGGCTGCCGCCGACAAGACCGCAGCGGACAAGGCTGCGAAACAGGCCCGGGCCGACGCAAAGGCAGCGGCAAAGCGAGCGAAGGCCGAGCGGCGTGCTGCCGAACGGGCAGCGCGGCGAGCCTCGGCCCCGATCGACGAGGTGACCGATGCTGGTCCGCTTCAGAAATCCGACGCGTGAGCTGACGGTCGAGGGCCCCCGCACCGTCGACCAGCTCGTTCGACATCTCGAACTCAACCGCGAATCCGTGCTGATCATCGTCAATGGCACGCTGCTCGCCGGCAACGGCCAGCTCAATGACGACGACGACATCGAGGTCCGCAGCGTCATCTCCGGCGGCGAACGATGAGGTGCCGGGTCTGTCGGGGCCCGGTCGTCATCGAGCTCCGCCAGCACAACGCAGCGTTCTGCCAGGACCACTTCCTGAAGTTCTGTCGAGATCAGGTCGAACGCACGATCCACAAGTTCAAGATGTTCGAGCCGGACGATCGGCTGCTCGTCGCCGTCAGCGGCGGCAAGGACTCGCTGGCGTTGTGGGACATTCTCCACGAACTCGGGTACGACACGACGGGGCTCGTGATCGGGCTCGGCATCGGCGACTACAGCGAGGCAAGCACCGCCGCCGCCGTGGCCTTCGCCGAGGACCGGGGTCTGCCGCTCGACGTCGTCTCGCTCAAGGACACCCATGGGTTCGATGTTCCGCAGGCGGCCAAGGCCACCAAGCGCGTGCCGTGCTCGGCCTGCGGCATGTCCAAACGCCACATCTTCGATTCGCACGCACGCAACGGCGCCTTCGACGTGGTCGTCACCGGCCACAACCTCGACGATGAGGCCGCCGTGCTGTTCGGCAACGTCGTCCGCTGGGAACGCGAATACCTGGCCCGACAGTCGCCGGTCCTGCCAGCCGGCCAGGGGTTTCCCCGGAAGGTCAAGCCGCTGGTGCGGCTGGGCGAGCGGGAGATGGCGGCCTACTGCGTGCTCCGCAACATCGACTACATCGTCGAAGAGTGCCCGATGGCCGAGGGAAACAAGCATTTGGCCTACAAGGACCTGCTCAACGGGCTCGAAGTCGAATCTCCGGGCGCAAAGCGCGCCTTCTACTTCGGCTTCCTCGAGCGGGCGGCAGCGGCCTTCGCCGACGCCGCCGACACCCCGACCAAGGACGATCTGGGTCGCTGCAACCGCTGCGGATCCCCGTCGGCGGGCGAGATCTGCTCGTTCTGCCGACTCACCGAACAGGCAGTGGCGCTTTCCCCGCGTCCGGCCCCGAACCCCAACAAAGAGACGAGCACACAATGACCGACGCCCAATCCAACGCCATCATGGCGGAGGGCGAACTCGTCCAGTTCGTCGACAACAAGGACCGGCGCTACCTCGTCACGCTGAAGGCCGGCGACGAGTTCCACTCGCATTCCGGATTCATCGCCCATGACGACGTCATCGGCACCGCCGAGGGGCGGCTGGTTGCATCCACCAAGGGCAGCAAGTACCTCGTGGTCCGCCCCACACTGTCCGAATTCATCCTGAAGATGCCCCGGGGCGCCCAGGTCATCTACCCGAAGGACCTGGGCCCGATCCTGATGATGGCGGACATCCATCCGGGCGTGAAGGTGTTGGAGAGTGGGGTTGGATCCGGCGCACTTTCGATGACGATGCTGCGGGCCGGCGCCGAGATCGTCGGCTACGAACTCCGCGAGGATTTCGCCTCCCGGGCGCAGAAGAACGTCGCCAAGATCCTCGGCGAGGAAGCGTTGAGCCGCTATCGGGTGGAGCTGCGAGACGCCTACGAGGGCATCGATGAGACCGACATGGACCGGGTGATCCTGGACCTGCCCGAGCCATGGCAGGTCGTGCCCCATGCGGCGACGGCGCTGCGGACCGGCGGCATCATCCTTGCGTACACGCCGAGCATCATTCAGGTCAGTCGATTCCGCGAGTCGCTTCACCAGAACGGCTTTGCGATGGCGCAGACCACCGAGGTGATGAACCGCGGCTGGCATGTCGAGGGGCACGCTGTCCGCCCGGATCATCGGATGGTGGGCCACACCGGCTTCCTCACGACGGCGCGCCTTCTCGAAAAGGACTGACGTCGCCACTTTTGGAAGTCTTGTCTTTTCGTTGAGACCGTCTGATTGGTCGGTCCCTTTGATGGAGTCACCAACTCCTGAAAGGGCTGACCATGACCACCTTCCAACACCCCGCCGATTCCGGTGCAGAGCCGGGACCGACCCCTCCGCCGATTCCGGCGCCATCGAGTCCGGATGTACCCGGGCTCGAGGTGATCGAGGTGATCGCCCGAGGTGCACACGGCACGGTCTATCTGGCCAACCAGGCCGACCACGACCGGGCGGTCGCCCTCAAGGTTCTCGACTCACGGTTCGTTGACGACACCGCACGGCGTCGATTCGACCGCGAACGGACGGCGCTCGGCCGCATCTCGGATCACCCATCGATCGTTTCGTTGTTCGACAGCGGCTACACGAGTGTGGGCGAGCCCTACCTCCTGCTGGAATATGCGGCTGGTGGATCGCTGGCGGACCGGCTGACCGAGGGGCCGTTGCCCCTCGACGAGGCGACCGCGCTTGCGGTCCGGCTCGCCGCTGCGGTCGAGCGGATGCACGAGGCCGGAGTCGTCCATCGGGACATCAAGCCGGGCAACGTGTTGCGATCCGCCTATGGCGACTGGATGCTGACCGATTTCGGTATCGCCTCCCTGGTGGACCGCAGCGCCACTGCGGCAATCCATGCCAGCTATGCCCACACGGCACCAGAGACGCTCGCCGGCGAAGCTGCAGAGGCCACGGCCGACGTGTACTCACTGGCCAGCGTTCTCGCGACCTGCCTGACCGGCGAGGAACCCTTCGAGATGGTGCCGGAAGAGGCCCCCGTATCGGCGATGCGTCGTGTCGCCTCCGATCCGTACCCCGACCTCCGGCGTCGAGGGGTACCTGATGATCTTGCAGCACTGCTCGAAATGGCGCTCAGCAAGGAGCCGATCCATCGCCCGGTTTCGGCGCTCGCGTTCGCCGCAGCGCTCAACAACGTTCGTGAGGCCCACGGACTCATGCCGGCCCCGCTGCCGGGCGCCGACGTTGCCGGTGCGACGGTCACTGTTGCGGCCTCGAGCCCCTCGACGCCTCGGCCCAGCTGGCTGACGCAGGATGCTGAGGCTGTGGCTCCGTCCGGAGGCCGTCGACGCGTTCGGATGTTTGCGGCGGCTGCTGCGCTGCTGCTCGCCCTCGTGGGTCTGGGCACGCTGCTTCCGA
>JAHDEJ010000003.1:240936-242566 GCA_020628865.1 Acidimicrobiales bacterium
CCCACGGACGTCCCCACGGTGCTCGGCGAAACCGACATCGTGGGGCAGGGTCGTCGGATTCTGCGCCGGCGGTTCGTGACCGTCGGCGCCGGGCTCGGATCCCTGGCGATGGTGCACCTCTGGCGATTGGCCGGCGTGGCCGATCACGAGCTCTGTGCCATCGGTCCGCTTGCGTCGCCGAGCGACACGTACGAGCTGCTCGCCACCAACAGTCAGATCCCTCGCCACGAACGTCTCCGGTCGGACTCCGGGTCGACGATCGATGCGATCTGGGGCTGGCCCGGCTATGCCCTTCGTGAGGCGGCCGAAGAACGCCATCCCGGCACCGCGGTCCAGGCGCTCACGGAACCCGTCGTGCACGAGTTCTTCACGCCGAAGGCCGGCCAGGTCTATCGCTCGGTCGGGCGCGAGGCAGCCCGTCTTGGCTGGAGCCGCATTCACCAGCCGGGATGGGTCCAGATGATCCGCCGAGCCGAAGGCGGGGGCTACTGGATTCTCGCCGAATCGCTCGACGAGGGGCCGATCGCCGTCGCGGCCGAGCACGTCCATGTGGCCATCGGCTATCCCGGCGTTCAGCTGCTGGCCGACCTCCAACAGTTCCGGACCGATCACCCCGAATCGGGCTTTCGAGTTGCCAACGCCTACGAGGCCCACGGCTACGTGCATGACGAGCTGCTGACGCGGCCGAGCACGGTCCTGGTCCGGGGGAGTGGCATCGTCGCCAGTCGGGTGCTCCAGCGGCTGCTCGACGACGTCGAACACCATGGTGCCGAGACGACGGTCATTCATCTGTTCCGCACGTATGTCAGCGAGCCGCAGGGCGATTCGCCCTTCTTCCGTCGCCCGGCGGGGAACGGCTTCGCCTACCAACCCTTCAACTATCCGAAGTCCAGCTGGGGCGGGCAGCTCCGGGCGCGCCTGGAATCGCTCGACGGCGAGGCTCGGGCGGAACTGATCGACGACATGGGCGGCACGAACACCGCTCCGCGGCGCAGCTGGCGTCGCCAGCTGAAACGACACGAGCGTCGTGGGGCCTACCGGCAGATGCATGGCGTCGTCGAGCAGGTCGTCCCGACCGGCGACGGTGTGCGGACCACGATCGTCGCCGCCGACGGGACCACCACCGCAGTCGACGCGGCCTACGTGATCGACGCAACCGGGCTCCAGGCCGACCCGACCGCACATCCGCTCTACGCCGACCTCGTCGCCCGCTCGGGTGGCCGCCGAAACCCGAAGGGCCGACTCGCCGTCGAACCGTCATTCGAAGTGACCGGCACCCGCTCGGGGAGCGGCCGGCTCTACGCCTCCGGTGCGATGACGCTCGGCGGGCACTATGCCGGGGTCGACAGCTTCCTTGGGCTGCAATACGCCGCGCTTCGGATCGCCGACGACCTCGCCGAGGCCGGAGCACTCCCGCGGCTCGGGCCGATCCGGTCGGCCCGGGGATGGCTCGGCTGGGCCCGCAATCGCAGTTACGACCCGAGTGGAGCGCTGGCATGACCCCGACGCTTCTCGGCCGAATCCAGACCCGGTGGGTCCTGTTGTGGACCGTGGGACTCGCGTGGATCCTCGTGGTGGGGCCATTTCTTCCGCTTGCGGGTCCGAGTGCCGGCGCCGTCTGGCTCGCCGG
>JAHDEJ010000029.1 GCA_020628865.1 Acidimicrobiales bacterium
TTGGTGGGCGTTGTGGGCCCGATCCTCAGCCCTTTCGGTGAAAGCGAACGCCTCGGTCGAGGTTCCAGCTTTCAACCTGCGAGTTTTATGACCTAAACCGATCTGTACGCACAGAAAGTTGCATCGGCGGCGCACCTGAGCGACTGTTCCCGTGTGAGACCGATCCCTTGGCACCGCCGGCTGGTCACGCAGGCCATGGCCCTGCAGCTGGCAGTCATCGCCGTCGTGCTCCTGATCGTCTCCATTGCGGTTGCCCTCGCCGGACAGAACGCGCTCGAAGAACAGTACGGACTGCGAGCACAAGCAGTGGCGGAGTCCGTCGCCGAGATCCCCGACGTCCGGGAACTCGTGGCTTCGTCAGTCATCTCGCCCGAGTTGCAGTCAATCGCCGAGGACATTCGCCTTCGGACCGGGGTTTCGTTTGTGGTCATCACCGATGTGGAGGGCATCCGGCACTCCCACCCCAACCCGGATCGCATCGGGAAGCCGGTGTCCACCTCGCCGGCCCTCGCCCTTGCGGGCCTGTCCGACTGGTACGTGGAGACCGGAACGCTGGGCCCATCGGTTCGAGGCAAGGTTCCGATATGGGACGCGACCGGCGAGAACGTGGTTGGGATCGTGTCGGTCGGGGTCCTGACCGGCGAGGTCTCCGAGACGTTACAGGACCGACTTCCCGGCCTGCTTCTTGCCGGTGGTGGCGCCTTTGCTGCCGGATCTGCCGGGGCGTACCTGGGGGCGCGGCGGATCAGGCGACAGACGTTGGGGCACGAGCCGCCGGAGATCGCTGCGTTGTTCGAGCACCGCGACGGGCTGCTGATGGCCCTTCATGAGGGTGTTTTGGCGCTGGACCGGGACGGCTTCGTGACCTTGGTCAACAGCGAGGCGGAGACACTGCTCGGTCTTCGCTCCGACGGCGTGGGTCAGCGCCTCGACGAACAGGCTGTTCTCCTTCCGCTCGTGGATCTTGCTCAGGCTGGGTCTCCGCAGGTCGATGTGCCCCTCCAGATCGGAACGCAGACGTTGTTGGTGACGTGTGCGCCGATTGCGATCAGGAACAAGCGTGAGGGCGCCGTCTTCACCTTCAGGGACCGCACGGAACTTCAGGGACTCGTGAGCGAACTTGAATCGGCTCAGGGATTGATCGACGCGCTGCGGGCCCAGGCCCATGAGCATTCGAACAATCTGCACACCGTGTCAGGGCTCATCGAGCTCGGCCGACATGACGAGATCCTGTCGCTCGTCAGTGACCACTCCGAGGCGCAGCGTGAACTCGCGGATTTGTACGACCACCGGGGCGGCGAAGACTCGCTGATGGTCGCCTCGCTGCTTGCGAAGGCCGCAGTTGCCGGCGAACGGGACGTCCGTCTACGAACGCACCTTGGCGAGCTTCCGCAGTTCGAGGTCAGGTTCTCGCGAGACCTCGTCACCGTCGTTGGCAATCTGGTCGACAACGCCGTGGATCATCTCATCGATGCCCGGGTCGCTGGCGGCGAGGTCGAGATCGCGATCTGGCAGGACGAGGGCTCCATCCGTATCGACGTTTCCGACTCTGGCGAAGGCATCTCCGCAGACGTGCTCGATTCGATCTTCGATCCGGGCTACACGACGAAGGATCAGCGCAGTCACGATGGCCTCGGCCTGGCGCTGGTCGCCGAGGTCGTCCAGGGATACGGCGGTTCGATCACGGTTGATTCGGAGCTCGGTTCAGGAACCCTGTTCTCCGTAAGCCTCCCGATACGCACCCACGAGGAGCTCGTACATGCTTGATCCGATCACGGTGCTGGTTGTGGAGGACGACTTTCGGGTCGCTGACATCCACAAGGGCTTCGTCGAAGAAGCAGGTGGGTTCGAGGTCATCGGTACGGCCCAGTCAGGCGCGTCTGCCCTGGAACTGAACGAACAGTTGAAGCCGCAACTGGTTCTGCTCGACATCTACCTTCCCGACGGGCTCGGTACCGACGTGTTGAAAGGACTTCGAGCCGGACGGACGGTCGACTGCTTTGTGCTCACCGCAGCGCGCGACGTCCGAACGGTGAAGCAGTGCCTCGACCTTGGTGCACTTCACTATCTGATCAAGCCGTTCACCCGCGACGAACTGATCGAACGGCTTCTCGAATATCGTCGGTGGCGCTTGGCCCTGAACGCCGACGATGAGCTCAGCCAGCCGCAGGTTGACCACATCTTCCATGGCGTTGGTCGGCCCACCGCCTCGCTGCCGAAGGGGCTCTCCGTGGAAACGATGGAACTCGTGATCGGAGCGCTGATCGACTCGGACGATGCGTTGGCCGCTGAAGATGTGTCGCAGCTGACTGGCATCAGTCGGGTCAGCGTGCGCCGGTACCTTCGGCATCTGGCCGATACCGGTGATGCGGTGATCCTGCAGGACTACGGAACCCCGGGCAGACCTCGCCATCGCTTTCGTCTGGTCTGAGGGTCAGACTTCGGCGCCGGCGTCGGCGAACTCTTCGTTGATGTTCGTTCCCCGGATCCGGCTGAGAATCTGCGGAAGGAACAGCACAGCGACAGCCATCAACAGCAGGAGGATGTTCAACCAGCCGTCCACAAAGGTTGCGTACTCACCACGACTCGCAACGAGGGATCGTCGAAAGTTCTGTTCGAGGTCATCGCCGAGAATGAGCCCCATGAGGATGGGTGCGAGTGGCACCTCGAGTTTGCGGAACAGGTAGCCGACGACACCGAAGATCGTCATGATCGTGATGTCGAGGCCACTGTTGTTGACCGAGTACACCCCGATGTAGGAGATCACAAGGATCATCGGCATCAAGAACCACGGGGGAATCTCGAGAATCTTGACGAACAGCTTCACGAGCGGGAAGTTCAGCAGCAGCAGGACGAGGTTGCCGATGTACATCGACGCGATCAGCGTCCAGATCAGCTCGGGCGTCTCCGCGAAGACGTTGCCGGATCCGGGCCGGATACCCATCGAGATGAGGATGCCCAGCATGACCGCTGTTGTGCCTGAGCCCGGGATGCCGAGGGTGAGGAGCGGAACGAGTGAGCCGCCGGCCGCAGCATTGTTCGCCGACTCCGGTGCGGCGACGCCACGGATGTCTCCGTCGCCGAAGGTCCCGTCCGTGTCGGAGATCCGCTTCTCCAGTCCATAGGACATGAAGCCGGCGACGGAGGCTCCTGTTCCTGGAAGCAGTCCCACGAAGAAGCCGATCACGCTGCCCCGGATGATTGCGCCGAGCGAAAACGTGAATTCTTTGAACGTCACCCAGATGCGCTCAGCCTTCTGGAAGACGACCGTCTCGCCGTGAACGGTGTCTTCCAGCAGCGTGAGCACCTCGCTCACGGCGAAGAGGCCGATCGCGATGATGACGAAGTCCATGCCTTCTTGGAGTTTCAATTCTCCGAAGGTGTACCGGACGACGCCCGTCTGCAGGTCGGTGCCGACGGTGGAGAGGATCACTCCGAAGGTGACGGCGAGCAGGCCCTTGAAGATGTTCTTTCCAGCCAGGCTCGAGACGGTGGCGAAGGCGAGGATCACCACCATGAACTTCTCGGGGGATTGGAATTTGGTGGTGACCTCGGAGAGCGGCGGTCCGAAGAGCATCAGCCCGAGTACCGACGCCGTGCCGGCGATGAACGATCCGATCGCGGAAATGGCGAGCGCTTGTCCGGCCCGCCCCTGTCTGGCCATCTGATAGCCGTCGAGGGTGGTCACGACCGACGACGCTTCACCGGGCACATTGAGCAGAATGCTCGTGGTGGATCCACCGTATTGGCTGCCGTAGTAGACGCTCGCCAGAAGGATGAGCGTTGCGGCGTCGTCGAGGCCGAGCGTGAGGGTGATTGGGAAGAGAATGGCGACGCCCGTGATTGGGCCGATGCCCGGCAGCACGCCGATCAGCGTCCCGAGCAGGCAGCCGGCGAGCGCCAGTGCCAGGTTCTCTGGCGTGAGCGCCGCCTGGAATCCGTCGAGAATGTTGAATGCGAGGAGCAACTCAGAAACCTCCCCACCAGCCGGCGGGAAGCCGGAGTTCGAGCCAGTTGTTGAAGACGAACGCGAGCAACGTCGGGAACAGGACGCTCAGCGGCACGAGCTTCTTCGGCGGTGCTCGAAAGAGCAGGCCGATCACCGCCATCATCACTGCGCTGGCAGCGATGAATCCGATTGGTTCCATCACCCGTCCGTAGATGTACGAGCTGATGACGACCAAACCGATCTGCCACGACGCCTGTCTGGTCGGCCATCGTGGTGGCCCGTCTGGTTTGAGAATCAGGTAGAGGGCGAGGAGTCCGAAGAGCACGCCCACGCCGGTCGGCATGGTCTTCGGGCCCACCGGGCCGGTTGCGAAGGCTGTGCCGTCGAACGTGCGGGCCTCGGCCGTGTACCAGGCTGCGATTGCGAGACAAACGAGCCCGAGCACCCGGTCACTCCATCCGGCGGCACCGGAGGGGGTGCCGTCGGAGGAGTGACCGTTGTCAGGAGTTGTCGATGGGGTTGTCGACGTTTCGTCAGACATGGTGCTTGGTCTCGGGTTCTGTGTTACTCGGCGACGAGGCCGAATGGTTCGGAGAGGTTGCGGAAGTCGGTGACGGCTTGGAGTGCGAAGGCTTGGAAGTCGTCTCCGAGGAGGCGGAGTGGGCTGAGTCCGTTTTCTTCGCGGGCTGCGGCCCACTCGTCGGAGGCTTCGACTTGGCCGAGTGCGTCGACCCAGTAGTCGTAGGCTTCGTCGGACATTCCGCCGGGGGCGAGCAGGCCGCGCCAGATCGGGAAGATCGTTTCGTAGCCGAGTTCGACGGTGGTTGGGATGTCGTCCATTCCGGGGACTCGGTCGTCTGCCATGACGGTGAGGATTCGGAGGTTGTCGTTGCCGATGGTTTCGGAGACGTCGAGGGTTGCGACCTGGATCTCTCCGCCGAGGAGCGCGTTTTGGGCTTCTCCGCCGCCGTCGTAGGCGACCCAGGGGATTGATGATGGGTCGATGCCGAGTTCTTGGCTGAGGAGCAGGACTTTGAAGTGGTCTTGGCCGCCGACGGGGGAGCCTCCGCCGAACACGACGGAGGTCGGGTCGGCTTGGACGGCTGCGATGAGGTCGTCGAAGGTTTCGTATTCGCTGTCGTTGGTGACGGCGACGACTCCGAAGTCGGCGCCGATTGCTCCGATCCAGCGGAATTGGTCGGCTTCGAGACCGGTGTATTGGTTTTGTCCGAATCGGATTGCGGTTGCCGGCGATGCTGCGATGAGGAGGTCGCTGTTGTCGCTTCGGTTGGCGGCGATGTCGGAGAATGCGACGCCGCCGCCGCCTCCGGGTTGGTTGGTGATGACGATGTTCGAGGAGAGGCCGAGGTCTTCGATGAGTTGGCCGATCGAGCGGCAGGTGAAGTCCCAGCCGCCGCCGGCATCAGCTGGCGCCACACACTCGGGCGAACCAGGCACGTACGCCGACGCAGTATCGGCTTCAGCGCCGTCCGATCCGGCGACGAGGCCGAATGGTTCGGAGAGGTTGCGGAAGTCGGTGACGGCTTGGAGTGCGAAGGCTTGGAAGTCGTCTCCGAGGAGGCGGAGTGGGCTGAGTCCGTTTTCTTCGCGGGCTGCGGCCCACTCGTCGGAGGCTTCGACTTGGCCGAGTGCGTCGACCCAGTAGTCGTAGGCTTCGTCGGACATTCCGCCGGGGGCGAGCAGGCCGCGCCAGATCGGGAAGATCGTTTCGTAGCCGAGTTCGACGGTGGTTGGGATGTCGTCCATTCCGGGGACTCGGTCGTCTGCCATGACGGTGAGGATTCGGAGGTTGTCGTTGCCGATGGTTTCGGAGACGTCGAGGGTTGCGACCTGGATCTCTCCGCCGAGGAGCGCGTTTTGGGCTTCTCCGCCGCCGTCGTAGGCGACCCAGGGGATTGATGATGGGTCGATGCCGAGTTCTTGGCTGAGGAGCAGGACTTTGAAGTGGTCTTGGCCGCCGACGGGGGAGCCTCCGCCGAACACGACGGAGGTCGGGTCGGCTTGGACGGCTGCGATGAGGTCGTCGAAGGTTTCGTATTCGCTGTCGTTGGTGACGGCGACGACTCCGAAGTCGGCGCCGATTGCTCCGATCCAGCGGAATTGGTCGGCTTCGAGACCGGTGTATTGGTTTTGTCCGAATCGGATTGCGGTTGCCGGCGATGCTGCGATGAGGAGGTCGCTGTTGTCGCTTCGGTTGGCGGCGATGTCGGAGAATGCGACGCCGCCGCCGCCTCCGGGTTGGTTGGTGATGACGATGTTCGAGGAGAGGCCGAGGTCTTCGATGAGTTGGCCGATCGAGCGGCAGGTGAAGTCCCAACCGCCGCCGGCATCAGCTGGCGCCACACACTCGGGCGAACCAGGCACGTACGGTCCCTCGACGTCGGCCGCATCGTTGTCATCTGCGGAGTCATCGGACGCTGCAACGTCGCCGCCATCGGCGACAGCGCTCTCGTCGTCGCTTCCGCACGCAGTGGCGACAAGGCCGAAGGCCAACAACACGGCGAGCAGTCGGAGCCAGATTCGTTTCATTTCCCCTCCCAGGGTTCACGGGAGCGGACAAGCTCCACGTGACCATGGACACAACCAAGAGACGGGGAAAGGCTCAACGATGCGGAACTAAGCCGCGAAAGAACCGTAAGGCGGAGTATTGGTCGTATTGCTCCATTGGCTTGGCCAAATGGAATGATCGTCGCCGTCGCGGGCCTCATCGGCCAACACTCGGAGTCATACTCGACGGAAACTCGAAGAGTTCGCGTGGGCTTGGTGGAACAGCTTTCGAAATCGCAGAACGCTCCGCCCTACGATGTTTCGGCGCAGCCGAAACTCGGTGAGCGAGCGGAGCGAACGACGTGGGCGTTGAGGGACTCGAACCCCCGACCCTCTCGGTGTAAACGAGATGCTCTAGCCAACTGAGCTAAACGCCCGGGACCATGAGGCTATCGGGTTGGTCCAGGTTCAGTCGGTGACCGGACGCACATCGCCCGGCATAGCGCCCGTGACGATCACCGACGTGCCTTCGCGTGTGGCGTCGCTGCGCAGGAAGAGCTCGCCCGACATGTCCGGGATGGTCTCGGGAAGGTCGTCGGGATGGAACCATCCGAGCTCCAGGATCTCGGAGGCCTGCGCTTGCAGATCGTCCGGGTCGGCGTCGGGGGCCGGAGCAGCCTCGTAGATGAAATTGACCCGCTGCATCGTCGTCTCGACCAGGACGAGGGGCTCGCTGGTCAGCACGATGCGTAGCCCGGTCTCCTCGAGCGCCTCGCGAACCACGCAGTCGGCCGGAGATTCGCCGGCGTCCATCAGGCCGCCCGGCATGCCCCACCGCCAGCGGTAGGCCGCTTTCACGAGCAGGAGTCGTCCGTCCTCGCGCTCGATGCGGGCCTGCGCCCCCATCGTGTAGCTCGGCGACACGGTCCGCACCGCACGCTGGCGCAGCGATTCCGGCATGGCGCGGAACAATCGCATGACAGGGCGGGGGAGTGCGGTCACACTCCCAATGGTACGGACGCCACAGCGCCGTGCCGTGGAGGGTCAGAAGAGTCCGAGCAGAACCGTCACACCGGCGCCGAACATGGCGGCGGTGATCGCAGCACCAAGGGCGGCGAACAGCGCCCGCTTGAGCGTCACCCCCGACGGAGGTTCTTCGATCGGTTCGAGCTTCGAATAGGCGGCGTAGCTGAGGCTCGACGCCGTGCGGTGGGTTCGCTGAGGAGATGCAGGAGCCGTCGGTTCCGGTGCGACAGCGGCCGCCGCGTCGGCAACCTCAGGCTCGGCTTCGTCCGCGGGTTCCGGGACGACGGTCAGCGCGGCTGGGGGAGCATCGTCCGGCGCATGCCAACGGCCTTCGGCATCGCGCACCCAGTCGGGCAGGGGAGGAGTGGATTCTGGCCAGATCTCTGGTGGATTCCAGTTGCCCTCCGGGTCCATCCACCAACCGGGACCGCGGCGCAGAGCGTTTGCCATGTTGAGTTCCCGCTCTTCGACGTCGGTCATCCCCGGAACGCTATCGCACGTGATTGGGGGATCACCGATTTCTCGAGCTCTCCATGTAGTCGGCAATCGAGCCGTTGAAATCAAGCAGAAATGCGGTGTCGCCCCCGTTGTTCCAGACCGGTGGTTCCGGATCGCACCAGAACAGCTCGATCTGGCCCGATCCGACCTCGTCGGTGCCACAACCGGTCCGGACGCGAACGAGCTGGCCAGGCGCCACGATCACGTCGGGAAACTCGTACCTGTGGCGGGTGGATTCGTCTCGCAGCGACCAGCCGGAAAGGCTGGCGTCCGCATCGCCGACGTTCTCGAAGATGACCCACTCGCCGTTCGGGTTCTCCTGGTCGTTCCCAGGGGCATCGGCGACGATCTCCACGAACTCGAAACGGCTGCCGGTGTCTGCTCCACAGGCATCGCTCGCCCACAGCCCGAGACCGTTCGTCGATGCGTGCTCCTCGGCGATCTCGAACGCTTCGGCGAACTCGTGATCGCTCTGGTCCCGGGCAACGGCATGGCCGGTCACGATCAGCTCGTGGTTCACGAAGACGCCGTCGGCCACGATGAATCCGAGGGTGCGCCCGAAGTCGTCGATCTCCGGCGGCCACGGGGACAACCGCAGCTCGTCTGCATCGAGAAGGCCTTCCAGTGTGGTCGCGGACCGGTCACCGAAGCACTCGTCGCCCTCGGGCGCGTTCAGCCCGAGCAGACGGATCTCGAGGTCGCCCTCGGAGCTGGTGGCCCGCAGGCTGTCGCCGTCGCTGACGCGGTCCACCGTGATCGTGAGGTGCGACCCGTCGGGTGCGGTGACCGTTGGCGCGTCGATTGACGCCGAGGCGATGTCGTCGTCCACGGTGTTGTCGGCTGTGGCTGGTTCTTGCTCGTCGGTGGGGGCGATGACGCCCCCATCACCGAGGGAACTCGCACAGCCGGTCAGCGATGCCACGAACAGCGCGATCAGGCATGCCCCACGGCACAGTCCGGTGTCTGACGTCACAAGGTTTTGGCCTCCGAACCCACCAACGAGACTCCTACAATAAGGGACATAAGCCGGTGCTCAGCACCGCAGCTGCAGTCACCCTTCCCCCCTTGGGTCTGACAGCTTTCCGAAGAACCTCGCCGAATCCCCCCTCGGCGAGGTTCTTCCTATTTTTCACTGGTGAATTCTGCTCGGCGTGACGCATCGCAGAACAGTGGTCGCACTATGTTGTGACCGTGCGCGTCATTCTCCGTTCGGTGTTCTCCATCGCTCAGTTGCTGGCCGCTCTCGTCCTCGGCGGGACGGCGTTGGCGTTCACTCTTGCTGCCCTCGGCCCCTCGCTGGCCGACATCTGGGGAGCGAAGTCCACGAGCTCGGCGCCCATCGACCTCTCCATTCTCGAGCAGACCACCGTCGTCTACGACGCAAACGGTGATCTCATCGCTGAACTGCGCGCCGAGATCGATCGCGAGAGTCTGCCGCTCGGCGAGATGTCTCCCGAGATCATCAACACCGTGCTGGCCGTCGAGGATGCGAAGTTTTACGAGCACACCGGCGTCAACGTCGCCGCCATCACCCGCGCTGCGGTCACCAACGTGTCGGCCGGTGGTATCGAACAGGGCGGTTCGACCATCACCCAGCAGCTCGTGAAGCTCGGCGTGGTCGGCGACGAGCAGGTGCTCGAACGCAAGATTCCCGAAGCCGCAATCGCCATGCGCCTCGAAGAGCAGATGACGAAGGAAGAGATCCTCGAGCGGTACATGAACGCCGTCTACTTCGGTGGCGGTGCCTACGGCGTGCAGGCCGCCGCCGAGCTCTACTTCAACAAGGATGCAAGCGCGCTCGACTACGGCGAATCGGCCCTACTCGCCGGTCTCATCTCCAACCCGAGCCTGTACGACCCCGTCTACCGTCCGACGAATGCGCTGACCCGACGCAACACGGCGCTCGGTCGGCTCGTGGCCGAAGGCTTCATCACGCAGGACGAGCGAGAGATCTGGAACAACTCGCCGCTGCCCCGGTACCGCCAGCTCGAAGGCGAGAAGTTCCTGGACACGTACTTCGTCGAGGAAGTGAAACGCACGCTGCTCGACGATCCCCGATTGGGCGAGACCCGGGCCGACCGGATCAACACCGTCTTCCAGGGAGGCCTCGAGGTCTACACCACGTTCGACCCGGTTGCGCAGGCGCTGGCCGAGAACGCCATGGCGCAGGAGTTCCCGCAGAACGACCTGGGCATCATCAGCGCCCTCGTGTCGGTCGAGCCCGGCACCGGCGCCGTGCGCGCCATGATCGGCGGGCCGGGCTTCGAACAGTTCGAGTTCAACGTCACCACCCAGAAGGGTCGTCCGACCGGCTCGTCCTTCAAGCCGTTCGCGCTGGCGGCCGCAATCGAACACGGCGGCTTCCTGCCGAGCGACAGCATCAACGCCAGCTCGCCGTGCGAGTTCGACAATCCCGGTGGATTCCCGAACCCGTATGAGGCCGGCGACTACAACGGCAGCCGCCGCACCGGGGCGATGACCATAGAGGATCACACGCTGCGCTCGACCAACTGCGGCTACCTGCGGATCTCGCAGCTTGTCGGGCTCAACAACGTGGTTGATACGGCCAAGGACCTGGGTGTCACCGAGTCCAACATCGAAGCCGTCATCTCGCTGCCGCTCGGACCGTACGACATCACGCCGCTCGAAATGGCCAACGCCTACGCCACCATTGCGAACGACGGAATCCGCGTCGAACCGCACCTGATCACCAGCGTCGTCCAGGGCTCCACCGTGCTCATCGAGCACGACCCCAAGCCGTTCCGTGCCGTCCGCCCGCAGACGGCCCGCCTTGTCACCGACGTCCTCGAAAAGAACGTGGCCTGCCCCAAGGCCTGCACCGGACGGCGGGCGCAGTTGGCCAACCATCCGGCCGCCGGCAAGACGGGAACCGGTCAGTCCAACTACGACGCCTGGTTCGTGGGCTACACGGCGCAGCTCGCCACCGCGGTCTGGATCGGCGGCCAGGAGGGCCAGATCTCGATGCGCTACGACTGGCGTGACCCCGAGCAGAACCGGGACGACTACGTGCGTGCATTCGGCGAATTCGCCGACGCCGGCGTCACCGGAGGTTCGCTTCCCGCGATCATCTGGGGTCGGTTCATGAACGACTACATGGCCGGTCTGCCCATCGTCGAGTTCGTCGACCCCGAACCCGGCCGCCGCGGCGAACGACTCGCCCTCGACATCGAGAACGAAGAGCCCGAGATCGTGCGTATCAGCCCGTGCGGGAACGAACGGGCCGAGGTGGACCAGGACGGCGACGGCGACGTGGACTGGTGCCGCCCGCAGGCGCCCATCGCCGTCCCCGAACTCGGCTGCCCGGCGCTGCTGGTGCCCGTGGACCGACCACCCAAGGACGGCGTCCCCGACGAGTGCGTCATCGGCGATGCTCCCGAAGGCGCCTACGACCCGCTCACGACCACGACGACCATCGCACCCGAAGGCGGCGAAGGTGAGGGCGGCGACGGCGATGGCGGAGAGGGTGATGGCGGCGATGGGGGCGAAGGCGGAGACACCACAGTCGCTCCCGAAACCACGGCCGCGCCCGAAACGACAGCGGCTCCCACCACCACGGCCGCCCCATAGGACGTCGCCGCGGCATCGTGGCTACCGTGGTGCGAACACACCTGGGGGGTTCATGGAAAAGCTGACCGTTCTGCTCGACGTCCAGAAGATCGACAACGAGCTGGATCAACTTCGGTACCGGCACGAGCACCTTCCGGAGCGTGCGCTGCTGGTCGAGCTTGCCGAACAGCGGGCCAAGTTGGACGGGGCGGCAGCAAAGACGGAAGCGCAACGAGACACGCTGCGCACCCAGCAACGCCAGATCGAGAACGACGCCGGAGACATCGAAGAGAAGGCCGCCACGCTCGACGCCAAGCTGTACGACGGCTCGGTCACGAGCCCCAAAGAGACCTCGGCCCTGGGCGAAGAGATCGCCAGCCTGAAGTCGCAGCAGTCGGAGAAGGAAGACGCCGCAATCGAGCTCCTGATGGAGATCGAACCGCTCGACGAGCAGCTCGTGCAGGCCGAAGCGGCCCGAGGCGAGATGGAGGCCAAGCGCGTCGAACTGCAATCGGCCCTGGATGCCGATGCGGCCGACCTGGACGACCAGATCGCGGCGGCGGAGGCCAACCGCGCCGAAGCTGCCGCCAAGCTCGACGAGGCAACCCTCATCAACTACGGCAAGCTCCGGATCACGTACGGCCCCGATGCCGTCATCCAGTTCGACGCCGGCAAGGGCGGCGGATGCCCGGTGGCGATGTCGGCGGTCGAGCTCGACCGGTGGAAGCACCTGCCGGCCGGAACACTCGAGCCCTGCACCGACTGCGGGCGTCTGGTCGCCAAGCTCGACTGACGTGTTCTTCTGGTTCCTTGGCCTGTCGTTCCTGGCCGTTCTGATCGTCTTCTCCTCGCCGGCACTGGACTACCGGATGGTCATGTTGGGCGCAGTCCTTCCCAACGCGGAAGCCCTGATCGGCGGCCCCTGGGTGCTGCACACACTGCTGGCACCGGTGGTGGCAATGACGGTGGTGATGTTGGCGACGCAGGGCCGACGATTGGTCCGGCGACAGTGGCTCGGCCTCCCCATCGGGTTGTTCATGCACCTGGTCCTCGACGCGAGCTGGGCGGACGCCGAACTCTTCTGGTGGCCGTTCCTCGGAATCTCGGACGTGCTCGGCGAGGGCGGAATCCCGGAGGCAGGGCGCAGCTGGGCGCTTCTGGTCGTGATGGAAGTCATCGGGATTGCCGCATTGCTCTTCCTGACGCAACGCCTCGATCTGGCCGGCGAGGGTCGGGAGCTGTTCCGCACGAAGGGTCAGATTCTTCGGGACAAGATGAACGACGAGGGCTGATCTCGAATCGCTGTGGCCGGTGTATGGCAACATCGAGGGCACCTGGAGGTGCCATGACGATTCCCGACCACACACTCGCCGGCTGGTTCGCCCGCCGGGTGAACCAAACCCCGAGCCGACCGATGCTCACGTTCGAGGGGGTCACGTGGACCTACCGGGAGTTCGATGCGCGGGCAGCGGCGCTGGCCGGCGTGCTTCGAGACGGCGGCGTCAGCGCCGGAGACCGGGTGGCCTACCTGGCCTTCAACCATCCGTCGTTCCTCGAGACGATGTTCGCCTGCGCTCGTCTCGGGGCGATCTTCGTGCCGTTAAACTTCCGGCTCACCGGCCCCGAGCTGGCCTTCATCATCGCCGACGCCGGCGTCCACACGATCCTCGCCGGCCCCGACCATCGCTCGGTCATCGACGGCGTACGAAACGATCTGCCCGTCGAACGCTGGATCGGGGTCGAAGGTGCGCCCGACGGATGGGAGGACCACGAGGGGCTGATCGCCGCAGCGGAGCCCGCCGATCGGGTGCTCGACCTGGACATCGAATCGACCGCCGTCATCATGTACACCTCCGGCACGACCGGTCGGCCCAAGGGAGCGATGCTCTCGCATCGCAACCTCTGGTGGAACAACCTCGGCACGCTCCACACGCAGGAGTACCTGGACAATGAGGTGACGCTCGTGGTCGCACCGCTGTTCCACATCGGCGGGCTGAACGTGACCACCCTCATCGTGTTGCAGCGCGGGGGAGAGGTGGTCCTGCACCGGCACTTCGACCCGGCCGCTGCGCTCCACGCCATCCCCGATCACGGCATCACCTCGATGTTCGGCGTGCCGGCGATGTTCCTCTTCATGAGCCAGCAGTCCGACTTCGATGAGGTCGACCTCACCTCGGTGCGTATCGCAATCTGCGGGGGTGCCCCGGTGCCCGAGCCGCTGATGAAGCGCTATGCCGGCGTCGGCGTGCCGTTCTTCCAGGGATACGGCCTGACCGAGACGGCCCCGAGCCTCACCGTGCTCACCAAGGAGTACACGGACGCGAAACTCGGATCGGCGGGGCGCCCCGTCTTCTTCGTCGACATGAAGCTCATCGACGACGATGGCAACACCGTGACCGAGCCCTTTGCGATGGGCGAGATCTGCGCACGCGGCCCCAACATCATGTCGGGCTACTGGAACCGTCCGGAGGCGACCGCCGAAGCGATCGATGACGACGGCTGGTTCCGCACGGGTGATGCCGGCTACGTGGATGAGGATGGCTTCTGGTTCGTTGCCGACCGCGTCAAGGACATGGTGATCTCCGGTGGGGAGAACGTGTACCCGGCCGAGGTCGAGGAGATCCTGCTGGCGCACCCGTCGGTCGCCGAGGTCGCCGTGATCGGCACGCCGTCCGAGCGATGGGGCGAAGCCGTGTGTGCGGTGGTCGACGCCACCGGCGAGCCGCCGACGCTGGAGGAGCTGCGGGACTTCGCCGGTGAGCAGCTGGCCCGCTACAAACTGCCGACCCGGCTCGAAGTGGTGGACGAGATCCCGCACAACGCCTCGGGCAAGATGCTGAAGCGGGAGCTGCGCGCCCGGTTCGACACCGAGGGCTGACGCCGCAAAACGCGAAGCGGCCCCGAGGCAGTGCCCCGGGGCCGTCCCACGACAGCGGTTGACGGTCAGGCGGCGTCCGACTCCGGAAGTTCGGAGACGCCGGCGCCCACACCCACCTCGATCTTGCGAGGCTTGGCCGACTCAGCGGTCGGGATGGTGATCGTGAGAACGCCGTTGTGCACGTCCGCCGAGAGGCGATCGGCATCGAGCTGAGCGCCGAGATGGAACGAGTGCACGATTGCACCGCTGCGACGGCGGCGCGTCGTCACCGTTGCACCCTCGGGCAGGGTGGCGGAACGCTCGGCCCGAAGGGTCAGCGAACGGTTGTCGATCGTCAGGTCGACGGACGCTGGATCGACGCCGGGGACGTCGACCAGAAGGGTGACGCCGTCCTCGGTGCGAACGACGTCGTAGTCGACAGTGTTCGCGGCGGCGAAGGTGGGAAAGGGATCAAAGCTACGAAGCATCTGAGGGGACTCCTTGATATAAACTTGAGTGGACTGGACTCAGGTTCTACAACGCTGCGTCCCGCACCTCATTCCCGTTGCCGGAGAAAAACTCAGGCGCTCTGCCGAAGCTCCGAGGTTCCGCCGTCCGCAGCGGCCGGACCATCCTCCCGCGTCTCGGCGGTTTCGAGTGGCGCCGGTCGGCCCAGGTAGAACCCCTGCAACTCGTCGCAGCCGAAACGGACGAGCGCATCCACCTGATCGATGTGCTCCACGCCCTCGGCCACGATCTCCATCCCGAGCCCGTGGCCCAGCCCGATCATGCCGCGAACGATCGCCGCATCCGTCTCCTCCGTCGTCATTCTGCTGACGAACTGTCGATCGATCTTCAGGCGATGGCCGGGGAAGGTCCGGAGGATCTCGATCGATGAATAGCCCGTGCCGAAATCGTCGAACGCGAAGTTCACGCCGATGTCGGCGAGGTCTTGAATGCCCGCCATCACCCGTGCGACCGCATGCCGCGACCCCACTTCCTCCGACAGCTCGAGTTCGATGTTCGCCGGTCGCACCCCGTACTTCGCTGCCAGGCGCTTGACCGCGCCGAAGAACGAGCGGTCGAGCAGCTGGAGCGTCGACGCATTGATTGCGATCCGACGCTCGGGATCCTCCTGCAACCACTCGGCCGACTGCGCAAGCGCGGTCTCCAGCACCCACTCGCCGATCGCGATGATCTGCCCCGTCTGCTCCGCGAGACTGAGGAACTCGGCCGGGGAGAGCCGGCCGCGCTGGGGATGCTCCCACCGAATCAGCGCCTCCCGAGCAATGGGCTCCGCCGTTCCCACCTTGAAGATCGGTTGGTAGTGCAGCACGAACTCGCCGTTGCGAAGTGCCCGGTTGATCTCTCGCTCCAGGTTCTTGCGGGTCTCGTGTTCCGCCCGCAATGCCTCGTCGAACACGTGCACCGTTGCGCCGCCTTCGGCCTTCGCCCGGTACATCGCAAGGTCTGCGGCGCTGAGCAGCCCTTCCGCCGACGTCGCATCGGTCGGGTAGCGGGAGATGCCGATCGACACCCGCGGTTCCACCGAGCCGATCATCTTCTGCTTGAGCGAGTCCAGGATCGCCTCGGCGACCTCGCGAATCTCGTCGACTTCGTTGCGAAGCGGCAGCAGCACGACGAACTCGTCGCCACCGATCCGTGCGACCGTCGCCGTGTCGGGAACCGCAGCTCGACACCGCTGAGCGATGTTCTGCAACACGCGGTCCCCGGCGTCGTGCCCGATCGTGTCGTTGATGGCCTTGAAGTCGTCCACGTCGATGTGGAGCAGTCCGAAGCCCGTTTGGTTCGCGTCGGTGTGACGCATCGCTTCCGACAGACGATTGCTCAGAAGCGAACGGTTGGCTGCTCCGGTGAGCGTGTCATGGCCCGCAAGATGCTCCAACTTGCGGATCATCTGGTTGCGCTCCGCCATGTCCTCGGCACGCTTCAGCGCCTGTGCGGCCAACGGCGCGAAGTACGTGAGCACATTCACGTGACGCCGCGTGTACATGCCCGGGTCCTCGTGCAGGCACAGGAACATGCCGCGCACCGACGGCGTCTCCAATGGCACGCACAACGCGGAGAGGAACGGCTCGTCAACCTCGCGCGTCCACGGCTCGATCTGCTTCAGGTTGACGATCGCGGTGCCCTTGCCGGCCACCACCCGCTGAAACGCGCCTTCGAGCGGAAGACCGTCCTCCAGGAGATCCGGGCTCGTTGAAGCCACTCGGGTGAGTCGTCCGTCAGAACTCTCGATGAGCATCGCGGCCTCGTCGAGCGGCACGGCCTCGTCGATCACCTCGAGGATGCCGATCAGCATCGCTTCGACGGAGGTCGCATCGGTCAACGCCGTGAGCCCAGTCAGGAGCGCTTGCGCTTCCTTCCGGGCGTTCGCTTCGTCGCGGCGAAGGTGTTCGACGACGACGAGCGCGTTGCGCAGGTGCTCGATGTCGTTCGAGTCGCTCAGCTCAGGGCGGTCGCCGGCGTCATTCGTCGTCATGGAAAAGAACCACCGAAACCATGAGATTGCCGTGCTGGTTTTCCCCGCCAACCATGCAACCCTGCTCGCCGAATGTGAACGCACCACCGAACGGTGCGCCATCGATGGAGGCGTCCAGCGTTGCCGCCACCTGCCCCATTTCGCTCTCGACCGCCAGCATGCAGCCGGCGCAGTAGATCACGAGGCCACCAGCGATCGGTGTGCGGTCGTCGCCGTCGTGGCGTTGTGCCAGCGTGCTGACGTTGGCTGCTCGATTCACCAGGCTGGTCGCGTCGCCTGTCATGAGAACCAGCTCCTGCCCGCTCTCCACCTCCGCGAAGAGCGCCAGGCCGCCGTCCTCGGTCACCCGTTCGGGGTGGAGGAGGCTGTGGTAGGGGATCTGTCGTTCCGCCGACAACCGCACCTCGCCGACCCGCACACCCAGCGGGTGCATGGTGGAGTCGGCCAGGACACTGCGGTCGTCCACATCGTCGCCGAGAGCGGCGGCAATCGAACCACCGGTCCATTCGTTGTAGACCTCGGCGGCCGGGCGTCCATCGATCTGGTGAACGACGCGGCCGTCCACGGCGGTGGCCGTGCCCGTGACGTTCGTCGGTGAGTATCCGCTGTGGAAGGAAAAAGTGATGTCGGTCGACGGGAACAGTACGGCGACGCTCACCTGATCGCCGCCGATGTCCTCGCTGGTGAAGTTGAACCAGTCGCCGGCGATCTCGTTGTCAGCCGCAGTGCCACCGGCTACCGGAGCGGCGCCGCCGGTCTCCGAGTCGATGCCGGCCAGGACCGCTTCCTCGCTGCCCGGAGTGCTGTGGACCCACACGAGGGCCGGAAGCTCGCCCGGTCGATCCGCCGCGGCGAGGGCGTCCTGAAACGCCGCACGACCCGCCTTCTCGGGATCCTGACCCAACGGAGCCGACGCCGTGCCGTAGTCGCCGTCGGGGTCCGACAAGCCCCACACGACCAGGCCATCCGTGGAACCGCCATGGTGCCCGGCGTTCGAGAGGGCGCCGCGGCACGAGGACGCACCGACCAGCCGCTGCGGCGGAGCCAGGTGGCGGAGGCGATCGTGTACAAGCGGGCCAAGCGGCGCACTGTGCCACGCCATCACCAGATCGGGTTCTGCACCGAGTTCTTCTTGGACCTGGCGGAATGCCATGTCGACGTCCGCCACGTCCAGCCGGCCGTCACGGCCCGCAACTGCGATTCTCATCGAAACCACACCTCTTCCGTTCGGTGCTGGAATCGACGCCCATCCTGGCGATCTTGACGGAGTTCGTCTGATTGTCATCGAACTGGCAAGTGACGCAGCACCGAACAGAACCGGCGGTTCAGGACAGGCTGCGGCGGTGGCGTTCGCGTTCGAGGGCCGCGCCGACGGCGACCACGACGAGCCCGTTGAGCGTCCACGATTCCGTCCGCGAGCTGGGCTCCCGCGTGAGCTCGAGCATCTCGTGGCGGGGCGCCCGTGTGGCCCGGCGAACGAATCCCACGCCACGCCGCGACGCAACCCGGGCAACCCGGCGTTTCGAGATGGGTGGGCCATGGCGTGCGAGCACGTGTCCTCCCGTCGTGACGTCGTGCGTGAACGTTGTTACACCGAAACCGGACGAGATGATCCTGCGAATTCGAAAAACTTCGCGTGGAATGCGATTCGTGGGAATCGGGGTTCTCCCATCATGACGGATGAGCAAGCACACGCGTCAGCCCCATTGGCGATCGGTCGGGCCATCGCCTTTGTCGGCGTCGTCCTGGTGGTGTGGGTGCTGCTCGCCATCCGGAACCCACAGCTGACCTACCACTTCGCCCCGCTCATCGCGGCGTTCGTCGGGCCGGCATCGCTCCGCACGATCGGCCCGGTCGATGCCGCTCGGGCCATTCCGGTCGCCGCTGCGACCAGCGTTGTGGTCGGTCTCGTGTCCGTGGTCCTCCACGTCACCGGCGGAATGGAAGGCCCGACCTTCTGGAACGACGGTCCGGCTCTGAGCGAAGCGATCCTCTTCGCCGTCCTCGGCGCTGCCGGCGGCACTCGGGTGGCCACCCGACCAAACCCGGGGCTCCTCGGCTCCGTCTTCGAAGGCTGAACCCCGAAGGGCGGTGAGTCGGCCTGTAGGCGGGATTCTGTCCAGACCCGAAGGTCCTGTGTGGCCATCTATCTATGCAGTCCACCTGAAGGCTGCAGCGTGCGCTGCGGACGGACCGCCCATACCTTCTGCTTGACCTTGCTCCGGATGGGGTTTACCCAGCCACTCCAGTCACCTGGAATGCTGGTGCGCTCTTACCGCACCGTTTCACCCTTACCTGTGCTCCCGGAGGAGCCATCGGCGGTTTGCTCTCTGTTGCACTTTCCTGCGTGTCACCACGACTGGCCGTTAGCCAGCATCCTGTCCTGCGGAGTCCCGACCTTCCTCAACCTCTGGAAATCCTGAGGCCGCGACCACCCGGCCGACTCACCGCCGACAAGTGTGCCCGACTTGCGGGTCGGTTGCACGTTGGCCCGGTTCGTTCGATCCGTAGGCTTCGCAGATGCAGACGGGGCGCACGTTGAGGTCGGCGGAGGGCAGTAACCGCGGCGCCTTCGGGCCCATCGAGTGGGGCCTGCTGCTCGGTCTTTCGGTCATCTGGGGTTCGTCGTTCCTGTGGATCGCGATCGGACTCGACGACCTGCACCCCGGGGCCGTCGCGCTCGCCCGCACGGCTCTCGGCGCCCTGGCCATGTCGATGGTGCCCGCCTCCCGGGATCCGGTGGATGCCGATGCTCGGACCGGCATCGCGCTCGTCGGCATCTTCGGGACGGTTGGCCCCGCGCTGCTGTTCGCGTTTGCCGAGCAGCGGGTCGAGTCGTCGGTCGCCGGGATGGTGCAGTCGGCGGCGCCGCTCTTCGTGCTGATCCTGTCGATCGTGATGCTTCGGCGTGTTCCGGCACCCACCGTACTGCTCGGCCTCGTGGTGGGATTGATCGGCGGCGTCCTGATCGCCTGGCCGAACGTGACCGGTGCCGATGCCGAGCCGCTCGGCGTCGGTCTCGTCCTCATCGCCGTCGCCTGCTACTCCGTTTCGAGCAACATCCTCCCGCCGCTGGTCCACGACTTCGGGGGAGCGGCCGTGATGGCCCGGGCGCTGCGGTACGGCACCGCGCTGCTGCTGCCGTATGGCATCTGGGGGTTCTTTCAGAGCTCGTTCTCGTGGTCGGCGGTGCTGGCGATGTTCGTGCTCGGGGTGTTCGGCACCGGGTTCGCTCGCACGATGATGGCCGAGCTGATCGCCCGTGCCGGTGCGCCTCGTGCGTCGATGGTCAGCTACTTCGTGCCGGTCGTCGCCGTCGTCCTCGGTGTCGTCGTTCGCGGCGACGGCATCGTTGCGCTGGAGTTGGTCGGACTCGCCGTCATCCTGGTGTCCGCCCGCCTCATCAGCCGCGCCGACCACTGACCGCGCTCAGACCCTCACAATGGGGTCAGACCCCCTTGTAGCGAATTCACCACGTCGCGTGGCCACGCCACCACATCGGTACCAGGTACGGATGTGGTGCGGGTCTTGCGGAGGGTGGCTTCAGGGGCGATGGCGCTGTTGGAACCAGCGACGCATGGCGACGCCGAACGTTGCCACGCCGGCGAGAACCAGAAGGGCGGAGCCGATGGCGAATCCGTCGTCCTGTAGGCGGCGGGCGCCATTGCCAACGGCGTATCCGGCGGCAACGGATGCGGCGAGGACGAGCGCAATGACGGGAACGACACGGCGCAATCGAGGGCTCTGATCAGTTGAATTCGGTGTCATGCCGTCATCGTCGCAAGCGCGCCCGTCGGTGCGCATCGGTCGCGGGTCTGAAGAGCGCCTCCTCCGTCCGGTGGAGATCACGCAACGTGATCAAACCGCCACAACGGGGTCAGACCCCATCTGGCACCGAGGGTGGCGGGCTCACCACATCGGTACCAGGTACGGGGGTGGTGGGTTGGCCACGGTACGCTGTCGTCTCGCAACGAGGAGGGGCCCATGGCGCTCGCAGGCAGTGAAACCCACAAAAACCTCCTTGACGTGTTCGCCCGCGAAAGCCAGGCAAACCGCCGGTACCGCTGGTTCGCCGACCAGGCCGATGTCGAAGGCCAGCCCGACGCCGCCGTCCTGTTCCGCAACATCGCCGATACCGAAGCCGGCCACGCCCACGACGCCCTCGAATTCCTGATCGACGTGGGCGACCCGGTCAGCGGAACGCCCATCGGCGACGCCGTCGACAACCTCCGCGCCGCGATCGCCAGCGAGACCGACGACGCCGAGACCCGCTACACCGGCTACGCCGAGACGGCTCGAGCCGAAGGCCTCGACGACATCGCCGACTGGCTCGAAACACTCGCACGATCCGAGGGCAGCCAGGCCGACCGCTTCTCGGCCATGCTCGACCAACTCGGCGGCTGACCGCGGCCATGGGACGGCCAACACTCGGCGACCTCGCACTCGACGGGTGGGAACGCCTGAGCCGCCGCGCCGGCCTCGGCCCGAACTCCCGGCGCGCTCGGAAATTCGGCACGTTCGGCCAAGGGTCGCTCATCTGCTTCCCGCCACAAGTCATCTACAACGAACACGCCATGCACATCGGTGAGGGGACGATCTTCGGCCCCTGGTGTGCGCTGAGCGTCGGCATGGCACCCGGGCAGGAGCTCCTCTCCGACCGCATGCTCGTCATCGGCGACAACTGCCTCATCGGCCGAGGCTGCTCCATCGCCGCCCACTTCGAAGTCGTGATCGAAGACGGCGTCTTCTTCGGGCCCAACGTCTTCGTCACGGACCAGAACCACGACAACAGCGACCCCGACCTGCCGATCGGCAAACAGTCGAGGCCCGAGAAGCCCGTTCGCATCGGCGCGAACTCCTGGCTCGGCACCGGTGTCGTCGTCACCCCCGGCGTCACCATCGGCAAGCGGGTCATGGTCGGCGCCAACTCTGTCGTCACCACCGACCTGCCAGACGACTGCGTCGCCGGCGGAGCCCCCGCCCGCGTGCTCAAATCCTCGCCGCCCCCAGCAGAGTCATAGACTCGCCGCCATGACGACAGACTTCGAGACCGCCGGCGGCTGGCCGGCCATCCTCGGCGCCCTCCAAGCCGGCCACGACCTCACCGCAGCACAGACCAAGGCGGTCCTCGCCGAGGTCCTCGCGGGCCGGGCCGAGGACAGCCAGATCGCTGCCTTCATCGTGGCCATTCGGATGAAGGGCGAGACCGTCGAAGAGCTCACCGGCATGGTCGAAGCCATGCACGCCGAGGCGACACCGCTCTCGGTCGCCCCGGACGCCATCGACATTGTCGGCATGGGCGGTGCACCGAGCCGTCGTCGGGCTGCACTCAACGTCTCCACGATGGCGTGCTTCGTCGCTGCTGCAGCCGGAGCCACGGTCGTCAAACACGGAAACCGGAAGGCGTCGTCGACCTCCGGCAGCTTCGACTTCCTCGAAGCACTCGGCGCCCAGTTCGAATTCGGCGCCGAGCACCTGCAGAAGGTCGTGGCCGAGACCCGGGTCGGCTTCGCATTTGCGAAGCTCTACCACCCGTCGATGCGCCACGTCGGGCCCGTGCGTGTGCAGCTCGGGATCCCCACCGTGTTCAACGCCCTCGGCCCGCTCGCAAACCCCGCCCGGGTGACCCGCCAGGTCGTCGGCGTTGCCGACGCAGACCTGGGCGAACGGATGCTGGGCGTGCTCGCCGCCACGGGGTCGGAGTTCTCCTGGATCGTGACCGGTGACGGACAACTCGACGAACTGTCCACCACGGGGCCGACCGTCGTCCACCAGCTCGACCATGGCGAGATCAGTCGCTTCACGATCGACCCGCGGGATCACGGCATCGAGCCGCCGGCCGACGGCGCACTCGACGGCGGGGACGCTGCGGCGAACACGGCGATCTTCGATCGGATGCTCGCCGGCGAGACCGGCGCCGCCCGTGACATCGTCGTCCTCAATGCCGCAGCCGGCCTCGTCGTGGCGGGTGTTGCGACCGACATCGGTGACGGCATCACCCGAGCCGCCGCCGCGCTCGACTCCGGCGAGGCCCGTGCGACGGTGGACGCCCACGTGCAGGCGACCGCCGCCGGCTGACAATGCCATCGGAGCTCTTCGACCCCGTTCTCGAGCTCGCCTTCACGGTCGCGCAGAAGGGCAACAAGAAAAAGCCCCGAGTTGCCCCGCCGCAGCGTCTCGTTCCGATGCTGCGATTCACACGGATGCCCGCTCGGGCGCGGCAGACCATCCATGACGTGCTCGACACGGAACCTGAGTTCCGAGCCCGAGTGCTGGAGGCGGCCGATGAACGGTCCGTCGGTCGAGTCGGCATGGCGTTCCTCGAGCGGAACGACGGCTGGGAAGAACTGATCGCCCGGTTCGTCGAAGTGGCCGACGAGCCGATCCTCGATCGCACCGGCGACACTCGGAAACTCGAACACCGTCTCGGCGTGGCCGAACGGTCCGTCGCCCGCCTGGAGGCCGAACTCGAAGCGGCACAAGCGGAAGCCGCTGAGTGGAAGGAACGGGCGATCCGCGCGGAATCGTCGGCGGGCGCCGACGCCGACGAGTTCGAGCGGCTCCGCAACGAGGCCGAGCAGCGCTCGGAGGAGCGGCAGCGTGCGGTTGCAGAGCTGAAGCAGACCGAGCTCGTGATGGCCCGCCATGTGATGGAACGCAAACTCGTCGAACGTCAACTCGCCGACATGACCGCGGCGCAGTTGAGCACCGTGGCCGACGGGGGAGCGATCTCGGACCGGGAGGTGCGTGAACGCTCGGATCGGCTCCGTGGAATGGTCACCGCCCTCAGCGCGGAAGTGGCCGAGCTCCGGGAACGGGCCACGCCGACTCGGACCACCGTGGACCGGCGAACGCCGATGCCGCTTCCACCGGGGATGCATGATGACTCGGACGAAGCCCTCGACTACCTCCTGCGAATCCCGGGGATGCTGGTGATGGTTGACGGCTACAACGTCACCCGCACGAACCATGACGACTGGCCGCTCGAAGAGCAGCGGGAGTGGCTGGCCCAGGGACTGCGTTCGTTGGCGGCGCGAACAGCCGCCGATTTCGATGTCGTCTTCGATGGCGCGGACGTGGGCGTCGCCGCGTCAGGCGGTCGCGACCGGGGCGTGACGATACGGTTCTCGCCCGAAGGCGTTGAAGCCGACGACGTGATCATCGACGGCGTCGGGCGGATCGCGTCAGACCGCCCGGTCCTCGTGGTGAGCAGCGATCGCCGAGTGCGCGACGGCGCCCGACTCGGAGGCGCGAACACGGCATCCTCCGAACAGCTCCTGCACGCTCTGGGGTAGGCCCGGGAACCACGTGTCACACCCCATCCGTACGGTGATGGGCGTGACTAGAGAAGCGCTCACCATCGACTGCGACAGCTGCGTCATGCAGGCCACCTCGGCGTGCGACGACTGCATCGTCACCTTCATCTGCGAACGCGAACCGGAACAGGCCGTCGTCATCGACCTGGCCGACGTTCGGGCGATGAAGCTGCTGGCGGATGCCGGTCTCGTGCCCGACCTCAAACACCGCGCCCAATGAGCTGACCCGCTGGCTCGGCTCGGGTCCGACGGCTCCCGCCAGCCAATAGATTGTTCGCATGGCTTCGGCACCGATCATCGACGAGCTCCAAGCGCTCGCCGAAGCCAACGGACTCGACCGGATCGGCGTGTGCAACGCCGACGTCTTCGAAGCGACACGAAGCGTGCTCCACGAACGTCGTGCGGCCGGGCTGCACGCAGACATGCAGTTCACCTACCGGAACCCCGACCGCGCCACCGACCCCGAGCGGGCGCTTCCCGGAGCGCGGAGCATCGTGGTCGGCGCTCGGTCCTACCGGCGTTCGGAACCACCGCAGCCCGCCTCCGCCACCGGCTCGGCCCGAGTGGGGGAGTACGTGTGGGAAGCGCACTACGTCGCACTCCGGCGCGGCCTCGACGCCATCTCGCATCGGCTCAGAGCGGCCGGCCACCGAACCCGCGTGCTCGTGGACGACAACGCACTCGTCGACCGGGCAGCCGCCCACCGGGCCGGCATCGGCTGGTGGGGCAAGAACAGCAACCTGTTGATTCCCGAACGCGGAAGCCGCTTCGTGCTCGGATCCGTCGTGACCGACGCCGACCTCACCCCGTCCCCGGGCCCGATTCCCGATGCCTGCGGGCCGTGCACCCGCTGCATCGACAATTGCCCGACCGGCGCCATCGTCGAGGACGGGGTCATCGACGCACGACGTTGCCTGGCCTGGCTCGTGCAGGCCAAGGGAAGCTTCCCCCGGGAGTACCGCACGGCGCTCGGCAACCGCATCTACGGCTGCGACGACTGTCAGAGCACCTGCCCGCCCAACCTGCTCCATGACCGGAAGGAGCCGGCGCCATCCACGGACGGAGCCGCCTGGGCGTCGGTGCAGGAGCTGCTCGAGCTCGACGATGACACACTGCTCGAACGATTCGGCGCCTGGTACATCCCGGGTCGAGAACCCCGGTACCTGCGTCGCAACGCACTCGTGGTCCTCGGCAATGTTGCCCACGCCGACGCGCCGGAGACCCGAGCGCTCCTGGAACGCTGGACCGCGTCCGCCGACCCCATCGAGCGTTCCCACGCACTCTGGGCTGCAGAGCAGCTCGGTCACACCGATCTCGTCGATGGCGCCGACACGACCGACCCCGAAGTGCAGGCCGAGGTCGACGCCCTGATCGGAGCGCGCCAGTGAGCCGGCACCTCCTCGTCACCAACGACTTCCCACCGAAGATCGGCGGAATCCAGCAGTACCTCTGGGAACTGTGGCGCCGGCTCGACCCGTCCACGTTCGAGGTGCACACGACGCCCTATGGCGGCGCCTCGGCGTTCGACGCCGAGCAGCCCTACGTGACCCACCGCTCGAAGGAACCGGTGCTGTTGCCGTACCCGTGGCTGACCCGTCGACTCGACGAGGCGGCCGAGCGGTTCGACGCTTCGCTCCACGTCATCGACCCGGCCGTCCCGTTGGGGCTCGTGGGGCCGACGCTGGCGAAGCCGTACGCCGTGGTTCTGCACGGGGCCGAGGTGACCGTGCCCGGCCGCCTCCCCGGTTCGAAACAGGCACTCGCCCGCGTGCTCAACAACGCCGTCGGGGTCATCTCGGCGGGGGAGTACGCACTCGCCGAGGCCGAACGAGCAGCCGGCCGTTCACTCGACGCCGCCGTCATCCCTCCGGGGGTCGACACGAGCCGATTCGTTCCGAGCGACGTCGACGAACGCCGCCGCATTCGCGCCCGGTATGGCATCGACCCCGGCGCGCCCTTCATCCTCAGCGTGAGCCGACTCGTGCCCCGCAAGGGCATGGACACGCTCATCGAGGCCGCCGCCCGCCTCCGACGGCACCATCCGTCGCTGTTGGTCGGCATCGCCGGAGACGGCCGCGACCGCCGACGCCTCCAGAACCTGATCGACTCCCGCAACGCTCCCGTCCGGCTGTTCGGCCGGATCAGCGAAGACGACAAGGCACGCCTGTACGGGGCCAGCGACCTCTTCGTGATGCTCTGCCGCTCCCGCTGGGGTGGGCTCGAGCAGGAGGGCTTCGGCATCGTCTTCGTCGAAGCGGCAGCCGCCGGCGTCGCCCAGGTGGCCGGGCGCAGCGGTGGCGCCCACGAGGCGGTGGCCGACGGCGAAACCGGCATCGTCGTGGACGAGAACGCCAGCATCGATTCGGTGGCGGCAGCCATCGACCATCTGCTCAGCGACGACGACACCCGACGACGGCTCGGGGCCGCTGCCCGGGAACGAGCCGAACGAGAATTCTCCTACGATGTGCTGGCGGCCCGATTGGCCGAGACCTTGCAGCGATGGACCTGACCACCAGCCCTCCCAGTGCGGACCTCCGCATTCCCCGTCTCAGCATGCGGACGGCGGGCGTCTTCACCGTCGTCTCCGTGGTCGCCTGGTTCGCCGCCGACACGCTCGACATCGTCTTCGCCGTGTTCAACTCGCTCGTGTTCGTCGTCGGCATCGGCCTCTTCCTGCTGGGCTTCTGGAACGGCGTGCAGCGCAGCCGGGTCGACGAGGTGACCCTCACTGGGCTGCTGGCCCTCGGTAGCTCGTTCGTTCCGAAGGAGCCGCGAAACCTGCTCTGGGGCGCGGTGGCGGTGGAGACCGTGGTCTCGATCCTCTTCGCATCGTTGCGCCCGTTCACCCAGCAGGCGTTCGGTCTCCTGTTCCCCATGCTGGGCGTCGGATTCGCCACGCTCTGGGGCTCCCGGGCGGCCTCGTTTCATCCTCGTGACGATCCGAGGAATCCGACGCCGAAGCCATCGGGCCAACATTGAGAATCGGAGCCGGTGGAGTACTCTCGGGGTCGCACACTGGAGGAGTCGCATGACGGATCAAGCTGCAGAACGAATCGAGATCCAGGCCACGCCCGAGGCGTGTTTCGCGGTGGCGACCGACTTCGAGCGATATCCGGATTGGGCCACCGACCTCAAGGAAGCCGAGATCGTCGCCGTCGACGACAACGGCCGCGGCGGCGACGTTGCGTTCCGGGTCGCTGCCATGGGCCGCTCCACGTCCTACACCCTTCGCTACAGCTACGGCTCCAACCCGCTTCGCATGTCATGGCGTCTCATCGAAGGCGATGTCATGGAACGGATCGATGGTGAGTACGAGTTCGTGCCGGTCGGTGACGGGTCCACGTGCGAGGTCAACTACTACGTGTCGGTGGACATGCTGGTGCCCCTGCCGGGCTTCGTGAAGCGCCGCGCCGAGGCGAAGCTGCTTCACACGGCCCTCGAAGACCTGAAGCAGAGGGTCGAATCCAGCGGCGCGTGAGCGTGGCTGTCGACGACCGGGTCCGAGAGGCGCGTCAGCGACTTCGCCAGGCGTCTGACGAACGCACGCGCACCGACCCGGCGCTGCGCATCCTCACGCTGGGCTCACCCCGGCCGGCAGACGCTCCGCTTCGCCTGCATGCGGGCCTCACCGTGGTCCACGGGCTGGCCGAGGATGCTCGGGCGGCGCTGTCGGTCACCGTTGCCGGTCTCTACGAGAACGCTCCGCACCTCGGCCTTGAAGGCACGGTGCTGGTCGACGGCCGCAACCAGTCGATACGGGCGCCACGGCCCCCGGCCGCTTCGCAGCTGGCAGGTGCCGAGGCGATGTTCGCACCACTCGACGACATTCCGTTCTCGCTTCCGACCATCGGTTGGGCCGAGGTCAGCGACCTCACCGATCTGGTCGGCTCGATCGAAACGGCCGTCCGGCTGACCGAGGCGGAGCTTCGAGGCGCCGACGATGCGGCTCGCCAGCTTCGAATCGAACAGACCGACGTTCCCGATGTCATCGACCTCCGAGTGCACGAGAACGATGACGCCGAGACCCGTGAAACGTTGACGGCTGTCGAGGCCGTCACCCCCGATCCCGAGGTCATCGGCCGCCTGAAGCAGGCGCTCGCCAGCGATCTCGACGTGCGGCCGATCCTTGCCGAGCTCGGACTCGACGGGGGAGCGGAGCCGACCGTCATCGCCACGCAGGCGCTGCAGGAAAGCGAAGAGCTGGCGTCGATCCGGCGTCGCCTCGAAGCCCGGCTGGCCGGTGTGATCGAGCCGGTACGGACCGCCCCGGGCACCTCCACCGAACTGCAGCAGCTCGAACGCCGCCGCACCCGGCTTCGCCGCCGGCTGCGAAGCCAACGTGCCTTCCTGGCCGCCGCCCAGGACCACCTTTCGTTCGCTGTCGACGGGGGCGCCAGTCCGGGGATGCCGACGCGCCTCGAGTCCGCAGCGATCCCGGCAAATTCCGACGGTCGCCCGTTGCCACTTCTCGTCGAAGATCCGCTCCACGACATCCCGGGCCGGCAGGGCGTCTCGGCGCTCGCTGTCCTGCTCCGCGTCAGCGAAATGTGCCAGGTGATTTGCGTGTCCGACGAGCCCGAGCTGCAGGATTGGACGGTCGCCGTGGGCGACCGGGCGCAGTGGGTGCGCGCCGCAGGTTGGTTTGCAGGAGAACAGACATGCTGATCATCGGATTCGACGTGGGCGGAACCAACGTCCGCGGCGTGGCGCTCCGACCGGGCTCGACCGAACCGCTGGCCATTCGCCGCAGCCGCACCAGGCCCGATGGCGACGTCCTCGTCCGGACCATCGTCGAGGTCGCCACGGCGTTGTCGGAGGACATCGACGAACCGATCGCGGCGATCGGGCTGGGCATGGCCGCACTCATGGACTCGGACGGGATCTTCCGGTACGCCCCGAACATCCCCGGCGTCGTGAACTATCCGCTCGTTGCCGAAGTCCAGAAGCGGATCGATGTTCCCGTCGTCGCCGAGAACGATGCCACGGCCGCCACGTGGGCAGAAGCCCAGTTCGGGGCCGGCAAGGGCCACGACGACATGGCGTTCGTTGCGCTGGGAACCGGCATCGGCACCGGATTCGTGCTCAACGGAAAGCTCTTCCGCGGGGCCCACGGCTATGCCGGTGAGTCCGGCCACATCACGATCCAGCGCGACGGCCCGCAGCACATCACCGGCGCTCCCGGGCCGTGGGAGTACTACGCATCCGGCAACGGTCTCGGACGGCTCGCCCGCAAGTGGGCGGCCGAAGGGCGCCTCGACGCGCTCGTCGACAAGGCCGGGTCGGTGGCCGACATTCGGGGCGAGCACGTGAACGAGCTGCTCCTCTCCGGCGAGCCCGGCATCGAGGCCCTCATCCAACGGTTCTCCCGGGATGTGGCCGTCGGCATGGCCGATCTGGTCTACGTTCTCGACCCGGAAGTCTTCGTGCTCGGGGGCGGCCTGGTCGACCTCGGCGAGGTGCTCCGCGCCGGCATCGAGGAGAACCTCAACGCCCGCATTCTCGGCGCCGACTATCGGCCATCGGTGCCGGTGAAGCTCGCTGAGCTCGGTTCCTACGCCGGAGCGATCGGTTCGGCCGCGCTGGCTGCCGAATTGGTCACAGTCGACCAGTAGGCCAGACCGTCCCGGCTAGCGTTCGGGGATGGAGTTTCGCCGTATCAACGGGCTTCCGCCCTACGTTTTCACGATCATCAACCAGCTGAAGATCGAGGCGAGACAAGCGGGCGCAGACGTGATCGACCTCGGCTTCGGCAATCCCGACCTGCCCAGCCCGGACATCGCCGTCGAGAAGCTGCAGGAAGCCGCCGGCAACCCCCGGAACCACCGCTACTCGATGAGCCGCGGCCTTCCGAAGCTCCGCGAGGCCTTCTGCGACATGTACAAACGTCGCTTCGACGTGGACCTCGACCCGGAGACCGAGGTCATCAACACGATCGGGGCAAAGGAGGGGTTCAGCCATCTGATGTGGGTGCTCCTCCAGTCCGGCGATGCAGCGCTCGTGCCGTCGCCGTCGTACCCGATCCATCTCTTTGCACCGCTGTTCGCCGGCGCACAGATTCGCGAGGTCCCGCTCGGAACGGGCGAGGACTTCTTCGAGTCGCTGCAGGAGCGGTTCGAATACTCGTGGCCGCGGCCACGGGTCATCGTCCTGTCGTTCCCGCACAACCCCACGACCACCTGCGTCGACCTCGAGTACATGCAGCGCATCGTCGACTTCGCTCGCGAGAAGGAGGTCCTGCTGGTGCACGACCTCGCCTACGCCGACCTCGGCTTCGATGGCTACATGCCGCCGTCGATCCTGCAGGCGGAAGGAGCGAAGGACGTTGCCGTCGAGCTCTATTCGATGACCAAGAGCTACTCGATGGCCGGCTGGCGGGTCGCCTTCATGGCAGGCAACCGTGAGGTCGTCGGAGCGCTTGCGAAGATGAAGAGCTACCTCGACTACGGCACGTTCCAGCCCATCCAGATCGCCGCCACCGTCACCATGAACGAGGCCGTCGACTACCCGCAGGAAGCGTGTGCGATCTACGAGAGCCGGCGCAACACGCTGGTGGACGGCCTGGCCCGCATCGGCTGGGAGATCGAGCCGCCGAAGGGCACGATGTTCGCCTGGGCGCCGATTCCCGAGCCGTATCGCGAGATGGGTTCGGTGGAGTTCTGCTCGATGCTCGTGAAGGAGGCCGACGTGGCCCTCTCACCTGGTGTCGGGTTCGGCCCCGGTGGCGAAGGCAACGTGCGGTTTGCGCTCATCGAGAACGAACAGCGCATCAATCAGGCCGTCCGCAGCCTCAACAAGGCCCTCCCCAAGCTCGCCTGAGCGGTTCTGTCGCAACGTGGGGTCAGGCCCAGTTGCGGGAACGTTCGAGCGCCTGGAGCCATCGGGCGTGCAGTGCGTCGGCGGCCTCGCGGTCGGCGGCCGGTTCGGCCGTGTGGTCCGAGCGCCAGGCGTCGGAGACCTCGTCGGTACTGCTCCACACGCCCTCGGCGATTCCCGCCAGGTACGCGGCGCCCAGCGCAGTCGTCTCGGTGATCGACGAGCGATGCACCGGGACCCCGATCTGGTCGGCCTGAATCTGCAGGAGCAGATCCATCACCGAGGCGCCGCCGTCCACGCGCAGGCTGTCTGCCGTGACACCACCGGCGTTGGACATGGCGTCGATCACGTCTCGGGTTTGGAGCGCCATCGACTCGACCGTCGCCCGGGCGATGTGGGCCCGGGTGGTGCCGCGAGTGAGGCCGATGATCGTGCCGCGGGCGTGGGCGTCCCACCACGGGCTGCCCAAGCCGGCGAAGGCGGGAACCATGAACACATCGTCGGACGAGTCGACCGAGGCGGCGAGCGGGCCGACCTCGGCCGCGTCATCGATGATGTTGAGGCCGTCGCGCAGCCATTGGATGGCGGCACCGGTGACGAAGATCGCGCCTTCCATGGCGTAGGTCGTCGTGCCGTCGGCGAGCGTCCAACCGACGGTGGTGAGCAGGCCGTCGACCGGGTCGGGCATGGTCTGACCGACGTTCATCAGGATGAACGAGCCCGTGCCGTACGTGTTCTTGGCTGCGCCGGGGGAGAAGCACGCCTGCCCGAACAGGGCTGCCTGCTGGTCGCCGGCGATCCCCGAGATCGGTGTGCCTTCGGGGACCGCGTGGCCGGCGGCCACGGTGCCGTACCGGCCCGACGATGGCATGACCTCGGGCATGATCGACTTCGGAACGCCGAAGAGATCCAACATCTCGTCGCTCCACTGCATCGCTCCGATGTCGTAGAGGAGCGTGCGGCTGGCGTTCGTGGTGTCGGTGATGTGAGCGGCACCGTTCGTGAGCTTCCACACGAGCCACGAGTCGACCGTGCCAAAGGCGGTCGAGCCGGTGACCTCGATGTGGCCACCGGCGATCAGCCACTCGAGCTTGCTTCCGGAGAAGTACGGGTCGAGGACGAGTCCCGTGGTGCGGCGGACCATGTCGAGGTGGCCGGCCTCGGCCAGGGCGTCGCATCGATCGGCAGTCCGGCGGTCCTGCCAGACGATCGCCCGGTGCAACGGCTTGCCGGTGGCCGTGTCCCACACGACGACCGTTTCCCGCTGATCCGTGATGCCGATGGCGGCGATCGGTTCATCGATCTGCCCCATCAGCTCCGCGAGCGTGGTCTCCACGGCCGACCAGATTTCCTCGGCGTCGTGCTCGACCCAGCCGGGTTGGGGGAAGTACTGCGGGAACTCCCGGTACGACGAGGCGAGGGGCAATCCGGTATCGCTGAAAGCGATGGATCGGACGCCGGTTGTTCCAGAATCAATTGCGACGACTACAGCCATTGCCGCAGCGTAGAGCGACCGTAGGCTCGTGTCATGAAACTTGCGGTTCTGACCGGTGGAGGTGACGCTCCAGGGCTCAACGCCGTCATCCGGGGTGTCGTGCGAAAGGCGACCGAGAACGGTGACGAGGTCATCGGATTTCTCGACGGATGGCGTGGCGTCATGGAGAACGAGTTCATGGAACTCGACGTCGAGGGCTGTCGCGGTCTGCTCACACGCGGCGGCACCGTGCTGGGAACGACCCGCATCAACCCGTTCATGCGGGACGACGGCCGCGACGCCTGCCGGCGCACGCTCGAAGCCAACGGTGTCGATGCGCTCATCGCCATCGGCGGCGAGGGCACGCTGTCCTGCGCCCACGAGATGTACAAGCTCGGCTTCCCCGTGCTCGGCGTCCCCAAGACGATCGACAACGACATCGGCTCGACCGAGATGACCTTCGGGTTCGCGACCGCAGTCGACATCGCCACCGAGGCGATCGGTCGCCTCCACACGACGGCGGAGTCACACGACCGGGTGATGGTGGTCGAGGTGATGGGCCGCCACGTGGGCCACATCGCCACCTGGGCCGGCCTCGCCGGCGGCGCAAGCCTCACCCTGATTCCCGAACATCCCTTCGACATCGCCGAGGTCGCCGACGCACTCCAGCGCCGCCACAAGCGCAAGTTCGCGTCCATCGTCGTCGTTGCCGAGGGCGCCAAGCCCGTTCCCGGCACGCTCGACATCCCGGAGGACTCCTTCGACGAGTTCGGCCACATCAAGCTCGGCGGCATCGGCGAGCTGGTCGCCCGGGAGATCACGGACCGCACCGGTTTCGAGACCCGCACGACCGTGCTCGGATACGTGCAGCGCGGCGGTGAGCCGTCGGCCTTCGACCGGGTCCTGGCGACCTGGTACGGGGTGGAAGCGGCATCGATGGCCGCCGACAAGGCCTTCGGTCAGATGGTCGCGTACCAGTGCGGCTCGATGACCCGCGTCGACCTCGGCGAAGCGGTTGCCGGGCTCAAGTACGTCAACCCGGATCTCTACAAGGTGGCCTCGACCTTCATGGCCTGACCTTGGTTCCGGCCAGGGCGGGAACCGATCCCGGTCAGCTGGGCGGGATCGTCGGGGCGAGGCTTCGATAGTCGTCCGGTCCGACAAACGCGTTCACGTCGCCGTCGTCGGTGTTCACGGTGATGAACTCGGGCTCGCCGGCCTCATTCGTGACCTGGAAGCGGACCTCCTGGACGCTGTCGAACGCCGTGACCGTGAAGACCATCTGCGCGAAGGCCGTGACGCGTTCACCGCCCTCGATCGAGGGAAGCTCGGACAACACCACGACCAGGCGGCCGTCTGCGGGGCGGCGGGTCTCGACCACCTGGATCGGTTCGTCGGTGGAGCCGACCGTGAGGGTGATGAGCTCTTCCCGCTCCTCGGCGGTCGGACCGGCAAAGACCTGCCGCAGCGCCGCCGCGGCGAAGTCGGTGCTCTCCACCGCGGCGATCTGACGAACCACCGGCTCGAGCAGGTTCGAGCCGTCTTCGGTGGGTCGGACGAGGTAGATCGTGATCTCCTCGGCGATCGACTCCAGCACCGTGGTGCTCGTGGTCGACGTGGTCGGCCGAAGGCCTGCCGGCAGGTCTTCAGCCGCGATGATCTCGGGCTCGCTGTCGAGCGGGATGCCACACGCTCCGACCGTGAGGAGCAGCGAAGCGACCACGGGGGCGCAGCGGCGCATCAGGCGAACTCCTCGTCGGGGAAGTCGGCGATCGGCAGTTCGACGACGAACCGTGCGCCCTGGTTGCCGTCCGGACGATCTTCCACCCACACCCTGCCGCCATGCAGATTGACGTGCTCGGCCACGAGCGACAGGCCGAGCCCGACCCCCGTGTCGTAACCGCGGCGGCCACCGGCGCCGCCACGGGAGAACCGATCGAAGATCACGAACCGCTCGTCGAGCGGGACGCCGGGTCCGTCGTCCTCGACCGCCATCAACACCGAGTTGTGCGGTGTGGCGGACAGATGGATGCGCGTCGCACCGCCGCCGTACTTGCGGGCGTTGTCGATCAGGTTGGCGACCACGCGGGCCAGGCGCCGCTTGTCCGCTTCGACGACGACCTCCTCGACATCCTCATCCACCTCGACCGGACAGTCCGGCGTCGAGCTCACTCCGACGGCCGCCCGCACGAACTCGGCGTAGAGGAGGGGATCGGCCTGCAGCGCCGCCGTTCCCACGTCGAACCGGGAGATCTCGAGGAGATCCTCGACGAGCGTCTGGAACCGGGCGATGTCGCTCGACAGCAGGTCGAGAGCGGTCTGCGAACGGGGTGTCATCTCGTGCTTTGCGTTCTCGAGCACCTCGACCGAGGCGGTCAGCGTCATGAGCGGGCTGCGAAGCTCGTGGCTCACCTCGCTCGCGAACCGTGCGTCTCGCTGAATGCGTTCCTCGAGACCGCCGGCCATCTCGTTGAAGGACGCCGCAAGGCTGACCAGGTCTTCGTCGCCCTGCGGGTCGAGGCGTGTGTCCAGACGGCCGCCGGCAATGGCTTCTGCGGCCTCGGAGACCTCGCGCAGGGGTCGGAGCGCTCCACTCGCCGCGAACCGCCCAGCGAGCGCCGCAAAGGCAGCCACGATGAGCGCCCCACCCAACAAGACGTACTGCAGGGTCCCGAGCGTGTCCTCGACCTCGCCCAGCGGCACCGCCTCGTAGTAGTAGACGTCCTGCTCGAACCCGTCGATCGGGATCGCGTAGACGATGGCGGGCACGTCCTGCACCGTGGTACGGATGCGGGCGACCTCGCCTTGTCGAACCAGCGCCTGAAGGCTGGCCGGAAGGTCGTCTCGGGTGAACGACTCATCGAGCGAGCGCGTCGTGTCGCCGATCTCCAGCAGCGGTCGTGAACCGGCGGAGGTGTTCAACGTGTCCAACACCGCCTGAGCGACGCCGGAATCGAGGTCGGACGTCAGCCGGGTGACGACGCGAGCTGCGTTGCCGAACACGACGTCCTGCGCCGTGTCGGCTCGGTTCGACAGGAGCGCCTGTCGAGTGATCGCCAGTGTGATGACGGCGAGGAGCGCGGCAACCACGAGACCGCCGAGTGCAAAGAGCACGGTCACCCGCGAGCGCAGGCCGAGGCGGAAACGGCGCATCGAGAAGGATCAGGTTTGGAGCTTGTAACCCAGGCCGCGCACCGTCACGACATGTTGTGGATCCGCCGGATCGTTCTCGATCTTCGTGCGGAGTCGACGAATGTGGACGTCGACGAGGCGGCCGTCACCGAAGTAGCCGTAGCCCCAGACCTTCTCGAGCAGCGCTTCACGGGAGAAGACCTTGCCGGGGGCTGAGGCGAGCTCGACGAGCAGACGGAACTCGGTCTTGGTGAGGTGGACCTCTTCGCCGGCCTTGCGGACGACACCCTGGTCGGGGATGACCTCGAGGTCACCGAAAGCCATGTCGGCGGCCGGGGCGTCCGAGGTGCGGGAGCGGCGCAGGAGCGCACGGATCCGTGCGGACAGCTCCTTGGGAGCGAACGGCTTGGTGAGGTAGTCGTCGGCCCCGGCTTCGAGCCCGGCCACGACATCGTGGGTGTCGGCACGGGCCGTGACCATGACGATCGGTACATCGGAGGCGCGTCGGATCGACCGGCACACGTCGAAGCCATCGATGCCGGGAAGCATGATGTCGATCAGCACGACGTCTGCGGGTTGCTGGCCGAACTTGAGGAGCGCGTCCTCACCGTTGTCGGACTCGATGACTTCCCAACCCTCGTCTTCGAGGGCGAGCTTGACCGCAGTGCGGATTCGCTCGTCATCTTCAACCGTAAGTATTCGGGTACCCAATGTTGTCACTTCCTTGTCCCACCTTGAATTCCCGCCGCCCGACCCTTCCGACGCTGCCGAATTCCGAAGAATCCGTCAGGCGCCAGCCCGTTCGAGCAATGCGATGAACGAGGATGCGATTCCCGGAGCAACCGCAACGGAGAGCCCGTCGTCCAGCACACTAGCCCCCGCTTCGCTTGCAATGAGTGAACCAGCCGCAGAATCCCATGGCGCCAGATTCCGCTCGAAGTAGGCGTCGAGCCGGCCGGAGGCGACCGCGCAGAAGTCGAGGGCGGCCCCACCATTGCGTCGGATGTCCCGAATCTCGGGCAGGATCGTCCGCAGCGCTTCGGCCTGTGGCCCTCGATCCACGGACTGGTAGCTGAACCCGGTGCCCACCAATGCGCTGGAGAGTTCAGTCTTCGGCGATGTGCTGATCGTGTCCCCGTTGCGGGTGGCGCCCTCGCCCATCGAGGCCGAGAACAGTTCGCTGCGGACGGGGTCGTAGACGGCGCCGGCGTGGGACTGACCGTCGATCGAGGCGGCGATGGAAACGCTCCAGCCCGGCAGGTCGTACAGCAGGTTGGTCGTTCCGTCGATCGGATCGATCACCCAGGTGATTCCGGTTTCGGATGGGCGATTGGTGCCTTCCTCACCGAGGAACCCATCGTTCGGCCGAAGCGCTTCGATGCGGGCGACCACCTGCTCCTCGGCCCACGTGTCGATCTCGGTGACGACGTCGGTGTGGGAGGACTTGGTGGTCCACGTGAAGCTCGTGCTCCTGCGGCGTTCGCCTGCTTCGCGGCCGACGTCGGCGGCGATGGTCTCGGCAATCCGTCGCAGTTCGGCAACGGTGATGTCGGTCATGAAAGTCCTCTGGCTCGGCGGGCGCGGTCCCGGTTCTCGATGGCCTTCCATTCGGCCATCGCACGAAGGGTGAGCACGGCCACGACGGCCACGCCGATGGCACCGGCGATTGCACCGACGACACCGGAGAGCGCTGCGGTGGTCCCGCAGTCGCCGGTGCATTGCAGGTCGACGACCGACCAGCCGATCAGCCCGCCACAGGCCCCGCCGATGAGGATCGAGAGGGCGGCGACGATGCGGGCCCAGACGGGTGGCGCCGCATCCGGGAGCGCGGAATTTCTGGGCTCGGTCACGGCTCAAAGACTACTTCGTGGGTGACGCGTTCATGGCAGTCCAACGCCGGGGAACCCACCGTGCGGGTACGATCCGGATCGTGGGTACCACCGTGGGCGTGCAGCGATGAACGGCGCTGAGGAGCGCACGATTCTCCACGTCGACATGGATGCGTTCTTCGCATCGGTCGAGCTGGTCCGACGGCCAGAGCTTCGGGGGAAGCCGGTCGTGGTCGGCGGTACCGGCAGACGGGGTGTCGTCGCTGCGGCGTCCTACGAGGCGCGGTCGTACGGCATCTTCTCCGCAATGCCGTCGGCGCAGGCACAGCGCCTGTGCCCGGACGCCATCTTCCTCGCGGGCGACCACGGGCTGTACGCCGAAATCTCGGAGCGGGTCATGGCCGTGTTCCGCGATGTCACGCCGCTCGTCGAGCCGCTCAGTCTCGACGAGGCATTCCTCGACGTCACGGGAGCCAGGCGATTGCACGGCGACGGCCCCCGCATCGCCCGCCACATCCGTTCGGCGATCTGGGACAACGAAGGCCTCACCTGCAGCGTCGGCATCGCCCCCAACAAGTTCCTGGCGAAGCTGGCTTCCGAGCAGGCCAAACCGAAGGCCTCACGATCCGGCCCCGTCTTCGGCCGCGGCATCTTCCAGGTTCACCCGGGGGAGGAGACAGCGTTTCTGCATCCGCTACCGGTCCGGGCGCTGTGGGGCGTCGGCAAGGCGACCGGCAGCCGCCTCAGCGGTATGGGCGTCGAGACCGTCGGCGACCTCGCCGCGCTCCCGGTGTCCACGCTGACCGCGAACCTGGGAGCGAGCATCGGGGCCCACCTCCACGCACTCGCCAACGCCGTCGACGACCGGCCGGTCGAGGCTGGGCGCGAAGCGAAGTCGATCAGCCATGAGGAGACCTTCGCCCACGACCTCAGCGACCCGAACACGATCGACGTCGAACTCGTTCGACAGTGCGACGCCGTCGCACAACGCCTTCGCGATTCCGACCTCGCCGCCCGAACCGCCACCCTCAAGGTGCGATTCGGCGACTTCACGACGATCACCCGACGCGTCACGGCCGACGGGCCGTTCACCTCGTCGACCGAGCTGCTCCGCCATGCCCGTGCGCTGATGGCCACCATCGACCCGGGACAGGGCGTCCGACTTCTCGGCGTTGGGGTCTCCGGGCTGGGCGTCGATCCGGGGGAGCAGCTCAGCCTCGACCTGGACGCCTCGGGCGAGGATCCCGCTACAGCCCGAACCGACGACCTGCTCGATGAAGTGCGGGCACGGTTCGGCAACGACGCCATCGGCCCGGCCTCGGCCGCCGTCGATGGGAAGCTCCGGGTCAAGCGTCGGGGCGAGCAGCAGTGGGGACCGAACGCCGTCGAGGACGCCTCCACCACCCCGGACGGGTGAATTCACCCCAATCTCAAATTTCAGGCCATTGGGTGCATTGTTTTCACCCCCAACGTGTGGGAAGATTCGATTGGAAGTCGCCCCGGATACACTGGGGCCCAGGCCGGTACAGAGGGACGTGTGGAATGCCGCTCTCCGAGGACGAACGTCGAATCCTTAGCGAGATCGAACAACAGCTCTACGAGACCGATCCCGGTCTCGCGCACGAGGTGTCCTCGACCACCGTGTTCTCGCACGGTTTCCGCCACATTCGCCTGGCAGCCGCCGGCTTCGTGGTCGGGCTCGTCGTTCTCGTCATGAGCCTGTCGGTCAGCTACCTGCTGTCCTTCGTCGGCTTCCTGATCATGCTCACGTCCGCCTGGTACGGCGAGCGGAACCTTCGCCGTGTCGGCAAGGCCTCGCTGCAGAAGGTCACCCAGAACGTCGGCCGTGACGGCGGCGTGCGTGGCTACTTCGGCGACGCCGGTCAGCGCATGCGCGACCGTCTCAACCAGGAAGACAACAACACCGACGAGTCCTGAGTTCGTCGAACGCAGGCGGCACGAAGTCGTTCCCGCATTCGAATCAGTCCAGCGTGTCGGCCTTCGGCCTGACGCCGTTCAGCGACTGGCTCGAAGGTTGCCCCACACCCCGGCTCGACCGCGCCACACGTTCAGCGGGTTCGCATGGTGGAGCCACCAGTCTCGCGTGGATGTGCGAGACCTGGCGTCGGCGGCGAGTCGGGTCGACAGCGCTTCCGCGTTGACGGCACGCTCGGACGCGACCGTTCCGGGCGAGTAGGTGGCATCGGTGACCTCGTTCGCCAGCGCACCGAGGGTCTCCGCCGACTCCGGATGCATGTTGCTGAGGCGTTCGACGAGCTCGTTGGGCGTGTCGGACTCGCGTACCCGCAGGCCGAGCAGACTGAGCGCAGCCGTGGATTCCTTCCACGCGAGGCCGATCCGACGACGCGGATCGTGGGCGACCTCGCGGCGGGCGGTCCGGGCGCGGAACACGCCGTAGAGGAGCGGGAGCAGCAGCAGCGACAGGAGCACGAGCGCCACCGCACCCCAGCGCAGCACGGTCACGAAGGCCGGTCCTTGTGGTCCACCGATCACGCCGGTGCCCTCGAGGTCCTCCCGGGGGATGGTGGTCGTGGTGGTCTGGCTGTCCTGGGGGATGGTGGGCTGGGCGGTGTTGTTCGGGTTCGGAGCCGGCACCGGCTGCGCCTCCGGAGCCAGCGTCGTGGGTGCGTTGCCGGGTGCGTTGCTGGCCTGCGCCTCAGGAATCCCGGTGTAGGGCTCGTCGTTCGGGCCGCCGCGGCCGGGTGTTGGTTCGAAACGAAGCCAGCCGATGTCGTCGATCCAGACCTCGGGCCATGCGTGGGCGTGACGGCCGGAGACGACATATGCGTCGATGGCCGGGTCGTATTCGCCGGGGGTGAAGCCGACGGCGACACGTGAGGGAATCCCGAGTGCCCGGGCCATCGCGGCGAACGACCCCGAGAACTGCTCGCAGTAGCCGACCCGAACCTCGAACAGGAAGTCCTCGATGCGTTCGGCGGAGTGGCCGTTGGCCACCTCGAGGTCGTACGAGAAGAGGGACGGATCCCGGAAGTAGTTCTGCAGGGCGAGTGCCTTCTCGTACGTGCTCGTGGCACCGGCGGCGGCCACGATGGCCTCCGCCTCGTCGATCACCCGCTGGCTGAAGTCGGCCGGCAGTTCGAGGTATCGGTCGGCGATGCCGTCGGGGATGTCCGTTCCGGCGGCGGCGATCACGCCGGGATCGCGTTGGGGAACCTGCGAAAGCAGCGTGTAGTTGAGGCCGTCGGATGTGGACCTGGTTCGGTCGACGATGAGCGTTCCCGATTCGGGCTCGTATTCGAAGCCCACGCCCTCGGGTGCCGCCAGGATCTCGGCGGGTTCATAGGCGGCCGGAACCCAGATTCCACCGAGACCGGTGATGTCGAACTGCTGGGAGACCCGCTCGAACTGCGTGCCGTCGGGCAGGTCCGTGTCGAGGGCGCCAGATGCATTCTCGAACGAACCGCGCGACCGCCAGATCCGGCCGTCGAACACGTCGAGCGAGGTGATGCGCCAATAGTCGCGGGTGGGGCTCGTGACGGTGAAGACCTCGAGGTCGGGTTGGTTGACCAGACGGGCGCGAATGTCGACCAGGGGCGACAGCACGACCCGGGGATCTTCGGGCTCGTCGAGGTCGCTGATGTCGAAGATGGGCTCCTCTTCGTACCCGGGCAGCGCCTGGGCGGCGGCAGCCCCGCCGATGAGGGTGACGGCAAGCAGCGCAACGCCGGTCTTCAACAGGCTGCTCTGGCTGCGGGCCACACCGTCGACGCCGAGGAATGCTCCGGCGATGGAGGTTTCCCCGAGACGATGGAAGAGCACGACGACCAGAGCGGTCCCGATGAACAGCACCGCCGACAGCAGGCGGTTCTGATCGGCCGCGAACAATGCGCTGAAGACGAACACCGCAGTACCTGGAACGAGCGCCTCGACCGGTGCTCGGAGCCGGAAGGCGGCCCAGTCCGACAGGAAGGCGACGAACCACATGACGATGGCGATCAGCAGCAGGAACGGTGCGGTGACCTCGGTCGGGGCAAGCACCACCTGGAACTGCTCCCACGCAAGCTCGAGATCCGTGCGAAACCCTTCGAGCACGGTCCGGTTGAGGAAGCCGGCGTCGACGATCGTGGTCGGCGGGAAGAGGAGCGCGGCCGACACGATGAGTCCGCCGATGGAGACGAGCGCCGAGATGAGTAGTCCGCCGCGGGCCCAGCGGACGGCGGCGGCGAGGACGTGGGAGGAGACGGTTGCGGCAACGACCGGAACGAAGAAGGAGCTGTCGACGAACAGCCGGCTGAATCCGACGATGACCGCGATGGAGAAGAGCACGAGCGCGACTTCGGCGAGTGCATCGTAGAAACTTGTCGGCATGCGGCGGACGCCGCTGGTACGTCGGGCAGAGCTCATGCGCGAACCTCCGGCTCCACCATCGCAAAGGCGGCGGGCGCAATGGGGTCGCCCGGGCCGATCTTTCGCAGATCCTTACCGGGAGATGAACACGTTCCCATTCAGCCGCCAGAACCGCTGGACAGCAGCGTCGCGATCGCCCGGCTCCAGATCGGGGCGAGGTCTTCCATCGAGCCGAGGGTGAGCCGGACCTCGCGGGCCACGGCCTCTGCGGCGCTTGGCACTCGAGGCACCGCCGGATCCCAAACGGATGGGGCGAGCGAGATGGTCATGATCCGGCCGTATCGGCCCATGCCTTCGTGCTCGATCGACGGTTGCTGCGAGGTGACGAAGACGAGCGCGCCCTGGGCACCGAGAACGGCGGCATCGTTGAGCCGCTCCACGACGGGTGCCGGTTCGGCCATTGCCAGGATGCTGAGCGCCTGATCCAGACCGGCGGGACCGAGGACGTAGCCGGTGTCGGAGCCGTCGAGCGTGAGGAGCCGGAAGGGATCAGAACCGTTGCGCATCGAGGTCAGAATGCTGGCCGCCACGGAGGCGCCGCGGTCCAGCGCGTCGTCGTTGACGAGCGCTGCGTTGTCGAGGAGCACGGTCAGGTGATTCTGGGTCGGGGCCTCGTCCTCGCGGACGATGAGATCATCGTGGCGGGCCGAAGCCGCCCAGTTCACGCGTCGGATGTCGTCGCCCGGTACGTACGGACGGAGCGCATGGAACTCGTCGCTGCGGCCGCCGATGAACTGCGGCTGGTCCGAGGTCGAGCGCCGCTCCGACGCCGGTGACGGAGGTGCCGGCGGAAGCGGAACCACATCGGGGTAGACCACCATCTGTCCGACGCTCGGGGCATTGAAGCGGCGGACGGCCAGGCCGAACGCGTCGGTCGATTCGAAGTCGACCGGACCCACCTTCACGAGCCCTCTCCGTTCCGTCGGCAACCGGTAGGCCGCCTTGGTCGTCTCATCGGGCTGCAGCGGGCTGATGAACAGCTGGGCACCGTTCGTTCCCTGCACCCGATCCGTCATCCGGATGACCGGGGAACGGTTCGAGCCGTTGCGCACCGCCACCTCGACCCGCCCGGTGGTTCCCACGTGCATGCGGGAGGGCGTGATCGTGCGGCCGACGCCGAGGCGAAGGGGCCGGAACACGGCGACGAGAACGGCGAGTATGGCGAGCGCGAGCAGGACGGCGCCGATGACGTACATCTCGGCCAGGCCGAGGAATCGGCCGAGCGCAATGGAGATGGCGCCGAATGCGATGCAGATCCACCCGCGGAGGGTCGGCATGTCAGCTGACGGTGGGGACCGGGATCGAGGCCATCACGTCGTCGACGACGTTCACGGCAGAGATTCCACCGAGTTGGGCTTCGGGGGTGAGCATCAGCCGGTGTGCCATGACCGGTCGGGCGAGCGCCTTCACATCGTCGGGCGTGACGAAGGAACGTCCCGAAGCGGCGGCGAGCGCTCGGGATACCCGCTGCAGACTGAGGATGGCTCGGGGCGAGAGGCCGAGCCGAAGGCTCGGATGCTGGCGGGTGGCTGCCGCAATGTCGAGCAGGTAGCCCTTGAGCTCGGGCGAAACGTGCACCGATTGCAGGGCGTTGGTCATCATCGCCACGTCGGCGGGGGACACCACGCTCGTCAGCGACGCGAACGCATTGCCTTCGCCGTGCTGGTCGAGGATCTCCATTTCGGCGTCACGGCCGGGGTACCCCAGCGAGATCTTCATCAGGAACCGGTCGAGCTGGCTTTCGGGCAGCGGGTAGGTGCCTTCGTGGTCGAGCGGGTTCTGGGTGGCGATCACCATGAATGGACGCGCGAGCTGATGGGTGGCCCGATCCACCGTGACCTGTCGCTCCGCCATCGCCTCGAGCAGCGCCGACTGTGTCTTCGGCGACGCCCGGTTGATCTCGTCCGCCAGGACGATGTTGGCGAAGACCGCTCCCGGGCGGAAATCGAACTCGCCGGTGCCGCGGTTCCAGATCGACATGCCGACCACGTCGGCGGGCAGCAGATCCGGGGTGAACTGGATTCGGCCGTTGGAGCCGCCGACGGACGAGGCCACGGCCTTGGCGAGCGACGTCTTCCCGAGGCCGGGCGAGTCCTCGAGCAGCACATGGCCTTCGGCGATCATGGCCAGCACCACGAGTTGCACGACGTCGTGTTTGCCACGGATGACGCTCTCGACGTTCTCGGCGATCGAACGGAACAGCGACGAGAACGTCTCTGAACGTGCGGCTTGGGGGGTCGTGGTCACTCGGTACTCCCTCGGAGAGTCGATCGGGCTCTGCACACAGTAGTTGCACCAGGTGCGAAGGTGGGACGCAGCAGCCGGGGAGCGCACCCCACATGATCCGCGCCTCTCGTTTCATCGGTTGCCGGTGGCGGCGCCCTGAGCAACCCGATTCGGCGCGCCCACCATTCCCCCGGCCACGCCGCCGTTAGGCTTGCGGGAGAAGGAGGACGGGATGGCCGACAGGAAATGGTTGATTTCAGGGGCGGTGGCGCTCGCCGGGCGCCCGGATCTCTGGCGGACGACCCTGCGGGTCGCCCGAACGCACCTGCCGGACGGCTGGTGGAAACGTCGACCATTCCTTCCGGTTCCCGATCGGGGCTGGATGGGCTTCCGCTACGAGACCGCCTTCGCGGATCCGGGTGGTCGACCGTCTGCCGAGCAGCTCATCGACTACCTGGAATGGTCGAAGAGCTGGCGCTATCTGGGCTGAAGTCAGCCGAGCCCGTCAACCAGCACGGCAAAGTGGGAGCTCGTCGCCGCGTGCCGTTCGCCGATGATCGCCTGGTAATCGCCTGACTCGTAGATCTCTCGCGCCTTCTCCTTCGACTCGAAGCGGAGGACGACCGTGTGCGTGGACGCACCTTCGCCCTCGACCTGTTCGGTTTCGCCGTCGAGCACGAGCGGCTGGCACTCTGCGGGAATGCGCAGCGCTGCCGGAGCCTGGCGCTGGTAGCCGCGGTAGGCATCGGCGTCGTCCACGTCGTAGTTCAAGATGAGATATGCAGTCATGACCCCAGAAGGTAGCAGTGGGTGTCTCGACGTTTGCTAGCTTCGCCTTCATGAAGACGTGGGTTCGGTACGGTGTGGCGGCGATGGTGGCGGGAGCCCTGGTCGGTTGTGGAGGATCGGAGGCGGACGACGTTGCGGCGACGACGACAGCCGCTCCGACAACGGCTGCGCCGACCACGACCACGACGACAACAACGACCACCACGACGACAACAACGACCACCACCACGACGACGACCACGACCGTGGCGCCGCCTACCGACGAGGAGCTCGCCGAGCAGATCGTGCTCGAGTCCGGCTTCTTCGGTACGGACTGGGAGGAGGTCGAGGAGGCGGACGACGACAGCTTCGACTACTCGACGATCGTCGACTGCGAGTTCATGAACGTGCTGCGAGACGACGACGGCAGCACCGTCGAGGCCGAGTCGCTCGAATTCAGCCAGTTCGACACGACGGTCCAGCACGACGTCCGGATCTATCCGGACCCGGAAACCGCAACCGACGTGATCGCCGCGTGGACACAGCAGATGGTTCTCGAGTGCCTCGTCGCCGGGGCCGAGACCGAAGGCCAGGCAGCCTTCGACGCAGGCGTGATGGAACCGTTCACCTCGGCGGACTTCAACATCACGCGCTACGACGACATCGTCGGTGAGCCGCGGCTCACGAACTTCGAGATCGCCACGACCCTCACGGGTCCGGATCTCGAACAGCTGCTGCTCATCGACGTCTGGTTCATCCAGGTGGGTCGGGCGGTGTCTCGCGTCGAGTTCGGCAATCCGGATGCACTCTGGGAGCAGAGTGGCGAGGTGCTCGACGTGATCTTCGAACGAATGGTCGCTGCAGACGCCGCTGACTCCGCCGCCTGAGCGTCGGGCTCAGCGAAGCCCGTCTTCTCCGACCGCCTCGTCGATCGAGAAACCGCCGATGCGGTGGTGCGGGCGCTCGCCCGTCGTCATGACGAGCGCATAGACGAGCTCATCGGGTCGGGGTCCGTCGGCGACGACCACCGGGAGCACGTCGTAGTGGCTGCGGGCGTAACTGGCGTGCAGGTACACCATCGGGATGTCCAGCTGGGTGCCGAGCAGCCCCACCTTCTTCGACGACGGCACCTGTGCCTTGGGGCTGCCCAGCGCCGCTCGCAGCCCGGCCCCGGCCGGGACGTGCCAAGCGGCCGCCAGCTCGAGCTCGCCGAGCGTGCCGACGATGGCACCCTTGCCGTACCCCTCGACCGTTGCTCCCTCGGAGGTGACGGCGTCCCGAAGCTCTTCGGCGAGCTCGGCGGCGAGCGGGCCGAGCGCGTCTGTCCACGGGCCGAGGTCCTCCTGGTGCGACCCCGAGTACGGGTTCGCAACCACTGCGGCGATCGATCCCCGCCGGACCGGGGAGGGGAGTGGCGGGCCACCCGCATGGTGGACCCGGTCGACCGTCAATTGCACCTTGCGCACGGCGAGTGTCGTCATCGTCCGCACCGTAGCCATCGGCTTCGCGGCGAGCCACTTGGCATTGGTGATGCCGAGCCGGATACGGTTTCGGTTCACGCGTACGAAGAGGTGGGCACATGGACCCGGAAGCACTCAAGATCAGCAGCCTTGTCGATGGCATGAGCGAGGATGAGCTGGCGGAAACCGCGAGCCTGTTTGAGGAGACCCGCTACCTGATGGGTGATCGGGTGACCCAGGAGGACGACTTCGGCTACTCGTTCTTCATCGTCCTCGAAGGACGGGTGCAGGTCGAGGCGGGCGACGAGGTCGTCAATTCTCTCGGCGCTGGCGACCACTTCGGCGAGGTCGCACTCGTCACCGGCGAGCGCCGCAATGCGACGGTCAAAGCACTGGAGACCTGCCGGCTCGCCAAGATCATGACCTGGGACTTCCCGAAGCTGATGGACGAGCATCCGGCGATCGCCGGGCGCATCAAGGCGTCGGCGGACGAGCGGAGCTGAGCTCCCGCTCGTCGTTCGAGCGAAGCAACGGCGCGAGCACGATTGCTCCGCCGGTCGAGAGCGCCAAAGCGAACACGATGGCAGTGGTCGATCCGAACGTGTCGAACAAGACGCCGGCGACCGGAGGTCCGGCCAGGCTGCCGATCGCGGCCGCCGTGTACAGCGTGCCGATGACCCCACCGAGGCCGTCGAGCCCGAAGATCTCGGCGACCACGGCCGGTGAGAGGGCGATGAAGCCGCCGTACCCGAGCCCCAACACCGCTGCGTAGACCGCAAGCACCGGGAACGATGCCGATGCGCCCAGCCACAGCAGATGGCTGGCTGCCATCGTGATGAACGACGCCAGATAGAGGCGAAGCGTGCCCAGGCGTCCGGCGAGTGCGCCGAGCCCGAGCCGGCCGATCACGCTGGCTCCGCCGATGATTCCCACCAACGAAGCTGCGGCGACATCGCTGATGCCCTGCTCCTCCGCGTACCGAGCGATGAACACGAACGGGACGAACAAGCCGAAGGTCGTCAGTGCGGTCGCAAGGTACAGCGTGCGGAACGCGTCGATCCGCAAGAGCTCGCCGAGCGCACGCGGCTTCGGGGAGGTGACGGCTGCCGGGCCGGGGGTGGCGACGAGTGCCGCGAGCACCATGAGCGACCCGCCGCCGACCGCCATCAGTACGTACGTCGTGCGCCACCCGTGTCGGTCGATGAGCGCAGCAGCGAGCGGTGAGCCGACGAGCGTGCCAGCACCGATGCCGGCGACGGCGACGCCGAGCGCCGTGGTGCGAAGCCGGTCGAACCAGCCGCCCACCATCGCCACCATCGGGACGTATCCGCAGGCGACCGCTGCACCGACGAACGGCGCATACGTGAGATAGCCGACGGTGAGCGACCCGACCCGGGAGGTGGCCACCAAGCCGATGACGAGCGACGCAGCGCCGAAGAGCAACACCGGTCGGGGGCCGTGGCGATCGGCCAGCCGGCCCGTGTGCAGGCCGAGCACGAAGCTCAGGCTCACCGTGAACGAGAACACCAGGGCCGTTGCCCCGCTCGATGCGTCGAAGGTCTCCGCCATCGAGGAGAAGAACGCCCCGAAGCTGTACGCGACCCCGAACACCGAGAACATCGATGCCGCTGCGGCGAGCACGACCAGCCAGCCCCGTCGGCTGTCCAGTTGCGGTGCGGCAGCGGTCATCGGGCGAGCCTAATGGCGGTCGATTGTGGTAGTCATCGTGCATGCAGCCAACGGTGACGCCTTTGAGCCCGGGGCTCGGCGTCGTCGTGACCGGGCTCGATCTCGCCTCCGGTTCCGACGACGGGCTCCGTGCGACGGTCTGCGAACTCGTGACCCGGCATCACGTGGTTGCCCTGGAGGCCCAGCATCTGCCCCCGGATCGCCATGTGGAGATCGGTCGTTGGTTCGGCGACCCGCTCGTGCATCCACACCTTCCGGCGATCGACGGCCACCCCGAGATCCTCCGGGTGCACAAGGAACCCGATGACGAGGCGACGTTCGGCGGCGAGTACTGGCACGCCGACATCACCTTCCTGTCGCCGCCCGCTTCGGTGTCGTTGTTGCAGTCCCTCGTGCTTCCCCCGGTCGGTGGCGACACGCTGTTCGCCAACCAGCACAAGGCATTCGAGCAACTCAGCCCGGCCTTCCGATCGATGCTCGAAGGCCTCAACGCCGTGCACGTGTATCCGGGTCGGAGCGAGGACGAGGCGAACGTGTCGGCGGTGCATCCAGTCGTGCGGCCACATCCGGAGACCGGCCGACCCGCCCTCTACGTCAACCCGGCGTTCGTCACGAGGTTCGTCGGAATGACCGAGGCGGAGAGCCGCCCGCTGCTGGAGCAGCTGTTCGCCCATCAGGTGCAACCGGAGTTCACCTGCCGGGTGCGCTGGACCGCCGGAATGCTCCTGCTCTGGGACAACCGATCCGTTCTCCACTACGCGATGAACGACTACTTCGGCCACCAGAGGACCCTGCAACGAGTCACCTCCATGGAGGTCGGGCCCCGATGACTGCGGCCATTCCGATGATCGACCTCGGGGCGAACGATGTGGGAGCGACCCTCGACGAGGGGCTGCGTTCCACCGGCTTCGTGCAACTCGTCGGCCACGGTCTGCGACCCGAGGCGGCCGCTGCACTGCGGGACGCCTGCGACCGCTTCTTTGCGCTGGACGACGATGCGAAGGCCCGGTACGTGCACCCATCGCCCCTGGCGAACCGCGGTCACCGGCGCAAGGGAGCCGAAGCCCTGAGCTACAGCCTCGGCGCGGCCTCGCCGCCCGATCTGTTCGAGTCGTTCAACTGCGGTGCCGACGACCGGGCCGACGGCTCGCCGCTGTTTCAACCGACGCCGTGGCCCGACCCCGCCGTGCCCGGCTTCTCCGCAGCCGCGCACACCTACCTGCGGGAGATGGAACGAATCTGTGTGGTGCTCGACCGCCTGCTCGGCGAACGGATCGGACTCGACCTCGCCTCCATGTCCACCCGTGGTCCCGACACGTTGGCGTGCATCGACTACCGGCCGGGCGCCGACGGGAGCGAGCCGGTGCAACCCGGCCAGCAGCGGATGGGCGCACACAGCGACTACACGAGCTTCACGCTGTTGCTCGCCGACCCGGTGCCCGGCTTGCAGATCGTCGGACCGGCGGGCGAGTGGATCGACGTGGTCCCCGAGCCGGGCGCCCTCCTGATGAACGTCGGCGACGTGTTGGCGATGGCCACCAACGACCTCTGGCCGTCCACGCTCCACCGGGTCGTGCCGATGGCCAGTGGTGCGGCGGCGACCCGACGGTCGGTCGCCTACTTCCACTATCCGAACAGCGATGTGGTGGTCGCGCCGCAGCCGTGGTCCATTGCGGAGCGAAATGGCACAGCCCGCTATTCGGAGGTTTCGGTCGAAGCGCACCTCGTCGGCAAGCTGGCCGCGCCGAAGACGGCCACGCCGGCAACCGGGGCGTCCACCGCCGCCGGTCGCATCGGCGGCGCAGACAAATCCGACTAGCCGGAGAAGAGCAGCCAGAGGCCGGCGACCGAGTAGATCACCATCACGACGAGCATCGTCTGCTGGCTTCGGGCGGCCTTGGCGTGATCGAACCGGCTCACCGCCAGGTCGTGGGCGTAGAGCACGCCGGCAACGTGGCCGACAACGATCGCCAGCGCCTGCATCCAGGCAACGACGTCGGCATCGATCACGAAGAAGTCCACCTGCCCGTCGGCCGCACCGAAGAAGTCCCGAACGTTGCTGCCGTCGGCGTTCTTGTTGCCGTAGGGGTTCGAAAGCCGGAACCAGAACGACTGGATCTGGTCCACGAACAGCTGCACGTAGTGGGCCACGGCGTAGCCGAAGACGATCGGGATGAGCGACGGGGCGAAGAGCTCCGCCGCCTCTTCGTGGTCGGTCCCCGTGACGTTCGCCGTGGTTCTGGCGCCGACCCAGTAGAGGATCGAGGCGATGAGGATCACGATGACGAGCCCGATGAAGAGCGCGGGTGCGGCCTCCCATCCCGAGGCGCGGCCGGCGATGTCCCAGAAGATCGGGCTCTCGGAGAAGCCGTCGAAGCTCGTGCCTCCGAGCACCACGAGGATCAACGCGCTCGAACCTCGACGTGCGTCCACGGTGGCCAGTCCGGACAGCGGAACCCGAACTCGGAGCTGACCGGTGTCGTCGACGCTGAAGATTCCCAGCGCACCGAGCATCGAGAACAGGACGCCGAAGCCGTCGGCGCTGTCGAGCCATTGCCGGCCGTGGCGGGCCATGCCGCCGATCATCAGTGCCGAGTAGACGACCATGGCCCAGCCGAGCACCCGTGGGCTTGCGCCGTTCGGATGCACCAGCTCGACGAACAGGAAACCGAACAGCGTGGCCGAAGCCCACCAGTGGTGCTTCGGTGCGGTTCCATCGCCTTCGGGGAACAACAGGCCGATGGTGCGGAACGGGTTCACGACCCGCCACACGTCGCCGAAGAACGCGGCGACGAAGGGAACGCCGACCCAGACGGTCACGTAGATGGTGACCGGCGCCAGGTTGGTGGACTCGCCCGGCACGTCGGCGCCGAACAACGCGGCGCCGAGGGTGAGGCCGAACAGGAGCAGGCCGATTGCACGACCCGCCCAAGAGAGGATGCGCACCGGCGCCCGTGTGCCCGGGACCGGCCGGCCCTGGGCGACCGGGCCGAGCCGCGGCGTCTTCCACAGCACGGCGAGCGCCACGAAGGAGAGGACGAGCGCTGCCGTTGCCGCCCAGGCGAACTGCCAGAGCGGCAACGGGAGCGTGCCTCGCGAGCCCACGCCATGGGCGAGGACATGCAGTGATGTCATGAGCGTGAGACTACGAGATCTCGAGCTCGGTGATGAAGGTGCCTGCCTGCTCGAGTTCGAGCTCGAAGCGACCCGGCGTGTCGGCGGTGAAGATGATCAGACCGATGTCGCTCGCGGGCACGTCATCGAGGATGTCGTAGCCGTGCAGGTGGACCTCGTCGTCGGTGTCGGAGATCACCGTGATTGCCACGATCGAGCCGAGCGCCACCGAGGTGCGGCTCTCCACACCAGACACCTCGCCGTCGACGATCATCGCGGTGATCGCCACGTCGGCATCGTCGATGGTCAGGTCGCCTTCGATCGCTCCGACGGCGCTGCCGTGGTCATGATCGTGATCGTCGCCGCCGTGCCCGTCGTCCGACGCCAGCACCATCGTGTCGCCGATGGCGGATGCTTCGCCGGCGCCGCTGACCGTCAGGCCCGCTCGGATGGGCGTGCCATCGACGGCGTAGGCGCTGTGGTCGTTCGCGTTGAGCTCGACCTCGACGAGATGCTCACCGTCCGGAACCTGCACCGTCGTTTCGAGGTCGGTGAACCGGCCGATCTTCACACCGTCGATCAGCAGGTGCATGTGTCCCTCGTTGTCGACGGGATCGCCGTCGATGTTCTCGGGCGTGATCGTGAAGTTCGTGAGGGTCACCGACAGGTTGTAGAGCCCGTCGGTGTCGGTCGGGTCGAGCGCGATCTCGACGGCGGGAACAGGCGCACCGTCGGCGACGTCGAGCGTGCTGGCATGATCGCCGTGGGCGTCATGGTCGCCCCCATGTTCCTCGTCATGGTCGCCGTGGTCGTCGTCGTGTTCCTCGTCCATCTCCATGGCGTCCGACGTTTCGGACGCGGTGGTGTCCTCGGCCTCGGTGGCATTGGCGGTCGTGGTCGTTTCTGCGGTGTCGCTTCCGCAGGCTGCAGCCAGCAGCGCAACGGCAAAGAGAGCGCCAAGGAGGCGCAGGGTGGTCCACTTCATGGTGGTTCCTTTCGTTCGTTCGGTTGTTTCGTCAGTCGGTTGGATTCACCGGACGGACGGGGGCCCTCGCCGTGAAACAGGCCGGGAACGAACAGGAAGGAGAATCGGGGTGCGGCGTGTCCGACCGAAGTGAGCCGGGTCCACGGAGCCGAACGACGGGAGTTGGCCGCCGGTCGTCGCTGCGAGCTGGAGAACGAGTTCGGTGACGGTGCGAACCGCAGCGCGCAGCAGCATCGCAACGGGGACGACGGCCGCAAGACCGAACCAGAAGACGGCCTCGCCGAAGAGCGCGGTGGCGGCGATCCCGTCGAGCGAGCGCTCGGCCATCTCGAGGCCGACATACCCGATGCCGAGCACGGCGGACAGAAGCGGAACCGAAAGGGGGTCGTGCTGACGGCGCCGGAGACTGTTCGTGATGGCCGATCCGAGTCCGAGAATCGCGAAGAGGCTGCCGAACGTCCAAGCCAGTTCGAGGTGGCCGTGGCCCACGCTCGTGTTCGCTCCGGTCAGACCCGCGACCGTGTAGGCGACCTGGTGGATCGCCATGATGCCGACGCCGGCAAGGAGCAGCGAGTCGAGCTTCCGCACACTGTCGAGGGTACCCGCCGGCGTGGTTCAGTGGCGGTCGCAGCGTGTGGGATCCGTCATGCCGAATCAGGCGGCGTCGAGCTGCGCGGCACCCATCGTGCTCACGAGCTCGGGCTTGTGCAGCAGATACCCCTGGATGCGTTCGCACCCCATGCGGCGCAGATGCTCGAGCTGTTCCGCAGTCTCGACGCACTCGGCGACAACGACGAGATCGAGGCGCCGGGCCAGCGACACCACCGATTCGGTGATGGCGTGGGCGTAGTCGTCCTCGAGCATCCGGTGGATGAAGCTGCCGTCCATCTTGACCATGCCGATCGGGAAGTCCCGCAGGTAACCGAGCGAGGAGGCGCCCTTGCCGAAGTCATCGATCGCCAGCGTGAACCCGGCATCTCGAAGGCTCTCCAGCGTTCCCGCAGCCGCAGCGAGCGCACCGGTGAGACCGACCTCGGTGATTTCGATGACGAGACAGCTCGGCTCCAACCCGAAGCGGTGGAGGCCCTGCTTCATCCGATCGGCGAAGTCCGGGGAGAGCAGCTGCGACGGAGCGACGTTGACCGACAGCGTGTGGCCCGGTTCCTTCAGCCAGTCGACGAGATGGCGCAGGCTCTTCTCCAACACGATGTCGGTGAGCGCGTCGAGCAGGCCCTCGGCTTCGGCGATCTCGACGAACGAATCCGGGGGGACGAAGCCGCGTGTCGGATGGATCCAGCGCACCAGCGCCTCATACCCGACCAGCGATCCCTCCTCGGCACAGAAGATCCCCTGGAGCGCCACATCGATCTCCTCGTTCGTCAACGCGATGCGGAGGTCGTCGGTGATGCGGACGCGTTCATCGAGTTCCTCGACGAGGACCGAGTCGAACACGACCAGACGGTTTCGGCCCTCGTGCTTCGCCCGGTACATCGCGAGGTCGGCGTCCCGGATCAACTCGGCGGACGTCGAGGAACGGTCGCTGCTGAAGGCGATGCCGATCGATGCGGCACTGTGGATGGAGCGTTCGGCCAGCCGGAACGGCGGGGCCATGGCTTCGAGAATCGCATCGGCGATTGCGATCGCTCCGACGACGCTGTCCGGATGGCGGAGCAGGATGACGAACTCGTCGCCGCCGAACCGTGCGATCAGATCGTCGGGGTGGACACACGGGCGGAGGCGGTCAGCGGTCTGTTGCAGCAGCTCATCGCCGTATTGGTGACCGAGCGAGTCGTTGACGACCTTGAAATCGTCGATGTCGATGAGGAGCACGGCGACGTCCTGGCCGTCGGCACCGGCCGCATCCAGGTCGGCGTTGAGACGGACACGGTTCGCCAACCCCGTGAGCATGTCGGTGTTGGCGAGTTCGGCCAGGCCCTCGTTGAGCTTCTTCAGGCGGTTCTCTGCCGCGACCGTGTCGGTGATGTCGCGCTCGACGGTGTACCAGAGCTGCTTGTCCGGGTCGTAGACCGTGCTGACCCAGAGCTCGACCCGCGAACCATCGGCGCGCCGAGTGGACAACCGGGTGGACGCCCGATGGTCGGGAGAATCGATCGCTGACGCCATGGACATCAATGCGTCGAGGTCCTCCGGCCCCCAGAGGTAGTCCGTCACGCGGGCCCCCGGCGCGTGGACCGACGGCCCGTGCAGTCGAACCGCGGCGCTGTTGGCGTACAGGACGTAGTTCCGGATGTCGCTGACGATGAAGAGGTCGTCGGTGAGATCGACGAGGGTCAGGAGCTCTTCATTGCGGGCCCGGGATTCGGCGAGGAGGGTCGCGTCTCGTCCGCACACGAGCAGTCGGTTGTCGGCCACCAGGCGGGTGTAGACCTCGTAGGTGCCCCAGGTGTCGTCCCCACGCCGCCAACGCTGCTCATACGTGTCGATCCGGCCCTCGAGCACGTTCTGCTTGATGATCGCGAAGCTCGCTCGGTCATCCTCGTGGACGAAGTCGTGGAAGACGAGGCCGAGGATCTCGTCCGGGCGTCGAAGCAGGCCCGCTGCTCCAGCGTCGTTGATGTCGATGACCACTCCGGTCGCCATGTCGATGACGACCACAAGATCCTGCATTTCGTCGAGGTAGCGCCGCGCCCACGCATCGCTCGACATCTCTGGTTGACCCACGTTGGGTCAATCGGCCCATTCGCCGATCGGCTGATGGCTTGTCATCGAATCGACATGATCCGGATAGGGTCCCCCGATGACGCCAGACCGCCTCTTCGCTCCCGGGTTGCGCGGCTTCTCGGCGTCGACGATGACGGTTGTCGCAGTGGCCGCGTACAACAACCTCTCCGTGGGCGCGGCGCTCCCGGCGATCGGGGACGACCTGGGCAGCCTCGAGCTGCTCCCATGGGTGGTCACGGTCGAGTTGATCACCTCGGCGATCGCCACGCTCGCGATCGGGCCCGTGATCGACGGCATCGGCACCCGGCGGATCTATCGGGTCAGCCTCGTGGCGTTCGCCATCACCTGTGTGGCGTGCGCCGCGGCGCCGACCATGGGTGCGTTGGTCGCTGCGCGGGCGGCGCAGGGGTTGGCCGGGGGAGCCATCATCGCCAACGTGATGGCCGCCATCGGCCTCGGCGTTCCCGAACCGCTGCGAGCCCGGGCCTACGCCATCAACTCGTCCGTCTGGGGAGTGATGGGGCTGGCCGGACCGGCGCTGGCGGCCGTCGTGCTCACCGTGGCGGGCTGGCCTGCGATCTTCCTCATCAACCTTCCGGTCGCATTCGGGGCCGCGGTCATCGGGTGGAATCACTTTCCCGGCCCGGTGGAGGAGGGGCGGGTGCGCGCCGATTGGCGAGGGCTCCTGCTGCTCACGGTCTTCACGGTGCTGACGCTCGTGGGCTTCTCGATCCCCGGTGTGTGGACGGCCGTGGCTGCCGCCGGGTCACTGGCGCTCATCGGCGTCTACGTCATGCACGAGCGCCGCACCGAACCACCCGTGCTGCGGGTTCGCCATCTCGCCTCGTCACAGTTCCGTCGCCTCCATCTGATCGCCGTCCTCGCCGTGGTTTCGGGAATCGGGTCGAACTCCTTTCTCACCCTCTATGTCAAGGGCACCCGAGGGTTCACGACCGGCGCTGCGGCCTTCACCGTCCTCTTCCTGACCGTCGGGTGGACGACCGGTGCGATCGTGAGCAGCAAGCTCGTCGAATGGCGGTCGAGCGAGTTCGCCGTGCGGGTCGGCGCGATCGTCCTGACCGTTGGGGTGACGGGCGCTGTCGTGGTGGTGGCCGCCGACCTGCCGGTCTGGTTGATCTTCATCGCCTACACGCTGGTGGGCTACGGCCTCGGAGCGGTGTCGAGCTCAATCCTCATCGTGCTGCAGGCCAAGGCGAAGCCGGCCGAGATGGGTCGCCTCATCTCCGCCCACCAGTTCGTCCGCACCCTCGGGTTCAGCTACGGAGCCGCCATCGCCGGTGCCGCGCTCTTCGGCGTGATCGTCAACCGGTTGGGCGATGCCGACGAGGTTCGCGACCTCCTGAGTGATGAGGTGGTCGTGACGAGTGCGGCCGCGGTCGAGGCGCTCCGTGATGGCTTCCTTCTCGCCGTGGTCGTGTCCGCCGTGTTCGGATGGGTGGCCCTCGCGTTCGCGCTGCAGCTGCAGGAAGAACCCGCCCCGGTCGCCGCCTGATCCGGGAGTCAGTCGCCTTCGGGAGGGTCGAAGAAGCGGGTGTCGGTGGACCGGATGCGCTGGGTGCAGTCCCGGAAGAAGCGCACCGGGCCCGAGTTGCAGGCGCGCAGGAGCTTGCGGTGGTCCCAGGCGACCACCGCAGCAGCGCCGATCGCCGTCGCATTCCAGACCGTCCGGGCGAACCGGCGTGGGGCCGGCGACCACTGCTGGAGGTGGGCGGGGAGGGTGGCGGCGTGGAAGTCGAGGTGCCGGACTTCATCGGCGTGAATGCGCGCGAACAGCCGGGCGAGCGTCGGATCGCCCACGCCGGTGGCGAGGATCTCGTAGAAGCGACTCGACACGACCTCGGCCACGAGCAGGATGAGGACCTCCGCCCGGAGTCCGCAGATCCGTCGAGCCCGCTGGAACACGGCATCGGTCCAATGCTCCTGGATCATGTCGATGTCCAGGGCATCGCAGACGAGGGCGAGAAGCCGGGCGTGTTCCTGTTCCTCGGCAACGAAGTACCGGATCGCCTCGAGGTAGTGGAGGTCGCCGGTGCGGGCAGCCATCTTCGTGAGGTGCCAGCCGGTGCCCATCTCGCCGAGCTGGAACGTGGGGAGCGACCGCCGGAGCCCGTCGTGCACGACGGGTGCCAGGATCCACATCCCGCTGGTGGTCACGTCGGTGTGCGCCCCGGCCCGGATGGCGAAGTCGGCATGCCAGTCCTCCGTCGATGCCGGGGGTTGCTGGCGGAACAGCGGCACGACGTTCGTGCGTTCGGAGCGGTGAATCGGGTGTGGGGATCGGGTCGTCGTCATGAGGGCACCGTGACGGGGGAGGGGTGAAACCGAGGTAAATGCCTACGGCTCCGTGCCGGTCCCGCATGGCTGCGAACGTCCGTTCGAAAATTCGTGCCCGAAATGCTTGCCCGAACAGTTGTTCGCAATTACATTCGTGTCGTTACCAAGAGCGTGTCACACCCCCTCTCTAGGGTCAGCACCACTTCCCAAATCAACAGAGCATCGCATTCGGGTCACCGAGTGCAGCACCGCAGGCAGGTCCTGCGGCAACCAAGGAGACAGAAACAGTGGAGCGAGACAAAGCACTCGACATGGCACTCGGCCAGATCGAAAAGCAGTTCGGCAAGGGTTCCGTGATGCGCATGGGCGAGAAGGGCTCGATGGCCATCGAGTCCGTCCCAACCGGCGCACTGGCGTTGGACCTCGCCCTGGGTATCGGCGGCCTTCCCCGCGGCCGTGTCACCGAGATCTACGGCCCGGAGTCCTCGGGCAAGTCCACGCTCGCCACCCATGTGGTGGCCGAGGCACAGCGCAACGGTGGCACCTGCGCCTACATCGATGCCGAGCATGCGATGGACCCGGTGTACGCCAAGGCGATCGGCGTCGACATCGACAGCCTGCTCATCTCCCAGCCGGACACCGGCGAGCAGGCGCTCGAAATCTGCGACATGCTCGTGCGCTCCGGTGCGCTCGACGTGATCGTGGTCGACTCGGTGGCGGCGCTCACGCCGAAGGCCGAAATCGAAGGCGACATGGGCGACCACCACGTGGGTGCCCAGGCTCGTCTCATGTCGCAGGCGTTGCGCAAGCTCACCGCCAACCTGAACAAGACCGACACCATCTGCATCTTCATCAACCAGCTGCGCGAAAAGATCGGCGTCATGTTCGGTTCGCCCGAGACCACGCCCGGCGGCCGTGCGCTCAAGTTCTACTCGTCGGTCCGCCTCGACATCCGTCGTATCGAGTCCATCAAGCAGGGGGCCGAGGTCGTCGGCAACCGGACTCGCGTCAAGGTCGTCAAGAACAAGGTGGCTCCGCCGTTCCGGCAGGCCGAGTTCGACATCATGTACGGCCACGGCATCAGCCGTGAGGGTTCCGTGCTCGATCTTGCGGCCGAACACGACGTCGTGAAGAAATCGGGTGCCTGGTACACGTACGAGGGTGAACAGCTCGGCCAGGGTCGGGAGAAGGCCAAGGACTTCCTGACCGAGAACCCGGAGGTCATGGTCGAGATCACCGATCGGGTGACCCGTCTGGTCATGCCGACGCCGGAAGGGGAGAGCGAAGAAGTCGTCGACCTCACCGACGAGTTCTCCGACGCCGACGACGAGCCGATCCTGCTCGACGACTGATCGGCAGATCCGGCGGTTCGATCCGCTGATGATCCTGAACAACCGAGCGCCCCGCCACAATGTGGCGGGGCGCTCGGCGTTGGAGGGGATCGTGAATCAGGAGCGGTGTTCGATCTGGCGAACCGGGCGCAGCTCGATGAAGTCCTTGGGGTTGATTTCGCTCGGCTTCGTGGCCAGGCGGACGGCGAGTCGATGGAAGGCCCGTGGTTCGACCAGCCAGGGGATGCTGGCCAACGACTGGTCCTGGCCGGCGGATTCGATGCGGAGGTCGCCGTAGCCGAGGAGCTCTCCGCCCGTGGTGCGGGTGAGGACGAGGTCGGTGACGTGGCTCACGGGCATCGATGCCACCCGCAGCCCGAGGAATCCGGTGGCCTCGATGATGCGGCGATTCGTCAGGTAGCGAATCTCGTATTTCCACCAGCGAAGGATCTTCACGCCCAGTCGGGCAATGAACAACAGTCCGACCATGGGCACGAGGACCAGGGGGTCGAAGTCGTTGGTGAGCACGACGTAGCCGAGGACGACGCCGCCGACGAGGGCACCCCAACCCCAGGTGCGTTGTTTGACCCAACGCCACATGGCAATGGCGGCCAACACGACGATGAGCGCACCGAGGTTCAGTCCCTCCCACTGTGGCCGGAGGAGGGCCACGGTGACGAGGATGATGACGGCTGCGGTCTCGAGGATCGGTTCGGCGAGGCTGGCCACGTGCTTGGGCGCCTTGTAATAGACCATCTCATCCGCGATCAGCACGTCGATGTCGCGCGGGGGCGCGACGAGCAGGCGAAGCCAGTCGTTCTGCGTCTTCTGGGGATGCTCCCAGCCCGCCGCAGGGGGATGGTCGGTCATCGCGGTCAGAGACCGAGAGCCTGGGAGACTCCGGAACCGCCGGCCACGCCGCGGAAGAACTCGAGCATGGCGTTTGCAAGGCCGGCCACGATGCCGAGGAAGTCGTTTCCTCGCTCACCGGTTTCCGCCGCGTTGAGTGAAATGAGATAGATCACAAACAACCCCAGCATGGGGTAGCCGAATCGTCGTGTCATGGGTCCTCCAAGTACGTCCTGGTGGCCCTTCGGTCGTTGCAAAAGCAACTCGCGACTCCGTCCGCGGATCTTCACACTAGCAACACAGATTCGCGCAATGGGTGCATTCTTTCGCGCGCAGCGTGTTACATCGATGTAATTTCATGGGTGTGTTGCTGCCCGGTTCCGGCCCATGGCGCCCGCCGGAGCCACCGTGTCGATGGGGCAGTAGCCTTGGGATCGTGAAGGGCAAGTACCTGCTGCGCACCTACGGGTGTCAGATGAACGAGCACGATTCTGAACGCATCGCCGGCCTCCTCGAGGCTGACGGATACGAGCCGACGACCGACCTCGAAGAGGCGGACGTCGTGATGCTCAACACCTGCTGCATCCGCGAGAACGCCGACAACAAGCTCTACGGCGCCCTCGGCCATCTGAAGGCCGAGAAGGAACGACGCCCCGACATGCAGATTGCGGTCGGTGGCTGTCTTGCCCAGAAGGACAAGGACCTGGTGGCCACCAAGGCGGGCCATGTCGACGTCGTCTTCGGTACCCACAACGTGCATCGTGCTGCCGAACTCCTTTCCGAATCCCGCGAGCACGGCCAGATCGTCGAGATCCTCGAGGCGGCCGTCGACGCCGAACACGCAGCGTTCCCGTCCGCCCTTCCCGAGAAGCGAGAGGTGGACTACGCCGCGTGGGTGACGATCCAGATCGGTTGCGACAACAGCTGCGCGTTCTGCATCGTTCCGTCCGTGCGGGGCCCGGAGATCTCCCGCCCGTTCGGTGATCTCGTCCGAGAGATCGAGCACCTTGCATCCGACGGCGTGGCCGAGATCACGCTGCTCGGTCAGAACGTTAACTCCTACGGCCGGGACATCACGCTGAAGCTCGGCGGCCGGGACGAAGACGAATTCGATGTCCACGAGGCGGGCGAACGGTGGAATGCCAATGGGCGTCGCCGCGGTCGTCCGCTCTTCTCGGACCTGCTCCGTGCCGCCGGCGACGTGCCCGGTATCGAGCGGGTTCGCTACACGAGCCCACATCCGAAGGACCTTCGGGACGACACGATCGCCGCGATGGCCGAGGTCGATGCCGTCTGCAACCATTTGCATCTGCCCCTGCAGTCGGGGAGCGATCGCATTCTCAAGGCGATGCACCGCGGTTACACGGCCGAGCGCTACCTCGAACGGCTGAAGGCCGCCCAGAATGGCATCGAGGACCTGGCGGTCAGCACCGACATCATCGTCGGCTTCCCCGGCGAGACCGAGGACGACTTCGAGCGCACCCTCGAGGTCGCAGCCGAAGCCGGCTACGACTCGGCCTACACCTTCGTTTTCTCTCCCCGTGAGGGCACCGAAGCCGCCGAGATGGGCGAGGACTTCATCCCGCAGCCGGTCACCAAAGAACGCATGGCACGGCTTCGGCACGTGATCGAACGGTCGGCGGCAGCGAAGAACGCGGCCCGCGTCGGGCGCATCGAGGAAGTGGTGATCGAAGGCCCGTCGAAGCGGAACCCCGGCGTCATCAGTGGACGCACCCGTCAGAACAAGCTGGTGCACTTCGAGGCCGACCTGCGTGCGGGCGCACTCGCCACCGTGGAGATCACCGAGGCGGCCACCCACTACCTGATGGGTGAGCTTCGCGAGACCCTGCGGGGTCCCAAGGTCAGGACGCGCATCCCCGTTGTTGCCGGCTGAGCTCGTCCGTCTTCGGCTCACGGGAACGGCGACCGACAGCCAGTTCGCTCAGAACCCGATTCCCGTCATTCAGTCGATGGGGCACGCCATGGCGGACCTGCATGCCGCGGATGGGTCGGACTTGGTGCCGGCCACCCCAAGCGAAGTTTCGGCCGCACTCGCTGCGTTGGACAGCGATGCGCCGGCACCGGCGCCGTTCACTCGGGTGTCGCCGGCAACGCTGCGCTCGATGCTGGAGAACGTCCCGGAGTCCATGGGGGAGCCGGTCCGGACCCATGGCTCGCCGATCGCTTCGCTCGCCCGGCTCCAGAACAGTGAGACGACCTTCGACGACGTCGGAACATGGGGATGGGACCCGCCGGAACGGGACCTGGCAATCGTGCTCCGATCGCTCGCCGAGACCTTTGCGGCCGAAGCAACGCTTGCGTTCCTCGATGCCTACGTCGAGAGCGGCGGGCGTCTGCCCGATGGGCCAACGCTCGACTGGTACGGCCTGATCGCCGCGTTCCGATGAAGCCGCTGTGCATCCTCGGCCCGACGGCCTCCGGAAAGTCTGCAGTCGCCATGGCGGTCGCTGCGGCGATTCCCGACGTCGAGCTCGTGTCCATCGACTCGATGCAGGTGTACCGGGGCATGGACATCGGCACGGCCAAGCCCACGGAAGAGGAACGAGCGCGGGTTCGGCATCACCTGCTCGACCTCGCAGACCCGTGGGAAGAGTTCACCGTCTCGCTGTTCCAGACCGCCTGGCATGAGGCCCGTGAAGACATCACCGCACGGGGAAAGATCCCGGTGCTGGTCGGCGGAACCGGCCTGCACCTGCGTTCCGTGATCGACTCGCTCGAGATCCCCGGACGCTTTCCCGATGTGCGAGCCGAGTTGGAGGCGGCCGCGGTCGGCGGCCTTCCCGGCCTCTACGACCGGCTCGTGGAGCTCGACCCGGTTGCGGCCGGGCGCATGGATCCCGCCAACGACCGACGCATCGTCCGGGCGTTGGAGGTCACGATCGGGTCCGGCCGGCCCTTCTCGTCGTTCGGCCCGGGGCTGGAGGAGTATCCGGAGATTCCGTTTCGTCTCCTCGGCCTTCGGCTGGGGCGCGATCTCATGGATGAGCGGATCAATCGCCGCTACGACGTGCAGATGGCCGATGGTTTCCTCGACGAGGTCACCCGCCTGGTCGAACACCCGAGCGGTATCGGCCGAACCGCCCGCCAGGCGCTCGGCTATCGAGAGCTGCTGCGCCATCTCGAACAGGACGAACCCCTGGAGGAGATGTTGGACGAGGCCCGGGTGCGAACCCGCCGCTTCGCCCGTCGCCAACTCAAGTGGTTCGGCCGGGACCCCCGAATCGAATGGGTGGATCTCGACGCCCACGGTGCGGTCGACCACGACGCTGCGGTGGCCCGGGCCGTGGAGCTCGCCGCTGCTGCCTGATCGTCCCGCCCCGCCCGCCATACTGGAGAACCATGCAGCTCACGAAACACCATGCGCTCGGGAACGACTTCCTCGTCACGTTCGTCGACGAGGTTCCTGCTGACGCGCCCGAGCAGGCGGTCGAGCTGTGCGACCGGCGTACGGGCATCGGTGCGGATGGGCTGCTCTTCGGCATCGATGCGGGTTCCACCGTCACGATGCGGCTGTTCAACTCGGACGGCAGCCCGGCAGAAATCTCGGGCAACGGTCTGCGCTGCTTCGTGCAGGCCGTGGCCATGCGTCGAAACGTGACGAGCTTGGAGATCGACGTGGACACGCTTGCCGGAGTGCGGGCCTGTTCTGTGGAGATGACGGATCGGCCGAACGTGGCGTTCGCTTCGGTCGACATGGGGCCGGTCTCCGCAGGTGATGCTCCGGACGCCGACGACTTTCTCTCCGGTCTCACCGGCCTGTCGGTCGAACGTTGGGCAACGGGCGCCGTGGGGAACCCGCATGTCGTCATCCAGGTCGACGATCCGGCCGACGTCGACCTCGCTTCGGTCGGCCCCCAGATCGAGGCCCACTTCCCACACGGTGTGAACGCGCATTTCGTGCGCGTCGCCGGCCCCTCCGAAGTGGAACTTCGGGTGTGGGAACGCGGTGCCGGTATCACCCAGGCGTGCGGAAGCGGGGCCACGGTGTCGGCCCAGCGCCTCGTCGAATGGGGCGCCGTGCAGAGCCCGGTCACGGTCGGCATGCCGGGAGGATCCGCAACGGTCGATGTGGCGACGGACGATCGCCCCACCGCGGTCCTGGCCGGAACGGCGACCTTCGTGGGCGTCGTGGATGTGCCCCGTGGGTGATTCGAACGACGAGCCGGTCTACGACGCCGGCCACCGTGGCGCCTTTGGCGAATACGGCGGCGAATCCAGCGGCCTGATCGACCGGACGTTCCGTGAGCGCATCGTGCTCGTGGGCGTCACGATGCCGCCCGGAAACAGCGACGAGACCGACGCATCGCTCGACGAGCTCGCCCTGCTCGTCGACACCGCCGGTGCAGACGAGGTCGGCCGGGTCCACCAGAAGCGGCAGTCGCCCGACGCCGCCACGTTCATCGGAAAGGGCAAGGCGGACGAGGTCCGCGAGCTCTCGGTCACGGTGGACTCGGACACGGTCGTGTTCGACGACGAACTCAGCCCGGCCCAGCAGGCGAACCTCGAGAAGATCCTCGGACGGTCGGCGCTGGACCGCACCGCAGTGATTCTCGACATCTTTGCCCAGAATGCCTCGAGCACCGAAGGCAAGGCCCAGGTCGAGCTCGCGCAGTTGAAGTACCGGCTGCCGCGACTGAAGGGCATGGGGCGCAAGCTCTCGCAGCAGGGCGGCGGCATCGGCACCCGAGGCCCGGGTGAGACCCAGCTCGAGGTGGATCGGCGTCGCCTCGTGCGCCGGGTGCACAAGCTTGAAGACGATCTGCGAAAGCTCGAGAAGAACCGGGCAACCCAGTCGAAGGCCCGCCGCCGGACGTCGAACCGGGCCGTGTCGCTCGTGGGCTACACGAACGCCGGCAAGTCGACCGTCCTCAACCGCCTGACTTCGGCTGGCGTGTTGGCCGAGGACCGACTGTTCGCCACCTTGGACGCTACGACGCGCAAGCTCCAGCTGCCCGGCGGCGAAATGGTCTTTCTCACCGACACGGTCGGATTCGTGCGCAAGCTACCCACCCAGCTGGTGGAAGCGTTCAAGTCCACGCTCGACGTGGTGATCGACGCCGACCTGCTGCTCCACGTCGTCGATGCTTCTGCGCCCGACGTGCACGGCAACATCACGACGGTGCGAAACCTGCTCCGAGAGATCGGGGCCGAGGACGTGCCCGAGCTGATGATCTTCAACAAGACCGACCTCAATCCCGACGTCGAGAATCTGCTGCGTCGATACCCGGGAGCCGTTGCCATGTCGGCCCGGACCGGCGAGGGGAGCGAGGACCTGCTCGATGCGGTCGGTGACCGACTTCGATCGATGACCGAACTGGTCGAGTTGTCGGTCCCGTTCGACCGGGGCGATGTACTGGCGCGGATTCATCGGGAGGGCAAGGTGCTCACCGAGGTCGCCGACGAGGCCGGCTTTCGCATTCGGGCCCGACTCGACCCGGACTCCAAGGGTCGGCTGCGGGAGTGGGTCACGGCAGAAGGGGTGGAGGCATGACCGGATTCGAACTCCCGCCGTATCCGTACGACGGGTTGATCCCAGCCCGGGCGCTGGCGGCCGAGCGGTTCGGCTCGGCCATCGACATGTCGGTCGGCACGCCATTCGACGCCCCACCGCAGGTCGTGCTCGACGCAATCGCATCTTCGAACAGCGAGCGTGGCTATCCGCCGTCCATCGGCACGGCCGCGTTCCGCGATGCGGCAGCCGCCTGGCTGGACGGGCAGTTCTCCGTTGCGATCGATCCGAAGCAGATCGGGGCAACGATCGGGCTCAAGGAGTTCGTGGCCGGGCTTCCGCACTGGCTGAAGCTCCGCACACCCGAACGGGACACCGTGCTGTATCCGGCCGTCAGCTACCCGTCGTACGCCATGGGCGCGGACCTTGCCGGTTGCCGGTCGGTGCCGGTCCCCGTCGACGATCAGTGGCGGCTGCAGGTGGACGCCATCGACCCCGCCGACGCCGAACGGGCCCTCTGCCTGTGGCTCAACACGCCGGGCAACCCGGCCGGCGGACTTGACGACATCGACGCAGCTGCGGCCTGGGGTCGTGCGCACGGCGTCCCGGTGTTCAGCGACGAGTGCTACATCGAGTTCACCTGGGATGGCCCGGGTCGAACGATCCTGCAAACGGGCGAGACGGGCGTGGTCGCCGTTCACAGCCTCTCCAAGCGGTCGAACCTGGCCGGCATGCGATCGGGCTTCTATGCCGGTGACGCCGAGTTGGTGCACTGGCTGCAGGAGATTCGCAAGCACTCGGGCTTCATGACCCCCGGGCCGACGCAGGCGGCAGCGGTTGCCGCGCTCGGTGACCAGGTGCACGTCGACGAGCAGCGGGAACGCTACTGGTCACGTCTGCAGGCGATGGCCGAGGTGGTCGGCGAGATGGGGCTCCACGCGCCGATGCCGGGAGGCGGCTTCTACCTGTGGGTGCCCGCCCCGGATGGCGACGCGTGGGCGCTGACCAATCGGTTCGCCGAGGAGTTGGGTCTCATCGTCTCGCCGGGCGAGTTCTACGGCCCGGCCGGGGCCGATCATGTGCGGATCGCCGTCGTGCGTCCCGACGCCGACATCGAGACGGTTCGCAGCCGACTCTGACCTCCAGCCCGCCGCTGGAGGGTACGGATCGATGGGTGGCCGGGCGGTACGCTGCAGCCATGGTTCATCCGTTGTTGCAGCTCACCGCTGATTTGATCGACATGCCCTCGGTCAGCTTCGAGGAGGCGGCCATCGCCGACTGGTTCGAAGCCGAACTCCGCGCCATCGAGGGGCTCGAGGTCACCCGGGTCGGCGACAACGTCGTTGCCCGAACGAACCTCGGGCGCAAGTATCGGGTGGCGCTCGCCGGCCACCTCGACACGGTTCCGGTGAACGACAACGGTGTGGCTCGGATCGAAGGCAAGATCCTCCACGGATTGGGCTCGTCGGACATGAAGGGCGGCCTCGCCGTCATGCTCGAGCTCGCTCGAAGCATTCGAGAGCCGGCCGTCGACGTCACCTGGGTCTTCTATGCGAGGGAAGAGGTCGCCATCGTGCACAACGGCCTTCGCGAACTGTTCCGCGAGGTTCCCGAGCTGCTGGCGGCAGACGTTGCGATCCTGGGAGAGCCGACCGACACGGTGATCGAGGCCGGCTGCCAGGGCACGATGCGGTTCAAGGTCACCATGGCTGGCGCCCGAGCACACACCGCTCGTCCGTGGATGGGGCGGAATTCCATCCACCGGCTCGGGGATCTGCTGAGCCATCTCGAGACGATCGAGCATCGCAAGCCCGTGATCGACGGCTGCGAGTTCCGCGAAGCAATGCAGGCGGTCCACGTCGAAGGCGGCGTTGCCGGCAACGTCGTACCGGACCGGGCCGCAGTCACCATCAACCATCGCTTCGCCCCCGATCGCAGCACGGAGGAAGCCATCGAGTACGCCCGTTCCGTCGTGGCCCCGTTCATGGAGGAGGGCGACACGTTCGAGGTGACCGACATGTCGCCGGCCGCTCGGCCCGACCTTCGGCATCCGGCCATGGCCGCATTCATCGGCCGCAATGACATCCTTGTGCGAGCCAAGCTCGGCTGGACCGACGTGGCCTTCTTCAGCGAGCAGGGAATCCCGGCCGTGAACTTCGGCCCGGGCGACGCAACGCTGGCGCACACCCAGCAGGAGCATCTGCATGAGCAGCCGCTGGTGATGTGCTATCTGGCGCTCGAGGAGCTGTTGACCACCGGCGTGTGACCACGCCGATGGCCCGAACCCGGAACGGGGCGGCGGCTCAGAGGCGCCGGAGCACGGTGACGACCCGGCCGTACACCTCGACCTCGCCCGCGGCGTAGACCATCGGCTCGAGGGACGGATTCGCCGGGAGCAGGGTGACGGTGTCGCCCGATGCCGTCCAGGTCTTCACCGTGGCTTCACCACCGGGGATGCCGGCGATGACGATGTCGCCGTTGTCGGCCGTCTCCTGGCGGCACACCACGACATAGTCGCCGTCGAAGATGCCAGCCTCGATCATCGAGTCACCGCGGACGCGGAGCATGTAGAGCTCGCCTTCGCCCGTGAACTCGCTGGGGAGCGGCATGAGCTCTTCCACGTTCTCGTGGGCGAGCACATCGGTTCCGGCAGCCACATCGCCCACCAGGGGGACATGCGTGACGGAGGCCCGCTCCATCACCGCACCTGAGTTGGGGTCGTAGCGAACTTCGATGGCACGCGGCTTCGACGGGTCCCGCCGGAGGTAGCCGAGCTTCTGGAGCGTGTTCAGGTGGCTGTGCACGGTGGACGGGGACGTGAGCCCGACCGCCTGACCGATCTCGCGAACCGACGGGGGAAACCCACGTTCCTTGTTCTGCGTGTCGATGAAGTCGAGGATCTCCTGCTGGCGATCCGTCAGGTTGGTTCCGCTCATGTCGTGTGCCCCTTGTAGGTGATGGTGCGCTCGAGAATTTTCTTCCGAATTCCGGGTTGCATCGAACGTCTGTTCGCACTATAACTGGGGAACGGAAGTTCGGCAAACACATGTTCGTCGAACATTCGATCCCCGTCAAGGATCCTTGGAGATTGTTGAAAATCGGGCCTTCGGCTCGGTTGCAGCGGCCTCTCGGGTGGGTGGAGACGGGGTCGCTGCACCGGCGGTCACCATCGTGGCCGCCCGGCGCAGGACTCGTCCGAGAGTGTCCGGCAACGGACACTGTCACACCCCCGGAGAACAATGATGGCCATGACCGCAACCGCAGACTTCACCCCCACCTCCCGCCGCCGCTCGAACGAGGCCCCCGCTTCGGGGCTGGGCATCAACGGCCTCATCGCCCTCGCCCTCGGCGTCGCCATCGTCGTGCTCCTCGTCGGTTTCGGCGGGGGAGCGGCCGCCAGCGGCCCGCTCGAGCCGGCGTCGGAGCAGTCCGTGGTCGTCGACGCCATCGAGGTCTACATCGTGCAGCCCGGCGACACGTTGTGGGACATCGCCGCTCGCATCACGCCCGCCGGCGGCGACCATGGTGCCACCGTCGACCATCTGTCCGAGGTGGCCGGCGGTGCCGCCCTCGAGATCGGGCAGCGCATCGTCATCGATCACGCCGCCATCGGCTGAGCGTCAGCGGCGGGTGTACCGGTGGAACGTCAGTCCGTCCTGGTGGAGGATGCGCTGGAGGTCCATCGCGGTCGGTACCGCATCGCCGCGGCCCCGGACGATGCGGCTGCTCTCTCCGCCGATCAGCATCGGCGACATGCTCAAACACAGCTCGTCCACCAGCCCGGCCTGCACCATCTGCCCGTTGAGGCTCGGGCCACCTTCGAGCAGCACCACCCGGGCGCCCCGTCGGTGCAGCAGACGCAGCGCGGCGGCGAGGTCCACGGCCTCGGCACCGGCATCCAGAAGCTCGGCTCGGTCAGCCAGGGCGGCACGGCGGTCGGCGGGGGCCGCACCGTGGGTCACGATGATCGGCCGATGGCCCTCGAACACCCGATGGTCGTCGGGCAGGCTGAGCGAACCGGTCACGATGGCCAGCTCCGGAATCGGCTTCTGGCCCCGATGCGTGCGTTGCTCCTGGACCGCAGCCGGGGTCTGTGGCTTGCGGTAGTTCTCTGCCAACACCGTTCCCGACGCCACGAGGATCACGTCCGCCACACCACGGATCGCCGTGAACACCGCCTTGTCGGCGGGTCCGCCCAGTCCTCCGGACACGCCGTCGAGGCTGATGCCACCGTCGGCGCTCGCAATCATGTTCATCATCACCCACGGTCGGTCGGCTGGAGCGGGCCGGTCGTCGGCCGCATACAGAAGAATCGGATCGACGTCGTCCACAGGCTGGGGGAACAGTTGCTGCATGGCAGAACACACTATCGACGGGCCTCAGCCGCCCCGACTGTGGACAGCCGGCCCCTCCTGTGGACGGAAGGCCCCGAAATCCCCGCGATATTCACAGCCCGTCCCCTTTTCGCCCACAGGGATGTGCCAATAGGTTGCCTTCAGCAGCAGGTGGTCCCTCCTCGGCACGCTGGCGGGCGAACACATCCTTCGGGATGCGGGCGCCTTCCTTGGAGGCGGAGGAGCTTCGGCTCCGAGGCCTTGACCCCGGGAACGGATCACCTGCTGCCGTTCGTTTTCTCGGGAATCCACCCACCCCTGTCATGGTTGTACCAAGGACGCAGCGGTGCGGTTCGCTCCCGAGTTCGCCACACTGCATCCAACCGGTCAGACCGGTTCTAGGGGATTTGTCATGTCACTTGCCTCCCACTCCACAAACGCTGGCGCAACGCTCGGATTGCGCCGCGTCTTCACCGAAGCGGGCGTGCATCCGTACGACATGGTCGAGTGGGAACGTCGCGACGCCCGCATCCACGACTGGCGCGACGGCTCGGTGGCGTTCGAGCAGCTCGGCGTCGAGGTGCCGACCACCTGGTCCATCAACGCGTCCAACATCCTGGCCCAGAAGTACTTCCGGGGGTCGCTGGGCACGCCGGAGCGGGAGACGTCGCTCAAGCAGGTCGTCGACCGCGTGGTGGACACCATCACCACCTGGGGCACCGAGGGCGACTACTTCGCCACCCCGGACGAGGCGCAGATCTTCGCCGACGAGCTTCGCCACCTGATCGTGGCGCAGAAGGCGGCCTTCAACTCGCCGGTGTGGTTCAACCTCGGCGTGAAAGGTGTTCCCCAGCAGGCCTCGGCGTGCTTCATCCTGTCGGTGGAAGACCGGATGGAGTCGATTCTCAACTGGTACGCCGAAGAAGGCATGATCTTCAAAGGCGGCTCCGGCGCCGGCGTGAACCTGTCCCGCATCCGTTCGTCCGTCGAACTGCTCGAGGGCGGCGGGACCGCCTCGGGTCCGGTCAGCTTCATGCGAGGTGCCGATGCGTCTGCCGGCACCATCAAGAGCGGTGGGAAGACCCGTCGCGCCGCCAAGATGGTCATCCTCGACATCGACCACCCGGACGTGGCCGAGTTCGTCTGGTGCAAGGCCCGCGAGGAGCGCAAGGCCCGGGCGCTGCGAGATGCCGGGTTCGACATGGACCTCGACGGCGAGGACTCGTTCAGCATCCAGTACCAGAACGCCAACAACTCGGTTCGCATCACCGACGAGTTCATGACCGCCGTCGAGAACGGCGACGACTGGCACCTCCGATCCGTCAGCGACGGCACCGTCGTCCGCACGCTGCCGGCCCGGGAGCTCTTCCGGGACATCGCCCAGGCCGCATGGGAATGCGCCGACCCGGGCCTGCAGTTCGACACCACCATCAACCGTTGGCACACGACGCCAACCGTCGGGCGAATCAACGCGAGCAACCCGTGCTCGGAGTACATGCACGTCGACAACTCGGCCTGCAACCTCGCCAGCCTGAACCTGCTCGCCTTCCAGTCCGACAACGACGACGACACCGGCGGCTTCGACGTCGATGGTTTCATCGCCGCCTGCGAGATCGTCTTCGCCGCCCAGGAGATCATCGTCGGCCGCGCCGACTACCCGACCGAGGCGATCGGCCACAACACCCGCAAGCTGCGCCAGATCGGGCTCGGCTACGCAAATCTGGGCGCACTGCTGATGACGCTCGGCGCTCCCTACGACTCCGATCGTGGCCGGGCACTCGCCGCAGCACTCACCGCCATCATGGGCGGGGCCGCCTACAACATGTCTGCCCGCATCGCCGAACGGGTCGGCGCGTTCGAGGGCTACGAGAACGACGCCGAAGCCGTCCAGCGGGTGCTGGGCATGCATCGTGCCGCCGTGGACACCATCGACCGCACCCTCGTCCCCAGCGGGCTCCACAGCGCCGCTCAGGCGGCCTGGGACGACACGTGCGTCCGGGCATCCACCTCGGGGGTGCGCAACGCACAGGCCACCGTCCTGGCGCCCACCGGCACCATCAGCTTCCTCATGGACTGCGACACCACCGGCATCGAGCCCGACCTCGGTCTGGTCAAGATGAAGAAGCTGGTCGGCGGCGGCACCATGTCCATCGTCAACCAGGGCGTGCCGCGGGCGTTGCGGCGCCTCGGGTACGACGCCGACGCCATCGAGGTCATCGTCGAGCACATCGCCGAGACCGGTTCGGTGATCGGCGCTCCCGGGCTCGACGACGACCACGTCCACGTCTTCGCCTGCTCGATGGGCGACAACGTGATCGCTCCCAGCGGCCACATCGAGATGATGGCCGCCGTGCAGCCGTTCCTCTCGGGCGCGATCTCGAAGACCGTCAACCTCCCCGAAGACACCACCGTCGACGAGGTCGAAGCCGTCTACGCGGACGCCTGGAAGCTGGGTCTGAAGGCCGTGGCCCTCTACCGGGACAACTGCAAGCTCGGCCAGCCGCTCACGGCCAAGAAGGCCGAGGACGCTGCCGAGACTCCGGCTGCAGCCGCCGACGCCGTGATGGCCGCCACCGTGGCGCCCACACCCGTGCGCGAGAAGCTGCCCCGATCCCGCTCATCCCGCACGTTCGAGTTCCGGGTCGCCGACTGCAAGGGCTTCGTCACGGTCGGGGAGTACGAGGACGGCCGGCCCGGCGAGCTCTTCATCCGTGTCTCCAAGCAGGGGTCCACGCTCGCCGGCATCATGGACGCCTTCGCCATCGCCGTCAGCCACGGCCTGCAGTACGGGGTTCCGCTCACGGCCTTCGTCGACGCCTTCGTCGGCATGCGGTTCGAGCCGGCCGGTATGACCGACGACGAAGACCTCCGCATCGCCTCGAGCCTCATGGACTACCTGTTCCGTCGCATGGCAGTCGAGTACCTGCCGGAGAACGAACGCCGCGCCCGCAACATCCTCACCACAGGGGAACGCAGCCAGCCCACGCTTCCAGGCGTCGTCGAAGCGACCACGGCAACGTCACAGGGTCTCGATCTTCCGCCGGATCCGCCTGCGGCTGTGGCGCCGTCCGCAGAGGCCGACACGGTCTCCGATGCCCCGTTCTGCGGCCAGTGCGGTACGCAGATGGTCCGCGCCGGAAGCTGCTACGCCTGCCGCGACTGCGGTAGCACCAGCGGCTGCTCCTGAGTGGGGATCGCGTGCCCGCACTGCGGTAGAAAGGGCAGGTCATGACGATTGCGAACCCGCCGAGCTTCGGTGTGCAACAGACCCTCCCCGGCACCCGCAGTAGCCTCGCCGTCATGGGAATGCTGCGCTTCTCCTTCGGAACGATGGGTTCCGGCAAGTCCACCCTGGCGTTGCAGATCCATCACAACCTGACGCACGGTGGCCTCAAGGGGGCGCTCTGCTCCATGCTCGACCGTGAAGGCGCCCGGGTCAGTTCCCGGCTCGGTGTTTCGGCCGATGCTGTGGTGATCGACCCGTCGACCGACCTGCGCACCATCGCCCAGAACGACGGTGACCCGCTCGACTACATGGTGTGCGACGAGGCGCAGTTCTACACACCGGAGCAGATCGAACAACTCGCCGAAATCGTGGACTCGATGCGGCTCGACGTGTTTGCGTTCGGTCTCCTCACGGACTTTCGGGGCAAGCTGTTTCCGGGAACCGCCCGCCTGCTGGAACTCGCCGATCAGGCCGAGGTGATCCAGTGCGAGGCTCGGTGCTGGTGCGGGGACCGCGCCACCCACAACGCCCGCATCGTGGACGGTGTGCAGGTGTACGAGGGAGAGCTGATGGTGGTCGACGACCCCGAACGCGAACCCGAAGTCAGCTACGAACTCCGCTGCCGAAAGCACTGGACCTCAGGACAGGGTCGACCAGACATCGATCTTGGGTGAATCGTCTGGCCTGAGGT